>NZ_MVVH01000001.1:0-307617 GCF_003636935.1 Helicobacter pylori
TTAGAATTAGTGCAAAACCATTTAGGATTTTCAATAGGTCTAGGTGATGCCCCTCTTTTAATTTCGGCAATATCCCCAAGCCTCACTCTTTGCCAATTTGAGGGCGTTGTTAATGCGTCCATGCGTTTATCGCCCCATTAACCCCAAATCTTTCAAATGCTCTAAAACTTTTGATTCGCTCTCTTTGACTTCTTGGTCTAGTTCTAACAAGCCGTTAGAGTAAGTTTGAATGATTTCATTAAGGGCGCTAGCAAAAGCGTTGATGCGTTTTTGGATCTTGTTTTCTAGGGCGTTTTTTAGGCTGTTAAGCCATTTGTCTTGGATGATGAGATCCTTAATTTCGCCTAATTTCAAGTTTTTATACTGGTGGAACGCTTTTAATTCCAGCTCCTCATAAGCTTTATTTTTGCTTTTTAGCGCCTTGTTTTTAGCCTCTAGCCATTCTAAAGCGGTTTTTAGGATTTTTTTATCTTCTGGGTCGGTGGCGTTTTTTAGTTCCTTTTTCAAAACGCTTTCATTGATTTTCAATCCATCAAAAAGCCCTTCTTCGTTAGAATGCTCTTCTATAAATTCTTCAAAATGGGCCTCTTTTTCATTAAGGGCGTTTTCTAATTCTTCTAATTCTTTCGTTTCTTTTTCAAAAAAGCGTTGTTTGATTAAATGTTTAGGGATTAGATCGCTTTTATAGTAAGTTTTTTGAATGACAAAATCCGGCTCCTCTAAATAGTTGGCTTTTTTGTTTTTGTCTTTTAGGGGGGTTAATTTCCTTAAATTTTTAGTGCTCTCAAAGCCGTTGCATGAAAGAAGGAACCAATCGTCTTGCAAAACTTCATTGTAGTAATCTTTAAAGAGCTGATACACGCCGTATTTGTCTAAAATTTCTATTTTTTCAAATTCGTATAAAACTTTTGAACAAACGCTTTCTATGAGGGTTTTTGGGTTAAAACCTAGCTTTAAAGAGTTAAAAGTTGTGGATAAATCCAATCGGTCAAAAACGCTTAAAATGGAAGCGTGGAAGGTTTGGTATTCTAAGCTTTGGGCGATTGATTCTTTAATGTTTTCGCATTCTGTTTTTAAAGCGTAATAACCCTCTTTATCGCTCTTTTTAAAAAGCGTGTTTTTAAGCTCTTTAAACACTTGAAAATAAGGGGCGTAGGCTTTTATTTCGTTTTTGGGCAAATAACTGGCCTTGTGGCTGTTGATTAAAGCGAACAAGTCTTTTTCTGTTTCTTGCTTGGCGGCAATGTAGCGCGGGATGTTCAAGTTATAGTCGTTAGCGCTGATTTCTTCTAGGCTCACCATTTTGGAATAATAGGGGATTTCTTTGTAAGCGTTAAAAGTGTCTATCATTTTTTGGACATCTTGATCCCTTAAGCGGTTTTTATTGCCGTCTTTTTTAAAATCCTTGCTCGCATCGATCACAAAAACGCCTTTTCTGGCATGCGCGTTTTCTTTGTCCAAAACGATCACGCATGCAGGAATGGAAGTGCCGTAAAAAAGATTAGGGGCTAGGCCTATCACGCCTTTAATATAGCCTTTTATTAAAAGATTTTTTCTGATTGCACCCTCGGCATTCCCCCTAAATAGCACCCCATGGGGTAAGATCACTGCCCCTTTGCCCGTGTTTTTTAAGGATTTGATGATGTGGAGCAAAAAAGCAAAATCGCCATTTTTTTCAGGGGGCGTGCCGTCTTCAAAACGATTGAAACGATCGTTAATGACTTGCTTGCTTTTAGGGTCTATGCTTAGCCCGTCAGTCCAGTTTTTCAGGCTAAAGGGAGGGTTAGCCACGACATAATCAAAGGTTTGTAGCATGCCGTTTTTAATAAAAAAGGGGTTAGAAAGGGTGCTAGAACCCCCTTTAGCAATATCAGCAGTAGCGCTATTGTGTAAGATCATATTCATTTTACAAAGGGCTGTTGTGGAAATGTCTTTTTCTTGACCATAGATAGTTAACCCTTTTTCACCGGCCAAACTAGAAGCTTTTAACAATAACGAACCGCTCCCGCAAGCGGGATCATAGATGCTTTTATCCTGTCTGGTGTTTTCATCAATGCCAAGCAAAAGGGATAATAAAAGCGAAACTTCGCTAGGGGTGTAAAACTGCCCTTTGGATTTACCGGATTCGCTGGCAAAATGGCGCATTAAATATTCGTATGCATCGCCCAATAAATCATCGTCTAAAGCCCCATGCGCGCCCAAACTCAAATCCGCAAAGATTTTAACCAGATTAGAAAGGGTGTCCATCATCGCTTTACCCTCGCCAAGCTTAGTGTTATCGTTAAAATCCACGCTGTCAATCACGCCTTTTAAATCGTTTCGCTCTGCGATCTTGGCGATGATTTTATTGAGCTTATCGCCTATTTCCTTATCGCCCTCTAAAGCGAGGATGTCTTCATAAAAGCACCCTTGTGGCACTTCTATTTCGCTAAAGTTATTGTTTCTGGCTTTATCGCTGATGTATTTTAAAAAAAGCAGGTTCAAAACGTAGTTTTTATACTCGCTCGCATCCATTCCGCCCCTCAAGCTATCCGCTCCAGCCCATAAAGAGCTATACAATTCGCTTTTTTTGATCGCCATTTTAACCGCCCTATTTTGTTTTTAGGATTATAATATAAAGCGGTAAAAAGCGTTCTTAAGGGGTTTATGATGAAAACAGAAAGAGAAGTTCAAAAACAAGTCATAGAAACTTTTAAAAGCATGGGCTATGCGTATTTAGGGGATTTAACAAAGAGCGATAATAAAAACATCAATAAAGAAAGCCTAAAAGCATGGCTAATTAAAAATCAAAAAATTGAGCCTGAAAGGTGGCCTAAAATTGAGCAGAAAATCCATAACGCTTTAAAAAACGATTTATACGAAGCGAATCAAACATTTTACGAGCTTTTGATTTATGGCGTGGGAACTAAAATAAGCCAGAATGAAAACTTCCAAACGACTTATCTCATTGATTGGAAAGATGTTTTTAAGAATGAATTTAGCGTGGCTGAAGAAGTGAGCGTTAAAGGGCCAAACGCAAAACGGCCGGATGTGGTGCTTTATGTTAATGGGATCGCTTTAGGGGTGCTAGAATTGAAAAAATCCAGCGTGAGCGTAGAAAGCGGTATCCGGCAAAATTTAGACAACCAAAAGAAAGAATTTATTAGAGATTTTTTTAAAACGATCCAATTGGTGATGGCGGGCAATGAAAGCCAGGGGCTAAGGTATGGCGTCATAGAGACTGAAGAAAAATACTACCTTTCTTGGAAAGAAGAGGGCGTTTTAAAAAATTTGTTTGAGACGATTGAATGTTTTCTAGAAAAAGAAAGGTTTTTAGAATTTATCCATGATTTTTTGATTTTTGATAAGGGGCAAAAGAAATGTGCCAGGTTCCACCAATATTTTGCGATTAAAAAAACGCAAGAATTTATCAAAAGAAACGAAGGGGGGATTATCTGGCACACGCAAGGCAGCGGTAAGAGCCTGACTATGGTGTGGCTTACTAAATGGCTAAGAATAAATAGGAAACAAGCGAGGATTTTAATCGTTACGGACAGGAGGGAATTAGACGCTCAAATTCAAGGCGTGTTTGAAGGAATAGGCGAGGATCTTTATCGTGCAGACAGCAAGAAGGATTTATTGAGCGTGCTGTTTGAGAATAAGGAATTTTTGGTTGGCTCGCTTGTGCATAAGTTTGATGACAACGACTTAGAAGATTTAAAAAAACAACCTGTTTTAAAGGAATGGGTTGTTTTAGTGGATGAATGCCACAGAACCCAAGGCGCTAAATTGCACAAAGCCATGAAAAGCCTGCTCCCTAATGCGATTTTTATAGGCTTTAGCGGCACGCCTTTGTTGAAACAAGATAAAAAGACAAGCCAGGAAGTGTTTGGGGATTATATCCATTGCTATAAATTCAATGAAGCCGTTAGCGATAGGGTGGTGTTAGATTTAAACTATGAAGCCAGAAGCGTGGATCAATATGTCAGTAGCCATGAAAAGCTGGACGAATATTTTGAATTAAAAACCCAAGGTTTGAATGAGACGGCTAAAACAGAGCTTAAAAAGAAATGGGTTAATTTGCAAAAAGTTTTTTCCACCAAAGACAGATTAGCTCGTATTGTGCAAGATATTGTATTGGATATGGCAAAACTCCCAAGATTAAGCAGTGAAAAGGGGAATGCCATGCTGGTGGCTGAAAGCGTGTATAACGCATGCCGGTATTTTGAACTCTTTTTAGAAACAGAATTAAAGGATAAGGTGGCTGTGATCACAAGCTATGAACCCAATATCGCTGATCTTAAAGATTGCGGGAGCGATGAGAGCGAAGAGAGTTACAAATACCGCACTTATTGTAAAATGCTGCAAAACTTTTTTAATGAAACAGATGAGAAAAAAGCCCTTAATAAAATTAAAGAGTTTGAAGAAAAAGTTAAAGAGCGTTTTATTAATGAGCCTGCTAGAATGAAGCTGTTGATCGTGGTGGATAAGCTATTGACCGGTTTTGATGCGCCAAGTCTCACTTATTTATACATTGATAAGAAAATGCAAGATCATGGGCTTTTTCAAGCGGTGTGCAGGGTGAACAGACTGGATAGCGAAGATAAGGATTTTGGCTGTATCATAGACTATAAGGATTTGTTTGAGAGTTTAGAAAAAGCGCACAGCGATTACACGAATAAAGCGTTTGAAAACTATGAAAGAGAAGACATTCAAGGGCTTATCTCTGACAAAGCCCAAAAGATTAAGAAAAAATTAGAAGAAGCTAGAGGGCAATTGAGATCGCTTTGTGAAAGCGTGAAAGAGCCAAAAGATGAAACGGATTATACCGCTTATTTTTGCGGGAGCGATTTAGAAAAAAACGCTCAAAAAAGGCGGTTGTTTTACCAGCTTGTTGGCGCGTTTTTAAGAATGTTTGTGGAATTGAACAACTTAGAAAAGCCCATTTATTCTAAAGAAGAAACGCAACAAATCAAACAAGAAGCGGAATTTTACAGGCATTTACAAAAAGCGGTTGGCTTGAGTAGTGGGGATAGCGTGGATTTAAAAAGCTATAGCGAAGACATGCGCAGGATCTTAGACGCTTACATTAAAGCCACGGACAGCAAGACGCTAATTAAAATAGAAGATCAAGGGCTGTGTGAAGTTTTAGCCCAAATGGATATTAATGATTTTAATAAGGTGCTGTCTCAAGTCTTTAAAAATGAAAGCTCTATGGCAGAAAGCATCGCTAATAATACTAGAAAACGCATTATAGAAAAAGAAGCGAGCGATCCTAAGTATTACGAAAAATTATCTTCGCTTTTAAACGATTTGATTCTCCAGTTTAGAGAAAAGAAATTAACCTATTTAGAATACTTGCAACAAATCCACGACTTAGCCAAAAAAGTTATTGATAAAGAAAATAGAAATTACCCTAAAAAGATCAACACTGACGCTTTAAAAACCCTCTATGATAATTTAGATGAAGATGAAGAGTTAGCCCTAGAAATAGACGCATGCATAAGGGATAATAAAAAAGATGGTTGGGTGGGGCATCATCAAAAAGAAAAAATCCTTAAATTCGCTTTAAGAAAAATCATAGACGATGAGGGTTTGTCAGAAAGCATCTTTAATTTAGCCAAACGCATAGAGGAGTATCATTGATGAACGCTTATTGTTTAACTTTAAATAATACCAACATCGCTATAGAAAAAAAGGCTATTAAACATTTACACATTAGCGTTTGCCCGCCTGATGGCTCTGTGCATGTGTCTTGCCCCCTAGCTTTAAACGATGAGAGTCTCAGGCTTTCTTTGATTAAAAGACTCCCTTGGATAAAAGAACAGCAACAAAATTTTTTAAACCAAAACAGACAGAGCCAAAGAGGAATGCTAGAAAGAGAAAGCCATTATCTTTTTGGGAAACGCTATCTGTTAAAGATTGAACACACCATAAAAAAACACTTCGTCCTCCAAAGCCCTAAATATTTAATCTTGCATGTCCAGAAAAAGACAAGCTTAGAAAACCGCTTAAAGGTGTTAGAAAGCTATTACAGACAAGTTTTAAGAGAAAAAATACAAACCTATATCAACCATTATGAAAAGATTTTAAACGAAAGTATACGAAGCTTTAAAATCCAAAAAATGAAACGGATATGGGGGAGTTGTAATATAACTAAACGCGCCTTACTTTTTAATTTGGAATTGGCTAAAGCGCCTAGTGAGGGCATTGAATATGTGGTTGTGCATGAATTATTGCATTTCAAAGCGCGCCACCATAACGAATATTTTAGGGATTTGCTGAGTTTGTATTTGCCCAATTGGCAAAGGGCTAAGGCCAGCCTCAAAGAAACTTATTTGGAATATTCTTAAATGAATGTTTCATCATTTCGATAAAACCGCTAAAGTCTTTTATTTTAAATGTTCTAATCCTCCATTTTTTAAACCACTTTATTTGAGGGGGTTTATTGATCGCTTTATGGGCTTATGCTAGAGTGTTTTTTAGAATGATTAGCATAAACACCCCCTTGAGTGTTTTCAAACCCTAAACATTCTAATTCTTGTTTTAAATCGCCATCCTAAAAAGACTGATCTTTTAGCTTGAATACAGCCGAACGGCCGTGTTTACATCTTGTAAGGGATTTTTCGTGGTGGGTTTGTTGGGGTTTTGACCGCTATAAAGAGAGCGGCTCATCATCGCACAATAATCCCCCTCCTTTTTAAAGCCTTTAGAAAGTGTAGTTTAAATACGCTGTAACTGATCTTCCAGGTGCAGGTTGCAAGCCTGCAGGGCTAGAGCCAATCCCTGTAAAATAATACTTCATGTTGAAAATATTATTGATTTGCAAGCTTCCTGTAACTCTGTGTCTTCCGTTTTCCCAGAAAATTTGGCTCACTTGGATATTCCACACCCAATACCAAGGCAAGAGCCCTTCATGTTGGGTCATACACCAAGCTTCGCATTGATAACCGCTATTAAGAACGCTTTCATAGTTGTTCCCCCCACTATAGTATTGCATCCCATAATAGCCTCCTGCTGCACTGTTGCTAATCCCGCTATAAGCGCGGCTATAAAAATAGCTAGAAATACCAATGGTGGTTTTACGCCAGTTGTAACGAGCGTCAAAAATGAACTGGAAAGGGCTTACAAAAGGGAAATGCTTGTTGTAGCTAGTCCCTTTTAGCACATCCCCGTTCAAGTCTGTTAAAGGGCCATGGCTGGTTACACGAGTGTCAATGTAGTTGAAAGCGGCATGGAATTGCAACCCTCTAATGGGCCTGTAATACAATTCCAGCTCCACGCCTTGAGAATAGCCATTAATGGGGCGCACATTACCTTTCATGGGGCCGCTTGTATAGATTGAATACTGCCCGGTGGCAAAATCGCGCGCCCAAATCCTAAAGTAGTCCGCATTAAAGCTGAACTTATCCTTATAGGTGTAGCGCACTCCTGCTTCCACAGTGTCAAAGTGTTGGGTGAAATACTCCGCTCCTCCATAGCTCAAAACGTCTAATTGAGGCGGAACAAAAGAGCGTTGGTAGTTGAAGTAGGTAAGCACGTTGTGATCGCCTTGCACAGGGATAAAGCCAATGTTGGTTGAGGGCATCCAATTGTTCATGTGCTTGATTTTTCTTAAATCCTTTTCAGGGATTTGCACCCAGTTAGCCGCATTTTCGTTGTTGTATTGCACAAAAGCGTAGCGCAAACCAGGCACGATGAAAAAGCGCCCGTCCCAAGCTTCAATGCGATCGCTCAAATAAACCGCTGTGTAATTGTTACGCCAGTTGTTCCAGTTTCTATAAACGCCATGCTTGATGTGGGGTTGCCAACCGCTCATCACGTTAGCGCCCTCACACAAGAAGCCTGCCCCCTCACCGCTCGTTTTAGTGGCGCATTCATTGGTGTTTAAGTATTGGCGTTGTAAAAAAGTGGTGGTCATGAAACGCAAGCCCATGATAAAGGTTTGCTTGACTTTCCCGGTATTGACGATCAGATTCACTTTAGGCTCAAAAGCGTTATTGATGGAGCGCACAGGGTTTTCTACTTCTGCCCAGCCATTGTAGTTAGTGGCATAATAAGGCACAGCCAAGTTATACCCTGCCGGAAGTCCCGCCGCCCTGCATGCCGCTTCACTAAAACAAGTAACCATGTTAGCGCTATTGTAGCTAGAGCTCACTTGAAAGTCCCTAGTCATCAACTGCCCATAGTAAGTGAAGCTAAAAGTCCCACCCACTCTGTCTAAATCCCCAAAGCGGTTTTCATACACAGCCCCAAAGCGTTGCGAGCGCCCGCCTTTTTGGTTTAAGGGGCGTAAATTAGCGAAGCGGTTTATTTTGTAATCTTGCTCGCTGAGTGATCCCGGTTGGGCGATAGCAAAATCGTAGTATTGGTAATAGGCTTTAATCCCGTTGTTTTCATTAATGTCATAGACCCCATCCAACCAATAGTTTGAAATATTAGAGGGGCTATTGTCCCTAAAGCCTTGCCCTCTAACCCAGTTAGCTTGCGCTTGGATACCCACATGCTTATTGATCATCCCTCCGCTCCTCACATAAGTGTTATAGAGGAGGTTATTGCCTAAAGACTTGATAAAAGAAGGATCGCCGGTTTTATCAGGGGGAGCGGCAAACCCGGCGTTTCTAGCCTTAGCCCAATAAGTGATCCTTTCAGCCGCTTGGTTTTCCCATTGAGTAGGGATAGGCTTAGTGATGATATTGACAATACCCCCATAAGTGTTAGGCCCATATTGCACGCTGCCTCCACCTTTAATCACATCAATGCGATCAATGGCTTGGAAGGTAACAGGGAAAATGTCTAGCTCAATGTGAGCGTAGGGGGCCATATAAACAGGAATACCATTGACTAACATCAGTGTCGCATCGCTATGCCCTGAACCCCCCGCTCCAAAGCCACGGATTTGGATAGTGGGCATAGCCCCTACGCCTGTCGCATTCCTAATTTGCAGACCCGGGACATTCTGTAAAGCTTCTTCAATGCTTTGGTTAGCTTGTTGGGTGAGCGCTTTATTAGAGATCACCGTGCGGCTTCCTGTGTATTTTTTCACTTCTTCATCTTGCCAACTCTTAGGCGCGGTAATCCCGCTATAACCCAAATTGACCTGCCCAGAATAATCAGATTTATCCTTTTTCCCGGCAGTAGAAACCTTGCCCAAAGTGTAGTCTTTATCTTTAGCGAACAAAGACTCTTGGCAAATCAAGCTGGCAGTCAAAGCCAACAGAACTTTTTTATGCAACACCAACTCCTTATGTTTTGAGAGATTTAAAAGTTGTTTAAATTTTTTAAGTAAAATCACGCCAATAACGAGTGCAAGCATTATTAGGTAATAAAAACTAAAAAAACTTAATAACGCACGGAATTTTATCGTAAAATTCTTAAAATTTTATTAATCCCATGAAAATCTTTTTTTTTTTTTTTGATTTTGCTGATTTTGCTCAATCTCTAGTGAAAAATCCCTATTTTTGACACACAGCTAGCTTGCATGCGTTCTCAAAATGCACAAGACATTCTTTGACGCTCAAAGCGGTTTAATTTTCCATCTAAACACTGCCCCTTTTTCAAGCTTTTATCGTTTTGTTTGAAAAGCGATCAGCAACTCCTTGCAAAAGATCGCTTCTTATCTTTAAATTTACAGCTATTGATGATGAGATCTAAGATTTCTAAAACCTGCTTTTCTTCTTCATTATTGTGTTTTATACTCACCGTGGGGTTGTATTCGGTTACTTCAATGGCTCCCAGTCGGTCTTTAAAACCTTCTAAAAGCAAGCCCAATAATTGCTTTAACTCATCAAAACTCAGCCCGTTATTTTCACGCACGCCGGTAGAAGTGAAAAGCTTGCCATCCATAATGTCTAGATCCAAACTAAGGTAAATAATATCCACCGCTTTTAATAATTCTTTGGTTTTTTGAACCACTTCTTGCATGTTTTCTCTTATCGCTCCCACGCTGAATAAAGGGATTTGTAATTCCTTAATCACATCTCTTTCGCTCTGTTCGGTACTTCTTACCCCAAAATACACCAAACATTTAGGATCAATTTCTAACCCTCCCTTTTCTAACCCCAAAGAGCAAAGCTTTTGCCATGCCTTTTCTTCGCTCTCGCTCATGCGATTAAACCCGCTATGGACACGATTTAAAACCATGCCTAAAGGCATGCCGTGGATATGTTTTGAATCGCTGTCATAAGCCGTATGGATATCCGCATGCGCGTCTAAATACAAAATCCCTATTTTTTTGTCCTTATGAACGCTCCTAAAGGCTTGGAAAATCCCAAACATGTTCGCATGCTCTGAGCTTAAGATCAAAGGGAATTCTTTTTTCTCAAACACTTCTTGCATGCAAGGGATCAAATTTTCTTTACAAAAAAGGTAGTAATCTTCAAAATTCTTAGCGTATCTAAACTCCTTATAAAGCACGCACCGCTCTTGAGTGATCGTTTGCATGCCTTTAATCACATCGCCATGCGTGGCACTCAAAGCCTCTCTCAAACGCCTAACCCCTTTATCGGTGCCTCTTTTTGACGCTCCTAACTCCGCTTCTAATCCTACTAAAATCATTTTATAACTCCTTTTAAATCCCCACTCATATTTTTATTCTAAACCAAAATTAACAACCAATTATTAATAAGCAAATGGATAATAAATAGAACAATTTCATTGTGTAAAAGAGTAAAACCATTCAAGTTTTTGATAGAAAAACACTCAAATAGTCTTATTGAGCGAATATAATCGTAACTGACACTACATATTTAAAGGATTAACATGACTATTGGGCTAGTTAAAGAAAGCATGGATTTAGAATCACGAGTGGCTTTGGTGCCTGATGATGTGGCGCTAATCATTCAAAAGGGCGTGGAGGTTTTAGTTCAAAATAGCGCCGGCACTAATAGCGGTTATAGTAACGAAGCGTATGAAAGCGTGGGGGCTAAAATCGTGGATTCTAAAACAGCGTGGGGGCAGGATTTGGTGGTCAAATGCAAAGAGCCTTTAGAGCATGAGTATCATTTACTAAAAGAAAAAGCGACTCTGTTTAGTTATTTGGATTTAGCGTATCAAAAAAGCTTGTGCGAAATGTTTATAGATAAAAAAATCACTTCCATTTGCACTGAAACCATTGCCGGGCCTAAAAACGACTACCCTATTTTAGCACCTATGAGCGTGGTGGCTGGGAGGTTGGCCGCGCATTTAATCCAGCATTATTTATTGGCTTTAGAGCATGTTAAGGGGTTTATGGGTAAGGGGGTCATGCTAGGGGGTTTATCGGGCGCGCAAAGGGCTAAAATTGTCGTAGTTGGGGGCGGTGTGGTTGGCATGGAGAGCGCGAAAGTCTTAAGCCAAATGGGGGCTAAAGTAACGATTTTAGAATTAGACTACGCTAAATTGCAAAACCACCCCTATTATCATTTGTATGATTTAGAAGTTTTAAGCGTGAATGAAGCCAATATCATTCAGGCCTTAAGCGGAGCGGTGGGGCTAGTGGGAGCGGTGTTAGTTACAGCGAGCCAAACCCCTAAAGTGATCTTAAGAAAGCATTTAAAACGCATGCAAAAACAAGGGGTAGTCATTGATGTGGCTTGCGATTTAGGGGGGTGCATAGAGACCATACGCCAGACAAGCCATTCTAACCCGGTGTATGTGGAAGAGGATTTGTTGCATTATGGCGTGCCGAACATGCCAGGGATTGTCGCTAAAACGAGTTCTATGGCTTATAGCCATGCGAGCGTGCCGTATTTGTTGTATTATTTAGAGCATGGCTTGAAGGGTTTTTTAAAAGCCAACACTAAAATCGTGGCGAACACGCTTGGAGGCTTGAGCGCTTATAACGGCTATATCACCCAAGAAGGCATCGCTAAAGCTTTCAATCTGGCGTTCAAATCGCCTTTAGAGGTTTTAAAGGAGCTTTAAAAAATAAGCTTTAGCAAGGGTTTTAAAGGTTGCTTTAGGGTAAAGGTTTTTCTTTAGCTTAAGAAATCTTTAAGCATAAATCCCTTAAAATCCTTTCACATTTAGCCTTTAAATAGTTTTTGTTAAATTTTTGACGGTTACAGAAACACACAAACACTCTTCTTTTGAACCTGTTTGACGGTTACAGAAACACACAAAAATCCCTTTTTTCCTTGTTGTTAAAACTACAAATAAGACTGAATGATACTTTGATGTTTTAAGGAGTTTTTATGGGCAATACTTGCAATTGTAACAGCCAACGAGTGCCTTTTAAAGGTTTTGCGATAGACAACAAAGACGGGAAGTTCCACGAATGGGAGCATAGCCGCCATGCCATGGGCGAATACGATGTTGTCATTGACACCCATTTTTCAGGAATTTGTCATACGGATATTCACTTCGCTCATAGCGATTGGTTGCCTGGAATTTATCCTATGGTGCCTGGGCATGAGATTGCTGGGGTGGTGAGCGCGGTTGGTTCTAAAGTAACGAAGTTTAAAGTAGGCGATCACGCTGGAGTGGGTTGCATGGTAAATTCTTGCGGTGAGTGTCATACTTGTAAGCATGAACACCAAGAACAATGGTGCGAAAACAACAAAACCATTTACACTTACAGCTGGGAAGATTCTTTCCACAATAATGAGCCTACTTATGGCGGGTATTCTAACAATATCGTGGTGAGCGAAAACTTTGTGATTTCTATCCCTAAAGAAGCCCCATTGGACAAAGCGGCCCCCTTGCTTTGCGCGGGCATTACCGTGTATTCGCCTTTGAAATTTTCTAAAGTTACTAAAGGCTCTAAAGTGGGTATCGCTGGCTTTGGCGGGTTGGGGCATATGGCTTTAAAATACGCCGTGGCTATGGGAGCGCAAGTGAGCGTGTTCGCAAGGAATGACAAGAAAAAACAAATGGCTCAAAAATTAGGTGCGACTAACTTTTATACAAGCGTGGAAGAATGTAAAGAAAAATTTGATCTAATCATTTCTAGCATTCCCACGCAATATGACTTGCTCGCTTACACGAAATTATTAAAATATGGCGGTGAAGTGGCGGTTGTGGGTATCCCTCCAAAAGATCCGCAAAGGAATTTGGATTTTGGCGATTTGGTGCTGTTTTCAGGCAATCATAAGGTTTATGGCTCTTGGATTGGGGGTGTGAAAGAAACCCAAGAAATGATGGATTTTTCCATCAAGCACGGCATTTACCCTGAGATTGAGCTAGTTACCGGTCAAGAAATTGATGCGACTTGGGACAAACTCTTAAACGGGCAAGGGAATTTCCGCTACGTGATTGATATGAAAAAATCCATGGAAAATTTTAAGAAATAAACCCCAAAAACCCCTAAATTAGGGGTTCTTTTCTGTCTGCTCCAACAAAAACCATGCATTTTAATGTGTGAAAATATTTCAAAAAAAAAAAAAACACTTTTTAATGTTATAATCTACCCTAAATCATACAGGGGGTTTTTATGGCAAACGAAAGCATTGAAGGCAAAGCTCATTCATTAGGAGATATTTTAGCTACAGAATTTAAGGCTTATTACCAAATTCCGATCTACCAACGCCCTTACCAATGGACAGAAAAAAACTGCGAAAAGCTTTTAGACGATTTGTTTTCTAGCTATGAATACTATAAAGAAAGCGATTATTTTTGCGGCTCATTAGTTTTAATCGCAATTGGCACAGATTCTGCAACCAACGCTACAACCTATGATGTTGTAGATGGCCAGCAGCGCTTAAGCACTTTCATTTTGCTCGCAAAAGTTTTAGCCACTCTCTATAATAATGAAGTTTTAAACAATAAAACTAGCAAAGATTTTTTAGAAAAGAGTTTGGGCGATACTGATGGAGAAAAAAGAAAGCGGTTGACTTTTAATACTATAGGGTTTAACGCTAAAGATGATTTTCAAGGTGCATTAGATTTTTTTGACGATCTTGATGCAAGCAAGGGTAAGAATAGCAAGAGCAACGACCCAAGCAAGGGTAAGAACAACTACTTAAAAAATGCGATTTGTTTAAAAGACTATCTTGAAAAAAAAGAGATTGAAAACATTAACGATTTTATTAGGTGGCTGTATTTTAAGGTTGTATTTATCAGAACCACTTGCTCCAATATAAGTATGGCGTTAAGGATTTTTAGTGTTTTAAACGCTAGGGGTTTGCCCTTGCATGCGATAGATGTTTTTAAGGCGGAGTTGCTAAAAAAACTCGCTAAAGAAGAGGATCAAGAAGAGTTTGTGTCTCGTTGGAATGCCTTGCGTCAAAAATGCTCAGAGAATGAGTCAAAATTTCCAAAGAGAAAAGAGAACAAGCGAGAGAAGAACGCCGCAGAAATATTATTCAGCTGGTATTTAATCTATCTCAATCCGGTAACTAGTGGGAAAAGCATGGAAGAAAGACTTGCTGATCAGTTTGAAAGGCTTAATAAACCCCCTTTAGAATACTTTAAGGGCGTAGAAGATTTTTACAACGCTTATGTGGAAGTTTTAGAAATGCCGGATCGATACGCCCACTTGCTCTCTTATGTGCCTACGGATTCTTGGCGTGCCATCTTGTGCACCAGTTCGTTGCACTGCTATAACCAAAGCGAGATAGAGGCTTTAAAGGAGTTGTTGGTCAAGTTTTACTACCAAAATTGGGTTGCAGAGCAAACAGAACCTAAAAAACAAACTAATTGCAACATTATTAAAGCCCTAAAAGAAAAGCAAAGCGTAGAGAACATCGCTTCTATTGTGAAAGAATATTTAGATGATGATAAAAAAAATAAGATAACACAAAACTTTAGAGAAAAACTAAAAGATGACCATTTGTATGAAAAACACAAAAAGGCTTCAAAAAATTCATGGCTCAGACCTATTCTCATTTTAGTGGAATATTCCATGAGCGATAACGCCAACCCCGCTTACATTAAAATAGATGATGATTTGCATGTTGAACGCATTTTGCCCCAAAACCCCGATCTTTCAAGCCAGTGGGTGAAAGACTTTAGCGAAGAAGAAAGAGGATTATACACGCATTCTTTAGCCAACCTCACGCTTTTAGGGGGCACGAAAAACTCTCAAGCTTTAAATTTGGATTTCAAAGATAAAAAGAAAATCTACATGGGAGAAGAAATCAAGTCAAGAAAAACGAAAACTTCTAAGGTGATGACTTGCTATAAAATGACCATAGACATTGCACACAAATACACAGAATGGACGCCCAAAAGCTTAGAAAAAAGAAAAGAAGAGCTGATTGGAATCATTGAGAGCGTTCTAACGCTCTAGGGACGCACCCCTAGAAAGTGAACACGTAATTCACATACCACGAATACACGCGCCTAAACCCTATATCCAAATTTTTTGCAGTGATATAGGGGTTTTTTTTCAGCATGGGGAATTTCACGCCCGCTTCAATGCTGGAATGCTTTAAGATCCTTAAGCGAGCCCCCACATTGAATAAAAATTGGAAAGAAGTGGCTTTTTTACTCACCAAAACTTGCTCCACTAAAATGCTCTCAAAGCTCGGCGTCGCCATAAGCCATGAATTGCCGGCCAATTGCACCCCACCAAAAGCCCCCAAACTCATGATGCCGTTATTGATGACATTAACCATCAAGTCCATAGCCCCCCCATAAGTGAGCATGTTCGGCTCAAAGGTTTTGGGATCAGCAAGGCTCGTTAAACGATTGATTTCTTGTTTCCCAAGAATTTGACCCGCCAATTGCGCCACCTCGCTGTTATAGTTAGGGTTTTTAAGCTTAATAGAATTGGCATGAGCGTAGTCAAAAAACCCATAAAGGCGCAAGCCAAAGTGTTTTTCAAAGAAGAATTGATACCCTAAAAGCGCGTCAAAGCCCTTGATAGTAGCGTTAGTGGCTTGTTTTTGAGAATTAATATCCGCATGCATTTGGGCTTGTCCTTGCAAATAACCCGCCCCTAAAAAAACGCCATTGCCATCCATGGCTAGTAGCGCATTGATAGAAACAATCAAAGCTAATAAAGATTGAGAAAAAATTTTTTTCATATATGATTCCTTAACATAATGTTTACATTCTTAAAAAGAATACCCAAAAAAGAATTAAAAAAGTTTAAAAAATGAAACATTAACCAAAATAAAAATTTTTTATGAGTTTCACACAACATGATAAAAAAGCGTCTAAAACCCCCTTTTTTAAAATTTTGTTTCAAGCTTTAAGCTACAATATACGCATGAAAGATTCATACCAAACTATCGGCGTGTTTGTGCGGCCCACCCACCATCAAAACACTCTTTTTAGCGAGCTAGAGCAAGCTAAAGAATGGGTTTTAAAGCTTTTAGAAGATGAAGGGTTTGAAAGCTTTATGATTGATAATGCTAATCCGTTAGAAAATGAACGCCTGATAGAAAAAGCTTATGCGTTTTTGTGTTTAGGGGGCGATGGTACGATTTTAGGGGCTTTAAGAATGACGCATTCTTACAATAAGCCATGTTTTGGGGTTAGAATGGGGAATTTAGGGTATTTGACCGCTATTGAACTGGGCGGCTTGAAAGATTTTTTACAAGATCTCAAACACAATCAGATCAAATTAGAAGAACATTTGGCCCTAGAAGGCCGTATTGGAAAAATCTCTTTTTATGCGATCAATGAGATTGTGATCACTAGAAAAGAAGCTTTAGGGGTTTTAGACATCCAAGCTTATGCGGGCCATACGCCCTTTAACACCTATAAAGGCGATGGGCTTATCATTGCCACGCCCTTAGGATCGACCGCTTACAATTTGAGCGCTCATGGGCCGATTGTGCATGCTTTAAGCCAAAGCTATATTTTAACGCCCTTGTGCGATTTTTCTTTAACGCAACGCCCCCTAGTGCTAGGAGCGGAATTTTGCTTGAGTTTTTGCGCGAATAAAGACGCTCTTGTCATCATTGATGGGCAAGCCACTTATGATTTGAAAGCCAACCAACCCCTATACATTCAAAAAAGCCCCACGACCACCAAACTCTTGCAAAAAAATTCAAGGGATTATTTTAAAGTGCTTAAAGAAAAGCTGTTATGGGGGGAAAGCCCTAGCAAAAAAAGCTAAAAAGATAAAAAAGGGTGAAACGCATGCAAGATTTTAATAACGCTCAAATCACGCGCTTAAAAGTGCGCCAAAACGCTGTCTTTGAAAAACTGGATTTGGAGTTTAAAGACGGCTTGAGCGCGATTAGTGGGGCTAGTGGGGTGGGAAAAAGCGTTCTTATTGCGAGCCTTTTAGGGGCGTTTGGGCTTAAAGAGAGCAACGCTTCAAGCATTGAAGTGGAATTGATCGCGCCTTTTTTAGACACTGAAGAATACGGCATTTTTAGAGAAGATGAGCATGAACCCTTAGTCATCAGCGTGATCAAAAAAGAAAAAACGCGCTATTTTTTAAACCAAACAAGCCTGTCTAAAAACACGCTCAAAGCGTTATTAAAAGGTTTGATTAAACGCTTGTCTAACGATAGATTCAACCAGAATGAACTCAACGATACTTTAATGCTCTCCTTACTGGATGGCTATATCCAAAACGAAAACCAGGCGTTTAGCCCCCTTTTAGGCGCGCTTGAAGAAAAATTCACCCGCTTAGAGGAGCTAGAAAAAGAAAGGCGATTATTAGAAGATAAAAAGCGTTTCCAAAAGGATTTAGAAGAGCGTTTGAATTTTGAAAAAATGAAATTAGAACGCTTGAATTTAGAAGAAGGCGAATACGAACGCCTTTTAGAGCAAAAAAAATTGCTCTCCAGCAAGGAAAAATTGAACGACAAAATCGCTCTGGCGTTAGAGGTGCTAGAAAATACCCATAAGATCACGCATGCTTTAGAGAGCGTGGGCCACAGCGCTGAGTTTTTAAAAAACGCTTTATTAGAAGCGGGCGCTCTATTGGAAAAAGAGCAGGCTAAATTAGAAGAGTGCGAGCGTTTGGATATTGAAAAAGTATTAGAAAAACTTGGCATGCTAAGCGGGATCATTAAGGATTACGGGAGTATTGCACATGCTAAAGAACGATTAGGGCATGTTAAAAACGAATTGCATAACCTAAAAGAAATTGACCATTATTGCGAAACTTACCACAAAGAAATAGAGCAACTAAAAACCGAATGCTTGAAATTGTGCGGAGAAATAAGCGGCTTTAGAAAAGAATATTTAGCCGGTTTTAACGCTCTTTTAAGCGCTAAAGCGAAAGATCTGCTCTTAAAAAGCCCCAGTTTGGTTTTAGAAGAAGCCCCCATGAGCGAAAAAGGCGTTCAAAAACTCGTTTTGAATTTGCAAAATTCCCAATTAGAAACCTTAAGCTCTGGAGAATACAGCCGTTTGAGGTTGGCGTTCATGCTTTTAGAAATGGAGTTTTTAAAGGATTTTAAAGGCGTGTTGGTGTTAGATGAAATGGATTCTAATTTGAGCGGTGAAGAGAGTTTGGCGGTCTCTAAAGCCCTTGAAACTTTGAGCAGCCATTCACAAATCTTTGCCATTTCGCACCAAGTCCATATCCCAGCGCTCGCTAAAAACCATATTTTAGTCTTCAAAGAAAACCACAAAAGCTTTGCAAAAACCCTTAATAACGAAGAAAGGGTTTTAGAAATCGCGCGCATGATAGGGGGGAGCGAGAATATAGAGAGCGCGATTTCTTTCGCTAAGGAAAAATTAAAGGCGCAAGAATGAAATTTTTTCTTTTAAAGAAATTCAGCGAATTTTTAAACGCTCAAACGCATTTTAATCTCAAACGCTTGAGCATGTCTAGCTTTTTATTAGAGATTTTTTCTAAAGAAAAACACGCCTTTGTTGTGGATTTGAGTGTGCCTTATATCGGTTTGTCCAAAAAACCCCCAGAGAGCGTTTTAAAAAACACCCTAGCGCTAGATTTTTGTTTGAATAAATTCACTAAAAACGCCAAAATTTTACAAGCAAACGTCATTGATAACGATCGGATTTTAGAAATCAAGGGCGCTAAAGATTTAGCTTATAAGAGTGAAACTTTTATTTTGCGTTTAGAAATGATCCCTAAAAAAGCCAACCTCATGATCTTAGATCAAGAAAAATGCGTGATAGAAGCCTTTCGTTTTAATGACAGGGTCGCTAAAAACGATATTTTAGGGGCATTGCCTCCTAATATTTACGAGCATCAAGAAGAGGATTTGGATTTTAAGGGATTGTTAGAAATTTTAGAAAAAGATTTTTTATCCTATCAGCATAAAGAATTAGAACACAAAAAAAATCAAATCATCAAGCGATTGAATACCCAAAAAGAACGCTTGAAAGAAAAATTAGAGAATTTAGAAGATCCTAAAAACTTGCAGCTGGAAGCCAAAGAATTACAAACTCAAGCCTCTTTATTACTCACTTACCAGCATTTAATCCATAAGCATGAAAGCCGCGTGGTTTTAAAGGATTTTGAAGATAAAGAATGCGCGATTGAAATTGATAAGAGCATGCCCTTAAACGCTTTCATCAATAAAAAATTCACTCTCAGCAAGAAAAAGAAACAAAAATCGCAATTTTTGTATTTAGAGGAAGAGAATCTAAAAGAAAAAATCGCTTTTAAAGAAAGTCAAATTAATTATGTTAAAGGAGCACAAGAAGAAAGCGTTTTAGAAATGTTTATTCCGGTAAAAAATTCTAAAATCAAACGCCCGATGAATGGGTATGAAGTGCTGTATTATAAGGATTTTAAAATCGGTTTAGGGAAAAACCAAAAAGAGAATATCAAGCTCTTACAAGACGCAAGAGCGAATGATTTGTGGATGCATGTAAGAGGTATTCCTGGATCGCATTTGATTGTTTTTTGTCAAAAGAATACGCCCAAAGATGAGGTTATTATGGAATTAGCCAAAATGTTGATTAAAATGCAAAAAGATGTGTTTAATAGTTACGAAATTGACTACACGCAACGAAAATTTGTCAAAATCATCAAAGGAGCTAATGTTATTTACTCAAAATACCGAACTATTAGTCTAAAGGACACTTAAACACTTAAGGAGGTTAGCATGGGTGTTTCCGCTTTAGGCAATGTAACTTATATCAACCAAAACGCTCCTTTAAATTCTGCTATCCAACAGGGTGCAAGAAGTGATATGCTGGATTTAGCGCAAAGCTTTCAAAGTAAGCTTGAATTAGCCCAAGAGACAAGGGCGTTAGAAAACATGCAAGCTATTAGCGATAAAGATCCTAAAGAAGGCTCCAAAAACCGCTATCCAAACAGCCAAAGGGCTAAGGTGTTTGGCTTGGAAGAAGAAGAAATTGAATTGTGGCATGAAGAGCATTTGTTGGATATTGTGGGGTAGGGTGTTGCGAATAACCCTATCCTTTCATGAGCTTAAAATAAAATAATCAAATCCCCATTTTTTAAACATTAAAAGATTTTAGCTATCAATCATTAATTAATTGTAATAGAGTCTTATATTTTTAACAAAAGGAAATGCGTCATGTTAAGGGGTGTCAAAAAAGCGACTTTTAGGGTTTTAGGTTTGGGTGCGTTGTGTTTAGGGGGGTTAATGGCAGAGCCAGACCCTAAAGAACTTATACTTTCAGGTATCACTATTTACACGGATAAAAATTTCACTAGAGCTAAGGAATACTTTGAAAAAGCTTGTAAATTAAACGATGCTGATGGTTGCGCGATCTTAAGAGAGGCTTATTCTAAAGTCATAGCGAGCGAAAACGCAAGAGAAAGCATTGAAAAAGCTCTTGAACACACCGCTACTGCTAAAGCTTGCAAATCAAACGATGCTGAAAAATGCAAGGACTTAGCAGAGTTTTATTTTAATGCAAACGATCTTAAAAATGCTTTAGAATATTACTCTAAAGCTTGTAAGTTAAACAATATTGAAGGGTGTATGCTGTCAGCAACCTTTTATAACGATATGATAAAGGGTTTGAAAAAAGATAAAAAAGATCTAGAATATTATTCTAAAGCTTGCGAGTTAAACTATGGCGATGGCTGTGCGATTTTAGGGGATATTTATCATAATGGTGAAGGCGTAACGCAAAATTTTAAAAAAGCTTTCAAATATTATTCTAAAGCTTGCGAATTAAATAATGGTGAAGGGTGTTCTAAATTAGGAGGGGATTATTTTTTTGGTGAAAGCGTAACGCAAGATCTTAAAAAGGCTTTTGGATATTACTCTAAAGCTTGCGAATTGAACGAGGCTCTGACATGCACGCTTGTAGGAGAGTTTTATCGTGATGGTGAAGGCGTAACAAAGGATCTTAAAAAGGCTTTTGAATATTCTGCTAAAGCTTGTGAATTGAACGATGCTAAAGGGTGTTACGCTCTAGCAGCATTTTATAATGAGGGTAAAGGCGTAACAAAGGATGAAAAACAAACGACAGAAAACCTTAAAAAGAGTTGCGCGTTAGGGTTAAAAGAAGCATGCGATATTCTCAAAGAACAAAAACAATAAAATCCTAGCCCCAATCAAATTAAACAGCTTTCGTTTAACTGGTCGCTTTTATGGTATTGAACAAGCCCTTTGTCCTCTCAAAAAGAGAAAACGGCGATGGAATCTCTTGGTATCTGGCTTTTGGGGGTCTTTTGATGAGAGTGTTAGTGCATTTGGAAAAATCAATCAAATCCATCGTCGTTTTGATGTAACTGGGCAAGTTTAACAGGCATATTTCAAAGAGTTTATAGCTCGCTAAAGCGTCCGCATAGGCTCTGTGGCTGACTTCTATACCAAACCCTAAAAGCTCTTTTAAAAAGCTCAAAGAATAACGCATGGACAAAATGGCGCGTTTGGATAAATCCAAAGTGCAAAGCTTTAAATTCAATAAGGGGCAATGCAATTTTTCTACAAAATAACGCCCTAAAAAGTTGTAATCAAAATTAGCGTTGTGGGCTACAAACACGCTATTGCCTAAAAAAAGCCGCAATTCTTGCAAAGCTTCATGCACGCTTGGGGCGTTTAGGGTGTCTTCATAAGTGATGCCTGTAAGATCAGAAATATAATCAGGCACGCTTTTGACTTTCACAAGGGTTTCAAAACGATTAATAATTTCCCCCCCTTTCACTTGCACGGCCCCGATTTCTAAAATCTCATGCTTTATGGGGCAAGATCCGGTGGTTTCTAAATCAATAAAGGAAAAAACCTCATCTTTAAGGGGGGTTTTAAGGTTTTTGAGCGTGATTAAATTTTCGCTCGTTTCTACGAAATTAAGCCCGCATGCTTTTAAATATTCCAAATTGATTTCATCATAAATAAGGCGAGAGAGCGATTTTTCTAGCATGCTTAAGCTTAAATCCTGGTGCTTTAAGCGAGCGATTAGGGCTTGAATGTCTTTATGCAAGAGGCTGTCTGGCATTCTGTAAGCCTTCAATAGCCAGCTTACGATCTTTGGATTTAAAAATATAACTCCCTGAAACCACCACATCCACGCCCGCTTGTTGGAGTTCAAAGATATTTGTATCATTCACGCCCCCATCCACTTCCAAAAGACAGCTAGGGTTGTAGCGCTTGATCAATTCCTTGACTTTCAGGCATTTTTCTAGCACCAGATCTAAAAACTTCTGCCCGCCAAAGCCCGGATTCACGCTCATTAAAAGCACTAGCCCCACGCTTTCTAGCAAGTATTTAATACTTTCTTCATGTGTGTGGGGGTTTAGGACAATGCCTGGCGTGATGCCTGAATTTCTAATGAGTTGCAACACCCTATGGGGGTGCTTTTCATTTTCTGCATGAATGCTGATGATTTGCGGGTTTAAAGGAGCGAACAATCCCACAAAAAAGCTTGCGTTTTCTACCATTAAATGCACGTCTAAAGGCACTTGGCTCATTTGAGTAACGTTCTCTAAAACCACAGGCCCCATCGTTAAATTAGGCACATAATGCCCATCCATCACATCCACATGCAAAAAATCAGCGTTACTCACGCTCTCTATCTCTTTGGCTAAATGCATAAAATCAGCGCTCAAAAGGCTCGGGGCTACTTTCAAAATACTTCCCTATTTCCAATGTTTTAAAGTAAAATACTAGCATCTTTAATCAAATCATAAAAGGGTTTTTCATGGATTACAAACATTTTAAAGGCAAGCATGCAAACATCGTTATAGAAATCATCAGTCTTTTAGAAAAAGGGGTTAAAAAAGCCCAAGAGATTTTAGAAAAGCCGGACGCTGGGAGTTACACGAAGTTAGAAAACAGCAGCGGGGATACGCCTATTAAAGCGGATTTAGCCCTAGACCAATTTTTAGAAGAAAATTTTTTGAGTTTAGAAAACGTCAAAAGCGTTTTTAGCGAAGAAAAAGAAAAACCTGTTACTAAAGAAAGCGGCTCTTATTTGATCGCTTATGACCCGCTAGACGGGAGTTCGGTCATGGAGGCGAATTTCTTGGTAGGCACGATTATAGGGGTTTATGAAAAGGATTATAAGGCTCAAAATTTAGTTGCAAGCCTTTATGTGGTTTTTGGGCATAAAATTGAATTAGTGGTGGCTTTAGAAGAAGTTTATCGTTACGCTTTTTATCAGAACGAGTTTCATTTTATAGAAACCATCGTTTTAGAAAATAAGGGTAAAATTATCGCTAGTGGGGGCAATCAAAAGGATTTTTCTTCGGGCTTAAAAAAGGCTTTAGAAGGGTTTTTTGCAGAAAATTACCGCTTACGATACTCAGGGTCTATGGTGGCTGATGTCCATCATGTGCTCATTAAAAAGGGCGGAATGTTTTCCTACCCGCAAAAGAAATTGCGCAAGCTTTTTGAAGTTTTTCCTTTGGCCTTGATGGTTGAAAAAGCTAAAGGGGAAGCGTTTTATTTTGATAAGGGGGTTAAAAAGCGTTTGTTAGATCAAGGCGTAGAAAGCTACCATGAAAAAAGCGAATGCTATTTAACTAGCCCGCATGAAGCTCACATTTTAGAAAAATATTTAAAGGGAGAATGATGCAAAATAGCGCTAAAAAATTAGAATATGAAGAGCGTTTCAATGACGCTCTTTTGAAATTAAAAGCATGCCAAGAAGAAAAGCAAGTAGCGAGTTGCTTGAAATGCGAGAAGGTTTTAAAATGCGAGATCCGCAACAGCTATGTGGATGCGGCTTATGAAAGCATGAGTTTAGGCGAAGCGGGCGGGTTTGATTTCAATTAAAATGGGATTAAAATGGCTAGTAATGCTACCTTGCAAAAGAATTTAGACGCTTTTTACACCCACCCCAAAATCGCGCGATTTTGCTTGGATTTATTAAGAGATCTCATCGTTCAAAATCTAGGGCTAGACTTAAACGCATTCCATTTTTTAGAGCCAAGTGCAGGGAGTGGGAGCTTTGTTGGTGCGTTAAAAGGATTAGGGATTGCTGATTGTCTCGCCCTTGATATTGCCCCTAAAGCTCAAGGCATTCAAAAAAAAGATTATTTGTTGGAATTGATTGAGTTTAACCAAAAGCGTGTCATTATTGGCAACCCTCCTTTTGGGCATAGAGGGAAATTAGCCTTAGATTTTTTAAACAAATCTTTAAACGAAGCGCCTATCGTGGCGTTTATTTTGCCCAATTTGTTCAAACGCTATTCCATTCAAAAACACATTGATAAGCGTGCAAAATTGGTTTTAAACGCCCCTTTAGAAAAAAACGCTTTTGTTTTTAATGAACGGCCCTATGATGTGAAATGCGTTTTTCAAATCTATATGCATAAAAATATCGCCCTAAATCTTAAAGATGAACGCATCATTGCACCCCCAAAAATCCGCCATAATGACTTTATCACTTACATTCATAACAACACGCCACACACCCTAAAATATTTCAACAAAGAAAAATACCAATGGGATTTTGCGGTGGTGAGGCAAGGCTTTTATGATTACAACGAAAAGATCACCAATGCAAATTTACTGGTTAAAAACCGACAATATTTTTTTATCAAAGCCCATTCCAAAGAAGCTTTAATGATTATCCATAAAATTGATTTCAACAAACTCGCTCATAAAAACACGCAAGTTTTAGGGTTTTCTACTTATGATTTTGTGGAAGAATATTGCAAATTAAAGGAAATGCATGCTTGAAAAAGTGTTTCAAGAAATTACCAATAAAAGAAAGTTTTTTGCAAGTTCTAGCACAGGGGAGCAGTTTGAAAACCAATTTAGGAATGAATTAAAAAAACACTTTAGCGAAATCAACGGCGATTTAACAGAAGAATTAAGCCATATTGAAGAAAGGCCTAATAAGGAAATCAAAACCGCTTTTAACCAACTCAAAAAGCAAGTTTTAGAAAAAAATCACCCGCACACCCTTACAAACCCTTTTTCAAACCTTACAAGCCATTTTTTATACCAGCCTTTTGGCTCGCAAAATTACCCTGATTTTTTGGTTTTTATTTTTGATCATGTGGTGGGGATTGAAATCAAGTTTTCTAAAAACGATAAGGGTGAAAAAAACCTTCAAACTTCTCGCCCCATGTGGAATTCAAACCTGCCTAAACCCAATGCGATTTATCTATATGGAGTCGCTAATGCAGACATCACTTTTTTTAAAGGTTCAGATATTTTGAGCTATGAAACCAGAGAAGTCTTGCTCAAGTATTTTGATACTTTAGATAAAGATGAAGAAAGTTTGAAAAACGCCTTAAGGGATTTAGAAAACCCCTTTGGGTTTGCCCCCTACATCAGAAAAGCTTATGAGCATAAAAAGGAATTTTCTAACCACCACCAGATTGAAAGCTTTTTTTCGCCCAACCACATTTTAAGAGAGCAGAATGTCTTGGAATTTTTGAAAACGCTCACTCATTAGCGTATTTATTACCCATTTATCTATTTCCTGTAAAATTCGTTTATTTTTAGCGTAAAGAAATTGATGATCAGTCTCATAGAAAAAGCCCCTTACATGCTCTCCTCCCCCCCTTTTTTAATTCAATGCACTTCGCTCCAAACTTTTCTTTTCCACGCGTAAGCCAAGAACGACAGCACCGCAAAGAAAATCATGATTTTGATCCCTAAGGTGTTCCTCTCATGTTTTTTCCTATCGCCTGCTTTTTCCAAATATGCGATGACTTGTTTTTGAGCCTTTTCACTCAACCCCACTCTAGGCATAGCCGTGCCAGGCAAAAGCTTTTGCGGATCGTTGATGAAAATATTCAAGCCATGCTCGCCCTTAGCTCTAATCATCATGGACAAATCAGGTGCATGAGAGCCTAAATAATTGGCTAAATCTTTAGGATCGCTAAAGACCTTATCTTTCGCGTAATCCAGGCTATGGCACCTTTGACAGCTTTGCGCAAACACTTCCTTATCGCTCAAACTTTTAGGCAAAATAGAAGTGAGATACGCCACAATATCGCTCAAATCTTGATCGCTGAATTGAGAAAACGCCGGCATAGGATAGGGCCTTTCATCGTTGAATTTATGGCTCAATTTCGCCGTTTTCACAGGGTCTTTGATGAAGTGGGCTAAGAAATTCGCGCTCAAAACCCCCGCCACATGGCTTAAATCCGGTGGCACGACCCCAAAAGAGTTGCTCGCACTAAGGCTGTCCATAGGGGCTGGAATGTTTTGAGATTTAATGCCATGGCAAGCGGTGCAGTTTTCGGCTACAAGCTGTTTGCCCTTATTGGCATCGCCATTTTTTAAATCAATCGGCCCTAAATCCTTGAAAGCAAAATCTGCCGGAGCGACTTTAGGGTGCATCACCGAATGCGCATAAGGCTCAACCCCATAATAAATCACGCCTACCACCACAATAAGGATGATGAGAATCTTAAATTCTTTCATCTAACACCCCCTTGTTTCTTGCTCTCAGCGATAGTGATAAGGGGCAATACCACAAAGAAAAGGGCTAGGAAAGTGATTGAACCCGCTAAGCCAATGTATTTACCGATCCCAAGCGGAGGCAATTTACCATAGATCGTTAAAACAATCATATCAATGATTACAAGCCAAAACCACACCATAAACGCTGGCCGTTTGTGTGCGGGAGCGACCACAGGGCTTCTGTCTAAAAAGGGTAGCAAGAAGAAAATCACTTGCGCCACGCCAAAGGCCATTAGCCCTAAATCAGCGCTAAAGAAAAAGCCCCTTAAGACTTCATAGCTCCATAAGAAATACCATTCAGGGTAAATGTGAGGCGGCGTTTTAAGGCTGTTAGCCCTTTCAAAGTTGATAGGATCCATCGCAAAATCATAGTGGTAACACACCAAGTAAAAGAAAAAGACCATGAACGCGCAAACCACAAAAATATCTTTAGACAAGAATACCGGCCAAAAAGGAATGACTTTGGATTCTTTCTTCTTGCCTTCAATGAATTTCTTTTCTTCTAATTCAAAGTCAATCTCTTCGCCTTCTTGGTTATTGACATGCGGGACGCGTAAAGAATAAAAATGCACCCCAACAAGTAGAATGATCGCAATGGGCAGTAAAAACACATGGAGCATGAAAAAGCGCGTTAAAGTGGAATCCGCCACGACATAATTGCCCCTAATCCACTCCACCACATCAGCCCCAATAAAAGGAATGCCTCCAAATAAATTCGTGATAACCGCTGCCGCCCAATAGCTCATCTGCCCCCAAGGCAGCATATACCCGCTAAAGGCTTCGGCGCTAAAGACCACAAACAAAACCATCCCGCTAATCCAAATCATCTCACGGCCCTTTTTGTAAGAGCCATAATAGATGCCAACAAACATGTGGATGTAAATGATGACAAAAATCATGCTCGCTGCCGTGGCATGCATGTGGCGCCAAAGCCAACCATAAGCCACTTCTTGCATGATGGTGAAATTCACGCTATCAAACGCCATTTTCGCATCAGGCTTGTAATACATGAGCAAGAAAATCCCTGAGATCACAAGCACGCCAAAAAGGGTCAATAAAATCACCCCCATGGCCCATAAGAAATTGATGTTTTTAGGGATCCAATATTCTGTCATTAGCACTTTAACAAGCTTGTTAGTGCCAAGACGCATGTCCAGCCATTCGCCTAAATTCTTCGCTTTTTTTATCTCTGCCATGGAACTCTCCTTACGCTTTAGCCATCATTTTCTTGTATTCAGCCCCGGCTTCACCAAAAGTGATCTTAGTGCCTTCAATTTTAAAAGGCGGAATATCAAAAGGGCGTGGAGGGGGGGTGCCGGCAATATTCACGCCATCAGAAGTGAAACGCCCCCCATGGCATGGGCATAAAAAGCCTTTTTCTTCATCTTGATAAGTGGGGATACACCCTAAATGCGTGCAAATTTGAATGGCTGTGGTAAAAACGCTCTCACCGATTTTAAAATCGCGCTTTTCATTAAAGCCCTCTTTTTTAGAACGCTTGAGGATATAGACCGGTTTCCCACGCCATTCCACGGTGGAAAACTGCCCTTCTTGCATGTTCGCCACATCTATGGTTGTAAAACCGGCTGAAACAACGCTTGGAAGCGGATCCCAAGTCTTTTTCATCGCTACTAGACTCGCTATAGCCCCTATAGCTGTAACGCTAGCAAGGCTCATTCCTAAAAAATCACGCCTTTGAATATCTGCCATGACTAAAAACTCCTTAATGACTTGATTACCTTTTAACGACTAAAGGCATAGCAAATCCTTATTTTACAACAAACTCTCTTAATAATCTTTTTAAAATAACAAATTGAGACTAAAATCAAACCCTTTTAACGCTATTTTAAAGAAATTTGAGCGCGCAAATGTTTCAAAAGGGTTTCTAAAATATCGTTATCGTCTTTGCTTGGGGCTTTCAGGCTTTCTTTATTTCCATCGCTATAAGTAATGGTGATGTTTTGATTGAAATTAGAAAGTTTGATGATGCCAAGCTGGTTGGCTAAAATTTTAAGCGTAATGATTTGCAAAAATTGAGCGCTCAAATCGTCTATTTTGCCAAACCTGTCTTCTATTTCTTCGTGGATTTGCCCCACCTCATCTACATTTTCACACAAACTCAAACGGCGATACAAATCCAACCTCAAACTATCGCTTGCAATGAGTTCAGGGTTTAAAAAAGCGCTCACGCTAAGTTGGATTTCTACGCTTTTTTCAAGCCTTTTCTTCCCCCCACTCAATTCATAAATCGCGTCTTCAAGCATGCGCGTATAGAGCGTATAGCCGATATTTTTAATATGCCCGCTCTGATCCTGCCCGAGCAAATTCCCGCCCCCCCTGATTTCTAAATCATGATAAGCGACACTCTCTCCACTGCCCAAATACGAATTTTTTTCTAAAGCGAGCAAGCGTTTTA
Source organism: Helicobacter pylori (assembly GCF_003636935.1). Taxonomy (GTDB): domain Bacteria; phylum Campylobacterota; class Campylobacteria; order Campylobacterales; family Helicobacteraceae; genus Helicobacter; species Helicobacter pylori_CH. The sequence goes on from NZ_MVVH01000001.1 coordinate 29,044, forward strand.
GGGCCTGTTCGTTCAAACTTTTTTGATCTTCTATGAGGAAATAGCAAAAACCTTCCTTTTTGCCTCTCCCCACACGCCCTCTTAATTGGTGCAAATCAGCCAGCCCGAAATTCTGTGCGTTATCTATAATAATCGTGTTAGCGTTAGGCAAATGAATCCCTGATTCCACAATAGAAGTGCATAATAAAACCTGATAATTTCCTTTAGCAAACTCTAGCATGATTTCTTCGCTCTCGTTAGCGTTAATCTGGGAATGCAAAATAGCGATTTTGAGTTTAGGGATTAAACCTTCTAGCTTAGTTTTGACTTTTGAAATGCTAGCGATGTGGTTATGGATGTAAAAAATTTGCCCGTTACGGCGCAATTCTCTATGAATGATCTCTTTTAAGAGTTCGTCATTTTTTTCTTTCAAAAAAGTGCGGCTGGGCTTTCTGTCTGTGGGAGGGGTTTTTAAAGAGCTAATGCCTTTAATTTGAGAGAGCGCCATGTTCAAAGTGCGCGGGATGGGCGTAGCGGACATGCTTAAAAAATGCACGCTTTTACTCAATTCTTTTAAAGCTTCTTTTTGTTTCACGCCAAATTTATGCTCTTCATCCACCACCACTAAACCCAGGTTTTTGAATTTCGCGCCTAAAATCGCATGCGTGCCTACAAGCGCATCAATCTGCCCTAATTCCACCGCCTTTAAAAGCTTGTTTTTTTCGCTCGCATACCGATCCAAACGAGCCACTTTAACGCCAAATTTTTCAAAACGCGCCCTTAAAGTCTCAAAATGCTGGTGGGCTAATAAAGTAGTAGGCACGACTAATGCGCTTTGAAAGCCGTTTAAAAACGCGCAAAAAATCGCATGCATCGCCACTTCTGTTTTCCCAAAACCCACATCCCCACTCAAAAGTCTATCCATCACCCTGTGAGAGCTTAAATCCTTTGAAATTTCAGCGATGGCTTTTTCTTGATCGTTTGTGTATTCAAACCCCGCATGCGATTTAAAGATCTCCAACTCCGCTAAATGCGTGTCCATCTTTTTACCCAAAATTAAATTGCGTTCAGCCGCTAATTCAATGATTTTGCTTGCAATCTCTAAAAGCTTAGCCCTTACTTTAGCTTTTAGTTTGAGAAAGCTCCCTTTCCCTAGCCGGTCTTTAACCGGCACGCTATCGCTTTGCGCCACATAGCGAGCGATTAAGTGCAAGTTTTCTACCGGTAATAGCAGTTTGTCTTCGCCCAAATAAGCGATCTCTAAAAAATCCCTCTTGCTCCCTAAAACGCTGTGCTGGACTAATTGAGAAAACACGCCCACCCCATAATCATCATGCACCACCCACTCGCCCGCATTCAATTCATTCAAAGCGAGCTTGGATTTTTGGCGTTTTTTCTTCCTTTCAAAGGAATTGAGCGAGATAAAAATCCCATCAGGGGTTTTAAAGTTTAACACAAAGGGGGCGATGACGCATTCCATGCTGTTTTTTTCAATCGCGCCTAATACATTGTCTAAAATCGTTTTATTGGGGGCTAAAAGCGTGATTTTATGATTTGAATGCAAAGCGATAAAGCTTTCTAGGGCATGCGCATGGATTTCTAAATCTTCATAGCCTTGCGCGTTTTCTAAAACCTTTAACAATTTGAAACACTCATCATCCAATTCGTTTAAGCTCGCTAATTCTTGAATTTCTTCTAGAGCTCTAGGGCTTATGATGCTTTTATAAACGCTTAGCAAGTCTTGCGCTTTTTCTCCTAAAAACCACAAACCAAAACTGGTTAAATCTTTAGAAAAGCTATTTAAGGGGCTTTGTTCCACTTTTGTTTTCAGATCCTTATAAGATGGTTCGTCCAAGCTAAAAAGCGTGGGGGGGATTTCAATTTCTAACAAATCTTCTTTAAGACTCATTTGAGTGGTGGGGTCAAATTCCTTAATGCTCTCACACTCCGTGTCAAAAAAACTCAAGCGATACGCTTTAGAATTAGGTGCATAAATATCCACAATATCCCCCCTAAAGCTCGCCTCCCCTTCCACTTCCACCAAATCTAAAATTTCATAGCCATAATAAAAGAGCTTGTCTTTCAAATCCTTAAGGTTATATTTTTCTAAAAGAGTGATTTTAAAGCTTTCTAAAAGTTCTTTTTTAGGTAAAGGGTGCAATAACGCGCTAATAGGAGCGATGATGATAACTTCTTGTTTGTTTTCTAAGGCCTGATAAAACTCCCTTAAAGCCCCTAAAAGCTGTAAAAATTCTTCAAAAAACGAACGCAAATCATCGTTTTTTTTAGCCCTAAACTCCGGAAAAAGAATGGCTTTGGTGTGTGGCTTAAAATAGCTTATGACTTCTTTAGCGAGCTCGGATTCTTTAAAATCCTTACAAGCGAGTATTTGATAATCAAAGCCTTTGTTTAAGGCTCTATAAAGGCTAGATTGGATCATTCCCTATTTATTTTCAATTTTCTTTTCTTGTTCATTGATTAACAACGCCCCCCCCTGAAGGTTTTTAGGGCGGGTTTCCCCAATCAAAATCCCCTTCCTTTCTACCACAAGTTCTTGGCTAGAAACCTTACCCTCAAGAAGGCCTGATGGCATGATTTCTACCACTTCCGCCTCCACCGTGCCAGTGAACTTGCCATTGACCACTAATTTATTGGCAAAAATCTCACCCACTACCGAGCCGGTTTGCCCAATCACCACCGTGCTTTTAGAATGCACCACCCCTTCTAATTCGCCATCTACGTGCAAATGGTAATCCAAATGAAGCTCCCCCTTTATTTTTGTGCCTTGAGCGATGATAGTCGCTGGTCCTGTTTTTGCATTAGCCGATTTATTATTGTTATCAAAGATTGCCATCTGATGCTCCTTTCTTTATTGAAAACTTCTTCAAAATTTTTCATGTTCCATTTGGTGAAACTCATGGGGTTTATGGGTTGATCCAAAAAACGCACTTCATAATGCAAATGCGGCCCTGTGCTCATTCCTGTATTACCACTATACCCAATCAACTGCCCTTTTTTGACAAATTCGCTCGTTTTCACGATGATTTTATTCAAATGAGCGTAGTAGGTTTTAAAACCAAAAGGGTGGAAAACTTTAATCAAATTCCCATACCCCCCATTCCACCCCTTGCTCGCTAACCCCACTACCCCGCTCGCGCTCGCATACACAGGGGTGTTAATAGCGGTGCTTAGATCAAGCCCGGTATGGTTGTGCAACACATGCAAAATAGGGTGGATTCTTTTATTAAAAGCGGCTGAAACGCGCCGATAGGATTCTAGCGGGTAGTCATTAGGGATAAGGCGCATGATAAAGCTTTTTTGAAGCCCGGTAATCCCAGCGACATCCAAACGGCTAGAAAAATTGCCCTCTTCTTTTTCTTCTTCAGGCCTATTCACTCCCACCACTTCTTCTAAATCGTTGATGCGCTCCCCTGAAAGCTGCAAATCGTCTAAAAATTCATCCATTTGCAAAGAAAGTTTTTCATTCGTCTCTTTTTTTTTCTCAAATTCTTTAGTGATTAGGGCATGCTGCTTTTCAATATTTTTAATCTCTTTATTTAAGACTAATAACGAAATGCCTAAAAACAATAAAGATCCCACAACGCTCAACAGTGCATACAAGCCAATTTGACGGAATAAGATATGCACATTAATATAACGGCTCCCTTTAGAGTCCGTAACCATCACAATCAAACGCCTGTCTAAAAACACCAAAATCCTTACTGGCTTATGAGCGCGTCTTTATCCACATGTTCTTGGAGCTGGACAATGTCTTCTAAAACCCAAAACAAATTCTTCCATTCAATAAATTTATTTTCTTCTAAAGCGCTTTGGAAATGATCCAAATCCCATGCCAGAAATTTTTGCGCATCTAAAATTTTACCCAAAAAGCGCACTTCATAATGCAATTTTTCGCCACCGCTATTACCGCTCTTCCCGCTATAGCCAATCAACTGCCCTTTTTGGATAAAGCTTTTAGGCTGCACATTGACATGATCTAAATGCGTGTAAATGGAGCTAAAACCAAACGCATGTTCAATGCGCACCAAGTTCCCATACCCCACATTAGAATTGGTTTTCACAAAATCCACAATCCCATCAGCACTCGCATACACAGGCGTGTTTAATGGCGCGATAAAATCAATCCCGGATTCAACGCCTTTAATTTTTTTAATGGGGTGGTTCCTTTCTTTGGTGGGTTTGATCGCGCTATAAGTTTTTAGGGGCATGCCATTAGGAATGAGCATGAGCGCTAAATGTTTTTGGACCAGATTCAAATTTTCTAAATCCACTCCATCATAGAGATGCACGCCCCCATTGGCCCCTCTTTTGACTTCAATCAAGGATTCCAACCCGCGAATCTTTTGCCCCACAATAAAAAGCTCTTCTCGCTTGTTTTTAATCTCTTTTGTCAAAGTGTAATTTTTTTGATACAAATCCCTAAAATCCCTTAAAACCGCATTCCTCTCGCTTGTCATCGTATCCATTTTAGCGATTAAAAATTTTAAAAACCCTACGCCAAGCCCCACGATCAATAAAAGAATGATAATAGAAATAATGAGGTTGCGTTTTAAATTTTTAGAAAATTTGAGCTGTTTAGAGCCTGATTCATCAATGATGGTGATCACAAGCTGGTTTTGTGGCATCAATCCCTCTTCTTTGGATAGCGTTCATAAAAAGCGTTGGCTACCAGAAATGAGCCATACACCAAATAATTTTCATTTTCTTTCAGTTCTTCAAACAAAGCGTGTTCTAACCCTAAAGTTTCTAAAATCCCTTTAAGTTTTTCTAATTGGATAATTCTTTCATTATGCAATTCTAAAATCAAAACCTTTTTAACCACAGGCTTTAAAATTTCTAGCACCAAAAAAGCGTCCTTATCTTGGTAGCAATTATAAATCAAAATGATTGGAGCGTTAAAAACGCGTTTGATTTCTTCTTTTAAGGCTTTGGCGCTATGGGGGTTATGCCCCACATCTATTAAGATATTAGGGCTTAAAAGCTCGCAACGGCCGATTAAATTTAGGGGCTTTAGGTTTTTTAAAACTTCTTGTTTATTGCATGGCAATAGCGTTTCAAACGCTTTTAGGGCCACTTCTAAATTCATCGCTAAAAAATGGGCTAAATGGTAGCGTTCAATATAGGCTTTCACTTCTTGTGAAATCTCGTTTTGAACCACAATCAATTGAGCCTGTTTGTCTTTGGCGATTCTTTGAGCGATATTTAAAACCAATTCTTGTTGGGGAGCGATGATGCTAAGAGGGCCCATCGCTTTTAATTTAGTGGTCGCAATGCTTTCTAAACTATCCCCTAAAAATTCCTTATGATCGTAATCAATGGGGGTGAAAACGCTTAGGGTTTTTTCTAAAGCGTTCGTGCTGTCAAACTCCCCCCCAAGCCCTGCTTCTAAGACTAAATAATCGCAATCTTTAGCGAGCATGACGGCTAGTAAGGTAGCGTATTCAAAATACGAGCAAACGCTGCTGAAAGCGTGCGGTTGCAATTGCTGGTGGGCGTTTTCTAAAACGCTTTCTCCAACAACAGAGCCATTCAAAAAAAAGCGCTCCCTAAATTCAAAAACATGAGGGGAGGTGAAATGCAACACCTTAAAATTTTGATCGGCTAATAAAAGGGTTAAAAACCGCCCTGTGCTGCCCTTGCCATTCGTCCCTACCACATGAATGACTTTGGCTTGAATCTCAAAAAAAGCGCTTTTAAAATCCTTGTAAATTTGAATGAAACGGCTAGGATCAAATTTATGGTATTCCTTAGGCTTTGTTTCTAAAAACGCTCTCAATCCATTCAAAGGGCTATTTTTCATTATTGAATTTCCCTTCATAAGCGATTTGTGCGACAAATTTAGTCAAAGTTTGCTCCACAGCCTGATTGATCGCATAGTAGCGGTTCTGGTAGGTGTTAAGGGGGTCTTGCAAATTCACAGCGTAGTTGTAATACCCGCTATTTTGAAAAGTCTTTTGTGTACCTCTTTTATTATCGTAAGTGTAGCTTACAGACACGGTCGCACGATAGAAAGTCGTAAAGCCTTCTTTATTTTGCGTGATGCTCGTATCGGTTACGTTCGTGATTTCTATGATAATGATAGAATCCGCATCCTTTTCACTCGCTAGGCGGTTTTGGAAGCGTTGCACGACTAAACGATTCATCAAGTCTTTAAACTCTACAGAGTTTTCAGGGTTAGGCAAATTCACAATGAGTTTCACGTATACGCTATCGCCTAAAGCGTTTTGAGCGTAAGCTGCAATAGGCTTATACCCACAACTCTTGAACAAAAACAACAAAATAAAAAAAAATAAAGCTCTCATGCGACAACAAAATTAACAAGCTTATTAGGCACATAAATTTCTTTTTTAACGCTCGCATTCTCTAAATATTTCTCTAATTCTTTTTTAGCCAAAGCGAGGATTTCTTCTTTACTAGCGTTAATATTAACTTTCAATTCCGCACGCCTTTTGCCATTAATGGTAAGCCCTAAAGTCATAAAGTCTTCTATTAAAGCGCTTTCATCTATTGCTATAGGCTTAAAATTCGCTCTTTTAAAAAGCCTTTCGCTCAATTCCCATGCCGTGTGCGGGATAATAGGCTCTAAAATTTGCAACAACACAAAATAACCTTCGCATAAAATTTGCTCATTATTTTGCGCACTCAAAGCGTTTAAAGCCTCCATGCAACTTGCGATCAAAGTGTTAAACGCGTAAGCGCTTTCAGCCTTATTGAAAATTTCATGCGATTTTTTTAACGCTTCATAGACTTTTTTACGCCCTAGTTTTTGCGCTTCATTCAAACTCACTTCTTTAAATTCAGGCTTAGAAGTAGTAGGGCTAATGGCACTCGCTTTGTCGTATAAGCGCTTGATAAACCGGTGCGCACCCTCTAAAGCGCTGTCATTCCATTCCAATTCTTTAGCCGGTGGGGCAGCAAAAAGGATAAAAAGCCTCGCTGCATCGGCCCCGTATTTTTTAAGTATCTCTTTAGGGCTAACGACATTGCCTTTAGACTTGCTCATCTTAGCGCCATCTTTTAAAACCATGCCTTGGGTGATAAGCTGTTTGAAAGGCTCATCTAAATGAAGATAGCCCAAATCCCTTAAAGCCTTAGTGAAAAAGCGCGCGTATAACAAGTGCAAAATCGCATGTTCAATGCCACCAATATAAGTGTCCACTGGCATGAAATACTTCAAGTAATTTTGATCAAACGCTTGATTTTCACGCTGGTTTTTGGGCGTGGTGTAGCGCAAGAAATACCAACTGGATTGGATGAAAGTATCCATGGTGTCTGTTTCTCTTAAAGCGTTTTTGTGGCATTTAGGGCATTGAGCGAATTTCCAACTCGCATGCTTTTCTAACGGATTGCCCTCCCCATCAATCACAATGTCTTCAGGTAAAGTTACCGGCAGTTGGGTTTCAGGCACAATCCCGCAATGTTTGCAATGAATCATAGGAATGGGCGCTCCCCAATACCTTTGACGGCTCACCCCCCAATCTTGCAAGCGGTAGTTGATCACCCTTTTACCGAGGTTTTCTTTTTCAAAATAAGCGATGATTTTTTCTCTGGCCACTGAGCTAGAAAGATCGCTCCACTCCCCGCTATTTTTTAAAACCTCTTCTTTGGTGTGGGGCAAATTTTGAGAACTTTGAGTGATCACTTTAATAGGGATATGATAAAGATTAGCGAATTCAAAATCCCTTTCATCGCAGGCTGGCACGCCCATTAACGCCCCAGAGCCGTAATTGGCTAGGGCAAAATTAGCCACCCAAACCGGGATTTTTTGCTTTGTTAAAGGATGGATAGCGTAAATGCCTAAAAACGCCCCTTTTTTCTCCAAAGCTCTTTCTCTTTGAGTCGTGTTTAAAATCGCTTTAATCATCTTTGAATCTTCTTGGCCCACTTGCTTAATGGCATGCTCCACTAAAGGGTGTTCTGGGGCAATGGCGATGTAAGTTACGCCATAAATGGTATCCGCTCTTGTGGTAAAAACTTCAATTTCTTGAATGCCATTGCAAGCTTTCAAGCACTCATCAGCGATTTTAAAGCCAAATTGCAACCCGCTAGATTTCCCTATCCAGTTTTTTTGCATGATTAAGACTTGAGAAGGCCAATGATTTTCTAAAGTTTCTAAGTCTTTTAGCAATTCTTCAGCGTAATTTGTGATCTTCAAATAATATTGATAGAGTTCTTTTTGAATAACTTCTGTATCGCAACGCCAACACCTCCCATCAATGACTTGCTCATTAGCTAAAACGGTCTTGTCGTTAGGGCACCAATTGAGCATGGCTTTCTTGCGATAGATCAGCCCTTTTTCCCACAAATCAATGAAAAATTGCTGTTCAAATTTCGTGTAATCCGGATCTGAAGTGGCAAATTCCCTGTTTTTAGAAAAAGAAAACCCTAAAGCTTCAAACTCTTTTTGCATGGCTTCAATGTTTTCATAAGTCCAGGTTTTAGGGTGGATACCATGCTTAATGGCCGCATTTTCTGCAGGCATCCCAAAAGAATCAAACCCCATAGGGTGTAACACATTGTAATGGTGCAAACGATAATAACGCGCTAACGCGTCGCCAATGGTGTAATTGCGCACATGCCCCATGTGGATTTCCCCACTAGGATAAGGCAGCATGCTTAGAATGTATTTTTTAGGGAGGTTAAAATCGTCTTTAGGCTCAAAACTCTTATTTTTCCACCAAAATTCTTGCCACTTTTTTTCTATATTGATAAAATCCATCAACTACCCCTTAATCTGTTTCGCTCGTTACAACGCTTTCAATCAACAAAAAGATGAGGCTGAAAGCGTTGCTAATCAAAGCCCCAATCATCAGCATGTAAGCGGTAACCAAATTATTTAAAATCTGTAAAAACACAAACGCCGGTATGAGGTGCAACACGGTAGCTAAAGAGCTGGCCAACAGCTCTGAAGCGAAACGCTTGATCACCCCAATTTTAAGCGTAACAGAAATAAGGTTTAAAGCTAACGCTACAAACAACACCACCGTGTTAGGCTCATACAAAAACCCTGCAATGGTGGTTAAAGAAATAAGGCTGAACAACACATGAACGACCCGACCCCAATCCATAGAAACTCCTTAAACTTGACCGCCCTCATACAAACGGCGCATTTTTTCTTTCTCTTGAGCTTTTTTGATTTTTCTAGCCTCATTCTCATAATATTTACCCATATCAAAGCCTAACAATAACGCTACTTTAGGGGCGATGAAAATAGAGCTATAAGTCCCCACAATCGTGCCTATTAGCATGGGCAATGAAAAGCCAATGATGATCTTACTCCCAAACACGCACAAAATCAACACCACAAAAAACACGGTTAAAGAAGTTAAAAGCGTGCGCGTGAGCGTGCTAGAAATAGCTTCATCAATGGCCTTGGCAGCATTTTGCGTTTTTTGAGAGAGCATTTCTTCTCTGATTCGATCAAAGATAATGATCGTATCATTAATGGAATACCCAATCAATGTGAGCAAGGCCGCAATCACTTCCAAATTCATATCAATCTTAAAAACAATCACCGAGCTTGCCACTAAAATCACATCATGCACAAGCGCAATAACGCTCGCTAAAGCGAAACGCCATTCATAGCGGAAACTCACATAAACCATGATCGCCATTAAAGCTAAAATCAGCGACAAAATGCCCTTTTCTTTCAATTCGCTCCCCACTCTAGGGCCCACGGTGTCAAATTTACGGATTTCAAAATCGCCGCTGGGTTTTAGAATGTTGGCCACGATAGCGTTCAAATCTTCGTTTTCAGCCGTTTCTACAAAAGGGAATTTGATTAGAATTTCTTCTTTAGAGCCAAATTCGCTCACTTGCACGCCTTTAAAGCGAGCTTCTTTTTCAAACAGATCGCGCACTTCTTTAACGGGAGCGTTTTGAGTGTAACGCACCTGCACCAAACTCCCCCCCGCAAAATCAATCCCTAAAGAAAACCCTTTGAAAAACAAAAGCCCTAACGCTAGAAGCGCTAAGATCGCTGAAACAACCACCCCATAATTGGAATAACGCATGAAGCTTAAGATTCTAGTTTGTTTGAATAATTCCATAAAACCTCCTAAGCTCTTTTATTCACGCCAAACCAAAAGTAAAGGCTTTTCGTTTGAGTGAGTTTAGGTAAAAGGGCTTGATAAATCCCTTGCGTGCCTACAATAGCGGTAATAATAGAGGCTAAAATCCCAATGCCTGTGGTGAGGGCAAAGCCTTTGATCGCTCCTGTGCCATAAGCGTATAACAACACCGAAGCGATCAAGGAAGTGATATTGGAATCAAAAATCGCTCTACTCGCATTGATATAGCCTAAATGGATCGCTTTAGCGATGCCCTCATTCTCTCTTAAGACTTCTCTAATGCGCTCATTAATAATGATATTAGCATCCACGGCAATCCCCACGGTTAAAACAATCCCTGCCATTCCCGGTAAAGTCAGCGTCGCTCCAAAAATCGCCATGACCGCCACAATCAAAAAAAGATTGACCACTAACGCCATGCAAGCGATCACTCCCGCCATAGAGTAATAAAGCACCATAAAGCCCATCACCAAAATAAAACCCCCTATGAGAGCGATAATGGAAGTTTTAATGCTGTCTTTCCCTAAACTCGGGCCTATAATCCTTTTTTCTAAAACCTGAATGGGCGCGCTCATCGCCCCACTCCTTAAAGCGATCGCCAAATCGCTCGCTTGAGCCACGCTAAAATTCCCGCTAATTTGCCCGCTCCCCCCACCAATACGCTCCCTGATCACTGGGGCTGAATAAACCTTATTGTCTAAAACGATCGCCATGCGTTTACCCACATTCGCGCCTGAGAAATCCCCAAAAATCTTAGCCCCTTGCGCATCTAAAGTGAAGCTCACCACCGGCTGGTTGTTTTGATCATACACCACTTTAGCGTCCGTAAGCATTTCGCCATCTAAAATAGGGATCGCTTTGAGCAAGATTTTACCCCCCATTTCCACATCAGACAACAACACGCTGCCTAATTTTTGAGCCTCTAAATCCGTCATTTTCATCGCATCTTTATTGTGCTCTTCATCCACCGCCATCATCTGCAAATGAGCGGATCTTGAAATCAAATCTTTAGCACGCCGTTCTTCTTCTAAAGTCTTAATACCGGGCAATTGCACCGAAATTTCTTCTCTGCCTTGCTGGATAACTATAGGCTCTGCCAAACCAAATTGATCCAAGCGGTTACGGATGATCCCTATCACTTGCAAAATCGTGTTTTTACGCAATTCTTCTTGCTCTAAAGGGGTGAGCTTCACGCTATAAAATTCCGCTTCTTTTTTGATTTCAAACTGGCTATGGCCTTGCAATTCCAATAAAAGCGCGTCTAATTTTTTCGCTTCATCTTCATCTAAAAGCTCAAAACTGATCCCTTCTAAGCTGGATTTAATGTCTTTAAGCAAGATGTTTTGCTTTTTAGCGTTGTATTCTAAAGCAGACGCCAAGCTTAAATACTTGTTTTTTAAAGCCTCATCGGTTTGCACCCCTAAAAGCATGTTCAACCCCCCCCTTAAATCCAAACCTAAAGTGATTTTAGGGCCTTTAGTCTCTAGCAAAGAAGGCACAGAAAACCCTACCCCTAAAAGAAGCGCAAAGATAAAAACGATTAAACGAGGGTTAAAAAGTTTCATTCAGTTGTTATTTGGCGTTGTTTCAAAGTCTTAGTGCCGGATAATCTTGCCGAAATTTCTTCTCTGCCTTGCTGGATGACTATAGGCTCTGCCAAACCAAATTGATCCAATTCGTCTAATTTGAACGCTACATAGTTTTTAGAAAGTTTAGCGGTGGTGTCATCATTGAGCTTCACGCTAAAAAAATTCGCTTCCGCTTTAAGCACCTCAACGATGAGCCCTCCTTGAGTAACGATTTTATCGCCCTTAGTCAAGCCCTCTATCATTTCTTTATGCTTTTTTTGTTGCTGGCGTTGCGGACGAACGATCAAAAAATAAAAAATAAGAAACAACACCGCAAAGGGTAAAACCGTTGTTAGAATTTCTTTAATTTGTCCCATTTAATTTCCTTAAAAGATGTTTTAATCTCAAATTATAGCATTTTTAGCTATTTCTTTAAAGCCACTCTTTTATCTAGCGCAAACAAATACAAAGCCCCTATGATCCCAGAAATCAAAGATCCGAGTAAAATCGCAATTTTTGCCACTTCCATAGCGTCTTTATGATCGCTCGTGAAAGCCAGATTAGAAATAAACATAGACATGGTAAAGCCAATCCCTGCTAAAAGCCCAGCCCCTAAAATATGCCACCAGCTGATGCCTTTAGGGCGTGCGGTGATTTTAAGCTTTTCGCTTATAAAAGTGATTAAGAAAATCCCTAAAGGCTTGCCCAAACAAAGCCCTAAAATAACCCCCAAAAGCACCTTATCCACTTCTAAATTGATGCTAGAATCAACGCTCACCCCAGCGTTTGCAAACGCAAATAAAGGCATGATGAAATACCCGCTGATGGGGGCTAAAAAATGCTCCAATCTTTCTAAGGGGCTTTGTAAAGCGCTCGCTTTTTCTTCAATAGAATGCAAGATTTCTTGCTGCTCTTTGGTTAAAAGTGCTCCTGAACTCGTCTCTGCGTATCGTTTGCCTAATTCCAAAAGCTCTACATTTTTAGAATCTTTAGGGATTTTCACCGGTATCATAAAAGCTAGAACCACTGCAGCGATTGTCGCATGGATACCGCTTTGATGCACGCAAAACCAAAGCAACACCCCTAAAAGCAAGTAAGGGACAAGCGAGCGGACATTCAAGCGGTTCAATACCGCTAAAATCAGAACCACCCCTAAAGCCCCTAAAAGCCATGCGAATTTTAAATTCGTGGTATAAAAGAGCGCGATCACCACAATAGCCCCCAAGTCATCAGCCACCGCTAGAGTGATTAAAAAAACCTTTAGGGCGGTTGGCACCCTCTTGCCTAAAAGCATGATCACGCCTAAAGCGAACGCAATATCTGTCGCCATAGGGATCCCAAAACCATGCTGAGAGGGCGTGTTGGAGTTAAGAAAAAAATAAATCAATCCTGGAGCTATCATGCCCCCAAGAGCCGCAATCACAGGAAAAGAAGCTTTTTTGAAACTGGATAATTCCCCAAATAATAATTCTCGCTTGATCTCTAAGCCTATCATTAAAAAGAATAACGCCATTAAAACATCATCAATCCAGTTATGCAAACTAAAGCCGATAAAAAAATCCCCTATTTGAAACCCAAAAGGGGTGTGCCATAGCGCAAAATAACTTTCTTTTAAAAACGAATTAGCCACCACCATCGCTAAAACAGCGTTCAAAAAGAGGAAAATCCCTCCAAAAGACTCGCTTTTAATGAAGTTCTTAAGCGTCAAACTGAGCGCGTTTTCTGTTTTTTTGAGATTCATAGACAACCTTAAAATTTTTATTTTCAAACCCATAATTTTTCAAGCAGTCTTTTATGAGCGTAAATGATGCCCGCTTGTATCTTAAAATGGGGGGCTTGAGTTTTCAAAAACTCAGCGTAATGAGACACTTGTGCCTTATGGCTTTGCTGGTAATTTTGAGAGCTTTTATAATCTAAAACACACAAATTTTGCCCCCTATCCCACAACAAAACATCAATCCTAGACACAACGCCTTGGAATAAAAAAGCCGCTTCGCCTTTTAGGGCGTTGTTTTTAAAAAGAGTTTGTATCTCTGTATCGTTTTCAAAAAGCTCTAAACTTTCTTCTAACGCTTGATAATCCAAACCATAAAAACCATGATGGTAGTTTAAATATTCTAAAACGCTTTTTTTAGGAATGTTATAAGCGTATTGGTATTCTAACCCCTTGTGCAAAGCGATACCAAAATTGATCGCTTCCTGGTCGTTATTCTTTTCATAATCGCTATCTGGCTCTTCTTCTATCTCTTGGACTTGCTCGCCATAGGCATGGGGCTTGATGAGAGTGCTTGTAATTAAAGGCTCTTTTCTATGAGAAATAACCGGCATAATTTCTCCCTCTTTTAAAGGCGTAAGATCCAATCTTTCGCGCATTGTTTTGTTTTTGCTTTCTTTTTTGCTTTCTTTCTTGTCTTTAGCCACGACAATCAGCCCTAACTCAGCCCTAGTGAATGCGACATAATACACATTAATTTCTTCATGATCTTTAGCCGCTTCTTCTTTGTCTAAAGCCCTGGCGTAATCTTTATCCACCACCTCACGATTTTTCATTCTGTAATAAAGGCGTGCAAGCTCTGCACCGTCATATTCTTCAAGGAGTTGATTGGAGTGATTTGATTTAGGATTGCCCAAGCGTTCGCACACGATCACATAAGGGAATTGCATGCCTTTAGATCTGTGAATGGTCATGATCTGCGCGCCTTTTGCATTGAAAGAAGCGATCGCTTTAGCCTCTAATTTTTCTAAAAATCCATCGGCGTCTTCGCACCCAACCGCTAATTCCAAACAGCTTTGCGCGCACTCTCCATAAAGCTCAAACAATTCCATCACCTTCCACACAAAGCCTGCCACGCTCTCTTTTTTGGGGTTAAAACCAGGTAAAGCGATCGCATCATCATGCAAGTATCCAGCGAGTTTTAAAACGCTGTGCTTATAAAAGGGCTTGTAAGGTTCTTCCGCTAAAGCGTATTCTAAAGCGTTCTTAATGATTTTAGACTCTACAAATTGAGACAATCTCGCGCTAGATTCCGTGCTTGGGCAAATTTCGCTCAAATACTCTTGCAAATAATTTTTGATTTCTAAAGCGTCGTCATTAGTGGCACATAAAATGGTAATGTTTTTAGGATCAATACGATGTTCTAAAAGGTTTTGAGCTTCTTGTAAGATTTGTTCTAACAACAATTCTCTTTCATCAGCCACTAAAGAGACTTTAACATAGCCGTCTGTAGCATGTTTATTTTGAGAAGTTTTAGGGTATTTTTGCTCCAAATAAGCGGTGGGGGAATTTTGATAAGCTCTTTTAAAAAAGGTGTTCACATAATTAATAATTAAAGGCGCACTGCGGTGGTTGAATTCCAAATTATCGTGGTAAAAATCCTTAGAAACGCTTTCAAACAAAGAGCTAAAACTCCCCCTAAAGGCATAAATACTCTGCTTGACATCGCCCACAAAAAACACGCTCCTGTGCCATTTTGCTTGCCCTATCCCGGCTTTAATCTCATCAATAAAAGGGGCTAAAATCTTATAATCGTTCAAGCTCGTGTCTTGAAACTCATCAATCAAAATGTGCGCGATCTTGCTGTCTAATCTGAAATAAAAAAACTCCGCCGGCATTTCTTCATAACCATTCAATAAGACATGAACCTTATCTTTAATCGCATCAAAATCTAGGGCTTGGATTTTAGAAGTGGCGTTATCATAAAGCTGGATGAATTTAGGGAATTTTTTAAATATTGCGGTTTCTTTGGCTTCATAATAGCGTTTTAAATCGTTTTCAATCTCTTCGCATTCGCTCTCTAAAGTGGGGACTTCATTTTTGAGTTTTTTAAAATAGAGGTATTCGCTCTTTTTTTCAAGCCAGGTTAAAGAGCTGTTTAAAAATCCCCTAAAACTATCGCATTTAATGGCTTTTTTAGCCCTATCTGACGCTGTTTCTATGCTTTGAATTTGTTCGTTTAAGCTCCTTAGTTTTTCTAAAAAACCCTTTTCATCAAATGCAGGCTCTTTCTTGTTAGGATCAAATAAATAGAGCTTGTTTTTTAAAAAACGCAACCGCTCTAAAACGGAATCGCTCGTGTAATTATCATAGCTTAAGCATTGAGCGATAAAAACGCTCAATTCTTCAAGCTGTTCGTTATTCAAAGCGCTCAAAAAACCCTCATTAAGCTGTTGCTGGTGCGCTTTGGTGTCTTCATTGACTTCAAAATTCGCACTCAACCCCACAAACCAGCAAAATTTCCTTAAAATGCTTTGAAAAAACGCGTCAATGGTGCTGATTCTCACTTCAGCGTTTAAAAAGCGTTGGTAGATTTTTTGAGCGCTATTTTGCACCAAACTAGGGTTTAAATGGTATTTTTCTTCTAATTCTTTCAGGATATTTTGGGATTTTTCTTTTTCATTTTCAAGGTTTTCTTTTTGCAAAATTTTTAAATAGTCTAAAATGCGCTCTTTCATTTCAGCGGTGGCTTTTTTAGTGAAAGTGAGCGTTAAAATCTCGCTAGGATTAGCCCCCTTAAACAATAGGGCCAAAAACCGCACGCTCAAAGCGAAAGTCTTCCCGCTCCCTGCTGAAGCCTTTAAAGCCATGCATTGTCTTTTTGTATCCATTGAGATCTATCCTAAAATTCTATTTTGTCTTTATTATAACCTAAAAGCCTTTTTTACTTAAGCTAAAAAACCTTAATCTTTTGCTATAATCATAGGGTTTTGTCGTTTTTCTATCATTTTAATAGGAACAAGGCAAAGACAGCGTCAAATTCACACATGCTAATCCTTGTATTTAGGTGTTCTTAAGAATTTAAGAATCAAATGAGCATGGAGGAAGAGAACCAAAATAACTTTAAGGAGAATATTCTCATGGTAACCATGAAAGATTTATTAGAATGCGGTGTGCATTTTGGACACCAAACAAGGCGTTGGAACCCTAAAACCAAAAAATTCATTTTTGGCGTTAGGAAAAATATCCATATTATTGATTTGCAAAAAACCTTGCGCTATTTTAGATACACTTATAATATCGTGCGTGATGCGAGCGCTCAAGGCAAAAGCATCATGTTTGTAGGCACTAAGAAACAAGCCAATGAGACTTTGAAAGAATTTGCTGAAAGCATTCAAGTCCCTTATGTCAATTACCGCTGGCTTGGTGGCATGCTGACTAATTTTAGCACCATTAGAAAATCGGTGAGGAAATTAGAAATCATTGAAGAAATGGAAAATAGCGGTCAAATTGATCTATTGACTAAAAAAGAAAAGCTCATGATTTTAAGGAAAAAAGAAAAGCTGGATAAGTATCTTGGTGGGGTGCGCCACATGAAAAAAATCCCTGATATGATTTTTGTGATTGATGTGGCTAAAGAAAAAATCGCTGTCGCTGAAGCACGAAAACTCCATATCCCTATCGTGGCTCCCTTAGACACTAACTGCGACCCTGATTTAGTGGATTACCCCATTCCTGGAAATGACGATGCGATCCGCTCTATCAGGCTATTTTGTAAAGAAATGAGCGAAGCGATTTTAGAGGGGCGAGAACTCATGCAAGAAGAAATCGTCCATGCGGATGAAAATAGCGAAGAGATAGAGTATGTGAGCAATGAAGAAAAAGAAGAAATGCTCGCTGAAATCCAAAAAGAAATCACTCAAGGAGCTGAATAATGTCAGGAATTAGCGCTCAATTAGTCAAAAAATTAAGGGATTTAACCAATGCGGGCATGATGGATTGCAAAAAAGCCCTTGTGGAAGTGGCTGGGGATTTGCAAAAGGCTATTGATTTCTTGCGCGAAAAAGGCTTGAGTAAAGCCGCTAAAAAAGCCGATAGGATCGCTGCTGAAGGCGTAGTCGCTTTAGAAGTGGCGCCTGATTTTAAAAGCGCGATGATGGTAGAAATCAATAGCGAAACGGATTTTGTGGCTAAAAATGAGGGCTTTAAGGAATTGGTTAAAAAAACTTTAGAAACGATCAAAAACCACAATATCCATACCACAGAAGAACTGCTTAAAAGCCCGTTAGACAACAAGCCTTTTGAAGAATATTTGCACTCTCAAATCGCTGTCATTGGTGAAAACATTTTAGTGAGGAAAATCGCTCATTTAAAAGCCTCTAGCTCTCATATCATCAATGGTTATGCACATTCTAACGCCAGAGTGGGCGTGTTAATCGGTATAAAATACGATAATGAGAAAAACGCTCCAAAAGTGGTGGAACTGGCTAGAAACATCGCTATGCATGCCGCAGCGATGAAGCCTCAAGTGTTAGATTGCAAAGACTTTAGCCTTGATTTTGTCAAAAAAGAAACTTTAGCCCTGATCGCTGAAATTGAAAAAGACAACGAAGAGGCCAAACGCTTGGGCAAACCTTTGAAAAACATCCCCACTTTTGGGAGTCGCATTGAATTGAGCGATGAAGTTTTAGCCCATCAAAAAAAAGCCTTTGAAGACGAATTAAAAGTGCAGGGCAAGCCTGAAAAAATCTGGGATAAAATCGTTCCTGGAAAAATGGAAAGGTTCATCGCTGATAACACCCTTATTGATCAACGCTTGACCCTTTTAGGGCAATTCTATGTCATGGACGATAAAAAAACTATCGCTCAAGTGGTTGCTGATTGTTCCAAAGAATGGAATGATGATTTAAAAATCACTGAGTATGCGCGTTTTGAATTGGGCGAAGGCATTGAGAAAAAGGCAGAGAATTTCGCTGAAGAAGTGGCTTTGCAAATGAAGTGAGATTTTAGCAAACAACCTTTAAAGGTTGTTTCTTCTAACCTTTCAACTTTCTTTATTTAAAATTTTCCATTTTAAGATGCTTGAAATTTTTGTAATTTTCAATCTCTATGCTTTTAATCATTTGAATTTCGCCTTTTAATGAGCCTAGTTGATATGCTAATTTTTTATATTTGCTCTAATTCTACATTATTTTGATTAAATTTTGAACATTCGCCTATTGTAAACCTTGCGTTTAAATTACAATAACAAGTTAATTCGCATTCTTTTTTGATTTAAGGGTTAGTTTTGATTGTCTTTCTAGGGATCATGCAGATCTTATTCTATTTAATTGGGTTCAATCTAACTCAAACAGATTTTTTCTAATCTGTCCTCTAAATTTGGCCTTAATGCCACAGAGCCGGCAACTTAAAACTCCTTTTTGGGGTTGGGTTGAAAAGAGCCTTTTATTTTATTTTAAAGCGGTTTTTCTCCAACGCATTTTGAATCGCAATAGAGGGCGATAGATAATTGTAACGCACTAAAATTTCGGTGATTTCTTTAAAAATAGGGGCTGCAATCTTGCTAGCGTAATATTCTTCCTTGCCGTGCGAGCCTAAGATAACCACGCCGATAGTAAAAACCTGCCTTTCATCTTCAGCGAACCCAAAAAAAGAGCTGTTGTAGGACTCTGCGCTATAACTCCCGTTTTTAGCAACCCTAGCCGTGCCGGTTTTGCCCCCTATGTATAACCCTTCAAATTGAGCGTTTTTACCTGTGCCATAACGCACCACTTTGATTAAGGTTTCTTTCATTTTCCTAGCGCTTTTGGGGCTAATGACTTGAAAAGTGGGTTTGGGGCTAGGGATGTAAATATCGCCATTAGGGGCGGTTTCTCGTTGCACTAAATAGGGGGTAGTCAATTTGCCTTCATTAGAAAACACCGCATAAGCCCTTAAAAGCTGCAAAAAAGTCGCGTTCAACCCATAGCCATAAGAGACACTCCCTTTTAACACTTCACGCTTGAAAGCAGATAAAGGAGGGATCTTTCCTGTGGCTTCTAAGGATAAATCAATGCCGGTTTTTTGAGAAAACCCGTAGCCTAAAAGCCCGTTATAGAAATCCTCTGGGTTTAAGTTTTTACTGATTTTTATCATGCCCACATTGCTAGATTGGATCAAAATGTCTTCCACAACGGCTTTTTTACTAGGGATAAAGTCGTCTTTAATGGTGTATTTTCCTAATTGGTAATAGCCATGGTTTAAATCAATGCGCTCTTTGGGGTTGATTAAATTCTTGTCTAACAGCAAGGAATAAACAATGGGCTTAATCGTGCTGCCTGGCTCAAAAACCTTTTCGGCAACGCTCAAATTCAAGCTTTCATAATCGCTGGTTTTAATGGCGTTAGGATTGAAGCGCTTGCTTGAAGCTAGCGATAAGATTTCCCCGCTTTTAGGGTTAATGATACCCACTAGGATTTCTTTAGCCTTGAGTTTGTCTTTAGTTTTATCTAATAGGGTTTCAATTTCTCTTTGGAGTTTTAAAGGAATGCTCAAATACACCTCATAGCCATCAAGGCGCTCAACCTCTGTGTAAGAGTGGTTTTGAATGAAGTTAAAGCTCACATCTCTTTTGCCTGTTCTTATGCCATTTTGTTGGGCTTTAAGCAAGTGATCTTGAGATTTTTCAACGCCTTTTTTACCGGTAGTTAAAGTGAGTTTGTCTTCTTCTTGTTTTTGCACATAGCCAATGATTGGCTCTAGGCTATTTTGGTAAGGGTAATGCCTAGAAACGCCGCTCACTTCAATGTTTAGCCCTTGCTTTTGCCACACTTTATCGTGCGCGTCTTTGAAATTTTGGAAAACCCCAAAGGCTAAAAATTTCTTATTCAAGTCCCTAATATTAGCGGCCATATTGGGCGTGAGATCATAGGCTAAAATCGTGTAGCCTTTCGTGTTGATCGCATCTTTTAGGGAGTTTTTAGGGATATTGCTATAAACAGAAAGGAAATCAATGAAAAAATCTTCTTTATCCGGGTTTAAAAACCTCGTGTCAAAGCCCAGTTTGAAAAGGGTTTGCGAAGTGGCTAGGCTGTAGTTGTCTTGACTATAGATAGTCCCTCTAGTGGCAACATCTTGTTTGCTCATCACTAGATTGGGCATGTTAGTTTGTGCAAAAAAAGCTTTTTTGAAAGCCACCAATAAGAAAATGAAAAAAAGCAATAAAAAAACTAGACCAGTAGAAGCGCACTTGTATCTTTGGGTTTGTAAAAATTGCTCTGGGTTGGAGTCAATGTTATTTTTATCCATGAACGCTTACTTAGAAATGGCGTAGCGTTGGATTTTCACAACGCATGAAAGCATGAATTTTTGATGGTAAAACCTACTAGGATTAGGTGTTGCAAAAAAAGATCGCTCTCTTAAAGAGAAAGACCAAGCGATCATTTAAAGAGAAGCCACTTAAGAGACTAGATCTGCGTTCTTAAAAGCTCTTTATAAGCGCTGATCGCTTTGTTACGCACTTCAAGCATGAGTTTCATGCTTGTTTCAGCCTTCCCTATGGCGATAGCCGCTTGGTGCAAATCTTTGATTTGCCCTGTCGCCATGTCGGCTAAGGCTTTATCAGATTGCTCTTGAGTGTTGTTAAGCTCATTGATAGATTGTTTTAAGAGTTTGGAAAACTCCCCACCCTTTTGTTCTTTAAAGGCGTTACCTGATTCTTCTCTTTTAGTCCTATTGTCTGTGTTAAGCTCAGAGAAAGGACTCAATAAGCTTTTATCATTGTGTATGGCTTGCATAGAACCTCCTTAAGCTCTTTTTTAAAATTTTAACTCTATTAAATATCTTATTCATTTCTGTATTCTACTGATCTTTGGCTAATACTACCTGAATTTCCTTATACTACCATAAATTGCTGAAAATCATTCATGTTTGTAACATGCCAATCGCATTTTGCGCCATGTTTTTAGCGCTTTGAAAGGCGGCAACATTGGCCTGATAGGCTCTAGTCGCTTCCACTAAGTCTGCCATTTCAACCACCGCATTCACATTGGGGTAAGCCACATAGCCTTGAGCGTTAGCGTCAGGGTGGCTGGGATCGTATTTCATCAACGGCTCGCTATCATCGCGCACAATCTTATCCACCACCACGCTTGTGATGGGGATTAAGGGGTTGTCATCGCCTTCATCTAAGGGGTCTTCATAGGGGGTCATTTGGTTGTTTTGAGCGATTTTTTGATTCAAAATCTCATTGAAATCAAAAGCCTTAAACACCGCTTCTTGTCTCCTGTAAGGGCCTCCTTCGCTCGTGCGCGTGGTGTTAGCGTTAGCGATATTAGAAGAAATCAAATTAGCCCTTAAGCGTTGGGCGGACAAACCATAACCGCTAATATCAAAAGAAGATAAAAACATGCTTTCCCTTAACTATAAATTCTTACTGGAATCAATGGCGTAATTGATCACGCCTCGATATTTTTTTACGGCTGAACTCAAGGCTAAATACATGGTGGAGTTTTTACCCATTTCGCTCGTTTCTATGTCTAAATCTACGCTGTTGCCATCATTTTTAGCCAAATGCCCATCTCTAAAAAAAAGGCTTGCCCCATCTTTAGCACTATTTTCAAAGTCTAAATGCCTAGGGTTAGTGTGGGCTAATGGCAAAACTTTACTAGACTGGTTTTCAAAAATTTCTGCTTTTTTCTTCGCTAAAACGCTTTCAAAATCCAAATCCTTTGGCCTGTAAAAGGGGGTATCCACATTAGCGATGTTAGAAGCGATCATATCTTGCCTTAAAGCCCTATAATCTAGCGCTTTATAAACCAATCCAAACGCTTTAGAAAAATCCATCAAAACCCCTTTCATTCAACCCTTATCAAAGCATGCAAAAAACATTCCAAAATTAACTCGCTTCCTCATCAAAGAATGCGATCAATTTCAAAGCATGCTTAAGCTTGAGCGATAAGCCAATTCAGAGTCATTATAGTGTAAAATACCCCTAAAATACCTTAAGATAACGCCTATTCAAAAACCAAAAATAAGGAAATCCTAATGACTACAGACAGAAACCTGTTTTTTTGCGCTTCGTTGTTGATTTTTTTGGGGGTATTGATGAGTTATTCGCTCTCAACTTACACCACAGTGGTGCTGTATCATTATGGGGAATTCCATTTTTTCATACGCCAGCTTTCAAGTGCGATCATAGGGATTGTTATCATGTGGGGGTTGTCTAGGGTTGATCCTAAAAAATGGTTCAGCCCTTTAGGGTTTTCGCTCCTTTTTATCCCATCATTACTCATCATTGCCATGCCTGTTTTGCCTGAAAGCCTTTCTAGTAGCGCAGGGGGGGCGAAGCGCTGGATCCGTTTGGGGTTTTTCTCTCTAGCGCCTTTAGAGTTTTTAAAGATCGGTTTTACCTTTTTTCTTGCATGGAGTTTGTCTCGCACCTTTGTGGCCAAAAAAAGGATCAATGTCAAAGAAGAACTCATCACTTTTGTGCCTTATTCGTTTGTGTTCATGGTATTAGCGCTTGGAGTGGGGGTTTTGCAAAACGATTTGGGGCAGATTGTTCTTTTGGGGGCGGTTTTAGTCGTGCTGTTGGTTTTTTCTGGGGGTAGCACGCATTTGGTTGGTTTGATTGTTTCAGGGGCGTTTGCGATCAGCGTTTTAGCGATTGTTACGAGCGCTCATAGGATTTTACGCTTAAAATTGTGGTGGTCTAATTTGCAAAATTCGCTTTTCACGCTTTTACCGGATAAATTAGCCAACGCTCTTAGAATAAGCGACTTGCCCGAATCCTATCAAGTCTTTCATGCGAGCAACGCCATGCATAATGGGGGGCTACTAGGCCAAGGGCTTGGGCTAGGGCAAATCAAGCTCGGGTTTTTAAGCGAAGTGCATACGGACATGGTTTTAGCTGGGATCGCCGAAGAATGGGGTTTTTTGGGGCTATGCGTTTGTTTTATTTTGTTTTCTGTTTTGATTGTTTTGATTTTTAGGATCGCTAACCGCTTGAAAGAGCCAAAATATTCGCTATTTTGCGTGGGCGTGGTGCTGCTTTTAGGGTTTTCTTTGGTGATTAATGCTTTTGGGGTGGGCGGAATCTTTCCGGTTAAAGGCCTTGCAGTGCCGTTTTTGAGCTATGGAGGGAGTTCGCTTTTAGCGAATTGTATCGCTATAGGGCTTGTTTTAAGCCTAGCACGATACACGAAAGGCTAAAGAATATTAGCCCTTTTAAAAATTAGTGCCACAAAAAAGGTTCAACCTCTGCATCATTCAAATCAAAAACCACTTTATAATAATCTTTGATTATCGCATTAATATCCACGCCCTTGAAGGCTTCAGGGTGGGCTTTTAAAGCGATAAAAAGACTAATGAGTGGGGCTCTAGGCCCGCCAATATCCATCGTGGGGAGTTTATAAACCTGCTTGTTTTTAATAGCTTTGATAGTGGAAAACTTGGGGTTGTTTAACACATCTTCAGGCGTGAGTGGGCTTACCCACCAAATGAAAATGATTTCAGGGTTTTCTTTAACGATTTTTTCCACGCTAATGTCAGCACGCCCAAACTTAACATATTTCAAGCCAAAATTGTCTATGCCCCCTTTTTCTAAAATGTCTGAGCTAATGGCCTGATGGCCGCTGATCTTATTGGCTTTATGGAAAAGCTCCACCCCTTTTTTCTTTTTAACATTTTTCAAACGCTCAGCAATAAAGTCCAAAGTTTCTTGCATTTTGGCGAATTTTTTAGAAGCGTCAATTTCTAAGACCGTGGCTTGAGCTTGCATGGCTTGCATGGCCTCTGCAATCGTTGTCTCTTGGAAAGAAAGGAATGATATACCAAATTTTTTCGCATGCTCTACCGCTTTAGGGTTACCCACAAAAGTTACCACAAGATCAGGGCTAAGTTTTTTCAAAAGCTCTACATTTAGTGCGGCTGTATGATCGGTGCTCATGTGTTTGACGCGTTTAAGTTCTTCGCCTTTGAGAGTGGCTTTGACAATGTCATCTTTAAAAGCGTAATCTGAAACGCCTACAACCCTATTCCAAACATTAAGCATGGCAGGCACTTCTACATAACTCCCTATATAGGCTATTTTAGAAACGGGAAGCTTTATATTTTGCTCCCCAAAATAATCCTTGACTTTGACTTCTTGCGCTGAAGCGTTGCACACATTCAATAATAATGAAGCGACAAGCGCGCCTAAAGAATAAGAAATGAAAGCTTTTTTAAAGCGAGTAACTAACATAACGATCCTTTTTGTATGATTTATAAAGCGATTATAACATTACTAAGAAAATAACAATAGTAAAAATGAAACTATTTTTCATAAAATCTTAAAAGATAAAAATAAGGTAAAAATATGGAAGAAAATTTTAATTATAAGGCTTATTCTAAGCCTAGCGCGATACACGAAAGGCTAAAAAGCTTATCCTTTTTTAAAAATCAATGCCATAAGAATGGTTCAACTTCTGCATCATTCAAATCAAAAACCACCTTATAATAATCTTTGATTATCGCGTTAATATCCACGCCCTTAAACGCTTCAGGGTGGGCTTTTAAAGCGATAAAAAGACTAATGAGCGGGGCTCTTGGCCCGCCAATATCCATTGTGGGGAGTTTATAAACTTGCTTGTTTTTGATGGCCTTAATAGTAGCAAATTTGGGGTTGTTTAACACATCTTCAGGGCTAAGCGGGCTTATCCACCAAATGAAAATGATTTCAGGGTTTTCTTTAACGATTTTTTCCACGCTAATGTCAGCACGCCCAAATTTGATGTATTTCAAGCCAAAATTGTCTATACCCCCTTTTTCTAAAATATCTGAATCGAGAGCTTGATGGCCGCTGATTTTATTGGCTTTATGGAAAAGTTCCACGCCCTTTTTCTTTTTGACATCTTTCAAACGATCAGCAATAAAGTCCAAAGTTTCTTGCATTTTGGCCAGTTTTTTAGAAGCGTCAACTTCTAAGGCTTTAGCTTGAGCGTCAATATCTTCCATGACTTCTGCAATGGTTTTTTCTTGGAAAGAAAGGAATGATATGCCAAATTTTTTCGCATGCTCTACCGCTTTAGGGTTGCCCACAAAGGTTACCACAAGATCAGGGCTAAGTTTTTTTAAAAGCTCCACATTCAACGCTGCCACATGATCACTGCTCATGGATTTAATGCGTTTAGGATCTTTGAGGGTGGCTTTAACAATATCAGATTTAAAAGCGTAATCCGAAACGCCTACAACCCTATCCCAAGTATGGAACATAGCAGGCACTTCTGCAAAGCTACCCAAGTAGATTATTTTGGAAACAGGAAGCTTTATGGTTTGCTCCCCAAAATAATCTTTGACTTTGACTTCTTGCACTGAAGCGTTAGCCACGCCTAATAACGATGAAACCATAAGCGCGCCTAAAGAATAGGAAATTAAAGCTTTTTTAAAGCGAGCGATTAGCATGACAATTCCTTTCGTATGATTTATGGAGCGATTATAACACCATTAAGGAAATACAAGCAGTGAAAATGAAACTTTTTTTCACAAAATCTTAAAATTTAAAAGGAAATATCTTTTCATTAACTTTTTAAGAATATACTCCACTATGTTTCCGCTGATTGAGTGGAAAGCATAGTAAAATTGAATCTATTCAGGTTTAATTTTGATCCAACAAAATTTTAATAACACTAAGGAGTTGTATATGTTAGTTACAAAACTTGCCCCCGATTTTAAAGCGCCTGCCGTTTTAGGAAACAATGAGGTTGATGAACACTTTGAGCTTTCTAAAAATTTAGGCAAAAATGGTGTGATCCTTTTCTTTTGGCCAAAAGATTTTACTTTTGTATGCCCTACAGAAATCATTGCGTTTGATAAAAGAGTGAAAGACTTCCAAGAAAAAGGCTTTAATGTGATTGGCGTGTCTATTGACAGCGAACAAGTGCATTTTGCATGGAAAAACACCCCTGTAGAAAAAGGCGGTATTGGTCAAGTAACTTTCCCCATGGTGGCTGATATTACTAAGAGCATTTCTAGAGACTATGATGTGCTGTTTGAAGAAGCGATCGCTTTGAGAGGGGCTTTCCTGATTGACAAAAACATGAAAGTAAGGCATGCAGTGATCAACGACTTGCCATTGGGTAGGAATGCTGATGAAATGCTTCGCATGGTAGACGCTCTCTTACACTTTGAAGAACATGGCGAAGTATGCCCAGCAGGTTGGAGAAAAGGCGATAAAGGTATGAAAGCGACTCATAAAGGCGTTGCAGAATATCTTAAAGAAAATTCCATTAACCTTTAATGGTTTAATCCGCTGTTCGATCAAGAGAAACTTTGTTTTTCTTGGTTGAATCCTTTTCTTTTTATTCTTTGCCAGTTTCTAAAATTTTCGTATCGTTTTATCTTTTTATCATTTTTGAATTAATTTTTTTTAATAAAGGGTTTTTATGAATACATTCAAGCGTATTATTTGCATAACTGCTATTGTTTTAGGTTTTTTTAACCTCTTAGACGCCAAACACCACAAAGAAAAAAAAGAAGACCGCAAAATCACTCGTGAGCTTAAAGTGGGCGCTAGCCCCGTGCCGCATGCACAAATCTTGCAATCAGTCGTGGACGATTTGAAAGAGAAAGGGATCAAATTAGTGATCGTGTCTTTTACGGATTATGTGTTGCCTAATTTAGCGCTCAATGACGGCTCTTTAGACGCGAATTACTTCCAGCACCGCCCTTATTTGGATCGGTTTAATTTGGACAGAAAAATGCACCTTGTTGGTTTGGCCAATATCCATGTGGAGCCTTTGAGATTTTATTCTCAAAAAATCACAGACATTAAAAACCTTAAAAAAGGCTCAGTGATTGCTGTGCCAAATGATCCGGCCAATCAAGGCAGGGCGTTGATTTTACTCCATAAACAAGGCCTTATCGCTCTCAAAGACCCAAGCAATCTATACGCTACGGAGTTTGATATTGTCAAAAATCCTTACAACATCAAAATCAAGCCTTTAGAAGCTGCGCTATTGCCTAAAGTTTTAGGGGATGTGGATGGGGCTATTGTAACAGGGAATTATGCCTTGCAAGCAAAACTCACCGGAGCCTTATTTTCAGAAGACAAGGACTCGCCTTATGCCAATCTAATAGCCGCTCGTGAGGATAACGCGCAAGATGAAGCCATAAAAGCGCTGATTGAAGCGTTGCAGAGTGAAAAGACCAGAAAATTCATTTTGGATACCTATAAGGGAGCGATTATCCCGGCTTTTTAAGCCATTTGGATAAAATTCATCTTTAAGATGAATGGGGGGTGCTTTTAGGCGCTAATCAAAAGCTCTTTTCTCATATAGCATTAAAAACGCTAAAAGTATTTTTAAAATAAAACGAAAAGAGCTTGCACTAATCAAGCAATAATTTCTTAAAAGCGTTAATTCTTAAGGGGGGAAATGGCGCAAAATAACCCTCCCTTATCCCTTTAAGAAAATAATGATCAAATCTAAAACGATGAAGCCAAATAACTAAAACCCCATTTTTAAAAAGATTAAACAAGACTTCAGCTGTCAATATGCGATTGGAACAAAGCCAAACATACAGCAAGCCTGAATCTCATTAAAGTTACGCTTTTAGAATATTCTTTATAATAAAGACCAGTTTTAAACCACCCGTTAGAATGGGTTATAGAGCGGTGGAATGAGTTGGAAACAAGCTGGCTAATGGTTTTTAGCGTTTAGAGAGTCGCGTTTTTGAAAAGATTTAAAATTTTATTAAAGATAGCCAAGCTCATAGAGTTTATTGCTCATTTTCACTAACAAGCCCCCTAGTTTTGACCCCCCTTCCCCATGTTCTACTAAAATCGTGATAGCGTATTTGGGTTTTTCATAAGGCAAAAATGCGGTAATCCACGCATGGGATCGATGGAAATATTCCATATCCTTTTCTTTCATGCGATTGACGATGTTTTGAGCGATTTCCACGACTTGCGCGGTGCCAGTCTTGCACGCTAAAGTAACTTTAGAACCCCTTGTGGAATGATAAGCGGTGCCGTCTTTATGGTTACACACTTCATACATGCCCACGCGCAAGGCTTGGAGCTTCTTTTTTTGAAAGCTATTTAGGGGGTCTTTGAGCGGTTGTTGGTTGTTGATAGCAAAATGAGGCGTTGCCAGTTTGCCCGTAGCAATGAGTCCCGTATAGGCTAACACCTGCAAGGGCGTAGCTAAAAAAGAGCCTTGCCCAATAGCCGTAATGAGCGTGTCCCCAACGCGCCAGTCTTGATTGAAGCGTTTGATTTTCCATAAACTATCCGGCACAATCCCCACAAATTCATTCGGCAAATCAACGCCCGTTTTTTCCCCAAAGCCCACTTCCCTTAAAGTTTTAGAGAGTTTTTCTATAGAGATTTCAAGCCCAAATTTATAAAAATACACATCCACAGACTCCCTAATGGCTTTATACAAATTAGAATTGCCATGCCCTGTTTTTTTCCAGTCCCTGAATTTGCGCTTGCCCACTTCAATAAAAGGCGGAGTGGGTATGGTGGTGTTTTCTGTGATATTAAGGTTTTCTAAAAAGCTCAACCCCACGCCCATTTTAACCACAGAACCCGGCGGATACAAGGCGTTAGCGAAGCGGTTTAGTAAGGGGTTATAAACATCATCTTGAAGTTTTTGCCATTTGTCTTGACTGATCCCGCCTACAAAATCGTTCAAATTGTATTCAGGGTAACTCCCTGCAACGAGCAATTCCCCATTTTCGGCGTTCATCACTAAAATAGCCCCCCTTTTGTTTTCAAAGAGTTTGTCCGCTTCTTTTTGCAAGCGTTTGTCTAAACTCAATTGCAAATGGTTGTTGGTGCTTGGTGGCACTACTTCTAATGTGGCTAATTCTTGATTGAGCGCATTGACATGCATGATTTTATAGCCCACCTTGCCTTGTAAAAGCTTGTTGTATTCTTTTTCAACGCCGGTTTTGCCCACAATCTGGCTGTATTGATTTTCTTCATCGTCTTTTAAATCTTGCAAACTTGCCACCCCCACATAGCCTAAGACATGCGAAGCTAAAGCGTTATTAGGGTAGTAGCGTTTGTCTAAAGGGCGCACAAAAATGCCTTGAGTTTGAATGAGTTTGGTATAAAGGGATTGCATGGCGGCATAAGGAATGAAGCCAACCACTTTAATGAGATTATGGTTATAAAGCGAATTTTCTTTTTGATAGTTGTTTAAAAGCGTTTCTTTGGAAAAGTTAGGGAAAAACTTTTGGATCACTTCAATTTTTTCTAAAAGCTCTTTTTGCCTCAATCTACTGGGCAAAAACACGCCAAACACCAATTCATTAGTGGCTAAAAACTCATCATTTCTGTCTGTAATATTACCCCTTGTAGGGACTAGAAACTCCTTTTTAGTCATGTTGCGTTCAGCCAGTTTTTCATAGTATTCTTGATTTTTAACGCTTAAAATGAATAAATTTAAGGCTAGTAACCCCCAAAACCCTACAAAAACAAAGAGCAAAAGCTTATAGCGAAGACTTTTCATGCAAACCCCATAAAGCGCTCTCTATTAAAGCAAAAAGAGCGAGAAAACCGAGTGTTTTCAAACTCAAAGACACCGAAAAAAAGCGCGATAAATAAAGGTAATAAACCAAAAAGACATGCAAAGTTTTGAATAAAAAGCTGTCATTAAAAAGCTTTAAAGAGTTTTTATAGACGATTTGATGGTAGATTAAAAACAATAAAGCCAAAACGCCTAAAGTCTTTAAATGCATGCTCTCAAACCAAAACAAACAACTAAACACGCTCAAACTGGGCAGAAAATGATCGTATTTTTTCGCATAAAACAAGAATAAAAACCCAATCATGGGGGGTAAAAAAGGCATCAAATCCCTTAAAAGGCTATAAAAATAAAAACCAAAAATCCCTAAACATAAGAAAAAAAAGGAATCTTGTTTTAAAGAGAGCATGGTTTTTGCGGCTTATAAAGGGTTAGTGAGCAAGTATTTCAAAAGGGTTTGGCGCACTATTTCAAGGGTTGGGTATTTTGAAGAAAGAGCGTTAAAATGGGTGGTGTTGATTAAAAAAGGTTTAGGAGCGTTTAAAAAAAGGCGGTGTTGCTCGTTTTTATTCAATTTGTCAAATTTCGTAAAAAGAGAAAGGTAGGCTTGATCGGGCCTTAAAAGGGCTTGAATATTTTCTTTAGCGTTTTTATCAATTTCTAAATCCAAATGGCGCGCGTCTATCAAATGGATAAAAAGTTTGATTGAAGTCCTCATGTTCAACAATTCCCATAAAAACCCCTCCCATTCTTTTTTCAAGCTTTTAGAAACTTTAGCGTAGCCAAACCCGGGCAAATCAATCACATTAAAAGTGGTCGTTAAGGCGTTTTCTTTATCTTCCCAAGTGGTGGAAAAGAAATTCGCTAAACGGGTTTTTCCAGGCGTTGCTGAACTTTTGGCGAGATTTTTTCCTAATAAAGTATTAATAAACGAGCTTTTACCCACATTGCTGCGCCCTAAAATGACCATCTCAGAAGTCAGGCTCGCAGGGCATTGAAAAAGTTGGCTTGAAGAAGTGAGAAAATGAGCGTCTTTAATGGTAATCATGGTTTTTCCTTAGCGCTTTTCTTCTTCAATTTAGCCTTACGATTTTCTTCATTAATATCTTCCATATCAAACACAAATTTAGCGGGCCGTTTCGCGCTCCCTAACACATCAGCATAACCCTTAGCTTTGTTCAAAATGATTTCATCGCCGGTGATGACATTAGATTTCCCCACTTCTCTGACCACCGCATTTTGCAACAATTTGTATTCCCCATTCAACGCGTTATAAATGAGTTTGTCAGCGCTCCCGCTGATTTCACGATTATCTTCTGTAAAAATATTAAAATGCGTGTTCCCTGTGGCTTCATAGCGCTCTGGCTTTCGTTTATCGTTTAAAAACACGCTCACCTTATCCGCAAACAACCGATCTTTACCTTTTTTGATCTGCACATTGCCTTGAATAACGGCGGTTTTGGTTTTGTCGTTCGCTATAAATTGGTTGCCGGTAATTTCTAAAAGTTCTCTTTCTTTTTTCAAACCCTTATTATCTGTTTTTTGCGCGCTCATCACGCTTAAAATACCAAAACAACACACAAAAAAACACCACCAACGCATTAAAATCCTCCTTTGAAAGTGGGGAGTTTTTTCTTTTCTTTTTGGCTTTGTTTGATTTCATCTAAGAATAAATGCGCTTGAATGCTTTGAGCTTCAATAACGGCTAAAACATGCGAATAAGAAATATCAAGCCCTTCAATCTTGCTATCCTTTGAAGTGAGAATGAAACGGCCCTTGCCTTTAAAATTTTGCTCTTTATGGTTGTAAATCCCTGTTTCACTCCAAAAACTAGAATCATCGCTTCTTTTATAAGTAACCCCATTAGGGAAGAAATACAAATCCTGCTGCCGCTTGGCTTTGGGGGATTCAACGCTTTCAATGGTGTCTTCATCATAGCGCTTGATTTTGGAATCAAAAAAGATTTCATGATCATCGTATTGCAAGGCTTTTTTACCCTCTATGGACAGATCAAGGATTTTATCGTTGATTTGAAACGCTTTAAAATTTTCTAATTCAATTTTAGGGATATTTTCTTTAGAGACCACGCTAGTGGGTTGGGAACGCAAAAAGAAAAAAACTAACCCTATCGTGATGAAAGATAAAACCACAAAAAAGTTTAAAACGCTATTAGAGGTAAAACTTGAGCGCTTCATCTTGCAAGCCTTCTAATGTCAAAAGATAATCAATCGCTTCCCTAACAGCCCCCTTGCCCCCCAAGTTTTGCAACACCTTATAGGCCTTGCTTTTAATGATAGGGTGTGCATCAAAAGGGGCAAAACTCAAAGCGCATGCCTTAAACATGCCTAAATCGTTATAATCATCGCCCACGCATGCGATTTCGTTTGCTTTCAATTGCAAGTCTTTTTTGAGCCGCTCCACAACCACGCTTTTATTTTCAACGCCCATAAAAACAAACTGAACGCCCAAACTCTCCATGCGTTTTTTGACCATTGTTGAAGTTCTTCCTGTAATGATAGCGATTTTTTTGCCTAATTTTTGCCATAGCGTCATGCCAAGCCCGTCTTTGACGTTAAAAGCCTTCATCTCGTGAAAATTTTCATCAAAATACAACGATCCGTCTGTGAGCGTGCCATCCATGTCTAAAAGCAATAACTTAATCATTCTCTCGTTAAAACCGCATTCTGGTTATATTTTTTCATAAAATCCCTAGCCTCTTCTTCGCTTTGAAACCCTTGAACTAAAACTTTATACAAATCGTCTTTAAAAGCAACCTTAACGCTGTAATTTTTATTCTCTGCTTGCAATTTATCCGCTAAAGTTTGAGCGCCTATTTGGTTTCTAAAAGCCCCCATTTGTAAGGAAAATTTCCCTCCGCTCACGCTTTTTTCGCTCTCGCCGACTTTAAATTCCTTGTGCAAGATCTTTGAAGAGCTGGCGTTAAAGGATTGTTCGTATTGTTTGGAGACAACCCCACCAAAGCCCAAAACAATAAGACGCACATTGGCCGTGCCTTTTTGAACCATATCAATATCCCTAGCGGCCGCATTAGACAAATCAATGATGCGATCGCTCACAAAAGGCCCTCTATCGTTGATGCGCACAATGGTGCTTAAATGGTTTTCAACATTGATGACTTTCACCACGGTGTTCATGGGTAAAGTCTTGTGCGCAGCGGTGTGGGCATACATGTTATAAATTTCCCCATTACTGGTTTTTTTAGCATGGAAATTAGGACCATACCAGCTCGCAATACCATCAAATTTTTCGCCTAAATCCACTTTAGTGGGGTAATACCACTTGCCCCCCACTTGATAAGGGCGCATGGTGGCTCTTTGGATCGTGCTAGAATCGCGCATGCCGTTATCCATACCTTGCGTTTTGGTGTTGTCATTTGGCGAATTGGTGTGGCGTTTGAAATGGCGTTCAAAAAAATTGCGCTTATAAGTTGGTTTTTTGGTTGTCGGATCATAGTCTTTAGCGTTTTCATAAGCGCGCAAGCTTTCATGTTTGTAAGACAAATTCTTGACCCCCTCTTTTTTAGTTGCACAAGCGCTAATCAACAAAATAACGCCTAAAAAATAAACTTTTTTTAACGCTAAACCCATTAAAATTCCCTTGTAGCGAGTAACTTTTTGTTGGTGGGGATGATTAAGCGCTGGTGGATAAAAATATTAGAGTCTTTAAGGTTATTGGCTAATTGGATACTGGAAATGCTGACTTGATAGCGTTTAGCGATAGAAGATAAGGTTTCTTTAGGCAAGACCACATGGGTGATGAAAGGGCTTTTAGGGCTAGCTTGAATATTTTTATTTTGTTTGAGTTGGCGTTGTTTGAAAAGAGCGAGTTTTTCATAAGGGATATAAATCGTGTAGGTGGGGTCTTTAGAGGGCAGAATGTTATAGCGGAATTGGTGGTTGTAGGATTTTAAGGTTTCCAAACTCAAGTTTAAATTTTTGGCCACTTGGACTAAAGAAGTGTGCCTTTTAAATGGGACGCCCACTAAACTCACTCTCGCCCCACGATTGAGCAGATATTCTTTATCTTTGAGGTTGTCTAGGCTGTTGAATTTTAACGCTAGGCTTAGAATGGAGCGGATATACTCTCGTGTCTCTTTGGGGAGGTATTTCTTATCTTCATCCAGCAAAATCTTAATGTCTGAAGTGCCGGCGGCTTTGATAGCGTTTTGAACCTTGCGTAAGCCGTAATTATACGCCATAGCGACCAAATACCACTCCCCGGTTTGTTTGTAGAGCCGTTTCAAGTAAGTGATCGCCGCTTGAGTGCTTTTAATGGGGTCTCTTCTTTCATCAATGTAATGATTGACTTTAAGCCCTAATTCTTTAGCCGTGCTTGGCATGAATTGCCAAATCCCTACCGCTTTTTTCCTGCTATAAGCCCTTGATGAAAACTTAGATTCTGCCATGGCTAAAAACAAAAATTCTTGCGGCACGCTCGCTTCTATGAGCATGTTTTTAATGATAGGGATGAACTGGTAATTCACATCAAATCTTTTGACTAACTTTTTCCATTCCTCTTCTTTATTCGCTTTTTTTAAAACGCCTGGCATTTGGGATAAAAAGTCCGCATTAACCCCAAAAGCCTCTAGCGTTTTGGTGTCTATACTAGATTCAAAAGCCATTTTCGCATGGCCTAAAGAAGCCAATAAAAGGGTAACAAAAAAAACCAACCATTTTTTATTAAAATATTCCATTCTTTTTGACATCATATCCTGATAACTATTCAGCTTTTAAACAGCTTTGATTATAACTAAACTTGAATAACGCTTTCTAACACAGCCTTATTTTTAGGGGAAACTAAAGAGCGTTTGAGCGTTATGCGTACTTAAAGAAGCGAGCTCTTCAATCTCTATGTTGATGATTTCGGCAATTTTTTGAGCGATTAAAGGGATATAGGTAGGGCTATTCCTAGTGCCTCTAAAAGGGTGTGGGGTCAAATAAGGCGAATCCGTTTCTAAAAGAAGCCTGTTTTTAGGGATTTTAGGGAGGATTTCTACCAATCTTTTAGCGTTTTTAAAAGTGCTAACCCCTCCTATCCCGTAATAAAAACGATCGCTTAATTCCAAAAGCATATTATCAGCGTTAAAGCAATGCAACACCCCAAAAGCCTTAGGATAGCTTTTTAAAAGATTCAAACTATCAAAACTCGCCTCTCTGATGTGGATAATCAAGGGTTTGTTGTGTTGGATAGAAAATTCAATCTGTTTTTTAAAGATTTCTTTTTGCTTGCTTTTATAACTTTCTCTTTCATTCAATTCAGGCAAGCGGTAGTAATCCAGTCCGCATTCGCCTATCGCCACGCATTTTTGATGGCTGACAAATTTTTCAAACAGGCTTTCATCAAAGCTTTCCACATCATAAGGGTGGGCGCCTATGGCAAAAAACACGCCTTCAAATTTTTCGCTAATTTCTACCGCTCTATTTAGATCCTTCATGTCCGCACCCGGAATCACGCATTGAGTAACGCCTTTTTCTAGGCTTTCTTTTAACACTTCTTCTAAATCGTTTTCATAGTCCTTGTGATCCAAATGGCAATGCGTATCAATAAACATGCTTTTATCCTGTGGTTTTATTTAATATGTTACAATACTTAAGCATTCTAACATAAGGAAAATAATCATTAACGATGTTCAGCGGTCTAATCCATCAAATAGCTAAAGTGAAAAGTTTTAAAAACAATATTTTAAGCATAGAGAGCGATCTCAATCCCAAGCTTGGCGATAGCGTTGCGATTAATGGGGCATGTTTGACCGCTATAGAAAGTTCAAAAACGCATTTTAGCGTGGAATTGAGCCAAAAAACTCAAAACAGCGTAGCGTTAGAAAATTACAAGGATTTAGTTCATATTGAGCCAGCTCTAAGAGCCGATGCGAGTTTGGACGGGCATTTCGTGCAAGGGCATATTGACGCTATCGGGGTCATTGAAAAAATCATTCACAACGCCAACCAAGTGGATTTTTTCATCAGCGCTTCTAACGAAACGCTTTTATTGTGCGTTGAGCAAGGCTCTATCGCCATTGATGGGGTGAGTTTGACTTTAAGCAAAGTAGAAGAAAAAGGGTTTTGGCTAACGATTATCCCTTACACTTTAGAGAACACCCTTTTTAAAACTTATAAACTCAAACGGCGCGTGAATATTGAAACGGACATGCTAGTGCGCAGCGTTGCGTCTATTTTGAAAAAAACAAAAGGGTTTGAAAAAAATTTCTCTTGGAATGATGCGGATTCTTTGACTTTAGGGTATTAGATGAATAAAACCATAAAAGCCGCCGCTCTAGCCTATAACATGGGGCAAGATCATGCCCCAAAAGTGATCGCAAGCGGTGTGGGCGAAGTGGCTAAAAGGATCATTCAAAAAGCTAAAGAATACGATATAGCGCTCTTTTCTAACCCCATGCTGGTGGATTCGCTTTTAAAGGTGGAATTAGACTGCACGATACCTGAAGAATTGTATGAAAGCGTGGTGCAAGTGTTTTTATGGCTCAATAGCGTGGAAAATCACGCGCAAATGTCCAAGTGATCGGAATGTAAAGTTAAAACGATGGTAGTAGAATTAAAAAACATTGAAAAGATTTATGAAAACGGATTCCATGCTCTAAAAGGCGTGAATTTGGAATTGAAAAAAGGCGATATTTTAGGCGTGATAGGCTATTCAGGGGCGGGGAAATCCACGCTCATTCGCTTGATCAATTGTTTGGAACGCCCCAGTTCTGGCGAAGTTTTAGTCAATGGAATCAATCTATTAAACTTAAAGCCTAAAGAATTGCAAAAAGCGCGCCAAAAAATAGGCATGATTTTCCAGCATTTCAATTTATTGAGCGCTAAAAATGTGTTTGAAAATGTCGCTTTCGCTCTAGAAATCGCCCGATGGGAAAAAAATAAGATCCAATCCAGGGTGCATGAATTGTTGGAATTAGTGGGGCTAGAAGATAAAATGCATTTTTATCCTAAACAGCTAAGCGGTGGGCAAAAACAACGAGTGGCGATCGCTAGGAGTTTGGCGAATTGCCCTGATTTGTTGCTTTGCGATGAAGCCACATCCGCATTGGATTCTAAAACCACGCATTCTATTTTAACGCTTTTAAGCGGTATTCAAAAAAAGCTTGATTTGAGCGTCGTTTTCATCACGCATGAAATTGAAGTGGTTAAAGAATTGTGCAATCAAATGTGTGTGATCAGCGGCGGCGAAATCGTGGAAAGAGGCTCAGTGGAAGAAATTTTTGCTAACCCTAAACATGCCGTTACTAAAGAATTGCTTGGCATCAAAAACGAGCATGGGGATCAAAAATCGCAAGACATTTATCGCATCGTGTTTTTAGGGGAGCATTTAGACGAGCCGATCATTTCTAATTTGATCAGGCGTTTTAAAATAGATGTGAGCATCATTTCAGGCAATATTGAAGAGCTTACGACTAAAAATATAGGGTA
Organism: Helicobacter pylori; assembly: GCF_003636935.1. Taxonomy (GTDB): domain Bacteria; phylum Campylobacterota; class Campylobacteria; order Campylobacterales; family Helicobacteraceae; genus Helicobacter; species Helicobacter pylori_CH. The sequence continues at coordinate 66,334 of NZ_MVVH01000001.1, forward strand.
TTTAGTGGTGCGGTTTTTAGGCAATATTACAGAGATTCAAAGGGCTTTAGAGTATCTAAACGCTTTAGGCTTACAAGTGGAAAAATTAAAGGATTAAAATGATTTCTCAAATGCTCATTCAAGCCACGCTAGAAACGCTTTATATGGTGTTTGTGGCGAGCTTTTTGGCGGTTGTTTTTGGCTTGCCTTTGGGGGTTTTATTGCTAGTGAGTAAAAAAGGGCATTTGTTAAACAAACCCTTTTTGCATAAAATTTTAGACACTTCTATCAACATGACTCGCTCTTTCCCTTTTATCATTCTCATTATTTTGCTCTTGCCTTTATCGCGCTTTTTGATTGGCACAAGCATTGGATCTAGTGCGAGCATTATCCCGCTAGCCATTTCAGCCATTCCTTTTGTCGCAAAGCTTTTTGAAAATTCTTTAATGGAAGTAGAGCATGGCAAGATTGAAACCACTTTAAGCTTGGGAGCGTCTCACTTGGAAGTCATTAAAATGATGCTTTTAGAGAGCCTGCCCTCTTTAGTGAATAATATCACCATCACCTTAATTTCTTTAATAGGCTATTCGGCTATGGCAGGAGCGTTAGGGGCCGGGGGCTTGGGGGATTTAGCCATTAGGATTGGCTATCAAAGTTATAGGGGCGATGTGCTTTTTTATGCGGTGGTTGTGATTATTGTTTTAGTGCAAATCATTCAAAGCACAGGGGATTATGTGGTGAAACGCCTAAGAAAGCATAAGTATTAGGGATTTGGTTTTCATCAAATACGAATATTCAAAGCCAAACCTTAATACTCTTTTTAAAGGGGATTCTTACGCTTTGTTTACGGTAAAAACCCCGCTTTCTAAGAACGCTTTAAAAGGTTATCGCTCAACTAGGTTAAAGCTTTTTGTGATCAACATTCAATTAAATCGCTATGCAACAATGGGCTTTATTTTACGCCATTGATAAATTTATCCATTTGCCCCTCTAAACCTATGATTTGGGTTATCGCCCCGTCTAAAATTTCAAAATTTTGAGCGTTTTTGGGGGTAAGGCATGCGAGCTTGTTGGAAGTTTTTTCTAACGATTGGAGATCTTTAAGCAAGGTTTTTAAAACTCCCACGCTTTTAAAATCCTTTTCAAAATAATCATCAAATTGCTGTTCTGTTTGAGACAAATTTTCTAAAAAAGCGCTTTGGAGGCGTGTTTGGGTGCGATCATGCCCGCTTTCTATACAGGTTTTATAGGTTTTATCGATCGCGCTAAAAGCCTCCTTGGCTTTCAAAAAAGCCTTTGAAAGCTCAACGATGATTTCATAATGTTCGCCTTCCGCTTTTAAAAACCCTAAAAACAGCGAAATGAGCAATAACTTTTTTAGCACTTTATCCCTTTACCATTGATAAGAAAAGCTCACCCCATAGCGGCTACTGCCCTTAAAATCGCTAGAGATTTCAGGATAGAGCATCCATTGTTTAGGTTTGTAGCGCGAAGTGAATAAATAAGCAAACCCCCATGCGATAAGGCTGCCGATCGTAACTTGTAAGATCGTGTGCTTGCCTGCCACCACTCTGCTAGCGTCAGTAAGGATTGCAAGAGCGATCACAGGAAGAGCTGGCTTCCACCCATAGCGGTAATACACAAACCCAGCCGCGCTAAACACCCCCCCAGCATGCCCGCTTGGCATGCCTCTCCAAGAATTACAGCATGGGCGTTTGGCAAATTCCACTCTGGCTCCATCTTTATGGGCAATGCTAAACGCTCCTTTAAGGCCATAAATCACTCCTTGAGTAACCAATGTGCCGACCGCTAATTCCCCTAAACCTCTATAATCGCGCATCGCCAAACTGACCGTGCCGACAAAAATAGGCAAAAACCTGAGTACATCGCCAATCTCTTCTAAAATGTATGCCCCCTCATTGATCGGCTCACTCCTTAAAGGATAGACCCATAAGAGTAGGCTCAAAAAAAGACTTTTGAGCTTTTTCATTGAAACGCTCGCTTTTCTAAGGCGCAAACTTGCCTATTCAAATAAGCATAGCCTATTAAATAGCATGCGATAAAGACCAGGCCAATGACAATGAGCGCGTGAGCGTTTAAGCGAAAAAAGACGCTTATTAAAATAAAAGGCAGGTTGCACAGAATAAGGATAAACGCGCATAAAGGGTTGGGGTAATTGAAAGAGCGTTGTTGCAAGAATTGGAATAAAAGGGTGTGCAAATGCAAATTATCTGGCAAGGTGGCTTTCTGGCGTTTTATTTTGCGCCTAAGGATGCTAAAAAGCACCTCTATGACCGGATAAAGCATTAAATTGAGCCCAAAAAAGACGCTGATTTTTTGCTCTAAACTCAAATGTAAAAGGGAAATCCCGCACACCAAGCCCAAAAAATACGCCCCTCCATCGCCTAAAAAAATCTTTCCTAAAGGGAAATTTAACACCATAAACCCAAGCACCATGTAAGCTAACAAACAAGACAAACTGCTAGAATCTATATAATGGATGACTAAAAGCGTAATCGTGCAAATCCCTGATGCCAGCCCGTTAAACCCGTCAATAATATTAATAGCGTTACTGATACCCACTAGCATAAAGATTGCGAATAAAAAAGCAATAAAATAAGGCAAGCTAAAAAGGGGCGAAAAATCGCTCACCACTAAAGGCGTTGATGAGATGATGCAAACGACCCCTACGGCTTGTAAAATAAGGCGTATTTTGGGGCTGAGTGAAAGGTTAATGTCTTCTAAAAAACCGCTCAAAAAGACTAATAATAGCCCTAAAAAAACAAAAAACCCCTTAAAAGGCGCTTCTAAAGGCTCAAAAAAACAAGCCAACGCAAAAGAAAAAAAGATCCCAAGCCCCCCGGCTCGTGGGGTTCTAGCATGATGAAAGCCTTGTATCTTATTAGCGTTATCCACAAAGAGCATGGATTTTTTAGACCACAGAACAATCAAAGAGCAAATAAATAAACTGGTTAAAAAATATAGCACCCACAACACTTTTTATTGGATTTAATTGGCATTTTATTTTGGGTATTATAGCAAAAGATAGCTTGATGATAAAATCTTATACATAGGGAGAGGTTTTGTGTTACAATTCCAAAAATCATTATTATAAAATAAAGGATAGCCATGCGTTTTGGATTGAATATTGATCACATTGTTACTTTAAGAGAAGTGAGAAAGACTTACGAGCCTGAGATTTTAGAAGCGCTATTTATTGCTAAAAACACCCATAAAGTGGATTTAATCACTATCCATTTGAGAGAAGACAAACGACACATTCAAAATGAAGATGTTTTAAGGTTGCTTGAAATAAGCCCTTTGCCTATTAATATTGAATGCTCTATCAATGCTGAAATCACTGATTTTTTATGCTCTTTAAAAAATAAGCCGAGTAAGGTTACGATCGTGCCTGAAAACAGAAATGAGGTTACGACAGAGGGGGGATTGGATTGCTCATTAAAGGGTTTAGAAGAGGTGATTAGAGCGTATCACAATAAAGGCATTGAAGTGTCTTTGTTTATTGACCCTTTAAAAGACGCTTTGCATTTTGCAAGAGAGCATCAAGTCAAGCAAGTGGAGTTCCACACTGGGGTGTATGCGAATTTGCACAACGCTCTGTATTCTAACGCTAACAATCAAATCCATGCCATTAGCGCGCTCAAAGACAAAAGCCCTAAAGAATTGAAAGAAGAATTGCACAACGCCTTTTTGCAATTAAGGAGAATGAGTAAAGAAGCGTTTTTTATGGGTATTGTGGTGTGTGCGGGGCATGGGTTGAATTATTCTAACGTGAAAGAATTGTTAAAAATCCCCTCTTTAAGAGAGCTTAATATCGGGCATAGCGTGGTTTCAAAAGCGGTTTTAGTGGGTTTAGAAAAAGCGATTTTAGAAATGGCGCAACTCATCAAGCGATAAAATGGCTAAAAAGAAAATTGCGATCAGTTGCGGGGATATTCAAGGCGTAGGCTTGGAGTTGATTTTAAAAAGCCATAAGGAAGTGAGTGCGCTTTGTGAGCCGTTGTATCTTGTTGATGGCAAACTTTTAGAGCGGGCTAATCAATTGCTTGCTAACGCTTATGAAACTAAAACGCTTAATGCGATCGCTATTGATTCCCCCTTACCCTTATTAAACTCTAGCACGATAGGCAAAGTCAGCGCTCAAAGCGGGGCGTATAGTTTTGAGAGTTTTAAAAAGGCTTGCGAGTTAGCGGATGATAAAGAAGTGGATGGCGTTTGCACTTTGCCTATCAACAAACTCGCATGGCAACAAGCTCAGATCCCTTTTGTGGGGCATACCGATTTTTTAAAACAACGCTATAAAGAGCGCCAAATCATCATGATGCTTGGGTGTTCTAAACTCTTTGTGGGGCTATTTAGCGACCATGTGCCTTTAGGGGCGGTTTCCCAACTCATTCAAGTGGAAGCGTTGGTCCGGTTTTTGTTAGCGTTTCAAAAAAGCACTCAAGCTAAAATCGTTCAAGTGTGTGGCTTTAACCCCCATGCAGGCGAAGAGGGCTTGTTCGGGGAAGAAGATGAAAAGATTTTAAAAGCCATTCAAAAGAGCAACCAAACGCTGGGTTTTGAATGCTTTTTAGGGCCACTGCCCGCCGATAGCGCTTTTGCCCCCAATAAACGAAAGATAACCCCCTTTTATGTGAGCATGAGCCATGATGTGGGGCTAGCCCCTTTAAAAGCGCTCTATTTTGATGAAAGCATTAATGTGAGTTTGAACGCCCCCATTTTACGCACCTCCACCGACCACGGCACAGCGTTTGACATTGCTTATCAAAACAAAGCGAGCAACAAAAGCTATTTGAATGCGATTAAATATTTGGCTTAAAGATTTTAAAACACAAGCCAACAAGGTATAATTCAAGCAAAAACACCGCCCAAAGATAAAGATAATGATTTTAAGCATTGAAAGTTCTTGTGATGACAGCTCTTTAGCCCTTACAAGAATAGAGGACGCTCAACTTATCGCTCATTTTAAAATCTCTCAAGAAAAGCACCACAGCTCTTATGGGGGCGTTGTGCCTGAGCTTGCATCGCGCTTGCATGCTGAGAATTTGCCGCTCTTATTGGAACGCATTAAAATAAGTTTGAATAAGGATTTTTCTAAAATTAAAGCCATCGCTATCACTAATCAGCCAGGTTTGAGCGTTACTTTAATAGAAGGTTTGATGATGGCGAAAGCCTTGAGTTTGTCTTTGAATTTACCCTTAATTTTAGAAGATCATCTGAGAGGGCATGTGTATTCGCTCTTTATCAATGAAAAACAAACCTGCATGCCTTTAAGCGTGCTCTTAGTCTCTGGGGGGCACTCTTTGATTTTAGAGGCTAGAGATTATGAAGACATTAAAATCGTTGCCGCAAGTTTAGACGATAGCTTTGGAGAGAGTTTTGATAAGGTTTCTAAAATGCTAAATCTAGGCTATCCAGGAGGCCCCATAGTGGAAAAATTAGCCCTTGATTACGCACACCCAAACGAGCCTTTAATGTTTTCTATCCCTTTAAAAAACAGCCCGAATCTGGCTTTTAGTTTTTCAGGTTTAAAAAATGCGGTGCGTTTGGAGGTTGAAAAAAACGCCCCCAATTTGAATGAAAAAATCAAACAAAAGATTAGCTATCATTTCCAAAGCGCAGCGATTGAGCATTTAATCCAGCAAACCAAACGCTATTTTAAAACCAAACGCCCTAAAATTTTTGGCATTGTGGGGGGAGCGAGCCAAAATTTAGCCTTAAGAAAGGCGTTTGAAAATTTGTGCGCTGAGTTTGATTGCAAGCTTGTTTTAGCCCCTTTAGAATTTTGCAGCGATAATGCCGCCATGATAGGGCGATCAAGCCTAGAAGCGTATCAAAAAAAGCGCTTTGTCCCTTTAGAGAAGGCCAACATTTCGCCAAGAACACTGTTGAAAAGTTTTGAGTGAATGGATACAAAAAGAAAGCGCATAATCAAACGCCCTAAAATCCATCAATAGCGTCAAGTATCGGTTATTTTGAGGCAAGAGCTTAAAAAGAGGGTGTTAAAAAAGCGCGTTTTAAGTTTAGTCAAATTTAATCTTATTTTGGTTATAATTCTAGGTTGTTAAGTTTTAGTTTAAAGGGAAAAAATGCTCCGTTCTCTCTATAGCGCCACTTCAGGGATGCTCGCCCAACAAACGCACATTGACACCACTTCAAACAATATCGCCAATGTCAATACCACTGGGTTTAAAAAATCTCGCACGGATTTTAACGACTTGTTTTACCAAGCGATGCAATACGCTGGCACCAACACAAGCAACACGACTTTATCGCCAGATGGCATGGAAGTGGGCTTAGGCGTGCGCCCTAGCGCGATCACTAAAATGTTTTCGCAAGGTAGCCCTAAAGAAACGGAAAATAATTTAGATGTCGCCATCACGGGTAAAGGCTTTTTTCAAGTCCAGTTGCCTGATGGCACCACCGCTTACACAAGAAGCGGGAATTTCAAGCTAGACGAGCAGGGCAATCTTGTAACAAGCGAGGGCTATCTTTTGACCCCTCAAATCACTTTGCCTGAAGACACCACGCAAGTAAACATCGGTGTGGATGGCACGGTGAGCGTGACTCAAGGCTTGCAAACGACTTCTAATGTGATCGGGCAGATCACGCTAGCTAATTTTGTCAACCCGGCGGGGCTTCATTCTATGGGGGATAATTTGTTTTCAATCACCAACGCTAGTGGCGATGCGATTGTGGGAAACCCGGATTCTCAAGGCTTAGGCAAGTTAAGGCAAGGCTTTTTGGAGCTTAGCAACGTGAGGTTGGTAGAAGAAATGACGGATTTAATCACCGCTCAAAGGGCTTATGAAGCCAATTCTAAAAGCATTCAAACCGCTGATGCCATGCTCCAAACGGTCAATTCCCTCAAACGCTAATTGGAGCGGTTGTTGCCATTCTTTAATTTTTGTGGCTAGGGTTTTTAAGGTTTTCAACACCGCTTTTTGGGTTATTGCTTGGGTCATTGCTTGAATGGCGTTTTCCTTTGATGTAAAAAACAGCTAAAACAGCTAGACCAATGAGAATACAAAAAGCAATATCCAGATACCACATTTTTTTAGTTTTATTTGCTTCTTGTTCCGCTTTCTGTTTTTTCTTCTTGTTCCGCTTTCAATTTTAGGCGTAAAGTAGCAACCAAAACGCATGCAGGAACGATTACCCTATAAGCCGGCCCTGCAAGATTGACGCTCACTAACGCACCCGTAATGACCCAACCAATAGGCCCAGCTAAAACGCCCAAAGTTTTTTAAGCGCTACTTTACCCACCACAGATGATAAACCATGCCCTAGAGTTTTTTGACCATTGCATCTGCAACACTTATAGCCAACGCATAAGAATGAGAGTCCCCCGCTTGAAACAGCGTTAAAATAGATGCGATTAGGACTTGTTTGTTTTCAGCAACCACTTTATCAATATTTGTCATGCCCAATTCATGGCAGAGTTCTTCAAGATCTTTTTTACTCATTCGTTCTAAACTATGTTTCAAGAGTTTAGAAAGCATGTTTTTCTCAATCAAAGAAGTTTCAGATTTTTCATGGTAATTAACCTTTAAATGATCGCACACATCGCACAAAATCTCTTTGTATAAGACCCCTTCGTTTCTAAAAAAAATTAATAAAAGTATTGCCCCCATAACACTGCAATTCTTCAGCGATCCTTCTGGGGTATTTGGCGTAATCGCTACCATATGTTTTGTATTCTGTTGAACTTGTCAATTCTTCATTCATTCTTAGTGCGCCATCTTCATCATAAACAAGCACCTCAAACAAATCTTTCAAATCGCTAGAGCTTAATCGCTTTAAAAATTCCAAATCGCTATCGTATTTGTATGCCGTGCAATTCCTTTAATTTATTTCTACCGCTCGCTCAAATCCTACCAAACCCCTTTTTAGTGATTAGTGATTATAGTATCATTTTTTAAAATCATGTTTAACGCCCTAAAAAGGCTCAAGCACACCCGCTAACTGCACATAAAAATAGCGCTACAGATGCTAATGAACTTTATTGATTATACAACTTATACAACCAAAGAATGATGATAACTATAATAATTAAAATATTTTCACACGCTTATCATTTTGGATAAGATAAATCTGATTTGAAAGTAGGAAACTATTGATTTTTTCTTTTTTTTCTTTAAGTAAGGCTAATCGAACAAACCGCTATTTTGATTTTTAAACACGAGAAACCCCCTCCTTTTAACTCTCTCTAACCCTTATTTTTTGTCGTTTTTATGTTCGTGGTTAGCGTTGCATTGATTGGCTTGGTTTTGGCTATTTTTTTGACAACTTTCGTTGTTTTGATTTTTAGCATCACCTTTTTGGTTGTGGTTTTGATTGTTGCAACTGTTACTCATTTTGTCTCCCTTAAATTAAAATAAAAACTAGATGCGTTTTCGCACCTAGGTCTCCATTTTATACCTTTTTCCCTAAAAAAAAGCTTAAACGGATTCTATTTGCAACGACTTTTTATCTTCACTGGCTTGTTGCGTTTTTAAGCGTAAGGTAGCAACCACAATGCATGCCGGTATGGTTACCCTATAAGCCGGTCCTGCAATATCAATCGCTGTCCATACGCCCGTAATGATCCAGCCAACAGGACCTGTTAAAAAGTTCAGAGTTCTTGTAAGCACTTGATCACCTGCAAGCGATAAACCACGCCCTAGAATGGTTTTTGCGACCGCATTCGCAACAATGACTGCTAGTTGATAAGATTTAAAGCCTCCCATTTTAAACAGCGTTAAAGTCGCTGCGCTTAAGGCTTGTCTGTTTAAATTGTCGGTGTTTTTTATGGACAATTCATCGCACATTTCTTTGACTTCTTCATCGTCCATTTCTTCTAAACTTCTTTCTAAGATTTTAGAAAGCATGTTTTGTTCAATTAAAGTTGTCTCTGATTTCTTGCTGTAATTGACCTTTAATTTATCGCACACATCGCACAAAATCTCTTTGTATAAAACCCCTTCGCCTTTAATAAAGCTCGCAAAACTATTGCTCCCATAGTATTGCAACTCTTCAGCGATTCTTTCTGCGTATTTAGCGTAATCATCGCCATGCCTTTTGTATTCTATGGAGCTGGTCAGTTTTTCATTGTGTCTTTTTTCGCCGTCTTTACCAAAAACAAGCACCTCGAACAAATCCAATAAATCACCAGATTCCAATTGCTTTAAAAATTCCAAATCTCTATCATATTTGTATGCCATATTATTCCTTTATATTGTTTTATCACTTATTAAAAACAAACGACTTTTCGCGCTCCATCGCTGTTTTTCTAAAGTGGTTACTGATTTTAATATCATTTGTCTAAAACTACACTTAATATTCTAAAAAGGCTAAAAGCCCAACGCTCTTTATAGATTTCATGCTTTAAAGCATCAATTCTTTAAACGTTAAAAATAAAACCCAGACACTTTATAGCGTCTAAGTTTATGTTGTGTTTTTTAAAAAGGGTTTAAAAAGCGTTAAAGAAGATTTTTAATTTCGTTTGCTTGCGCTTTTAGGCGTAAAGTGGTAACCAAAATGCATGCCGGTATGGTTACCCTATAAGCCGGTCCTGCAATATCAATCGCTGTCCATACGCCCGTAATGATCCAGCCAACAGGACCTGTTAAAATGCTTAGCCCTCTTGTAAGAGCGGCATTTGCCCCTAGAGACAACCCTCTTTGAAAAATCGCCTTTATCACGGCATTTGCAACAATTAAAGCTAATTGATAGGATTTGAAACCCCCCATTCTAAACAGCGTTAAAGCAGCTGTGCTTAGGGCTTGCTTGCCTAATTTATTAGTGTTTTTCACTCCTAATTCATCGCAAAGCTCTCTAATCTCCTCATCGCTCATTTTTTCCAAACTTTTTTGTAAAATGCTAGAAAGCATGTTTTCTTCAATCAAGGTTGTGTCAGACTTTTTGTTGTAATTGACTTTTAATTTATTGCACACTTCACACAAAATTTCTCTGTATAAAACCCCTGTACCTCTCAACGCACTCGCAAAGCTATTAGCCCCATAATGCTGTAACTCTTCAGTGATTCTTTCTGCGTATTTAGCGTAATCATTGCCATGTCTTTTGTGTTCTTCTGAAAGCGTTAATCCTTCAGTAAATCTTTTTTCGCCATCTTTGTCATAAACAAGCACATCAAACAAATCTTTCAAATCATTAGAGCTTAATTGCTTTAAAAATTCCAAGTCGCTATCGTATTTGTATGCCATATTATTCCTTTAATTTGATTTCTACCGCTCACTCAAATCCCACCAACCCCCTTTTTTAGTGATTAGTGATTAGTGATTAGTGATTAGTGATTAGTGATTAGTGATTAGTGATTAGTGATTAGTGATTAGTGATTATAGCATCATTTTTTAAAATTTAAGTATAAAACGCCCTCAATTCAAGGGTTTTTGAGCGAGCTTTTTGCTTAAAGAATCCAAGATAGCGTTTAAAAATTTAGGGGTGTTAGGCTCAGCATAAAGTTTGCCAAGCTCTATGCATTCATTGATGATGATAGGGTTTTGTGTGGGTGTGAAGCCAATTTCATACGCTCCTAAGCGTAAAATCGCCTTTTCCATGCTCCCTAATCGCTTGAAATCCCAGTCTTTTAAATGCGGTTCAATGAGAGCATCAATTTCATTGATTCTTTCCAACACGCCATTAAAAAGGCTTAAAGCGAAAGCGAGTTGGTTGTTTTTAATCTTTTTTTCTTCTAACATGCTGGAAGCGATTTTTTTAATTTCTTCATTACCGCTCTCAAACGCATACAACAATTCAACCACAGCCCCCCTGGCTTGAGTTCGTGTCGCCATTTTAACCCTTGAGAGTTTGGCACAAGCTCAATAATTCAATGAGGGTGTTCATCGCTTCAAAGCCCTTATTGCCGGCTTTACTGCCCGCTCTTTCAATCGCTTGTTCAATATTGTCTGTGGTCAGCACGCCAAAGCTTACCGGCATGCTGTATTTTAACATTGCGTTTGCAATACCCTTAGTCGCTTCCGCACTCACGTAGTCAAAATGCGGAGTCCCCCCTCTAATAATGGCTCCTAAAACGCACACACCATCGTATTTTTCGCTCTCTAACAATTTGTCTAAAATCAAAGGCAATTCATAAGCCCCAGGCACCAGCACGAGATCTAAAAGTTCCTCATCGCCCCCATGCCTTTTAAAGCAATCCATCGCCCCTTCTTTTAATCTGTCTGTGATGATATGATTGAAGCGCGAGGTTAAAATAGCGACTTTTTCATTCCCTTGTAATTGCAATTTCCCTTCTATGATTCGCATGAAATTCCTTTAAAATAAATTTTGGATTTTTAACATGTCGGTTACTAAGCGTTCTAGCTCGTCAGGTTTGAGCATGTTCGCCCCATCGCTTAGGGCGTTTTTAGGATCAATGTGCGTTTCAGCGAACAACCCATCAATCCCCACCGCAGCCGCTGCTCTGGCTAAAATAGGGGCAAAAGAGCTGTCTCCTGAACTTTTCCCATTCGCTCCCCCTGGCATTTGCACGCTATGAGTAGCGTCAAAAATCACAGGGGCAAACTCTCGCATGATCTTTAAAGAGCACATATCCACCACTAAATTCCCATACCCAAAGCTGCTCCCCCTTTCACACAGCCACACGCCATTTTTTAACGCTGTTTCATAAGTGGGGTTTTGAATATTCTTATCTCTTGTTTTAAGGGCTTTTAAGACGGAATATTGCATGTCTTTTGGGTTCATGAATTGCCCCTTTTTGATGTTAATAATAGCGTTAGTTTGGCTCACTTCTACAATCAGATCCGTTTGGCGGCACAAAAACGCCGGGATCTGTAAAATATCCGCTACTTTGGCTGCCACGCTTGCTTGATAGCTCTCATGCACATCGGTTAAAATTTTATAGCCAAATTCCTCTTTGATAATTTGTAACATTTCTAAGCCTTTTTCTAAGCCAGGCCCTCTGTAACTCTCTAAACTCGTGCGGTTAGCCTTATCAAAACTCGCTTTAAAATAAAAATCCAACCGCTCGTTGTTGGCTAGGGGTTGCAATTTAATAGCGATACTTCTTAGATTTTCTAAGCTCTCAATGACGCATGGCCCGGCGATTAAAACGGATTTAGGGGTTTTTGTGTTAGAAGTTTTCATGACTTTTCCTTTGTTTAATGGTTTCTTCAATCGGCTCAAAAAAATGGCTTTCAAAATTATAATTATAAATCCTGCCTGTTTCTATAATGTAGTGCCAACCAAAAATTTTTAATTCGTTATTCATCACTCTTTCTTGGATGAAATCATAGCTTAAGAGGTTGTTGAGTTGCAAGCACACGTTCAAACGCTCCGTAAGCCATGAGCGCTTGGCGGAATGGTTGCTGAATTGCGGGTGGTCTTTTAATTCTTCTTTAATAGGCTCTAAAAATTGTATCCAGTCTGCAATGTAAGGGGTTTTAGCTTTGGTGGTTTCATCATTAATTAAATGAACGCTCCCGCAAGCCCCGCAATTACTATGCCCGCAAATGATTAAGTTTTGAATCCCCACATGCGCAATAGCGTATTCAATGCTCGCAATAGTAGAAAGGGACTCTTTATAGCTTGTTTTAGGGGGGATCACATTGCCCATGTTGCGGATCACATACAATTCGCCCGGTTTGGTGCCGGTGATTAAATTAGGTACGACTCGTGAATCCACGCAAGAAATAAACAAAGTGTGGGGCTTTTGCTTGGTTTTTAAGCTCTCATAAAGCTCTTTAAGCTCTTCATATTCATTCTCTTGAAATTCTAACGCTCCTAAAAACGCTTTCACTCTTTAACCCTTAAATCTCATTTTCTTAAACTTGGTTTTCATTTTAAAACGCTTATCATAGCTAAAAATCTTGCATTTCTTTTTGTTATAATGGCGTTATTTTACACTTTAAAGGGCTTTCATGCAATTATGTGTCGCATTGGATTTAGAAAAAAAAGAGGACAATCTTTCTTTATTGCAAGAATTGAAGGGCTTAGATTTATGGGCTAAGGTGGGGCTTAGATCATTTATAAGAGACGGGGCTGTTTTTTTAGATGAAATCAGAAAGATTGATGAAAATTTTAAGATTTTTTTGGATTTGAAGCTCTATGATATTCCCTATACGATGGCAAATGCCGCACTAGAATGCGCGAAATTAGAAATTGACATGCTCACCGTGCATTTAAGCAGCGCTAAAAGCGCGCTAACCATTTTAATGCAACGCCTGAACGCTCTTAAAAAACGCCCCTTAATCATGGGCGTGAGCGCTTTAACCAGCTTTAGCGAAGAGGAATTTTTGATGGTGTATAACGCCCCTTTAAAAACTCAAGCGATAAAATTGAGCGCTATGGGCAAAGAGAGCGGGATTGATGGGGTGGTGTGTTCGGTGTTTGAAAGTTTAGCGATTAAAGAGGCTTTAGGTCAAGGCTTTTTGACTTTAACCCCTGGCATAAGGCTGGATAAAAACGATAAAGAAGATCAAGAAAGAGTGGCGAACGCTAAAGAGGCTAAGCAAAATTTGAGCGATTTTATCGTGGTGGGCCGCCCCATTTATCAGGCTAAAGAGCCTAGAGAAGTGGTTTTAGAGCTTTTAAAGGATTGTTGAATGCATGTGTTAGAAACGATTGCTGCTTTAAGAGAGTATCGTAAAAGTTTGAAAGAAAGCGTGGGGTTTGTGCCGACTATGGGGGCTTTACACAAAGGGCATCAAAGCTTGATAGAAAGGAGTTTGAAAGAAAATCCCCACACGATTGTAAGCGTTTTTGTCAACCCCACGCAATTTGGGGCTAACGAAGATTTTAGCGCTTACCCACGCCCTTTAGAAAAGGATTTGGCTTTGTGTGAAACATTAGGCGTTAATGCGGTATTTACGCCTGAAATGAGCGAAATGTATCCCTATGAAATAGAGCAACGCCTGAAACTCTACGCCCCTACATTTTTATCCCATTCTTTAGAGGGAGCCATGCGTAAAGGGCATTTTGATGGGGTGGTTCAGGTTGTGTTAAAATTGTTCCATCTTGTTAATCCTACCAGAGCGTATTTTGGCAAAAAAGACGCCCAACAGCTTTTAATCATCCAGCATTTAGTTAAAGATTTGCTTTTAGACATTGAAATAGCGCCATGCGAGATTGCGCGCGATAGCGATAATTTGGCTTTAAGCTCTAGGAATGTGTATTTGAGTGCAAGAGAAAGAAAACAAGCCCTAGCCATTCCAAAAGCTCTAGAAAGTATCCAGCAAGCCATAGATAAGGGCGAAAAAGCGTGCGAAAAGCTGAAAAAACTAGGGCTTGAAATTTTAAAAAATTTAGAAGTGGATTATTTGGAATTTTGCAACCACAAGCTAGAGCCTTTAACAACCATAGAGCCAGCTAACACGCTCATTTTAGTGGCGGCTCGCGCAGGTAAAACCAGGCTTTTAGATAATTTATGGGTGTAGTTTGGAATTTTTGTGGCGACCCTTGAAAGATTTGAACTTCCGTTTCCACCGTGAAAGGGTGGTATCCTTGGCCACTAGATGAAAGGGTCATTTTTAACGATTGATTATTATACTGAAGCGTAGAAAATGATTTAAAAAGCGCTTGGTGGCGGAGCGGACGGGACTCGAACCCGCGACCCCCTGCGTGACAGGCAGATATTCTAACCAGCTGAACTACCGCTCCCTATCCAAACCCCATAGCCTAAAAATGCATGCTTTAGTCATGGTGGTCGCTATAAGACTCGAACTTATGACATCTACCTTGTAAGGGTAGCGCTCTACCAACTGAGCTAAGCGACCAAAATATTGAGATAAAATCCAACTAAAAGAGTGGTGACTCCTAGGGGATTTGAACCCCTGTAACCACCGTGAAAGGGTGGTATCCTAACCACTAGATGAAGGAGCCACGATGCTCATGGTGACCCGTGTTGGATTTGAACCAACGGCCCATTCCTTAAAAGGGAATTGCTCTACCAGCTGAGCTAACGGGTCTCACAAAAAGATAATGATACAATTTTTTTTAACGCTTGTCAAGAATAATCAAAAAGAATTGAAAAATACCGCTCTTTTTATAGAAATTAGAAATAAACGCTCTTTAAAATGCCATTAGTAGCAAATATTACGCTTAAAACTTTGGTTGCACTTAATGGAATTGTCTCAAAATAAACGGCGTTTTTGTTGGTCATTTTGTTATTTTGGGGGTTTTAAAAAGTTTTGTTTCTCCCAAGCGCTCATCAATCTTATTAGGATTTAATGCTTTTTTGTTTAAAAAATTTCATTGTTAAAAAATGGGGTTTTGTTTTATTGTTTTAGATCTTATTTTGTTGTAAAACGCATTTTCTTTTATTTTATTTTCTTAAAGGGATAGGGGTAAATTTTACGCTTGACCCCCAAAAGAAAGGGTTCAAAAAAAGAAAGGCTTCAAAAGAAACCCCTTAAAAAGGGAGTTTCACAAAGAGCGTTTAATACGCAAACACATAGTTGAGATACACGCTATAAAGCCTGCGGTATTGGAGTTGAGTGCCTAGCAAAGAATAGTAATTGGTGTTGATCGTGGGGATCTTCACGCCTAGTTCCACGCCATGCTGAGCCGCATGATCGCTCGCTTTCTTTTTGTTTTTAGCGAGATTCATCCTCAAGCCCAAGTTGAATAAAAACTGGAAATTCGCCACGTTCATTTTAGCGCTGTAAAAATTATTGAAAGTCGCTAAATTCACGTATTGGGAATTGAGCCACGAAGTGCCGGCTAAGGCGATACCCCCAAACACCCCAAAAGAAATCTTGCTGTTTTTGGTGGCTTTATCGTTGATGAAGTTATAGAGGACATCTGTCCCTACCCCATAAGTGAACACATCAGAGGCGGAGTTGAAAAAGCTGGATTTGATATAAGCATGGTTATAGTCAAAAAAGCCGTAATACCTTAATCCCCATCTTCTTTTTTCACCAAAAAATTGCTTATAGCCCACTTGCACGCCGATCCCATTCATCGCGCCGTTGTTGGTTTGAGAGCTGATCAAGCCAACGCGTCTGAAAGGGTTATGCCCTAATTCTTGCGTGGCGCTTAATAATTGCGAATAAGCGCTTTGGTTGACTTGATAAACGGCCTGTAAGCCCCCGGGGTTATTAGGGTTAGTGGATTGGCTTATCAAATTTTTAAGGAATGGGGAATTGGGCGTGTTTGAAGCGGTCGTGGTGATGCTGTTATAAGTGTTGTTTAAAGTGTTAAGACTGCCTCTAAAATCAAGTATAGTGCGCGCCAACAACTCAGATTGCTTGATTTGCTCGGCTTGAGTGCCAAAATGCGCAAGGCTGTTATTTAAAGCCGTTATCGTCTCTTCCACATACGCGCAACCCGCTCCCCAAGTGTTGTCAGTAACCCCTTCATTAGGTGTTGTCCCACCCCCATTTCTGCAAGCTGCCAGGTAATTTGTGATAAATTGGCTTGGGATAGTGTCAAGGTCTTTTTTCATTTGAGCGGCTAGTTCAAGCATTTTGGCTTGCGCTTGCGCGTGATTGAGCATGTTTTGAGCGAAAGCCCTATCTGAAGCGGTGTAAGGATTGAAATCTTGCGGCGCGTTTTGGTTGCTTTGCTGGTTAAGGCTTTGAGCTTGCACGACGATTTCTTGGGCGTTTTTGATCATGCTAGTAACGGCGCTAAACTCCGTGGCAAAAACCTGACACACATTCCCTGCCGTATCTAAACCCCACGGCACACCCCCATTTTGTTCTGGATTGTGATTTACCCATGGGCAGTTTGTAGTGAGAACGCTTATCATTTTACTGGCTTCTTGCAAAAGGGTTTGAGCGTTATTAGTAATAGTAGTAGTAGTAGTAGTTTTATTTTGTTGCCCATTAGTTTGCGTTGTTATGTTTATAGTTACTGATTTTCCTGCACCATCCAAAACAGGAAACCCGCTATCTTGTCTTAAAGCCTGTTGGATAGCTTGATAAGCGTCGTTAAGCGTTTTCATGTTATCAATACTTAAAGGGCCACTAACCCCGTTGTTATAACCGGTTAAATTGCAATTAATGGAACTTGATTCGTGTCCTGGTTGGCCCTCAAAAATTACGCTTTGTTGGCCACTTTTACCAGGACCGCATTGGACATTATAGGCGATCACATTCCACAGCCCCACCGCCGCATTGAGCGCTAAAGAGACGGCTTGATAGGCGGGGGAGTTGGTTTTTTCGCCAGTCAACCCTTTCGTGTTTGCTTTTAAATTATCGATCGCAGCATTGATTTGTGAAGGGCTGCTCGCGTTCGTTACCGCCCGATTGAGGTTGTTGAAATTGCTTAAAAGGTTGCTCAAATTCTCATAAGTGTCTGAGAGCTTTTTCAATTCGCCGGTGTTTTTCACCATTTGAGCGGCTTCACCGATCTGATAACCCGCACTTATAAAAAAGCCGTTGTCTTCAGCGTTTAAAAGCGAAGTGGCGAGAGAGAGAGAGAGTAAAAAGGTTTTTTTCATAAATATCCTTTGAAATTAAATTGAGTGATTGGAATTTTATACATTAAGAACATATTAATGTATTCAAAGCATTGTAGCATAAAATCGTTTTTTTTTTGTCATTTGGAGAAAATTTAGAATTTTTGCGCTTTTTGCCCTTTTGTTTGGGTGGTATTGGAAAGAGTTTTTAGATTTTGTTTTAATGGAGTGCTAATGATAAAAGCTTGATTTTAATGGAGGTTTTTGTTTGCGCGTTTTTAAAAGCGAGCGGTTTTGTCAAAGCACCCCCCCAAAAAGGGATTTTAGAAAGGGGGATTTTAGAAGGGGGATTTTAAAAGCAGATGATACAAAAAGCCTTACATCATGCCACCCATGCCTCCCATTCCGCCCATGCCACCCATATCAGGCATTGCTGGGGCCGCTTTTTCTTCTTTGATTTCATGCACGGTGGCTTCTGTGGTTAAAAGCAGGCTTGAAACCGAAACCGCATTTTGTAAAGCGATCCTTTCTACTTTTAAGGGGTCAATAATGCCTTCTTTAAACATATCCACATACTTGCCATTGCTAGCGTTAAAACCAAAATGCCCTTCGTGTTTTTCTACTTCATTCACGACCACGCCACCATCATAACCAGCGTTGATAGCGATTTGAGCTAATGGGGCTTTAATGGCACGCATGATGATTTCATAGCCCACTTTTTCATCATCGTGTAAATTCAAATGCACTTTTTGAGCCGCACGAATGAGGGCTGCACCGCCGCCAATCACAATGCCTTCTTCAACAGCCGCTTTAGTCGCGCTTAACGCGTCATCCACCCGGTCTTTTTTCTCTTTCATTTCCACTTCACTCGCAGCGCCCACTTTAATCACAGCCACACCACCAGAGAGCTTGGCCAATCTTTCTTGCAATTTTTCTTTGTCATAATCGCTTGTTGTGCTTGCAATTTGGGTTTTGATTTGCGCGACTCTGTCTTTGACATCATGGCTATGGCCTTTGCCATCTACGATCGTGGTGTTGTCTTTGTCAATCACAATCCTTCCGGCTTTGCCTAAAAACTCCACTTCAGCGTTTTCTAGACTCAAGCCTAATTCTTCGCTAATGACTTGACCGCCGGTTAAAATAGCGATGTCTTTGAGCATTTCTTTTCTTCTGTCCCCAAAGCCTGGAGCTTTAACCGCTGCGATATTCAACACGCCTCTTAATTTATTCACCACTAGAGTCGTTAAAGCTTCGCCCTCAATGTCTTCAGCGATGATTAAAAGCGGTTTGCCTTCTTTCATGGTTTTTTCCAATAATGGGAGAATGTCTTTCATGCTAGAGATTTTTTTATCCGTTAAAAGGATGTAAGCGTTATCCAATTGGGCGGTCATTTTCTCAGTGTTGGTTACAAAATAAGGGGAGAGGTAGCCTCTATCAAATTGCATGCCCTCTACGACATCCAATTCGTCTTCAATGCCCTTAGCCTCTTCAACGGTGATCACGCCGTCTTTACCCACTTTTTCCATAGCGTCAGCGATGAGTTTCCCGATATTGTGATCGGAGTTTGCAGAAATAGTCGCTACTTGGGTGATTTCTTCTTTACCGCCTACTTTTTTGCTCGCTTTTTTAAGCTCATTGATGATCGCTTCAGCGGCTTTATCCATGCCTCGTTTCACTTCAATAGGGTTGGCCCCAGCCGTGATATTCCTCAAACCTTCTTTAAAAATGCTATAAGCCAGCACGGTCGCGGTTGTCGTGCCATCGCCGGCAGCATCAGCGGTTTTGCTCGCTACTTCTTTAACGAGTTGAGCGCCCATGTTAGCCACCGGGCAACTTAATTCAATCTCTTTAGCCACGCTCACGCCGTCTTTGGTGATGCTTGGAGCGCCATAGCTTTTTTGAATCAACACGTTCCTGCCTCTTGGCCCCATGGTTACTTTGACAGCGTCATGGAGTTGTCTCACGCCTTCAAATAAAAGGTTTCTCGCGCTATCTGAAAATTTAATTTCTTTTGCCATTTTGTATCCTTAAATAATAATGTTTTTAGTGTTTTTTGTGATCATGACAGCAAGCTTCATGCTCTTTAGCATGTTTATGGTCATGATTTTCTGTATGACAGCAAGAGCCTGAGCTCACGATACCTAGAATGTCTTCTAGTTCTAGCACCATGTATTCAGTGCCGTCTAAAACGATTTCTGCGCCTTTGTATTTGCCAAAAGCGATCACATCGCCTTCTTTAACGCATTGGCAACCCTCGCTGATTTTATGGCTAACGGCTTTGACTACGCCCATTAAAGGCTTTTCTTTAGCGTTATCAGGGATGATGATGCCTGAACTGGTTTTGTTCTCTTCTTCAAGTCTTTCTACTAAGACCCTTTCTCCTAGTGGTTGAAACTTCATTTCAGTTCTCCTAAGTTTTGATAAATAAAATAGAAATTTAGCGCTTATTGTTATTAAGCGACACAACTATAGCGCATTTTTAGGGATAAGTCAAGCCATAAAAACAAAGATAAGATTATAACTATAAGGATTTATTAGTCTATTTGTATCAAGTTTCATTAGTTCAAAAATATAAGGATTAGAAAAAGAGGCGTTATCAATAAACCTTTTTTAAGATTTTATTTATTGAGTATAATCACTTTTGAGAAAGTCAAACCAAGAAAGCACGATGAAGAAAGCATGAAAAATGATCCTTAAAAGTTCCATTGATCGCCTTTTGCAAACGATAGATATTGTAGAAGTCATTAGCTCTTATGTGGATTTGAGGAAATCAGGCTCTAGTTACATGGCTTGTTGCCCTTTTCATGAAGAAAGGAGCGCGAGTTTTAGCGTCAATCAAATCAAAGGGTTTTACCATTGCTTTGGGTGTGGGGCGAGCGGGGATAGCATTAAATTTGTGATGGCGTTTGAAAAACTTTCGTTTGTGGAAGCATTAGAGAAATTGGCCCACCGATTCAATATAGCTTTAGAGTATGACAAAGGCGCTTATTACGATCACAAAGAAGACTACCACCTTTTAGAAATGGTGGGTTCGTTGTATCAAGAAGAGCTTTTTAACGCCCCGTTTTTTTTGAATTATTTGCAAAAAAGAGGGCTTAGCCTAGAGAGTATCAAAGCGTTTAAATTAGGCTTATGCACGAATAGAATCGATTACGGCATTGAAAATAAAGGCTTGAATAAGGATAAACTCATTGAATTAGGCGTGCTAGGCAAGAGCGATAAAAAGGATAAAACCTATTTGCGTTTTTTGGATCGCATCATGTTCCCTATTTATAGCCCTAGCGCTCAAGTGGTGGGTTTTGGAGGGCGCACCTTAAAAGAAAAAGCGGCCAAGTATATCAATTCGCCCCAAAATAAGCTTTTTGATAAATCCAGTTTGCTCTATGGCTATCATTTGGCTAAAGAACACATCTATAAACAAAAGCAAGTTATTGTAACCGAGGGGTATTTGGATGTGATTTTATTGCACCAAGCGGGTTTTAAAAACGCCATAGCCACGCTTGGGACAGCTTTAACGCCATCGCATTTGCCCTTGCTTAAAAAAGGCGAGCCAGAAATTCTTTTGAGCTATGATGGGGATAAGGCAGGGCGGAATGCGGCGTATAAAGCGAGCTTGATGTTGGCTAAAGAGCAAAGGAGGGGGGGGGTGGTTTTGTTTGAAAACAACCTAGATCCTGCGGATATGATCGCTAATGGCCAGATTGAAACCTTAAAAAATTGGCTATCGCGCCCTATAGCTTTTATTGAATTTGTTTTAAGGTGCATGGCGGATTCTTATGTTTTAGATAATCCTTTAGAAAAAGATAAGGCCCTTAAAGAAATGTTAGGGTTTTTAAAAAACTTTTCCTTGCTTTTACAAAGCGAATACAAGCCCTTAATCGCTACGCTTTTGCAAGTGCCTTTGCATGTTTTAGGGATTAGAGAGCGAGCCTCTTTTCAGCCTTTTTACCCCAAAACAGAAAAACCCAATCTTGCTCAAAAGTTCGCTCATGTTCCTAACACGATGAGTTTGGAATTTTTAGAAAAACTGGTGATCCGCTATCTTTTAGAAGACAGAAGCTTGTTGGATTTGGCGGTGGGTTATATCCATAGTGGGGTGTTCTTGCATAAAAAACAAGAATTTGACGCTTTGTGTCAAGAAAAATTGGACGACCCTAAATTAGTTGCGTTATTATTAGATGCGGATTTACCCCTAAAAAAAGGGGGTTTTGAAAAGGAATTGCGTTTGTTGATTTTGCGCTATTTTGAACGGCAACTCAAGGAAATCCCTAAAAGCCCGCTTTCTTTTAGCGAAAAAATGATCTGTTTGAAAAAGGCTCGCCAGGCCATTATGAAATTAAAACAAGGAGAATTAGTCGCCATATGAAACAAATAAAAGCTTTAGCCTTATTTAGTGGGGGGTTGGATAGTTTGTTGTCTATGAAATTACTCATTGATCAAGGCATTGAGGTAACCGCCTTACACTTCAATATAGGGTTTGGAGGGAACAAAGATAAGAGAGAGTATTTTGAAAACGCCACCGCGCAAATCGGGGCCAAGCTTTTAGTGTGCGATATTAGAGAGCAGTTTTTTAACGATGTGTTGTTCAAGCCCAAATACGGCTATGGGAAATATTTTAACCCTTGTATAGACTGCCATGCCAACATGTTCAGGAACGCTTTTTATAAAATGCTTGAATTGGATGCGGATTTTGTTTTGAGCGGGGAAGTGCTAGGGCAACGCCCTAAATCCCAAAGGAAAGAAGCGCTCAATCAGGTGAGGAAATTAGTCAGAGAAGTGGGCGAAGAGGCGCGTTTTGATAAAGTTTTAGATCGAACGCAAGCAAGCGGTGAAAAACCGCAATTTTTAGACGAATTGCTCTTAAGGCCCATGAGCGCTAAACTCTTAGAGCCTACTTTCATGGAAAAAAAGGGTTTGGTTGATAGAGAAAAGCTTTTAGATGTGAGTGGTAGGGGGCGTGCTAGGCAATTACAGATGGTTAAGGATTACGGCTTGAAATATTATGAAAAGCCGGGTGGGGGGTGTTTGCTTACGGATATTCAAGTGAGTAATAAGATTAAAAATCTGAAAGAATACAGAGAAATGGTGTTTGAAGATGGCGTGATTGTCAAAAACGGGCGTTATTTTGTCTTACCCCATAACGCTCGTTTGGTGGTGGCAAGGAATGAAGAAGAAAATCATAAGTTGGATATTCAACACCCCTTAATGGATAAGATTGAATTATTAAGCTGTAAAGGCCCTTTGAGTCTAGTGGATAAAAGTGCCAGCAAAGAAGATAAAGAATTAGCCGGTCGTATCGCTTTAGGGTATGCTAAGACTTTAAAAAATCAAGCTTATCTCATTCAAATAGGGAATGAAAAGCACGAGCTTTACCCTTTGGATAAAGAGAACGCTAGAGAGTATTTATTCGCTTAAAAAGGGGAGTTTTTTTGAGGGTTTTAGGGGTTTTCTTTTATCCCACTAGCGCGAAAAACTCCGTCCTTTTTTAGGGCGCAAGATGTAAGCGTTTAGCCGTTAGGCTATATTCACAGCTAAAATAGGTTAAAATATATCCAGTCTTTTTGGGGTAGGAAATATCCATGCAGACTTTAAAGAACAAAGCCTTTCGTGTTAGCATTCAATGGAATGCTTTAGTTAGGAAGCTCCTTGCTTTAGCAAGGGGTGGTTTCACGCTATAATGAAAAAAGCTCTAATCATTAAGCTATTTGCCAGGAGGTTTGCATGCAAGAGTTTTTAGGTTTTGGTGTGGTGGGGAATTTTGCAGGGCATTTGGAGCAAGCAGGAGAGAGTCATAGTTTTATTAACATGAAAAGCGAAGAAAAGGACGCCCCTAAAGGGTTATTCCCTTTTTATATTCCGTATGAGAATTGTTATTTGGGGCGTTGTTGCATTGATAACCATAAGATCATTTTGCCCAATGATTTGAATTTAAAGGTGCAAGCAGAGCCAGAAATCGCTTTAGAATGCGATGTTAAATACGATGAAAAACATTTGGTAACCAAGCTCGTGCCTAATTTTTTCATGGCGTTTAATGACGCTTCTGTGCGCAATCTAGACGCCACAAAACTCTCCCAAAAAAAGAATTTTTCACCGGCTTCTAAAGGTATTGGGCAGAAATTGCCCATTGACAGGTTTGTTTATGGGGGGGTGTGCAACAACTTTTCTATCGCATCTTTTTTGAAATACAATAATGTTTGGCACATTTATGGGGAAAACAGCAAATTGCTCAAATACGAGTTTTTTTATCAAAAGCTTTTAGACTGGATTAAAGATCAATTAAACCACCAACAAGATGGCGATTCTTTAGAGGCTTTAAGGCCTTTTTTAGAGCGCCACAATTTCCCCACTAAAATGATTTTTGCGATCGGAGCTACCCCTTATATGCCTTTTGCGCAAGAGCATTTTTTGCAAAAAGGCGATGAGGTGGTGATTGTTGCTTACAACCATTTGCAATATAGTTTTGAAAAGATTCAAAACCTCTTAGAAGAGAACGCCCTACAAGCCAAAGAACACACTAACCTTTCTTATGTCTATCAAATCGTAGAATAGTAAGGCTTTTATCTCTTTAGCTTTGCTTTTTTACCCCTTTTAAAGATTAAATGCACCCCTTTTGACCCCCTTTTAGAGGTTTTTAATGGTTTTTTTGAGATAATAAAGCCTTATAAAGTTAATTAAAATTAAACAAAAGGGTTGTAATGTCCGCTCATTTTTTAAAAATCGTTTTTTTAGTAGGCATGTGCGTTTCAAGTTTGTTCGCTGAAGGTTTAGAGGGGTTTTTTAACGCCCTAGAAGCCCAGCTCAAAAGCCCCATCGCTAAAGGGATTTTAATGGTGATTTTCATAGGGATCGCTATTTATGTATGGAGGAATTTAGATCGGTGGAAAGAGATTTTATTCACGATCCTTGGCGTGGTGTTTGGGATCTTTTTATTCTTTAAAGCCCCGAGTTTAGCGAATTGGTTTATGGGGATTTTTTAATGATTATCCTCTCAGCGAGCGTGAAGAATTTGCGTGAAATTTCGGTTAAAGAAAAATTTTTATGGCTGAACGCTAAATCTTATTTGATTTCTGTTTTTGCGCCTTTTATCTTGCTCCCTTGGATTGATTTGTTGAGCGCTTTTTTATTGTATTTAGGGTTTTTAGCGCTCTTTAGCGTGTTGGAATTTTTTGATGAAGACATTGCAGATATTATTATCGCTAAAAGCAAAATAAAAACTAAAACCAAAAGCTATAGAGCGTAGAATGTTAGAGAAGCTTTTGAACGCTGTCAAACAAAAAGTTTCAAACTATTTTTTAGGGGTTTTGCCTAAAAGCTATTCTGTGAGCGAAGAAAATAATATCCTGGGCTTGTATGATGAGCATTTTTTACTCACTAAAAACGAAAACTTAGTGGGCATCCTCCGTTTAGAGGGGGTGAGTTACACCCATTTAAGCACAGAGCAATTGCAAGATCTTTTCACCGAGCGCCAGATGGCGTTGGATTCTTTAGAAAAAGTCGTGGCGCGAATCGTGGTTAAAAGGCGTAAAATTGATCACCAACAAAGCATTCAAACTGATTCTCAATACTTGCAAGCGATTTTGAATCAATTTGAAAATAAAGAGGTGTATGAAAACCAGTATTTTTTAGTTTTAGAAAGCACGCACTCCTTACAAGGCGTTTTAGAACATAAGAAAAAATCCTTAATGCATGCTAATAGAGAAAATTTTAAGGATATTCTCTCTTATAAAGCGCATTTTTTGCAAGAAACTTTAAGAAGTTTAGAAATCCAGCTCAAAAACTATGCCCCCAAACTCTTAAGCTCTAAAGAGGTTTTGAATTTTTATGCGGAATACATTAATGGGTTTGATCTTCCTTTAAAGCCTTTAGTAGGGGGGTATTTGAGCGATAGCTATATCGCTAGTTCTATCACTTTTGAAAAAGATTATTTCATTCAAGAAAGCTTCAATCAAAAAACCTATAACCGCTTGATTGGCATTAAAGCTTATGAGAGCGAACGCATCACTTCTATAGCGGTTGGGGCGCTTTTATACCAAGAGACGCCACTAGATATTATCTTTTCTATAGAGCCTATGAGTGCACATAAAACGCTGAGTTTTTTAAAAGAGAGGGCCAAGTTTAGCATGTCCAATCTCGTTAAAAACGAGCTGTTAGAATACCAGGAATTAGTCAAAACCAAACGCCTATCCATGCAAAAATTCGCCTTAAACATTCTTATCAAAGCCCCTAGTTTAGAAAGTTTAGACACTCAAACAAGCTTAATTTTAGGGCTTTTATTTAAAGAAAACTTAGTGGGCGTTATAGAAACTTTTGGCTTGAAAGGGGGGTATTTTTCCTTTTTCCCTGAACGCATCCACTTAAACCACCGCTTGCGTTTTTTAACCTCTAAAGCCTTATCGTGTTTGATGGTGTTTGAAAGGCAAAATTTAGGCTTTAAGGCCAATTCATGGGGGAATAGCCCTTTGAGCGTGTTTAAAAATTTGGATTATTCCCCTTTTTTATTCAATTTCCACAACCAAGAAGTGAGCCACAACAACGCCAAAGAAATCCCTAGAGTGAACGGGCATACTTTAATCATAGGGGCTACTGGGAGCGGTAAAAGCACGCTGATGAGCTTTTTAATGATGAGCGCTTTGAAATACCAAAACATGCGTCTTTTAGCTTTTGACAGGATGCAAGGGCTGTATTCTTTCACCAAATTTTTTAAAGGGCATTACCATGACGGCAAATCTTTTAGCATCAACCCCTTTTGTTTAGAGCCTAATTTACAGAATCTAGAGTTTTTGCAATCCTTCTTTTTGAGCATGTTTGATCTCGCCCCTTCAAGGGATAAAGAAGCCTTAGAAGACATGAATGCGGTTTCTGGTGCGATTAAGAGTCTTTATGAGACCTTATACCCTAAAGATTTTAGTTTGCTAGACTTTAAAGAAACGCTTAAAAGAACCTCATCTAACCAATTGGGTTTGAGTTTAGAGCCGTATTTGAATAACCCCCTTTTTAACGCTTTGAATGACGCGTTCAATTCCAACGCTTTTTTAAATGTGATAAACCTAGACACCATCACCCAAAACCCTAAAGACTTAGGGCTTTTAGCCTATTACTTGTTTTATAAAATTTTAGAAGAATCCAGGAAAAACGACAGCGGTTTTTTGGTTTTTTTAGACGAGTTTAAATCCTATGTGGAAAACGATTTATTAAACACTAAAATTAACGCTTTAATCACGCAAGCCAGAAAAGCTAATGGCGTGGTGGTGTTGGCTTTGCAAGACATTTACCAATTAAGCGGGGTCAAAAACGCCCATAGTTTTTTAAGCAACATGGGGACTCTTATTTTGTACCCGCAAAAAAACGCCAGAGAGTTGAAACACAACTTCAACGTGCCTTTGAGCGAGACTGAAATTTCTTTTTTAGAAAACACCCCTTTGTATGCCAGACAGGTTTTAGTCAAAAATCTGGGTAACGGGAGTTCTAACATGATTGATGTGAGTTTGGAGGGCTTGGGGCGTTATTTGAAAATCTTTAATTCAGATTCTAGCCATGTGAACAAAGTGAAAGCGTTGCAAAAAGACTACCCTACAGAGTGGCGTGAGAAACTTTTGAAGAGCTAGTTTAAAAAAGTCAATATCATTTTGAAACACTCCTATTCAGATGGCTAAGGCACACAAGAGATTAGGGGACTCTGCTGTATTCCTACCCTGAAGCGTTACCCTAAAGTCCTATTGCATAGGTCTAAATAAGAGCTTGGGGATCATTTTAACCATAGAAAGCTTATGTTTTCATTAAAAATGTTATGATACGCTCAAATTAGTCAAGCAAAAAAATGTCAATTAAAAGGGTTAGATTGAAAATATTCGTTCTGTTGGTGTCGGTAATTTTAGGAATATCATTAACAGGTTGTATAGGCTATCGTATGGATTTAGAGCATTTTAACACGCTCTATTATGAAGAAGGCCCTAAACAGGCTTATGAATATTCCAAACAATTCACCAAGAAAAAAAAGAACGCTCTTTTATGGGACTTGCAAAACGGCTTGAGCGCTTTATACGCAAGAGATTATAAGGATTCTTTAGGGGTATTAGATCAAGCCGAGCAACGCTTTGATAAGCTGCAAAGCGCTTTTACAAAAGGGGCTGGTTATGTGGGCGCTGCCATGATTAATGATAACGTGCGCGCCTATGGGGGGAATATTTATGAGGGCGTTTTAATCAATTATTACAAAGCGATAGACTACATGCTTTTAAACGACAGCGCGAAAGCTAGGGTGCAATTCAACCGCGCGAATGAGCGCCAACGCAGGGCTAAAGAATTTTATTACCAAGAAGTGCAAAAAGCCATTAAAGATATAGATTCTAGCAAAAAGCACAATATCAATATAGAGCGCTCTAGAGTGGAAGTGAGCGAGATTTTAAACAATACCTACTCCAATTTAGACAAATACGAGGCTTATCAGGGCTTAATTAATCCGGCGGTTTCGTATCTTTCAGGGTTGTTTTACGCTTTAGATGGGGATAAAAATAAGGGGCTAGGCTATCTTAATGAAGCCTATGGGATCAGTCAAAGCCCTTTCGTGGCCAAAGATTTGGTTTTTTTTAAAAACCCTAACAGAAGCCATTTCACTTGGATCATCATTGAAGATGGCAAAGAGCCGCAAAAAAGCGAAATTAAAATTGATGTGCCTATTTTTATGATTGATTCGATTTATAATGTGAGTTTAGCCTTGCCCAAGCTAGAAAAAGGGGAAGCGTTTTATCAAAATTTCACCTTAAAAGATGGAGAAAAAGTAACACCTTTTGACACTTTAGCCTCAATAGATGCAGTGGTTGCGAGCGAATTCAGGAAGCAATTGCCCTATATTATTACTAGAACGATTTTATCGGCTACTTTTAAGGTGGGCATGCAAGCGGTTGCGAATTATTATTTAGGGTTTGTTGGGGGGTTAGTAACTTCATTGTATTCAGATGCGAGCACTTTTGCAGACACGAGAAACACGAGCATTTTTGCCCATAAAATCTATCTTATGCGTATCAAAAATAAGGCTTTTGAAAATTATGAAGTTCAAGCTGATTCCATTGACGCTTTTTCGTTTTCCTTAAAGCCTTGCAAAAGATCGTTTGAAAGCCCCAAAGTTATTGACGCTAGGGAATTGCTTTTAGGGTTTGTAGCGGCCCCGCAAGTCTTTTGCTCTAACCGCCATAATATTTTATATGTGCGCAGCTTTAAAAACGGGTTTGTTTTGAATCATTTGAAATGATTTTAAAAAAACCAAAGGGATTTTTAGTTTTTGAAGTGTCGTTGGCATTAAACACAAACACGCTATAATTAACGATACGAAAACCTATGTTAAGGGGAAGTCATGGCTGATAGTTTGGCGGGCATTGATCAAGTTACGAGTTTGCATAAAAATAACGAGTTGCAATTGTTGTGTTTCAGGCTGGGTAAAAACAAGGATTTGTATGCGGTCAATGTTTTTAAGATCCGTGAAGTGGTGAAATACCATGGCAATCTCACTATTATTAGCCACGAAAACAATTCGCTCGTTGAAGGGCTAATCATTATAAGAGAGCTCACCATTCCCTTGATTGATATGAAAAAATGGTTTTATTATGACAGCCAAAACAAAAACAAGGATTTACGCCCTTATAGGATAGAAAAAGACAAGGGCGAAGACGATATTATCATGATCTGTGAGTTTTCTCGCTGGACTATAGGGGTTAGGATCTATGAAGCGGATAGGATTTTGAGCAAGAAATGGACTGAAATGGAGCAAAGCGCTGGGCTAGGGGGATCTGCAGGCAATAACAAACTCGTGAGCCGCACGCGCTATTTTGACGGGCGCTTGGTGCAAGTGGTGGATATTGAAAAAATGCTTATAGATGTGTTCCCTTGGATTGAAGATGAAAAACACAACGATTTAGAAACGCTTTCTAAAATCCATTCTAACCAGTGCGTTTTGCTTGCTGATGACTCCCCAAGCGTTTTA
The DNA here is from genome assembly GCF_003636935.1 of Helicobacter pylori. GTDB lineage: Bacteria > Campylobacterota > Campylobacteria > Campylobacterales > Helicobacteraceae > Helicobacter > Helicobacter pylori_CH. Next base: position 95,673 of record NZ_MVVH01000001.1, read on the forward strand.
AAAACCATGCAAATGATTTTAGACAAGCTAGGCGTCAAGCATATAGATTTTATCAATGGTAAAACCTTACTAGAGCATTTATTCAACCCAACAACCGATGTGAGCAGTATTGGTCTTATCATCACCGATTTAGAAATGCCAGAAGCGAGCGGTTTTGAAGTGATCAAGCAGGTTAAAAACGATCCTTTAACTTCAAAAATCCCTATCGTGGTCAATTCTTCTATGAGCGGCAGCTCTAATGAAGACATGGCCAGGAGCTTAAAGGCTGATGATTTCATCTCTAAGTCTAACCCCAAAGACATCCAGCGAGTGGTTAAGCAATTTTTGGAATTAGCATGAAACAATACAGCACTATCCCCACCCCTTGCTATGTGTTAGAGAGCGAACGCTTAGAAAAAAACGCCAAGATTTTAGAAATCGTGCGCCAACAAAGTGGGGCAAAGGTTTTGCTTGCTTTAAAGGGGTATGCGTTCTGGCGTGAGTTTGGGATTTTAAGGCAAAAATTGAACGGGTGTTGCGCGAGCGGTCTTTATGAGGCTAAGCTCGCTTTTGAAGAATTTGGAGGGCGAGAGAGTCATAAAGAAATTTGCGTTTATAGCACGGCTTTCAAAGAGGCTGAAATGAGCGCGATTTTACCCCTAGCCACAAGCATTATTTTTAATTCGTTTCACCAATACGCTACCTATAAAGACAGGATTTTAGGCAAAAACAAGCAATTAGAAAACTTGGGCTTAAGCCCCATTAAAATGGGTTTGAGAATCAACCCTCTTTATAGCGAAGTAACCCCAGCGATCTATAACCCATGCTCTAAAACAAGCCGGTTAGGGATTACGCCTAGCGGATTTGAAAAGGGGGTGAAAGAGCATGGGTTAGAGGGGGTGAGCGGGTTGCATTTCCATACGCATTGCGAGCAAAACGCTGACGCTTTGTGCCGGACTTTAGAGCATGTAGAAAGGCATTTCAAGTCCTATTTAGAAAACATGGCGTGGGTGAATTTTGGTGGGGGGCATCATATCACCAGGAGCGATTATGATGTGAATTTGCTCATCCAAACGATTAAGGATTTCAAAGAGCGTTATCATAATATAGAGGTGATTTTAGAGCCGGGGGAAGCCATAGGGTGGCAATGCGGGTTTTTAATCGCAAGCGTGATAGACATCGTTAAAAACGATCAAGAAATTGCGATTCTAGACGCTTCTTTTAGCGCTCACATGCCCGATTGCTTAGAAATGCCTTATCGCCCTAGTATCCTTAAAATTTCCGTAGAAAACGATGAAGAAATTATTGAAGTTGAAAAGGGCGAAAATCAAGGGGCGTTTTCTTATTTTTTAGGCGGTCCTACTTGTTTAGCGGGGGATTTTATGGGGAGCTTTAGCTTTGAGAAGCCTTTAAAAAGGGGCGATAAAATCGTGTTTCAAGACATGCTCCATTATACGATTGTCAAAAACAACTCGTTTAATGGCGTGCCGCTCCCAAGCCTGGCTAAATTGGATCCACAAGGTTTTAAAATCCTTAAAAACTTTTCTTATGAAGATTATAAAAACAGAAATTAAGGCTTTTGATCAAGGCTTTTTGGGGCTTGTAAAAAGAGCCACGCACAACATTCCAACACCAAGCCCGGCCAACACCGCGCCAATGGTGTGCATGTCTAAATAAATGCGAGCGAGCATGGTTAAAGGGACTAGGGGTAAGAGCCAAAAGTATTTTTTAAAAGAATAGCGGCGCATTAAAAACGCCACCGCCAAACCCACCATAGACGAATGCCCGCTTGGCATGTTGAAATTACCCCCATAAGGGCGCTCGCCCAAACGCTGATCATTGATCGTTACATAGTTTAAGGCTCTTTTAGCAGTGTGCGTGAGAAGGGTTGTAGCCATAGAGGCGTTAGCGACTTGAAAAAGCCCTACCGCATCTCTTTGAATTAAGGGAATCGCCACAGATAAAATCGTAGGGATAAAGCGCGCGTAATGCTCGGTGAAATGAAACACCAAAGGCACGCTCTGCTGTTTAGGGACTTTAGGGAAAGGCGTAAAAACGCCTAGTAAAATCAAGCCCAAACTGAACGCTAACAAAGTTTTAGAAAAGCTTTTAGGCAGGCTTTCCAAAAATTTTTGTTTAAATAAGAATATTTTCATGCGTGTTATTTTACTCTTTTTTGTGTTTGAGCAGATCTAAAGAAGGGCGATAAACAGCGCTAGGGGTTTTAAAATCTTCAAACACCCCTAAAATGCTATGGAAAATAACCTTTTGATTAATGGGGGTTTGGGTTTGAATGATGGAATGCTTTTCTTTAAAAAGATCATTGGCATAAACGATAAAGGGGATCTCGTATTGCTCTTTGGGGGCGATGCTTTTAGGAATGCCATGCAAATAATACGCTCCTTCGCCCAAACTTTCGCCATGATCGCTTAAATAAATCATTAAGGCGGGTTGCTTGGCTTTTTCAAGCATGCTAATAATTTTGTCTAACAGATAGTCGTTATAAAAAATGGTGTTGTCATAGGCGTTAATCAAGCTTTCTTTGGAGCAAGAAGACAGATCAGCGCTTGAACAATAAGGCTTAAACACCCTAAAATTTAAAGGCACTTTATTGTCGTAGTTTGGGCCATGCGAGCCGGCAAGGTGTAAGATGAGCAAGACATTTTCATTAGAGTGTTCTTTTAAAAGGTCAGGCAAATTATAGAGTAAGGATTCATCATAAGGAGCGATCGCTTCACAATTGGAGCATTTTTGAATCAATTCGTAGTTTTTACGATAGCTTGTAACTTTAACGTTCTTTTCGCCGTCATTCGCGCTATACCAAAAGACTTTGATACCGGCTTTAGTCAAGTAAGTCGGTAAATTTTCATAAGCGTTGTTTTTAAAAGAAGAATCTAAAATGCATTCCAAACTCGCTGTCGTGTAAGTGGCGCAAGAAGTAGCGTTAAAAAGGGTGAGTTCGTGGTTTTCTAATCGTTTGCTCAGTCTTGGGGTGGTGGGTTTATCATAGCCATAAAGGGCGTAATTGTGTTTCCTAGCACTTTCGCCAATGACTAGCACCACAAATGTATGAGAACGATTGGGCGAAAAGAGAGGGAGCGGCTTGATAGTGGGGGCGAAAAATTTAAGCGCGCTCACTCTAAAGGCGTTCACGCTATAAGCGAAGGGCAAAATTAAGCCCCCTATGAATTTCGCATGCTTGTCAAACCACAGCCAATTTTTAGCGTTAGCTAAAGCGCTAACGATAAAGATAAACACTAACGCTAGGATCGCTAAAAAGGGTGCTTTTTTAGAAGAATTTTTGATGGGGATTTTATAAATGATATAGCCGGGTAACACCCCAAAAACAACGATAAAAACAAATAATTTGACGCTCAAAAAGCCTAAAACTTCATGCGTGTTGGTGTTTAAGACATTGCCCATCATGCTCTTATTTAAAAACACCTTATAAGCGCTAATGAAATAGAAAGCGACAGAATTGAGCCAACTAAAAACAACCGCGCTTAAGCGCATCAAAGAAGCAGAGATCAAGCCTAACGCCAAAAAAAGAGCGCCATTAACGCAAAAAAGCACCACAACCATCATGGCGATAAAACTAACTTGGTTGCTTTCTTTATAAACATAAGCGAACAAAGGGAAATGGTATAAAACGCCAAAAATAAGGCTATAAAGCAAACCGGCTTGCAGACAACTTAGGGGCTTTAAAAATTTTAGATGAAATGGTAATGTCAAACACGCCCCTTAAAATCAATCGATCTTAGGATTATATCGTAGGTATGGGGATTTTATGGTTTATTTTAAAGTGGAAAGCGCTTTTATTAGGGTGGTTGCATTTAAGAGCTTTAAAGCGCATTTATTGCAGGATTTTATCACGCCCCATAGTTAGGGTATGGGGCAAATAAGGAGCATGCCATGAAGCACAAAAGTGGGAAGCGTAAAAGTGGGAAGCGTAAAAGCGGCAAACACTCTTTTAAACGATTATACCTTGAAATTTCTTTTTCTTGGTTTAAGGCAGTGTTTTTGATGAAACGCTAATTTCTAAGAGCGTTCCCTAAGTTTAAAAGCTTAGGGGTTTCCTTGTGGGTGGGTTTGTCTTTTGAGGCGTTTGCATGCGGTCAGTAAAAAATGATCGCTTGCTTGGCATGAGATCCTTACTCTTTTAAACAAGGTTTTGAGCGTTTCTTAAAACTATCACCAACGCTCTATTAAGACAAAGCCTAATCCCCCACATAGACTTGTCTTGGGCGCGTGATCCTAGCTTGCGGGCTTTTGACATGCTCTAATAGTTGAGCGCACCAGCCCACGGTTCTGCCAATGACAAACACCGGCGTGAAGAAACGCACCGGGATTTTTAAAGCCCTTAAGATCGTGCCGGAGTAAAAATCCACATTAGGGTAGAGATTCCTTTCAATGAAATACTCGTCTTTTAGGGCGATTTCTTCCACTTTGGCAGCGATTTCGCTCAAGCGTTCGTCCATTTTAACGCCTTTTTTATGCAGTTCGTCTTTTAAGCCTTTTAAGATTTTGGCGCGCGGATCGTAGCTTTTATACACCCTATGCCCAAAGCCCATGAGTTTGAAATTGTCGTTTTTGTCTTTCACTCTTGCGATGTATTTATCCACATTTTTCACATCGCCGATTTCTTCTAATTGGATAAGCACTTTTTCATTCGCTCCGCCATGCAAATGCCCCCACAAAGCGCTAATGCCCGCGCTAATGGCGGCATAAGGATGCACGCCGGTGCTAGCGACATTCCTTACTGTGGTAGAAGAGGCGTTTTGCCCATGGTCAGCGTGCAAAGTTAGGATTTTATCAAAGGCTTCCACTTCTAGGGGCGTGATTTCTACTTCGCCTTGAGTGGTGTGTTTTAAGCGGCTGTAAGGATACCCTCTCAGCATGAAAAGGATATTTTCCACATAAGAGCGCGCGATGTCCGGATAAATAATGGGCGCTCCCACTTCATTACGATAGCAAATAGCCGCAAGCGTGGGGATTTTAGCGACAATTCTTCTAGCCATAGTCTGGTAATCTTCTTCAGTGTGCATGTTTTGGTGCGTGGAATAAAGGGTGGATAAAATAGACACACCGCTAGAGAGTTTCGCCATAGGGTGGGCGTTGCTAGGGAAAGCTGAAAACATGTTGAGTAAGCTCTCATGCACAAAGCTTCTGTGGCGTAGTTCCAGTTCAAATTTCAAGCTTTCATCTTGATTTTTAGGTAATTCCCCTGTGAGTAATAGCCTGCACACATCTACATATTTGTATTTGGCGACTAAATCTTCTATCCTATGCCCTCTGTAATACAATTCGCCTTTTTTGCCATTGATATAGCTGATCTTAGATTGGCACCCAGCGGTAGAAGAATACCCTGGGTCGTAAGAAAAAAACCCGGTCGTTTCAAAAAGCTTGGAAAAATCCACCGCTTTAGGCCCACGAGTGCATTCAATCATTTCAAATTCATAGCGTTCATTATTTTCATTATTGATTAAAGTAACAGACATTGTGATTCCCTTAAGTTTTGATAATATTCAACTCCTAATTATAAGCCAAAAAATTAAATGATTTCTTTTAAAAACATTTCGTTTTATTTCAAGTTATTTCCAACCGCTACTTTTAAACACGCATTCAAAAAAAGATTTTTAGGGGTTATATAGTATTTTTGCGCTAGTATAGTTACTCAAACTTTAGAAAAAGGATAAACAATGGCTTACAACCCTAAAATTTTACAAAAGCCTAAAGAGGGCGAAGAAATTACGATTAAGGACGCCAAATTGCATGTGCCAAACCACCCTATTATCCCTTTCATTGAGGGCGATGGCATTGGATCAGATATTACCCCTGCGATGATTAAAGTGGTGGATAGTGCGGTTCAAAAGGCTTATAAGGGCGAGAAAAAAATCGCATGGTATGAAGTGTTTGTGGGTGAAAAATGCTATCAAAAATTTAAAGATCACAAAGAGTTAAGCCCCGAAGAGCAATGGCTCTTACCGGACACTATTGAAGCGATCAACCATTATAAAGTCTCCATTAAAGGGCCTTTGACCACGCCTATTGGTGAAGGGTTTAGATCTTTGAATGTAGCGTTGCGCCAAAAAATGGATCTGTATGTGTGCTTGAGACCGGTTCGGTGGTATGGGAGTCCGAGTCCGGTTAAAGAACCAGAAAAAGTGGATATGGTGATTTTTAGGGAAAATTCTGAAGACATTTATGCGGGCATTGAATGGCAAGAAGGCAGTGCGGAAGCGAAAAAACTCATCCATTTTTTACAAAATGAACTAAAGGTTAAAAAAATCCGCTTCCCTGAAAGCAGCGGCATAGGGGTAAAACCCATTAGTAAAGAAGGCACAGAGAGGCTGGTTAGGAAAGCGATTGAATACGCCATTGATAACGACAAGCCAAGCGTAACTTTTGTGCATAAAGGTAACATCATGAAATACACTGAGGGGGCGTTCATGAAATGGGGCTATGCGCTCGCTCAAAAAGAATTTAACGCTCAAGTCATTGATAAAGGCCCATGGTGTTCTTTGAAAAACCCTAAAACCGGTAAAGAAATCATCATTAAAGACATGATCGCTGACGCATTCTTGCAACAAATCCTCTTACGCCCTAGCGAATACAGCGTCATTGCGACCATGAATTTGAATGGGGATTATATCTCTGATGCGTTAGCGGCGATGGTGGGGGGTATTGGTATCGCTCCTGGGGCTAATCTCAATGACACAGTGGGCATGTTTGAAGCCACCCATGGCACCGCTCCTAAATACGCTGGGCTAGATAAAGTCAATCCGGGGTCTATTATTTTGAGCGCGGAAATGATGCTAAGGCATATGGGTTGGGTGGAAGCGGCTGATTTGATCGTCTCTGCTATGGAAAAAGCGATTAAGAGCAAGAAAGTAACTTACGATTTCGCTCGTTTAATGGATGGGGCTAAAGAAGTGAAATGCTCTGAATTCGCTAGCGTGATGATTGAAAACATGTGAAAGAGCGTTTTTTTAAGCTCTTAAATGGTGTTTGAATGCGAAAAAAAGGCTAATACTATCATAAGGAATGAAGTTGATAAAATTTGTGCGTAACGTGGTTTTATTCATTTTAACGGCGATCTTTTTAGCGCTCATGCTTATAGCGAGCTATTGCATGCCTCATTATAGCGTGGCTGTCATTAGCGGGGTGGAAGTCAAAAGAATGAATGAAAATGAAAACACGCCCAATAATAAGGAAGTAAAAACCCTTGCTAGAGATGTCTATTTTGTGCAAACTTACGACCCTAAGGATCAAAAAAACGTGACCGTTTATCGTAACGAAGACACGCGCTTTAGCTTCCCTTTTTATTTTAAGTTTAATTCGGCTGATATTTCAGCTCTCGCTCAAAGTTTAGTCAACCAGCAAGTGGAAGTGCAATACTATGGTTGGCGGATCAATTTGTTTAACATGTTCCCTAACGTGATTTTTCTAAAGCCCTTAAAAGAGAGTTCTGAAGTGTCAAAACCCATTTTTAGCTGGATTTTATACGCTTTGCTGTTAGGGGGGTATTTTATCAGCGTGCGATCTGTTCGCTCTTTATTTAAGAGCAAAACCCATTAAGTCTTTCAAACTTTTTTGAAAAATCACAATGGGGTTATTGGAGCGTTTGTTAAAAAGCTCAATATAAGGCAAACTGATGCTGTGAAAAGCGGTGTTGTTTTCCCTCAAATTGATAGCGATTTGATAGTCTAGTTGGTAGGATTTCAATAAAAAATCATTCAGCAAACAATCATTGATCAAGCCCAAATTGTCATGGCTGATCAAAAGCATTTTGGCTTTTAATTTTAGGGCAAAATCCAGCATGTTTTCTTCTAAAGTGATAGGCACGCATAGCCCCCCAGCCCCTTCAACGATGGCTAAATCATAAGTTTTGGTGAATTTTTGAAGGCGTTGGATTAAATGATTGGTATCAATGGGGGTGTTTGGATCTTCTTCTTGTTGAGCGATGAGCGGGGCTGAAGCTTTATGATAACGATAGAATGAAATGTCTTTTAAGGTTAAAGAGCGATCCAAAAGGCGGTTATCTTGCAAGAACAGATGCGCGTCGCTAAAGTGGTTGGTCGTGTCATTAACGCCGGTTTCAATGGGCTTTAATAGAATCGTTCTAACGCCACAAGCGTTGCAATATTGGGCTAATAGCCTAGCGCATGTGGTTTTTCCGGCATTCGTGTTAGTCGCGCTGATAAAGAGCATGGTTTAATTCCTAAATTGGTAAGCCCCCTCAAAGATTTGAGCGGTCAATACATTTTTAATTTGTGGTAACTTCACATTCTTTAGTGCTTCTCTTGGGACTTCTATCACCAATTGGTTTAATGATTGGTCGCTTAAAGGGTTATCAATATCAAAAATGAAATTTAAGATATTGTGGAGTGAGTTATAGGTAACCCTGTCAATTAACGCATAAGTTAGTCTAATGCCCTCTGCTTGCTCTATAGCGGTTACGATGCTTTTAGATAGTCTAGGGCTGATGTTGTTAAGTTGTGTCGCTAAATCTGTCGGTGAAATAAAGCAATAACCCGCATCGGTGTCTATGGTGTTGGCTATTAGTCTTTTACTCACTTTTTTGCCTTGTCTTAAAGCTTTAACAAGGTTATTGACTTTAATGTTGTGGTTGTAGCTCTGTCTAAAGCTTTTACTCATAACGCATTTTCGTTGCTCTCTTGTTTTAATTGCTTGTTGCTCCCAATTTTCTATCTCATCAATAGTGAAAGTCTTTGGACACCCATACGCACGAACCCTACTTTGTGTCCTTTTAATAAATCCTTTAATTTCATTTTCAAATGTGTCTGTAAGGTTGCCAATATTGTGGGGCATATAAGTTGCTTTGATTTGTGTCTTAACAATGTCTTTAAAAGCTATGCCATAATTGTCTTTTTCAGGGTTTTTATCAAAGAATGTATAGACTTGGTTTTTTAGCCTTGTGAGAGAATTTGGTAATTTGCTAGGGACAGAGAATGTGATGTCAGTGAATTTAGCCCACACCTTACCAAATTTTTCGGGTTCAGCACTCACCAATTCCACATAGTATCTGTCTTTGTTATTATAGACACTATTTTCGCAATAGCAAATCGCTGCTTGATTGAATTGTCTCGCCCATAATAACAAATGATTTCTTAAATAAAATGTGCTACTAGGTTCATTGACAAATACAAAAAAGCTAGTCTCTTTATCAGGGATAATGTCGTCTTTTAAGCTTTCTTTCCAATAGCCGATTACTTGAATATAACCAATGAAATCTCGCTTACTATCCAATAATCCTTTTAGCTGTCGTGTTCTTTCCATATTGTCTTTTTGAGTGTAGCGGTATCTCGTAACAAATTCTTTACTAGACATAAAGTCTCTCATTGTGGTTTCACTTTTAGGATTTAAGAATTTATTAACAAAAGACTTACCTAATGCTGTGGATAGTTTGAGAGCGATAGTCCTATACTCTCTCAAAAAAGCATCAGCAAGATAAGAAGCGTCTATGGAGTTAGGGTCGTCATTCCAATTTTTAGCTACTCTATCTAATTGAGATGCCTTATAACCGCTCTTATAAGCTTCTATCAATAATTCTCGTTCCTTTTCAGTAAAGTCTTTAATAAAAGCGTCTTTAAAAGGTCTAAACGCAGAGATAGTCCCAAAAGGTAGTCCGCTTTTGATTTTATTGACAATGCTGTTAAGATTAGCGCTCTCAATCGTGGAAGCTTTAATAGTCTCTTTATTTTGTTCTCTTTTAAGTCGTGAGAGTTCCTCACCAAAGGCATCTAGTGTCGCTCTTAAAGATAAGTTGTCTTTTATCTTTACTCTAGGTTTATTTTGTCTAGCTAATTTCTTGTCCGCTAACGCCTTATCAATAGATGCTGTCAAAGAATTGTTTCTTTGTGGCTCATCAACAAATTCTAAAAAATCGTAATTCAATAACATTATCGTGTCCTTTTCTTTAAGCGAGATTGTAACGCTTTATCTTTGAGCTTTCAGCGGTAATTAGGGTTTATTTGGTATAATACCAAAACTTCATTTAAGGTTGGTTCTTATGAATATTTTATTTGGGATTAGCGACACACAAGAATGTTATAACGCTATCAAATTCGCTGTCAAATTAGCCCATTCGCTTAAAGAGGTCCGTTTCACCTTGTTGCATGTGAGCATGGAAGTGTTTATTTATAGCGAAAGCGGGATGATGGATTATGGCCAGACAGAAGCCTTAGAAGAAGAAAAAGCTAAGGCTTTGTTAAAGCAGTTTGAAGACGCTTTCAAAAAAGAAAATATAGAATGCGAGAGCGTTCTAAAAAGCGGTGATTTGATTGATGTGGTTTTGGATATGGCAAAGGATTATGATTTGTTGTTGATCGGAGCGAGCGAATCTAATTTGTTGTATCGTTTGTTCATTTCACACCAAAATAGCCTTGTTGAGCAATCCAGTATCCCTGTAGTGATCGCTAAATAACATGAAAATCTATAAAATACCCACCCCCACCATGTCGCAAGTGATCATGATTGATGACCCCATTACGACAGCGGAATTTGTCATCTCTGCTTTGAGGGATTTTTTTGACAAACCTTTAGAGGAAGCTCAAGAACTCATGCTAAATATCCATCGTGATGGCGAGGGGGTTTGTGGCGTCTATCCTTATGATATTGCTAGGTATAGGGCAGCATGCGTGAAAGACAAGGCTAGAGCGTTAAATTTCCCCTTAAGATTATTGGTAGAAGAGATCAGATAATGGATAAATTCAATAAAGATTTGAATGGCGTGTTGGCTCAAGCTTTAGATTTAGCCCTAGATTTTAACCATACCCTTTGCACCACAGAGCATGTGTTATTAGCCGTCTTAGAGCATGAGAGCGGGGCAAGGATCTTTAATACTTTAGAAGAAGATGACTACCATAAAATGAGGGAAATCCTTAAAGACTACTTGTTGCAGTATATCCCTTTAAAAAACGATCCAGCCAAAATACCGGACAGGAGTTTTGTGCTATCAAAGGTGTTTAAGAAAATGCATGTGAGTTATTTAGAGAGCGTGGGCGTGGAAGAATTGCTGATTTTCATGCTAGAACACCCCGATTGCTACGCTTCAAAACTCATGGATAGTTTTGGTATCACTCGTTCGTATTTTAAATCTGCTTTATTGGAACTTGATAATTTTACGGATACCACTCTTAATGAAGCTGAAGAAACGCCCAAAAATAACGCTCTAAAAAAATACGCTAAAAACTTGAGCGCTTTAGCCCAAGACAACGCTTTAGATCCGGTCATTGGAAGAGAAGAAGAGATTTTAAGGGTTATAGAAATTTTAGGGCGCAGAAAAAAAAATAACCCGCTTTTAATTGGCGAAGCAGGGGTAGGCAAAACCTCCATCGCTGAAGCTTTGGCTTTAAAAATCGCTCACAAAGAAGTGCCAGAATTTTTACAAGATTATGAAGTCTATTCTTTGGATTTAGCCTTAATGGTGGCTGGGGCAAAATACAGAGGGGATTTTGAAAAACGCTTGAAAAAAACGATCAAAGAGATCCAACAAAACGGCCGTATCATTTTATTCATTGATGAAATCCACACCCTTTTAGGCGCTGGGAGCAGTAATGCTGGGAGCTTGGATGCAGCGAACATGCTAAAACCGCTCTTAACCGATGGGAGCTTGAAATGTTTGGGAGCGACCACTTTTGAAGAATACCGTAGCGTGTTTGAAAAAGACAAGGCTTTCAACAGGCGTTTTTCTATAGTGAATGTTGAAGAGCCTTCTAAAGAAGCGTGTTACTTGATTTTAAAAAAGATCGCTCCTCTTTATGAAGAACACCACCAGGTGCGTTATGATGAGAGCGTGTTTAAGGCATGCGTGGATTTAACGAGTTATTACATGCACGATAAATTCTTGCCGGATAAGGCGATTGAATTATTAGATGAGGTGGGATCAAGGAAAAAGATTAACCCCAAAAAAGGTAAAAAAATCAGCGTTGATGATGTGCAAGAAACGCTCGCTCTAAAGCTTAAAATCCCTAAAATGCGTTTGAGCGGCGATAAAAAAGCCCTTTTAAGAAACTTGGAAAAATCGCTTAAAAATAAGATTTTTGCCCAAGCAGAAGCGATCAGTCTTGTCAGCAATGCGATTAAAATCCAGTATTGCGGGCTTTCTTCTAAAAATAAGCCTGTGGGGAGCTTTTTATTCGTGGGGCCTAGTGGGGTGGGGAAAACAGAATTGGCTAAAGAATTGGCCTTGAATTTGAACTTGCATTTTGAACGCTTTGACATGAGCGAATACAAAGAGGCCCATAGCGTGGCAAAGCTCATCGGGAGTCCTAGCGGTTATGTGGGGTTTGAACAAGGGGGGTTGTTGGTGAATGCGATTAAAAAACACCCGCATTGTTTGCTGCTTTTAGATGAGATAGAAAAGGCCCATTCTAACGTGTATGATTTGTTGTTGCAAGTGATGGATAACGCTACTTTGAGCGATAATTTAGGCAATCAGGCGAGTTTTAAGCATGTGATACTGATTATGACTTCAAATGTGGGGAGTAAGGATAAGGATACGCTAGGGTTTTTTAGCGCTAAAAACACCAAGTATGATAAAGCCGTTAAAGAGCTTTTGACCCCTGAATTACGATCCAGAATTGATGCAATTGTGCCGTTTAACGCGCTCAGTTTGGAGGATTTTGAACGCATTGTCTCTGTGGAATTAGACAAACTCAAAGCCCTAGCGCTAGAGCAAGACATAGCCTTAAAATTCCATAAAGAAGTGGTGAAATTCATCGCGCAAAAGAGCTATCAGACGACTTTAGGAGCGAGAGAAATTAAAAAAATCATTCACAATGAGATCAAAACCCCATTAAGCGATCTACTGCTCTTGCAATCGTTCAAAAAACCTTGCAAGATCGCTTGCTTGTTAGAAAACAATCAATTGGTTTTAAAAGAAATCAAGCGTGCACAAAAGGTGAAAGAAAATGACTTTTGAAATGCTTTATAGCAAAATCCACAGAGCGACTATCACAGACGCTAACCTTAACTATGTGGGCTCGATCACCATAGATGAAAATTTAGCCAAGCCTGCTAAACTCAGAGAGGGCATGAAAGTAGAAATCGTCAATATTAATAACGGCGAACGCTTCAGCACTTATGTGATTTTAGGGAAAAAAAGGGGCGAAATTTGCGTCAATGGTGCAGCGGCCAGAAAGGTGGCCATAGGCGATGTGGTGATCATTTTAGCTTATGCGAGCATGAATGAAGATGAAATGAATGCACACAAGCCATGCATCGTGCTAGTGGATGAAAAGAATGAAATTTTAAAAAAGGGTTAGACATGGATTTTAGCCAATTGAGTGGGTTATTAGACGGCGTAAAAAAAGAGTTTTCTCAACTAGAAGAAAAGAATAAAGACACGATCCACACTTCCAAAAGCGGTGGGGGAATGGTGAGCGTGAGTTTTAATGGGTTGGGGGAATTAGTGGATTTGCAAATTGATGACAGCCTGTTAGAAGATAAAGAAGCGATGCAAATCTATTTGATGAGCGCTTTGAATGACGGGTATAAAGCCGTAGAAGAAAACCGAAAGAATTTAGCCTTTAACATGCTGGGGAATTTTGCTAAATTGTGATGCTTCACAAAGCCCTTATCATTCTATGGTTTTTTGTGAATGGCTTAGGGGCTTATGATTTCAAGCATTGTCAGGCTTTTTTTAAAAAAGCGAGCCTTCAAAAAGGAGGCGTGGCTTTAAAAGAATTGCCTAAAGGCGTGTATTTATATTATTCCAAAACCTACCCTAAACACGCCAAAGTCATTAAATCCGATCCTTTTGTAGGGTTGTATTTGTTGCAAAGCACGCCAAGCGAGTATTTTTATACATTAAGGGATTTGGACAAAGACGCCCTTATAAGGCCTATGGCTAGTATAGGAGATAAAGAAGCCCTAGAAGCGCGATTATTAGTGGGGCAAAAAGGCTATGATCGCTACGCTCAAATTGCACAAAAGACTCAAAAAAATGGCGTTATCAGCAATATTTGCTATCAAATGTTAGGGCTAGGGGTAGGGGGGAACGGCTTTATAGAAACGAAATTTATCAAGCGCTTTTTAAACCAGCAAGAGCCTTATTATGGGGATATTGGGGTGCGTTTAGAAGAACATCATAAGCGTTTGGTGGTAGCGCAATTCGATCCCTTTTTCCCTAAAAACCCTTTTTTAAAAAACGATGAAATCCTAGCGATCAATGATCACAAGATCTATTCATTAGCGGAGTTTGAATGGGTGGTGAGCAATCTTAAATACCAAAGCCTTATAAAAGTGAAAATCAAACGGAACCACAAAATCAAAGAAGTAACGCTCAAAGTCAATAAGCGTTATGGGGGGTTTTTGCTCAAAGACACTTTTTTAGAGCGCTATGGCATCGCTTTAGACGAGCGTTTTATGATCACTAAAATAGGCAGTCATTTGCCCAAAGGCTTGGATTTTTTAAAGCTTGGGGATAGGATTTTATGGGTGAATCGTAAAAATGTGGCGTTCAACCCGAAAGCTTTAAGAGAAGCGTTAAGCGCGCCTAAAATTGAATTATTAGTCTGGCGTAAAGGCTTTGAATTTTACATTAAAGTCCGTTGAAACATTGATGAAAAATGACGCTTATGAAATCATTCTTTCTTGGTTTATCACGCCTCTCACGGCGATTTTAGGGCGTTTCGCTGAATTTTTCCTCTACACCTTGCATGCGCAATTGGTGTTTAATAGCGCGGTCGCTTTGGCGTTCATGCTCTTTGCTTATAGGAGTTTGAAAGAGCAGAATTTTTTCAGCGCTAGCGCGATTTTAGAGGCGTTATGGTTTGTGGGGTTTTTTGCGCTGTTTAACTACGCTTTGAAAAACCCTTCGCATTTTTATGAATTTTTCCAAAACGCTATTTTTATTGCGCCTAACATGATCACTCAAAGCCTTTCTCAAAGCTTAAGTAACCTTTCCAACCACGCGCTTTCTTTAGATTTTATCTTCAATCATGGTTTTTATGCCCTTAGTTTCATCAGCGATTTGAGCCATAATGAAATGTCCGTGTGGCTTTTTTTAAGCATCTTGCAAGCGCTTTTTTTGAGCGTTTTGTTTGCGATCATCATTTTAGTGTATTTAGAAGTGCATGTGTGGTGCTCTTTAGGGGTGCTGTTTTTAGCGTTTGGGTTTTTTAAAACCTGGAGGAGCGTTGTGTTTGCATGCCTTAAAAAATGCCTAGCCCTTGGGTTTTACAAGCCTTTTTTGTTACTAGTGGGGTTTTTGAATGTGTCGGTTACTAAAGCTTTAATCAACGCTCATATGCAAGAACAACAAGACTTAAGCCTTTTATTAGTGGTAGCGTTATTTTTGTGTTGCGTTTTTATTATAGGCGTGCCTTTTTTCATCAACGCTTTGTTTAGGGTGCAAAACAGCCTTAAAGAAACTTACAAACTCGCCACAAATTTGAGCGCTAACCTCAGCCAAAACGCTCTCAATTCCTTACAATATATCACGACCTCGCCCGCTCCCTCTCCTATTTCTACTTCTACAAGCGGTAGCGTTTCTAAAGAAAAAGAAACGCATTCCCCCACATTTAAGGTAGAAACCACTCAATTAGATGTAAAAATTCCAAATTTCAAGCAAAAAAAGGTTAAAAAGGATACAATAAATACAAAAAATGAAATTTAAATAAATGGGAATTTAATGAGAATTTTTTTTGTTATCATGGGACTTTTGTTATTTGGTTGCACGAGCAAGGTGCATGAGATGAAAAAAAGCCCTTGCACCTTGTATGAAAACAGGTTAAATCTCGCATGAAAGAAAAGCCTTTCAACAGCGATCAGATGGCTTTTTTAGAAGAGCTTTTAAGCCACCAAGAAAAGCATTTAGAAAACAAGCTTTCTGGTTTTTCGGTGAATGATTTGGACATGCAAAGCGTGTTTCGGTTGGAAAGGAACCGCTTGAAAATCGCTTACAAGCTCTTAGGCTTGATGAGTTTTATCGCTCTTATTTTAGCGATCGTTTTAATCAGCATTCTACCCTTACAAAAAACCGAACACCATTTCGTGGATTTTTTAAACCAGGACAAGCATTACGCCATTATCCAAAGAGCGGATAAAAGCATTTCCAGTAATGAAGCGTTGGCCCGTTCGCTCATTGGGGCGTATGTGTTAAACCGAGAGAGCATTAACCGCATTGACGATAAATCGCGCTATGAATTGGTGCGCTTGCAAAGCAGTTCTAAAGTGTGGCAACGCTTTGAAGATTTGATTAAAACGCAAAACAGCATCTATGCGCAAAGCCATTTAGAAAGAGAAGTCCATATCGTCAATATTGCGATCTATCAGCAAGACAATAACCCCATTGCGAGCGTTTCCATTGCCGCTAAACTTTTGAATGAAAACAAGCTCGTGTATGAAAAGCGTTATAAAATCGTATTGAGTTATCTGTTTGACACCCCGGATTTTGATTACGCTTCCATGCCTAAAAACCCTACCGGCTTTAAAATCACTCGTTACAGCATCACTGAAATCGCACCGACTAACAGGAATGATTGATGCGGAAATTTTTATACGCTCTCATAGGCTTTTTGTTGGCTTTTAGCGTTTTAAAAGCCGATGATTTTTTAGAAGAAGCGAACGAAACAGCCCCGGCGCATTTAAACCACCCCATGCAGGATTTAAACGCCATTCAAGGGAGCTTTTTTGACAAAAACCGCTCCAAAATGTCCAACACTTTGAACATTGATTATTTTCAAGGGCAAACCTATAAAATCCGCTTGCGTTATGCGATGGCGACCTTATTGTTTTTTTCAAAACCCATTAGCGATTTTGTTTTAGGGGATAAGGTGGGATTTGATGCGAAAATCTTAGAAAGCAACGATCGTATTTTGCTTATCAAGCCTTTACAAATTGGCGTGGATTCTAATATCAGCGTGATTGATAGTGAGGGCAAGATTTTTTCTTTCTATGTGTTTTCTACCACTTTCACCAGCTCCAAACACCCTAATTTGCAGGTTTTCATAGAAGATAAAAATTATTATTCTAACGCTTTTTTGAAGCCCCAAAAAGAAAATAAAGAAAATACCCTTGAAAACGCTCCCACAAACAACAAACCCTTAAAAGAAGAAAAAGAAGAAACCAAAGAAAAAGAAGAAGAGACTATAACTATTGGCGATAACACCAATGCGATGAAAATCGTTAAAAAAGACATTCAAAAAGGCTACAAGGCTCTAAAAAGCTCTCAAAGGAAATGGTATTGTTTATGGGCTTGTTCTAAAAAGTCCAAACTCTCTTTGATGCCTAAAGAAATTTTTAACGACAAGCAATTCACTTATTTCAAATTTGACAAAAGATTAGCGCTCTCTAAATTCCCGGTGATTTATAAGGTCGTTGATGGCTATGATAACCCGGTGAATACAAGGATTGTGGGTGATTACATTATCGCTGAAGACGTTTCGGCTAAATGGACTTTAAGGCTGGGTAAGGACTATTTGTGTATCCGTTTTATCAAAAGGGCTAAAGATGAATAAGTGGCTTAAGGGGGCGATTGTTTTTATAGGGGGTTTTGCAACGATTACAACCATTTCTTTAGTCTATCATCAAAAGCCAAAAGCCCCCTTAAATAACCAGCCTAGCCTTTTGAATGACGATGAGGTGAAATACCCCTTACAAGACTACACCTTCACTCAAAACCCACAGCCAACTAACACAGAAAGCTCCAAAGACGCTACTATTAAAGCCTTACAAGAACAGCTCAAAGCCGCATTAAAAGCCCTAAGCTCCAAAGAAATGAATTATTCCAAAGAAGAAACTTTTACCAGCCCTCCCATAGATCCAAAGATAAACACAACCCCCCCTAAAAAAGATTTTTCTCTAAAGCAATTAGATTTATTAGCCTCTCGCATCACCCCTTTCAAACAAAGCCCTAAAAATTACGAAGAAAACCTGATTTTCCCCATGGATAACCCTAAAGGCATCGATGGTTTTACTAACCTTAAAGAAAAAGACACCGCCACTAATGAAAACAAGCTTTTACGCACCATTACGGCCGATAAAATGATACCCGCTTTTTTGATCACGCCTATTTCTAGCCAGATCGCTGGTAAAGTCATCGCGCAAGTGGAAAGCGATATTTTCGCTCACATGGGCAAAGCCGTCTTAATCCCCAAAGGCTCTAAAGTCATAGGCTATTACAGCAACAATAACAAAATGGGCGAATACCGCTTGGATATTGTATGGAGTCGCATCATCACTCCCCATGGGATTAATATCATGCTCACTAACGCTAAGGGGGCGGACATTAAAGGCTATAACGGCTTAGTGGGGGAATTGATTGAAAGGAATTTCCAACGCTATGGCGTGCCGTTACTGCTTTCTACGCTCACTAACGGCCTATTGATTGGGATCACTTCGGCTTTAAACAACAGAGGCAATAAAGAAGAGGTAACCAATTTCTTTGGGGATTACCTTTTAATGCAATTGATGAGGCAAAGCGGTATGGGGATCAATCAAGTGGTCAATCAAATTTTAAGAGACAAGAGCAAGATCGCCCCCATTGTGGTGATTAGAGAGGGGAGTAGGGTTTTCATTTCGCCTAATACTGACATCTTCTTCCCTATACCCAGAGAGAATGAAGTCATCGCTGAGTTTTTGAAGTGACTCAAAAATGCCAGATTAAAAACGCTATAATAACCCTAAAAAACAAAAGAGAGCCTGACAAGAAAGCCCATGAAAATTAAAAATATCTTACTGAGTGGGGGGAGTGGCAAACGCTTATGGCCTTTAAGCCGTAGCCTATACCCTAAGCAATTTTTAAAGCTTTTTGACCATAAAAGCTTGTTTGAATTGAGTTTTAAAAGAAACGCTTCCTTAGTAGATGAAACGCTCATTGTGTGCAATGAAAAACATTATTTTTTAGCCCTAGAAGAGATAAAGAATGAAATCAAAAACAAAAGCGTGGGTTTTTTATTAGAGAGCTTGAGTAAAAACACCGCTAACGCCATTAGTTTGAGCGCTTTAATGAGCGATAAAGAAGATTTACTCATCGTTACGCCAAGCGATCATTTGATTAAAGACCTTCAAGCGTATGAAAATGCGATGAAAAAAGCGATTGGTTTAGCCCAAAAAGGCTTTTTAGTCACTTTTGGGGTGAGTATTGACAAGCCCAACACGGAGTTTGGGTATATTGAAAGCCCTAACGCTCTAGATGTCAAGCGATTCATTGAAAAGCCAAGCCTAGAAAAAGCGATAGAGTTTCAAAAAAGCGGGGGTTTTTATTTCAACAGTGGCATGTTTGTTTTCCAAGCGGGCGTTTTTTTAGACGAACTAAAAAAGCATGCCCCTACTATTTTAAAGGGGTGTGAAAGAGCGTTTGAATCGTTAGAAAACGCGTATTTTTTTGAACAAAAGATCGCTCGTTTGAGCGAAAAGAGCATGCAAGATTTAGAAGATGTGAGCGTGGATATAGCCTTAATGCAGCAAAGCCACAAAATCAAAATGGTAGGATTAAACGCCAAGTGGAGCGATTTAGGGAATTTTAACGCTCTTTTTGAAGAAGTGGCTAACGGCACTAAAGAAAATGTCAGCTTGAATCAAACGCCTGTTTTTGCCAAAGAAAGCGCAAATAATTTAGTGTTTTCTCATAAAGTGAGCGCTCTTTTAGGCGTTGAGAATTTAGCCATCATTGACACTAAAGACGCTCTTTTAGTCGCTCATAAAGACAAGGCTAAAGATTTAAAAGCTTTAGTGAGCGAGATAGAAATAAATAACCAGGAATTGTTGCAAACGCACACTAAAGTGTATCGCCCTTGGGGGAGTTATGAAGTCTTGCATGAGAGCGGTTGTTACAAGGTTAAGATTTTAGAAGTCAAACCAAACGCCAGGCTTTCTTTACAAAAGCATTTCCACAGGAGCGAACACTGGGTGGTGATTAGCGGGATGGCGAGCGTGGAATTAAATCACCAATCGTTTGAATTGCAAGCTAATGAGTCCACTTATATCCCTAAAAACACCCTACACCGCCTGGCTAATTACGGCAAAATCCCTTTAACCATCATAGAAGTTCAAGTGGGCGAGTATGTCGGCGAAGACGATATTGTAAGGGTTGATGATGATTTTAACAGAAAAAATCAAAACGCCTAATAAAGGAAAATTAATAAAGGAACAATAATGAAAGAAAAAATCGCTTTAATCACCGGGGTTACCGGGCAAGACGGGAGCTATCTGGCTGAATACTTGCTGAATTTGGGTTATGAAGTGCATGGGCTAAAAAGGCGCTCTTCTAGCATCAACACTTCTAGGATCGATCATTTGTATGAAGATTTGCACAGCGAACACAAGAGGCGTTTTTTCTTGCATTATGGGGATATGACCGATAGCTCTAACCTCATCCATCTAATCGCTACCACTAAGCCTACAGAGATTTATAATTTAGCCGCTCAAAGCCATGTGAAAGTCTCTTTTGAAACCCCAGAATACACCGCTAACGCTGATGGTATTGGCACGCTAAGGATTTTAGAGGCCATGCGGATTTTAGGCTTAGAAAATAAAACACGATTTTATCAAGCCAGCACGAGCGAATTGTATGGCGAAGTCTTAGAAACCCCACAAAATGAAAACACCCCCTTTAACCCACGAAGCCCCTATGCGGTCGCTAAAATGTATGCCTTTTACATCACCAAAAATTACAGAGAGGCTTATAACTTGTTTGCGGTTAATGGCATTCTTTTTAACCATGAAAGTAGGGTAAGGGGCGAAACTTTTGTCACTCGTAAAATCACACGAGCCGCTAGCGCGATAGCGTATAACTTAACGGATTGCTTGTATTTAGGGAATTTGGACGCTAAAAGAGACTGGGGGCATGCCAAAGATTATGTGAAAATGATGCATTTAATGCTCCAAGCGCCCACTCCACAAGATTATGTGATCGCCACAGGAAAGACCACAAGCGTGCGCGATTTTGTGAAAATGAGCTTTGAATTTATCGGTATTGATCTAGAATTTCAAAATACAGGGATTAAAGAAATCGGTTTGATCAAAAGCGTTGATGAAAAAAGAGCGGACGCTTTAAACTTAAACTTAAGCCATTTAAAAACGGGCCAAATCGTGGTGCGTATAGATGAACGCTATTTCAGGCCTACTGAAGTGGATTTGCTCTTAGGCGATCCCACTAAGGCTGAGAAAGAGCTGGGCTGGGTTAGGGAATACGATTTAAAAGAGTTGGTTAAGGACATGTTAGAATACGATTTAAAAGAATGCCAGAAAAACCTTTACTTGCAAGATGGGGGTTATATTTTAAGGAATTTTTATGAATGAGGTTATTTTAATCACCGGCGCTTATGGCATGGTGGGGCAGAACACGGCGTTGTATTTTAAAAAAAATAAGCCTGATGTTACTTTGCTCACCCCTAAAAAGAGCGAATTGTATTTATTGGATAAGGACAATGTTCAAGCCTATTTGAAAGAATATAAGCCTACAGGCATTATCCATTGCGCCGGGAGAGTGGGGGGCATTGTCGCTAACATGAACGATCTTTCAACTTACATGGTTGAGAATTTACTCATGGGCTTGTACCTCTTTTCTAGCGCTTTAGATTTGGGCGTGAAAAAAGCCATTAATCTAGCGAGCTCTTGCGCTTATCCTAAATTCGCCACTAACCCTTTAAAAGAGAGCGATTTATTGAACGGCTCTTTAGAGCCAACGAACGAAGGCTACGCTTTAGCCAAACTCTCTGTGATGAAGTATTGCGAATACGTGAGCGCTGAAAAGGGCGTTTTTTATAAAACCTTAGTGCCTTGCAACCTTTATGGCGAGTTTGACAAGTTTGAAGAAAAAATAGCGCACATGATACCTGGGCTTATCGCTAGGATGCACACCGCCAAATTAAAAAATGAAAAAGAGTTTGTGATGTGGGGCGATGGCACGGCTAGGAGAGAATATCTAAACGCTAAAGATTTAGCGAGGTTCATCGCTCTCGCTTATGAGAATATCGCTTCAATGCCTAGCGTGATGAATGTCGGCTCTGGCGTGGATTATAGCATTGAAGAGTATTATAAAAAAGTCGCTCAGGTTTTAGACTATAAGGGCGTGTTTGTGAAAGACTTATCCAAACCAGTGGGCATGCAGCAAAAGCTTATGGATATTTCCAAACAAAAGGCTTTAAAATGGGAATTAGAAATCCCTTTAGAGCAGGGCATCAAAGAAGCTTATGA
Source organism: Helicobacter pylori (assembly GCF_003636935.1). GTDB lineage: Bacteria > Campylobacterota > Campylobacteria > Campylobacterales > Helicobacteraceae > Helicobacter > Helicobacter pylori_CH. The sequence goes on from NZ_MVVH01000001.1 coordinate 117,819, forward strand.
GTATTATTTGAAGCTTTTAGAGGGTTTGAAATAAAATCAAGGCTCTTATAGGGTTATAAAAACGCTCCGCTATTAAGGGCTAGCGATTTTACGATATTGTGATTACATTCGCTTCAAACAGACTTGAGCCATTAAAAGGGGTTTGGTTTGCCTTTCGCTCTCAATTTCAAGCGCTTTCAAAAAGCAGGGTGTGTTACCATTCTAATTTTTCATAAAAAACTAGGGAAAGTAAGGGGCTTTTTCTATGAAACTCATTATCGCTTGCTTTAAATAAAAAATAAACTCATAAAGGGCTATGGCAATAACGATGATTGGAATGAAAAGTTTTATAGCTCTTATCGGTTTGGATTTTAATTTCCAAATGTCTTGGATTTCTATGCTGTCTGTTTTAGAGGTGATTGGGTTTTTATCTCATTCTAAAATCCCAAATCCCTTTATCCGTCTTAATGCTAATTTCTTTGACATACCGACAAAACGATGGAAGAATACGAAATTCATAACTATCGTTAAGTCCTAGTTTTCTATCAATCCTACTGGTTCCACCGCAATCCCCACGATTGACTTTTATGCCGACTATAGCGACATTATCAACATTTGAAATGATGTCTATCCAATAAAAATTGTTCCTAAAAGTCATTCTAAGATCTATTGGTGGTTTTTTTGGCAGTTTTTCAAACGCTTCTCTTATCTTTTCCTTTATCTTTTCTTTTTCTATTGTTTCTTTCTCTTTTATATTTTTTTTAATTCCTTTCTCTTTTATTATCTTTACTATCTTTTTTTTGCGTAATCACTCTTACACGCAGAAAAAAACACAGCAAACCCAAAAATGATTGCTAGCATTAAGCCCGCTTTTTTGTAACCCACCACTAACACCCTCTTATTGCAAGTTTTTTCTCAAATGCCTTGAGTATAGTGGACTTAGACTTAGACTTAGATTTAGCTTAAGCGGACTCTAAACCATTTTTAGGGCAGGCTTAAAACGATTAAAAAATGACGGCGTGTTAACAAATCCTAGGCAACAATTCGCCTTCTGGCGTCTCTAAAATCCTTTCAAAACCCCATGCGTTCTTTAAAACCACACTAGGATAAGGGTTTTCAAACACTCCGCCAATCACGCAAGCGTTTTTAGCTTTTTCATTACTTTTTAAAATTTCTAAGGCTTTTTGGGCGTCTTTTTGATTGAGCGCTAAAACAAACACCCCCTCATTGGCTAGCGCGTAGGGTTCTAGCCCTAAAATCTCACAAATCCCTTTCGTTTCTTCTTTTAAAGGGATTTTTTCTTCTTCTATAACGATTTTCACTCTAGAGCTGTTCGCCCATTCATTCAGCACGCTCGCTAACCCGCCCCTAGTCGCATCTCTTAAAGCATCAATTTTGAGATCGCTTAAAAACAGGGGTTTTAATAAAGGATAGAGCAATTGGCAATCGCTTTCTAGATTCGTTTTAAGCTTGATTTCATGACGCATTGCAAACAGGCTTGCCCCATGATTGGCGATAGTGTCGCTTAGGATAATGGCTTGCCCTGGTTGTAAATGGCGCGAAGAAACCCCTGGCTTGATGATTTTACCAATACAAGTCGTGTTGATAAAAAGCTTATCCACGCTCCCCTTTGGCACGACTTTAGTGTCTAGGGAGAGGAGTTTCAAGTTGGCTTTAAACAATTCTTTTTGTATGGATTGTAAAATTTGTTTTAAAAGAGGGATTTCTAAGCCTTCTTCTAAAATAAAACCGATATTCAAATACAAAGGTTCGCCCCCTTGCACGCTCACGTCATTCGCACTCCCGCAAACGCAAAGCTTGCCTATATCGCCTCCATTAAAAATTAAAGGCGTGATGACAAAACTATCCGTGCTCACGCAATATTCCCCACTAGCTTCAAATTTAGGGGCGTCTTCATCAAACGCAACGATAAATTCTTTTAAATAGGGCATAAAGACTTGCTCAATTAAAGCGTTTGTTTCTTTCCCTCCGTTCCCGCATGCTAGAGTTACGCTATCCATTTTTATCCTTTTTATCCTTTTTTGATGATTGTAGGGTTGAAATACGCCATTAAGGCTTGACCGACAGGGATACTGCTGTCATTAGGGGGGAAATGCTTGTGGAAAAAATACTCCCTTTGAAGCTTTTTGAATCGCTTGGCTAATTGTTCGCACAATAATTGGTTGCAAAACACGCCCCCACTGCACACCACCGCATGCTCTTTAAAAGGCGCAATCAAAGCGGTAATGATTTCTACTAGGCTGTTAAAAAATTTCTTAGCGATGCGTTCAGGCTCTAAAACGCCCAAATCCTTTTCAAACGCTTGATAAAAATCTTTTAAACCCACCACGCTGTTTTTGATTGTAAACGGATAAAAAGCGATCTCATCGCTTTGTAAGGCCAGATTTTCTAAAACCTGCCCGCTCTCTGCTTCAAAGCTAATCGTTCCCGCTAAATCCAAACTAAACGCTACTATATCAAACAAACGCCCTATGGAATTGGTGGCGACGCTTTGGATTTTTTTGTCATGCATTTGTTTAAAAATTTCTAATTCGTCTTCTTTAAAATGCTTTTGAACACGCCCTAAAAGCTTGTTGAGTTGGTGTTTTAAAGCGATTTCTAAAACCAAGCGTTTAGGCTCTTTGATCGCTTTTTGCCCCCCTAAAAGCCAAAATTCTTCAAACCTAGCCACTTCTTCAATGCGTTCAAAATCCCCTATAAAACACTCCGCCCCATAAATCTTATTGTCATAAGCCCCACTCCCATCCCAGATGATACCTATAAAGGGGTGGTTTAAATGCGGGTCTTGTAACAATGCGTCTAAGACGCTCGCTAAAAAGTGGGCATGGTGGTGCTGGACTTGCAACAAGGGCGTATTAAATTCAAAAGCCATTTGAGTGGTGGTGTAGTTTTTATGCTTATCGCAAGCTAAGAGCGTGGGTTTAAAATCATAGGTGTTTAAGAAAAAATTCAAAGTTTCTTTAAAGTGTTTTTCATTTTCTAAAACGCTCAAATCCCCGCAAAAAGGCGAGAGCAAAAGAACAGAAGTTTTGCTATCTAATAAGCTAAAATGCCCTTTTTGCTCCGCTCCAAGCGCTAAAATCTTTTTGGGCGCTTGATTAGAGCGTTTGGGCAAAGTGAGGTAAAGGGGGGCAAACCCTCTAGCCAAACGCATGGGGCGAATCGCATTATCCACGCGCTGCACGATGCTATCATCAATCCTATGAATAATGGCACGGTTGTGCGTGAGCTTAAAATCAAAAATGAAACTCAAGGAATCAATATCAGCCTCATCGCTCGCTAAAGGGAGGGAGCTGAAATTCGCGCTCGTGAACACAATAGGGAAATCCAATAAATCCAATAATAAAGCATGCAAAGGGGTATAGGGCAAAATCACGCCATAAAAGGGGGAGTTTTTGGCGATATTGGGGGCTAATTGGGTATTAGGTTTTTTACGCGCTAAAAGAATGGGGGCGTTAGCCGCTCTCAAGCTCTCGCCTTCTAACGCGTTCAAAAACGCATGCTGTTTGGCTGCGTTTAAGTCTTTAAACATGAGCGCGAAAGGCTTTAGGGGGCGGTTTTTTAAAAGCCGTAATCTCTCTATGGTTTGAAAATTCCTCGCATCGCACAAGAGAGCAAAGCCTCCCAAACCTTTAAGAGCGATGATTTTACCTTTTTGAAGGTCTTTAGCGCATTCTAAAAGCGCGTCATCGTTTTTGAATCGCTTATAATTGAGCGCGATACCGCACTTTTTGCAGCTGATGCCTTGAATGTGGAAGCGCTTATTGGTGGGGTCTTTATAAACGGATGTGCAAAATTCACAGAGCTTGAAAGGTTTTAGGGCGGAGTTTTCTCTGTCATAGGGCATGGCGTTTAAAAGGCTGTATCTCGCCCCACACTTCGCGCAAGAATTGAAAGCGTAATGAAAATAGGGGGAGTTTTTATCCCTGATTTCGCGCAAGCAATCCTCACACACGCCTAAATCTTTAGGGATTTGACTGAGCAAATTTAAGGGGTGGTTCTTGCTTTCTAAAATCCTAAAATCATTGAAATTTAACGCCTTATCATAGGGGCTAATAATGATTTTTTCTACCAGCGCTAAAGGGGGTAATCCTTTTTTTAGGGCGTTTAAAAAAGACTCTGTTTTGTGAGCGGGCAAGATGATTTCTAAAGCCGCTTGGGTGTTACGCGTAAAGCCTACAAGCTCTAATTTTTGAGCTAGGGTATAAACAAAAGGACGCATGCCTACGCCTTGAACCACGCCAAAAAGCGTGATTTTGTTCAATAAAGTTGCATCGTTACACAATGCAAGCTTCCATGCTGTTTGATTAAGGTGTTGCAATCAATTCCTATCACTTCTAAGGGCGTGTGTTGTTTGAAGGTCTCTAAAACGAGCGCATCTTTAGGGTCGTTGTAAGTGGGGACGATGAGGGCGTTATTGCACAATAAAAAATTCACATAAGTGGCCGGCAAGCGTTGTTGGTTTGTATCAAAAATGGCTTTGGGGATTTCTAGGGGGATGAGTTTATAAGGCGTGCCGTCTAGTTTTTTAAAGGTTTTTAATTCTTCTTGCATTTTTTTTAAGGCTGTGTAATGCTCATCGTTTTCATCCTCGCATGCGCTATAAACAATGGTGTCTTTATCTAAAAAGCGAGCGAGCGTGTCGGTATGGCTATCGGTATCATCGCCCTTTAAATAGCCATAAGAATACCACAGCACTTGTTTAGCCCCTAATTCCTTTTTAAGCATGCTTTCTATTCCATTTTGATTCAAATGGGGGTTACGATTTTTTTCTAGCAGGCATTGGGTGTTGGTTAAAATACTCCCAGCGCCATCGCTTTCTATGCTCCCTCCCTCTAAAACATAGGGCATCGTTTTTAAAGGGTGTTTTAAAAACCCTAAACTTTTGAGTTTGAAATTCACTAAATTGTCTAAATTGGACGGGTATTTTAACCCCCAGCCATTAAAGCCAAAATCCAAGCACTCTAAAACGCCCTGATTTTCAATACTGATCGCTCCAAAATCCCTAGCCCATGTGTCGTTAGTGTCAACCCTTGCGATTTCTACGCCCGGTAAGTTTTTAAGCGTTTCATAGCCGATAGTATCGCTAGTATGGACGCACACTAACACCTGAGCGTGTTTGGTTATGGTTTGAATGATGTTTAAAAAGCTCTCTCTAGCCTCTTTGATGCAATACGCCCAGTCGCCAAACTCATGGGGGAACGCCATTAAAACCGCTTGGATTTTTTCAAACTCCGCTAACATTCTTTTCATTAAAAATATCCTTTTAAATAACTATAACACAATCTCATTCAAATAGCGTTTTTAAAACAAATTCAAACGCTTTTGGGCGGTTTGAAAATATTCTTTTTCTGATTCTATGCCGATAAAATTTCGTTCTAAATTCTTGCACGCTAAGCCCGTGGTGCCGCTCCCCATGAAAGGATCCAGAACGATGTCATTAGGGTTTGTGTGGATGGAAATGATTTTTTCCATTAAGGCCAGGCTTTTTTGCGTTGGGTGTTTCACTCTTTCAAGCCCGCCAACCACAGGGCTTTTTAAAATCAAGGGCCGTAAGTATTTTTCATTTTTGGGTTTGTTAAACACCCATTGTGCTTTCTTTTTAACCGCCCATAGGGCAAATTCCGTGTCTTGGACATAGCGCCGGTGAATGTTTCTTGGCATGGGATTATTTTTAACCCATTGGATAAAGTCTTTGACCACAAAGCCGTTTTCTTCTAAAAAATCAGCGATATAGCTTATAAACCTGTAAGAGCAAAAAATCACCATGCAGCCGTTTGGATTGACTAAGGGGGCGTAGCGCGTGATCCATTCTAAAAGCTTGAAATTTTTATCCCATTCCCCAAAATCTATGCCTTGCCTTTTAGCGCTCTTTAGGGTGGAAAAATTGTTTTTAACCGAAATGTTATAAGGAGGATCCGTGATGATCGCATCCACTTTTAAATTTTGCTGGTGAAAATCCTTGATAATTTCAAAAGCGTCAGCGTGATAAATTTGTATCATTTTCTCAAGCTTTTTAAGATCGCTTTGTCTAAGGTTAGGGCTAGAAGAGGAGGCACAGCGTTACCGATTTGCTTACAAACGCTCGTTTTATTGCCATAAAAGATATAATTATCGCTAAAACTTTGTATCCTGGCGGCTTCTCTGGGCGTGATAGAGCGGTGCAATTCAGGGTGGGAGTTGGTGCCATTACTGGGAGTGTCAAAGCGTGTGTCTATGGTGGGGCTGATTTTATTCCAATTCAAGCGCCCCCATGTGCTTTTGAATTGCTGTTTGCCATGCAAGTTTTTGGGCAAGCATTCTTTGCCCTGTTCTTTATTAATGAGTTTTAATTTCTCTAAAGCGGCTTGCGAGTGGTTGGTGGCTTGGTGGTTGTATAATTTAGGGCTATCTTTTCGCATTAAAGCTTGATAATTGGATTGGATAGGGTTTAAATAATCACTCTCAAACGCCCCTTCATTAGAACAAAGATAAGCTAAATCGCTTATGGCATCTTGGACGCTCACGCTTTGAGAAGGCTCTAAAAGATTGAAATCAAAACTAAAACGACTAGCCCCCACAATAAAAGCCCTCTCTCTGTTTTGAGGCACGCCGTAATCTTTAGCGTTTAGGATTTGATAGCTCAATTGATACCCTAAAGCGTTCAATCTTTCTTTGATTTCTTCTAAAAAATAGCCTTTAGCGCAAGAGATTAAGTTTTTCACGTTTTCAATGATAAAAATTTCTGGCTTTATGGCTTTGACTATTTCTATATATTCTAAGAATAAAAAATTCCTAGGGTCTTTTAGCCCTAAATTTTTCCCTTTATTAGAAAAGCCTTGGCATGGAGGCCCGCCAATGATCATGTTGATTCCTAATTTTTGAGCTAGTTTGATGACTTTTTCTTTAATTTCGGTTTGAGTGATGTCCCCACAAATACCTATGGCGTTTTTATGGTTGTTTTCAAAAGTAATTAGGGCTTGTTTATCGCAATCTAGCCCTATTAAAGCGTCAAACTCTTTTAAACGCTCTAATCCAGCACTAAAACCCCCAGCCCCACAAAATAAATCTAAAATTTTATAATTCATTTCAAGCTTTCATAAATTTCACAGCCGGTTTCAATAAAACTTATTAAAATTTTAGCTTGAAAGCTCTTAAATCGTTTTTATCTAGCAAATATTGCCAACTTGGATCTTTGCTTTTGTTAAAATCAAAATAAAAAGTATCTATTGCTCGCAATAATTCCCACTCATTATTGACTTGAGAAAAGATAGTTGTCTTGAGACCCATATTCAACACAAAAATGTAATGCTTCCAATCATATACGCCTTGAGTGTCATTAAAAATTGTATTTGTTTTAGCTAATAAACAGATATATTGAAAATCTTTATCAATCGGGCGGGTTTGATTGTTGGGGTGGGCGTAAATAAAATGCTGATTGGGAGTGAGCGCGATAAGATTTTCTATATAATCAGTAATAAGAGGAAAGTCTTGAACAGGGAAAATATGGTGTATTTGTGTGGCTTGCACTGTTTCATTTTCTCCTTTCACTTCAGAAAGAGAATGATTGAATTTATCATTATATTGCTTCACCACTTTCTTAGCTTTTGAAATAAGATAGTTAGAATTAGCAATCCTTTTAGAGTTTATAAGATCGTATTCTTGTCTGGTGATATTTTTATCTTTTCCTATATCTCGCCAATTGATACGATTGTAATTAAGCTCATCTTTTGTAATTATAGTGTTGGATAAAAACCCTTTTCTTGTGCCTTTTTTACCATAATAAAAAGCTAAAGGATTGATAATTTTAGTAAAAATCCTAAAACATTCTGTAGTGTTTTTGATTGCTGTGTTATTGATAGTAAAATGAGTGAAACCATCTTTTAGTTGTTTAAAACTTTCTGTGTCTTGTTTTTGTAAAAAGTTGTCAAATATAGGCTCAACCCCACTATCCATTAATACCTTTTGAATGTATAAAATAAGGAATTTCAAAGCGTTTGTTTCTCTTTGCATGAGGTATTCTAACAGCTCTATGTTTTGTATGGTATAAATATTTCTATTGCCAGTTTTTGTTTCAAATAAAATACCGCTATAGGCTAATCATTTAATAGGCTGAGAAAAAAACTTATCGTATTCATGCATGGAAAAGTCAGAATTTAAATCAGGTTTAGAAAAAATCATTTTAACATTTTCATTGGTGTAAGGGCTATCCCAAATATCCCTAATAGAAAATGATTTTTCAATATTATATTGCGTAAATTCTAAAATACAATCAGCAACAATAGACAACACATCAGGGGTGCATTTTTGATCTATCCATCGCGCGTTTTGTGTTTTTCTAATATCATAATATCTGAGTTTTAAAAAATCAATAATTTGCTGTTCTTTCATTAGCTACTCTTTAAAATCCCAAACCAAAAGCAACTCATGCTATCAATATTCAAGGTGCGCGTTTGATAATTCCTAGCGATTTTATAAAAATCTCTAAATTCAATGCTAGAGATATAATCGCATTGTTTCTTGCTTAAAGATATAGGGTTTTTAGGGATTAAAATAGCCACAGATCCATTAACTACATAGCCTTTTTCTTTTTTTAAAATCCTTGGCTTATAGGTCATATTGGGGGTTAAATAGACATCATCTCTGTTTAAAAATGAAGCTATCTTGAACGGATTTAAAACCTCTTTTTGAATGTAGCTATCGTAATTTTCAATGCTAATAATCTTTCCGTTTTCATCAATATTGCGAGATTTAATCACACGAATACCATTTTTAACTAACACAGAATTAGTGATTTGTCTGTCTCTAAACACTTCAAAAAGACCAAACTGCATGGAATGAAACACCTTATCAAAAAAAGCGTTACGATAGATAACCCAATAGGGTAATTGTTTGTCAAAAATATAGCTTGGCTTTTGCTTGATGCTTAGATTTAGAGGTAACGAACGCGCTAAAATTTCTTTTGATTTTTGTGTAACAATAGCAATTGTTTCTACTAAAACACCCTTAAAACCAAGCTCGCCAAAATCTAAAATCGCTCCTACTCCCTTTTTTTCAAGCTTAGTTCTGGTTTCTGCATACTCTTTAGTGTTTAAAAGGTTTTTAGGCATAACCATTGCTGTAAAGTTGGCTAGTTTTAAAGACTTTTCTAAAAAAATCCCTGCTAAATGAGTGAGTCCTAAACTATAATCTTTAAATCTTTCATGCGTTTTGCCAAAAGGCGGATTGCCCACAATTAAATCCACTTTGCCGCATTCATAGGCTAGAAAATCTGTGCAAATCAATTCCATTTCAAAATTGTTAGGAATGCAATCTTTATATAAAATCTCTAAAATTTCTAAACTATTTTTATCAATATCTATACACTTTAAATAAACTTTTTTAACAGAAGCGTATTTTTTAAAAAGAGCGCTTAAGAAATTCCCACACCCTACACTTGGCTCTATGATAGTAACGCTCTCTTGTTTAAAGCTTGGCAATAACTTTGCTATCTCATTAATAATAAAAGGGTTTGTAAAATACGCGCTTTTTTCTATGCGTTTAGAATTAGACATTTCCGCCAAACTCACCAAACTCGCTCTTGCAATCTTGTTTTTATTCTCTAAAATAAATCGCTTCAAATTTTTTGGCTCTAACAAATGGCGCGCATCAATAAGCCTAATGATTTCTTTATAGCTTAAATGGATTTGAGACATGAAGTTTTTTATTTTTATAGCAATTTGCTTAAAAATAATCGTTGGAACAGCTTCACCGATACTTTGTCTTATATTCATTTCGTTTTGTTTGGAGATTTTTTCTTTTTCTTGTTGGTTAAGGGCGTTTAATTCTTGTAATTCTAAATCTAACCACTTAAAACGGCTAGGGATATTCATTAAAAGCATCAGCTCTCTAATGGAAAACACTCTATCATCTTTGGGGTGGATCGTGTTTTGGCTAGCCATTTGGTCGTTTCTTGTATGAATGCAAGGGGCAACGCTATGATATTTTTGTCTTTTATATTTATCGCCATTTTTAGAAACATTTAAGACAATCTTATTACCGACCATTCTATGAGGCTTTTTGTTTAATTCTGTGTTCTCAAATGCGCTTTGTCCTTCTTTTAAATCCTTAATCCATTCTTGCATATGCTTTGGATAAGTTCTAAAACTATGATAAAAATCCGCGCTATCATACTCGCCCCAAGTAAGTGGTTTTAACGAACCTATCACTTCTTTTAAGGTTTTTTCTTGTTTGAAATCAGGAAAAAATTCTAACGCGCTTGTAAAATCTTTAAACTCTTTACAAACCCCTATCACTAAAGTTCTTGTTCGGCTTGAATTAGCCCCAAAATTTTTAAAATTAATTACCTCATCATAGAGCATATAATCACCACTCAAATTTTGCTCTATCATAGATCCTATTTCTAGCAAATTGTCATTTTTGTCTATACAACCTGTTTTATAAAAACTAGGGACATTTTCTAAAATAAAAAATCTGGGTTTGATTTGTTTGATCAAATCAATGCTCTCAACCACCAAAGAATTCCGTTTGATTTCATCGTTTTTCTTTTTATGATTGGCCACGCTCATGCCTTGACAAGGTGGGGTTGCTACCACTAAATCAACCCTATCATTACCAAATTTTTTAGAATAAAATCCAATTTGTTTTAAAATTTTTTCTTTTGTTTCTGGCTTTTTAATATCCCCACTAATGTAGCTTTCATCTAGTTTGCATTTACGATTGATCCTTTGGATATTCAAGCGTTTTTCTAAAATTTCATTAGTAGCAATGCATTCAAACCCCTCTTCTAAAAGCCCATAGCACCCCACTCCTGCCCCAGAAAATAAAGAAATATAGGTTAAGGTTTGATTAAAGAGCATAGGGGTTTTAGGGATTAACCAAGCTCATTTGAAGCGTCTTAATGCCTCAAGCTCTCAATTTCTTTAAGCATGGTTTCAAAAGCCTCTTTAGTGCCTGCTCGCACGCTAGAAAACAGACTAAACACAACAATAGCTATACTCGCTACAATAAAGCCCGGAACGATTTCATAAATATCCAAAAAGCTCTTGCCGAATTTATCGTATAAAATCACCGTGCTAGCCCCAGAGAGCATGCCAGCAATCGCACCAATGCGTGTCATTCTTGACCAAAAAAGCGAGAATAAAATCACCGAGCCAAAACTCGCGCCAAAGCCAGCCCATGCGTAACTCACGATGCTGAGAATGCTGGCGTTTTTATCCGTTGAAATGAAAAAAGCGATGCAAGCCACCCCTAAAACCGAAAGCCTAGAAATGACCATCACCAATTTTTGGGGGGCGTTTTTATTGAAAATCGTCGCATAGAAATCTTCAGCAATGGTAGAAGAGCTTACAAGCAGTTGCGAACTGGCCGTACTCATCACCGCCGCTAAAATCGCGCTCAACAAAATGCCTGTGATCCAAGGGTTAAAGAGCAATTGACTCATCACAATGAAAATCTTTTCAGGGTCCTCTAAGCTCAAGTCAAATTTATGCACATACGCAACGCCTAAAAGCCCCATAACGCATGCCCCAATCAAAGAAATAACCATCCAAGAAATCCCAATAGTGGTCGCTTTAGGGACATCTCTAATGGAGCGGATAGACATGAAACGCACTAAAATATGGGGTTGTCCAAAATAGCCTAACCCCCAAGCAAGGCTTGAAATAATGGCGACTATGCTAGAGCCTTGCAAGAAAGAAAGGTTTTCAGGCTTGATTTCTCTAATGATTTTAATCCCCTCTCCAATCCCACCAAGATGGATTATCATCACAATCGGCACTACAATTAAAGCGCTCATCATCAAAAGCCCTTGAATCAAATCCGTCCAACACACTGCCTTATACCCTCCTAAAAAGGTGTAAGAAACAATAATCAGCGTGCCAATGCTTAAAGCGTAGTTGTATTGGATGCCAAAGGTCGCTTCAAAGAGTTTAGCCCCACTCACTAGCCCTGAAGAAATGTAAAAAATAAAAAAGATTAAAATCACAAAAGCTGAAATCAAGCGCAAGATGTGTTTATCATCGCTAAAGCGCGTTTCAAAATAATCTGAAATGGTGATGGAATTAGCGATCACGCTCGTATAAATGCGTAAGCGTTTGGCCACAAAAACCCAGTTAATGAGCGCTCCCAAACTCAACCCTATGGCGATGTGTGAGTTGATTAAGCCCCCCACATATAAAGCTCCCGGTAATCCCATTAAAAGCCACCCGCTCATATCGCTCGCCCCCGCGCTCAAAGCGCTAATCACAGGCCCCATAGAACGATCGCCTAAGAAATAATCTTCAGTCGTTTCATTTTGTTTGTAAAAATAAAAACCAATATAGAGCATTAACAGCGAATAAACGATAAACATCGTAACAATAGGGGTGCTTAAAACAACATGTCCCATTTTGATCTCCTTATTTAATACAATATTTATTTTTCAGCGCAGCATGACTTGTGGCAAGTGGGTTGCCTTAAAACCCTTGAGCCTAAATTCCCATAACGATGATACGAAATGCTAACCGATCGCTCTAAGTGGTAATACAGCAATTCAAAACGCCCGTTCAAGCATGGTTTAGCCGTGGCTAAAACCATCCCTAAAGCGCTCGCTTGCTCGTGCAATAAATCCAAACCGCTTTTGAGATAACGCACACGACTAAAAGCGTTCAATTTCTCGCTAAATTTTTGCAAGCTTTCATAAACAATAGGGGCGTTTGCTCGGAGCGTTTTCAAGCATTCTAAAAAAAACGTTAAATCTTTGTTCGTTCGTTCATTTTCTGCACTGAGCGTTAAAGGGATTTGAGAGATTAAACACGCTAAAGCCACGCCCAACATATCGCTTAAAGTGTCCTTTTCGGTGATGCGATAGCCCACGCTTTTAACTTTAGTGTAGGAAAAAAGGTTGTCTTCGCCTCTGATTTTGACATAGTCTCTAGCTTGGCTGAATTCATGTTTATAATGATAAGCGTAGCTCTTTGCCATAAAAATCGCGCGCTTCAACTCATGCGTGTGTTCGTCATAGCCTTTTTGAGTCAAGCCCTCTAAAGCTTCGCTTAAGGGGTTTTTTAGGGCGTGTTCATCTTCTTCTTCTTGATGGATATCCACAAATTGCGTGATATAGTTAAAAATACCCACCTTCCTCCCAAACCCCACAGCGGATTTTTTAATCCCCCCAAAAGGCTGGCGCAAAACGATCGCTCCTGTGGTGGGCTTGTTGATATAGATATTACCGGCTTCAATGCGATCTAAATAATATTCCCACTCCCTTTCGTCTAACGACTCTAACGCGCTAGTCAGCCCGTAACCGGTAGAATTGACTATTTCTATCGCTTCGTCTAAATCTTGCGCTTTCATCACGGATAAAATGGGCGTAAAAAGCTCGGTTTGGTGCGTGAAATCGCCTTTTTTAGTGCCGTATTTGATGCTTGGCTTCATCAAATAGGGGTTATCATTCACAAAGCTTGCAGGGATTTCGTAATTTTCATAGCCTTTCAATTCCTCTATGGCTTTGATGACCTTTTCATTAGGCTTGTCCGCTAGAGCGCCGATTTTGTTTTTGAAATCAAAAGGATCGCCCACGCTAAGGCTTAGAGTCGCATCTATCAAAGTTTTTTTGAAATTCTCATCTTCATAAACTTCTTTTTCTAACACTAAAAGCGAAGTGGCGGAGCATTTTTGCCCCGAATTGCTAAAAGCTGAATGGATAACATTCTTAATCGCTTGATCCCTGTCTGCCATTTTGCTCACAATGGTGGCGTTTTTACCGCCCGTTTCAGCGCTCAAGGCTAGAGTGGGGTTAGCTTCTAGCATTTTGTAAGCGGTGTCTTCGCCCCCGGTTAAAATGGCAAACTGGATGCTTCCATCTTTTAAAAGATGCTCGCTAATATCGCTCCCTTTAGAGGGCAAGTAAATGAGCGCATCTCTAGGCACGCCCGCATCCCAAAAGCACTCACAAAGCTTATAACCCGTTACGCTAGACAAACTTGAGGGCTTGTAAATCACCCGATTGCCAGCGGCTAGGGGGGCAGCGATAGTGCCTACAGAAATACCCACAGGGAAATTCCATGGAGCGATGACCACGCCCACGCCTTTAGGGGTGAATTGGGTTTTTGTGTTTTGCTCTTGCAACACCCTTAAGCTGTAAGGGTAAAACTCTAAAAAGTCAATGGCTTCGCTCACTTCAGCGTCCGTTTCAGCAAAAGTCTTACCCACTTCTAAAGCGGAAATCCCTACTAAATCGCCTCTTCTTTCTCTAAAAAGCTGGGCGGTTTGACTCAATAAAGCATGGATTTCTGTGAAGCTTTTTTGGCTGAAATGGCTCTTATCGCTTTTAGCCACTTCTAGGGCTTTTAAAATCGCTTCCTTATCCGCTAAATGCACGCTGGCGATTTTTTTATGATGGATTTTATCAAAGACTTCTAAGGGGGTTAAATTAGGATCTTCAAACCTCCCATCTATTTCTGGGTAAAGCTCTAAAATAGGAGCGTTATGCATTTTCTCGCGCACTTTTTTAGCCCACTCTCGGTTGGCTTTTAAAATAAAATCGGTATCGCTTTCGTTTTTAAAGGAGTGGTTTGGGTAGGTGGTGTGGCCGGTTTGCTTGGCGTTTCTGTCTTGGGTCCTGTGGGTAGCGTTGTCTAAAGCGGCGATTCCTTTAAGGCTGTTTAAAAAGCGTTGTTCTTGGTCTTTCCATTCGCTCGTGCCTACTTTGAGGTTGAAGAAAGCTTTCATGAAATTATCGCTTGAGGTGTTTTCATCTAGCCTCCTCACCAAGTAAGCGATCGCGTTGTTAAAATGCGCTTCATCGCACACCGGCGCATAAAGAATGAGCTTGTGCATCTCTTTTAATTCCTGGCTCGCTTGCAAGCTCATGCCCTCTAGCATTTCAAAACTAAAATGCTCCAACACAATAGGGTCATTAAGGGCATGGATGCGCATATAGACATAAGCGATTTCAAAAATATTATGGCTCGCTGCGCCGATATGAATGTATTTATAATTGTCGCCCTCTAAAACAAAATCCAGCATTTTATTGTAATTAGAATCGGTGTCTTGCTTACTAGAAAATGTGGGTAACGCCCAGTCTTTCATAGAAGCGATAGTCTCTTCGCTCTCCATGTTCGCTCCCTTAACAAAGCGGATTTTAATGGGTTTTAACCCTTTTAAAACCCTTTCTTTAGAAAAAGCGTGCAGTTTTTTCAAATATTCATAAGAATCAGGGATATAAGCTTGCAGCACAATTCCGGCGTTCAAATCAAATTTAGCAATGGATTCCATAAAAGACTCCACCGTAAGCTCTAAATCCCTAAATTCCTCCATGTCTAAATTGATGAATTTAGGCATGCCTTGCTTTTTTTCTTCTTCTAAAGCTAGGGCGTAAAGAGCGTCTAATCGTTTGACAATTTCTTTTTTAGAGTATTCAAAATCAAGGATATTGATTTGAGAAAAAATCGTGGTGATTTTAATGGAAATGTATTGGATGTAGTTGGATTTTAGGGCTTGAGAGTATTTTTCAAAACGAGCATGAGCTTCTTCTTCGCCTAAAACCTCTTCGCCAATAAAATTCACGTTCAAAACGATGTTTTCATTTTTTCTTTTTAAAATCCGCTCTTTTAATTTATCCTCTTCTTGATCCAAGACCATCGCTTTTGTGTCGCTTCTGATCTTATTGACAAAGAAAGGCACGCTCATATCAGGGAGCATTTTCCCAAAGCTTAAAAACCCCATTAAAAGCACTTTTTCAAACGGAGAAAAAATCTCACGGCTTTTGTATTTGTCCAAAACATGCTCAATCATTTCAAAGCGGGCTTTATTGTCCAAGCACCTGAAACTCCGATCCATAAGCTCTATGAGCATGACTTTGTTTTCAGGGTTGTTTAAAAGCTTTTGCATTTTAGAGTGGAACGCTTTTTCTTGTTCGCTCAAATGCTGACTGATACGATTTTGCAACTTTTTAGCCAATTCTAATGAATCGTCAATGATTTTTTGCATGAGCTTACCTTTTATTTAAGAATTTGGCTTGATTGTAGCATGTTTTAAGCGGGTGGCTTTAAGTCTTATGGGTTGGTAATGTTTTTTAATTTTAAATTTTATTTTAGTGGTAATTAATTCTCATTCCAACCTTTTTGAGTTTATCACGCATTTTTACACAATGATAAGAATTTGAGTGATAATTTGTATTGTTTTTAGCTTCATTTACTTTTCGTTTAAAAATGAATTATAATATTCGCATCGTGTAATTTAAAGTTTAGCTTATTCAATTAAACGATTTTAAATTAAACGGATTTATAACAAATTTTACAAAACAAAGGATATAAAATGAAAACAATTAAAAATGGTATTATGATTGGCACACTCGGTGCGTTGTTATTGAGCGGTTGTTCTAGCTTTGATACTCAGCGTTTCGCTTGTCTCCCTAAAGACCATTCTTCAAAAGACGCTTCTACCAAAAAAGAAGTGCAATACATGCCTAAGGGCTTTTTTGACCCTTATTCTTCTAACTTAAACCACTGGGATTCTACATTCTAGGGGTTTGTTAGAGGGGGCAAAAAAAAGGGGGGAAAAATAAAGCTCATTTTAAGTTTTCTCAAATTACAATAACAATTTTATTAACATTGATATGATACAAAAGGAGATATTCTTACGAGTGGTGCTCATATTGTAGAAAATACGAATAATGAGAAAATAGAAAAACCAAATATTTCAAATCCCACTGCTTCCACCCCCCCAATAATGAAGAGCCTTTAAAAACTGAAGAGCTTTTAAATTGTGTTAGAGATCTCAAAGATCGCATTAAAAAATTAGAAGATCTTAAATTAGAAGACTTTGAACCCCTTAGAAAACTCTCTCATCTTATAGGCTCTTTCTTTTCGCTTGGAAAATCCTCTAACGACACCCAAGAAAACTCAAAAGACGCTTTAAAAAAAGAGAAAGAGCTTAAAAAAGTCCAAGAAGTCCAAGAAGAAAACGCCAAACTAAATAGAGAAAAAGATAAGCTAGCTAGCCAAAACACCGCTCTAACAACAGATAAAGACAATCTAACTAAAGACAAAGAAAATCTAACCAAAGACAAAGCTGAATTACAAAAGCAAGTGAAAGCGTTAGAACAATCTCAGCAAGTTTTAGAAAATGAAAAAGCCAAGTTATTAAAAGAAAAAGATAATCTCAATACAGATCTATCAAATGCAAAAAGCCAAGCCGAACAAACGAGCCAAAAATTAAACGAGCTAGAGCGAAAGCACGCTCCATACCAAAAATTAGAAAAACTCTATGAAGTCTTTTTGGAGGTCAAAGATCGCTTGAATTTTAATTTTGTAGCAACCACTCACAGCGCAATGGATTTGATTGCATCTGTTCTTAGCGATAGCAAATACTATTTAGAAAGCCTTTATAACAAAGCGAGCCAAGAATTAAGCGATAAGAGGAGCGATAAGGGCGAGAAATTAGCTGAATTGTTTGATTTGCTTTTTGAATACATTAAGGACAATAAATTTGAGCGTTTGAAAGAGCCAAGCACTTATGACCATTCATGCAAAACGCTATACCCAGAGCAAAACACTTCTCAAAAGATGCAAAGAGTGGTCTTAAGAGGCTACACATACGACAAAAAAATAGCATGTTACACTATCGTGGATATGGGATCATAAATGGGAGGGCTCATTGAAAAATGGTTTGGCTTCTCTCCAATCAGAGAAGAATTAGAAGCCCGCATCGGTGAGTTAGAAAATGAAAACGCCGAGCTAGAAAACAAAAACGCCGAGTTATTCACAGAAAACGAAAACTTATCTGTAAACATCAGAGGGTTAGAAAACACTAACAAACAATTATGGCAAGATAAAGAAAAGCTCACTAAAGAAAACACCGAGCTAACCCATAAAAACGCCGCGCTGACTGAGAAAACCACCGAATTGAAAACCGAAAACGACAAGCTCAACCACCAAGTTATCGCGCTCAATAAAGAGCAGGGCAGCCTCAAGCAAGAGCGAGCGCAATTGCAAGGTGAACTTGGGTTTTTAGAAGATCGATGCGCTAATTTAAAAAAAGAAAACCAACACTTAACCGACAAACTCAAAAAGTTAGAAAGCGCTCAGAAAAATTTAGAAAATACTAACAACCAATTACGGCAAGCTTTAGAAAAATCTAACGCTCAATTAGCACAAACTAAAGAAAAAACAGCCAAAGAAAAAACCGAGCTGGAGCGAGAAATCGCGTGCTTGAAGAGCTTAGCGACTATAGACAAAAGCGATCTGGACTTGGATAACAGGCGTTTAGCGAGTGCAAACCAGGATTTAAAACGCCAAAACCGAAAATTAGAAGAAGAGAACATCGCCCTCAAAGAGAAGGTTGATGGCTTGAATGAGCAACTCTTCACATTGCAACCACAAAAACCACAATAAAGGAAATATCATGGTAACACCCTTACAAAGTTTAAGACTGCCTATTGACCACCCGTTAGTAAAGATTTTGTGCGATCTGTCTTTAAACAATAAGATCGCATTCAATGAAGAAATACCGATCCATTTCAAAAAAGAAGTGTCAGAAGAAGAGAGAATCAAGTTCAAGCAAGTGCTGTGGGTGCTTCATGCGATCGTTAATAATGAGACTTCTTCAAGGTATCTTTCTGATGACAATCAAAAATTCATAGAGAGTTTAGCGCAAGCTGAAAAGATCACTAATGAGCAAATAGAAAAAGCCTTAGAGATCGTTTCTACTAGCGATGTGGATGTGGATTTTGAAAAATTTAAAGAATTGATTCTCAATGTAGATAGTGTAGCAGTAGGTCTTAGGAGCTATAGCCAAAGCCAATTGCTTGATTTAAACGGAGGGCATTGGGATTTAGAGGTGCCTAGCGTGCCTAAAGAAAGCGTAACCTTTAGGTTTGATAATTTAGACGAAAACAGCAAAGAAATGAACTTCTATGCGCGCTCAAGCTTGAAGGATTTAAACAAGGGCGTTGTCGCTATTGACTTTGGGACTAAAAGCACGACCGCAAGCTATATGGATAAGACAGGAACATACCGCTTGCTCTCTATTGGCGGGCTAGTAGATGACGCAAGCCTAACCAAGTTTGAAAACCCTACGATCATGGAGTTTAGATATAAAGAAAAATTTATTACAAAATACAACGCTTTAGATCACCGCCCTTTCACAGAAAAGAACGATATAGAAGTGGCGCATGAAGCCCAAAGGAACGCTACAGGCGTTAAAGGGAATGATTTGTATCGGTTTTTTTCTCAATTGAAGCAATGGGCTGGAGCGGATGAAAAACGGAATTTTAGGGATCTCATAGAGGATTTTTCTTTAGAAAGCTTCACTAATTGCGCGGATTTTAACCCCATAGAAATCTATGCTTACTATATTGGCCGCTGCATCAACAACATGGAAAATGGCGTGTTTTTGAAATACTTTTTATCCTACCCCATCAAGTATGAAAAGCATCAGGCTGAAAAAATCAGAGAGAGTTTTGAAAAAGGCTTGAAAAAATCTTTACCCAGGCATGTTTTTGACGATGAAAAAACGGCTAAAACTTTCAAAGTGGAATTGAGAGCGAGCGAGCCTTGCGCGTATGCCATTAGCGCTTTAAAAAGCTATGGGTTTTTTAAATCAGAGAAGTTAGACAAGCCGGTTTATTACGGGGTGTTTGATTTTGGGGGCGGGACGACGGATTTTGACTTTGGCAAATGGGAAAAAAGCGCCAACCCTAAATTCCTTTACAAAATGACGCATTTCAGCAGTGGAGGGGATAAATATTTAGGCGGTGAGAATTTATTGGAATTGTTGGCTTGGGAAGTGTATGCAAAAAACTTTCAAACGCTAAAAGCAAAAGACATTGTCATCGCTAAGCCTAACTATGACAGGATCGATACGCAACGCTTTGGATCGTTTATGCAAAATTCCAGGGAAGCGCGCTTGAATTTGCAAACGATCGCTTCTCAATTACGCCCTTTTTTAGAAAATTTAGACGCTGATATGATAGAAGCGATAGAAGAAAATGAAGAGTTTAGCATAGAGAGTTTTGAAAAGGATTTTAAAACCATGCTGTTGGATAGGAATGGGGTAGAAACAGAATGCGATCTTAAAGTTGATTGCAAAGAGCTTTTAAACCTCTTAAAAGACAAGATCAATGAAGGCGTTGCCAATTTCTTTGCCGGATTTTCTAAAGTGATGGCTGAAAACATTGACGATCAATGCAAGGCGTTTCACATTTTCTTAGGCGGGAACGCGAGCCGTTCGGTGTTAGTCAAGCAAGCGTTTGAAAACGCTAAAGAAAAGCAGCTCAAAGATTACAAGCAAAAGACTTCTAAAGATGATTTCACATTCATCATTTACGAGCCGCTAGGCACAGAAAAATCAGACAAACAGATTTTAGAGCTTACAGGAGAAGATGTTTCTAACACGCCCGCTTATTTGAAGCCCACTTGCAAAACCGGGGTGGCTTTTGGGCTTTTAGAAAGCAGGGACAAGGCTAAAGGGATTGAAATGCCCTCTATAAGCGCCAATCCTGTGTTTAAATACGATTTAGGCATTGAGATAGAGGGGAAATTCCACGCTAAAATCCATAGGGATTCTTTAAAGCCTAATGAATACCAGATTTTCCAAACTAAAGAGGAATGGGGAGGCTTTGATGAGTTAGAGATACGCTACAGCGATAAAGCCCTAGCCAACACCAACACTTTAAACATTAAAGATACGCAAATGATTTCCATAGCGCTAGAAGAGGTTGAAGAAGTGGATGTGAAAGTGTGTTGCGTGGATTCCCAAAGCATTAAAGTGGGGCTGTTTAAAGACGGCCAATTAATCTATGAAAGCGAGGCAGAAAAATTATGATGGCTAAGAACGCTTACGCGTTTGTCGTGATTGAAGAAAGCGTTATGGTGTTTAAACACACTAAAGACAAGGGGCTAATCCCTATCACGGAAGGCTTTGCGCCGTTAAAAGAGGGCTTTTTGAAAAGTTTTAAAGAGCGTTGCAATCTGGAATTTTTAGAAAATTTAGACCTTTTGTTTTTGTATGACTACCCGTTTTCAAGCGAGGTTTTTTCCTTGTGTAAGGATTTGAAAAATTCCATTTGGGACAGGAAGCTTGTGGTAGCGTTAGTGGAGGCTTTGGAGAATTTTAAGGGCTTGAATTTGTCTCTTAAGATAGAAGACAAGCGTTCTAATAGCTTGGGTAATGGCACTCAAAAATTGCTCACTAACGCTGATTTAGGGAGCAATCACAAAACGATCGTGATAGACAGCATGAAAACATACCACCAAAGCCAGCAAGAAAAATACAAAAGAGAAAGAGGCGAAACGCTAGAGGTTCGCCCCACAACACCCCCTAGCTATGGGGGTGGGAGCATCAAAATCAGCGGCGATAAAAAGCCTGATTCTAATGAAGAAAATTTTTAAAAGAAAGGACAACCGATGAGCAAAGTGCAAATGGATACCGAAGAGGTCAGAGAATTTGTAGGGCATTTAGAACGCTTTAAAGAGCTACTAAGAGAGGAAGTGAATAGCTTGAGTAATCATTTCCATAATTTAGAATCATGGCAAGACGCTAGAAGAGACAAATTTAGCGAGGTGTTAGACAACTTGAGAAGCACTTTCAACGAGTTTGATGGAGCCGCGCAAGAGCAAATCGCATGGCTTAAAGAGAGGATTAGGGTTTTAGAAGAAGATTATTAAGGATAATTTATGGCTGAATGGAAAACGGACACAGAAGAAGTCAGACAAATCGTTAGAAAATGCAGGGATTTTAAAGAATCCCTGCAAGAAGAAAGGTGTCTTCAATTTATCACCAATCTTGATAGTTACGCACGAGGAATCCTAGTAGAGCACAGAAAAATTGAAATGCAATTGGAAAAAGCCATAGGAAAATTAAACGCAGCCATAAAAAAGCGAAAGGGCTTTTGGGGATCTGTTTTAGATTTTTGTGGAGGTGTTTGTGATGCAGTCTCGACTATTTTCCCTCCTGTTAAATTAGGCGCTGAAGCTTGTGAAAAGGGCTTAAACCTTATGGAAGACAATATAGAAAAATGGGAACACAATGTAAGGTTATTAGAACGAATGCTTGAAATCTACTCCACTCAAGCCAAAGCGAGCGTGGAGCTTGTGGATGGGGTTTGGGAGAGCGTTAAAAAGATGTTGCACTTTTATACCGATAAACACCAGGAATTTATCAGGCGTTTGAACTATGCGAGCGCGGCGATAGATAACGAATACAACTTTCCAACCCCAGGCGTTTTAAAGGAATACGATTTTGAAAGCCCTAAGATTGTGTATAGCCCTAAAAAAAGCGTTTTTGATGAGCGCTTGAAGGATTTAAGGGAAGATTTTAGCTTTTCTTTATACGCTGATTTGAAAGATAAGATCAGCGCTTTTTCTCATAGGGATCGCGCTAAAGCCTCTAAAGAGCGAGAATTTGAAAAGAGTTTAGAGGATTTGATGCCGAGTTCTTTAGGCGTGCCTTCTTATAATGAGAGCTTGACTCTAGCCAAAAAGCATTGCGTTAAAAATTGTAAGAAAGCCTTACAAGATTTTGCGGAAAAAATCAAAGAATCCCCTAACGATTGGAACGCTATTAATGAAGCTTTTGATAATTTGGAAACAGAGTTGGAGCGCGCTACAGAAAGTTTGAGCCAAAAAATAGCGCCTATCTTAGAACGGAATGAAAATTATACGCAAAAAGCGTTGGAGTATAGAGAGTTTTTAGAAAGCCGTAAAGCGGACTTTATTGTAGATGAGCAAAATCCCTACCCTGATGAGGTCAGATTCAATGATTTGCGTTTAGCGGAATTTGATAGCGTTTTTAGCGTCATTGTGCCTTTAGAAGATTGGAGTAAAACCGCATGCGCTCATCATGCCCTAAAGGCTTTAGAAGCTACGCTTAAAGACAACAATTTGGGCTTTGACGCGGCAGAGTTGGAACAGATCGCAAAAGGATTCATTCCTAGGGGGTATTTGTGGCATTTTGACGCGAATGTTTTAGGGAATATGGCGTTGGTGGGAGAAGAGTTATTATTAGGCGTGAAACACACGAAAGGATACAAACTATGGGAGAAATTCCTACAAACACAGAATTGAATTGGGAATTTGTAGAGCCGCTCAATGAGAATGCGTTGAACGATTTAGAAGAGCGATTAAAAATAGGCTTTAGCGATGCGTTTAAGGACTTTATCAAACGATCAAACTATGGTTTTAGCCAATGGCGTTCCTTTATGGTGGGCAATGAATCTTACACATTCAAGCATGTTTTGAACTTCAATTTAGAGGGCAAGGGCTTGTTTGTTGATTTCATGCAGAGCTTGAAAGAATTTTTAGAACCTGAAGAAATCGTCTTTGCTAATGACGGGTATGGGGGGTATTATCTTTGGAATACGACTACTGATGTGGTGCTGTTTTTAGACACCGATGATGGCTCAAAAAAAGCGCTATTAAATCTTAAAATGTTTTTAAAAAAACTGGAATCAAGGGGTTAAAATGTTTTCTCATAAAGTTTTTTTGGAGGGTTGCACCAATAAATTAAGAAAGATTTGCGATGATCTCACAGAAAACGCCATGCAAGATGATTTAGAGCAGAAACTCAAAAGTGAGGTGCTAGAGGAGATGCTAAAAATCGCGCATGACTTAGAAAATTTAGAGCAAGACACTCAATACCAAAGAAGAAAAATCAACGAGCAAATTGAAGAAGCCAAGTCTTTGGAGAAGCAAATTGATATGAATTTCCATTCACCAAGCGAAATTGATAAGCTTATGCGTGAAGCCAAAGAGCATGAAAGAGAAGCTAAGAGGCGCTATGATGAATACTTGAAATCTAAGGATAGAGATGATTGATGCAGGTAATTTATTAAAAGAATTAGACGACGCCTTAGATAAGGTTGTTGCTAAAAAAGAGCCAGAGAGCTTTCTCAAGCCGTCCACTCTAAAAATAGAAGAGTATCAAAAGAGCATCAGGCAAATTCAAGCGCAATTCATAGACGCGCCACAATTCAATGAAACGAGTGCTTACCCTAAATTTTTAAGCTGTGGTTTATTGCATATTAAAGGCAAAAATGGCGCTAACATGGAATTTTTATTGCCTAAAGTTTATCCTTTTCCTCCTAAAAACTTGTATATAGAGCATGAAAAAGACGGGCAGTTTTTGAGAGAAATGCTCATGCGCTTACTCTCCAGCGCGCCTTTAGTGCAATTGGAAGTGATTTTGATTGATGCGTTGAGCTTGGGGGGTATTTTCAATCTGGCCAGAAGACTTTTACATAAAGACAATGATTTTATTTACCAGCGAAGGATTTTAACCGAAAGCAAGGAAATAGAAGAAGCCCTAAAGCATTTGTATGAATATTTAAAGGTTAATTTGCAAGAAAAATTGGCCGGCTTTAGAGATTTTGCGCATTATAATGAAGAAAAAGAAGACCGCTTGCCTTTAAAAGCGCTTTTTTTAAGCGGGGTAGATGCTTTGAGTAAAGACGCGCTTTATTATTTGGAAAAAATCATGCGTTTTGGCTCTAAAAATGGGGTTTTGAGCTTTGTCAATTTGGAGAGCGAAAAAAACAATAAATCCGTAGAAGATCTGAAAAAACATGCGGAGTTTTTTAAAGATACGACAAGTTTTGAACGCTTTAAATACCTTAATGTGGAAGTGATCAACGATCAAGGCGTTAAATCCCAGCACATGCAAGACTTCGCTGATAAGATCAAAGCGTATTACAAGCAAAAAAAAGAAGTTAAAAGGGAGTTGAAAGACTTACAAAGAGACAAAGAATTTTGGACTAAAAGCTCTCAGTATGAAGTGAGCGTGCCGGTGGGGTGGGATATTAACCATAAGGAAGTGTGTTTTGAAATCGGTAATGCGCAAAACCACACGCTCATTTGCGGGCGTAGCGGGAGCGGGAAATCCAATTTCTTGCATGTGTTGATTCAAAATCTAGCTTTCTACTACGACCCCGATGAAGTCCAACTCTTTTTGTTAGACTATAAAGAGGGAGTGGAATTTAACGCATACACAGATCCGATTTTAGAGCATGCGAGGTTGGTGAGCGTGGCGAGTTCGGTGGGTTTTGGTGTCAGTTTTTTAAGCTGGCTTTGCGGTGAAATGGAAAAAAGATCTAATCTGTTCAAACAGTTTAAGGTGAAAGATTTAAGCGATTACCGAAAGCATGAAAAAATGGCTAGATTGATTGTAGTGGTTGATGAATTTCAGGTGCTTTTTAGCGATAAATCCACTCAAATGAAAGGGAGCGTGGAACGATTTTTAAACACTCTGCTTAAAAAGGGCCGCAGCTATGGGGTGCATCTAGTTTTAGCCACTCAAACCATGCGAGGCGGTGAAATTGATAGTAGCATTAAGGCTCAAATCGCTAACCGAATCGCTTTGCCTATGGATGCAGAAGACAGCGCTAAAATTTTAGACGATGATGTAGCTTGTGAGATTCAAAAACCAGAAGGCATTTTCAACAACAACGGAGGGCATAAAAAATACCACACCAAAATGAGTATCCCTAAAGCCCCTGATGATTTCACAGCGTTTATCAAAAAAATCCATGGAGAATTTAACCAAAGAAATCTTGCACCCATAGATCGTAAAATCTATAATGGCGAGACACCTTTAAAAATGCCCCACACCCTTAAGGCTAATGAAATGCGTTTGCATCTGGGCAAAGAAGTGGATTATGAGCAAAAGGACTTGATAGTAGAGTTTGAAAACAACGAATCGCATTTGTTGGTGGTGAGCCAAGATTTAAACGCTCGCATCGATTTAATGAAGCTTTTCGCTCAAAATTTCAAGACTGCTAACAAAGAGTTGCTCTTCTACAACGCCGAAAAACGCCTTGTGAGAGAACTTGATGCGTTGAAAAAACACCACATCACGCCCATGCAAAGCCCTCTAGGGAGCGTTTTAGACACCGCCATGAACCCTAATAGCGTGCTTGTGATAGACAATCTCAACGAAGCCAAAGAGTTGCACGATAAAATAGGGGTGGAAAAATTAAGATCGTTTTTAGAAAAAGCCACCGACAACGAGCAATATTGCATCATCTTTGCGCATGACTACAAACAGATTAAAGCTAATTACCATCTTGACAAGTTAAAAGAATTGTTAAACAACCACTTCAAGCAATGCCTGGCCTTTAAGTGCAATGGGGAAAACTTAAACGCTCTCAAAAGCGGTTTACCCTCACCAAGCGAACACAATGCGCTCTTTATAGAGCTTTCTAAAGACAGCCACACTGAATTCAGGCCTTTCAGCTTATAGGATCAAAAAAAAGGGGGATCAAAAAAAAGGGGGGTTAAAAAGACTAAAGAAATTTAATCTTAATTTAATCTTTTTGAAGCGCTTTTTAAATCTTTGGCGTGATGGTTTGCGTGATTGTGCGAGCGATTTTTTCTCTTAAATGCAACAAGGGTTCTGATCCTTTCGCTAAAGCTTTTAGGCATAAATGAGAACTAGCGATTTCGCTCACGGCTCCATCCACTCCTTCGCTCTCTTCAATCCATTCTCGCGTGCTAGACAGCTCTATGGGGCAATTGACAAGCACCAGATTCAAATAATGCGTATAACCATCAAACATGCACATGTTTGTCATGTCGGTGGTTTTTGGATCTAAAATCGTGTTGTCATAATAGATGGGTTTTTCATCTTGTAAAATAGAGATTTTTGTGTGCAAGCGGTTGAATTTAAACAACTCATTGCGTGCCACTCGCCCTGCGACAATGATTTCACTATAGAGCAATTGGGAGCTAGAGTGCAAAGAAATCGTGGTGTTGCCCTTAAAATGCGCGTTTTCAAAAGGGATTAACGGAAAAGGCGCGAAGTCTAAAAAAGCGTTTTCCCCCACAACAATGTGCATGTCTCTGCTGGCAAACCCATCTTCAGTGTTATGGATTTTTTCAAAGGATTGCGAAGTGATCCTTAGCTTGCAATTTGGACCGATGTTTAATTGCACATCTTGCACATCGCCCCTCATCATGCCAGGGCTTACCGCTAAAAGCATGATTTCAGCTAAATCGTCTTTAGGGTAAAAGGGTGCCATGAGCTTAAAGGGGGGCGTGAAAAAATTGTCTTCAATCACGCACCGCCCATCAGCCCCTATTTTGGTTTTTAACCTGAGCTTGGATTCTTGAGCGTAAGTGTTCATCAATCTTCCAATAAAGCGTTGCGCTTGATCCAAGCGATCACATCGTCTAAACCTTCTTTAGCGCGGATATTCGTGAAAATAAAGGGCTTTTCGCCGCGCATTTTTTTAGAATCCCTTTCCATGACTTTCAAGTCCGCTCCCACATAGGGGGCTAAGTCAATTTTATTGATGACAAGCAAGTCTGAGCGCGTGATTCCTGGTCCGCCTTTCCTGGGGATTTTATCGCCCTCAGCCACATCAATCACAAAAATCGTAAAATCTGCTAGCTCTGGGTTGAAAGTCGCTGAAAGGTTGTCGCCTCCGCTTTCAATCAAAAGCAATTCCAAATCAGGGAAACGGCCATGCATTTCTTCTACGGCTTCTAAATTCATAGAAGCGTCTTCTCTAATAGCCGTGTGCGGACAGCCTCCTGTTTCTACGCCAATGATCCTCTCTCGTGGCATCACCGAATTTTTACACATAAACTCCGCGTCTTCTTTCGTGTAAATATCATTAGTGATGACCGCCATGTCATAATCCTTTGACATGTGGCGCGTTAAAGCTTCAATCAAGGCGGTTTTACCGCTTCCTACAGGACCACAAACTCCAATTTTTACCATAAAATTCCTTTCAATTTGAGATTAAAATTCAAGACATGTAAAGGCGCGAGTATAAACTCTCATGCTGCATCGCCTTAATGTCGTTTTGAACGCTTGCCGCACACAGGTGGCTTTCATCTAGTTCTAGGGTTTTTTCTATGAGCTGGTTAAAAGGGCTTTGCAAGCTCAATAAGATTTTTTGCCCGTCGTTTTGAGATAGTGGGACGCTTTTAACGCAGTTGATCACCATGTTAGAAGTTTGCGCATAAAGATAATGCCTTAAAGCCTTTTTCAATTCAATATTCAAACTCGCCACAAAAACGCCATAACTAGTGGCATGGGTGGGGTCTTTAGTTTGTTGAGCGTAAGCGTTAAAAAATGCACCCATGTCTAATTCGTTCATGGCTTGTAAGGTTTTAATGAAACGATTGCCTAGCTTTTGATTGGCTAATCGTAATTCCATGGGGCTTGTGGATAGCCTAATGACTTCTTCAACCCCTAAGATTTTTTTTAAATCTTGTTGGAGAGCGCTTTCATAGGTGAGTTTCAAGCTCAGCATTTCCGTATAAAGGAACTGGCTAGAGAGATTGGCTTTTAAATACTCCAAAGCGCTTTCTTTATCGGTAACCTTTTTTTGCTGGATGTAAGTTTCTAGCCCAAAAGAATGCGTGTAAGAGCCAATAGGGAACACCGCATCATTGACTTGCAAGATCAGAAATTCATTATCCACATGAGCATTGTTGTCTGCTTTTGGGGTTTTTGGGGGCATACCCACGCTTTTTTTAGTGCTTTTCACGCTTTTTCCTCTATCCTCTATATTTATTTCATGACCACTTTAAAATCGCTCGCTAGTGAGACCTTAAAATTAGGCTCACTATGGGGCATGCTCACGGTTAAGCGTTCTTTGGAATCCAATTTTGAACTTAAAACACGATTTTGAACCCCTAGCTTTTCTAGTAACGCTAGTGTGGGCTTTTCAAATGGTGTTTTAAATTCAAATTGAGACTCGCCATAGTATAAAGCCGCATGGCGGTTTCCTATTTCATAGCATATTTTCGCTACTTCTGCCACGCTCTTAGCTTGGATGTGAATGACTTCAGAATCCAAGATATTAACGGCGATAATTTCCTTCTCTTCTTTAAATAAAATATCCCCTTGAGAGAGACCCAACTTGGGAGCGTCTTTAAGGCGTACGGCTATGTCTTTGCCTTGTCTGGTTTTAAAACGAGCGATTTTTTTCCTCGTTTCAAACCATTCTAAATCCACATAATCCACATTGAAATCCAAGGGGTTAAAATCCCTTAGATTGCCCATCAAACGCTCTATGATCATCTCACACCCAGTGTTGGATAAAGAGCAACCAAGCAGGGATCCAAGCGGTTAAAATACCTTCAATGATGGCAAGCCATGGAGTGAATTTCCCTAAAGGGATTTTCAAGATGTTTTCAATGAAAGCAGTAAGCCACAAAACACCCCAAGCCAACCAAATGATTGCCCACCAATCGCCTTCAGTGATGCCTAACACTTTGTGGTCATCAAGCATATCGCTATAGTGGGATAAAATCGCAGCAGGAACAGTGTTGATCGCTACGAACAAGCTATACCAAGAGTAAGGCCTCCAATCCAAACCAAAAGTGTGGTTGATAGCCGCATACAAGTAGGTAAAACCAAACAATAACCCAGTCGCTGGCCCATAGAAACTAGTCAAATGGTGCGATACTTGAACAATATCTTCTGCACCTTCTACAGGAGCTGTAGGGTGGAGCGCGGAATAAGTGATGACCACCACATTACAAACAATGGAAAGCCCACCCACAAAAAAGTTCATCACCGCAGTGCTTTTAGGATCGACTTTGGTTAATCCGCAAATCCCATTGCTGATTAAAACAATCCCAACATATAACAATACAAGTCCTAGCATTGCCTTTTCCTTCCAAACAAAAATTTTTACAACAAACGCACCTTACGAATAACTTTTGTTGCTTGAGCTAATCATAAAGAAAAATAGTAAATTGACAAAAAATAAAAACAAAAAAAAGCCCCCAATTCTTTGATAAACAAAAAATCAGAGAGCTTAAAAATCAAGGATTAAGGAGCGTTGCTCCTAAAAATCCTAGAAAATGCTAAAGAGTTGTGCCAAGCTCACTTTATTGGCTGGTTTAGAAGTTACTTCCTTGCCATCCACGAACACATGGTAAGTTTCAGGATTGACTTCAATGTGAGCGGTAGTGTCGTTGAATTGCATGTCTTTTTTGGTGATGTTTCTGCAATTTTTTACCGGCAACACTTGTCTTTCAAGCCCTAATTCTTCTTTAATGCCTTTGTCATAAGCCGCTTGAGACACAAAAGTGATGTTTGCATCGTATTTAGCTTTACCATGATGAGCGAACATTTCTCTGTAATAAACCGGTTGAGGGGTAGGGATAGAAGCGTTCGCATCACCCATTTGACTCAATGCAATGAACCCACCTTTGATGATCATGTTAGGTTTCACGCCAAAGAATGCGGGACTCCACAATACCAAGTCAGCCACTTTGCCCACTTCTACAGAACCGACATACTCGCTAATCCCATGAGCTATCGCTGGGTTAATGGTGTATTTAGACAAGTAGCGTTTGATCCTGAAGTTGTCGTTATCGCCTTTTTCTTCTTTCAAGCGGCCAAATTCTTTTTTGTTTTTGTCAGCTGTTTGCCAAGTTCTAGTGATAACTTCACCCACACGGCCCATCGCTTGAGAGTCAGAACTGGTGATGGAGAAAATCCCCATGTCATGCAAAGTGTCTTCAGCCGCAATGGTTTGAGGGCGAATCCTTGAATCAGCGAACTGAACATCTTCTTTAATGCTTTTATCCAAGTGGTGGCACACCATAAGCATGTCCATGTGTTCGGCTTCTGTATTCACAGTGAAAGGGATAGTAGGGTTAGTGGAAGCGGGCAGGATGTTGTGTTCACCGGCTACTTTAATAATATCAGGAGCGTGTCCGCCGCCAGCACCTTCAGTGTGGAAAGTGTGCATAGTGCGCCCAGCAATAGCTGCCATAGTGTCTTCTACACAACCGGCTTCATTCAAAGTGTCTGTGTGGATAGCGACTTGCACATCGTATTTGTCCGCAACATCTAGCGCATGATTGATTGCAGAAGGAGTTGTTCCCCAGTCTTCGTGGATTTTAAAACCAATCGCACCGGCTTCAATTTGATCGGCTAAGCTCGCATCGTTAGAAGCGTTACCTTTAGCTAAGAAACCTAAGTTCATAGAATATTCTTCAGCCGCTCTGAGCATCCATTTTAAATTTCTTCTACCTGGAGTGATAGTAGTCGCATTAGTGCCATCAGCAGGACCGGTTCCGCCACCAATCATGGTTGTTACACCGCTTGCAAAAGCTGTAGGGATTTGTTGGGGTGAAATGAAGTGGATGTGTGTGTCAATACCACCAGCCGTTACGATTAAGCCTTCACCGGCTAGCGCTTCAGTAGCAGGACCCACGCTAAGATTGTTTTTAACGCCATCTTGCATGTCTTTGTTACCGCCTTTGCCAATACCAGCGATTTTGCCGTCTTTAATACCAATATCCGCTTTATAAATACCGGTGTAATCCACGATTAAAGCGTTAGTGATGATTAAATCCAGTTCTTCTTTGCTGGGGTTGTTAGATTGGCTCATGCCTTCTCTTAGGGTTTTACCGCCACCGAATTTAAGCTCTTCGCCATAAATAGTGTAGTCATGTTCTACTTCAGCGATCAAGTCTGTATCGCCCAATCTCACTTTATCGCCTGTAGTAGGACCATACATAGAAACATATTCTTTTCTGCTAATCTTTTTCATTTCTTACTCCTTAATTGTTTTTACATAGTGGTCATCGCTTTTAGCACCATGAAAACCACGTTCTTTAGCTCTGTGTAAAGCAATTTTTTTGCTTTCGTTGTCTGCTTGCCTATCAACCAATGCGTTAAATCCAAAGATTCTTCTGTTACCGCCAATGTCAATCAATTCTACGGATTTTTCTTCGCCAGGCTCAAACCTTACTGCTGTCCCGCTCGCAATGTCTAAGCGTTTACCGAAAGTTTTTTCTCTGTCAAAGTCCAAGCATCTATTCACTTCAAAGAAATGGAAGTGTGAGCCGATTTGAACCGGTCTGTCGCCAACATTTTTAACTTTCACGCTGACAGCTTTTTTGCCTTCGTTGATAGTGATGTCTTCATTTTTTAAGAACAACTCACCAGGCACTAATTTACCATTGGCCTCAATAGGGGTATGCACGGTTACGAGTTTGGTCCCATCAGGAAACATCGCTTCAATACCCACTTCATGGATCATG
Organism: Helicobacter pylori; assembly: GCF_003636935.1. Lineage (GTDB taxonomy): Bacteria > Campylobacterota > Campylobacteria > Campylobacterales > Helicobacteraceae > Helicobacter > Helicobacter pylori_CH. Next base: position 149,792 of record NZ_MVVH01000001.1, read on the forward strand.
CTTGCCACGCCATCCATCACATCATCCGGTTTTAAAAGAGTGCGCCCTTCTTGCATCAATTCAGCCGCAGTCTTTTTACCAGCTCTCGCTTCCTCCATAATATGGGCACTAATCAAAGCTACAGCTTCTACATAGTTAAGCTTAATGCCTTTTTCTTTGCGTTTTTTAGCTAATTCTCCAGCGTAGTGGAGCATCAACTTATCTAACTCTTTTGGGGTGAGTTTCATCTCATTCTCCTATTCTTAAAGTGTTTTTCCTTGAAGACATAACGAAATCAAGGTTGGAGTAATTGTAGCAATGTTTTGATTTACTAAGATTAACAGAAGCACTCATTAACTAATTATTATTTAAAATGAATTAGTGTTATGGTTTTGAAACACTATAAAAGCGTTATTGGAAGCGCGTTTAATACCCCTTTAGAATTTATAAAAATCAAAAACTCGCAAAAAAATGAGAATTAAAATTGGAGTGATAATGGTGGCCACGACTGGACTTGAACCAGCGGCCACTACCATGTCAAGGTAGTGCTCTACCAACTGAGCTACGCGACCTTTATTTAAAAAGGGCAATTATGCCTTAATTTTGTTTTGTTTTTGCTTAAAAAAGAATTGCCTTAACAATAAAACGCCCACGCCCGCATCTATCATGACATCAGCGAAATTAAAAATAGCAAAATCAAAGCCATAATGATAATACACATAATCCACCACGCCCCCATGCACAAACCGATCCAAAACATTAGAAACCCCAGCGCCAAACACCATGCCAAACTCTATCGCATGGGTTTTAAAAAGCTCCCTTTGGCGTATCAAAAAGATAAAAAGCCCTAAAATCAAAAGGATTTGCAAGTATTTCAAACCCCCCTCTAAAAAACTGAGCAACGAAAACGCCACGCCTTTATTGAATACTAAAACAATATCTATAACCAAACTTTCATAGCGAAACCCCTCTAAAATAGCGTATTTAATCGCTTGATCCACGCCAAAAATAAGGAAAAAAACCCCTATAAAAACCAACAGGCTTTTTTGGGTGGTGTTTAGCACAAATGCCCTTCAAAAAACTCTTTTAATTCTTGCATTTTGGATTCTAAAAGTTTTTCGTCTTTAGCTTCTAAAAGGATTCGTAATTTGTTTTCAGTGCCGCTATAACGGATCAAATGGCGGATTTCTAGCTTGTCTAATTCTTTTAAAAGAGCGCTATAACCTTTCAGGCTTTCTAAAGGAGGCTTTTTTTGGATATTCAAATTCACTAGGTTTTGGGGGTATAATTCAAAGGGGTTTAACGCAACAGAACTCACAAGCTTACTTTCTAGCACTAAAGCGCTCACTTGCAACGCGCACACCAAACCATCGCCGGTTTTAGCGTAATCGCTAAAAATGATATGCCCGCTTTGCTCGCCTCCAAAATTGGCTTTATTCAATCGCATGCATTCGCTCACAAACTTATCCCCAATCGCGCAATGCTTTAATTCTAAATCTTGGGATTTTAAGTATTCTTTAAGGGCTAAATTGCTCATGTTCGTGGCGACAATTGCTTGAGAAGAAAGGGCGTTTTTAGATTTTTGATAAACCCCTAACACCCCTAAAAGCTTGTCCCCATGCACGATATTCCCTAAATTATCCACCACCACTAGCCTGTCAGCATCGCCATCAAAAGCAAAGCCTAGATCCGCGCGGTATTTTTTCACTTCATGGCTCAATTGGTTAGGGTGTAAAGCCCCACATTGTTCATTGATGTTACACCCATTAGGCTCATCATTAATCACTAACACATCAGCCCCAAGCTCGCTAAAAACGACCGGAGCCACCTTATAAGCCGCACCATTAGCGGTATCTAGCACGATCCTTAAACTCTGTAAATTCAAATGTTTGGGGAAAGAGTGTTTTAAATGCACGATATAGCGCCCTATGACATCATCTATCCTTTTAGCGCTACCAACGCTCTCGCCTGTTTGGTAACTAGAATGCAGCAATCCTTCATCATGAAAGATTTCTTCAATCGCTCTTTCTTCTTCTTCTTTAAGCTTATAACCATAAGAATTGAAAAACTTAATGCCATTATCTTCAAAAGGGTTGTGGCTCGCGCTTATCATAATGCCCGCATCACAGCGCATGTCTTCGGTTAAAAACGCGATCGCAGGGGTAGGCATAGGCCCTATTTGAATCACGTTATAGCCTATGGAAGTGAGAGCGCTCACTAAAGCGTTTTCTACCATGTAGCCGCTTTTTCTGGTGTCTTTACCGATTAGAATTTTATTCGTTTTAGAATGTTTTTTAAAATACAATCCAGCAGCAATGCCTAAACGCATCACAAACATGGGGGTGAGTTTCACCCCTGCTTTACCCCTCACGCCATCAGTCCCAAAAATTTTCATCGTTATAAAATACCTTTTAAACTATTTTTAATCAATTTTTAGATAGAATTATGCCAAATTTTACATTACAAGGGGATTAAAACAAGGCTATGGCAAATCATAAGTCCGCAGAAAAGCGAATCAGACAGACCATTAAGAGAACCGAACGCAACAGGTTCTACAAAACGAAAATTAAAAATATCATTAAGGCCGTGCGTGAAGCGGTCGCCATCAATGATGTAGCAAAGGCTCAAGAGCGTTTGAAAATCGCTAATAAAGAGTTGCATAAATTTGTCAGCAAAGGGATTTTAAAGAAAAACACCGCTTCTAGGAAAGTCTCAAGGCTTAACGCTTCAGTGAAAAAGATCGCTCTCGCTTAGTTTTGGGGCGTTTTTAACTTCTTTGGCTCAATGATGGGTTTTTATTGTTGGGCTTCTTTTTAAGTTTTTGCGTTTTTTAGATTGTTGCATCTTTTTATTGACATTTTTTTATTAATTTTATTAATAGGTAGTCTTGCATGTCTATTCTAGCTGAAAAGCTTTCTTCCATTCTCAAGCGATACGACGAACTCACAGCGCTGCTTTCTAGCGCTGAAGTAATTAGCGATATTAAAAAACTCACCGAATTGAGCAAAGAGCAAAGTTCCATTGAGGAAATCTCCATAGCGAGTAAGGAGTATTTGAGCGTTTTAGAGAATATCAAAGAAAATAAGGAGCTTTTAGAAGACAAGGAATTGAGCGAACTGGCTAAAGAAGAGTTAAAAATTTTAGAAATCCAAAAAAGCGAGTTAGAAACTGCCATTAAGCAACTCCTTATCCCCAAAGACCCTAACGATGATAAAAACATCTATTTAGAGTTAAGGGCCGGCACAGGGGGCGATGAAGCGGGCATTTTTGTAGGGGATTTGTTTAAAGCGTATTGCCGTTATGCGGATTTGAAAAAATGGAAAGTAGAGATTGTAAGCTCTAGCGAAAACAGCGTAGGGGGCTATAAAGAAATCATCGCTTTGATTAAGGGTAAGGGCGTGTATTCAAGGCTCAAATTTGAAGCAGGCACGCATCGAGTCCAAAGAGTCCCTGAAACAGAATCTCAAGGGCGCATCCACACTTCCGCTATCACAGTAGCGATCATGCCTGAAGTGGATGATGTGGAAGTTTTTATCAACCCTAGCGATTTAAAGATTGAAGTGTTTCGCGCTGGCGGGCATGGGGGGCAATGCGTCAACACCACAGACTCTGCGGTGCGCATCACGCACCTTCCCACCAATATCAGCGTGAGCATGCAAGATGAAAAATCCCAGCATAAAAACAAGGATAAAGCCCTAAAAATCTTAAAAGCGCGCCTTTATGAAAAACAAATTGAAGAGCAACAACTCGCTAACGCCAAAGATAGAAAGGAGCAGGTGGGTAGTGGGGACAGGAGCGAAAGGATCCGCACTTATAATTACCCGCAAAACCGCTTGAGCGAACATAGAATCAATTTAACTCTGTATAGTTTAGAAGAAATCATGCTTTCAGGGAATTTAGATGAAGTGATTAACCCTTTAATCGCCCACGCCCAAAGCCAGTTTGAATGAGATTTTTACACGATACGACAAAAGCGATAAAACACCCAAGCCTTTTTTAAGATAGCCACCCACGACTACCACAAGCCCTAACATGCTCCAAATTTTCGCCTCACAAAAACAGCGCAAGAGCTTCCATAAAATCTAGTTAAATATAATTTTAAATTCTATATATAAATGCATTTTTAAAAAATAAAAAGTTTTATTTAACCCATTCTTAACAAAAAATTCACCTTTTTGTGATATAACTCCAAAGCTTAATAAAGTGGCATTGTATTCTGTAGAAGCGAATACATGAGGACAACTCTCAAACTTTGATAGCTCCCTATATCTTTGCACCATAGCATGAATGCAATAAAAAAAGAAATCCTTAGGATTTCTCACATTAAGGAGTTTTAAATGAAAAAGGTTTTTTTAGGTATGGCGTTAGCCTTTAGTGTGTCCATGGCAGAAAAAAGCGGTGCGTTTTTAGGAGGGGGGTTTCAATATTCTAATTTAGAAAACCAAAACACCACCCGCACCCCAGGCGCTAACAATAACACCCCGATAGACACTTCAATGTTTGGCAGCAATCAAACAGCTCCAGCCCAAGAAACGCAAAGCGCTTCCAAACCGGACACTAAAGTCAATCCAAGCGCAAGCTGGATGAAAAAATAAGGGAGAAAGCCATGAAAAAGTCATTCAAAAAATTAGGCTTTTTCTCTTTAGCAACGAGTAGCGTGCTTTTAGGGAGCATGAACGCTACCGATTTAGAAACCTACGCAGCATTGCAAAAACCATCGCATGTTTTTGGTAATTATGCTGAAAAGAAAAAGGGAAAAGAAGAGGGTAGTAAAAAAGAAGATAATAAATCACAAGCCCCCACCGGTTCTACAAATGGCAGTGGTAAAGACGGCAGTGGCAGTGGCAAAGACAGCAGTTCTACAAATGGCGGTAACAAAGGCAAAGGTAATAGTGGCGACACACCAACCCCACAACAACAAGCCCAAACCACCGTTACAAGCGACAAAACAGAAGCAACAACACTTGAAAACACCGCTATTACTGACAACACCACAGCAACTAATGATGAAGCTGATACAAAGAGCAGCGATAGTGCTGTATCTAGTGCGGCTAAAAATGTAGAAAGTGATAACACAACCGTTCAAGCCGATGAAAAAGCTTTAGAAAAAGCTGTAGATCAAGTTCAAGCTGATGCTAGCGCTAAAGATTTTGATGAAACCACTTTTACAAACGATCAAAAAGCAGAGCAAACCGCTAAAGAAAATTTACAAAAGGCTGAGAATCAGCTCGATACAGATCAAGATGCTTTAAACACAGCGTTACAAGATCAGACGAAAACATCAACCCCACCAACTAAAAAAGATGAAACAAGCGGTGGCAGTGGCACTACACACACCACCAAAAATGAAACACCAACTCCAGCAACCCCACCAACTAAAAAAGATGAAACAAGCGGTGGCAGTGGTACTACACACACCACCAAAAATGAAACACCAGATTCATCAACCCCACCAACTAAAGAGGAACCAAAACACACCGCTAGCACACCAACCCCAAGCACTAGTGGCGTGGCAAGCCAGCTAGTTAAAGACACCACTACGGTTAATAATCTTAAGAGCGTGAGCGTGAGTGGCATGAACACCACTTTAAGTGGGGTAGAAACCATGTCTCAACAGAGCGCAACGATTGGCAACCTTTTGAATAGCAGCACTGATTTAAGCAGTGTGATTCCCAACGCTCAAGGCTTAAGCAGCGCGTTTGGCGCATTAGAAAGCGCTCAAAACACTTTAAAAGGCTATTTAAATTCTTCTAGCGCGACAATCGGGCAATTGACGAACGGATCTAATGCGGTTATGGGCGCGTTAGATAAAGCTATCAATCAAGTGGATACGGCTTTGTCCGATCTTAATGCAACTGATACGCAAAAAACGCAAGCCGTTACGCTTGCGGCTGCTAGTGATAGTTCAACGACAACGACAGATGCCATCAATTTCTTAAACGCGCTAAAAACCAATCTAACGGCTCAAAAAGACGCTTTCATGAATGTGCATAAAAACATTCAAACCGCTGTCGCTCAAGCCCAAGCAACCTACACGCCAAGCGTGATCAACACCAATAATTACGGGCAAATGTATGGGGTAGATGCGATGGCAGGGTATAAGTGGTTCTTTGGTAAAACCAAACGCTTTGGCTTTAGGTCTTATGGATACTACAGCTATAACCATGCGAATTTAAGCTTTGTGGGGAGCCAGCTTGGAATCATGGAGGGCGCGTCTCAAGTGAATGACTTCACTTATGGCGTGGGCTTTGATGCGCTCTATAACTTCTATGAAAGTAAAGAGGGCTATAACACAGCAGGGTTGTTCGTGGGCTTTGGGTTAGGAGGGGATTCGTTTATCGTTCAAGGAGAGAGCTACTTAAAATCTCAAATGCAAATTTGCAACAACACCGCAGGCTGTTCAGCGAGCATGAACACGAGCTATTTCCAAATGCCTGTTGAATTTGGTTTCAGGAGCAATTTTTCTAAACACAGCGGGATTGAAGTGGGCCTTAAATTGCCTTTATTTACCAACCAATTCTATAAAGAAAGGGGCGTAGATGGATCAGTAGATGTGTTCTATAAAAGGAACTTCTCTATCTATTTTAACTACATGATCAACTTCTAAGCCTTTTTCTTCTTTTCAACAGAGAGTTTTCTCTCTGTTGGTTTCTTTTTTCTTTTTTTGTGATGTTTGGTTGTATTGGGGGGTTAGGTTTTTGTTTAAGAAAGTTTTTTAAAAACTAAAGAAGCGTTTAAAACAGAACCTTTTGTTTTGGGATTTGATTTTTTACTTTGGCTTGTTTTCAAAAGCCATTTTGATTTCTAAAAATAGTCTATAATGCTCGCAAGAGATATTTTTTAAGGTTATCAATGAAAGCTATAAAAATACTTTTTATAATGACACTCAGTTTAAACGCTATCAGCGTGAATAGGGCGTTGTTTGATTTAAAAGATTCGCAATTAAAAGGGGAATTAACGCCCAAAATAGTGAATTTTGGGGGTTATAAAAGCAGCACTGAAGAGTGGGGGGCTAGCGCTTTAAACTATATCAATGCGGCTAATGGCGATGCGAAAAAATTCAGCGCGTTAGTGGAAAAAATGCGTTTTAACTCTGGCATCTTGGGGAATTTCAGAGCGCATGCGCGTTTGAGGCAAGCCCTAAAATTGCAAAAGAATTTGAAATATTGCCTTAAAATCATCGCCAGGGATTCTTTTTATAGTTACCGCACCGGTATTTATATCCCCTTAGGCATTTCTTTAAAAGATCAAAAAACGGCTCAAAAAATGCTCGCTGATTTGAGCGTGGTAGGGGCGTATCTTAAAAAACAACAAGAGAATGAAAAGGCTCAAAGCCCTTATTACAGGAGCAACAACTATTACAACTCTTACTATAGCCCTTATTACGGCATGTATGGAATGTATGGCATGGGAATGTATGGAATGTATGGCATGGGCATGTATGATTTTTATGACTTTTATGATGGCATGTATGGGTTCTACCCTAACATGTTTTTCATGATGCAAGTTCAAGATTACTTGATGTTAGAAAATTACATGTATGCACTCGATCAAGAAGAGATTTTAGATCATGACGCTTCTACTGACCAACTTGATACGCCTACTGATGATGACAGAGACGATAAGGATGATAAATCCTTACAGCAGGCAAATCTTATGAGCTTTTATCGTGATCCCAAATTCAGTAAAGGCATTCAAACCAACCGCTTGAATAGCGCCTTAGTCAATTTGGACAACAGCCGCATGCTCAAAGACAATTCGCTTTTCCACACTAAAGCCATGCCCACTAAAAGCGTGGATGCGATCACTTCTCAAGCCAAAGAGCTTAACCATTTAGTAGGGCAAATCAAAGAAATGAAGCAAGATGGGGCGAGTCCTAGTAAGATTGATTCAGTTGTGAATAAAGCTATGGAAGTGAGGGACAAGCTAGACAATAACTTGAACCAACTAGACAATGACTTAAAAGATCAAAAAGGGCTTTCAAGCGAGCAACAAGCTCAAGTGGATAAAGCCCTAGACAGCGTGCAACAATTAAGCCATAGCAGCGATGTGGTGGGGAATTATTTAGACGGGAGTTTGAAAATTGATGGCGATGACAGAGATGATTTGAACGATGCGATGAGTAACCCTATGCAACAACCTGCACAACAAACGCCTACCAACAACATGAATAACACCCATGCCGATGACAGCAAAGATCAAGGGGGTAACGCGTTCATAAACCCTAACAGCGCCACTAACACCGACGACACTCACACCGATGATGCTCACACCGATGCTAGCACCACAAACGATGCCAGTACCACTGACACCCCCACTGACGATAAAGATGCTAGCGGCAACAATACCGGCGATATGAATAACACGGACACCGGCAATACTGATACCGGTAACACTGATGATATGAGCAACATGAACAACGGCAACGATGATACGGGTAATGCTAATGACGACATGGGTAATAGCAACGACATGGGCGATGATTTGAACAACGCGAACGACATGAACGATGATATGGGTAATGGCAACGACGACATGGGCGATATGGGGGATATGAACGATGATATGGGAGACATGGGAGACATGGGCGATATGGGGAATTGATAACAAAATTTAAAAAACGCTAAAAAAGGCGTTTTTTATAATCCTAAAAAGGGCTTGATTGATAATCAAGCGATAATCTCTTACAAAAGCGGTTTTTTGGAGCTAGGGGGATTTTAAAAGGGATTGTAGGGGGAGAATTGTTTTAAAACGCCCCTTATTCTCTTATAATTTTGATCATAAAATAAATCTAAAACGATATTCTCTTATGATTTTTATCATAAAATAAATCTAAAACGATATTCTCTTATGATTTTTATCATAAAATCTAAAACGATAAAATAAAGTTTAAACCCACATTTTTGGAATTAAAACTTCTTCTTGCCCACATCTTCTAAAATATCTTGGGAGATCCCATCAATTTTAGTGCTGACTTGTAAGGAATGGTTAGCGATAGTCAAATTATCTTGCACATCTTGTTGCAAGGCGTTAATGGAGCGGTGGATATTTTCCACACCCTTATTTTGCATTTTAATAGACTCAGCGTTATCGGCGATGCTTTGAACGAGAATATTAATATTGGCTTCAATCTCGCTGAGCGATTTTTGCGTCCTTTCAGCGAGCTTTCGCACTTCATCAGCCACCACCGCAAAGCCTCTGCCATGCTCACCAGCCCGTGCGGCTTCAATAGCGGCGTTTAGGGCTAATAGATTCGTCTGATCGGCAATATCTCTAATCATATCCACCACGCTTTTAATGTCTTCGCCTTGAGAGATCATCTCTTGGCTTTTAGAATCAATTGTTGTAATGATATTAGTGATTTCTTCTAAGGATTGGGTGGTGTTTTTTAAGCTTCTTTCTTGCTTGTGGGCGGTTTTGGTCAAATTATCCACGCAAGTTTTTAAGTCTTTGGATTCATGATTGAGCGCGTTAGCAAACCCTAAAGAAGCTTTAAGCATGCTAGAAATTTCTTGCCCTAAAGTGTTGAGCGCTTTTTCCATGTTGGCTTTAGGATTTTGGATGTGGTGGGTGAAATCCAGGTTTTTATAATGCTCTAGGGCGTTATTTAGGGATTCAATATTGGCGCCAATTTGGTTACGAAAATACTGGATAATGCTATTAATCGTGTTTCTTAAAGCTTGCAAATCTTTATTTTTAGGCACGCATGCGATTTCTTGGGTGAAATCCCCACTTTCCACAAAATTAGCCACTTCAATGCTGTTTTGAATGGCTTTATTATCGGCTTGAATGCTTTCTTGGGTTTTAAGAATGTTTTCATTGATAGAAGCTTGCATTTGCCCGATTTCATCATAAGCGCTTGGGGGCGTTAGGTGTATGGCATGGTTATTTTTGGGGTTATTGAGCAAGTTGAAAAAATCATTTAGGGTGTTATTGACCCTACTGATGCGTTTGGTTATGAGACTAGAAATGATGATAAAGACTAAAAGGGCTAACACCAGCACGCCCAAAATCAAAGTGGTGATAATAATGAATTTGGTGTTTGTCGCTTCTTTAAAGACTAAAGATTTATTGACATATTTCCCAATCGCCCAACGCCAATGGTTGCCGTTATTTTCTTTTCCTTCAAAAAAATCAAAGGGCTGTATGGCTAAAAAGGTCTCTGTATCCCCGCTCAATGAATGGTAGCTCAAAGTACCCGCTTCGTTTTGATTGTAATACGCCACAGCTTTAGCGACTCGTTTATCCGGATTGATAGCGCTTAAGATCTTATCTTGGATCTCACGATTAGGGTTGATTAAAAGCCTGCCGTCTTTACCCATTAAAAAGGTGTTGCTCTTTTTCTTGCCTACCACATCTGTATAAAAAGCGTCAATGTTTAAAAAGAAATTCAGCACACCTATCACATTTTGATTCTTGCCCATTAGGGGGAGGGTAATATCCATGCCATAGATTTTATCGCCATTAACCTCTTTATAATAGGGATCTGAACGGGTTATATTTTTGAGCGAATGGATTTGATTGATCATGTTTTCATTGAGCGTGGTATTAGGGTAGGCGATTTTTGAATTGATGTTCATGGTAGTGATAGCTCGTTCATTATTCGTATAAATCGCGCTAACCAATAACACATGAGGGTTTGCTAACAAAAACTCAGAGAGCATGCGCCTTTTTAGGGTGTCGTTGATAGCGCCATTTTCATCGCTTAAGAATTTTTCAAGGGTATTAGCGCCAATAAAAATGCGCTTCATGATGCTTTGAATTTTAAAACTAGTCAGTCGTGCTTCTTTTTGCAGTAATTCCGTGGCCTGGTGTTGCAACACGCTTTCAACCTTGTAGTTGATGATAACGCCCATAATAGCACTAATAATAATAACGACCGCACACACCATCATGACAATTTTAAAACCAATTTTTGTAGATCCCATCGCCCTTGCCTTTTAAAATTAATTTAATAGCGGATGATTATTATACATTATTTTGAAACTTTAATAAAAAAAGAGAGAAGAGAAAAGCAGAAAATGAAAGAGAGCCACAGCTCTCCAAAGTTCCCCCCAAAGAAGAGCTGAAGAAATAAAAATTACCTTTTGGAGAATTGCGGGCTTCTTCTGGCCTTTCTTTTACCATATTTTTTGCGTTCAACCACCCTTGAATCCCTAGTGAGTAAGCCCTTAGGTTTCAAAATGGCTCTAAAAGCAATATCATAAGCGTTCAAAGCTTTAGAAATGCCATGCCTTAAGGCTTCCGCTTGTGCTGAGTAGCCCCCACCAAAAACCACCGCTTTAATATCCACAGATTGCTCTTGTTTGGTTAAAAGTAGGGGTTGCATGACTTTCATTTTAATGGCTTCATGCCCGCCTAACCATTGATTCAAGCTCTGCTCATTGATACTCAATTCGCCTTTGCCCGGAGTGAGCCACACTTTAGCGATAGCGGTTTTTCTTTTACCGGTAGCATAGATTTTTCTCATTTAGCGTCCTTTTTGCTAGTTTGTGCGGTGTGAGGGTGCTTATCATCACGATAAACTTTGAGTTTTTTGATCATCGCTTTCCCTAATTTCGTTTTAGGGAGCATGCCCCTAACGGCTAAGTGGTAGAGCTTTTCAGGGGTTTTTTCTAGCATTTCTTGGAGAGTCTTGCTCTTGGTGCTGCCAAAATAACCTGAATGGGTGAAATACTCTTTATCCTCTAATTTCATGCCTGAAAATTTAACCTTATTGGCGTTGATAACCACCACAAAATCCCCACAATCCACATTAGGGGTGTAAAAAGGGCGGTGTTTGCCTCTTAAAAGCACAGCGATTTCAGTGATCAAGCGGCCAAAAACTTTGTCTTTAGCGTCTAAAACGACCCAATCACGAACGATGTCATTGACTTTAGCGGTCTTTGTCATGAGAATCCTTTGATAAAATTGAAGCGACTATTATAAGGAAATAAGCTTAAATATTGCTGAATTTAAGGAAAGTTTAAAGTTTGAAAATAGGGTTTTTTAAAAAATTGTTTGATTGCTTTTGATTTTATAGTCAAACTCATTTCCTTAAGAGGATAGGGGGCATTTTGAAATAACTCTCCCCTACAACCCCAACTAAAAACCCCCTAACCCAAGAAGACCGCTTTTAAAAATAACTCTCCCCTACAACCCCAACTAAAAACCCCCTAACCCAAGAAGACCGCTTTTAAAGAGGCTATCACTTGCTTGTGCAAGCTCTTTTATTGTATTTATTTTAAAAAATGCCTTTGAGCATTTTTTAATTTTGTTGCTCATGCTTAATAAGCCAAAGCCTTTATTTTTGCCCTTGATTGAGTCTTTCTTCTATTTTTTTGATTTGTTGGCTCATGTGAGCGCTCGCATTGATTTGATTGATGAGCATGTAAAGGTTTATCATCATCAAAAGCACCACCACAATCCCTAAAAAAAACACGATTTGAACAGCTTTTTTAGCGATTTCTCGGGCTTCTTGTTCTTTTTGCATGCGTTTTAATTTTCCAATTCTTCTGGAGATAAATCTTTATAAAAGCGTTCCAATTCAAAGCTCTCGCCCAAATACGCAGCGATTTCTTGGGAATCCACAAGGGCGTTTTGCAAGCAACTCGTCGCGCCTGGAGAGGGGGTCATGTTGAAAGTGATGCCTTTATGGGTGCAAATCTTTTTTTCGCCTAATTCCAGTTTTCGCTTGGTTCTGTCTAAAACTTGCGGGCGCACTTCGCCAAAACCATGAGCGTATTCTAAATCTTCTAGGCTAAGTGAAGGAATGATTTTTTGAGCGTCTTTTAAAAATTTCCTTTTACCGATAATGGGCAATTCAAAAACCATGTTTTTAAACACGTAATTACGGATTTCTTTATCGCTCATCAAATCAAACGCAATTTTAAACACATCTTTATTCAAATCCATTTTCAACAAGTCCAAGCTAATGCCCTTAAGCCAGCATTTGTTGCGTTCTAATTTAGGCATCGTTAAAGCGGTGGGTCCGATTCGTGTTTTTCCTTTAATGACCGCATCAGGGTCGCCATGCACGGCCGCAAAAGGGAGTTTGGGGTTTTGAACGGTATAAACCTTACCCCTTAATAAATCTGGCACAAAATAAAAACTGCCCGCCACAGGCAAGCACCCTAAATCCAAGCCATATCCCATGCTCTGAGCCAAGGGCAAAGCGTAAGAGCCAGCATTGACTAATACGAATTTAGCATACACTTCCTCAGCGTCTTCTGAAATTACGGCGTAAGTGTCGCTGCGTTTTTCAATCTTTTTCACTTTGAAATTCAAAAACACCTGGTTGTTAGGCTTTAATTTTAGGGCTTCTTCAACGAAGTTTTCGCTCAACTTCGCAAAATTCATGGTGCTCCAATCCTTTCTATACCCATGCCCAACAATGTTTTCACGCCTGTCTATGCCATTAGCCCCTAAAATCACATTAGGCTCTAATTCTTTAATCTTTTGTTTGTCAAATTCTTCCAACCCCACAAAGATTTCTTTAAAGGATTCGTAGCGTTTTTTCATGAACTCGCATTCTTCATCGCCCACGCCTATAGCCATTTTTTGGGTTTCAAAAATCACTTCATTTTGCAAGCCTTTATTCAGGGCGTATTGCCTAGTCTTATAAGCACTCAAACGCACTTTTTTAGCTTTTTCGGGAGTGTAGTTCGTTTCAATAGAGCCATCATGAATGGTTTGCGAATTAGCCTTAGCACTGGAGCTGATTTGAGCTAATTTAGAGCATTTTTCCACGATAGCCACGCGCTTTAAGGAGCTGTATTCGCTCAAAGTGTAAAAGGTCGCGCACCCTGAAACCCCACCTCCAATAATAACGGCATCAAATTCCATACTCATTGTCTTTCTCCAAATGTTTTAAATTGATAAATTGCAATCATAGTATAAGAAAATCAATTCGCGTTCAAAGGGCTTGAAGTTTTATTGACAAAATCTTTCAAATCGCTCATTCCAAGCACCCTATCAATCAATAATTTCTTTTTAGAAAACGCCCCATTATGTTCTTCCGCTAGCCATAATGAAGTGATCACCACGCCCCCTATTTTATGGCTCAAGGTTTTAAAATGCTTTTGGGTTTGCACCGACCAAATGCTGTGAGCGACTATCGCTTGATGGTTGTATGCGCCTAAATAGAGCATGATATGCCCTTTTAAATAGATGAGCGTTCCAAAAGGCGTGGCGTTTTTAAGGATGTAGTCTTCTTTTTCTTTAGCTTTCATGGAGCTTAAATCCACATAATTGTTCGCATAACGGCTTTGCGCGTAGGAATTTCTGGGGAGCAAAATACCAAAATTAGCAAAACTATCTCTGGTGAAAGCCGAGCAATCCCTGTTGCCTAATAGCCCACCCCAGCCGTATTTTTGCCCTAGCATGGTGTCTATAAAATACGCCATGTTCTCGCTGTTAAAAGCCTTAGGGAAAACAAAAAAATCCTTTTCATCTAAGATCACGCTTTGTAAAGCTGCATAACCCTTAGCGTCTCTCAAAAAACCATAGGCTTTCAATTCCTTTTTTTGGGGTTTTTGAGGTGTTTTTTGACTTTGGGGGATGAGAGCGAACAATTCGCCCACTCTCGCTTGGGTGTAAAAATCCCCATAGTCCGTATAAAGGGGGATTTTATCTTTTATAGGCATGACATAATCTTTGAGTTTGGTTAAAAGCTCTATATCTTTATCGTGCATATAGGCTAAATCGCTAACTTTAATCCAGCCATAAACAAAACTGCTTTGAATGTGAGCGTAAGTTTTATCCGTGTTGAAATGCGTGACTAAAACCGGCGTGCCTTGAAAAATCAAGGAATTTTGATACCTGTCAAAAGGATAGCCTTTTTGGGAGAGGTAATAAGGTTTGTTAGTAGGCACGGCCCTAACATCGCTATCTCGCACCACAACAGCTTTAATCTTAGCGCTCGGGTAATGCTCAATATCCATGCTTTTAATAAGCTCATCATTGAAAGCTTTTGCGTTGGGTTTTAGATCTTCGCCATAACCGGTGGATTTATTCATCTCCTTAAGGATCCAAAACACTTCTTTTTTATTGCTTTTGACTTTCGCATCTAGCCATGGGGAATACCACGCCTTAAGATAGCTCTCTTTCAGATTTTCTCTTAACGCTTGGGGGTCAATACGATTGGCACTATTGCCATTATTGCTACCATTTTGAGAGCTTGTAAGATAGCTTGAAGCCTCTTGAGGCAAGGATAAATCTTTGAGTGTGAAATCCTTTTTCATGCAACCCACAAACAAAAACAAGAAAACTACAAGAAAGTAACGCATGCTTTAGAGGAACCTTAACATCAAATGCGCAAATAATTTCTTAAAATACGCCCGTATTGCGGGCTTCTCAATTTTTTAATCGCAGAGCTTTCAATTTGGCGCACCCTTTCTCTAGTAACATTCAATTCCTTGCCAATTTCTTCTAAAGTTCGATCGCTTTCATCGTCTAAAAGCCCAAAACGCATGCGGATCACCGCTTTTTCTCGCTCATTCAACTGATCCAAAACGCTTTCAATTTGCACTTTTAAATCTTCGCGCATGATGTGATCAATAGAACTAACGATATTCTTATCTTCCACGAAATCCCCAAATTTGCCATCATCATCATTGCCGACTGGGGTTTCTAAACTGATAGGCTCTTTAGTAACCTTAATCACATTCTTCACTTTATCTAACGAAAGCCCCACTTCTTCAGCCACCACTTCCAAATCAGGCTCTTTGCCGTTTTCTTGAATGTGTTTGCGCATGACTTTATTGATGCGATTAATCGTGTCAATCATGTGAATGGGGATACGGATAGTGCGGGCTTGATCGGCTATGGCTCTGCTGATAGCTTGTTTGATCCACCAGGTCGCATAGGTAGAAAACTTGAAGCCCTTTTCATGCTCAAACTTATCCACCGCTTTCATCAAGCCAATATTACCCTCTTGAATCAAATCCAAGAATGGTAAGCCTCTGCTCGTGAATCGTTTAGCGATGCTCACTACCAATCTTAAATTGGATTTAGCCATTTTGTTTTTAGCGCGATCGGAAATCAATTTCCCTCTTTTGATTTGCTCTAAAATTTCTTTTAGCTTATTGGGATCTAAATCAAAGCCCTCTTCGCTCGCTTCTTTAGTCAAAAAGAGTTTTTTGAGATCCATATACACGCTCACCATAGTCGCTTCTGGCACTTGAGCGATGATGTCTTCTTTAGTCATGTTAGTGATATTAGCAAGGATTTTTTTATGGTTAGCGATGAGAGTGTCATTGAATAAGGGCAGTTTGTATTCCAAGCGTTTCAACTCTTTTTCAAACCCATCGCCGCTTTTTAAAGTGGTTTCCATCGTTTTGACTAATTCATTAATCAGTTTGCTAGTAGGCTCTAAATCATAGAGTCTGTCTTTGAGCGTTTGGCGTTTGTAAGCTAGGGTCAATAAACGCACTAACTCGTCTTCTTTTTCATCTACAGGGACTTCAAGGGCTTTAAGCCATTCTTTTTTAGCCTTATCTAGGGCTTTAAAGCTTTCTTGAACCTTTTCTACACGCTTCTTGTCTTTTTCAGAAACGACTTTTTTCTTTTCTTCGTTTTCTTCATCTTCTTCGTTGTCGTCATCTTTTTTAGAATCGCTCACGCTATTTTCATCGTCATCATCAAAGCTCCTGAAAAGCTCCTTAACCCTTCGCTCACGATTGATTAAAGCGTCTTTATACGCATAGATAAAATCAATCAAATACGGCACCGAGCAAATCGCGTCTAAAATAATGTCTTCGCCCAAGCGGATTTGCTTGCTCAATTCAATCTCTTCATCTTTGCTTAAGAGTTTTATGTCTCCCATCTCGCGCAAATACATGCGTACCGGGCTATCGCTTCTGCTCCACTCTAAAAAATCCTTTTCTTTCAAAAAGTCATAGCCATCTTCTAATTCTTCGTCTAAAACTTTTTGCTTTTCTTTGGTGTTTTTAATCTTGTCAATCGCATTGAGTTTTTTAGCGTATTCTGAAGAACTAACCAATTTCTTTTGGTATTTTTGGCACAATTCTTTGATTTTTTTGATTTGGGCTAGAGTGGGGACTTTCGCACTGATTTGAATGATAGACTCATAAGAAACGCAATCGCTTAAGGAATTAGCGAACAATTCTTCTAACGCTTCATTAAAACTAAGCTTTTTAATAAGAATAGGTTCTTTCTCTTTAGTTTCTTTGACTTTGCTTTCTTTGGTTTTGGCTTCTTTAAGTTTGCTTTCTTTATTATTCTCTTTAGCTTTGGTTTCTTGTGTGGCTTCTATTTTGGCTTCCTGTTTAGCTCTTTTGGGGGCTTTTTCTTCGTTAGCTTTTTTTTTCATTGGACACTCCATAAAATAAAGAACCCATGCTTTCAATCAAAAGCTAGGTCTATAAGATAAGATACACCTAATCCTCCGTCATTTTACTAAAAAATAGCTTAAATTCTAATTATATTATTGGAATTTGGTTTTATTTTACTGAATATTGATCGCAAAATCATATAAAAGTGTAACGCTAATCAAGCGATAACCTTTAAAAAATGAGTTTAAAATAAAATTCAAAACCCCCATTTTTTTAAAAAATAGGGTTTTAATTGTTTGCGTTTGGTAAAAACAAACCCTAAAGCTTATCCACCATGCTTTTTAAGAATTTTGCTGAAGTTTGAGCGCTTTTTTCTAAAAACGCATCAAAGCTCATGTTAGCTTCCTTATCAGCGTTATCGCTAATGCTCCTTAACACACAGCATGGCACGCCAAATTTTTGGCACACAAACGCCACGCTCGCCCCCTCCATTTCCACCGCGCTCGCCTTAAACTCGCTAACTAAAAACTCTTTCCTTTCTTTGCTATGCACAAACTGATCGCCTGATGCGATGACGCCTTCTTTGAGCGCAATATGTTGCTCACTAGCGACTTTTTTAGCCAAAGCGTTTAAGCTTTCGCTCGTCTCAATAAAAATCGCGCTTTCGGGGATGAACCCTAAAGGGTGATCAAACGCACTCAAATCCACGTCATGCTGGACTAATTGATTGGCCACTAACAAATCATTGATTTTTAAATCTTTAACCAAACTCCCAGCCACTCCGCTAAAAAGCACCTTTTGAACGCCAAACGCTAAAATCATGCTCGTTGTGGTTAAAGTGGAATGCACCTTGCCAATCTTGCTATAAGCGACAACGATTTCTTTATCATTATAAACGCCTTTATGGAAAACATTCCCCCCCAAAGAAATCTCTTCAAAACCCGTGCCAAACAATTCTAAAATGGGGGTTATTTCTTCTCTCATCGCCCCTAAAATGCCAATTTTTTGCACCATTTTCTCCCCATCACACGTATTCTTCTAAAAATTCAATGGCTTCATCAAGCCCTTTATTATCCCCCACGCTTATAGTGGGCTTGTTGCTTAAGCGCTTGTTAAGCCCCTTTAACACACTCCCACAGCCTAATTCAAAAAAAACATCCACTCGGTCGTTGTTAGATTTCACGCAGTCTTGATAACGCACCGGCTGAGTGAGTTGCAAGCTCAATAATTCAACGGCTTTTGCTTTGTTGTGATACGCTTCATTAGTCGCATTGGAAATGATTTCAAAATGGAATTTATCTTTCAGGTTTTTTTCTAGCAATTCCTGGAATTTAAAAATCATAGGCTCTAAAAAAGGGCAATGGCTCGCCACGCTCATTTCTAAAAAAACCACTCTTTTAGCCCCCATTTCCTTTAAAGTCGGCTCTAGGGCTTTCAAATCGTCTTTAACCCCGGCTAAAACCACTTGCATGCCACCATTAAAATTCGCGCACCACACGTTTTTGGTTCTTTGACACAAGCTTAAAAGGCTTTCTTCAGAAACGCCCAAAACGACCATCATGGAAGCGTCTTTATTCAGGCACGCTTCTTGCATCATTTTACCTCTTTGGTGCGTGAGTTTAAGGGCTTTTTCAAAATCTAACGCCCCACTCAAAGACACCGCGCTCACTTCACCGAGCGAATGCCCTAAAGCAAAAACGGGTTTTAACCCCCCATTTGCTTGCTTGTTGAGTAATTGGTAAGCGATATAGCTCACTAAATAAATGGCAGGCTGGGTGTAAGCGCTTTCTTTTAAAAGCTCGTTTTCTTCAAAAAGCGTTTTTTTCATATCCACTTTAAGCGCGTTAGAAGCCCTTTCAAACAATTCTTTGGCTAGGGTGTGGCTCTCATAGAATGATTTCCCCATTCCTATACATTGCGAGCCTTGCCCTGGAAATAATAGCGCGTATTGCATGGTGTTATCCTTTAAATTTTATTAATCCATAATTTGAGATTGTAATATAAAAGCCCTTAGTTTTGTTTAGAAACCATTAAAGTTTAAGGTTTATTTTAACTTATTTTTACTATAATTCTACTTTGTGAATGAGGACAGGTGGGTGAGTTGGCTGAAACCACATCCCTGCTAAGGATGCGTAGCCGTCAAGGTTACCGAGGGTTCGAATCCCTCCCTGTCCGCCAGCCTTTTTGCCTTTAAAAACTTTTTGTTTAGAATGTATTAACGAGACACCATAGTTTCTAAGCATTCCTTTTACGACACTCCTTTTACAGATTTTACAAATACAAATTTTAGGTTGGGTGAAGAGAGACACCCAGCCTAAACCCTATAAGGGTTGCGGTATTTTCAAACATTTTGAGTATAATCGTTTCCACTACAATCACAAAAAAGAAAGAACATGACTTACATAGAATTAGGTAAAAAAGTTTTAGAACAAGCAGGGAAGCCTTTGAGCGTTAAAGAAATTTTTGAAAAAGCTTGTGAAATGGGATTGGATAAAGAATGCAACGACGGAAAAATACTTTCTCATAGTCTTGGAAGTCAGCTTGGTGAGCACAACATTAAAGAGGAAGACAAGCAATTCTATGTTGCACGCAAAGAAGGAAAAACCTTTTTCTATTGGCTCAAATCTCGTGAAAGAGAATTTCCTCCACAAAAAACCCTAGATGCCAAAGAAGAAGATGATGAACAGAGCGAGTGTTCAGGCACAGCCAAAAAAACAAAAAAACTCTTTTCATGAAAGGGTTTTACACCCACTGCTTGTGAAATTCCTCAGCGAAGATCCAAATTTCAAGCTCCTATGCAAAACCATCCGCCATGAAGAATGTAAAAAAGGCGAAGTGGGCGAATGCAAGTGGAATTATCCTGACATCGTGGGCGTGTATTTTCCCTACAATAAATATAAAGAAGAAACTTTGAAATTTTTACACCATACCGGTCAAGAAAAACACAAGCTTTTTTCCTTTGAGCTTAAAAAAGAGCTTAGTTTTTCCAATTTAAAAGAAAGCTATTTCCAAGCGGTGAGCAATTCTACTTGGGCTAATGAGGGGTATTTGGTGGTTTTTAAGATTAAAGATGAATATGAAGTTTTGGGCGAATTAAGGCGGCTCAACCAAAGCTTTGGTATAGGGGTTATCAAGCTGGAATCTGAGATTTCAAACTCCAAAATCTTGTTGCCAGCTAAAGAAAGGGAGATTGATATACCCACACTTAACATGCTTATAGAACAAAGTCCGGAGGATTTTAAGCCTTTTATAGCAAACATTAACAAGCAAATTGAGAAAGGACTTGATACGGCAGTGGATATGGGGGAGTTTTTTGATGAAGTGCTTGATGATGAAGCAATGCAAAAATACATTAAAGACAAGGGCATTAAAGCAGGAAAAAATGGGAGTGCCTTATCTTTCTTACCCCATTTTTAAAAGCGCAGACGAGCTTTTCACTCTTTATCAAGGGGATTGCAATGAGGTTTTGCCCCAATTTGAAAATGCTTTTGATTTGATTTTTGCTGATCCGCCTTATTTCCTTTCTAACGACGGCTTAAGCATACAGAGCGGCAAGATTGTGAGCGTCAATAAAGGCGATTGGGATAAAGAAAATGGGATTAACGATATTGATGAGTTTAATTACCAGTGGATCAACAACGCCAAAAAGGCTTTAAAAAACACAGGAAGCCTTTTAATCAGCGGGACTTACCACAACATCTTTTCTTTAGGGCGCATTTTACAAAAATTGGATTTTAAGATTTTAAACCTCATCACTTGGCAAAAAACCAACCCCCCGCCCAATTTCAGCTGCCGTTATTTGACGCATTCGGCTGAGCAAATCATTTGGGCGAGGAAAAGCCGCAAGCATAAGCATGTTTTTAACTATGAGGTTTTAAAAAAGATCAATAACGATAAACAAATGCGTGATGTGTGGAATTTCCCAGCGATCGCTCCTTGGGAAAAAGCAAATGGCAAGCACCCCACTCAAAAACCTCTCGCGCTGTTGGTGCGATTGCTTTTAATGGCGAGCGATGAAAATTCCCTCATTGGCGATCCTTTTAGCGGGAGCTCCACCACAGGCATTGCGGCTAATCTTTTGAAGAGGGAATTTATCGGTATAGAAAAAGAAAGCGAGTTTATCAAAATATCCATGAACAGAAAATTAGAATTAGACGCTCGCTACAAAGAAATCCGATCTAAAATCAAAGATTTGAATTTCCAATAAGCCCTTTTTTTAAGCCACTTTAAGCGTTATACTTTTGGGATTTTATCTCAAAATGGGATTCTATTTTCACCCATTCCTTACAAAGGATATTTTCATGCCCAAAAAGCCAGTGTTTGGGGCCAATAATGATTTTTTCTGGATTGTTTATCAAATAGGCCGCCCACCAGCTATAAGTGCTGTTAGCGATAATGCCATGCTGACAGGATTGCATGAGCAGCATGTCCCAATACGCCTCTTCTTCTTTATCCCTAGTGGTCATGTCCATAAAAGGGTAGCCAAGATCAAGATTTTGTGTGAATTTTAAGTCTTCGCAAAACACAAAAAGCTCCATGTTTGGCACGCGCTTTGCCATATACTCAACAGCCTTTTTTTGATAGTCAATACCAAGCTGACAGCCAATCCCCACATAATCCCCTCTTCTTATATGCACAAACACGCTGTTTTTAGCGGCTAAAATCAAAGAGAGCTTGCGGTGGTATTCTTCCTCTTTTTTTTTATTATTTCCATTTTCGGGGGGGGGTAGGGTGAAGGTTTGCTTGATTAAAGGGGATATAGCATCAAAATATCGTGGATCTTGGAAGTAACCATAAAAATAAGTCAAGCGGCTTGGCTTTAATAATTCAGGCTCGTATTCAAAAACGATTTCTTTGCTCACCCTATCAAACCCCATGCATTTGAGTGCGTCTCTTACTAGCTTGGGGAGGTGTTGCATTTTAGCTATAGCGATTTCTTTAGCGCTCGCATAGGGCAAATCAATAGGGAAAAGCTCTAATTGCATCTTCCTATTACTCCAATCAAAAGAAGTAATATCTAACAGCACAGGCGTGTTAGAGTGTTTTTGCAAACTTTTAGCGAAAGCGTATTGGAACATTTGATTCCCAAGCCCCCCGCAAATTTGCACCACCTTAAAAGCCATTCAATCCCTTTATATTGTCAAATGAAACGCTCATTTTAGCTCATTTTAAAGCCCTTTTTCAATAAAAGCCTAAAAAGTGGGGTGAGTAACGCTTTCAAGTCATTTGAATTTTTTATTTGAAAAAGACGCATGTGAGGGTTCTAGCAAGCGTTCTTGGTATTCTAAAAGAACCCTGTCTTCGCTATTGAGCGAGTAGGCTTCATCGTATTTGCGCTTGATGATGCCCTTTAAAATGGTGTATTGGACCTGGTATTTATCTTCTTTAAGCATTTCATCTACTAAAGCGTAAAGCTGGATGTCTTGAATGAGTAAATCCGAAATTTTAACGCTCTCTTTATCAAACAATTCTTCATTAGCGCAATATTCATTCACCAAAATAAGCACTCGGCTATACACATCAGATGCGATCTTAGCGTTTAGGGTTCTATAAATGTAGTCCTTGATTTTTTTGAGTTGCTCTTCTAAATCTTCACTAGCCTTGCTCGCTAAAGCTAAAATGCTTAAAATTTGAACCAGCGTCATCATTTTATGGCTTAAAGAGCGGGTGCGCCATTTAATGAGAAAGCGCATGAAATAAGACATTTTGACAGAAAGGCTACAAGGGAGGGTGTTTTTCTTGGGTTTTGGCATGTTCAGTTTCTTTAAAAAAGGGATTTTGTGGTTTAATTATATAACTTTAAAATTAAATCTAGGAGTAAAGGCATGAAAATATTCAAAAAAGGCGTGGTCTTAGACGCTAAAAGCGTGGGGTTAAAAGCGCTAGAAGTTTTAAAAGAAGTGGCGGATTTTGATTTTTATGAGGTTACTTCGCCCAGTCAAATCGTTGAACGATCAATTGAAGCTGAAATCATGGTGTTGAATAAAGTCGTTATCACTCAAGAGGTTTTAAGCCAATTACCCAAGCTCAAACTCATTTGCATCACCGCTACAGGCACGGATAATGTGGATGTGAAAAGCGCGAAAGCTTTAGGCATAGAAGTCAAAAACGTGAGCGCTTATTCTACGGAATCCGTAGCCCAGCACACTTTAGCATGCGCGTTGTCTTTGTTAGGGAGGATCAATGATTACGATCGTTATTGCAAAAGCGGGGAATATAGTCAAAGCGATATTTTTACGCACATTAGCGATATTAAAATGGGGCTTATTAAGGGGGGTCAATGGGGGGTTATTGGTTTAGGTGCCATCGGTAAGAGAGTCGCTAAGCTCGCTCAGGCTTTCGGGGCAAAGGTGGTGTATTATTCCCCTAAAGATAAAAAAGAAGAATATGAGCGCTTGAGTTTAAAAGAATTGCTTAAAACAAGTGATATTATCAGCATTCATACTCCCTTGAATGAAAGCACGCGCGATTTAATCGCTCTAAAAGAATTGCAAAGCTTAAAAGATGGGGCGATTTTAATCAATGCGGGGCGTGGGGGCATTGTGAATGAAAAGGATTTGGCTTTAACTTTAGAAACTAAAGATTTGTATTACGCGAGCGATGTGTTTGTGAAAGAGCCTTTTGAAAAAGATCATGCGTTTTTGAACCCAAAGATCCAAAATAAATTGCTTTTAACCCCCCATATCGCATGGGCGTATAGCGACAGCTTGAAAACCTTGGTAGAAAGAACCAAAGAAAATATCCAAGATTTTTTAGCTTCTCAAAAATAAACGCAAAAAAAAGGGGGGTTGAGCGTTTGGATTTTCTCCACACTGACGCTAATGTTTTTTAGCGTTTTTTAAAAAAGCGGACGATAGTTTTTCATGAAGCGGTTTTAGTATGCAAGCTTTAAAACAACAAGATAAAATAGAGAATATATCACTCAATCACACATTAGAAATTCTTAAAAATAAAGGTATAGAATCAAGCACTTTGACAATGTTGAATAATTATTTTTTTGATATGCAAAAAGTTTTAAAAAATTGTTTTGAAGTTCTTAATGATGGAGGATTTTGCTTTATTGTAGTTGGAAATTCTTGCTATAAAGGAGTACCGATACAAACTGATGAAATCTTGGCACAAGAGACACAAAAATTAGGCTTTAAATGCAAAGAAATTATTGTTGCTAGGAAGCTTAAAACATCTAGTCAGCAGATGAAGATCATTGATTCTAAATCTAAATTTTATTTACGAGAGAGCATAATTGTTTTGCAAAAGGGGTAATGATGGAATATGTTAATATGCGATATAAAAGGAATAGTACGGGTTTATTTTTTGACTCTTTCAAACATTTTAAGCACAATCTTTCCAATCTTATAGGAATAGAATTGCCCACACTTATTCATCTTGGTGCTAAAAGATATTTAAACACAAGCCTTTCTACCAACTATAAGTTAAAATATCCCGATATGAGAAAAATAGGACTTATAGATTATAATAAACCAAGTGATTATGATTTTGTTCTAACCAAAGAAGCGAAGCAAATAATAAATGCTTTTGATCGTTCTTCTATTAATGTTTATGATGAAAATATATCAAAAAGTGATAGAAAAAATATTGATTCTTTGTCGCCTAAAGACTTATTTTTATCTATTGTTAATTGGAAGCAATATAAGAAGTCAATTTTACAACTTATTTTATCCTACTATGATACTGCAGATTCCATTCGCCCATATTTGGTGCTTTTAAATTATATGAGAAATTACAATATAAAAATTTTAAAAAAAGAGTTTTTGCAAAATATCTTAGCCCATACAAAAGAAGATGTTTTACTTATGCAATACAATCAAGATGCTTTTAAAGATCTTAATTTGGAAACGCAAATAGAATTAAATAGACCCGTTTCATATATTTACAACTTTCTTATAACAGCTTTGGTGTTGGATGATTCTCATAATGTGATCGTTGATTTTAATTTTGTAGATATATTAAATGCTAGCATGAACAATATTTCATATTCTTATTATACTAAAAATAGTTTTAGACCAGTAGGAAAACAACAACTATTTAGAGAACATGTTTTAGAGGCTTATGATTATAAATGTGCCATAACCGGCAAATCATTATTTATTGATAGTAGATGTTTGCTAGAAGCAGCGCATATTATCCCATATAGAGACGGTGGATCTTTTGCTGTGAATAATGGCATAGCTTTAAGTTATGAGATGCACAAAATGTTTGATAATGGGTTATTTAGTTTTGGATATGAAAATGATGGTGAAGTGGTTATAATCACTTCATCATCAAATCGCATAGTGGATAGACAGGGCATTTTAGCCAACCTTAATCGTAAATCCATATTCTTGCCAGAACAATTAGATTTGCGTCCAGACCCAATCGTAAATCCATATTCTTGCCAGAACAATTAGATTTGCGTCCAGACCCACTAGCTTTGCAGTATAATAGGGATAAATTCTTGTTGCGGTGATGTTTTGGCAAATCACAATTCCACCTTATTTTAATGTCAAGGATTATGTAAAATAGCTATCAAGATTCTGTGCATTCTTATTCTAAAAATTAGAGAGAAACTTATCAAAAAAGGGTTTAATTGCTAAAAGTTTCTGTGATTACGGCGTGTTTTAATAGCGAAAAAACCATTGAAGACACCATTCTTTCCGTGCTTCATCAAACTTATAAAAACATTGAATACATCATTATAGATGGGGCTAGCACGGATAGCACTTTAGAAATCATTCAAAAATACAGGGATCAAATCGCTTGCGTGGTGAGCGAAAAAGACAAGGGCATTTATGATGCCATGAATAAGGGCATAAAGCGTTCTAGTGGGGATATTATCGCTTTATTGAACAGCGATGATTTTTACAAAGATGAATTTGTGGTAGAAAAAGTGGTGCATGAGTTTGAAAACAAAAATTGCGATAGCGTGTATGCGGATCTGGTTTTTGTCAAACCGGATCGTTTAGAAAAAGTGGTCCGTTATTATGAAAGCGGGGAGTTTAACCCTAAAACCTTGCTTTATGGCGTGGTGCCAGCCCACCCTACGCTTTTTGTCAAAAAAGCCATTTATGAACGCTATGGGCTATACAAAACCGATTATAAGATTTCAGCGGATTTTGAGATGATCATCCGCTTGTTTGTGGTGCAAAAAATAAGCTTTTCTTATTTGAAAGAAGTGCTAGTTATCATGCGCACCGGTGGGGTTAGCGCAAATGGGTTTAAAAGCCTTTTATTAAGGAATAAAGAAAACATAAGAGCATGTAAAGAAAACGGCATTCAAGCGAATGTTTTTTCCATGCTTTTAAAATACCCTAGGAAAATCATGGGCTTATTGAAAAGGGGAAAAGGGGATTAAAACGAAACGATTAAAGAAAGATTAGCGTTAAATCGTGGCTTGAATCTTTCTTGATGGTTGTTGTAGGTGTAAAAAACATTCCTCACTAAGGGCATTTCAATCCCTAACTGCAAGGACAAATAGCCGATAAAATCCACGATAAAACCAAAACGAAAGGGGGCTTGGAAAAAGGTTTTTTTGGTTCTTGGGATAATCGTTGTGATAGCGCCTGGTTTAATCGTATCCACTAACAACACCCCTTGTTCTAAAGCGATACCCAAATAACTCCTAAAACGATAAATATTTTTATCTACAAAAATCCAAGAAAAATCTAACGCGCCCCCATAATTTTGCACCATTAAGGTTTGAGGCTGAGAGAGCGAAACAGAATGGAAATAGTTATAGACGCTAAAGATTCTAAAACCGACTTTAGGGTGGTTTCTTAAAAAATGCTCTAAACCGGTAGCGGTGTTAAACCCTATGCTATTGGCTACAAAAGTCAAGCTTTGATTAGAAGTTGAAAAAGTGGCTTGCGAATAGTTGTATCCAAAAATGAAAAAGAATTTAAGGCTTTTTTCTAAAGCCCTTTTTAAGATTTGCTGGTTTTTGTCTAAGACTGGCTGTTTTTCGCTATTTTTATCAATGGTTAGGGGTTCAGGTTTGTCGTCTTCATTCTTGTTTTTAAAGTTTTCTAAGAATTTAGACCAAGTGATTTCATTAGCTTCTAAAAAGAGTGGGTTCAACGATAAAAAAAGATAAACAACAAACAGAGTTTTCAAATACAACCTTAATTTTTTAGTGTATTGTGCCTAATTATCTTAAATTAACTTTAAATTACTTGCATGTTTTGACTAATCATGACCCCTAATTATACACAATACTATATTTTACAATATGATATATTGCTTTAATTTTTGTTCTCACCAAGTATGGATCACTAAGCCAACTTTAACATTCTTTAATTTTTAAAAAATGGGGTTTTTAGGTTTTATCTTAAATTTATTTTGGGAATAAGTGAGGTATAAAAAACGCTAGCAACCATAGATTTTAACTCTAGCTTGCACCAAAACTTTAGTATAATGGCGTTGTGAGAACCATTAAAACTATGATTACTAATAATAATCTCATGGTTGGTTATCACCTTTTTAGGATAACCATCCACTTATCCCAAAACCTAACATGCTCCAAATGATTGCGACAAAGGAAAAACCTACAAGTTATTGTTTGCCTATACTATAGTTTAAAAACAGACTAAAAAGCCATAAAATGGAACAAATAAACCCCCGTGCTTACAGCAAATAAAACACCTTTTCTTCTTGAAACACGCTTTTAATTTCTACAAAAAGGGTTTTTTCTGTGCGTTCTTCTAGCACGATAATAGGGTTAATACTCTCGCTCCCGCTCACTAACGCCCTTAAAGACAACTCTTCTTCATAACTTAAGGGGTTAAGGTTGAGATCTTTTAAATTATCGTAGTTTTTTGCCATAAGAGTATTAAGGCCTTCTAAAGTTAAAAACAAGGTTTCATCTCTTTGGCTATAACCCACTAACGCGCTCAAACGCTGAGAAAAAACCCACCTTAAATCGTTGATTCTCACTTTAGCCTTACTTTTAGAGCGTGCCAGAATGCAGCAATTCAAGGGGTTTGAATTTTTAGAAAGCCACACGCCTCCATTTAATAAGCGGTAAGTTGCGATCGTTTTTTGGGCTAAAAAAGGCTTATTAGCGTCCTTTTTAGCTGCGTCTAGTGTTCTAAAAACTTGCGTTCTTTCTTCAACGCTTGCGGGTAAAATCTGGCGTTTTAAAGGCGAATAAAGTTCAAAGGGGCTTCTGTTTTGGGATTCTTTTTGGATTTTTAAAGCGAATTGGCAACCGCAATAATTTTGCCTGTAAAGCTCGTTTTCTCTCGCTAAAGCTTGCAAATTTAAATCCAACTCGCTCTTAAAATGTTCAAAATTATCGTTTCTAAACACAACAAATTCCAAATTGTGCCTTTGCGCAATGTGTTGCCCCTTAGCGATGAGCTGGTTAGGGTCTTTTTTAGGGCTTGTGAGTAAGGTGGTGGTGAATTTTTCTTCCCCTAATTCAAAGGCTTTCAACGCGCTCGCTTCTAAGCGTAAATCAAAGCACTCAAAACAGCGTTCGCTTTTTTCCCCTAACAATTCCTTACCCTTAGCTTTATCTAAAAATTTTTCTAATTCATAATCGCCCTCAAGCAATTCAATTTCTAGCATCTCACAAGTGCGTTTCACGTCTTCTAAACGCAACAAGTATTCGCTATAAGGGTGGATATTGGGGTTATAAAAAAACCCTATCATTTTTTCACCCACAAAAGCCTCTTTAGCCTTTTTTAAAAAATAGAGGTTATCCACTGAGCAGCAAATATGAATGAGCATTAAAACTGCTTTTTGTTCACATCTTCTAAAATATCGTTAGAGACTTTGTCAATTTCTTGACTGATTTCTAACGAATCGCTAGCGATTTTTAGATTGCCCTCAGTAACCGATCTTAAGGCTTCAATAGAGGCGTTGATCTCTTCTACTTCTTTAACCTGGTTTTTAATGCTCTCGCTCGTGTCTGAAATGCTTTGAACTAAAATATTAATATTGGCTTCAATCTCGCTGAGCGATTTTTGCGTCCTTTCAGCGAGCTTCCTCACTTCATCAGCCACCACCGCAAAGCCTCTGCCATGCTCACCAGCCCGTGCGGCTTCAATAGCAGCGTTTAGGGCTAATAGATTCGTTTGATCAGCGATGTCTCTAATGATTTCTACAATGCTTTTAATGTCTTGCCCTTGTTCAATCATGGCTTCACTTTGAGAGCTCACGCCTTGAATGGAAGTGGTGATATTTTCTATCGTTTTAGAAGTTTCCATCAAGCTTTTGTGTTGGGAGTTTGAAGCCTTTTCTAAATTCTGCACGCATTCTTTCAAATTCACGCTATCGTTCGCTAGATCTTTGGCAAAATTAGACGAAGTTTCTAGCATTTTTTGGATTTCTTGCCCTAAAGCGTTAGTAACCAGTTCCACCCTACCTGAAGCGTTTTGGATCCGCCCTCTAAAGTCCAAACCAGAATAGCTTTCAAAGATTTTGAAAATGCTTGGCATGTGAGTCCCCACGCTTTCTTGCAAATAATCCATGATCCCATTTAGCGCGTCCCTCAATTCCTTCAAATCAGGGCTTGCGGGTTCAGCGTTAATGCGCACTGCAAAATTCCCTGCTTTCACGTCTGAAACCACCTTAATGGTGTCTTGGACGGCTTGCTTGTCTTCTTGCATGGTCTTTTGGGTTTGCAGGATATTTTTATTGATTGCTGTTTGCATGCGCCCTAATTCGTCATTGGATTTCGCTTCAATCAATTTAATATCGCTGGAATGGGCTTGATTGTTCAATAATTTAAAGAAATGAGACAAGGTGCTAGAAACAGCTTCCAAACGATTGCTCACGATCGCTCGCATGAGTAGAGTGATCGCTATGATTAAGGCTAAAACCATGATTGCGCTCGCTACAACCACCACAAAACGCACCGATCCCACTTGCTCATAGACCTTGTCTTTTTCAATGATTAAAGCGATCATCCAATTCAAATTATCTCCGGTTGTATTTTTGCCTAGCATTTTAAAGGTTTCAACGGCTAAATAATTGTCCTTATGACTAAAGGGATCCAAGTATTCTAAAGTCGCTTTAGAGCCGTTTTCTAAAATAGCCATCACTTCATTGGTGGCTTTAGGCACGCTCTTATAAATTTCGGTGATGGACTTGTCTTGCAAATTTTTATTCGCGCTCAA
This sequence comes from Helicobacter pylori, assembly GCF_003636935.1. Taxonomy (GTDB): domain Bacteria; phylum Campylobacterota; class Campylobacteria; order Campylobacterales; family Helicobacteraceae; genus Helicobacter; species Helicobacter pylori_CH. Next base: position 180,162 of record NZ_MVVH01000001.1, read on the forward strand.
AAGCACTTTACCTTTAACGCCAATTAAAAAGAGATCGCTCCTGTTTTTAGTGATTTCATTACTGAAGCTGTCAATGGAAATAAAAACCATCAAAGCCCCTACAACCTCTTGAGCGTTTTCATTCAATAAAGGTAAAAGAATATCAACCCCATAAACTTCCGCCCCATTAGGCATTTTCCTATAATAAGGCAAGCTTTTAGAAATTTCTTTAGTTTTCATCGCTTTTTGCACTAAAGGGTTATTCCTTAATGATGTGTTTTCCATCAATTTGATCGTATCGTTATCCCTTAAAAGCATCAACCTCAAATCTTCTCTGTCTTTAAAAAACATGCCCACCCCAGCGACATGCGAATTGTTTAAAATGAAGTTTTTTAACAAATGGATTTTGATTTCTCTTTTGGTGTCTTTAGGGAGCATTTCTTTGACAATGCCCATGCTCGTATAGGTGTTTTCCAGAACCCCTTGCACTTCCTTAACCTTAAAATGCAAACTATCTTGCATAGAACGCAAGGTGTTTTCTTTTAAAATTTCTTTCACCCTGCTGTTCAAGGACACCCCTAAAATGCTCACGCACACGATCACAATCAACGCCACCCACAATATGATTTTATTACCGATACTCAAACCTTTAGACAAAACACAACCTTACTATGATGAAATTTTTTGCCCATTTGCGGCAAAATTTTAAACCGCATTATAGTCTTATAAGTATAAATTAAAAATTAAACTAAATACTAAATTAAAAAGACGATCAATCATTCTCATTAAAAAATCGTTTTAAGGTTGCATTCGTTCTTTTAGGGTATGCTATGGCTAAAAATTTATGGTAAGGAAGAATAATGCCTTTTGTCCCCACGCGTTCTTTGAAAGAAAAAAAGATTGATTTTATTGAAGCGATACTTAACCCCAACGCCCCAAAAGGCGGGCTTTACACTTTAGAAAATTTTGAAACATTAGAATGGCAAGATTGTTTGAATCTGAGCTATAGTGAGCTAGTAGAATGCGTGTTTGAACGCTTGGGTTTAGAAGTTTCTAAAGGTTTATTGACAGACGCTTTAAAACGCTATGAGAATTTTGATAACCCTAAAAATCCAGCCCCTATTTTTGCGTTCAATGAAAGGCTTTTTATCCAAGAACTCTACCATGGGCCTAGTTTGGCGTTTAAAGACATGGCGTTACAGCCTTTAGCGAGCTTGTTTTCTAATCTAGCGGTGGGAAAAAATGAAAAGTATTTAATGCTCGTTTCTACAAGCGGGGATACCGGCCCTGCGACTTTAGAAAGTTTGGCGGGCATGCCTAATGTTTTTGTGGTGTGTTTATACCCCAAAGACGGCACAAGTTTAGTCCAAAAACTCCAAATGGTAACCCAAAGCGCTAGCAATTTAAAGGTCTTTGGGGTGAGTGGGGATTTTGATGATGCGCAAAACGCGCTCAAAAACCTTTTAAAAGACGACGATTTTAACGAAGCCCTAAAAACGCGCCAATTGAAATTAAGCGTGGCTAATTCCGTGAATTTTGGGCGTATCGCTTTTCAAATCGTCTATCATATTTGGGGCTTTTTAGAATTGTATAAAAAAGGCGCAATCAATTCTAAAGAAAAAATCACCCTAGCCATACCCAGCGGTAATTTTGGGAACGCTTTAGGGGCGTTTTATGCCAAAAAAATGGGCTTGAATATCGCTAAAATCAAGGTGGTAACCAACAGTAACGATGTTTTAAGGGAGTTCATAGAGACAGGCCGTTACGATTTAACCCACCGCTCTTTAAAGCAAACTTTCTCGCCGGCTATGGATATTTTAAAAAGCTCTAACGTGGAAAGGGCGCTTTTTAGCCTTTTTGGGTTTGAACGCACGCTGGAATTGATGCAAGCTTTAGAAGAAGAGAAATTTTACGCCTTAAAGCCTAAAGAATTAGCCCTTTTACAGGAACATTTTTCTTGTGCGAGCTGCTCAGATGAAGCTTGCTTGAAAACCATTCAAGAAGTTTATGCAGAGCACCAATACCTGATTGACCCCCACACCGCCACCGCTTTAAACGCTAGCTTAAAAACCAACGAAAAAACCCTTGTTTCTGCCACCGCTTCTTATGAAAAATTCCCTAGCACCACCCTTTTAGCCCTAAACGGGCAAAAAAAAGACGATAAAACCGCCCTAGAAGCGCTAAAAAACAACTACAATACCTCAAATAGCAAACGCCTTGATGATTTGTTTGAAAAAGAGATCAAACACCAAGAAGTTTTAAAACTCAATGAGATCAAATCTTCTATCCTTTTGTGGCTAGAAAGCATTCATTAATCTTTTTTAAGCCCTTATGCCTAATAAAATCTCAATTTTAAGTCAAACTACACTATAATAAGAAAATTCTAAACGGAAATTAAACTTTAATGAAAGGGATTTTGATGAGAAAAATCGTTTTAGTAGCGGTAGCCTTACTGATGAGCGCTTGCGCGAGCTATAAGATCACGCCTGAACATGTTACATCTTATAATAATGGGATTCAAGTGATGACTTCCACGCAAGCCAAATCTAAAGTCCAGCTAGAAATCGCTCAAAGCAAGTTAAAAGGCTTGAACGAGTCCCCTTTGGTGCTGTATGTAGCAGCGCAAGTTTTAGAGGGAAATCCTGTGGTGTTTAGCCGTAAAGCCATTTCGGTGTCTATCAACCAAACGAATTTACCGGTCTTAAGCTTAAGACAGGTGATGAAATCCAGTTTTGATTTTGAGGGCATTTTACAAAGTTTTAATATTGCCGTGCCAACCACCCCTATTGATAATGTCAATATGATCACCCCGCCTATGTTTTATTATGGGCAAGGGGGATTTTTAGCTTATAACGGCATGATGTATGGGGGAATGGGCATGTATGGGCCAGGCTTTGGCATGATGATGATGGATGATGTGGAAGAGCAAGAGGTCATGCAAGAAAGCCGCCAAGCTTTGAAAATCCTAGCGATCAACTACCTTAAAAACAACACTCTTAATGTTGAAAGTAAGGCTAAAGGAGGGTTTGTGGTGGTGGATACCAAAAATCTTAAAACCCCGGGCGTGGTGGTGATTAAAGTCTTTTTAGAAGATGAAATCCACACCTTTAAAATTGATATTTCTAAGGCTTAATCGCTCTTTTAATAAAAGCGTTTGGGTAGCTTTTCCAAAGGCTTTTTACTCGTATTAGCTGTGTCTAGTAAGTTTTTTAAAATTCGCTTTATTATGCATTTTTGTTATTTCTTAGAGCAGATTTTTTGAGCTTTTTCCACTCTTCATAACTTTTTACAATTTTGCTACTCCATAACTCCATTTTGTAAATTTCAAAATAATCAAATAAATTTGCATATGGCGGAGATGTTAAAACACAATCAACTTTATCTTTTGGTTTATTGTCTATAGATGAGCAGTTCTCTAAACTTATAACCTTAGAATTTTTTATATCAAATTCTCTTTTCAACACAAATGCCCTTAATGTGAGTGCCTTAAGATAAACTTCTATATCTTTAATCTTGCTTTCTCTATACTTAATGCCATTACCATCTTTTTTAAAATTCAGCATTTTTTCCAAATTGCAAAATACTAGAAAACGCACAAAATGATAAATTTTTTCATCTAAATCTTTAAAAGATTCTATAAAATCCATGATGAGATCAAATCGCTTTTTATTAGTATATTTGCCAAAAGATTCCCATTGTGGAAATGGATATTCTCTATTGCTATCCATAAAATTACCGACATGTTTTTCTGCTTTTTTTAAGTTATTAGAATCTAATTTTTCTAATTTTGCTTTAGCGACATTTATGGCAAATGGTGAAGTATCAAAACCATAGTAAACTTGCGTTTGTGTATTTAAAAAGCTAGAGCCAACACCACAAAATGGATCATAAACGCTCTCAATAGAACAACCAAAACGATGTTGCAAATGCTCTATAAGATAAGGGCTAAAGGCTTCTTTATAAGGAAAAACTTCATTTAAAGAGTCTAGTACATTATCACTATTGACTAAATTTGTTAGTGTTGTAGGGTAGCTTTTTATGATAGGGATAGCTTGAGAATCTGTGATTTTTTGTAATCTTTCAATAGCAATTTTGCAATATTTGCTTGATAACTCAATGCCGATAAACTGCCTATGTAATTGATCTGCTACATAAGCTGTCGTGCCCGTGCCATTAAAAGGATCTAACACAATATCATTTTGATAAGAATAAATTTTTAATAATCTCTCAATTAATTCTTCTGGGTAAGGTGCGGGATGTAAATCTTTTTTTGGCATTGTTGCTAACACATAAAATATTTTCAAAGCCTTGATCACTATCTTTATCAAAATACCAAATATTTTTTGTCCATTCTTTAAACTCTTGGCTAGTAATATCTGCTAATTCTCTCTCATTTTTATGAGTTTTATTTTCCTTATAAAACACTAATATTACTTCTCCTAAAGGTCTAAAAGACGGGCAAGAAGGGCTTTTCCAACTTCCCCAAGCTGTATTATTCCCTTGAAAGTGCTTAACATCTTTTCCCTTGTGCCAAGTTATAAGTTCAAACTCCTTAAAACCAATTTCATTCAAAATTTGTGTTATATAAATACTTAAAAATCTCACCTCCTTGCTATCTCTATTTTTTACCGCAAAAGGTACATTGACACAGATCCTCCCATCCTCCTTAAGCACACGGTAGCATTCTTTAAAAATATCGTGCATTGATTTGAGATAAGATTCAAAATTTAAATCATCATTATAATTTTCATATTTGTGTGCCACATTATACGGTGGCGAAGTAATAATAATGTCTATAAAATTATCTTCTATATGATTTTTTAGAATATATAAACTATCTCCATTTAGAATCTCTTGCAAACCTCTATTCATTTGAGTAGTATAGCATAACAATTATAACTTCATATAGGTTTTTATCATAGTTTGGTTGTCGCTTATGACCCTTCTTTAGTCTCACTTAAAAAATAAAATGATAAAAACCTTATTTAAATTTTATTTTGGGTCAAGATAACTTAAACTCCCATCAAGGATCCTTGAGTTATCTTGACCCTTAAGTTTTAAACAAATTCACTTGTTTGTCTAAATTCATGGTCGTTCCACTCACATGCGTAGCGATGTTTAAAATATCTGAAGAATCAGCCAAAGTCTTAGAAGCCACTTTTTCCACTTCTACAAAATCGCTTACCATAGCTTCAATTTGGTGTCCGGATTTAGCGTAATCGTCCATGCTTTGATTGCTGTCTGACACGACTGAGCTTAAATTAGAACTCATTTTTTCGTAAGTTTCTTGCACGCTTTTACTCATATCGCTCAAGCGTTCCATTTTTTGCGAATTGAGATTCATTTGCGAGCTCACGGCATTGATTTCTTGGACAATCACCATGATAGTGGAATTGATTTCGGCTAAAGATTTTTGAGTGCGCCCGGCTAAATTCCTAACTTCATCAGCCACCACCGCAAAGCCTCTGCCATGCTCGCCGGCTCTTGCGGCTTCAATAGCGGCGTTTAGGGCTAATAGATTCGTTTGATCGGCAATATCATTGATAATATCCAAAATGGATTTGACATCATCAGCGTTACGGCTTAGTTGCTCCACTTTGCTAGAGAGTTCCTCTTCAGTGTGCGCACTCTCTGTGATTTGAGAAAATAAATCCCCGATCGCATCCTTGCTCTCTTTGACAAGCCCTTGCGTTTCAATCAAGCGCTTCCTTAACCCTTGAGACTGCTCTATGGAAATATTCATCATGCTCGCTATATCAGTGGCTTTATTTTTTACGGAATTTAAGGTGGTTGAGGAATTTTTCATGCTCTTTTGGGTTTCTTGCGTGATTTGGACCAATTTATCCATTGAAGTTTTATTGAGGGTGGAAATCCCTTTAATCTCTTCCATAATCAAGCGGGCATTCTCCACAAACAAATTGACCCCACGGCCCACTTGCGAAATTTCATCGTTGCGATCATCCACATCAATTTTGACCCTCAAATCCTTATCCCCATGGCTAAAAGCGTTGATTTTAAGGACCAGTTCATCAATGCGTTTCACGATCCTTAATTTAGCGTATATGAGCGTCAAAACCACTAACGCTATCGTCGCTGTCAGTATCCAAAGGAATAGTTTTGTGGTGTTTTCATCAAAAACCTTATTCACGCCTTCTTTAATCGCTTTATTTTCGATGTTAATGTCAGTGTAATAAGAAGTCGCTGCGATCACCATTTGAGACACCTCATCATAATGCGAGTAGGCGAATTTTTTCTCCGGCACGCCTCCATCGTATTTAGGCATTTTATAATAAGTATAGCCACCCCCTTTTTTAGCCGCTTCCAAATACCCCCTAACATAATACACCCCATCAACGCTCTGAGCGTCAAGCCCTGATTGGCCTACGGTTTTAGGATTGACCGGATCAAACAATACCACTCCGTTTTTATCCACCACCACCATATAAATCATGCCCTTATCGTCGTTGATGCGTTTGAAATAATCTAACGCCATTTTTCTTGCAGTAGCATTATCAAAATTTTTGTAATACTCATGAATGCCCTGTTCAAGAATCTCTGTCATGTAAGCGAGCGTTTTTTCACGCTTTTTGTATTGCCCGGTTTCTAAATGTTCCATGAGTTGCGCTAACACATCTTTTTGCATGACCTTTACAAAACCAATAAAAAGCCCCCCTAAACCCAAAAGAGCGGCTAACACGACCAGCATGATACGAGTCCCTAGCGAAGCAAATACTGAAGCAAACATCATTTATCTCCTATAAATCATTTTTAAGTCAAACCCTAATTTGAGAGTTTAGCCTCCAAATGTACCCCCCCCCCCCGAAAAATGAGAAGAGACACAAAATAAAATTAAAACCCGGTTGTTTGAAAACGAAGCAGAGAACAAACAAAACAAAATTATAGAACACCCTTTTTTAAGTTAGGCTTAAAAATAAAATAAAAAATCTTATTTTACTTCACTCTCTTTAATGGATTTGACATTCAAAGTCCTCCCGTCTTTTGAAGTGGGGATTTTGATGCTCCCCTCTTTTAATTTTTCTCTCAATTTTTCCAACAACGGGTTTTTGAAATCGTAGTGGATGATTTCCCAGTTATGTTCCAGTTCAGGGGTTACTTTTGCGCCTTTTTTTTCCGTGATGTATTTGACAATCAAATCCCGTATCTGCCCGTTATCTTGCAATGCATCGTAAGAATCATAATACCTATCAGCGTCTGTAACCAATTTTAATGTCGTGGATAACGTCCCGAATCGGTAATTGTTGATCGCTAATTTATACACCGCTTTAGGGTCAATGGGCTTTCCGTTAATTGTCGGATTAACGATTCTTTGCCCGGCAGGTTTTGTAACATCAACTTGGTATTTCACGCCAGAAAACATATCAAAATTATAGCTGCGAATGTTTTCATTAAAACTGATCGTCAAATCCCCCGGTTGCAACTGGTTGTAAAATTGGTATGACCATTCCATGTATTTCAACAGATTTTCACCCGTTATATGCACTCCAATGAGCGTATTAGCGAACTTGTAAATGTAGGCGACATCTTTTCTTTTGAAAGGCCCTTTTTTCAAATTCGCCCCAAAATTGAATAAGGCTGCCGCTGAAACATCGGCGTTTGCGTAATATTTTTGCACTTTATTGATCAATTCTATCACCGGTGTTTCTTGCAACGCAGCGGTTGGCATCGTAGTGATTTTTTCTCCTCCTGTGATAAAATCAGGCCTATCAATAAAGGTTTTTGTAACTTCGCCGACCACTTCATTAGCGTATTCTTTTGATTTTTTATCCACGTATTCGTATTTTTTCGCTAATTCTTCATCTTCTGGCACGCCTTTTGTGGGTAAATTTTCAGTCGTTACGATTTTTTTCTTCGTTTGGGTGTCAAACACCACCACGCCCTTTGCCAGATAAGCCCCATACGCTCCAGGCTCAATGGTATGCACCTTTCCTATTTTAGTGTTATAAACCGCATGTTCATGCCCTGCAAAAATGATGTCAAATTGCGGGAATTTTTTCGCTAAATCCGGTACCCCATCGCCACCTTTCTCATCTTCTCGCCCCAAATGAAAAGCGCCAATCAAAATATCATACTTCCCTTTTAATTCTTTCAAAGTCTTTTTTAACGCTTCTTTGGCGTCCAAAAACTTCAATCCTGCAAAATGTTCAGGCGTAGAGGCCTCCCAAGTGGGGATGTGCGGCACCACATACCCCACAACCGCCACCCTCACGCCATCAATTTTTTTAATAAGATAAGGCTTCACAAACGGCTTATTATCCGTAGTCTTGATGATATTCGCATTCACGACACCGCCATTAAATCCCTTAATGTTTTTCTCTAAAAAATCTTTACTGAAATTAAACTCGTGGTTCCCAAGCACACGAATGTCAAATTTCAAATCGTTTTCGGCTCTAACTAGCGGGTGGATAGGCTCATCATTAAACAACTCCGCGCTATTACCCTGCAACAAATCCCCGCTGTCAATCAAAATCACATTTTTATTTTCAGCCCTTTGCTTTTTGATTAAAGTCGCAATCCTTGTCAAGCCGTTATTGGGTTTTTGTTCCCCCACGGCATAATCATACGAAAAAAGCCACCCATGAATGTCTGAAGTTTCTAAAAACACGATTTTGACTTCTTTTGCAGATATTGAAAGCGCTAGCGTTAAAAAGATGACCAAAATCAATTTTTTCATTGAAATCCTTCCATAAAAGAGATTCATAACATTAATTTTTACATAATATTAACACTGGTGCGATGATTCCTGCTAGAATTTAACGCCTATGGGCAAAATGGGTAAGATTGGTAAAACTTATAAGAGAATAGGGGAGCGTTTTAAAATAATCCCCCCCAAAACAACCCCTTAAACCCCCACTTCAGACCATTCAGCGCGTTTGTCTAAAAAAGCGCGTGCTAAATTCTGTGCGCCCTCTAAAGTGTGGTTAGCCGCCCAACCGCATTGCTTTTCATTGCTGGCAGGCACTTCTGTAGCCTTTAACACATCTTGCATCGTCTTTTCTAAAACCTCTAAAATCTCTGTGTAGTTGTCATGGTTTAACACCGTGAGATAAAATCCCGTTTGGCAACCCATAGGCGACCAATCCACAACATAATTGGCATGGTTGCGGATGATCTCAGCGACTAGATGCTCTAAAGAGTGTAGGCTTGGCATGTCCATGTGATCTTGGTTGGGTTGTTTGAAGCGCACATCGTATTTGACAATCAAATCCCCATTAACGCCCTTTTTGCGATCAGCTACACGCACATAAGGGGCTTTGACTTTGGTGTGATCTAAATTAAAACTCTCTACATTCATTTTTGGTGTTTTCATGTTTTTAACTCCTTTATTCATAAATTGTAATGAAACTTTAGCCTATTTTAGCGAACGCTTGCTCTAAATCTTCTAACAAATCCTGTTCATGCTCAATCCCCACAGACAAGCGCACCAAGCCATCTCTAATCCCTGCGGCTTCTCGTTGTGTTTTAGGGATACACGCATGGGTCATAAACGCTGGAACCCCCACCAAACTTTCCACCCCGCCCAAACTCTCGCCTAAAATGAATAACTTAAGGCTTTCTACAAAAGCAGTTGCCTCGCTGTCGTTTTTGAGGGTGAAAGAAAGCATCCCACTAAAGCCACGCATTTGGGCTTTGGCTAGCTCGTGTTGGGGGTGAGTGGGAAGGCCCGGGTAATAAACCCTTTCTACTTTAGGGTGTTTTTCTAAAAACTCAGCCACGCAAAGAGCGTTTTTTTGATGGGCTTGCATGCGTAATCCCAGCGTTTTAATCCCTCTTTGCAACAGCCAGCTGTCTTGAGGGCCTAGCACCCCACCGATAGCGTTTTGGAAAAAAGCGATCTCTTGGGCTAGCGCTTCATTATTGGTGGTTACAAGCCCAGCGACCACATCGCTATGCCCGCCTAAGTATTTTGTGCCGCTATGCACCACAATGTCCGCTCCCAAAAGAAGCGGGTTTTGGCAATAGGGGGTGGCAAAGGTGTTATCCACGATAGTGAGCAAACCATGATCTTTAGCGACACTAGTGCATTGCTTTAAATCCGTGATTTTAAGCAAGGGGTTACTAGGGGTTTCTAAATAAAGGGCTTTGGTGTTAGATTTGATAGCCTTTTTGATTTGGGATAGATCGCTAGTGTCTATAATGGTGCAAGAAAGCCCGTTTTTAGAAAGCACCTTGTCAAACAAGCGGAAAGTCCCCCCATAGACATCATCGCCTAATAACACATGATCGCCTGATTGCAAGAGGGAAAAAACGGCGTGGATTCCAGCTAAACCGGAGGCAAAAGCAAACCCCTTAACCCCCCCTTCTAAATCGGCGATGAGTTCTTCTAAAGCAAAGCGTGTGGGGTTTCCTGAGCGAGAGTATTCATAGCCCTTGTGGCGGCCTATGGCGTCTTGGCGGTAGGTGGAAGTTTGATAAATAGGCACGCTCACCGCCCCCGTTGTAGCGTCCTCACTAATGCCCCCATGGATTAATTTGGTTTGCATGCGCATGGTTTTTCCTTTTTATGAATTTATAAATAAATACCTTTAGAAAGATAACGATCGGCAACATCCGGGAAAATGGTTAAAACCTGACTGCCTTCAGGAAGGCGTTGCACTTCTTTCAAGGCTGCCACAAAAGCTGCCCCACTAGAGCTCCCCACTAATAAGCCGTTTTTCTTGGCTAACTTCCTAGTGTAGCTAAAACCCTCTTCATCTGAAATCGTTTCAAAGCCATCAATATCCAAATTTGCGAAAAAAGGAGGGATGAATTCCACGCCAATGCCCTCAATCTCATGAGGCCCAGGCTCTCCCCCATTCAAAATAGAACCCTCTGGCTCCACCCCAATCAAGCGGATATTAGGGATGCGTTCTTTCAAATACCTAGCTGTGCCTGCAAAAGTGCCACCACTCCCTATCCCGGCTACAAAGCTCGTAAAATTTGTGCCTAATTCTTGGACAATCTCAGGGGCTAGAGTGTGGTAGTAAGCGGCGGGATTGTCAGGGTTTTCAAATTGCAAGGGCAAATAGCTATCATGGATACTTTCGGCTAGCTCTTTACTTTTTTTAATGGCGCCAGAAATCCCCTCACTAGTAGGCGTGTTGATCACTAAAGCCCCCAAAGCTCTCATGATTTGCTGTTTTTCTGTGCTGAATTTTTCCGGAACAACAAAGATGGTTTTGAGATGGTGCTTGAGTGCCACTAAGGCTAGAGCGATGCCGGTATTGCCTGCGGTAGGCTCAATAATGGTCGTTGTGGAAGTGATTTTGCCCGTTCTAAACCCTTCTTCTATAAGGTATTGGCCTAAGCGATCTTTAACGCTCCCTCCTGGGTTTAAATGCTCCAGTTTGGCGTAAATAGTGGAATTTATGGGAATGGGGTAATCCTTGTTAGTGAATTTAAAAACGGGAGTGCGGCCTATGGCGTCTTGCATTGTGGTGATAATCATCATTCCTCCTAAAGATAACAATAACTCAATTTTAGCGATTATGCCTAAACTCGTTAAATGGAGTAAAATTTAAGATAGAATGTCGGCTTATTAAGATTGATAAGGAGCTTTCAATGAAAACGATAGAATGGAATGAAGAGCAAAGAAAAGCGTTCCAGGACTTGTTAAGAGAATTTGCAGCGTCAATTGACGCTAAAGCACAAGAGGGAAAGCAAACAGGCAAAACCCCAACGAACCCAAAATACGCTTCATACCAAAGAGGGCTGAACAAGTTTTTAGTGCCATGGGGTTATGCGTGTAAAATCAGTCTTGGCTCTGGGAATTTATCCAAGAAGCCATCCATCGCCTTTTGCCGTTAGGATATTTTAGGGGAAGGATTTGTCAATGGTGAAAAACCAACCCCAAAAAAAGGTTTTTACCTCTGGCTTGCTTACTATTGGCGCAACGATTTTGAAAAGTTTTATCTTTGCATAGGTCGATCCATAGAGGAGAATGGGGAAAAAGAGTGTCAAAAATGCCCAGCGTATGACAAGATCATCGATTCTAATGGAGACACATACTACCAAGAGTTCTATGACGATTTAGAAACCGATCTTGAAAACATTACCAACGATTTTTTACGCTTTGCTAACGAATTTAATCAAATCCCCACTGCGTATTTTGAATTAGAGCCTAGTGCAAGCCATTAAGAAATAACCCTATACAAAAAAGGAACTCCCCCATAAGGGATTTTCCTAAAATCCCACCAACGCTTTTTAAAATAAGTCTTGAAAAGCTATCGCTTGATTAAACCAAGCTTTGATATTTGGATTAAAAAACGCTTTGAGTGTTTTTTAGATTTTGCAATCGGTATCCCATTGATGAAAATGAGGAAAGCAAGCGGGTTTTGATTAAAACCGCTCGCTTGAAAGAAGTTTTAAAAGCGTTTCACTCCACTTCCGCATCAATCACATCATCGTCTTTTTTCTTGGGCTGCTCGGCGTTGTTTTTATTCGCCATGGCTTCGCCTAATTTTTGAGCCGCTTGCGCTAATGATTTCGTTTTGTCTTCAAGCTCCGCTTTAGTAGCGTTATCGTTTTTGATACAATCTTTAAGAGCGTTAATGGCGTTTTGGATCTCGTTAGCGTCGTTTTCATTCAAATTCGTTTTATGCTCATCAAGGCTCTTTTGGGTTTGGTGCGCCAAACTATCGGCATGGTTTCTCGCTTCAATCACTTCTTTTTTCCTAGCGTCTTCTTCTTTGTGCAATTCAGCGTCTTTAACCATTTTTTCAATCTCGCTATCAGACAACCCGCTAGAGCCAGAAATTTTAATCTCTTGGCTTTTGCCGGTATTTTTATCTTGCGCTGAAACGGTTAAAATCCCGTTAGCGTCAATATCAAAGGTTACTTCAATTTGCGGCACGCCTCTTGGAGCTGGCGCGATGCCTTGCAAATCAAATTTACCCAAAGATTTATTATCCCTTGCCAATTCCCTTTCGCCCTGTAAAACCATAATGGACACAGCGGGCTGGTTGTCTTCAGCGGTTGAGAACACTTGAGATTTTTTCGCCGGAATAGTCGTGCCTCTATCAATCACTTTAGTCATCACGCCCCCTAAAGTTTCAATCCCAAGACTTAAAGGCGTAACGTCTAATAAAAGCACATCTTTCACATCGCCTTTTAGCACGCCCCCTTGAATGCTCGCGCCCACCGCTACAACCTCATCAGGATTGACGCTTTTATTCAAATCTTTATTAATAAACGCTTTCACCCTTTCTTGGACTTTAGGGATACGAGTGGAGCCGCCCACCATCACCACTTCTGAAATCTCATTTTTGGTTAGCCCCGCGTCTTTGATCACGCTTTCAATTTTAGAAATCGTTTCTTCCACGAGATCTTCTGTCAAGCTTTCAAATTTAGCCCTAGTGAGTTTTTTAACCAAGTGTTTAGGCCCGGTAGCGTCTGCGGTGATAAAGGGCAAATTGATTTCAGTCTCCATCGCAGAGCTCAGTTCTTTTTTAGCGTTTTCAGCCGCTTCTTTTAAGCGTTGCAACGCCATCACATCGTTTTTAATTTCAATGCCCGTTTCGCTTTTAAACTCAGCCGCTAAGAAATCAATCACACGATTATCAAAATCATCGCCCCCTAAAAACGCATCGCCCCCTGTGGCTAAAACTTCCACGACATTATCGCCTGTTTCTAAAACGGTAACATCAAAAGTCCCCCCACCCAAATCATAAACCATGATTTTTTCGCTCTCTTTTTTATCCAAGCCGTAAGCTAGTGCCGCGCTGGTAGGCTCATTGATGATCCTTAAAACATTAAGCCCTGCAATCGTGCCGGCTTCTTTAGTCGCTTTCCTTTGGCTGTCGTTAAAATAAGCAGGAACGGTGATCACCGCTTCTGTAACGCTCTCGCCTAAATAACTTTCAGCGTCTTCTTTGAGCTTCATTAAAATTTTGGCTGAAATTTCTTGAGGGGTATAAACTTTACCCGAAATCTCAATCGCGCAAGCCCCATTCCTATCCACAATCTTATAAGGCAAGCGTTTTTCAGCTTCTTTAGCCTTATCTTCATTAAACATCAAGCCCATGATTCTTTTAATAGAATAAATGGTTTTTTCTGGGTTGGTAACCGCTTGTCTTTTCGCGCTCTCGCCCACTAAAATCTCACCCTTATCCGTAAAAGCCACAATAGAAGGAGTGGTGTTTTTACCCTCTTTATTCGCAATAATCTTTGCTTCATTGCCTTCATAAACTGCCATTGCGGAGTTGGTTGTCCCTAAATCAATTCCAATAACTTTTCCCATGCGTTATCCTTTTTTATTAAAATAAATGTTTTAATCGTTTTTAGCAATGCTCACCATTGCCGGCCTCAAAACCCTACCCTTATACTTGTAACCCTGTTGCAAAACCTGCACGATTTTCCCATTTTCTTTTTCTTCGCTTTTGACTTGCATGATCGCATTGTGGAAATTAGGATCAAATTCTTCTAAACATTCAATCCCCTCAATGCCATGCCTTGCCAAAACTTCATGCAACTTTTCCATCGTAAGCTCCAAGCCTTTGGTTAAAGCGCTCTCTTTATTTTCTTCTACAGCGCTCTTATGAGCCCCAAGAAGCGCATCAATCACTGGCAATAGATCCAATGCGATTTTTTCATACGCATACTCTAACGCCATGCTCTTGTCTCTTTCTAAGCGCTTTTTCACGTTTTCAAAATCCGCATGCACCCTCAAATATTTTTCGTGCATTTCTTTATATTTAAGCTCAAAATCTTCCTTAATCTCGCCTTCTTTTTCGCTTGCTTCTTGTTTTTCTTCATATTGTTGTTCTTTGCAAGTGCAAGTCTTTTCACAAGACTCTGGCTCTTTTTGGCTTAAATCGTGTTCTTGGTTGTGTTCATCTTTCATTATTCCTCCTTAATGGTTTGAAAAAACCCTTCATAATCGCATTCCAATTTCCCCACACAAAGCAGTTGCATCCGCATGTTTTGAAATTCTATGGGGCGTGTTACTAACATGCAATCAGGCTCTATAAAATGCAACCCCTTTTTGAAACGCTCCAAAACCTTACCCCCTAAAATGTCAAAAAATAAAGGGCTGTTTAAAAGCGTTTTTAACCCCATCAGATTAAAGCGCATCATTTGCGCACTGGAATACTCCAAACGCTCTAATTGCCTGGCCAAACTCAACGCATTGACAGAAGCAGCGACCAATCGCACTTCTTCAACGCTTCTGCCCACAAGCTCCAATAAAAACTTCTCCATTTTAACGCTGTAACTTATCGCGCAAGAAAACGCCAAAAAGTCCAGAATCAAAAAGCGTTTTTCGCACTCGATGACTCTTTCTAAACGCTCCAAGCTGGGTTTTTTTAACAAAACAAAAAGCCCAAAATTCTCGCTAGCGTTTTTTAGGCGTTTTTCATTCACCTTTAAAACTTCAAAGTGCAACGACTTGTGCCAATAGTTTTCAAACGCCTTAAAAGTGGGCAATCTAGCACCGCTAGAATGGGCTTGATGGAGCATGCCTTCTTTAGAAAGGATTTGAAAATAATTCCTGATCGTCGCGCAAGATATTTTCAAGTTTGCCAACTCTTTCAAGCGTTTAGAGCTAATGGGTTCTAAAATCTGCAGATAGGTTTTAACAAACGCATCTAACAAACTCTCTTTTTTATTCAAATCAGAACCTACTTCAATTCTTCTTAACATCATTATTTGAAAAATCTCGTCAATCACCATTCTTGATGAAAGAACTCTCGCATTATAGCATAAAAAGTTAATAATCTATCACTTGTTTTAAAAAAGTGATAAAAATTACCCGATTTTTCTTTAAAGTTTAGCCTATATCACTAAATTTATTTACTAGCATTAAATTAGAATTTTTTATAGAATTGATTTAATTTAGATCTGTTGGGCAACTAATACCTTTTATTAAAAAAACTTGTTATCATGCTAAACATGAACACACACACAAGAGGCATTGACAGCGGACTGATTCATTCGCTCCAAAGCATTTCATTATCCATGTTTAGAAAGGGTTTTTTTGGGCTTTATCAAGGCTCTATTTCAGCGCGCATTGGCGCAAATCAGTTTGTGATCAATAAAAGAAACGCTGTTTTTGATCAACTAAATGAAAACACCTTACTAGTCTTGCATGACAAAATAGATTACCGCTGGAAAGAAGCGAGCTTGGATTCGCCCATTCATGCGAGCGTGTATCGGGAGTTTTTGGACGCTAAATTCATCGCTTACGCGCGCCCTCCTTATAGCTTGGCGTATTCCTTGCGCCACAACCGATTGCTCCCTAGAGATTATTTAGGGTATCGTTCTTTAGGCGAAGAAATCGTTATTTTTAACCCCAAAGATTATGACAGCTGGCAAGAAAGAGCGGATACAGAAATTTTACGCCAGTTGCAAGAGAGCAAAAAATATTTTGTTTTCATTAAGGGGTGTGGGATTTTTGCCTACCACAGAGAGCTTTCTAAACTCATGGAAGTTTTTGATTTGATTGAAAACTCATGCAAAGTTTTACGATTGGGCGATTTAATGGATTGTTGCTATAATGACGATCCACGATTGAGCGTGTAAAAAGTTTAAAAGGATAAAACATGACCATCAACACCCATTACACCCCTAATTTCACACAGCTCCAAACCTTGAACAATATCAATAATGACGCAACCATAAAGGACAGGAATCAAGTAGAGCAGGATTTACAACAAAGCAGTATTCAAGATGGTTTCAGCCAAAATAATACGCAAAACGCCCCTGATTTTGACCGACTACAAGCTTTAAACGCTATCAATAACGACGGCGAGATTAAAGATAAATCCCAAGTTGAGAAAAGCCTTGTTGATGGCGAAAATATCCCTGAAATTTATTCCAGCCTAGACACATACGCTTAAAAAAGGGTTTTTACCATTCTTTTAAAGCCATTTTGATCGCTTCTATCACGCAATCCATCCCACCCGCTAAACTAAAAAGCCAGTATTTGTGCGCATAAATGTATTCTAATTGCTTGGCCCTTAATCCGTCTTCATTATTCGTTTTCTTGCACACGATTTCAGCGATATGCAATTCCTGGTGGAAAATGTAAGATTGTATCGCATCCATGAAATACGAATTGAATCGCTTGTCATCAAAAAGCTCTTTAATGTTATCAATTTCAGCGCTCAAATTTTCTAATTCGTTAAAATCCAACTCTTCTAATTTTTTTTCTTCATGAAGCTTTTCCACTTTTTCTAAAAACTCTGCCACTTTTAAAAACACTCTTTCAACTTGAGTTTTTTTCTCATTGGCGTATTTAATGATCTCTTCGCATTTTTGCTTGGCGATCTTTAAATTTTTAGCCTGTTCTGATTGAGTGGGATAAATAAGATTGATAGGAGGCTTTGGCTTGGATTGGTCTATTTTTTCGCACACTTCTTTAAAAGGCATTTCTTTAGTCCCTTTAATCCTAGCCCCCCCTTCAGTAGCGTTAATGACTTCTAGTTTATAGGGCGTGTTAAAAATATCTTTTTCAAAAAATTCTAAGAAAAGTTTCCACACTAAAGTGGTTTCTACTTCCCCGTTACCTCCGTATTTTTCTATAAAAATCTTATCTTTATCTTTTTTAGGCTTGATCTCTCTATCGCCATAAATCGCCCCACTAGCGTGGCTGTTACCGCTTTGTGAAAAGCTCAAATCTTGCCCAATAAACACGCACCTTTTGAAACGAGAATGCACCACTAATTCATACGCCATGTTTGCTGCACTCATGCCTATGCCCACATAACCATACTGGTGCAAATCAAAAAGGTTGGTATAGCCAAAGGGGCGGAAACTGAATTGCTTAACCCCCTTTTTAACCGCTTGAATCAATCGTTTATGCACAATGGAAGTCAGAGCAAAAATAACGCCTTCTTGAAAATCTAAGGGGGTTTCTTCGTAGAATTTTGCCGTTAAATCCACCCTTTCTAAAGACAGCACAATATCAGGCTTGATACCAGCTCTGGCTAAAATAGGGAAAGAAGCGTCTATGCAAAAAAGCGTCGCATAAGGAGCGATTTCTTTTAAAAGGGGGAGTTGCTTATTTAAACTAGGCCCGGTTGAAACAATAATCGCGGTGTCTCTGTTTTTCAAAGCGTTCACAAAATCCACTAAACTAGGGCTTTTGATGACTTCAGGCAAATTAGCCGCATGCTGTTTGATGCCTATGAGCGCGTCTTTAGCGTCATTGCCTACGCTAATAGCGCCATGCTCTAAAGCGCGCGTGAAATGCTGGTTGATTTCTATCATTTGATGAGAGTATCGTTCATAATAGGCATTAAAAAGTTTTAAATCATACATTCTTGCGTATAAACGAGATTTTTTATCCATATCAAATAATGAAGCGATCATGTTGTAATTGCAAAAACTTGCATGCAACAAAATCAAGCGGTTTTCTAAAATCTCCGTGGAAAAATCCAAAAGATTCAATACAATGAAAATAATCTCTATTTCAGGCTCAATGACCACCAAGCGTTTTAAATTATCATTGCCTAAAAGCAAGCGATAAAACACCCCATTACCCAAACCAAAATAATACAAATAAGGATAGAGCATGTAAATTTCGCTATTTTTATACTGCTCTAAGCTTGAATCTAGCGGGCTTTTTTCAAATAAGGGCGTGTTTGTTTCTTTATCTAAGAGGTTGAAATTCGCGCTATCATTCCCTAAAAACACTTCGTATTTTTTGTTTTCTTTAATGGCTTTGAGCTGTGCGAACAAAAGAGGGTCTTTTTTGAAAAGAGCTTGTAAGTTTTTTTGATAAATATCCATCATTCTAACTTATAAAAATAACTCATAAAAAAGGCTAACGCCCCTTTGAATTAAGGGCTGTTATTGTAAAAGCCTTAAGACATTTTGTTGCACCGCATTCGCTTGCGCCATAGCAAAACTCCCGCTTTGCGCCAAAATATTGTATTTAGAAAAGTTCGCACTCTCTTCAGCAAAATCCACATCCCTGATTTGAGATTCAGCCGCTTTAACATTCACTTGGGTTACAGAAATGTTATTGATGGTGGTAACCAATTCCATTTGCACCGAACCCATATCCGAGCGGATCTTGTCTAATTGCGTGCGTGCAGAATCTGCCATATCCATCACAATCATCGCCCCTTTAAGGCTTGTTACCCCAGCCCCTATGCCTTGAGAATTGGTCTCCGCTTGCGCGCCATTAGCGTTCGCCCCGGCTGCTGAAGCCACATTCGCATCAAAAATGCCCCTAACCGCTCTCAAATTCACGGTGTATTCTGCCACCCCTTGAGCGGAATGAAAGCCCACATGGCTGAAATTCACACCGCTCACAATGATGTCTCTAGCGTCGGTCCTGGTCAAGGTTAAGCGCCCAATCACCGCATGCTGTGTCCCAGAAATCCCTGCAAAATTCCCTCCCCCAAAAACCTGGCCGCTCGCGCTCGCTGCATGCACAGAAATCGCACGCCCGTCAATGGAGTGCAAATTAATGCGCCCTTGAATGTCCAAGCTCGCTTCTACGCCGGTTCTGTCTTTGACGGAGTTGATCGCATTAGTCAACCTCCCATCGGCGTCGTTTTTATGCACATCATTCACGGTTCCAATTTCTACGCCATTAATGGTAAGCTCCCTCACAGTTCCTGATTGCACGGGAGTACCACCGGTAGCCATGACATTATAAGATGCCCTAACGCCTAAAGTGTTAGAAAAACGATTGATGATTTCGCTTAACGCCCCAATCCCAGTGCCAGCGCTTGTAGAAATGCGTACGGTTTCAATCTTATAATCGTTCACGCCATTGACTTGTTTGAAATTCAAGCCCACTTCAGTCAAGTTTTGCGCCGCTGCACTAGCCAACATGCCTGCACCGCTAAAAGAAGAGGTTTCCATGCGCACATGCCCAATTTTATCTGAACTTGTTGAGCCAATAGACGCTTTAACCGTGGTGTTAGAATACGCACCAATTTGAAACTCTTTGTTAGAAAAACTTCCTGAAAGCATTTGTTGGCCGTTAAAGCTTGTGGTGTTAGCGATATTGTCCAGTTCTTCTAACAACCTTTGAATATCGCTCTGGAGTGCTCTTCGGCTTTCTAAAGTTTGCCCGTCTTGAGCGGCTTGAACGGCTTTGGTTTTAATGGTGTCTAAGATTTTGATTTGCTCATCCATCGCTTTATCTGCGGTTTGAACCATACCAATAGCGTCATTAGCGTTGCGGATCGCTTGACCCAAATTCGCGCTTTGACTCCTTAAGCTATCTGCGATCGCCATCCCACTAGAATCATCAGCGGCTTTATTGATCCTAAGCCCTGAGCTTAACTTTTCAAGCGAGCTTGAAAGGTCTCTGTTGTTTTGAACCCCTACCGCATGAGAAGTTAAAGCGGCGATATTGGTATTTATCCTAAAACTCATGTTTGCATCCTTTGCATAGATATTTGCTGTTAGTCAAGCAAAGGGTGTTCCAACTCTTTGATTTTTTAGTGCCGCTATAGTTTTCATGGTTTAATGAATCGTTTAGTCAAAATTCTGCGCTACAATCATTCATTAATAGGTATAAAATTAATTAAAGGCGTTCAATGAAGCACCTTATTATCGTAGAATCCCCCGCAAAAGCCAAAACCATTAAAAATTTTTTGGATAAAAATTACGAAGTCATCGCCTCTAAAGGGCATGTTAGGGATTTATCCAAATTCGCTTTAGGCATTAAGATTGATGAAACAGGCTTCACTCCTAATTATGTCGTGGATAAAGATCATAAAGAGCTTGTCAAACAGATTATAGAACTTTCTAAAAAGGCATCTACCACCTACATCGCCACCGATGAAGACAGAGAAGGGGAAGCGATAGGCTATCATGTGGCATGTTTGATTGGGGGGAAATTAGAGAGCTACCCTAGGATTGTTTTTCATGAGATCACGCAAAATGCAATTTTAAACGCTCTAAAAACCCCACGAAAAATTGACATGTCTAAGGTCAATGCCCAACAAGCCAGACGCTTTTTAGATCGAATCGTGGGTTTTAAGCTCAGCTCGTTGATTTCATCAAAAATCACTAAAGGTTTGAGCGCTGGGCGGGTGCAAAGCGCGGCTTTAAAACTTGTGATTGATAAAGAAAGGGAAATCAAAGCCTTTAAGCCTTTGACTTATTTCACGCTAGACGCTTTGTTTGAGCCGGATTTAGAAGCGCAACTCATTAGCTATAAGGGCAACAAACTCAAAGCCCAAGAGCTTGTTGATGAAAAAAAAGCCAAAGAGATTAAAAACGAATTAGAAAAAGAAAGCTATTTTATTTCTAGTATCGTTAAAAAATCTAAAAAATCCCCCACACCGCCCCCTTTTATGACTTCTACTTTACAGCAAAGCGCTTCCAGTCTTTTAGGCTTTTCGCCCACAAAAACCATGAGTATCGCTCAAAAATTATATGAAGGCGTAGCCACCCCGCAAGGCGTTATGGGGGTGATCACTTACATGAGAACCGATAGCTTGAATATCGCTAAAGAGGCTTTAGAAGAAGCGAGGAATAAGATTTTAAAAGACTATGGCAAAGACTACCTACCCCCTAAAGCCAAAGTCTATTCCAGCAAGAATAAAAACGCCCAAGAAGCCCATGAAGCGATCAGACCCACTTCTATTATTTTAGAGCCAAACGCTTTAAAAGACTACCTTAAGCCTGAAGAATTAAAGCTCTATGCTTTAATTTACAAACGCTTTTTAGCTTCTCAAATGCAAGACGCTCTTTTTGAAAGCCAAAGCGTGGTTGTGGCGTGCGAAAAAGGCGAGTTTAAAGCGAGTGGCAGAAAACTCCTTTTTGATGGCTATTATAAAATTTTAGGCAATGACGACAAGGACAAATTGCTCCCCAATTTGAAAGAAAATGACCCCATTAAATTAGAAAAACTAGAGAGCAACGCCCATGTTACAGAACCTCCAGCGCGCTATTCAGAAGCGAGCTTGATTAAAGTTTTAGAAAGTTTAGGCATAGGCAGGCCCAGCACCTACGCCCCAACGATTGCGCTTTTGCAAAACAGAGACTACATCAAGGTAGAAAAAAAGCAAATCAGCGCTTTAGAGAGCGCTTTTAAGGTGATAGAAATTTTAGAAAAGCATTTTGAAGAAATCGTGGATTCCAAATTCAGCGCTTCTTTAGAAGAAGAACTGGACAATATCGCTCAAAATAAAGCCGACTATCAGCAAGTCTTAAAGGACTTTTACTACCCCTTTATGGATAAAATTGAAGCCGGGAAAAAGAATATCATCTCTCAAAAAGTGCATGAAAAAACCGGCCAATCATGCCCTAAATGCGGTGGGGAATTAGTCAAAAAAAATAGCCGTTATGGGGAGTTTATCGCTTGCAATAATTACCCTAAATGCAAATACATCAAACAAACTGAAAACGCTAATGATGAAGCCAAGCAAGAATTGTGCGAAAAATGCGGAGGGGAAATGGTGCAAAAATTCAGCAGAAACGGGGCGTTTTTGGCTTGCAACAACTACCCTGAATGCAAAAACACCAAATCGCTAAAAAACACCCCTAACGCAAAAGAAACAATAGAAGGCGTGAAATGCCCAGAATGCGGAGGGGATATTGCCTTAAAAAGGAGTAAGAAAGGCTCGTTTTATGGCTGCAACAATTACCCTAAATGCAATTTTTTATCCAACCATAAGCCCATCAACAAGCGTTGCGAGAAATGCCATTATTTAATGAGTGAAAGAATGTATCGCAAAAAAAAGGCGCATGAATGCATTAAGTGCAAAGAGCGCGTGTTTTTAGAGGAAGATAATGGCTAAAGAAAATCCGCCTGTCGTTTTTGGGCCTGTTTTATCCAGGCGTTTTGGGAAGTCTTTGGGCGTGGATTTATCGCCCTCTAAAAAACAATGCAATTACAATTGCATTTATTGCGAGTTGGGTAAAGCCAAGCCCATTGAACGCATGGAAGAAGTGATAAAAGTAGAAACCTTGATTAACGCCATTCAAAACGCCCTAAACAACCTTACCACCCCCATTGATGTTTTAACCATTACCGCTAATGGCGAACCCACTCTATACCCTCATTTATTAGAGCTTATCCAAAGCGTCAAGCCTTTTTTAAAGGGCGTTAAAACTTTGATTTTAAGCAACGGCTCGCTGTTTTATGAGCCAAAAGTCCAACAAGCCTTAAAGGAATTTGACATCGTTAAATTTTCTTTAGACGCTATTGATTTGAAAGCCTTTGAAAGAGTGGATAAACCCTATTCTAAAGACATTAACAAGATTTTAGAGGGGATTTTGAGCTTTTCTCAAATTTATCAAGGGCAACTGGTGGCTGAAGTGCTGTTAATTAAGGGCGTGAATGATAGCGCAAACAACTTAAAACTCATCGCTGACTTTTTAAAAAAAATCAATACCGCCAGAGTGGATTTAAGCACCATAGACAGGCCCTCAAGTTTTAAAGCTCCTAAATTGAGCGAAGATGAATTGTTAAAACGCTCTTTGTTTTTTGAAGGGCTTTGCGTGAGTTTGCCTAAACGATCCATTACTCAAGCCAAAAAATTGATTTCTTGCGGTATAGACGAATTGCTCGTTTTAATTTCTAGGCGTCCTTTAAGCGCAGAAGAAGCCCCACTAATACTAGATTCTAACGCTTTTAAGCATTTAGAAACTTTGTTAAACCATCAGCAAATTACGATTAAAAAAGTCGGCTCTTTGGAGTTTTATTGCGCGTTTTAACCTCCATTTGTTAGTTTTACCTTACTTTAGGGAGCTTAAGCTTTTAAAAAGGTTCTCTTTTATTACCAAATAACGCTACCATAAAAAATCAAAAGCCGACAGATAATTAAAAACTTAATGTTTTTAACCGCTACACCCTTTTACTATAACCATAACCCGCTTTTTCTGCTTTTTTCTCGGTATTAGCAACTACTTTTATTTCTTTATTGACATCAGCAAATATTTTTTGAACGAACAAAAGGCTTTGAGAGGTTGAAAGGTGGGCTTGTGGGTCTGGTTTTAAATGCCTCATTTCAAGCATTTTAGCTTGAGCTTTAGAGCGTATTTTTAAATTTTCTTTTTGCCATTCTTCTGTAGCATTAAAATCTCTAGGATCTAGTTCTAAATAAGCGATAGAACTTGGTTTATAAAAATCCACTTGTTTAGCGATAGCTTTTTGTGAATAGGGCAGAGATTCTAATTCTTTTTGCAAATAAGCTATAAGCTCTTGCGCTTTTGATCCTCTTTGAGAGCGGGGTTGTTTGGAGTTTGGAAGGTGTTTTGGCTGGATAGGGGTTTGATTGGTTTTTGTAGGTTTAGGGGTTTTGCATTCAGCTTCTATTTCTATAGCAATACCACCCTTAATCCCTAATTTTTTAATAAAGAATTGACTATGATTTTCTTGGCAATTTTGTTCTGCGTATTTAATGAAATCTTTCTGTGTATTGTTTGTCTTTTGTCTTTCTTGTTCTGTCTTTTGTTTTTCTTGTTCTAGTTCTATCCCACTCTTGTTTGCTCTATCCCTAGCATTTTCAGCTTCCTTTTTTTCTTGTTCTAGTTTTATTTGTTTATCAATATCACCAGCGCTACAAGCGGCTAATAATAAACTTGTCGCTATTGTTAATCCTGAATATTTCCACCAATTGATTTGATTCTCTTTTTCAGCTTGTTTGGATTTATCTTGGACTTTATCGTCTAATTCTTTTGCCCTCTTGCATGCGGCATGGGTTAATACTACTAATGCCGCCTTGCTTTTCTTGGGGTGTTTTTTTACAAGTTCTCTAACTCTCTTCATAATCTTTGTAAAAAACCCACCAATTGATCTGATCGTATTTGTAATGGCACTCACTTGTCTAAAATGAGTCTCTCTATTTGCCTTTGTGTTAGCTGTCTCTGTGTTTTTGCCAACTTTATTTGTTTTTCCTGTTTTTACTGATTTTATTACCAACCTTTTTTCAAAAAACAATCCCACCCATCAAATCTCTAAATTATATCATGGAAACTAATACGAAAAATCCACTCAAGTTAAATTAACCCATTTATTATCAAGTTAAGCCATGTTCTTTCAACTCTTTTTCTAACTTGGCTACAGCGTTCCAAGTGGGGATCACGCTATCAGGGTTTAAAGAAATGGAAGTGATGCCCTCTTTGACTAAAAACTCTGTTACTTCAGGGTAATCGCTTGGGGCTTGCCCGCAAATCCCGCAATATTTGTTGTGCCTTTTACAAGCTTCAATCGCTTTTTTAAACATTCTTAGCATCGCTTCATTCCTTTCATCAAAGACATGGCTGACCAATTCGCTGTCTCTATCCACGCCTAAAGTGAGCTGGGTTAAATCATTAGAGCCAATAGAAAAGCCATCAAACAAGCTTAAGAAATCATCAGCCAAAATAACATTCACCGGCAATTCACACATGATATAAATTTCAAGCCCATTTTTACCGGATTCTAAATTGTTTTTTCTTAAGATTTCTAGGACTTTTTTGCCCTCTTCAATGGTGCGCAAAAAAGGGATCATCACTTTCATGTTGGTTAATCCCATTTCTTCCCTCACTAACGCTAAAGCTTCACACTCCCACGAAAACGCTTCATTATAGCTTTCTGAATAATACCGACTAGCCCCCCTATAGCCAAGCATAGGGTTTTCTTCATTAGGCTCATAGCTAGAGCCGCCAAGCATGCGCATGTATTCATTGGATTTGAAATCGCTCGTTCTCACAATGACAGGTTTAGGGTAAAACGCCGCGCTGATCATGCCAATGCCTTCAGCGATTTTTTTCACAAAAAAATCTTTAGGGTTAGCATAGCCTGCCATGAGGTTTTCAATTTCATTTTTTTCTTTCACGCTTTTTTTGTGGTGCAAATCCACTAAAGCTAAAGGGTGGGCTTTGATTTGATTTAAAATAATCATTTCCATTCTGGCCAGCCCTACGCCGTGATTAGGGAGCTGAGAAAAGCCAAAGGCTTTTTCAGGGTTTCCAATATTGATATAAATTTTTGTTTGAGTTTCTTGCATGTTAGAAAGCTCCACCCTTTCAATTTCATGCTCATAAATGCCCGCATACACATAGCCCTCTTCACCCTCTGCGCAAGAAACCGTGATTTCCATGCCGGTATAAAGGCTATCAGTCGCCCCGCTCACCCCAACAATGGCTGGCACGCCAATTTCTCTCGCCACAATAGCGGCATGGCAAGTGCGCCCCCCACGATTAGTGATAACCGCGCTCGCTTTTTTCATGCAAGGCTCCCAATCTGGGTCGGTATTATCCGTAACTAAAATTTCGCCCTCTTTAAAAGAATTCATGTGTTCCAAATCATTGA
The DNA here is from genome assembly GCF_003636935.1 of Helicobacter pylori. Lineage (GTDB taxonomy): Bacteria > Campylobacterota > Campylobacteria > Campylobacterales > Helicobacteraceae > Helicobacter > Helicobacter pylori_CH. Next base: position 206,347 of record NZ_MVVH01000001.1, read on the forward strand.
TGATGCGCACTTTTCCTGAGCCAATTTTACTCCCAATCGCTCTGCCTTGTAAGATGATTTCTTTTTTTTCGTTAGGGTTTTTGAATTTGAATTTTTCAAAGACTTGATTTTCTTCTTTGGTTTTTTGACTTTGAACGGTTTCTGGGCGCGCTTGAACGATAAAAATTTCCCCACTATCGCCATCTTTAGCCCATTCTATATCCATGGGGCGGTATTGTTTGGCTTCTTTAGAGTAGTGTTTTTCAATTTCAATGGCGTATTTGGCTAAAATCAGCACGTCTTCATCGCTCAATGAAAAGGATTGCCATTCTTTTTTGGTGGTTTTAATGTTTCTGGTGGGGTGTTCGCTACCTCTTGGGGCATAGACCATTTTTTGCGTTTTATTGCCGAGTTGGCGTTTGATAATGGGGCGTTTGTTTTGCTCTAAAGTGGGCTTAAACACATAAAATTCATCAGGGTTTATCGTGCCGCCCACCACATTTTCGCCTAACCCCCACGCTGAAGTGATAAACACCGCGTCTTTAAAACCGGTTTCGGTGTCAATAGAAAACATCACGCCCGCGCTGCCTTTATCCGCTCGCACCATTTTTTGCACCCCCACGCTGAGCGCGACTTTTAAATGATCAAACCCACGACTCGCTCTATAACTAATCGCTCTATCGGTAAAAAGCGACGCTAAACAGGATTTGATATAATGGATCAATTCTGTTTTACCCTTAATGTTTAAATAAGTGTCTTGCTGCCCGGCAAAAGAAGCGTCCGGCAAATCTTCTGCAGTAGCGGAGCTTCTTACCGCCACATCGGCTTCTTTCATGTTGTATTGTTGGCTTAAAATTTCATAGGCTTGAAAGATCTCATCTCTTAAATCGCTAGGAAAAGGCGTGCCAAAAATAAGCTCTCTGATTTGTTTGGAGCGGATTTTTAACACATCAATTTCCGTGGCATCAACATTTTCTAAAAGCTCTATGATTTTTTGTTTAGCCCCCCCTTGCTCTAAAAGATACCAATACGCTTCGCTGGTGATCGCAAAGCCATCAGGCACTTTAATGCCAATAGGTACTAATTCTTGAAACATCTCGCCAATGCTAGCGTTCTTGCCCCCAACCAGATTCACATTCTTATTGTTCAACTCTTTGAAAAACTTGATATATCGCACAAAACTCCCTTAAAATGATCATTAAGTCTCTTAAAACATAAAATATAATAATGATAGCATGATAGAGCTTTAGTTTTAGCTAGTTTGTATTCTAAGCTTTCTAATAAGGGGTGTATTCTTTTTGGTTTATGATTTTATTGTATAATGGGCGGTTAGTTAGGTATTTTTGAATAGAAAGGGTAGTTTTGTATAGGCGGTTGCTATTGAATTTGCTTTGTATGGTGTTTTTACAAGCGTGTTTAAAGCCTATGAGCGACCCTAAAGCTGAGAAAGTGGATTCGCAAGTGCAATGCGGGTTTGGCTCAAAAGATTGCTAAAAGCATTGAAAAAATATTGAAAAAGTATTAAAGAAAGGAAACATAAGTTTTAAAGAATGAGTGCGGAACTGATTGCTGTTTATAAAGACGAGCAAATAATAGATTTAGAGAGCGCGAAAGTCTTAGGGCTGAGCGATGGGATTAAAGCGTTAAAAGGGACAGAGCCGGTATATTTTGATGATTCGCCTTTGGCTTTGGAGGTGATTAGGCATTCATGTGCGCATTTGCTCGCGCAAAGCTTGAAAGCCCTTTATCCGGACGCGAAATTTTTTGTAGGCCCTGTGGTAGAAGAGGGGTTTTATTACGATTTTAAGACTTCTTCAAAAATCAGCGAAGAGGATTTGCCTAAAATTGAAGCGAAAATGAAAGAATTTGCGAAGTCAAAGCTCGCTATCACTAAAGAGGTTTTAACCAGAGAGCAAGCTTTGGAGCGTTTTAAGGGCGATGAATTAAAGCATGCGGTGATGAGTAAAATCAGTGGCGATGCATTTGGCGTGTACCAACAAGGCGATTTTGAAGATTTGTGTAAGGGGCCGCACCTCCCAAACACCCGTTTTTTAAACCATTTCAAGCTCACTAAACTGGCTGGGGCTTATTTGGGCGGCGATGAAAACAATGAAATGCTCATTAGAATCTATGGCATCGCTTTTGCCACCAAAGAGGGCTTAAAAGACTATCTTTTCCAAATAGAAGAAGCAAAAAAACGAGACCACAGAAAGCTAGGCGTGGAGCTAGGGCTTTTTAGTTTTGATGATGAAATAGGGGCAGGCTTACCTTTATGGTTGCCTAAAGGGGCAAGGCTCAGGAAACGCATAGAGGATTTGTTGAGTAAAGCGTTACTTTTAAGAGGCTATGAGCCGGTTAAAGGCCCTGAAATTTTAAAGAGCGATGTGTGGAAAATCAGCGGGCATTATGACAACTATAAAGAAAACATGTATTTCACCACGATTGATGAGCAAGAATACGGCATAAAGCCCATGAATTGCGTGGGGCATATTAAAGTCTATCAAAGCGCTTTACACAGCTACAGAGATTTGCCCTTAAGGTTTTATGAATACGGCGTGGTGCATCGGCATGAAAAAAGTGGCGTGTTGCATGGGCTTTTAAGGGTTAGGGAATTTACCCAAGACGATGCACATATTTTTTGCTCTTTTGAGCAGATCCAAAGCGAAGTGAGCGCGATTTTAGATTTTACGCATAAGATCATGAAAGCGTTTGATTTTAGCTATGAAATGGAATTATCCACAAGGCCGGCTAAATCCATAGGCGATGATAAAGTTTGGGAAAAGGCCACTAACGCTTTAAAAGAAGCCCTAAAAGAGCACCACATTGATTATAAGATTGATGAAGGGGGAGGGGCTTTCTATGGGCCTAAGATTGACATTAAAATCACTGACGCTTTAAGGCGTAAATGGCAGTGTGGCACGATTCAAGTGGATATGAATTTGCCTGAACGCTTCAAGCTCGCTTTCATTAATGAACACAATCACGCTGAACAGCCGGTGATGATCCACAGAGCGATTTTAGGCTCGTTTGAAAGGTTCATTGCGATTTTGAGCGAACATTTTGGGGGGAATTTCCCTTTCTTTGTCGCGCCCACTCAAATCGCTCTCATTCCTATTAATGAAGAACATCATGTTTTTGCTTTGAAATTAAAAGAGGAATTAAAAAAGTGCGATATTTTTGTAGAAGTGTTGGATAAAAACGACAGCTTGAATAAAAAGGTGCGCTTAGCCGAAAAGCAAAAAATCCCTATGATTTTAGTGTTAGGGAATGAAGAAGTGGAGACAGAAATTTTATCCATTAGAGACAGAGAAAAACAAGATCAATATAAAATGCCCTTAAAGGAGTTTTTAAGTATGGTTGAATCTAAAATGCAAGAGGTTAGTTTTTGAGTAGAAACGAAGCGTTGTTAAACGGAGACATTAATTTTAAAGAAGTGCGTTGCGTGGGCGATAATGGCGAAGTGTATGGGATCATTTCCTCTAAAGAAGCGCTCAATATCGCTCAAAATTTAGGTTTGGATTTGGTTTTGATTTCAGCGAGCGCGAAACCTCCTGTGTGTAAGGTGATGGATTACAATAAATTCCGCTACCAAAATGAAAAGAAAATCAAGGAAGCCAAGAAAAAGCAAAAACAAATTGAAATCAAAGAGATCAAGCTTTCCACTCAAATCGCACAAAACGATATTAACTATAAAGTCAAGCATGCGAGAGAATTTATTGAAGCCAATAAACATGTCAAATTCAAAGTGGTCTTAAAGGGTAGGGAGAGTCAAAACTCAAAAGCCGGGTTGGATGTGCTTTTTAGAGTCCAAACGATGATGCAAGATTTAGCCAACCCTGAAAAAGAGCCAAAAACCGAGGGGCGTTTTGTCTCGTGGATGTTTGTGCCTAAGGCTAAAGAAACCCCCAAAAACGAAAAGAAAACTAAAGAAAATAATCCGCCTTTTAATCGTATTAACCTTATGAAAGGAGAAAATCATGCCAAAAATGAAGACTAATCGCGGCGCGTCTAAGCGTTTCAAAGTTAAAAAAAACTTGATTAAGCGTGGCAGCGCTTTTAAAAGCCATATTTTGACTAAAAAAAGCCCTAAGCGTAAAGCTAATCTAAACGCGCCAAAACATGTGCATCACACTAACGCGCATTCTGTCATGTCGTTGCTTTGCAGGGCTTAGGGATTGTGGGTTAGAAAGTGGAGTTAATCCCCTTGTTTAAGGGAAAGTCGTTTAAAAACGCACCTAAAAATATTTTAAAAAGAAAGGTAAAGAAATGAGAGTTAAAACAGGCGTTGTGCGCAGAAGACGCCATAAAAAAGTCTTAAAACTCGCTAGAGGGTTTTATAGTGGCAGAAGAAAGCATTTTAGAAAGGCTAAAGAACAGCTTGAAAGGAGCATGTATTACGCCTTTAGGGATCGCAAACAAAAGAAAAGAGATTTCAGGAGTTTGTGGGTGGTAAGGATCAATGCGGCTTGCAGAATGCATGAAACAAGTTATTCGCGCTTCATGCATGCCTTAAAAGTGGCTAACATTGAATTAGATCGCAAGGTTTTAGCAGACATGGCGATGAATGACATGCAAGCCTTTAAGAGCGTGTTAGAGAGCGTGAAAGAGCATCTTTAATCTCTGTTGGCTGTTAGGTTTGAGTTTTAGTCTAAAAAGGTGAGAGAATTTAGGAATTTTTACTAAAAAGTTCCTAAAATTGATTTTTATTTCAATTTATTCTTATTCAATCGCTATTTTTAATCAAAAAGAAAGTAATTTTATAGTAGAATGTAGCATTTAAAACTCAAATAGAGAAAATGTAGAAGGAAGGAATACATGAAGAAATCTGTTATAGTAGGTGCTATCTCTCTAGCAATGACAAGCTTGTTGTTGGCAGAGACCCCCAAGAAGCAAGAAAGTGCTATTAAGACTAGCCCTACCAAAAAAGGTGAAAGAAATGCTGCTTTTATAGGGATTGATTACCAGTTGGGTATGCTCAGCACGACCGCTCAAAATTGTTCCCATGGGAATTGCAATGGTAATCAAAGTGGGGCTTATGGCTCTAACACGCCTAACATGCCCACAGCAAGCAATCCAACAGGAGGGCTTACCCATGGCGCTCTAGGGACTCGTGGGTATAAGGGCTTAAGCAACCAACAATACGCTATCAATGGTTTTGGTTTTGTTGTGGGGTATAAGCATTTTTTTAAGAAAGCCCCACAATTTGGAATGCGTTATTACGGATTCTTTGATTTTGCAAGCTCTTATTATAAGTATTACACTTATAATGATTATGGCATGAGAGACGCTCGCAAGGGTTCTCAAAGTTTCATGTTTGGCTATGGGGCTGGCACAGATGTGTTGTTTAACCCAGCTATTTTCAATCGTGAGAACTTGCATTTTGGGTTTTTCGTTGGCGTTGCGATTGGTGGCACCTCTTGGGGTCCAACAAACTATTATTTTAAGGATTTAGCTGAAGAGTATAGAGGGAGTTTCCACCCATCAAATTTCCAAGTCTTGGTGAATGGTGGGATCCGCTTAGGCACTAAACACCAAGGTTTTGAAATTGGCTTGAAAATCCAAACCATTCGCAACAATTATTATACCGCTAGTGCGGATAATGTTCCTGAAGGGGTTACTTATAAATTCACCTTTCACCGCCCCTATGCCTTTTATTGGCGTTACATTGTAAGCTTTTAAGGTGTTTTAGGGTTAATCTTATGGGGGGTATAGAAAAGGGCTTTTGCTCTTTATAGCCTTTTATAATTTTCTTTTCTTACGCCAAAGCCGTTATTTAAAGCATTATCACAGCGTTATTGCAAACCCACAAAAGCATGGTATCAGTCGTTGCAAGCGACTTGTCTGATCAACAAGCAGCAAAGATTTTTAAAATCAAATAACAAAAGAGTTTGATTATCATCAAGCGATAGTTTTTATCCCATTTTTTAAAAAAATAAAGAATATTAATAAAGCCTATCAATATTTGATGAGAATAAGGAATATAAGTTGTTTTTAATTGAGTAGATGGTAAAATCCCCACGATTTCATTATTTTTTGAATTGGGAGTATTTGATGAAAAAATTGGCGTTTTCCTTATTATTTGCAGGGACTTTTTTGGGTCTTTTTTTGAATGCGAGCGATTTTAAGAGCATGGACGATCAGCAACTGTTAGAGCAAGCCGGGAAAGTCGCTCCTAGCGAAGTCCCTGAGTTTCGCACAGAAGTCAATAAGCGATTAGAAGCGATGAAAGAAGAAGAGCGTCAAAAATATAAAGCGGATTTTAAAAGAGCGATGGATAAGAATTTAGCTTCTTTAAGCCAAGAAGATCGCAACAAGCGTAAAAAAGAAATTCTTGAAGTGATTGCTAACAAAAAGAAAACAATGACCATGAAAGAATATCGTGAAGAGGGGTTGGATTTGCATGATTGCGCATGTGAAGGCCCTTTTCATGATCATGAAAAAAAGGGGAAAAAAGGGAAAAAACCAAGCCATCATAAGCATTAATGCTTAGGGTGTGCTGAGTATTTTTTGATTTTTGTTGCTTATTGGGGTTTAAAGTTTTTGGGGTGTTTGTATTTTTTTGATATTTATAGTATCATACTCAAACAGTAAAGACCCTTTGAAAGTCTGTATTTTAAGATGACCAAAATAGCTTGAATTTTAAGTGGATTTTTTAAAAAAGAGGTTTTAATGAATAGCAGTACTTGTTTCTGTGCAATTAAATTATATAATTAGGAGTTTGGTGTGAAGCGAATTTTATTTTTTTTAGTAGCTACGACTTTTTTGTTGAGAGCAGAGACGGCTTCTGCCACTATTAACACTACAGTTGATCCCAATGTGATGTTTTCTGAAGGTTCCACAGGGAATGTGAAAAAGGACCGCAAGAGGGTTTTAAAAAATATGGTTAATTTGGAAAAAGAGCGCGTGAAGAATTTTAACCAGTATTCTGAAACCAAAATGAGTAAGGGCGATTTATCCGCTTTTGGAGCTTTCTTTAAGGGGAGTTTGGAAAGTTGTGTGGAGCAAAAGATCTGTTACTATGAGTATAAAGATGGCAAAGTTTCTTTTGTGGTGAATGACAGAGAGAAGTTTTATAAACATGTACTTAAAGATTTGGGGACAGAGCTTTCACTCCCCCTATTTAATTGGCTTTACAAGGGTTCAGATTTTGGGGCTTTGCATGAGCAGTTTGGGGACATGTATGATGGGTATATCAAGTATTTGATCAGCATGGTTAGGATAAGCCAAAAAGAAAAGGCTAGAAAAGTGGATGCAGTCGCTCTTAAGAAAATGGAAGAACAAGCTGAGAAAGACACTAAGGCAGCCTTTCAAAAGAGGAGCAGTGGGGAGCTTGAAAGCCATACTGATAGCCCTGAATTTATAAGCTCTTCTAAGAAAACGGATCTTTCTGGCACAGATATGGCTCAAACTCCTGTAGAGGGTGCTAGTGCATCTAAAGAGATCGTTTCAAAAGAGTCAGAGGCTTCTTCAAAAAAGCAAAAAAAACCCAAGAAAAAACGCCGCCTTTCAAAGAAAGAAAGGCAACAACAAGCCTTGCAACAAGAATTTGAAAAGCAAATTAGCGGCTCTGGTGAGCCTGAAAAATAATTGGCTTATCTTTTTGAGTAGAGAGGAGAGGGCTAGATAAGTCTTTTAAACGCTTCTTTTCTAGGCTTTTTAATCGCTTTTCATCGTTAAAATCTCTGTCCTACTTTTTAGGACTACCCTTTTTAAAAACCACCACTTTTTTAAACTTTAAGCTTTTTGGTTCTTTTTATGCTGACGATTAGATTAGGGTTTTGTTGCATAAAAATCTTTGAATATAATGGTTGATAGAGTTAAAAATAATCTCCTTTTAAAACTCCTTAGCAGAAATCCCAATCGTCTTTAGCGTTTGGAATGAATGCCACTTAATTCATAGTAATATCCCCATTCGTATCTAGTATAGGAAGTGTGCAAAGTTACGCCTTTGGAGATGTGATGTGTGAGAGAGGATGCGTTGGAGCTTAAACTCTGTAAAATCTCTACGATAGGGATACAGAGTGAGAACCAAACTCTCCCTAACATCAGTCTAGGAAGCCCAAGCGTCTTTGGCGATTGGGCGCTTCACGATATTCCAACGCATTTTATGAAAGCGTGTAAAAATTTTTGGTTTTATTTTAATGGAATATTAGTAATCAAATTTAAAAAATACCTTTGAGTATTTTTACAATCAAAATAAAAAAGCTTGTGTAAGCAAGCGATCGTTTTTCATGATGCGCTCTTAGGGGATTTTAAAAAAGGGGGTTGTAGGGGAATAATTTCAAAATGCCCTATCCTCTTATGAGTTTAAATAAACTTAATGAGTTTTATTATTGAATGGAATTTAAAAACGATGAAACAAAGTTTTAAAACCCTATTTTTTAAAATTTTTTAAGAATATCAAAGCGGATAAGGCTTATTGATATTTGATAAAAACAAACCTTTTTACTTTCTTTAGAAACCTAAAGCCTCATAAAGCTTAAAATTACCTTAACCCTTAGCATTCTAGCGTTTTGGCTAACCCCCCTAACGAGGTCTCTTTGTATTTTTCATCCATGTCTTTTCCGGTCGCATACATCGTAGCGATCACTTCATCTAGGCTCACTTTAGGCTTGTATTCATCTTCTAAAGCCAGTTTAGAAGCGCTGATCGCTTTAATTGCCCCTAAAACATTGCGTTCAATACAAGGGATTTGCACCAAGCCCCCCACCGGATCGCATGTCAATCCTAAATGGTGCTCCATAGCGATTTCACTAGCGATCAAAACCTGTTGCGTGGTCGCTTGGCACAAATGGGCTAACCCCCCCGCAGCCATAGAGCTTGCCACGCCAATTTCAGCCTGACACCCCGCTTCTGCACCGCTCAAGGAAGCGTTTTTCTTGTAAAGATAGCCAATCGCCGCGCTGGTGAGTAAAAAATCATTGATAGACTTTTGCGATAAATTTTCAAACAAATGGTTTTTAGCGTATAAAAGCACGCTTGGCACCACCGCGCACGCTCCGTTAGTGGGGGCGGTTACCACCTTTCCCCCGCTAGCGTTTTCTTCAGCAATGGCGCGAGCGTAAAGCGAAATGTAATCAATCAACGCTAAGGGGTCATTCCCATTTTTGGGGTGTTTTTCTAAACGCATTTTAACGCTTGGGGCTAATCGTGTTACTTTCAAAAAACCAGGCAGATACATTTCTTTAGAATTAGCCCCATTATCATAACACTCAAGCATCGCATGATAAATTTTAGCCATCGTTGCATCAGGGTGGTTTTTCAGGGCATTTTCTCTCAAACGCACGATTTCAGCGATGCTTTTTTGATGCTTTTGGCATAATTCTAGCAATTCCTTAGCGCTTGAAAAATCATAGGCGACGCTTTCATTTTCACTCTCTTTAGACAAGTTGTCTAATTCTTTTTCGGTATAGACAAACCCTCCACCAACAGAATAATAAGTCTCTTCTTTTAAAATCTCATTTTTAGCGTTAAAAGCTTTTAGAATGAGAGCGTTTTGGTGTCTTGTTAAAGGCTTGTTGTCAAAAATCAAATCTTTAGAATAATCAAAAGGGATATGATGCTGGTTAGCGAGTTTTAAAACTTTGTTTTCAAACGCTTCATGCAATAAGGCTTTTTTGGTTGTTATATCTAATTCGTTAGCATAAATGCCATGCAAGCCAATTAAAACCGCCTCATCGCTCAAATGCCCTTTACCGGTTAAAGCCAATGAGCCATGCAAGGTGATTTGAACGCGTTTAACCTGCTCTAAAATGCCTTTTAACAACCCGCAAAATCTCGCCCCCGCTTCCATAGGCCCTATGGTGTGTGAAGAGCTAGGCCCCACGCCGATTTTAAAAATGGATAAAATAGAAAAACTAGCCATTAAAATAGTCCTAAAAACACGCTCAAAGCCGTCAAGCTCCCAAAGACAAACACAAAAATATCCACTTTGAAGTTTCTAAAACGCTTCAAACTAGAAACGCTATAAAACGCTATCATGGGCATCACAAACAGAATGAGCGCGATAATGGGGCCGCCTAAATTTTCAATAAAATCCAAGATATTAGGGTTAATATAAGCCACAAGCGTGATAGTCAGCCATAAAAAAATCGTTACGCTCACGCTCAAGGTTTTAGAAGATTTTTTCAATTTTAAACTTTGAGTGATAATGCCTTCTAAACCCTCCTTAGCCCCATAATAATGCCCAAAAAAAGATGAAAAAATCGCTAAAAAAGCCACCACAGGCCCCGCATAATTGATTAAAGGGTTGTTTAAAGTGTTAGCAAAATAGCTTAAAATGGGGATGTTTTGTTCCCTTGCTTTCATAAAATCATCAGCATTCAAGCACATGACACAAGAAAACACAAAAAACATCACAAACCCTAAAAGCATCAGCGATGTCCCTAATTCAATTTGATTGAGTTTATACTCTTTGAAAGCACCGTATTCTTTTTCCACGTTTTGAGTGAAGGTTGAAATGATAGGGCTATGGTTGAACGAAAACACAAGCACCGGTAAGGTTAGCCAAATCGCCAACACAAATTCTTTAAAACTCGGCACCACAAAAAGATTAGCGCCTTGCCAATAAGGGATAAGATACAAAGAAAAAAGCAATAAAATCAAGCATAAAGGATACACTAAAGCGTTACAAATGCGCGTAACAATCGTAGCGTTAAAAACCATTACGAGCATCATTAAAGAAACTAACACTACAGCCAATAATCCCCGATGAAAAGGCGCTAAATGCAACTGGTTGGTGAAAAAATGATCAAACACATTCGTGATACCCACCCCATAAGCCAAGCAAATAGGATAAATCGCCAAGAAATAAAGCAAAGTGATAAGAAAACCCCATTGAGTGCCAAAATGAGAGCGAACGACCATGGTAATGTCTTCTTTATCTTTAGATCCTATAAAATAAGCTAAAGCTCTATGCCCCAGATAAGTTAAAGGGAAAATGATCGCGCTCATCACCACAATAGCCCATACCCCATGCCCACCGGCTCTAATAGGCAAAAATAAAATCCCAGCCCCCACCGCCGTGCCAAATAAGGACGCCATCCAACGCAAATCAAACGCATTGATCTTTTTGAGATCGCTTGAAACCGCTTTTTCTTGTGCCATGCTATTAAACCGCCCTTTTATCGTGTTAAAGAGTTCTCATTGTAGCATAAAGCTTTTTATGATTGGGGTTTTTTGAGATTAAGGGGTGGTTTTGGGTGCACATTTATTCCCTAAAATCCACGATTTAACCCGCACAAGCTATAATAACGCTTAAAAAAAGATTAATAAAGGATTATAGAAATGTCAAACACAAATTGGTCGCCCACTTCATGGCATTCTTTTAAGATAGAGCAACACCCCACTTATAAAGATAAGCAAGAATTAGAAAGGGTCAAAAAAGAATTACACTCTTACCCTCCTTTAGTGTTTGCTGGCGAAGCGAGGAACTTGCAAGAGCGTTTAGCCCAAGTCATTGACAATAAGGCGTTTTTGTTGCAAGGGGGCGATTGCGCGGAGTCGTTTTCTCAATTTAGCGCTAATCGGATTAGAGACATGTTTAAAGTGGTGATGCAAATGGCGATTGTGCTTACTTTTGCTGGCTCTATACCGATCGTGAAAGTGGGTCGCATTGCCGGGCAATTTGCCAAGCCTCGCTCCAATGCGACTGAAATACTAGATGATGAAGAAGTGCTAAGCTATAGGGGGGATATTATCAACGGGATTTCCAAGAAAGAAAGAGAGCCAAAGCCTGAAAGAATGCTTAAAGCCTACCATCAAAGCGTAGCGACTTTAAACCTTATCAGAGCCTTTGCTCAAGGCGGGTTAGCGAATTTGGAGCAAGTGCATCGTTTCAATTTGGATTTTGTCAAAAACAACGACTTTGGGCAAAAATACCAGCAAATCGCTGACCGGATCACGCAAGCTTTAGGGTTTATGCAAGCATGCGGGGTGGAGATAGAAAAAACGCCTATTCTTAGGGAAGTGGAATTTTACACGAGCCACGAAGCGTTACTGCTCCATTATGAAGAGCCTTTGGTGCGTAAGGATAGTTTGACTAACCAGTTTTATGATTGCTCCGCGCACATGCTATGGATTGGCGAAAGGACAAGAGATCCTAATGGCGCGCATGTGGAGTTTTTAAGGGGGGTTTGTAACCCTATTGGCGTGAAAATCGGGCCTAATGCGAGCGTGAGCGAAGTGTTAGAATTGTGCGATGTTTTAAACCCGCGCAACATTAAGGGGCGTTTGAATTTGATCGTGCGCATGGGTTCTAAGATGATTAAAGAGCGCTTGCCTAAACTTTTACAAGGGGTGTTGAAAGAAAAACGCCATATTCTATGGAGCATTGATCCCATGCATGGCAACACGGTTAAAACCAGCTTGGGGGTTAAAACAAGGGCTTTTGATAGCGTGTTAGATGAGGTGAAAAGCTTTTTTGAAATCCATAGGGCTGAAGGGAGTTTGGCTTCAGGGGTTCATTTGGAAATGACAGGCGAGAATGTTACAGAATGTATCGGTGGCTCGCAAGCGATCACCGAAGAGGGTTTGAGCTGCCATTACTACACGCAATGCGATCCAAGATTAAACGCCACTCAAGCCCTAGAACTCGCTTTTTTAATCGCTGACATGCTCAAAAAACAATGTGCTTGATTGGAATCAATCACAAAAAGCCTGTGTAAGCGAGTGGATAGTTTCTTGTAATGCAAGTTTAGGGGGTTAAGGGGGTATTGTAAAGCGTAAAATATTCCCTTATCCCTTTATGAGTTTAAAATAAAGTTTGAAAAACAAGTTTTTTAAAAATTAAATAAGGCTTATTTGTATTGATTAAAACGAATTAAATATTAATCTTTTTTTAACTCTTTTTCTTTATAATTATCGTTAGCATTTTAATATTATTCAAAGGAGTTTAGAATGAGAATTTCTTTTCTAGCTGTAATTTTAGCGTTATTGTTTGTGGCTTGCCATGAAACTAAAAAACAAATTTTACAAAACGAGGCCGATAGCACCCCTTCAGAAAAAACCATTTGGCAACCTGAACAAAAATAGAAAATTGTAAAAATACTCAAAGGCATTTTTTAAAATAAATACAATAAAAAAGCTAGCGGGTGATAGTTTTTTGTAAAGCGATCTTAGGGGCTATTAAGGGGGAATGGTTTCAAAACACTCCCTATCCCTTATGAAGTTTATTATCAAACGAAGTTTAAAAAACAAGTTTTTAAAAGTGAGAGAGTAGCTAAAAAGCTTAAAATTAAAACGGGCGAAAGCTTGAGAGTTAAACTACAAACTCTCTAAAACCTTTTGAGCATGGCCTTTGGCTTTGACATTGTAGAAGCATTTTTCTAAAACACCTTGCGTGTTGATAATGAAAGTGGAGCGGATAATCCCCAAATGCTCCTTCCCATAAAGCATGCGTTTGCCATAAGCTTTGTAAAGATTGGCGGCTTTTTTATCTTCATCGCAGAGCAAAATCACATTCAAAGAGCATTGGCTGATAAATTTTTGATGCGATTGCGCGTTATCAGGGCTTACGCCTACGACAACAGCGTTTTTCTTTTCAAATTCACTAAACAGAGCGCTAAAATCTTTGGCTTCTAGAGTGCATCCGGGGGTGTTGTCTTTAGGGTAGAAATACAGCACCACTTTTTTATGGAGCAAATCTTTTAAAGAAATTTCTACGCCATCGCTGTTTTTCAACCTGAAATCAGGGGCTAATTGCCCTACTTCTAATTTTTCCATTCTTATCCTTTAATAGAGAATGACAGCGACTTTTTGAGGCCCATGCACCCCAAAAACGGTTTTTAATTCAATATCAGCTGTCCGGCTAGGCCCGCCAATAAGGAGCATGTTTGTGGGTAATGCGCCGTTTTGGCCTTGATTTTTTAAAGCTTGCACGCCTTCGCTCAAATTGCGCACAATGGATTCTTTTTTCAATAAGATGATGCAATTAAGGGTGATGAGCGAAAGCAACCGTGGGCTTGCATGCGAAGAAACCGCCCCAATCATGCCCAAGCTTGAAATCCCACAAACCCCATGCAATAAAGCCGTATCAATCTCAAACAACTCTTCACGCATCGCTTCAATTTCTTTATCATAAGGCTGTAAAGTAAAATCCTTAAACGCTTCAAAATTCAAATTTAAATCTGTAGAGTGTAAGACTTTTTTGCTTTTAAAATTTTCTAAAGCCTTTAAGATTGCTTGCTCTAAATTTTCTTTAGCGCTTTCAATGACTTCAGCTTTATTCAACACCTGGAAATGCTTGTATTCTTCCACCAAGTCTTCAAACTCCACTTTAATGATATTTCTATAAATAGGGTTTGCTCCTTGAATGGCATGCTTGGCTCTGGCTTCTTTAATGCGCTTTAAAATAAGCTCTTTACTCATAAATCACCCCTTCTAAGTGTTGGACTTTGGCATGCAAGCTCGTGTCCATATTGGGTAAGGTCCTAACACTCGCCCACTCTTTGACTAAAGGCAGTATAGGTGCTAAAAGCTTGCCTAAAGGCGAGAAAAATTGAGCCATTTTCAATTGGAAACGCCACTTAGCCCCATCGCTTGCCATTTTGGCAAACATTTTCATAGAGAATTTTTCCATCCCGCTGTGTTGGGTGCTTTTAGCCCCCTTGACCACACCCCTGCCCTCGCCCACTTTATCCGATCGTAAATCTCTAATGAGTTCGGCTAAAGGGATTTCTACGGGGCATACTTCAGTGCAACGCCCGCAAAGACTGCATAAATTAGGGATATGCCCGTAATTATTCAAGCCAAAGAGTTGGGGGGATACCACCACGCCTATAGGGCCAGGATAAGTAGAAAGATAAGCATGCCCACCGATTTTATCATACACAGGGCAGTGGTTCAAACAAGTCCCGCAACGGATGCATGAAAGAGCGCGATAATACTTTTCATCAGCCAAAATATTAGAGCGGTTGTTGTCTAATAAAATGATGTGGGCTTCTTTAGGACCGTCTAAATCGCCCTCTTTTCTAGGGCCTGTGATAATGTTTTGATAGCAAGTGATCGGCACACCCACAGCACTTGGAGCGAGCAAATTGTTTAAAATCGCTGCATCATCAAAGCTTTCTACTAATTTTTCAATCCCACAAATTGCGACATGCACATCGCATGCGGTGGTGCTCATCCTGCCATTGCCTTCATTTTCCACTAACCAAACCGCCCCCTCATTAGCGATAGCGAAATTAACCCCACTAATCCCCATTTTAAAGCTTTCAAATTCTTTGCGCATGTACTTTCTAGCAATCGCATTAAGCTTTTCAGGCTCTTCTTCATAAGCGGCGTTGAGTTTTTCTTCAAAAATCTTACCGATTTGTTTGCGGTTTTTATGGATGGCTGGCACGACAATATGCACAGGGTGTTCATTAATGAGCTGGATAATCAATTCGCCCAAATCCGTTTCTTGCGCTTGAATGCCCTTTTCTTTCAAGTAATGGTTCAAGCCAATTTCTTCGCTCGCCATGGATTTTTGCTTTAAAATACGCTTGATATTCTTTTCTTTAGCGAGGTTGTAAATGATTTCATTGGCTTCATCGCCGTCTTTAGCGTAATGGATTTTAAAGCCGTTTTTGGTGGCGTTTTTTTCAAACAATTCCAAATACTCATCAAGCCTGGATAAAATCTTAAGCTTGACTTCTTTGCCTAATTCTCTTAAATTTTCCCACTCGCTGTAACGATTTTTAAGGAGATTTTTGCGATTAATGCGTAAGGTATCCATTGCAGAACGCAAATTTTCCCTTAATTGCATATCGCCTAATTGATCGGTGATGATTTCTTCGTATTCTTGGTCGCTATGATATTTTTCCATGATCATTCCTTAAAACAATTCTTTAATATTAAAGCCCAAGCCTTGAGGCTAAAAAGTCATAAAAATGCATGGGTTTTGTTAGAGAGCCCATTTTTTGCATAGCGGTGCTGATATTCATCAAACATCCCGCATCCGCTGAAACAATCACATCCACTTGACGGCTTTCTATGTCTTTAATCTTTTCTTTGACCATAACCGCTGAAATTTCAGGCTCTTTAACCGAAAAAGTCCCCCCAAACCCGCAGCATTCTTCTTCTTTTTCCAATTCAATGAGTTCCACGTTTTTAAGCTGTCTGATGAGATTTTTCGCCGAGTCAATCACTTTAGCTACTCTTAAGGCATGGCAATTAGAATGCCATGTGATTTTAAGAGGTTCGCCCTTATCTTCATATTTGACTTGCAATTTTTTATCCAAAAACTCGCTCAATTCATACACCCTAGAGCAAAAATCTTTAACCATGTTAAATTCCGCATGCCCTTCAAACAATTCCAAATAATCATGCCGCATCATCCCTGTGCATGAACCGCTAGGCAAGATAATAGGGTAGTCGTTGTTGGAATAAAGTTTGATATTGTATAAAACGACTTTTTTTGTTTCTTCATAATACCCTGAATTGTAGCTTGGCTGGCCGCAACAGGTCTGGTCTTTTTTAAAAACCACTTCCAAATTTTCCTTACGGAGTAATTTGATAGCGTTAAGCGATGCGTTGCTGTATATGGCTGCTCCTAGACAAGTAGCAAAGAAATTGACTTTCAAAGAATGCTCCTTAAAATTCCAAATTAAGAGTTTCAAACATAGTATAATACTCAAAATTAGTAAAATTGTGAAACACAGGTTGATCAACCCACTCGCTCAAACATTGTTACTAAAATAAACCACAAGCCTGTTGAATTTGACTTAATATTAAATGCTACTTAAAATTAGTTTTTTCTTTTAAGTAAGATAAAAAAATACTTTTAATTATTCAAGGAAAATTGATGGAATTTTATCAAGTCTATGACCCATTAGGCCATATTTGGCTGAGCGCTTTAGTCGCACTTTCGCCTATTGCACTCTTTTTTATTTCTCTTATTGTTTTTAAACTTAAAGGGTATAGCGCTGGGTTTTTAAGCTTAGCGCTTTCAATCCTTATTGCGTTATTTGTGTATAAAATGCCCGCTCAAATGGTGAGCGCGAGTTTTTTCTATGGCTTCCTTTATGGCTTGTGGCCGATCGCTTGGATTGTGATCGCTGCGATTTTTCTTTACAACCTTTCAGTGAAGTCCGGGTATTTTGAGATTTTAAAAGAAAGCATTTTAAGCTTGACACCGGATCATCGCATTTTAGTGATCTTGATTGGCTTTTGTTTTGGCTCGTTCTTAGAAGGTGCGATTGGTTTTGGAGGCCCGGTAGCGATCACAGCAGCGATTTTAGTCGGCCTTGGGCTAAACCCCTTATACGCTGCCGGGTTGTGCTTAATCGCTAACACCGCTCCTGTAGCTTTTGGCGCGGTGGGTATCCCTATTACGGCAATGGCTAGCGTGGTGGGTATCCCTGAGTTAGAGATTTCTCAAATGGTGGGCAGAGTGTTACCCATTTTTTCCATTGGTATTCCTTTTTTCATCGTGTTTTTAATGGATGGTTTTAGAGGGATTAGAGAAACTTTTCCTGCAGTGGCCGTTACCGGGTTTAGCTTCGCTATCGTGCAATTTTTAAGCTCTAATTATCTAGGGCCGCAGCTTCCGGATATTATTTCAGCTTTAGTGTCATTGATTTCTACCACTTTGTTTTTAAAATTCTGGCAGCCCAAACGCATTTTCACCAGCAATGGCAAAGAACCCACGATCAGCACAGAAAAACACCATATTTGTAAGGTGGTTGTGGCGTGGATGCCTTTTGTGTTGCTCACGATTACGATTATTATATGGACGCAACCCTGGTTTAAAGCGCTCTTTAAAGAAGGCGGGGCGTTGGCGTTTTCTAGCTTTGCGTTTGAATTTAATTCTATCAGTCAAAAGATTTTTAAAACCGTTCCCATTGTTACTGAAGCGACCAATTTTCCTGTCGTGTTCAAATTCCCTTTAATCTTAACGACAGGCACTTCCATTTTTTTAGCCGCTCTTTTAAGCGTGTTTTTGTTGCGCGTGAAAATCAGCGATGCGATAGGGGTGTTTGGGGCCACTTTAAAAGAAATGCGTTTGCCGATTTTAACCATTGGCGTGGTTTTAGCGTTTGCGTATGTGGCTAATTATAGCGGCATGAGCGCCACGCTCGCTTTAGCGCTAGCGGATACTGGGCATGTTTTCACTTTCTTTTCGCCTGTTGTAGGCTGGCTTGGGGTGTTTTTAACCGGAAGCGATACAAGCTCTAACCTTTTATTTGGCTCTTTGCAAATGCTCATTGCTACACAGCTTGGCTTGCCTGAAGTGCTTTTCTTAGCGGCAAACACTTCAGGGGGCGTTGTGGGTAAAATGATAAGCCCTCAAAGTATCGCTATCGCTTGCGCGGCGGTGGGGTTAGTGGGGAAAGAGAGCGAATTGTTCAGATTTACAGTAAAATACTCCATCGCTTTGGCAATCATCATGGGGATTGTCTTCACTCTTATTGCTTATGTCTTCCCCTTTATTATCCCCATCATTCCTAAATAAGGGGGTTTTTTAAAGAGATCTAGCGCTAAGAGAATATTTTTAAAAAGGGATTTTTTAGTGCTAGAATTTCATCAAATTTATGACCCTTTGGGTAATATTTGGCTGAGCGCTCTTGTAGCCTTATTGCCGATCTTATTGTTTTTCTTATCTTTAATCGTGTTCAAATTCAAAGGTTATACAGCGGCTTTTTTGAGCGTGGCCCTGTCAGCCGTTATTGCGGTTTTAGTGTATAAAATGCCTGTTAGCATGGTAGGTTCAAGCTTTCTTTATGGCTTCCTCTATGGCTTATGGCCGATCGCTTGGATCATCATTGCAGCGATTTTTTTATACAAGCTCAGCGTTAAATCCGGCTATTTTGAAATCTTAAAAGAAAGCATTCAGTCCATCACTTTAGATCACCGGATTTTAGTGATTTTGATTGGCTTTTGTTTTGGATCGTTTTTAGAAGGGGCGATCGGCTTTGGAGGGCCTATTGCCATTACCGCAGCGATTTTAGTGGGGTTGGGGTTAAGCCCTTTATATTCTGCTGGGTTGTGTTTGATCGCTAATACCGCTCCTGTGGCTTTTGGCGCGGTGGGTATCCCTATAAGCGCGATGGCGAGTGCGGTAGGGGTGCCAGCGATTTTAATTTCAGCCATGACGGGTAAAATTCTCTTTTTTGTGAGCCTGTTAGTGCCGTTTTTCATTGTGTTTTTAATGGATGGCCTTAAGGGGATTAAAGAAACTTTTCCGGCCGTTTTTATCGCGGCTTTTTCTTTCGCTGGCGCGCAATTTTTAAGCTCTAATTACTTAGGGCCAGAATTGCCCGGCATCATTTCAGCCCTTGTTTCACTCGTTGCAACAGCGCTCTTTTTGAAATTCTGGCAGCCTAAAGTGATTTTTAGAAGCGATGGCAAAGCGGCTTCATTCACTAAAAGTAACCATCATATTTGTAAGGTTTATGTCGCTTGGTCCCCTTTTGTGATCTTGGTTTTAGTCATTGTGTTATGGATACAGCCTTTTTTTAAGGCTTTATTTGAAAAAGACGGCTTGTTGGCTTTTTCTAATTTTTATTTTGAGTTTAATAACATCAGTAACCACATCTTTAAAAGCCCGCCTTTTGTGGAAGCCAATCAAAGCGTGAGTTTTCCGGTGGTGTTTAAATTTTTCTTAATCAACACGGTTGGCACTTCCATTTTTTTGGCCGCTCTTGTTAGCATGCTTGTTTTAAGGGTGCGAGTGAGCGATGCAGTGAGCGTTTTTGGCGAAACCTTGAAAGAAATGCGCTACCCCATTCTTACCATTGGTCTAGTCTTAAGCTTTGCCTATGTGTCTAATTACAGCGGGATTTCTTCCACTCTAGCCTTAGCGCTCACGCATACGGGTTTGGCTTTTACTTTTTTCTCGCCCTTGATCGGATGGGTAGGCGTGTTTTTAACCGGAAGCGATACGAGTTCTAACCTTTTATTTGGCTCTTTACAGCAACTCACCGCCCAACGATTGCACCTCCCTGAGGTTTTAACCCTAACGGCTAATACCGTGGGTGGGACTTTGGGCAAAATGATAAGCCCTCAAAGCATCGCTATCGCTTGCGCAGCGGTGGGATTAGCCGGGAAAGAGAGCGATTTGTTCAAATTCACGGTTAAATACTCGCTTATTTTTGTAGCGATCATGGGAGTCGTGATCAGCGCGATTGCGTATTTGATCCCTGAAGTGGTGCCTGCGATAAAGTAGAGTCATTTTGGATTTGGCAGGGTTTAACCCCCAAATAAATTTTTTTGTTTTAAAAAATGCAAGATTTTAAGCGTCATAGAGCTTATGGGTAAGGTTTCTAAGTCTTTAAGGCTATAAAAACGAACGGGGTTTTTTAAATCTTTTATCGCAGCGAGATAGAGGTTTAAATGGAGCTTGAATTTAGTGTGGCTGTGTTTGATGGTGCCTAAAAAGGGGAGTTTGCATTCTAAATTTTCTTTTAAATTAGGGAAATGGTGCATCCCAAAATAGAGTTTTTGCTCTATTTTTTCTAAAGCGATTTGGTTATTTTTAATCACAACGCCCAAATAACGCTCTTCTTGAATGATTTCTTGTTTTTTCTTAAGCGTGTGTTTTTCTGGGTGGTTTTTACCTAAACAACAAGGGTTTAAAGGGCAAATTGCGCATTTGGGTTTAGGGGAGCAGATTAAAGCCCCTAGATCAATTAGGGCTTGGTTATGATTAAAGCTTTCATTAGGATTGAGAAAGTCATTCGCTTTAATTTGTAAGTCTTTAGCGTGGATATTAGGATCTAATCCAAAAAGCCTTAAAAGCACGCGCTTGATATTAGCATCCACGCATGCGCTCTTTTCTCTAAAGCCAAAACATAAGATCGCATTAGCTGTGTATGTACCAATCCCAGGGAGTTTTAACAGGCTTTGATAGTCATTGGGTAATTGTGAGTTATGTTCTTTAGCACAAATTTCAGCGCTTTTTTTTAAATTTTTAGCCCTTGAATAATAACCAAGCCCTCTCCAAAGCAATAAAACCTCCTCTAATTGAGCGTTCGCTAAGTCTTTTAAAGTGGGGAAGGCTTTTAAAAAAGGGAAATAAAAACGCTCAACCACCGTGTTGATTTGGGTTTGTTGGCTCATCACTTCGCTGATATAGACTTCATAAGGAGCGTTAATGCCCTTTAAATTCCTAAAGGGTAAACCTTTGCGCCCGAATTCTTCATACCATTTTAAAAGGGCGTTGTGTAAAGTTTCCAGCTACAACCACCTATAAGCGATGAATTTGACCCAAGGTGTGCACACGCTTAAAAACACGATTAAATACACAAAACCAAAAATAAACCCTAATTTCCAAAAATCCTTGCTTGGAATATACCCGCTCCCGTAATAAATGGTGGATGGGCCTGTGCCATAGGGCGTTAAAATCCCCATAATCCCTAAAGAAAGCATTAAAAACAAGCTCAATTCTTGCAAATTGACCCCTTGAATATGCGAACCAATCCCTACAAAAAGCGCAAATAACGCGCTCACATGGGCGGTGATGCTAGCGAAAAAATAATGCGACAAATAAAAGAGGGCTACAATAAACAATACCGCTATTAACGGATCCAAGTTGGCATGCTCTAAAAAATTTTTAGCCGCATTGCCGATAAAATTTAAAAACCCTACATTTTTAAGCCCGTCAGCCATCGTGAGCAGTGATCCAAGCAATAAAAAAATATTGAACGCACTCTTGTTTTTAATGATGTCTTCATAGCTTACAATCTTGCAAAACGCCATTAAAACCATGACAATCAAAGCCGTCGCGCTCGCATGCAAGCCTAAAGGTTTGCCAAAAATCCAACCCAGTAAAGCCAATAAAGTGAGGCTGAGCATTAAAATTTCTTTTAAAGAAAACCTCCCCATGCCCTCTAATTCTTTTTTAGCCCACAAACTCACTTCTTTTGAGCCTTTTAAGGTGGGTTTGCAGGTTTTATACGCCAATAAAGGCACGAGTAAGATCAAAAGCACCCCACAAGGCAAGAACGCTAAAAACCACGAAAACCATGAGATTTCATTCACCCCCATTTTGGTAGCGATTTCCATTGCTAGGGGGTTAGGAGCGAGCGCGGTTAAAAACATGGACGAAGTGATGCAAGTTGAAGCCAAAGCGACCCACATCAAATACGCGCCGATTTTGTCAGGGTTATTATTTGGAGTGGATCCCATTAAAGGCGGGATAGATGAAACGATGGGATAGAGTATGCCCCCACTTCTAGCGGAGTTGCTAGGGATAAAGGGGGCTAGACACAATTCGCTCAAACCAATCGCATAGCCTAAACCTAAAGGGGTTTGCCCTAAAAACCTAATGAGCAAAAGAGCGATCCGTTTCCCTAACAAGCTTTTTTCATACCCTAAACCCAAAATAAAAGCGACAAACACAAGCCACACCGTTTTATTCGCATACCCGCTCAAACCCCACGAAATGGCCTTATTGGCGCTCGCTACTTCACTACTCGCTCCAATTTTTAACGCTATACACAACACCAACGCGCTCAACGCTATCAAACCTGATGGCACCGGCTCTAAAACTAGCCCTATAATCATGCCTATGAAAATGCAAAAATAAAGCCATGCGTTAGGGTTTAACCCATCCGGTGCACCTAAAAAATACAACAGCGTTGCGATAAAAAAAGGGGCAAGAATGGTGAGGGTTTGTTTAATCATGTTCAGCCTTTAGCCAAAGATAGTAGCAGTTTGGCTTAAAAATGTCATTCAAATGGAATTAAGTTATTACAATGTTACAGAAAAAGATTAAAAATTAAGCTTTTTGAAAAAGATAAAATTTTATAATCATGTTTATCTTTGTTGAATTTACTACAAATAGGAGTATTGCATGCAAGAAAATGTGCCTTTGAGTTATGATTATTCCATTAGCAAATTGTTTCTTTATGCGATGGTTGCCTTTGGGATAAT
This sequence comes from Helicobacter pylori, assembly GCF_003636935.1. Classification (GTDB taxonomy): domain Bacteria; phylum Campylobacterota; class Campylobacteria; order Campylobacterales; family Helicobacteraceae; genus Helicobacter; species Helicobacter pylori_CH. The sequence continues at coordinate 229,180 of NZ_MVVH01000001.1, forward strand.
AGGCATGTTAATAGGGATTGTGCTAGCCTTTGAATTGTCTTTCCCTAACTTGAATTACATTGCAGGGGAGTATGGCGTTTTTGGCCGCTTACGCCCTTTACACACGAATGCAGTGATCTATGGTTTCACTCTTGGAGGGATTTGGGCGAGTTGGTATTATATTGGTCAAAGGGTGCTTAAAATCACTTACCACCAACACCCCTTTTTGAAAATTGTAGGGTTATTGCATTTTTGGCTTTGGATTATTCTTCTAATTCTAGGGGTTATTAGCTTGTTTGCTGGTCTTACTCAATCTAAAGAATACGCCGAATTGATGTGGCCTTTAGATATTATTGTGGTTGTGGCATGGGTGCTATGGGGGGTTAATATGTTTGGGAGCATGAGCGTTAGGAGAGAGAATACCATTTACGTGTCTTTATGGTATTACATCGCTACTTATGTGGGCATAGCGGTGATGTATATTTTCAATAACCTTTCTGTCCCCACCTATTTTGTCGCTGATATGGGGAGTGTTTGGCATTCTATTTCTATGTATTCAGGCAGTAATGATGCGCTCATTCAATGGTGGTGGGGGCATAATGCGGTCGCTTTTGTCTTTACGAGTGGGGTGATTGGCACGATTTATTATTTCTTGCCTAAAGAGAGCGGTCAGCCTATCTTTTCTTACAAACTCACTTTATTTTCCTTTTGGAGCTTGATGTTTGTTTATATTTGGGCGGGCGGACACCATTTGATTTATTCCACCGTGCCTGATTGGGTGCAAACCCTTTCTAGCGTGTTTTCAGTGGTGTTGATCTTGCCTTCGTGGGGGACAGCTATTAACATGCTTTTAACGATGAGGGGCCAGTGGCACCAGCTCAAAGAAAGCCCTTTGATTAAATTCTTAGTTTTAGCTTCAACTTTCTACATGCTTTCCACTTTAGAAGGCTCTATTCAAGCCATTAAGAGCGTGAATGCTTTAGCGCATTTTACCGATTGGATTATAGGGCATGTGCATGACGGCGTGCTTGGTTGGGTAGGCTTCACTTTGATTGCGAGCATGTATCACATGACGCCTAGGCTTTTCAAAAGAGAGATTTATTCAGGCAGGCTTGTGGATTTCCAATTTTGGATCATGACTTTAGGGATTGTGCTTTACTTTTCGTCCATGTGGATTGCAGGGATCACGCAAGGGATGATGTGGAGGGATGTGGATCAGTATGGGAATCTCACTTACCAATTCATTGACACGGTTAAGGTGCTAATCCCTTATTACAATATTAGAGGCGTTGGGGGTCTTATGTATTTTACCGGATTTATTATTTTTGCTTACAATATTTTTATGACAATCACGGCAGGCAAAAAATTAGAGCGTGAGCCCAATTACGCCACGCCTATGTCTCGATAAAGGGGTTGAAAATGTTTAGTTTTTTAGAAAAAAACCCGTTCTTTTTCACTCTTGCGTTTATTTTTGTGTTTGCGATTGCAGGCTTGGTGGAGATTTTGCCCAACTTCTTCAAATCCGCTCGCCCGATTGAAGGCTTACGGCCTTATACGGTTTTAGAGACAGCAGGGAGGCAAATTTATATCCAAGAAGGTTGCTATCATTGCCATTCCCAACTCATTCGCCCTTTCCAAGCTGAGGTGGATCGATATGGCGCGTATAGTTTGAGTGGGGAATATGCGTATGATAGGCCATTTTTGTGGGGTTCTAAAAGGATTGGCCCTGATTTGCACAGGGTGGGGGATTACCGCACAACCGATTGGCATGAAAAGCATATGTTTGATCCTAAAAGCGTCGTGCCTCACAGCATCATGCCCGCCTATAAGCATTTATTCATAAAAAAGAGCGATTTTGACACCGCTTATGCAGAAGCCTTGACGCAAAAAAAGGTTTTTGGCGTGCCTTATGACACAGAAAACGGCGTGAAATTAGGGAATGTAGAAGAAGCGAAAAAAGCCTATTTAGAAGAAGCTAAAAAAATCACAGCGGACATGAAAGACAAGCGAGTGCTAGAAGCGATTGAGAGAGGCGAAGTGTTAGAAATTGTGGCTTTGATCGCTTATCTCAACAGCTTGGGTAATTCCAGGATCAACGCTAATCAAAACGCTAAATAAGGGGTGAGTGATGGATTTAGAAAGTTTGAGAGGTTTTGCGTATGCGTTTTTTACCATTCTTTTTACGCTCTTTTTGTATGCTTATATTTTTAGCATGTATAGAAAGCAAAAAAAAGGCATTATGGATTATGAGCGATACGGATATTTAGCGTTAAACGATGCTTTAGAAGACGAGTTGATTGAACCACGCCATAAAAAAGTTCATGATAATGGCATAAAGGAAAGTTGAAATGGATTTTTTAAACGACCATATAAATGTTTTTGGCTTGATTGCAGCGCTTGTGATTTTAGTTTTAACCATCTATGAATCCAGCTCGCTCATTAAAGAAATGCGCGACAGCAAATCCCAGGGGGAGCTTATGGATAATGGGCATTTGTTTGATGGGATAGGGGAGTTCGCCAATAATGTGCCTGTGGGTTGGATCGCAAGCTTTATGTGCACGATTGTGTGGGCTTTTTGGTATTTTTTCTTTGGCTACCCTCTGAACAGCTTTTCTCAAATCGGGCAATACAATGAAGAGGTTAAAGCGCACAACCAAAAATTTGAAGCCAAATGGAAGCATTTGGGTCAAAAGGAATTAGTGGATATGGGGCAAGGCATCTTTTTAGTCCATTGTTCGCAATGCCATGGCATCACCGCTGAGGGCTTGCATGGGAGCGCTCAAAATCTGGTGCGTTGGGGCAAAGAAGAGGGCATTATGGATACCATTAAGCATGGCTCTAAGGGCATGGATTATCTCGCTGGGGAAATGCCCGCTATGGAATTGGACGAAAAAGACGCTAAAGCGATCGCAAGCTATGTGATGGCAGAACTTTCTAGCGTTAAAAAGACAAAAAACCCTCAACTCATTGATAAAGGCAAGGAATTGTTTGAAAGCATGGGTTGCACAGGCTGTCATGGCAATGATGGTAAGGGCTTGCAAGAAAATCAAGTGTTTGCGGCCGATTTAACCACTTACGGCACAGAGAATTTTTTGAGAAATATCTTAACGCATGGCAAAAAGGGCAATATAGGGCATATGCCATCATTCAAGTATAAAAACTTTAGCGATTTGCAAGTTAAAGCGTTAGCCGAATTTATCCAATCGCTAAAACCCTTAGAAGATTAAAGGAAAAGAGATGAAATTTTTAAACGGATTAGCAGGGAATTTACTGATTGTGGTTATCTTATTGTGTGTAGCCGTTTTTTTTGCACTCAAAGCGATCCATATCCAAAAAGAGCAAGCCACCAATTATTACCGCTATAAGGATATTAACGCTTTAGAGACAAAAAGCACCCAAAACCACGCTAATTATGAATTAGTCAATCAAGGGAGTAAAAAATGAAATTCACGACTTTAGAAAAAATCTTAGCATTAATGGTAGTAGCGACCATTTTAATGACAATTGTTATTTCTTTTGTGCCTAACTTGTTTTTGTTTAGCACATGAGGATCTTATGGCTTGTAATAGCCTTTGTTTGTTGTTTGGGGGCTAATGAGTCCTATGTTTTTAATAACGCTAAAGGGCGTTTGGTAGAAAAAAGCGTTGTGTTTGTGGAGGGCGTTTCTAAAGAGCTTTATCTTAAAACAGGCGTGCGTTTTGCGATTGATATGACGGATTTTGAAAAAAATCCTATCGCTTTGGCACTCAAAAATGAACGCCAAAAGTATCAAGAGGGCTTTTTAAAACAGCTCAAACCCCCTTTTGTGGTATTCTTTTTTTACCATGACGCTCAAAAAATAGAATTAGTGGCTAACCCTAAAGATTTGTTAGACACTGATAAAATCTTTTTTGAAAAAATCGCTCCCTTACTCCCCACAAACGCTAAAGAATACACGCCCCAAAGGATTTCAGCCATGCTCATTAACGGCTATTCGGTCGCAGTAGATGCTTTAGCGGAAAAATATCGTGTGAATATCACGCAAAATTTTAACGCTCCTAAGGGAGTAACTTTTGTAAAGGTGGTCATTTATATTTTGTTATTGACGCTTTTGGGCGCGTTTTTAGGGCTTTATTTTTTTAAAAAATCTTAAGAGGGAAAATCAATGAAAGAAAAAAACTTTTGGCCTTTAGGGATCATGAGCGTGCTCATTCTTGGGCTTGGGATCGTGGTGTTTTTGGTGGTGTTTGCCCTAAAAAATTCGCCTAAAAACGATTTAGTGTATTTCAAAGGGCATAACGAAGTGGATTTAAACTTTAACGCTATGCTTAAAACTTATGAAAATTTTAAGTCTAATTATCGTTTTTTAGTGGGTTTAAAACCCCTTATTAAAAGCCCTAAAACCCCCATTTTGCCCTATTTTTCTAAAGGCACGCATGGGGATAAAAAACTCCAAGAAAACCTTTTAAAAAACGCTTTGATTTTGGAAAAATCCAACACGCTTTATGCGCAATTGCAACCACTCAAACCCGCTTTAGATGCGCCAAATATTCAAGTGTATTTAGCGTTTTACCCTAGCCCATCACAGCCCAGATTATTAGGAACGCTTGATTGTAAGATTGCATGCGAACCTTTAAAATTTGATTTGTTAGAGAGCGATAAAAGGGGGCGCTATAAGATCCTTTTTAAATTCATTTTTAAAAATAAAGAAGAATTGATTTTGGAGCAACTGGCTTTTTTAAAGTAGCGCGTTTAAAAAATGCCTTTAGCGTTTTTTATTGGCACTCAATCATTAAAAAAGCCCGAATTTTCTATCCAAAGGATATAATAAGGTCATGGGTTTTTTAAAAGTTTTTAAACATGACGCCTTGGGGCAAGTAGGGAATGTTGTTGTGGGGAATTTTTTAATAACGCTCACTATTTTAGCGGTTTGTTTTTCCTCTCAAAGCGTTGAAGAAACGACCATGCTCACCCTAAGCTACACGCTCTTTTTTGTCTTAGGGGCGTTTTTACTGATTGCAATCAGTGTGGGAGCGATCAAAAACCTCAACGTGCTTTTTTCTAAAAGGGGGGTTTTAAGCTTTTCTTTACCCGTTAGTTTAGAGTCTTTATTGCTCCCTAAAATCTTGCTCCCCATGGTGTTTTTTATCTTCAGTTTGTTCTGGTTTGTGGCGAGCGTGCGTTTGGGCTATTCTCTTTTTAACGCACAATCCAGCGTGTTATTCATCTTGCACACCGCTTTAAAAACCTTTGTGTTAAAACCCACTAAAACTATAGGCGTTGCGCTGTTTTTAGGGCTTGTTTTAATGAAATTTTTATTTGTTTTGAGCGTTTTAAACGCTGCTAGGATCAAAAAAGCGCGTTTTTTACTAGGAGGGCTGTTATTCATTTTGGTGGGGGTTGTTTTGGAATTAGCGTTTAATTCGTTACTGCCCTTAATGAGTTCTAGTTTAAGCATCAATGAGGGATTTTATTATTTCTTGCAACAACAAGAATTACAGGAAAAACAATACTATCTTTTATGGGGGGTGGATTTTTTAAAAATCCTTTTATTGTATGGGGTGATCCGTTACTTGCTTATGCATAAATTAGAATTGGATTAAGAAAAGCGGTATTTTAAATATTCATCAGTGAGCAAGCAATCTTTAGTCTTTAACAAACTGGCATAAAACCCATGCTGATAGCCTAATTCAAAAAGCTTGTCTATGGCGAGAATTTGAATCTCGCTTAAGCGCGTTGAAGTTTCATTCGCATACAAGCTTAAATAAGTTTGTAACCGCTCTTTATTGACACGAATGAGCGAGCGCTCTAACAGCATGCCAGAGAGCAAATTTTGGTGTTTTAAAGCGGCTTCAACCGCTTTAATCAAAGCCTTTTTAATCAAGATCGCGCGATACAAGGGGATAGAGCGCCTAATCGCCATGCCCCCTAAAGGCAGGGGCAAATCCACTTCAATGAGTTCTTTCCAAACATCCCACAATTCTTTTTCCACTTCTAATTCATCATGGAAATCCAAAATATTTTCATGGATCAATACGCCTGCATGCACTTTTTCTTCCAAAACCGCTTTTTCAATGTCTAAAAAATTCATGTAAGCGATGCGCGCGTGTTTGTAATAGATCTTAAACAAGAGAGCGTTGGTGGTATGCTCCCCACTTAATGCGACTCTAAAGTCTTTTTTCAATTTTACGCCCTTTTTTTTCACTAATTTAGGCCCATAGCCATTCCCAAAGCTCGTCGCTGTGGGGAGTAAGGCGTAATCGTTCGCAATTTTAGGGTATAGCCCAAAGCTAATCGCGCTCACATCATAAGTGTTTTTTAGGGCTTCTTGGTTTAGGGTTTCAATATCAAGGGCAATGTTGTGGAATGCTTTATTTTTAATGGGGCAATCTATCCAGCCAAACTTAATCGCATAATACATGAAAATATCATCAGCATCAGGGCTATGAGCGACACTAATCAAAGTAAAATCCTTTTATGATAGGGTAAGTCCTTTTATTATAATAGATTTTAGGCTAGGATTTGATAGAATAAACAAATCAAATTCAATAAGGTAATTTAATGGCAATAGATGAAGACAAACAAAAAGCGATTTCTTTAGCGATCAAACAAATTGATAAGGTTTTTGGTAAGGGGGCGTTGGTGCGCCTTGGGGATAAGCAAGTAGAAAAGATTGACGCTATTTCTACAGGCTCGTTAGGGTTGGATCTGGCTTTAGGGATTGGGGGCGTTCCAAAGGGCAGGATCATTGAAATTTATGGGCCAGAGTCAAGCGGGAAGACCACTTTAAGCTTGCATATTATTGCAGAATGCCAAAAAAATGGCGGCGTGTGCGCGTTCATTGACGCTGAGCATGCCCTAGATGTGTATTATGCTAAGAGATTGGGCGTGGATACGGAAAATCTACTCGTTTCCCAACCAAGCACAGGCGAAGAAGCTTTAGAGATTTTAGAAACGATCACCAGAAGCGGAGGGATTGATTTAGTGGTGGTGGATTCCGTGGCGGCCCTTACGCCTAAAGCGGAGATTGATGGGGATATGGGCGATCAGCATGTGGGCTTGCAAGCAAGGCTTATGAGCCATGCGTTAAGGAAAATCACCGGTGTTTTGCACAAGATGAACACTACTCTCATTTTTATCAATCAAATCAGAATGAAGATTGGCATGACAGGTTATGGGAGTCCCGAGACCACAACCGGGGGTAATGCCTTAAAATTCTATGCGAGCGTTAGGATTGATATTAGAAGAATCGCCGCTTTAAAACAAAACGAACAGCATATCGGCAACAGGGCTAAAGCCAAAGTGGTTAAAAATAAAGTCGCTCCGCCCTTTAGAGAAGCGGAATTTGACATCATGTTTGGGGAAGGGATTTCTAAAGAGGGCGAAATCATTGATTATGGCGTGAAATTAGACATCGTGGATAAGAGTGGGGCGTGGCTTAGCTACCAGGATAAAAAGCTAGGGCAAGGTAGGGAAAACGCTAAAGCCTTATTGAAAGAAGATAAAGCCCTAGCGAATGAAATCACTCTTAAGATTAAAGAGAGTATTGGCTCTAATGAAGAGATCATGCCCTTACCCGATGAGCCTTTAGAAGAAATGGAATAAAAAGGATTTTGATGCTGACTATTAAAGATATCCATGCTTTAGAAGTGATGGATAGTAGGGGCAATCCTACCATTCAAGCCAGCGTGGTTTTGAGCGATAACACTAAGGCGAGCGCGATTGTGCCTAGCGGGGCGAGCACCGGTAAAAGAGAAGCGTTAGAATTAAGGGATAATGACAAAACCCGTTTTTTGGGTAAAGGGGTTTTAAGGGCATGCGAAAATGTCAATAGCGTGATCAAACACCATTTAATCGGGCTTGAAGCGATCAATCAAGCCTTTGTGGATGAGAGGTTAAGGGCTTTAGACGGCACGCCTAATTACGCTAATTTAGGGGCGAACGCTGTTTTGGGCGTTTCTATGGCGTTAGCAAGGGCTAGCGCGAAGGCTTTAAATCTGCCGTTATACCGCTATTTAGGGGGGACTAACGCTCTGACTTTGCCTGTGCCGATGCTCAATATCATCAACGGCGGAACGCATGCGAATAATTCCATAGACTTTCAAGAATACATGATCATGCCTTTAGGGTTTGAAAGTTTTAAAGAAGCCTTAAGAGCGAGCGCGGAAGTCTATCACACGCTTAAAAAGCTTTTAGATGGAAAGAATCAGCTCACAAGCGTGGGTGATGAGGGGGGTTTTGCGCCTAATTTTAACAACAATATAGAACCCCTTGAAGCCATTTCTCAAGCCATTGAAAAAGCCGGCTATAAATTAGGCGAAGAAATCGCGCTCGCTTTAGATGTAGCGAGCAGCGAATTGGTGGATGAATGTTTCAATTACCATTTAAAGGGTGAAAATAAGATTTTAGATTCGCATGAATTGGTGGCTTATTATAAAGAATTGGTGGCAAAATACCCGATTGTATCCATTGAAGATGGTTTGAGTGAAGACGATTGGGAGGGTTGGGCGTTTTTAAGCAAGGAATTAGGGCGTCAAATCCAGTTAGTGGGCGATGATTTGTTTGTAACGAACGCGAGTATTTTACAAAAAGGCATTGAAAAAAACATTGCGAACGCGATTTTGATCAAACCCAATCAAATCGGCACCATTAGCGAGACTTTAGAGACCATAAGATTAGCCAAACACCATGCCTATCAATGCGTGATGAGCCATAGAAGCGGGGAGAGTGAGGACAGCTTTATCGCTGATTTTGCAGTCGCATTGAATACAGGAGAAATCAAAACCGGATCCACCGCAAGGAGTGAAAGGATCGCTAAATACAACCGCCTTTTAGAGATTGAGCATGAATTAAAAGGGGGGATTTATATCGGTAAAGAGTTGTTTAAGCATGGCTAGTGGCCTTTTTGAAAACGATGCAATCAAAAGCAACAAAGCGCGAGACTTTTTCTATAGCCATAGCTCCCTTATTGTCTTTTTCCTGTTACTGCTTGGATTTGGGTATTATTTAGGGAAGTTGCTTTTTGGGGGCTCTTCTTTAGAGGTTTATTTGGATTTAAGAGACAAGCATGAACGCTTGCAACAAGAAATCACCGAATTGCAAAGCAAGAACGTGCGCTTGCAAAAGCGTTTGTTTGAGTTGAGGGAATTGCAGCCTAGAGATTAGATTTAAGGAAATGGCAGTGTTAAAAAAGACGATAGGTTTGGTGGTGGTTTTAAGCGTTTTATTGGCTAGAGACAACCCTTTTGAGCCTGAAATCAATTCCAAGAATTTGCAAGGGGGCTTTAATGGGATCTATGATAGCTATTTTAAAGAAATCCATGTGGATTTGCCCACGAGCGCTAGGATTTTAAAACAAATCACGCTCACCTACCAAGATATTGATGGCTCTATCCATTCTAAAGTCGTGGGCATTGATAAAAGCATTGATTGGCATTACCCTTTAAAACTTTCCCAACACACCCTTAATCAAGACGCCTTTGAAAAACGCTACCAGATCCAAGATTTTGATTTTTTAATGGCAAACAACACGATAATCTTGCGTTCCCCTTATAAGATTTTGCGCTCTTTTGTGCTGGTCAATCCTTATAGAATCGTGTTAGACACGCAAAAAGGCCCTTTGGATATTTATCAAAATATGGATTTAAACCAGAAGTTTTTTTCTCACATTAAAGTCGGCACGCACAAAGATTATTACCGCATCACGCTCATTTTAGATGGGAAATACCGCTATCTTTTGGAAGAAAAAAACGGGGCGTATGAATTAAAACTGAAATAAAAGCATGCAGCATTTAGTCTTAATCGGTTTTATGGGGAGCGGCAAAAGCTCTCTAGCGCAAGAATTGGGTCTGGCTTTGAAATTAGAAGTGTTGGATACGGATATGATCATTAGCGAGAGGGTGGGCTTGAGCGTGAGGGAGATTTTTGAAGAGCTTGGCGAAGACAATTTCAGGATGTTTGAAAAAAATTTGATTGATGAATTAAAAACGCTCAAAACCCCCCATGTTATTTCTACCGGTGGGGGCATTGTGATGCATGATAACCTTAAGGGTTTAGGCACAACTTTTTACCTCAAAATGGATTTTGAGACCTTGATTAAGCGTTTGAACCAAAAAGAAAGGGAAAAACGCCCCCTTTTGAATAATCTCATTCAAGCCAAAGAGCTTTTTGAAAAACGCCAAGCCCTCTATGAAAAAAACGCCTCCTTTATCATTGATGCAAGGGGTGGTTTAAATAATTCTTTAAAACAAGTGCTACAATTCATCGCATAAATTCTTTTTAAAGGCCTTTTGATGTTAAGTAGAGACATTGTCCAATATTCCAAGATCCGCACCGAGTTATACGCTTATCTTACCTATTTGTTTTCGCACAATATCCGCAACCACCTCCCTGAAATCACTTTGGATTATTTAAACAAACAGATCAGAAGAATGCATGCTGAAATCAAAATGGCAAAAAGTTTTTTTGTGTTAGACGCTAAAGGCATGCTAATTCTTAAGCCAAGCCAACTTAAAGAGGAAGGGCATAAGGAGGGGATATTAGAGCATGATTTAACAGAAGGGATTGAATTAGAATCGCATGCCAGTTTTAGCGATAAGTATTATTTTTATCAAGCCGTGAATGAAAAGCGTTGCATTTTAACCGACCCTTACCCTTCTAAAAAAGGAAACCATTTGGTAGTGAGCGCATCTTACCCGGTGTATGATCAAAATAATGATCTAGCGTTTGTGGTGTGCTTGCAAATCCCTTTGAGAGTGGCGATTGAAATCAGCTCGCCTTCAAAGTATTTTAGGACCTTTAGCGAAGGGAGCATGGTTATGTATTTTATGATTTCTATCATGCTCACTTTAGTGTCGCTGCTTTTATTTGTGAAATGCATTTCTAGTTTTTGGACAGCGATTGTCAATTTTAGCAGTTTTGACATTAAAGAAGTGTTCCACCCCATTGTGCTTTTAACCCTAGCTTTAGCCACCTTTGATCTAGTCAAGGCGATTTTTGAAGAAGAAGTTTTGGGTAAAAATAGCGGGGACAACCACCATGCGATCCACCGCACGATGATCAGGTTTTTAGGCTCTATCATTATCGCCTTAGCCATTGAAGCGTTAATGTTAGTGTTTAAATTCAGCGTGAGCGAACCGGATAAAATCACTTATGCGGTGTATTTGGCTGTTGGTGTGGCAGTGCTTTTGATCAGTTTAGCGATTTATGTTAAATTCGCTTATAGCGTGTTGCCCAAACGAGAACGCTAGAAGCTTGAGAGCTTTTCTTTCAAGCGTTTGAAAATCTTATTCAATCTAAAAAAGACGTATTCTAAAAGGGTTTTTGGATTGAGTAGGGGGGCAAGAAATTCAAAGGTTTTTTGTTTGTCTTTAAGGCTTAAAAATTCTGTTATTTGTTTGAGGAATTTCACGGAATATTCAGCATAAAAAGGGGTTTTTAAAAGAGTCTCATGCCATTCTTTAGAATATAAAGCAGAGGGTGAAATCCAAGGTTTTCCCACAAAATAAAAATGCAGCATGACGATTTCTTTTTTGTCAGGGATGAAGCGTTTTTGATTGGCCATGAAAGGGTGGGTGTTATAAATATAAGGTAAGATTAAAACTTTTTGATAGCATGCGAGAGTTAAAAGATCCTGTTCAGGGTAAAACACGCATTGGCCTTTTTGATGGGTTAAATTCAATAAGCGTTCTTCTAAATGATCAGCACGCCACAGCTTTAAATTCACGATTAAAAACCCGGCGTTATAATTGCTTTCATAGATGATTTGCATATCGCTTTCATTAAGGTAATGCTCATAAAGGGAAAAGGCTTTGCGAGGCTCTCTCTCCCTTTCCGTTTGAAAGTGTTTAGGGATTTTAGGAGAAGAAAAATCTTTAGCCACTCCAAAATAATAACCATCTAGCGGGATGAAAAAACTTCCGCTCACATCGTTTAAAAACAAAGTGTCCGCATCAAACATGATGATTTTGTCGTATTCTGGGAATAAAGAAGCCAAAAACAAACGGCACATGACCATTCTAGAAAAGCGAGTCTTAGCGTAAATATTGAGTTGCAAAAAAGCTTCATGGATTTTATCAATCGCAGAGAGTTCTACGGAAGGGGTATAAAGATTAGGGGTTGAAATGTCTAAAAAATCCACGCTCGCAAAAGTGCTAAAGGGGGCTAGAGTCTCTTTTAATTTTTGTTGGTTTTCAAGGCTTAAGTTATCCACCAAGCAGTGGATTTTATAAAATAACTTTTTGTTATGATTTTCTGTTTTAGCATAAGTCAGCATGGAATACAAGCTCACGCCAGCCGGAATAGTGTAATTGTTGTCAAAAGCGATGACGATAGGAATAATGATACTCATTTTAAGTGGTTTCCCTAAAATAGGTTTTTTAATTAAATTTAATCCAAAAGTTGAATTTATTTTTTTAGTTATTATACTATAATAACCAATTAGATTAGGGTTTTACTGATTTTTCTTTGTGTGAGCTTTGGCTTAGTTTTGTAAGGAATGAGATGATAAAGAGTTGGACTAAGAAGTGGTTTTTGATTTTGTTTTTAATGGCAAGCTGTTTTGGTCATTTGGTGGCTACAACCGGTGAGAAATATTTTAAGATGGCTACTCAAGCTTTTAAGAGAGGGGATTACCATAGAGCGGTGGCTTTTTATAAGAGGAGCTGTAATTTGAGAGTGGGGGTTGGTTGCACGAGTTTAGGCTCTATGTATGAAGATGGCGATAGCGTGGATCAGAATATTCCAAAAGCCGTTTTCTATTACAGAAGGGGGTGCAATTTGAGGAATCATCTCGCTTGTGCGAGTCTAGGCTCTATGTATGAAGATGGCGATGGCGTTCAAAAAAATCTTCCAAAGGCTATCTATTATTACAGGAGAGGTTGCCACTTAAAGGGTGGGGTGAGCTGCGGGAGTTTGGGTTTTATGTATTTTAATGGCACGGGCGTTAAGCAAAATTATGCCAAAGCCCTTTCTCTTTCTAAATACGCTTGCAGTTTGAATTACGGCATTAGTTGTAACTTTGCAGGGTATATGTATAGGAACGCCAAAGGCGTGGAGAAGGATTTGAAAAAAGCCCTTGCGAATTTTAAAAGAGGGTGCCATTTAAAAGACGGAGCGAGCTGTGTGAGCTTGGGATACATGTATGAAGTCGGTATGAATGTCAAACAAAATGGAGAGCAAGCCTTGAATCTTTATAAAAAGGGTTGTTTTTTAAAAGAAGGGAGCGGCTGTCATAATGTGGCGGTGATGTATTACACGGGTAAGGGCGCTCCAAAGGATTTAGATAAAGCCGTTTCGTATTATAAGAAAGGGTGTGCTTTAGGCTTTAGTGGTAGCTGTAAAGTGTTAGAAGAAGTGATTGGAAAGAAGTCTGATAATTTGCAAGATGACGCGCAAAACGACACGCAAGATGATACGCAATAAGCTAAAGCTTAAGGGCTAATGATTAAAACTCTCTTATAGAAATCTTTCACCTCTCTTGCTATCAAATGGGGATTAAGCGTCTCTATTGGTGGGTATTGAGACTAAAAATCTACAGATTTAGGGTTTGGATTTATTCCCATATTGATAATAAAAACACTCAAAGGCATTCTAAAATAAACATAAAAGAGCTTACACAGAAGTAGCGATAATTCCTTAAAGCGATCTTAGGATTTAATGGGGTTAAAAAAAGGGGGTGTTGTTTCAAAATCCCCCTATCCGCTTTAAGAAATAACTTTACCACAAAATAAAAACTAACTATAAAAAAGCTTAAAAACAAGTTTTTTAAAAAAGAATATTGAATCAAGCTTATTCCTATTTGACAAAAACAAAAACTAATCAAAATAAAATTAAAAATCCAATAAAAAAGGAGTTTTATAACTCTTTATAGGATTTTACAAGCTTATAACGACAAAACTTTTTGTTGGTTTTGTTAAAAATCCTTTGAGCCTTTTTGCCTTTCACTCAATATTCGTATAAAGCGCGACCACATCATCATCGTCTTCAATCCTGTCCAGTAATTTTTCGGTAAGCTCCATTTGTTCGTCATTCAATTCAATGGGCGTTGTGGCGATGCGTTGCAAACTCGCTTTTAAAATGGGCAATTTCAAGCTTTCAAACCCCTCATTTAAGAGCTTGAAGCTGTTATAATCCCCCCTGATAATGATCTTGTCTTCCACTTCTTCTAATTCTTCCAAACCATAATCAATGAGAGCGAACTCTAAATCTTCTAGGCTGAGTTTTAAATTTTTTACTTCATTTTTCAAGCATTCAAACACGCTTTTTCTATTAAACATAAACTCTAAAGAGCCATTAGGCACGATGCTCGCTCCTTGCGTTTTATTGAAATAGCTTTTAAGGTTGGCGATCGTTCTAGTGGGGTTATCAGTCATGCATTCCATGATGATTAACACGCCAAAATTCGCCTTACCCTCATAAGTGATTTCGCTCAAATTCCCCTCTTTACTGCTCGCTCTTTTAATCGCCGCATCAATATTGTCTTTAGGCATGTTTTGCGCTTTAGCGTTTAAAATCGCTGTTCGCAGTTTGGCGTTCGTGTCCGGCTCGCTCCCGCCATCTTTTGCCGCTAGAGTGATCGCTTTAGCGAGCTTGGGGAAAACCTTACTCATCTTATCCCATCGTTTTTCTTTAGCCGCTCTTCTGTATTCAAACGCTCGTCCCATTCAATTCCTTTGTAATAAGTTAGCCACTTCTTTAGCATGATAGCTGATAATCATATCCGCTCCCGCTCTTTTAAAACAAGTCATCGTTTCTAATAAAACGCTTTCATAGTTGATCAGGTTGTGCTTTTGCGCGAGTTTGAGCATGGCGTATTCCCCACTCACGTTATAGAGCGCTAAAGGGAGCAAAGTGTGATCTCTAATTTCTTTAACAATATCCAAATACGCCAAAGCCGGTTTCACCATTAAAATATCCGCACCCTGCTTTTCATCTTCTAAACTTTCTAAAAGCGCTTCTTTTTGATTAGCGTAATCCATTTGATAGCTTTTGCGATCGCCAAAACTCGGTGCAGAATTGGCCGCATCTCTAAAAGGCCCATAGTAGCTGCTCGCAAATTTAGTGGAATAGCTCATGATGGGCGTTTGGGTATAGCCGGCGTTATCTAGCGTTTTTCTCAAGCTGAAAACATTCCCATCCATCATGTTGCTTGGGGCTAGAATATCCACACCGCTTTCAGCCAAAATAAGCCCTTGAAGATTTAAAATCTCTAGCGTTTTATCGTTAGACACAGAAGCGTTTTCTAAAATCCCGCAATGCCCATGGTCGGTGTATTCACAAAAACACAAATCCGCTATAACGATCAAATCCTTAAATCGTTTTTTAATTTCTCTCGTAGCTTTTGCGACAATGTGATCCTTGTTTAACGCATGGCTTCCTGTAGCGTCCTTATGTTTAGGAATGCCAAACAATAAAACGGCTTTTATGCCTAAACCCACTAATTCTTCGCATTCTTTTAAAAGAGGCTCTATACTCATTTGATACACGCCGGGCATGGAGCTGATTTCATTTTTAATATAACCATCGCTTTCTATGACAAATAAGGGAGCGATGAAATCATCAATATTTAAATGCGTTTCTCTTAGCATCGCTCTTAAGTTTTCGCTGCTTCGTAATCTTCTCAATCGTTTGAACATGTTCTCTCTTTATTGTTTTTCTTTAACCCCACAATTGGCTTTTTCTGTTCCCTTCATTCCGCTCGCCTCTCTCAAATTTTCGGGGGGGTAGCTCTTCATTATCCTCTTCTAAATCGTAAAAACTATTAAAAACGCAATCATGGATAGTGAAACAAATTCTCCCGTTGCTATAATGATAGCTCAATTTTAACTCCATAGCCTCTAAAGCGTTTTTAATGATATACATGCCTAACCCAAAACCATGGGCTTGGCTGGGGTTAGAAGATTTAAAGTAAGGTTGCAAATACTTTTCAAAATCTTCTTTTAAAGGTTTGCTTTTATTGGACACCACTAAGTTATTGCCTATGAAATCCAAAAACACCTGTTTGTCATCGCTGTATTTGATCGCATTGTCTATCATGTTTTTTAACGCTATAGCAAACAATTCAAAATCCGCTTCAATGATGTAATTGGAAGAGGACACATGGATAGGGCTTTTTTTATCCTCGTCAATTAAAAGCATTTTTTCAATTTTATCGATCAAATCGCTCATTAAAAATTTTTCTTTATTGCTCCCATAGTTTTTGGAAGCGAGCTGCTCAATGCGGGCAAATTGCTCAATTAGCGTGTTCAAGTGATCAAATATAGATGAAAAGCGTTTGTAAGACAGCTCTTCTTTGAGCATAGAGCTTAGTATCTTGCCCTTAGTGATAGGGGTACGCAGTTCATGCATGATAGAGCGCAAAAATAAAACCCGAGATTCATTCATCGCATTGATTTTTTGGATGGAATTGTCAAATTCGTTAGCCAGATCCCCTATTTCATCTTTTTGCTTGCTTTTACAACTCACGCTTTTATCCCCTTGAGCGAATCGCTTCACTTGAGATCTCAACTCTCTTAAGGGCAATAAACTCTGCAAAACAAATAAAAAGAGGAATAAAATCAATAATAAACCCACTGTAATCGCTAAGAAATAATTCCTATAAGAAACCGAATGCAAATCCTTATAAAGCACAAAATGCTCATTCTTTTTTAAAAGGATAAAAACCATGTCGCTGAATTTAAACACTTCCGCATACCCAATATTTCTATGGTGCAACTGGTGGCGTCTTTTGGCTAAAACCTTTTCTAAATTTTCTATCGTGGTTTCTCTAAAACCGATTTTATAGAGGTAATCTTCTATGGCTGTATAATCGGAGTAGTTGTTTAAAATTTCATTGATGGTGGTAACAAACTGGTAATGGCGCATTTCGTTTTGATAGTTTTCATGACTGATTTGAGAAGACACAAAATAATAAGCAAACGCTCCAAAACTAAAGAGCGTTATCATAAACAAAGCGACAACCTTAAAAAAGATAGAAAAACGCAAAACCCCTTAACTCCTTATTAGAATCAGTATTCTAATTTATAACCAATCCCTCTAACAGAGATGATATATTGCGGTTGTTTAGGATTTTTTTCAATCTTAGATCGCAAACGGCCAATGATCACATCAATGCTTTTATTAGAGCTTTCAGGGTTGATGCTCTCGCTCTCAATCGCAATGCTTTCACGGCTAAACACATAACCTTTTTTGCTAATGAGGAGCGAAAGGATTTCGTATTCAGCCCTAGTTAAGTCTAGCTTTTTTTCATGCATATACACTTCTCGGCTATCCTTATCCACCCTAAAGATATTCGCATCGCTTGGCTCACTCACTTCTTCTTTTTTATGAGAACGCCTGAGTAGCGATTGGATACGAGCTAATAATTCCTTAGGATCATAGGGTTTAGGGAGGTAATCATCAGCCCCATAATCTAGCGCTTTAATCTTATCTTCCACATCGCTTCTTGCTGAAGAAATAATAATAGGGATATGTTTTTGTTTGGAGATGCGCCTACACACTTCAAGCCCGTCTAAATTAGGCAAAGTCAAATCCAACAACAACAAATCATAATTTTGCGTGTTAGCCGCACTAAGACCGGTATAGGGCTCATCGTAATTGGTTACATGAATGCCATGTTGGAGCAAAAACTCGCTCAAAAACTCGGCTAATTCTATATCATCTTCTATCATTAAAACTTCTATCATACTTCAATTAACTCCTTCAATGATTTCTGCAACTTTAAAAACGATTAACTTTGTTAACGTTTCAAAGGACTAATTCTAGCATTTTATTATTAAAGATACCTTGAATATGTCTTAAAAATAAAAATTCAAAACATTATCATAGTTATTAATGGAATTTAAGGCTTTGTTTTCATGGAATATTGAAAATTAGAGCCTTATTTTTTTGTTTTTAAACTTATTTTTTAAGGGGATAGGGGGTATTTTGAAATAATTCTCCTCCTACAACCTCCAACTAAAATCCCCTAATCCAAGAAGATCGCTTTTTTTAAGAGGCTATCGCTTGCTTGAAATCAAGCTCTTTACTATCTTATTTAAAAAAATGTCTTTGAGCCTTTTTTATTCTGTCTCTTCTTCCCCCAAAGACTCCAAACGTTTTTCAAGCACGCTCAATTGGTATTGCAAGAAACGCGCCACTAGATCCAACCGCTCTAACGCTTTTTCTTCTTCTAAAGCTTGCATGCCTTTCAATAACACTAAGGTTCTTTCTAGTAAGTTTTTTAAAAAAACCCGCTCGTTTGAAACCGGCGCTTGTGTGGGGTTTTCTTGTGTGATTTCTTCTATAATGATTTCTAGCGCCTCTTCTTCTTTTTCTTCTGTATTTTCTTCTGCGATTTTTTCTTGCGTTTCTATTTTAGCAGCGTTTTTTAACTCTAAAGGGGTGTTAGCATTTTTAGGGTTTGGGGTGTTTTGCAAATTGGGGGGCGTTTTGAAAAAAGAGGGCGTTTTTTGCACCGTATTAAAACCATCATCAATGGTTTTAGCCATTTTTTCAATTTCATTAAGGGTTTCTGAAATAATGTTTTTCAATTCCATTCTGCCAGCCATTTTTCTAAATCCTCAACGCTCAAACAATCCCCTTTGATAAAATTTAAATAATGCCGCTCTAATATTGCATCATGTTTGAAAAGAGCGCGATTTTTTTGGATTTTTTCCAAACGCTTCATTTGCTTTAACGCTTCTGCATGGTCAGGGGTTTTGTTTAAAATATGAGCATAAATTTGCAACGCTTCTTCAAAAAACCCTTGTTCTTCATAAATACGAGCGAGCGTGATAGTTTCTAACGGCATGGTGTTTTCAATTACCCTTTAAAGAATACCCATTCTTAATTATTAAACTCCATTTTTTTAGACTCTACTTGGGTGCGCAAAAAACTAAAAGCCGGCAAGGGTGCGGGCAGTCGCACTAAATTCACATTCCCGCTATGGATGGTTTCTAACTCGGTGTTATTTTCTAAAAGGATTTTATACAACACTAAATAAGAGCGTTTTTCAAAGGTGTAAATCTTGCCAATTTCATTGACTATGGGCGTGATAGCCGCATTTTTGGGGGCAATGATTTCATAAGCCATGTTAGTGGTAGTGGTGAATTTGCATGCAAAAAAACGCCCGTCTTCGGTTATTTCGCCATTGACTTGAAAGTCCCCTTCGCTAATGGCTGTTTGGTGGTTTTGAGTGTCCAACCTTTCAAAAGGCCTTCGCATCAAATAGCCGTCCGTAAAACCCCTGTTTTTAAGCGTGTTCAATTCGCTAGCATAAAAACTCGGCTTTAAGGTGTTATGGTAAAAATCATCAACCGCTAAACGATAGATGCGCGTGGTTTGCGCGGCGTAGTAACTGGACTTGGTGCGCCCTTCAATCTTAAGCGCGCTAATAGCGTTGGAACTTAAAATTTCAGCGATATGGCCAGAGAGATTCAAGTCTTTAGCGTTAAAAATATGCGTGCCTACGCCCTCTTCTTCAACCAACCTCATCATCACGCCGTTATCAGGGTTTTTCACGTAATATTCATAATCAAACCGGCAATCGTTCGCGCAACTCCCTCTATTAGGCACGCGCCCCTTTTGTAAAGCCGAGATCAAACAACGCCCTGAAAAGGCAAAGCACATGCTCCCATGCACAAAGATTTCTAATTCCAAATCGGGTAAGGCTTTTTTAATTTCAATCGCATCATTCAGGCTCAATTCCCTAGCGCACACAATGCGTTTGACCCCTAAATCATAAAACACTTGTGCATCGAGCACATTTAAGACATTCGCTTGCGTGGATAAATGGACAGGAATATGCGGGGCGATTTTTAAAGCGAGTTTCATCACACCAGGCGCAGCGATAATGAAAGCGTCTGGCTCTAGCTCTGCCATTTTATAAATATGTTCTTCTAAAAGTTTGAGCTGTGAATTGAAAGGGAAACCATTGATCGTGGCATAGACTTTTTTATCCAATGCATGAGCGTAATCAATCCCTTCTTTAAAGGCCTCTAGAGTGAATTCCTTGCCTGCACGATTGCGTAAAGAAAAATGGCTCACTCCCCCATAAACCGCATCAGCCCCATAGTTGAGAGCGATTTTAAGTTTTTTTAAATTACCGGCTGGAGAGAGTAATTCAACTTGGTTCAAAACTACTTGGCTCCAAAAGAAGCGATCAAGACTTCAATATCATCAGCGCTGGCTAAATCTTTATCATCATCGCCGGTGATAAAAGTCGCTGAACTCACGCGCTTAGAATCATCAATTTTGCCTTCAAAAAGCGAATTCATGTATTGGCTGAGCGCTCGCATGACATTGACCACGCGTTCAATTTTTTGGCGGTGGATGTCTTGAAACTGCATAATATCCATCGCTTGCATGGAGCTATCAGAGCAATTGGTGGCTTCTTCTTCAATGCTTTTAAGGGCGTTTAAGATTTCTTGTTGCTCATTGAGTGCGGTTTTAAAAGATTCAACATGGGGGAAATGCGCATGCAAATTGTCAAAAATTTCTTGGTGTTTTTGCAAAGGTTCTTGGATTTTTTTAACCATTTTAGCGATCTTTTCAGCGCTAGCTCCGATCAAATCCAGTTGATCAAAAATTTGCGTGGCTTTCACTTCAGAATCTCTTGTAACATCGTCTAATTGATGCACGACTTTATGCTCTTCAGTGGGGGGAGGGGGAGGCCATTCATTGGGGCTAATCTTACCGTATTTTTCAGCGTCTTCTTTTTTGACGGTCATTTTTTCATTATAACTGGAATTTTCTTTACCCTCTTTAGGCTCTTCTTTAGTTCCTTCTTTAGCGTCCTCTTTAGCCTCTTCTTTAGCCTCTAGGGCTTCCAAGTTTTCCAAATCGCCACCATTCATCAAAGCGTCTAATTCTTCTTGTGTCATTGTTATTCCTTGCCAATTGGTTTTAAAAAGCGTTTTTAACCATAATTCCTAGCTGTCATTTTAGCGCACTTAAGCTTTAGCAATCAAAACGCCCTCTAAAATCGCATCAATATCGCCGTCTAATATCGCTTCCACATTGCTATAAGCAATGTTGGAGCGCGCGTCTTTGACTTGCTGGTAGGGGGCTAGGACATAGCTTCTGATTTGATGCCCCCAGCCGATCTCGCTTTTTTCTTCATTTTTGGCGCTGCTTTGCTGCTTTTCTAATTCCAATTCATAAAGCTTGGATTTAAGCATTTTTAACGCGCTCGCTTTGTTTTTATGCTGGCTCCTGTCGTTTTGGCATTGCACCACAATACCGGTAGGGAAATGCGTGATTCTAACCGCACTTTCTGTTTTATTGACATGCTGACCGCCTGCCCCACTGGCTCTATAATAATCATAACGGACATCTTTTTCATCAATTTCTATATCAATATCATCGTCTAGTTCAGGGCTAATTTGCACGCTCGCAAAACTCGTGTGCCGTTTGGCGTTCGCATCAAAGGGCGAAATCCTTACAAGCCTATGCACCCCATTTTCATTTTTCAAATAGCCATAAGCGTTTTCGCCCTTAATGATAAAAGCGACCCCTTTAATGCCCGCTTCTTCGCCATCTTGATAGTCTAAAATCTCGCTTTTAAAGCCCCTTCTTTCCGCCCACCTCAAATACATGCGATACAAAATACTCGCCCAATCCTGGCTTTCAGTCCCCCCAGCTCCAGGCTGAATGGTGATAATAGCGTTTGAGGCGTCGTTTTCACCGCTTAGCATGATTTCAATTTCCACTTTTTGCACGCTGTGTTCTAAAGTAGGAGCCTCTTCATAAAGTAAGGATAAAGTAACCTCATCGTTATCGTTTTGAGCGAGTTCAAACAATTCCACGCTTTCATCTAAAGAATTTTTCGTTTTTTGATAGGTTTCTAGCAAGCGGTTCAAGCGCACTTTTTCTTTATTGGTGTCTCTAGCTTTTAAGACATCTTGCCAAAAATTAGGGTCTTCTTGCTCTTTTTCAATGCGTTCTAATTCTTGCTTGATCTTTTCAGGCTTGATGATTAAAGCGATATTATCGCATTTGTTTTGCAAGCTTTTTAACAATTCGCTATAGGTGTAGTTATCCACAAACAGAACCTTTATGAGTGGGGTTTTAAACTTGTCATTATAGCATTGTTAAAAGCTAATTTAATTTTCAAACCTTAAAATTTCAATTTCGCCCTGAACCAATCCCACTCCTTCATCAATTAAAGCGATAGAATCCACTTGCGCAAGGGCTTGAATCGCTCCTGATTCATAGCGGTTGTTGTTGTAAGGAATGAATTGGTGGTTTGAATAGTTGCCTAAAATTAAATGCGCACGTTCGCCTTTAAGCTTTAAGGGGGCGTTGATTTGAGCCTTAAAGGGTTTTAATTCAAAATCTTTATTTAAAGATAAGCGCTCCAATAAGGGTAGAATCAAAACCCGTAAAACGATTAAGCAACTTAAAGGATTACCCGGTAAGCCTATGATAATACTTTGATTGAGTCGGGCTAAAGTTACCGGTTTTCCAGGTTTGAGATTGACTTTTTCATAATAAAAAAGGGCGTTTTTTTCTTTCAAGGCGTCTTTGAAAAAGTCTTTATCCCCCACACTCACCCCTGCACTTGAAAGGATGACATCATAATCTTGCAATTCAAGTATTTTAAGCTGTAAATTTTTATCGTCTTTTAAAACCCCTAGAAAATGCGTGTTGTAATTTTTAAGCATGTTAAAAACACCCACTGAATTCACATCATAAACCTGGCATTCTAGGGCGTTTTGCCCTAAAGGCACTAATTCATCGCCGCTGCTAAAGAGAGCGATTTTTAATTTCCTAAACGCTTTGATTTCTTTGAACCCTTGAGAGGCAATGAGCGCGATATGCCCATAATTCAAACGGGTATTTTTAGGGACTAACACGCTGTTTAAAGAAGCGTTCTCGCCCTTTTGACGGATATTGGCGTTTATTTTAAAATCTTTGGGAGCTAGGGCGGAATTTTTATGGCTTTCTAGCATGCACTCTATGGGAACGATCGTTTCTATTCCCTTTGGCACCATCGCTCCAGTCATGATTTTAACGCATTCCTTTTCTCTAACTTCTAAAGCGCTCACATCATCTCCGGCAAAGATGTGTTGGATGACTTGAGTTTTTTTGCCTAAATCTTGCATTTTAAACCCATAGCCATCCATTGCGCTTTGATTGAATTTAGGCAAGGCGTGAATGCAAATAATATCTTCTGCTAGAATGCGTCCTATGCTTTCAAACAAAGAGATACTCTCTGTTTCTAAGGGTTTTAAGGGAATGCTAGAATGGATTTTTAGAGCTTCTTTAAAACTAATCATATTGATCCTTTAAAAGATTTTACTAATGGCTTTAAACGCTAAACTGATTTCATCTTTAAAACGCCCCATGATAGCTGAAGTGATTAAAATAATGCCCACAAACCCGATCGCAATTTTAACCGGAAACCCGATAGCGAGCAGGTTGAATTGAGGGTGGGTTTTCATGATCATGCCAAAAATAATATCGCTCAATAACACCAAGCATAAAATAGGGAACGCCATAGAAAACCCTATGACAAACAAGTGCGAAAAGGCTTTGACAATGTTTTTAGCCAACGCTGGCTCAAAGACAAATTGCCCTAAAGGGACGGCTTTTAAGCTGTGATCCACAAACAAAATGATTTGATGATGGAACGATAAATCCAACAAAATTAAAATCGCTAACAATAAAAGAGCTTGCCCTACAATGGGTTTTTGCGATCCTGAAATAGGATCATACGCGCTCGCCATCGTAAGCCCCATAGAAAAGCTGATGCTATCGGTTGCAAACACTAAACTTGCAAAGACGATTTGTAAAAAGACAGACGCGCACACCCCTAAAAACAATTCGCACAAGCAAGCGATGATAAAACCCTCTGGCGTGTAAGTAGCGTTTGAAAACTCTAAAGTGGGGTAAAAAATCGCGCTCACATACAAGCTCAAAGCCCCACGCACAGACAAAGGTACTAAATGGTTTTCAAAAAAAGGGAAAAAAGACAGCACGCCGCTAACCCTTAAAAACAACAAGAAAAAATCCCTAACATGGGGGGTGCTAAGCTCTTGGAGAAAATCTAACATTCTTTTTCTTTAAAGATAAAAAAGTAGTGCACTAGCATTAGGGTTTGCAACAAGGTGGCAAAAAAATTAAAAAAAGGGATTAAGGAAAAAAGATAGCAAAAAAACGAAAAACGATAATGCTTCAAGCGGTGTTGTTTGAGTAGGTTTTGATAGCTTTGATGATTAAAAATCATGCTGGCTATATCCAAACTCATGGTGTTTTTGAAAAAGAGGAAATGCGGGATTGTAGAAAAAAAGATCCCTATAAAGGGAATGAAATAAAAGGGTGTTAAAACCGCTAAGAATAAAAGCATAAAAAGGAGCGATTTTAAAAAATATTTAACAGAAAAAAGGATAGAGCCAAATTCTTCTAAAACAACATGGGGATAATATTTTTGGTGTAAATAAGAAACCACTAAAGGGGTGTAAAAAATAGACGCAAAAATATTGATGATTAAACTCAAAAGAATCACGAACCAAAAAATAAGAAAATACACTAACGCTTTAAAAACCCATGCGAACACACCAGCAAAAAAGCCTTGAGAATAGGAATAGTCATTCAAAGATTGCGGTAATAAAGTTTGGCAATAACCCACAATACTACCGCCATTGTAGTAAAAAACAGCTCCAAAAAACGCCAAACTCAAAAGGATAGGGCCAAGATTGATTAAAAGCATTCTAGCGCTTAAAAAATCATTAAAACTTTTTTTAAAAATGGATAGAAACAAAACCATAAGCCTTTTTTAAACTCACTTTTTAAGGGGTATTTAAGCGCAAAGTCCCTTAATCTTATATAGTAAGCTTATCAATATGAGATTGACTAAAGGTATAGAAATTACTTAATATGGAATAACATGCAATGCTAAAAAACCAAATACATAGAATAATAACATTGGTAACCAAGGAAAGAAAATGCATACAACAATAATTACGAATATTATATTCATAATTGCATCGAGAATTTTTGAATCCTTTTTAACATTCTTTTCCTTTCCAAAAAGAATAAAACTAACACCAAAAAAGATAATAAATATTATTACAACATCTGAGGCGAACATTTTTACCCACTTTGAACGGAATGAATAACTTTAAGCATTTCTTACCCCTTAATGTGAGTTTTCTATAATTATGATAGCTGATTTTGTTTTAAATTTGCTATAATGCAAGTTTAATGATGAAAATTAGTTTAGAGTGGAGAACACACAATGAAAAAAAATATCTTAAATTTAGCGTTAGTGGGTGCGTTGAGCGCGTCGTTTTTGATGGCTAAGCCGGCTCATAATGCGAACGCTACGCATAACGCCAAAAAAACGACTGACGCTTCAGCAGGCGTGTTGGCGACAGTGGATGGCAGACCCATCACCAAAAGCGATTTTGACATGATTAAGCAACGAAATCCTAATTTTGATTTTGACAAACTTAAAGAGAAAGAAAAAGAAGCCTTGATTGAGCAAGCTATCCGCACCGCACTTGTAGAAAATGAGGCTAAGGCAGAAAAGTTGGATCAAACTCCAGAATTTAAAGCGATGATGGAAGCGGTTAAAAAACAGGCTTTGGTGGAATTTTGGGCTAAAAAACAGGCTGAAGAAGTGAAAAAAATCCAAATCCCCGAAAAAGAAATGCAAGATTTTTACAACGCTAATAAAGATCAGCTTTTTGTCAAACAAGAAGCCCACGCTAGGCATATTTTAGTGAAAACCGAAGATGAGGCTAAACGGATTATTTCTGAGATTGACAAGCAGCCAAAGACTAAAAAAGAAGCCAAATTCATTGAGTTAGCCAATCGTGATACGATCGATCCTAACAGCAAAAACGCCCAAAATGGCGGTGATTTAGGGAAATTCCAAAAAAACCAAATGGCTCCGGATTTTTCTAAAGCCGCTTTCGCTTTAACTCCTGGGAATTACACTAAAACCCCTGTTAAAACGGAGTTTGGTTATCATATCATCTATTTGATTTCTAAAGATAGTCCTGTAACTTATACTTATGAGCAAGCTAAACCCACCATTAAGGGGATGTTACAAGAAAAGCTTTTCCAAGAACGCATGAATCAACGAATCGAGGAACTAAGGAAGCACGCTAAAATTGTTATTAACGATAAGTGATGAGGTGTTGTCATGTTAGTTAGAGGTAGTGAAATTTTATTGAAAGCCCATAAAGAAGGTTATGGGGTAGGGGCGTTTAATTTCGTGAATTTTGAAATGCTAAACGCTATTTTTGAAGCAGGCAATGAGGAAAATTCCCCGCTTTTCATTCAAGCGAGTGAAGGAGCGATCAAATACATGGGGATTGATATGGCAGTAGGCATGGTGAAAATCATGTGCGAACGCTACCCGCACATTCCTGTAGCCTTACACCTAGATCATGGCACCACTTTTGAAAGCTGCGAAAAGGCCGTGAAAGCGGGCTTCACTTCTGTGATGATTGATGCGTCCCATCATGCTTTTGAAGAAAATTTGGAATTGACTTCTAAAGTGGTCAAAATGGCGCATAACGCTGGAGTGAGCGTGGAAGCGGAGTTGGGGCGTTTAATGGGGATTGAAGACAATATTTCGGTAGATGAAAAGGACGCTGTGTTAGTGAATCCTAAAGAAGCGGAGCAGTTTGTCAAAGAATCTCAAGTGGATTACTTAGCCCCAGCTATTGGGACAAGCCACGGAGCGTTTAAATTTAAGGGCGAGCCCAAATTGGATTTTGAACGCTTGCAAGAAGTCAAAAGACTCACTAATATCCCTTTAGTTTTGCATGGAGCGAGCGCGATACCGGATAATGTGAGGAAATCTTATTTGGACGCTGGAGGCGATTTGAAAGGCTCTAAGGGCGTGCCTTTTGAATTTTTACAAGAATCCGTGAAAGGGGGGATCAATAAGGTCAATACCGACACGGACTTAAGGATTGCTTTCATCGCAGAAGTGCGTAAGGTGGCTAATGAAGATAAGAGCCAATTTGATTTGAGGAAGTTTTTTTCTCCGGCCCAATTAGCGCTTAAAAATGTGGTCAAAGAGCGCATGAAACTTTTGGGTAGTGCTAATAAAATTTAATCAACAAGGAAAGAATGTAATATGGCAATTGGGATGAGTGAGCTCAAAAAGGGTTTAAAAATTGAATTAGGCGGTGTACCTTATAGGATCGTGGAATACCAGCATGTCAAGCCCGGCAAGGGTGCGGCTTTTGTACGCGCGAAAATCAAGTCGTTTTTGGACGGCAAGGTGATTGAGAAGACTTTCCATGCGGGGGATAAGTGCGAAGAGCCTAATCTGGTTGAAAAAACGATGCAATACCTTTATCATGATGGCGATACATACCAATTCATGGACATAGAGAGCTATGAGCAAATTGCTTTGAACGACTCTCAAGTGGGTGAGGCTTCTAAATGGATGCTAGACGGCATGCAAGTGCAAGTTTTATTGCATAATGACAAAGCGATTTCAGTGGATGTGCCTCAAGTTGTGGCTTTAAAGATTGTAGAAACAGCCCCTAATTTTAAGGGCGACACTTCAAGCGCGAGCAAGAAACCAGCGACTTTAGAAACCGGTGCGGTCGTGCAAGTGCCTTTCCATGTTTTAGAGGGTGAGGTGATTAAAGTCAATACGGAAACAGAAGAGTATCTTGAAAAGGTGAAATGAGATTATCTTTTTATTGAGTTAGCGTTTTTAAACACAGCCTTTTTGTCATGAGAGGTGTTATCAGCCCCTTTTTGGGCTTTGTTTAATGAACTTTATTTAAAGCGTGTGTGAAATCTGTGATTAAAAATTATTTAGGATTGATGGACTTTTTTTATTGATTGTCAATAAAAATATTCAAAGGCATTTTTTAAGATTAAACATAAGAGATTGATTTAATCAAGCGGATAATCTCTTAAAAAGCTGTCTTTGGGGGTTAGGGGGATTTAGTTGGGGGTTGTAGTGAGATTATTTCAAAATACCCCTATTCCCTTAAGAAAATGAGTTTTTAAAACATAGTTTAAAACGATAAAATAAAATAACCAAAACCTTGTTTTCATTAAAAAATTAAAGTGAATTGGAATTCAAATAAGACTTTAGTTGTAATATTTAATGAGAGCGATGCCCCTATCCCCTTAAGAGTTTAAAAGAAAGAAAATGGGTTTAAAATCAAACCTAAAACCATAAAACAAAATTAAAAACCCCATTTTTTAATCAAATTTATAATGAGCGTTCTATACCATCAGCGCTTAAAGGGGTGTTGGCTTTTAAGAATTTTGACGCCTTTTGGCCTAAAATTTCTTTATAAAATTTAGGGTGTAAGCCAAGGTTGGGGCGTAAGGCTTTGATATTGTCGCTAGTCAATGCTTCGCCTTTTTGAATATCCTTAATAACAAATAAAGAGCGCATAAAGAATCTTCGCTTCTCTAAAGTCTTTGGATTGATTTTAGGCTCTTCTTCGCCTAAGGCTAAAACGCTTTGTTTGATGGCTTCAACCATGCTTTTAAATCCGTTAAAATCCATGCTAAAAGCGCTGTCTGGGGTTTGTAAGGATTTGTTTAAAATGAAATGCTTTTCTATCATGCTCGCTCCTAAAGTGGTGGCTAGAATGGGGCAAAGAGAGCCAATCGTGTGATCGCTCAAGCCAAATTTAACGCCAAAGGTTTCGCCTAATTTAACCATGCTCAATAAGTTAGCGTCTTCTATTTTACTGGGATAAGCGCTCACGCATTTTAAAAGGGTGATGTCAAAATTATTCACGCCTTTGCATAAAGAAATAGCGTCTTGCAATTCAATGCTTGTGGCGATACCGCTAGAAAGGATAATGGGTTTTTGTGTGCGTGCGGCCTTTTCAATCAAGTCCAAATCAACGATTTCAAAACTAGCGATTTTATACATGGGGCAATTCAGGCTCTCTAAAAGCTCTAAAGCTTGTGAGCTAAAAGGCGAGCTAAAAATGCCTAAATCAAGCTTTTTAGCCAACTCAAACAATTCCGCATGCCATTCTAGGGGGGTAGAAGCCTTTTGATATAATTCATACAGATTTTCTTTATCCCATAAGGTGCCTTGAATGATGAAAGGATCTTCTTTAGAGTTTAAAGTCATGCAGCTTGGCGTGTAGGTCTGGAGCTTGACAAAATCTGCGCCGCTTTCCTTAATGGCATGGAGGCTTTCTTTAGCTAGGTTTAAATCCTGGTTATGATTAGCGCTCAATTCAGCGACAATTTTAGGGCGTTGTAACATTTTTATTTTTCCTTAATCAAAACTTCTTTTTCTAAGCGATAGACTTGAGAGCAAGTGAAGGCTAAATGCTCATCATGCGTGGCTAGAACTAACGCCCCCTCTTCTTCTATAATGTAATTTTGCAGCATGCTGATGACTTGATTAGCGCTAGTGGTGTCTAAATTCCCGGTGGGTTCATCAGCGATAATGATTTGGGGTTTTTTAGAAAGCACTCTGGCAACGCTTAAGCGCTGTTGCTGGCCGCCGCTCAATTCGCCCACGCCTTGCTTTAGGGTATGGGCTATGCCTAATTGTTCTAAGATAGAATGATTTATTTCTTGCTTGGCTAGAATTGAAGCGACTTGCAAGTTTTCTAAAGCGCTAAAACCCTTGAAAAGATAATGCGCTTGGAAGACTATGCCTACTTTTAAGCGCCGTAATTCCAAAAGCTTTTTGGGATTTAAGGCGTAAATATCCTGGTGTTCTAACAAACTAACTATTCCGCTATCCGGTTTTAGCATGGTGGCTAAATGGCTTAAAAGCGTGCTTTTCCCGCTCCCGCTCACGCCTAAAATCGCTAGGCTTTCTTTGGGCTTAACATGCAAATTCACGCCATTATAAAGAGGCTTTTCAAAGGCATGAGAAATATTAACGGCTTTAATCATGATCGTTTCCTAAAAAGAATATCGCCCCATAAACTAGGGCTTAAAATGTAAGAAGGTGAAAAATTCGCGCTGTGCAAAATGATTTTATCATAACGCCTTGCATAGTATTTTAAAAGCGTTCTTTGTAAAGTGGGTTCAATGCTTGGGCTAAACCATGCGTTATTGCTCATCACTATAAAAATTTTTGAAGGGCTGTTTGAATAAGCGGGTTTGGAAGTGCCTTCATAGCAAATCAGGGGGCGAAAAGTAAAACCATCTAATGTGAAATCGCTGAAATGAGAAGCGTTGCGGTATAAATAAGCGCTCTCGCCAAAAAAGAGCTTTTCAAGAGGTTTTTGAAGAAACTTGGGTAAAGGCATTGTCTCGCCAAAGGGGGCCAAAACCACTTTATCAGCGACTTGAACGCTTTCTTTAGAAAATAAAAACGAGCTGTTATAAAGGCTATAGCCTTGGGTGCGCAATGTCCCTATTAAAATAGCAATATTATCGCTTAAATCTTCTAGTTTAGCTTTAAAGGGGGAGTTTTCTAAAAGGATAGGGTAGGCGGTCTCTGGAAAAACAATCAAGGTTTTTTGCTTGCTTTGAGCGAGCTTGATTTCTTTAAGAATGTTGTTTTCAATGTTATTAAGGTAGTTTGAGTCAAATTTCAAATCTTGGGGCGTTCTTGTAGAAACTAGTTCAATGTTTCCAACCTTTTTTAAATCGCTTGTTTTAAAACCATTAAAATCCAACGCGCCAAGTAACAATAAAACCCCTATGATCCTATACTTTTTAAAGGGTTTAGCGCTCAAAAAAATGCAAGCTAAAAAAACAAGCCCTAGCGATAATTGATCCACTCTAAACACGCTATAAGAAAAAAAGCTATCCGGGACTAACCAATCAAATCCAAAAGGGTGGATAAAACTAGAGCCTAAAAAACTCAAAAGCCTGAAGTAGGGGTTTTCAAAATAGAGCAACAAATAAAATAAAACCCCATAAACTAACGCTATTAAAATAATGATTAAGGGCAATAAATAAGTGAAATCCGAATAGCGAAAGCTTAAAGCGCACCAATAAAACAATAACGCCCCCACAAAAAACCCCAAAGCAAAAGCGCTATTTTTAGGGGTTTTTAAAAACGCTAGCATGCTTAAAGGGGCTAATAGGCTTGTGAGTATGATAGAAATATAGGGGTTTTCAGCCGCATAAGCGTCTAAAAAAACATTCGCATACACGCTTGAAACAAACATGCACGCTAATAAAAAAGCGTTTTGGTTGAACAGAATAAGACGCATGGCTAAATTTTGAAACCTTAAGATTGTTTTAGAATATTATAGCTTTATTTTATTAAAGAATTTTAGCTTGATTTTAAGGGTAGTTTTTTTTAAGTTGTGTTATTATCTTTAAATTTCAAGTCTAAAGAGTATGGATTGATAGCGTTAAGATCATGGGCGTTTTAAAAGCACTCGCTATTTTTATGAGAGATAGAGATAATAAAGATAGAGATAGATATATGAAAGAAAGGTTTGGGTTTAGGGTTTGAATTATATTGATTTGGCGTTACTTGTGGTGGTGGTAGCCTTTGGGATTAGAGGATTTTATCATGGCTTCGTGAGTGAAGTGGCGGGGACTTTAGGGATTGTACTTGGCGTGTATTTAGCGTCTCGCTATTCTGTGGCTGTTGGGAATTTATTTTCAGAGCATTTGTATGATTTAAGAAATGAAACCATGACGAATCTCATCGGTTTTTTATTGGTGTTAGCGTCTATTTGGGTGTTTTTTTTAGCTTTTGGAGTGTTGCTAGGCAAGGTGTTAGTCTTTAGTGGGTTAGGCATTATAGACAAAGCGTTAGGGTTTATTTTTTCATGCTTAAAGACTTTTTTAGTGCTTTCTTTCATCCTTTATGCGCTCTCTAAAATGGAAGTGATGAAAGACGCTAACGCCTATTTGCAAGAAAAAAGCGCTTTTTTTTCTACCATGAAAAGCGTCGCTAGTAAGATCATGCACCTTGATGGCGTCAAACATGTGGAGCAAAACCTTAAAGACAACCTTGAAGAAATGAGCGATGAAGTCAAAAATAAAGAATCTTTTAACGACAATAAAGAATCTTTTAATAAAGCGATGGATAAGGGCGTGGAATCTTTAAAAGAAAAGGCTAAAGATTTGCCTAAAAACATGCTAGATCCAAAAGCTAACCAAACCCCACCAAACCCCACTCCATCTAATAAAGAACCCCTATAAAGGCATCACATGTTTTCTAACCAATACATCCAACAACGCATTCATAAAGCCAATAGCTTGAGAGAAGAAGGGAAAAACCCTTATAAAAATGGCTTGAAACGAAGCTTGACAAACGCCGCTTTTTTAGAAAAATACGCTTATGTTAAGGGTTTAGAAGAGCCTAAAGACAAAGAAAAATGCGAAAGTATTGTAGGGAGGGTCAAGCTTTTGCGTTTAATGGGTAAGGCATGTTTTATTAAAGTTGAAGATGAAAGCACGATTTTACAAGCTTATGTTTCGCAAAATGAATTGAACGATGAGTTTAAAAGCTTGAAAAAGCATTTAGAAGTGGGCGATATTGTGTTGGTGAAAGGCTTCCCTTTTACTACCAAAACCGGTGAATTAAGCATTCATGCCCTAGAATTTCATATTTTAAGCAAAACCATTGTGCCTTTACCTGAAAAGTTTCATGGATTAAGCGATATAGAATTGCGTTACCGCCAGCGCTACTTGGATTTGATCGTCAATCCTAGCGTTAAAGATGTGTTTAAAAAGCGCAGTTTGATTGTCTCTAGCGTGCGGAAATTCTTTGAAATGGAAGGGTTTTTGGAAGTGGAAACCCCCATGATGCACCCCATTCCTGGCGGGGCGAACGCAAGGCCTTTTATCACTTATCATAACGCTTTAGAAGTTGAAAGGTATTTGAGAATCGCTCCAGAATTATACCTTAAACGCTTGATTGTGGGGGGGTTTGAAGCGGTGTTTGAAATCAATCGTAATTTCAGGAATGAAGGCATGGATCACAGCCATAACCCCGAATTCACGATGATTGAATTTTATTGGGCGTATCACACTTATGAAGATTTGATTGAGCTCAGTAAGAGGCTGTTTGACTACTTGCTAAAGACTTTAAACTTAGATTCAAAAATCATTTATAACGATATGGAAGTGGATTTCAACCAAACGAGCGTGATTTCCTATTTGGACGCTTTAGAAACAATAGGGGGCATTAGTAAGGATATTTTAGAAAAAGAAGACAGGCTTTTGGCTTATTTGTTAGAGCGAGGCATCAAAGTAGAGCCCAATCTCACTTATGGCAAGTTACTCGCTGAAGCGTTTGATCATTTTGTAGAGCATAAGCTTATTAACCCCACTTTTGTAACCCAATACCCTATTGAGATTAGCCCCCTAGCCAGACGCAACGATAGTAACCCTAATATTGCTGACAGGTTTGAATTGTTCATTGCAGGGAAAGAAATTGCTAATGGCTTTAGCGAGTTGAACGATCCTTTGGATCAATTAGAACGCTTTAAAAATCAAGTGGCTGAGAAAGAGAAAGGCGATGAAGAAGCCCAATACATGGATGAAGATTACGTGTGGGCCCTAGCCCATGGAATGCCCCCTACTGCAGGGCAAGGCATAGGCATTGACCGATTAGTGATGCTACTCACTGGAGCTAAAAGCATTAAAGATGTGATTTTATTCCCAGCGATGCGTCCTGTTAAAAACGATTTTAATGTGGAGAGTGGAGAATAATGGCGTATTTTTTAGAACAAACGGATAGTGAAATTTTTGAGTTGATTTTTGAAGAATATAAGCGGCAAAATGAGCATTTAGAAATGATAGCGAGCGAGAATTATACTTTTCCTAGTGTCATGGAGGCTATGGGAAGCATTTTAACCAACAAATACGCTGAAGGCTATCCTAACAAGCGCTATTATGGAGGCTGTGAAGTGGTGGATAAAATAGAAAGCCTAGCCATAGAAAGGGCTAAAAAGCTTTTTAATTGCCAGTTCGCTAACGTGCAAGCGCATTCAGGCTCACAAGCTAATAACGCTGTCTATCACGCTCTTTTAAAGCCTTATGACAAGATTTTAGGCATGGATTTAAGCTGTGGAGGGCATTTAACGCACGGCGCTAAAGTGAGTTTAACCGGCAAGCATTATCAGAGCTTTTCTTATGGCGTGAATTTGGATGGCTATATTGATTATGAAGAGGTGCTAAAGATCGCTCAAAGCGTTAAGCCAGAAATCATTGTGTGCGGATTTTCAGCCTATCCAAGGGAAATTGATTTTAAGAAATTTAGAGAAATCGCTGATGAAGTGGGAGCGTTACTACTAGGCGATATAGCCCATGTGGCAGGGCTTGTGGTCGCTGATGAACATGCCCATCCTTTCCCGCATTGCCATGTGGTTTCAAGCACCACTCATAAGACCTTAAGAGGGCCTAGAGGGGGGCTTATTCTAACTAATGATGAAGAAATAGCGGCTAAGATTGACAAAGCGATTTTTCCAGGGACTCAAGGCGGGCCTTTGATGCATGCAATTGCTGCTAAAGCGGTGGGGTTTAAAGAGAATCTAAAACCAGAATTTAAAGCTTAT
The DNA here is from genome assembly GCF_003636935.1 of Helicobacter pylori. GTDB lineage: Bacteria > Campylobacterota > Campylobacteria > Campylobacterales > Helicobacteraceae > Helicobacter > Helicobacter pylori_CH. The sequence goes on from NZ_MVVH01000001.1 coordinate 263,562, forward strand.
GCACAATTAGTGAAATCTAACATGCAAGTTCTCGCTAAAACATTAAAAGAAAAAAACCACAAGTTAGTGAGCGGTGGCACTTCTAACCATTTGCTTTTAATGGATTTCTTAAATAAACCTTATAGTGGGAAAGACGCTGATATTGCCTTAGGGAATGCCGGAATCACCGTGAATAAAAACACCATTCCTGGTGAAACGCGCAGTCCTTTTGTAACGAGCGGGATAAGGATTGGCTCAGCGGCATTGAGTGCAAGGGGCATGGGAGCTAAAGAATTTGAAGTCATAGGGAATAAAATATCAGATATTTTGAATGATATTAATAATGTTAGTTTGCAATTGCATGTGAAAGAAGAATTGAAAGCTATGGCTAGTCAATTCCCTGTGTACCACCAACCTATTTTTTAAGGGAGTCAAGATGACAGAAATGGAATTAAAGCTCATTAAGATAGACACAAGCCATTATTTTGAAAAAAAACCAGGCTTGGGGGAGAGAGTGGATTATGCGGGGCGTTGCTACTATAATAAATTCCAAAGAGTGAATGCCATGCTCACAAGCTCGCTCATTCAAAAGCATTTGAAAAGGGAAATAGAAATCGCGCACAATCTCATTTTGCGTAACGACAAGGTGGAAAACATTGTGTTTGATTATAACGGGAGGAACCCGGAGCGTTTTTACCATAAGGCGCAGTTATTGCTTCGTGAGGAAGGTTTTATGAATTTTACCGCTTATAACACCAAAACGCCAGGGCATTTGCATTTGTATGTGCATAAGGGGCATACGGAGTTAGGCGAGGGTGAAAGGTTGGTTAAGACTTTGTCTATGAAATTAGCGCAAGGGTTGCCTAAAGAATGGAGGGTTTTCCCTAGCAATGAATGGCCTAAGGAATTTAATATTTTAGCTTTACCTTATGAAGTGTTTGCAAAAGAGCGCGGGAGTTCTTGGGCGAAGCATTTATAATAATTTTTGAAAGGATTTTTGATGTCAGAAAAAGAAAGACTGAATGAAGTGATCTTAGAAGAAGAGAATAATGGGGGTGGCACTAAAAAGGTGTTTTTGATCGTGGCTATAGCCATTATCATTTTAGCGGTGCTTTTAATGGTGTTTTGGAAAAGCACGAGAGTCGCTCCTAAAGAGACTTTTTTACAAACCGATAGCGGCATGCAAAAAATAGGCAACATGAAAGATGAGAAAAAAGACGATGAGTTTGAAAGCTTGAATTTGGATCCTTCCAAGCAAGAAGACAAGCTAGACAAAGTGGTGGATAATATTAAAAAACAAGAGAATGAAACTTCTAGCATGCCTATTCAAACCGATCAAACTCAAACGGAGATGAAAACAACAGAAGAAACGCAGCAAGCTCAAAAAGAATTAAAAGTTGTTGAACACACTCCTATAATCGCTCAACAAGAATCTCAAGCTATGGATAAAAAAGAAACCCCCCATAAAAAGCCCAAAGTAACCCCTAAAGATAAGGAAGCTCATAAAGATAAAGCTAAGCATGCGGTTAAAGAGTCAAAAGTCAAAAAAGAAGCTCATAAAGAAGTTTCCAAAAAGACTGATTCTAAAACCAATCTTATTAAAGGGCATTATTTGCAAGTGGGGGTTTTTGCACACACGCCCAACAAAGCGTTTTTGCAAGAATTTAACCAATTCCCCCATAAAATTGAAGACAGAGGGGCTACTAAACGCTACCTCATAGGCCCTTATAAGAGCAAACAAGAAGCCTTAATGCATGCAGAGGAAGTCAGCAAGAAGATGACTAAGCCTGTTGTCATAGAAGCGCGGTAGGGGTTTGGGCTAAAAATTCTTATTTTTTTCTTGGGCGTTTTAGCGGATTGTCCAAGTGCTAAAACGATGGGGTAGCTTACTCCATCGGCTCGGATAATTTTAACAGAGAATTAAGATAAGCAGATTTTTTTGATCAATTTATTATATTAAGGATATTAACCATATGTCTAATGATGAAAAAGTAATTTACTTACTGTCATATGTGAGTGTATGGCTATTTTCTATAATTTCCATCACCTCCATAGGTATTTTGAAATAAAGGAATAAACATGAAAGTGTGGGATTATCATGTATTTCAATTTATTTTCATTACAGCGATTATTATTATATTATTCATATATAGTAAATTAACTGATTAAACTAAACATATAAGGAAATTATAAAATTTCTTTATATGTATTTTTTTATTTTTTATTAATAACTGATTTTATAACTTTAACCACTTCTTGAGTTTCTTTTTGAACCCAATTTTTCCAATAAGTAGTAGCATCTCATGCCTATTTGGTCTTTGAGGAATTCAGATAATTCTTGCGTTTGAATTCAGCCCTAAAGAGCATTCATTCGTTAAAGAATTTGTTTGTTGTTTGATAACCCCTAACCCTACCAAAGAAGAGAGCGGTTTGGAACTAGCCTTATGAGTGCGGTTGTGGGGCTAGAAGCAAGAGAGTAGGTGTATTCACGCTCTTTTAAGCTTCACGCTCTTTAGTGGGCGGCGAAATCCTTAAAAAAGGTGTTGATCAGCCATTCTCGCATTTCATCATTCCTTGCTATCAAGGCCTTTTTGTTGAAACCTTTTACATTAAAGCGCCTGTTGAAAGGGATCTCACTACTTTTGTAGATTTCATCTTTTCCATACAGATCCTTATCGCTTGCTTTAGAATTGAGCGAACTTTCTAGGGAGATGAGGTTGCCGTATGTGTAAATATAGGCTTCAAGATCTTTCTTGTCTTCAAAACCAAGTTTTTGGATCTCAATTTCATTATCCAATTTTAATAAATTGATGGGGATGATGTGCTCTTTTTGTTGGGAGAATTGCTTCCTAGGGATCAATTTTTTGAGATCGGCAAAACCCATCTCCTGGCAGTTCTTTTCAAAGAAGACATAGTGGAAGCATGATGAGTTGGACGCGTTCTTTACAAGCTTCAAAGAAGCCAGCTCTATATCTCTGCATTGAGCAATCATCTCGCTCTTCAATCCCTCTTTGCCCTTTTTTAAGATACGCATTAATCAGGTTGTAGGCCTTTGATTCTATTTTTTTAGTAGCTTTGAAAAACACAATATCGGTTTTGGCAAAGAGTTTCAGCGTTTCATCGTCTAGTTCGTTGTTGATTTTCAGGCGGATGAGCGAATTGAAAAAAAGCGGGTTGATCGTGTTGATGAGCATGACCTTAAGGGTGGTTGGGTTGGTGTCAATCTCGCTCAATAGATCAAGGAAAGCCTGATAGAAATTTTTCAAATCGCTGACATAGGATTGGATGAAACTTTCCAATGTGCTTTTGGTGTTTTTGATTTTTTTTAGTTCAGCTTTGAATTTCTCGTAGGTGTTGTCCGTGCTTGCTCTGTAGTGCCCTAAAGACTCGATTCCATCAAATTTTTGACTCCCTGCGTGGTAGCGGAAGATATCGCCTTCATCAAAGCCTCCAACACTGGAGATATGGTCGCTCTTTTTGATCTTGGCAAAGATCTTAAAGATCTCCCCAAAATGATCGATGATAAATTGGTCTAGCCCCCTTTCCCCATCGCAAAAAGTGTTGGAGTAATAGATGAGAAGGGATTTTAGTTTGTCCAACAAGAGGAGAGGCACGCCTCTGTCATTCACGCTTTGAAAGGTTCTGATGGCTCTCCCAGGATCGGGCTCTTCAAACCGCATCAAAATCATTTTCAACAGCGCCTCCAAACGCTCATTCACTTCTTCTTCACTCAACTTGCTGACCTTATCCAAGATGGCCTTCAAAACCTCAAAAAGATTTTGCTTGCCTTCGGTGTCTACATCTTTTTCGCAATGGCTGATATTCCCCTTTTCTGCCGCTTCCAAGAGCGTTTTGAAGAAGCTTTGGTTTTGAGAGGCGACTTCTAATTTTAATTCCCCCTTTTGGTATAGATATTTTCTTGTCTCTTGCTTGTCTTTCTCATTTTGTTTGCTTGCCAAGACATACAAGAGCATGAAGATGGTGGTCGTTCGCTACTGGCCGTCAATGATGTCATACAATTTTTTGTTGTCTTCATTCTTAGCGACAACCATGGTGCCTATAAAATGCCCCTGACCCTTTTTGTTGTATTCTATCGCTTCTTCTAGATCTTCCCACAGATCCCTAAAATTCTTGTCCTTCCAAGCTTAATCCCTCTGATAGTTGGGGATGCTGTATCCTTCCTCTTGAAAGATCTCTTTTATAGTGGTTTTCATTCACTTCTCCTTTGTTGCATTCAGTAGTCAAATTTATACCATAAATACCATAAGAATGGCTTGAGATTCCACTCCATCAAGGCGTTCTGTTAGCCACTCGGGGGCGTTTATTAGCTATAATCAAATCTTCAAAAGCCATAATTAAAAGAGTTGAGATGTTAGAAAAATTGATTGAAAGAGTGTTGTTTGCCACTCGTTGGTTGCTAGCCCCTTTATGCATTGCCATGTCGTTAGTGCTGGTGGTTTTAGGCTATGTGTTCATGAAAGAGTTGTGGCACATGCTAAGCCATTTAGACACTATCAGCGAAACGGATTTGGTTTTATCAGCCTTAGGATTAGTGGATTTGTTGTTTATGGCTGGGCTTGTTTTAATGGTGTTGCTTGCCAGTTATGAAAGCTTTGTTTCTAAATTAGACAAGGTGGATGCCAGTGAAATCACTTGGCTAAAGCACACGGATTTTAACGCCTTAAAATTAAAGGTTTCACTCTCCATTGTGGCGATTTCGGCGATTTTCTTGCTCAAACGCTACATGAGTTTAGAAGATGTTTTATCCAGCATTCCTAAAGACACGCCCTTATCGCATAACCCCATTTTTTGGCAAGTGGTGATCCATTTGGTGTTTGTGTGTTCAGCGCTCTTAGCCGCCGTTACCAATAACATCGCTTTTTCGCAAAATAAAGGGCATTAAAAGTTTTAAAGCTCTCTTTCAGGAAGGACTTTAGACCATTCTTTAATCAAGCGTAAAAAGAAGGAAGTGTCAGGCGAATTTTTTTCATGGATTAAAATGCCTTCTTCCACCGCTTCCCAAATCACTTTATGCCGATACAAAACCAAATGCCATGATTGTTGGGCATGATCTTTGAGCGACAAACGCACCCTTTTAGCAAAAGATGGGTTGTCAAACAAGACTGCGCTTTCAGTGTTGATGTAGGCAGAGCGTGGGTCAATGTTAAAGCTTCCTAGAAGCGTTAAATTGTCATCAAAAACAATCGTTTTGCCGTGTAAGGAATGTTTGGTGCTAAAGCGCCCTTTAATCTGGCGGTTGAAAAAATCGTTTCGTATTTCATAGACATTCGCGCCCATTCGCACCAATTGGTTGCGATACCTTTCCCACGCCCCATAGACCACTATCGCATCAGTAGATGAAAGGGAATTGGTAAGGATATTCAATTCAATCCCCTTAGAAATTTGATTTTTAAAGATTTTCATCATCTTTTTGCCTGGAATAAAATACGATGAAGCGATAAAAACGGAGTCTTTAGCGTTTTTAAGGGCTTTCTCAAAAGCGATTTTGATAGGCGAATACAAGGGCGTGTCAATTTTTTTGGGTGAATCAGCTAAAAAAATGGCATTCCCATAATAAATAGGGTATTGGTATTTTTGAAAGCGTTCTATAAAATCATTGACTTTTTTTTCAAACTCATTTATATCTTCAGCGCTGATAGGGATTTTTTCATGGAGTTTAGCGATTTCTTTAGCGTTGTTTTTGAGTCTTTTATGGGTTCTTAATAATGAAACAGGAATGGAGCGGTGGAATCGCCAATAATTTTCAAAGCTTTCTTTGGCTTTTGAAGCAACCCCCCCAAAAAACAAAGCGTCTAAATCTAAAAAATTCGTGTCTAAATCGTTATCAAAATAATTGTCCCCAATATTACGACCCCCTATAATGACAGCGAAATTATCCACGATGAAAAGCTTGTTGTGCATGCGTTTTTTAATGCGCTCATAATCCGCAAGCATTTCAAAATAACGCAAGCCTTTATTGCGGATATAGTAGGGGTTAAAGATTTTCACTTCAATGTTTTTATGGAAATTTAAAAGCATAATGTCTGAAAAATCTGAATCTAACCCGTTGTCATCTAAAAGGATACGCACTTTCACCCCACGATTGGCCGCATTTAAAAGTTCTTTAGCGATCACTTGAGAGGAAAGATCGTTCTTATAAATATAAGTTTGCATGTCAATGCTTTTTTGACTCATTCTGATAAGACCCACTCTGTGCAATAAAGCGTCAAAGCCATCTTCTAAAAGAATGGCTGCGCTATGGTTAGGGTTTTCTTTTAAATTTTTAGCGTATAAGCTCCCAATGGTGGTAGTGTAGGGATCATAAGAGATAGGGGGGCTTGAAATGGGAGTCTTATAGACTAACCCAAAACACCCATTAAAAAAAAAGACGCTTAAAAGAACTAAAAAAATTTTCAAAAACGACCCACTAAAAGAAATTAGCGGCTTTTACCCACTTTCAACATTCGGTTGCGCAAAGTAGCGATACTGCTTTGCAGGGGTAATTCTTTAGGGCAAGTGTCATGGCAAGCGATCAAGCTCATGCACCCAAAAACGCCATCATCATCGCCCACTAACTCATAAAAATCGTCATCGCTTCTTTCATCGTGGCTGTCAATCATAAAACGCATGGCTCTGTTCATGCCAGCAGCTCCAATGAAATTAGGGCGCATGAGTTTAGTCCCGCAAGAAGCGATACAGCACCCGCATTCAATGCATCTGTCTAGTTCAAAGACTTCTTGGGCTTCATCAGGCTCAATCCTTTTTTCTGGCTTAGTAATATCCACTTCTTCTTTGGAATGCGCCCAACTCTCCACCCTTTTAGTCATATCCAAAAACCAATCGCCGGTATTCACGCTCAAATCTTTAATGAGCGTAAAACTGGGCATGGGCATGAGCGTTATCACCCCGCTTTCAAAGCTAGAAGTTAGGGTTTTACAAGCCAGTCTCGGTCTTCCATTAACCATCATCGCGCAAGAGCCGCAAATCCCAGCGCGACACACAAAATCAAAGCTTAAATCCGGATCTTGATGCTCTCTGATGAGGTTTAAAGCGATAAAGAGCGTCATGGATGGCGTTTCTTTCAACTGATACTCTTTAAAATGCGGCTTACTCACCGCGCTTTGAGGGTCAAATTTTAGCACTCTAACTACAATCGTTCGTTCACTATCACTCATGGTGTTCTCCTTTTAAATTAGCGTTGTGTTGGTCTAATAAATCATGGACATTGAAAGAATACAAATGTTCCCCCCTAGCCCTCACCTCTTCATCTTCTAAACGCATGTTCCTAGCCTTGTATTTTTCTTGCAATTCAAAAGGCATGAGCGCGTGTTGGACTTCCACTCTGTCTTTTCCAAGCTTTTCTAATTCTAAAATCGTTTTCAAAATCTCAGCGTCGCGCTCTTCTTTTTTGGGGTGGGGGATGAAATTACCCTTTTTGCCATAGCCCCTAAAATCAGGGCTGATTTCCATTTTCATCACATCTAATTCTTCGTATTCAATCGTGGGCATGTCTTGATCAGCGCTAGGCCAGCTCGCCAAAGTTCTGTTAAGCCATTTTTCATCGTCTCTTTTAGGGTAATCAATCCTTGTGTGAGCCCCTCTGCTTTCGGTGCGCAGTAACGCCCCTTGAGTGATGCAAAGCGCGAGTTTGAGCATTTTTTTGGTGCGGTAAGCGTCTTCTAATTCAGGGTTATTGTGCAAAACCTTGTTTTTCACGCAAATGTTTTTGGAGCGCGCATAAAGCTCTTGCAATTCTTTAAGGGCTTCTTCTAATTTTTTGCCTTCTCTAAAAACGCCCACTTTTTCATCCATGACTTCTTTCATGCGTTCTCTAATCTCATACACATCTTCCTTGCCTTCATTATGCAACAAGAAATGCATATAATCCTGGCTTTCTTTAATGAAAGCTTCAACCTTTTGCGTGTTGATTTCAATTTGCGCTTCCAAACAATGCGAGGCGAAATAATCCCCTATGATCATGCCAGCGACCACCGCTTCACTCACAGAATTTCCCCCTAAGCGGTTAAACCCATGCAAATCCCAGCATGCCGCTTCACCCGCGCAAAACAAGCCTTTCAAATGGGTTTCGCCTTTAGGGTTTGTTCTAACCCCACCCATAGAATAGTGTTGCATGGGTTTTATGGGAATCCAGCCTTTTTGCTTAGCCATCGCTTGCCCGTATTCAGGCTCATTTGCGGGCATTCCTTGCATGTTGTCTTTGGTTTGCTCTTCGCTATCAGCCGGGTCAATGCCCGCAAAAGTCATGGCAATATCGCGCACATCCCTTAAGTTTTTTTCCACATGGTTACGCCCTAAAATAGCAATATCCAACCACACATGATCCCCATAAGGCGATTTGGCTCCATAGCCTTTTTGGATATGCTCTAAAATCCGCCTTGAAACCACATCTCTGCTCGCAAGCTCTTTTTTCTCCGGCTCATAAGCGGGCATGAAGCGTCTGCCAAACTTGTCTCTCAAAACCCCTCCATCGCCCCTACAACCTTCCGTCATTAAAATCCCGCTTGGCACTAAAGCGGTAGGGTGGAATTGCACCGCTTCCATGTTGCCTAATTTAGCCACGCCGGTTTCTAACGCGCTCGCAGCTCCGGATCCGTCGCAAATCACGGCGTTAGTGGTGTGTTTATACACGCGCCCATAACCTCCGGTAGCTAAAAGCGTGCCTTTAGAAACATACGCTGAAATTTCGCCTGTGATCAAATCCCTTACCACCGCCCCATAGCATTTATCATTATGATGAATGAAAGCGAGCATGTCCTTTCTGTCTTGAATATCCACTTTGTGGTGTAAGGCTTCGTTAGCGACCGCATAAAGCATGGTATGCCCTGTGGCATCAGCCGTAAAGCATGTGCGCCATTTTTTAGTGCCGCCAAAATCACGGCTTAGAATATAGCCATGCCTGTCGTCTCTTTCGGTAATCGTAACATGCTCACCATTGACGACCGCAGGCCTATCGCCCTTTTTAATCCTAGTCCAAGGCACCCCCCAACTGGCCAATTCCCTAATGGCTTTAGGAGCAGTGGTTACAAACATTCTGGCCACTTGCTGATCGCACCCCCAATCGCTCCCCTTAACCGTGTCTAAAAAGTGCAAATCTTCATTATCGCCCTCGCTTTTTTTAGCGTTCGCAAGGCTCGCTTGCATGCCCCCTTGAGCGGCTGCAGAGTGCGAACGCCTGACAGGCACTAGGCTTAAAACGATGGTGTTTAAACCCTTTTGTTTGCATGCGATACTAGCCCTTAACCCAGCCAATCCGCCTCCAATAATTAGCGCATCACAATATGTTATTTTCATTTTCTACCCTTATTCTTTGTGGAATTTCCCATCAGCTTCTATGGCTTCTTGCATGGTTTTAATGCCATTGTCCTTATTTTCTAAACCTTTTTTAATGTAAGCCCCATAGGTGCAAAGCCCTAAAACAATGAAAAACACGCTCATCGCCCATTTGACTTTTCTCAAGCCTTGAATGCTCGCATTCTTAAACCACCCCCATTTAATCGCTAAACGATACAACCCAATAGAGCCATGCAATTCTACGGCAAACAATAAGAAAATATACAAAAGCCAAAAGTTTTGCGTTACAAAACGATAGCTTGAGCCATGAGGCCCAATACTTTCAGGCTCTGTGAGCATGACAAATAAGTGGATACTCGCTAAGAAAAACATCGCAAACCCAGTGAGAGCTTGAATAAACCACAAACTCGTATCGCCATGTTTCATCAAATGCTTATGGGTTTTAAAAACCTTGTATTGCCGATAATTGATAGGGAATTTCCTTAACGCCAAAAACGCATGCGCAACTAAAATAAGAATCACCCCTGCTGCAACCACGCTCACAATAGCCGGCTCGCCCGCTTTTAAAAACAAGCTCCCTTCAAAAAATTTCGCCACTTTATACATGGCTTCATCGCTAATCAAGATACTTGAGACCAAAAACATGTGCACTATCATAAAGAGCGCTAAAATCAAGCCTGTAGCACTCTGTAAAAAATCCAGCTTAGCATAAATACCGCTCTTTTTAAGCCCTTTGCTAGCGCCATAATAACCCTCTATAATCTCTTCTTGTTGCATAAAAACTGCTCCTAAAAACTCAAAATTAACCTAAAATCGCTTGACGCAAAAACACTGCCTTAATTTTACTACATTTGAAATAATTTTTCTTATAAACAAAACCTAAATTGAGAAAAAATTCAATTCAAGGGGGCTATTGTTTAAAATTTACATTTTTTAAACGCTTTGGGTATAATAAGAGCTAGTTACTACTTATAAAATAAGGATTATTCAATGACAAAAATTGCCATGGCTAATTTTAAATCCGCTATGCCCATTTTTAAAAGCCATGCGTATTTAAAAGAATTAGAGAAAACTTTAAAACCGCAGCATTTTGATAGGGTGTTTGTATTCCCTGATTTTTTGGGGTTATTACCCAATGCGTTTTTGCATTTCACTTTAGGAGCGCAAAACGCTTACCCTAAAGATTGTGGGGCTTTTACCGGTGAAATCACTTCAAAGCATTTAGAAGAACTCAAAATCCACACGCTTTTAATAGGGCATAGCGAGAGGCGGACGCTTTTAAAGGAAAGCCCTAGTTTTTTGAAGGAAAAGTTTGATTTTTTTAAAAGTAAAAATTTTAAAATCATCTATTGCATTGGCGAAGATTTAACGACCAGAGAGAAGGGTTTCAAGGCTGTAAAGGAATTTTTAAGCGAGCAATTAGAAAATATCGATCTTGATTATCCTAATTTAATCGTGGCGTATGAGCCTATTTGGGCGATTGGCACCAAAAAGAGCGCTTCTTTAGAAGATATTTACCTCACGCATGGTTTTTTAAAGCAAATCTTAAACCAAAAAACGCCCTTATTGTATGGGGGGAGCGTGAATGTGCAAAACGCTAAAGAAATTTTAGGGATTGATAGCGTGGATGGCTTATTGGTTGGGAGCACGTCTTGGGAATTAGAAAATTTTAAAACAATCATTTCATTTTTATAAAGGAAAATCATGGGATTTTTAAAAGGTAAAAAAGGGCTTATTGTAGGGGTGGCAAACAATAAATCCATCGCTTATGGGATCGCTCAATCTTGTTTCAATCAAGGGGCTACTTTGGCTTTCACTTATTTGAATGAGAGCTTAGAAAAGCGCGTGAGGCCTATCGCGCAGGAATTGAATAGTCAATATGTGTATGAATTGGATGTGAGCAAAGAAGAGCATTTCAAGCCGCTATACAATAGCGTTAAAAAGGATTTAGGCTCATTGGATTTTATTGTTCATAGCGTGGCCTTTGCCCCTAAAGAGGCTTTAGAAGGGAGCTTGTTAGAAACTTCTAAAAGCGCGTTTAACACCGCTATGGAAATTTCTGTCTATTCTTTAATAGAGCTGACAAACACTCTAAAACCTTTATTGAATAACGGGGCGTCTGTTTTGACTTTAAGCTATTTGGGTAGCACCAAATACATGGCGCATTACAACGTGATGGGGTTGGCTAAAGCGGCCCTAGAGAGCGCGGTGCGTTATTTAGCGGTGGATTTAGGCAAACACCATATAAGGGTGAATGCCCTATCGGCTGGGCCTATCAGGACGCTCGCTTCTAGCGGGATCGCTGATTTTAGGATGATTTTAAAATGGAATGAAATCAACGCCCCTTTAAGGAAAAATGTGAGTTTAGAAGAAGTGGGCAATGCCGGGATGTATTTGCTTTCTAGCTTGTCTAGCGGGGTGAGTGGGGAAGTGCATTTTGTGGATGCCGGCTATCATGTTATGGGCATGGGGGCTGTGGAAGAAAAAGATAATAAAGCTACGCTGTTGTGGGATTTGCAGAACAATAAGGGGTATTGATGAAATTAAGCGAATTGTTGAGCGCCTATTCTATTGAAACGGAATTTTCAAACGATTTTGAAGTGCATGCCTTAGCGGAATTAGATAAGGCTACGCCTAATGATATTAGCTATATTGACCAAGCGCGTTACCTTAAACTTTTAAAAGATTCAAAAGCCGGGGCGGTGTTTATCCGTAAAAAAGAATCTTCTAAAGTGCCAAAACACATGCAAGCTTTAATCGTGGATAACCCGCATCTAGCCTTTGCTAAAGTCTCGCATGCCTTTAAAATCCCTTTTTTTAAAAATCCAGAAAGCGTTAGCGAGCCTAAACATTTTGAAAAAGTAACGATCATGCCTAATGTTACGATTGGAGAGGGCGTAGAAATTGGCGAAAACTCTTTGATTTATCCGGGCGTGGTGATCGCTGATGGGGTCAAAATCGGTAAAAATTGTATTTTGTATCCTCGTGTGGTTTTGTATCAAAACACTATTTTAGAAGACAATGTTACTATCCATGCAGGCAGTGTGATCGGAGGCGATGGCTTTGGTTATGCGCACACCGCTTTAGGAGAGCATGTCAAAATTGAGCATGTGGGGATTGTTAGGATCCAAAAAAATGTAGAAATTGGCGCTAACACGGCGATTGATAGGGCGGTGTTTGGCGAGACTTTGATTAAAGAGGGCGTTAAGATTGATAACCTGGTTCAAATCGGGCATAATTGCGTTTTGGGCGAACACAGCATCGTCGTTTCTCAAGTGGGCTTGAGCGGTTCTACAACCACTGGCCGTAATGTGGTTTTTGGCGGTCAAGTAGGCATTGGGGGGCATTTGCATGTGGGCGAATTCACTCAAATTGGGGGTAAAAGCGCAGTGGGTAAAGACTTGCCCCCTAACACTAATTTTGCCGGAGCGATCCCTGCTATGGAAATCCATGAATGGCACCATTTCCTAGCCCATTTAAGAACGAATTTCAGGAAACAGCAAAAAACGAGTTTGTTGCAAAAAGCTAAAGGGTTTTTTAAATCTTAAAGAATGAAATAAGCTATAATAAGCCCGTTTTGAATACGAACGATTTTTAATAAGGACAATCAATGAAAGATAGTTTTCTTTTCACTTCCGAATCAGTAACCGAGGGGCATCCTGACAAAATGGCTGATCAAATCAGCGATGCGGTTTTAGATTACATCATTGAACGGGACAAAAAAGCCAAAGTCGCATGCGAGACTTTAGTTTCTAACGGGTTTTGCATGATCACTGGCGAATTAAAAACTTCTGTCTATGCCCCTATGCAAGAGATTGCAAGAGAAGTGGTTAAAAAGATTGGTTATACAGACGCTCTTTATGGCTTTGATTACAGGAGTGCGGCGGTTTTGAATGGCGTTGGCGAGCAAAGCCCTGATATTAATCAAGGCGTGGATAGAGAAGATGGCGAGATTGGGGCAGGGGATCAAGGGCTTATGTTTGGTTATGCGTGCAAGGAGACTGAAACGCTCATGCCCTTACCCATTCATTTAGCGCACCAGCTCACTTTCGCTCTGGCTCAAAAAAGAAAAGACAACACTCTGCCTTTTTTAAGGCCTGATGGCAAGTCTCAAGTGAGCGTGCGTTATGAAAACAACAAGCCTGTAAGCATTGATACGATTGTCATTTCCACCCAGCATTCCCCAGAAGTTTCGCAAAAATATTTAAAAGAAGCCGTGATTGAAGAGATCGTGTATAAGGTTTTACCCAAAGAATATTTGCATGACAATATCAAGTTTTTTGTCAATCCTACAGGAAAATTCGTTATCGGTGGGCCGCAAGGCGATGCGGGCTTAACGGGTAGAAAAATCATCGTGGACACTTATGGGGGGAGTTGTCCGCATGGGGGGGGAGCGTTTAGCGGGAAAGACCCTAGTAAGGTGGATAGGAGCGCGGCTTATGCAGCCCGCTATGTGGCTAAAAATTTGGTAGCGAGTGGGGTTTGCGATAAAGCGACCGTGCAGCTCGCTTATGCGATTGGGGTGATAGAGCCCGTGTCTATTTATGTGAACACGCATAACACGAGCAAGTATTCAAGCGCGGAGTTGGAAAAATGCGTGAAATCGGTTTTCAAACTCACGCCAAAAGGCATTATTGAAAGCTTGGATTTGTTAAGACCCATTTATTCGCTCACTTCAGCTTATGGGCATTTTGGGCGCGAATTGGAGGCATTCACTTGGGAAAAAACCAACAAGGCCGAAGAGATTAAAGCGTTCTTTAAGCGTTAAAAAAATATTTTAAGGGTAATATTTTAAAAAATTTTTGTATAATCAACAATTCACAAGGAGTTTAAATTGAAACAAAGAACGCTGTCTATTATTAAGCCTGATGCGCTTAAGAAAAAAGTGGTAGGCAAAATCATTGATCGCTTTGAAAGTAACGGCTTGGAAGTGGTTGCTATGAAACGCTTGCATTTGAGCGTTAAAGACGCTGAAAACTTTTATGCGATCCACAGAGAGAGACCCTTTTTTAAAGATCTAATAGAGTTTATGGTCAGTGGTCCGGTGGTGGTTATGGTTTTAGAGGGCAAAGATGCGGTGGCTAAAAACAGAGATCTTATGGGAGCGACTGATCCCAAACTCGCTCAAAAAGGCACTATCAGAGCGGATTTTGCTGAAAACATTGACGCTAATGCAGTGCATGGGAGCGATAGCTTGGAAAATGCACACAATGAAATCGCTTTCTTTTTTGCCGCCAGGGATCTTTAAGATTTAAGGGCGTTTAAGACTAAGCATGCAATTTGAAATGCGTAAAATCGCTTTTAATGCGCCTAAAGCGTTTTCTTTAGAGCATGAGGGAGTGGTTTTAGAGGGCGAAGTTGTGCGGGTGGGGGCGAAATTGTTTCGCTTGAAAGCGCGCCTTAAGGGTGAATTGATGCTTATTTGCGATACAAGCGGTAAAGAGTTTAAAAAAAGCCTTGATGAGTCGTTGGTTTTGCATATTTCAGACGGGTTGTGGGATACGCAAAGCCAAAGTTTGGATTTTGATAATTTAGATGTTATTGAATCTTTCAATGGTTTTATTGATTTGAGCGAAATTTTACGCTCTGAAGTGGAGTCTATTAGATTAGACTACCATTATGCAGATTGAAATGAAGGAGAATTTATGGCAGTACCTGATAGAAGAGTGAGTAAGACAAGAGCGGCAAAAAGGCGCACGCATTATAGCGTTAAGTTGGCTAAGCCCATAAAAGCTAAAGATGGCACTTGGAAGCTTCCCCACCATATTAATAAATTTACTAAAGAATACTAGTATAAAAGCTATCTTTAGTGATAGAAAGTATTTTAAAGGATTGCAACGGATTGCAACAAGCCTTTTAAGGACGCATGATGAAAATTGTAATAGACTTAATGGGGGCTGACCATGGGGTTTTACCCATTATTGAGGGAGTCTCAAGGGCTTTAGAGAATAAGAGTTTTAGTGCGGTTTTAGTGGGGGATAAAGACAAAGCGACCCCTTTTATTTCTAAAGAGTTAGCCAGCAAAGTGGAAATGATCCACACGCAAGATTATATTAAAATGGAAGAAGCCGCCACTGAGGCGATTAAGCGTAAGGAATCTTCCATTTACTTGGGTATGGATATTCTAAAAAATGGGGCTGACGCTTTGATTTCAGCGGGGCATAGCGGAGCGACTATGGGTTTAGCAACCTTGCGTTTAGGGCGTATCAAGGGGGTTGAAAGGCCTGCTATTTGCACTTTAATGCCTAGCGTTGGCAAACGCCCTAGCGTGCTGTTAGACGCAGGAGCGAACACGGATTGCAAGCCTGAATATTTGATTGATTTTGCTCTTATGGGGTATGAATACGCTAAAAGCGTGTTGCATTATGACAGCCCTAAGGTGGGTCTTTTGAGTAATGGCGAAGAAGATATTAAAGGGAACATGCTCGTTAAAGAAACGCATAAAATGCTGAAAGCTTATGACTTCTTTTATGGCAATGTGGAGGGGAGCGATATTTTCAAAGGGGTTGTGGATGTGGTGGTTTGCGATGGCTTTATGGGGAATGTGGTCTTAAAGACAACAGAAGGGGTCGCTAGCGCAATAGGTTCTATTTTTAAAGATGAAATTAAAAGCTCTTTTAAATCTAAAATGGGGGCTTTGATGCTTAAGAATGCGTTTAGTATTTTAAAACAAAAAACCGATTACGCTGAATATGGGGGAGCGCCGCTTTTAGGCGTGAATAAAAGCGTGATCATTAGCCATGGCAAGAGCAACGCTAGAGCGGTTGAATGCGCGATTTATCAGGCCATTAGCGCTGTTGAAAGTCAGGTTTGTTTGAGGATTACTCAAGCGTTTGAGAGCTTGAAGCCTAGCGTTTCTGCACATCAAAGTGATCAGCAAGACGCTTAAAGATGACTATTTTAAGGGGATTGAATGGAATTTTACGCCTCTCTTAAATCCATTGCGATGCATGTTCCAAGCGAGCGTGTGAAAAATGCAGAGTTTCAGCAATTTTTGGATACCAGCGATGAATGGATAGAAAAAAGGACTGGTATCAAAGAGCGCCGTTTCGCTAACGATGAAGAAAAAAGCAGCGATTTAGGGGTAGTAGCGGCTAAACAAGCCATAGAGAGAGCGCATTTAACCCCAAAAGACATTGATTTGGTGGTTGTGGCGACTTTAAGCCCTGATTTTTTAGCCATGCCTTCAACCGCTTGCGTGTTGAGCGCGAAATTAGGCATTGAAAACAAGCCGGCGTTTGATATTTCAGCCGCTTGCACGGGTTTTATTTATTTATTATCGGTGGCTAAGGCTTATGTTGAGAGCGGGATGTATGAAAACGTGCTGATCGTGGGGGCAGAAAAAACGAGCAGCGTGTTGGATTTTAAAGACAGGGGGACTTGTATTTTATTTGGCGATGGGGCTGGGGCGTGCGTGATAGGCAGAACCAAGCGTTTAAAAGAAAGCATTTTAGACGTGCAAATTTCAGCGAATGGGAATTTTTCTAATTATCTTTATACGCCAAGGACTCTAAAACCCACGCCCTTTAACGCTAAAGAAGAAGCTTTAGAGCCTTTTTTGTGTATGAAGGGCAATGAAGTGTTTAAGCTAGCGGTGAAAACGCTTTTAAAAGATGTGGAAATGATCTTAGAAAAAAACGCTCTCAAACCTGAAGATGTGCGTTTGTTTATCCCGCATCAAGCTAATTTCAGGATCATTCAAGCCGTGCGGGAGCATTTGGATTTTAAAGATAAGCAAGTGGTTTTAACCGTGCATAAATACGGCAACACTTCAGCAGCCAGTATCCCTATGGCCATGTGCGAAGCTTATGAAGAGGGGCGTTTGAAAAAGGGCGATTTAATGCTTTTAGACGCTTTTGGTGGGGGATTGACTTGGGGTTCAGCGTTGGTGTATTTTGGGGGATAAAAAGGATAAAGGAGTATTGATGAAAAAGATAATTTTTTTATTTTTAATGGTGTTGGGGGGGTTAAAGTCGCAAAGCACTTATTGCAGCGATTTTTGCGAAGGCACTCCAGAGAGTCGTATCCCTCCTATGGGGTTTCATTTCAGTTTTGTGCATTCAGTGAAATATTACTTGCAAGACCCGCGAGAGCGCGATCACAAGCTTAAAAAATGCCATGAAGCCTTTGATTCGACGCTTAAGGTTAATTTTATTACGAAGTCTTTTAAAAAGGATTGCAAGCATGCGCAAATGGCTTTAGAGCAATCCCAAAAAGGGACTCCGTAAAAGGGGTTTCTTTAGGGATTTTATTTCTTATAGCAGAAATTATTTTTAAAGTAAAAGACAAATAATGATTAGGGACTAGTAGTTATTTTAATACCTGTTGTTATTATTAGGTTAGTATTAACGGCGATTAGAACTACTATAATGGCATTCAAAGGCGATACTGATGACGATGATGTTGAGAGTGATGGGTTTTTAGTAGAATATGGGATAAATTTATAGAATATTTTTTCTATTGCGTGTTTTTTATACTCATATTTTTCCCTTATATAGCCGGTATAGTCTTACTCTTAATTGTTTTATTTAGTATAGATAAATCAACATTTTTTAGTTTATTTTTTTAAAAAATGAGACTTTGGTTGCTTTGTTTGATAGTAAAACCCCATTTTTAAGAAGTCATCGCTACTAAGCAAACTTTTTGATATTAAAAAAGTTTTTAGCGTTTTTAAATTTTATGACCAACACCCCATTAGAACAAAAACCAAATTTTTATTTGGAAAATTTATGGTAATACTCGCCCTTGTCCGTGATGATTTTAACTTCTAATAATTGGTTAGGCTTGCAATCCAGGCGGTAAAATATCTGTTGCGAATACTTTAACTCATGATCAAAGAGCTTTTCTTTTTTAAACTTATCGCCCAATTTGGGTTCCACTTTTTTAGTCGCTTCGCATGAATTTCCCCTATTGACAATAAGATTTTTAATCACCACCGGTTCATCGTTCATAGAAGTGATGCTTAAAAGACTAGAATCCGTCATTTTCCCCATGAGTTTCCCCCCAGTCGCGCGATAATCCAGCTTGAAATCCAAATCCTTTGCCCCCACACAAACACCGCTTATAACAATCAAGCTCAAACACATTTTTTTAAACATCAAAATCCTTTCACTTATAATATTGTGGGGTATTATAATCAAATTTGATATATTCTTTTTTAATCGTTGGGTTATTGCACTCTTTTTTTATCCACTCAAACAATTTTTGAAAATTCTTTTTTGTTTCGTTGGTTATCGCATCGTCTTTCTCGCTATACAAGAGTCTTGCTTTGAACGCCATGGCCAACTCCATTTGCTTATTTTTGGCGTATTTTTTTCTGTCGTTTGCGCTGAAACAATCTTCAATTTGTTTGAATTTTTCATCGCAGTCTGAGAGTTGTAAAATTCTGATAGGATCATGCATTTCTTCATTAGCGTTTTTAAATCGTTCGCTCATTGCGTTTTGGTCAAAATCGCCTTTTCTGTCATCATCTATCAAAACAATGGGGTTGTTGTCCAATTCGCAAAGTTTTTGAATGGTTTCTTCCATCTCGTTTGGATTGGTTTTAAGCCCTGAAATGGGTAAGAAAGTGAAATAAAAGGGGTTGTCTTTGTATTGTGGATCATGCTTATTGAAATACAATTTAAAAGCGCTCAAATAACAATAATCCGTGATGCCTTCTATAAAAATAATTCGGTGTTTTTGGGGGTTGTGGAAAACATGCTGACCCACCCCTAAAGAGCGTTTGATTTTATCCAAAGCATCGGAGTCTTTGCTTGCATTATTTAGAGGATAGTTAAAGCGATTCTTAATCGCAGAGCCTTCTGTTTCCTTTTCTACAATCCTTATTTCATCTAAATGATCCGTATCCACTAAAAAGGGGTCATGGGTGGCTAAAACAAAGCTAACATGATTTTTATGAGCGTATTCTTTTAAAAACTTCCTGAATTCCTTTCTGGCTGGCACGCTCAAGTGAGTGGCTGGCTCGTCCATGACATAGATAATATTATGGTTAAAACTAAAATTTGATCCCACATTGTAGAGAAAACCAAACATGAAATTAAACGCCCATTGGAAGCCGGTACTTTGCTGGCTTAAGATGAGTGGTTTATTTTGCTCGTGGGATTTTCTGCAATCATGAATTTCAAGTTTTATTTCATATGCCTTGTATTCCTTCTCTTCAGAAAGCTCATTATTGTGTCGGACATGAATTTTTAATTGGTAACTATCTTGACGCTCGTCTTCAGCGATCGCTAAAAGCTCGTTAAATTCTTTTGCGATTGAAGAATCTATTTTTAATTGCATGTTGTATTCCAAGATTTCTGCAATATTTTCTAATATTTCTTTAAAATTTACCTTAAATAAAAGATGGCTTGTGTCTTTTTTAAAAAATTCAAATTGACATACATTATTATTGCATTCGCCTTTTACTTCAGTTGAAAGATATTTTGATTGTTTGATCTCTTTTTGATCGATTTCTTGCAAGTATTTTTTAGGGATATTGAACGATTTTTCAGAATTATAGATTACTAAATCATTATTTTTGTCAAATATTATTATTTCTAACGCTTGACCATCTTTTAAAATTCTCCCAAAAAAATTCCAAATTTCATTAGGATAAAAGCTCGTTTTTCTAAACAATGAATTTCTAAAGAACCAATCCCATTGGTCAAATTCAGAAAGGGAAGAATAATCAATGCAAGTAAATAATACAGCCTTAAAGTCGTTATCTGTGATTTTTGGCTCTTTGTATTTTTTCATGGTTGGCACGAGTTTGTAAGACTTATAAGATAAACCACCGCTTAAAGGGAATTGAACTTTATTTCTTAAACCCTGAAACGCTGTATAAGGGTTACACTCTCGGCAATGCTCTGCGAACTCAAAATAATTTTTGCTTTGTTTGAATTTTTCCTTGTTGTTCTCAAATTTTTCTTTGATTTCACCAATATTTTTAGGGAACAAATGAACGCCACTCTTTTCATCTAAAGTTTTTATGTCTTCCCACAGAAATTTTCTTGCTGATTCAAGAAAATCACTGTATCTGTATTGTTCGATTTCTGAATTGACTAATAAGTCTATCTTTTTCAAATAAAACTGACACATCATGGGTTTAATATCTTTAGACGCATCATTAACGGCATGACTTGCTATATATTTTTTGCATATTTGTTGGATATTATCCAGCAAAACATCATCATTAAACTCTAGCGTTTTTTGATTTTTGCAGTCATTTTCAATTTCTCGGATCAGCGATTCTTTTTTTCGCTCAAAATCCTCTCTTGTTTTTTCAAGGTATTTTAAAGAATTTTTAATTTTCTTTTTAAGGTTGCCTATATTTAACTGGAATGTTCTAAATTGCTGTTTAAAATTTTCATTGATAGGGTATTTTTCATCTATTTTTTCAATCATCTCTTTGACAAACTCTGATAATCTCTTTTGAGATTGCACATTTTGTAAAACTTCAATCTTTGATGCAAATTTTTCATTAAAGTCAGTAGTCTTAAAAATTTTATCTAATTCCTCTAGCTTTTTTAAGATATATTCCACATCTTTTGGTTTGATTTCTTTTTCACTAAGTTTTTTAAAATGAGAATAAATTTTTTCTAATTGGTTTTGTTTGTGTTTCCCCATGATAAAAAATTCATCTGTGTTGTATTTTTTATTAGGCGTATTGCACTTTTTGATTTCTTTGATGCACTGATAAAAAGTTTTAATCCCTTCGCTATTACCGCTTACATATTTGATTAATTCTTTGAAAAACAGATTGTTGGTTGCGTTGGCATATTCAGTTACAAGCTCGCTCAATTTTAATTTTTCTTTGTAAAAATCTAAAAATGATTTTAATGTGTTGTAAGAGATGATAAGATTTATAAAATCACTCACAAGAGTGCAAATATTTGAATAGTCGTCATTGTTAATGGGAATAGAAACGCTGTTGCTACATTGTTCCCCTAAAGCTTCTACATGTTTTTCAAAAGGGTAGCTGATCAGCGTTTTTGATAATTCTTTTAATCCTTTATTAACTTCCTTAGATTGAATTTTTAAATCCACGCAAGAAAAACCTGTGATTTTGTGATCAAGGATTGTTTCTTCTTCTAAGCTTAAAAGGGAATCTTTTTCATGGTTTTTGAAATAATCTTCTTCACTACAAAGTTTAATATCCGCATCATTAAAGATTTTCAAAGCTTCTAAAACATTGCTTTTGCCAACATTGTTTTCCCCCACTAAGATCACCAACCCCCCATGTTTTTCAAAACTTGAATTTAAAAGCAACTTCGTAGGCAATTTTCTGCCCAAATTCCTAAAATGGTGTAATTTCAAAACACGCTTATTAAATTCCATGCCCTATCCTTTAAAAACGCAAATTTAATTTATAATGCAAAATTAAACAAAACATGCTATAAAGAAAATTCAAATACTATCATTTTAAGGATTAAAATGCTCACCCAAGAAGATGTTTTAAACGCGTTAAAAACGATCATCTACCCTAATTTTGAAAAGGATATTGTCAGCTTTGGTTTTGTTAAAAATATCACCTTGCATGACGATCAATTAGGGCTTTTAATAGAAATCCCCTCAAGCTCTGAAGAAACGAGCGAAGTTTTAAGGGAAAATATCTCCAAAGCGATGCAAGAAAAGGGCGTAAAAGCTTTAAATTTGGATATTAAAACCCCGCCTAAACCGCAAGCCCCAAAGCCCGCCACTAAAAATCTGGCTAAAAACATCAAGCATGTGGTCATGATAAGCTCAGGCAAGGGCGGTGTGGGTAAAAGCACCACCAGCGTGAATTTAAGCATCGCTTTAGCGAATTTAAACCAAAAAGTGGGATTGTTGGACGCTGATGTGTATGGCCCTAATATCCCTAGAATGATGGGCTTGCAAAACGCTGATGTGATCATGGATCCTAGCGGTAAAAAACTCATTCCTTTAAAGGCTTTTGGCGTTTCTGTGATGAGTATGGGGCTTTTGTATGATGAGGGGCAGAGTCTCATTTGGAGAGGACCCATGCTCATGCGAGCGATTGAGCAGATGCTAAGCGATATTATTTGGGGGGATTTAGATGTGCTGGTGGTGGATATGCCCCCAGGAACAGGCGATGCGCAGCTTACGCTAGCCCAAGCTGTGCCTTTGAGTGCAGGAATCACCGTTACCACGCCTCAAATAGTGAGTTTAGATGACGCTAAACGGAGTTTGGACATGTTTAAGAAATTACACATTCCTATTGCAGGGATTGTAGAAAATATGGGGAGTTTTGTGTGCGAGCATTGCAAGAAAGAGAGTGAGATTTTTGGCTCAAATTCCATGAATGGATTATTAGAGGCTTATCACACGCAGATTTTAGCCAAGCTCCCTTTAGAGCCTAAAGTGCGTTTAGGGGGGGATAGGGGCGAACCGATTGTGATTTCTCACCCTAATAGCGTGAGCGCTAAGATTTTTGAAAAAATGGCAAAGGATTTAAGCACTTTTTTAGACAAAGTGGAAAGGGAAAAATTAGCCGATAATAAGGACATCCAGCCCACACAAACGCATGCTTGCTCGCATTAGTTTTTAAAAGGGTTTTAAAAAACCCTTTTAATCAATCGTTTCACTTTTTGTTTGACTTTAAAAAGCAAAAATTCTATAAGGAGTTTAGAAGAAAGCCTAGGCAGAAGAAATTCAAAAGAATGCCGTCTGTCTGAAAAAGACAGGATTTTTTTAAGAGCGTGGATTTCTTTATCTCTTGCTTGAACCGCTTGGACTTCTTCAATAATCCTTTCATCTCTTCTTTTAATTTCCTTATCCCTGTTTTGAAGGGATTCAAAGAGGCGATCTAAAAAGAGAGCGTTAAAATAGGCGTCTTTAAAAGGCGTTTGAATCAAAACTTCATGCCATTTTTTCGCGCCCATGACGCTTAAGAGTTTCCAGGGTTTATCGCCCCAAAAATGCAGCATGCGTGCT
Source organism: Helicobacter pylori (assembly GCF_003636935.1). Taxonomy (GTDB): domain Bacteria; phylum Campylobacterota; class Campylobacteria; order Campylobacterales; family Helicobacteraceae; genus Helicobacter; species Helicobacter pylori_CH. Next base: position 286,770 of record NZ_MVVH01000001.1, read on the forward strand.
TCTTTGATGCTAGGGAATGAGGGCGTATCAAGGAAACTGGGGTGGGCGTTGTAGGAGTAAGGCAGTTCTAAAATCCTACCACGGCACACAAAACACAAAGCATCTTGATCGTTAAATAAAAGTTTTTCATTTTTCAAAAGGAAAAATCCAACCAATTGGTTTTCCAGATTTTCTTCACGCCATGATTTTAAATTTAAGGCTAAAAACCCGGCGTTAAAGTAGTTGTCAAAAAGGATTTGAGCTTCTTCTAAATCAGGGAAAGCGTCAGCAACGCCGATAGATTTTGCGTGCATTTGGCGTAATTCGTATAAATCCTTAGCCGAATTCCTGTCCATAGCGATCAAATCTTTTTCCCTCACAGCCCCAAAATAATGCGTTTCAAGGGGGATAAAAAAGCTCTCGCTCATATCATTCACAAACAAAGTGTCCACATCAAACATGATCATCTTATCGTATTGGGGGAAAAGGGAAGCGAAAAAGAAACGGCACATGATCATTTTAGAAAAGCGTTTTTGCGAAAAATCGCTGAGCTTTGTGAATAACTCTTCAATCTTATTGGCTATTATTGGATCAATGTTTTGATAATGATCGCTTTTAACGGCTTGGTTCTTTTTTATTTCTTGGTTTTCTTTGGGTGCGTTATTATTAGAAATATCCAAAAACTCTATGCTGGAAAAAGCGCTAAAAGGAGCGATCGTTTCTTCTAATTTGGCTATATTTTCTAGGCTTAAATCCTCCACCAAACAATGGATTTTATAAAAGAGTTTTACTCTCTCTCTCTCTCTCTCTCGTTTAGCGTTCGCTAGCATGGAATACAAGCTCACGCCAGCAGGGACACAATAATTGTTATCAAAAGCCACCACAATAGGGATAATCTCTTGCATGCATAGTCCTTAAATCTTTAAATTAAACCCGCTAAAAAAGGGGGATTTTTGTCATTTTATCGTTTTTTTTTTTTTTTTCAAAACCAAAATGGCGAGTTTGTTTTATGGCATAATATCAGACTTCAATAAAAAAGGTGTTTGATAAAAGGGTGCTTAATCAAAAAATTTGGCTAGGGTTTTTAGCTTTGCATGGGGTTTTCCTCAGCGCTTTTGAGTATCAAGTGAGCGCGAGAGTGGGATCGTTTTCGCGCATCGCTTTCAACCAGTCAGTCATCAACTCCAAAAAAGGGATTTATCCTACGGGGAGTTATGTAACCACTACCGGGGCCTTACAAATTGATTCCAGTTTGCTCCCTAAAGGGATTGAAAACCACAAACTGGGTTTTGGGGTGGGGGGCGAAATAGGAGCGTTAGCGTATGATTCCACGAAGTTTTTGATTGATGAAGCCAACCCTAAGGCAGGGTTTCAGCCAGCGAACTGGTATTACATGGGGCGATGGGAGGGCTATTTGATGCAATATAGCGAAAAATGGACCAGAGAGCAAAAGGCTCAAAACGCCAGGCCTTATGTGTTATACAATTTGTATTTAGACTATCAATATAAGGATATTTTTGGGATTAAATTAGGGCGTTACCCCTCTAAAGCTTTGTTTTTGAGCGGGTTTAACCAAGGGTTTGAGATTTTTTACCGGTGGAAAAAGTTTAGGATAGAGTGGTTTAGCACCTTTGGAAGGGCTTTAGCTAATGAGCAATCCATTAGAGATTTTTACGCTCCTGTCAATTACAAGCAAAAAATCAACTACGGCATGCACAATTTAAACCTCATTTACGAAAATAAATACATTAGAGTTGCGCCTTTTATTTGGTTTTACCCTAAGAATTTTAACGCTCCTGGATTTGAAATCACCCATGACACAAAGTCTTACTGGAAATCTGATTGGCGCATCCAAACGACTTTTTACGCATGGTTTCCCCTTTATAGCGATTATTTGTCTAAAGATTATTACAGGGCCGCTTTAGTGGGTAAAAAAAGCGCGAGTTTGTTTGTGTTTCAAAGGATCAATTTCCGATCTTATCGTTTTGGCTGGAGTGTGTATAAGAATTTTGGGAACGGGAGCGCTCAATTAGGCTGGAACGGATCGCCAGTGGATCCTTTTTATGACACTAAAGACGACACCCCTTATGAAGACGCTTATTCCAATTTTTACAACGCTAATTCCATAACGATTAACGCTTTTGTAGGGAAGAGCATTAAAAATCTTTTGGTGCAATTGTATGGGAAATTGACCTATTCCCCAAGGGCTGATTCGCAAAGCTTAGGGGTTACTTTTAAATATGACCTTAAAAAACATATCTATTTCATGCTAATGGTTAATGGCTATCAAATCACGATGCATAAGGGTTATAAGGTAGGGTTTTTTACAAGCGGTTACAACCCTGATTTCGCTCAAACCATTCAAAATAGAAGCTATTTGATGAGCTCTATGAGTTATCGTTTTTAAGGAATTAAACATCCTTTCATGTTATTTTTTAAGCCATAGTATCCCCCTTTTAAGCGCGCTTTTATTGTATAATCTTAAAAATTTTATTAAAGGAAAAGTTCAATGTCTAACCAAGAATACATCTTTCAAACTGAAATCAACCAGCTTTTGGATTTGATGATCCACTCTTTGTATTCTAATAAAGAGATTTTTTTAAGAGAGTTGATTTCTAACGCGAGCGACGCTTTGGATAAGCTGAATTATTTGATGCTAACCGATGAGAAATTAAAAGGGCTCAATACCACGCCTAGCATTTATTTGAGTTTTGATAGCCAGAAAAAAACCTTAACGATTAAAGATAATGGTATAGGCATGGATAAAAGCGATCTCATTGAGCATCTAGGCACGATCGCTAAATCAGGCACGAAGAGCTTTTTGAGCGCTTTGAGTGGGGATAAGAAAAAAGATAGCGCTTTAATTGGCCAGTTTGGCGTGGGCTTTTATTCGGCATTCATGGTAGCGAGTAAAATTGTCGTTCAAACCAAAAAAGTAACCAGCGAGCAAGCGTATGCATGGGTGAGCGATGGTAAGGGCAAGTTTGAAATCAGCGAGTGCGTCAAAGAGGAGCAAGGCACAGAAATCACCCTCTTTTTAAAAGAGGAGGATTCTCATTTTGCGAGCCGTTGGGAGATTGATGGCGTTGTTAAAAAGTATTCTGAGCATATCCCTTTCCCTATTTTTTTAACTTACACCGATACAAAATTTGAGGGCGAAGGGGATAATAAAAAAGAAGTTAAAGAAGAAAAATGCGAGCAAATCAATCAAGCGAGCGCTTTATGGAAAATGAATAAGAGCGAATTGAAAGAAAAGGATTACAAAGACTTTTACCAATCGTTTGCGCATGACAACAGCGAGCCTTTGAGCTATATCCATAATAAAGTGGAAGGCTCTTTAGAATACACAACGCTTTTTTACATCCCTAGCAAAGCACCCTTTGATTTGTTCAGGGTGGATTATAAAAGCGGGGTCAAACTTTATGTGAAACGGGTGTTTATCACTGATGATGACAAAGAATTGTTGCCGTCTTATTTGAGGTTTATTAAGGGCGTGATTGACAGCGAAGATTTGCCCTTGAATGTGAGCCGTGAAATCTTACAGCAGAATAAGATTTTAGCCAATATCCGTTCGGCTTCAGTGAAAAAAATTTTAGGCGAGATTGAGCGCTTGAGTAAGGATAAGGAGAATTACCATAAATTCTATGAGCCTTTTGGGAAAGTGTTAAAAGAAGGCTTGTATGGGGATTTTGAAAACAAAGAAAAACTTTTAGAATTATTGAGATTCTATTCTAAAGACAAAGGAGAATTGATTTCTTTAAAAGAATACAAAGAAAATTTAAAAGAAAATCAAAAAAGCATTTACTACCTTTTAGGCGAAAATTTAGACTTATTAAAGGCGTCTCCGCTTTTGGAAAAATACGCTCAAAAAGGCTATGATGTTTTATTATTGAGCGATGAAATTGATGCGTTTGTGATGCCAGGCGTGAATGAATACGATAAAACGCCCTTTAGAGACGCTAGCCATAGCGAGAGTTTGAAAGAGCTTGGTTTGGAAGAAATCCATGATGAGGTAAAAGATCAGTTTAAAGATTTAATGAAAGCGTTTGAAGAAAATCTTAAAGATGAGATTAAAGGCGTAGAGCTTTCTACTCATCTCACTTCAGCGGTGGCTTTAATAGGCGATGAACAAAATGCGATGATGGCTAATTGGATGCGCCAAATGGGCCAAAGCGTGCCTGAAAGCAAGAAAACTTTAGAGTTAAACCCTAACCATGCGATTTTACAAAAACTCTTAAAATGCGAAGACAAAGAGCAGTTGAGCGCTTTTATCTGGTTGCTTTATGATGGGGCGAAGCTTTTAGAAAAAGGGGCCTTAAAAGACGCTAAAAGTTTTAACGAACGCCTAAATAGCGTGCTGTTGAAAGCGTTGTAAGGAGGTATCCTTTTAAGGGTTTAAATAAACTTGCTTTAAACCCTTCAAGCATTAATCTAAAAACGGCAATGAATGGGTGCGATAAAAGCTTTATTATGATTAAAAGATTAGTTCGTAGGGTCTATGCTTCCATTAAAACATTAAAAAGCGTAAAAGCCAGCTAAACACGGCGTTTAGCTTAATCTCATTAAAACTAAAGTTCTATTTTTAATTCCTTGAGAGCGTCGCATGCTTCTTTAACGCCTGATTTGCAACCTTTTTTAAAGTTTTCTACCGCTTGCTTTTCGTCCTTTGCTGTGCCTTGAGCGTTGTATTGCATAACCCCTAAATTATAACACCCTCTACCGTCATTCAACTCGCATGCATTGGAATAACGAACGATGGCCTCCTTAAAATTCTTTGTTACACTATACATATACCCTGCATTAATACACCCTGGGCTGTCTTTTAAATCGCAAGCTTTTTCATACAAATCAAGAGCCTTTCTTAAATCCTTAGGCGTGCCTACGCCATAATGGTGTAAGCTTCCTAATACCATACACCCTTCAGCATGGTTTAAGTCGCAAGCTTTAGAGTAGTATTGTGAGGCTTTTTTAGCGTCTTTAGACACACCTTGTCCGTTATAGTATAAATTGCCTAGCAGGCGGCACCCATAACCATCATTTAATTCACAACCTTTAGTGTAAAATTGGATGGCTTTTTTCAAGTCTTTTCCCACTCCTTTCCCTTCTTCATAGAACGCCCCTAAAAAAACACACCCAAAGCCATTTTTTAACTCACAAGCTTTTTCAAAATGCGCTTTAGCTTGAGCGAAATCTTGCTTCTTTGCGCTCTCTATACCTAAATTAACAAGCTCTTTAGCGTCTGGCTCTGCCATTAACCCTCTTAAACACAACGCGCCCAAACACAAGACCCCAAAAAGGGTTTTTTGAACGCTTCCTAGCATGAAATACCTCCTTTTATTAAAAAAAATATAATACTCTAATTCTAATCAAATATTGATAACTAAAGCCTTATTGAACCTTTATTGATGAGATGAATAAAAAAATTATTTTTCTTTTAACTGCGTGTTGCTTGAGTTGGATTGCTATATTAAAAGGGATATTAGCAAGGGTGGGGCTGTATTAAAAGATTTTGTTTTAAAAAATTGATTGAACCGCCACCCTTTTAAGAGTAGCTTTGGTAAAAGCCCTTAAGAAATTTAACTAAAAACCGAAAAGGAGCATTAATCTTTATTAAAAATCACAAAAAAGGGCTATAAAACTGTAGCAAGCTTTGGTTACTTTGTCAAGCATGACCCCACTCTCATAAAGGCTACAATCAATGGACACTAACACGCTAAAGTTTGAGTTGGTTTGGTGGTTTTTGCCAGCGAAAAAGGCGTTGGTATTAAAAGAAAAACCCTTACGCCAAAACTCCCCATTCATTTCTCGCTTAAATTCTCTAAAACCCCCAAAAACACTTTTTCTAAAAGCTCTAATTCTTTCAAGCTCACCCTTTCATCAATGGCATGGATCCTGTCATTAATGGCGCCAAATTCCACCACTTCTATGCCGTGAGCGCTAAAAAACCGCGCATCGCTCGTGCCGCCTTTGGTGTTTAAAAGGGGGGTGGTGCGGCATGTTTTTAAAATATTTTCTTTTAAAACGCTGGTAAGCTTTGAATGGGAAGCCGTGATGAAAGGCGAACTGCTTGATTCTAATTCTAAAGTGTGAGGCAAATCTTTTAAAACTTTTTCTAAATATTCTTTCAAACTTTCTTTGGTGGTTTTTAAAGAATGGCGCGCATTAAAAATGATTTCTACGCTTGCCGGTGTCACATTATTAGCCCCTAACCCTGCATGCAAGTTAGTGATAACCAATTTTGAAGGGTCAAAATGCTCATCGCCATCGTCTAAATGGACTCCTGAAATTGAAGGCAAAACAGAAGCGAGCGCGTCAATGGGGTTTTGGCATTTTTGCGGGTAAGCCACATGCCCTTGAATGCCTTTTAAAATGAGTTTGCCATTAATAGAGCCTCTTCGGCCAATTTTGATGCTATCGCCTAGGACTTTTTCGCAAGTGGGTTCAGCCACAACCGCCATATGGGGCAGCAAATCTTTTTCTTTGAGTTTTTCCAACATGAGTTTAGTGCCAAAAATCCCTGGCCCTTCTTCATCGCTTGTGAGTAACATAGAAAGCAAAAAAGGGGTTTTAGGGCTAAAATGTAAACTCGCGCTCAAAAACGCCCCCACGCCTCCTTTCATGTCTTGCGCCCCACGGCCGTATAAAAACCCCTCTTTAATAATGGGTTTAAAGGGATCGCTTTGCCAATTATCTCCAGGAGGCACGACATCAATATGCCCTGCAAAGCAAAAATGCAAGGGCTTAACATTTTCTTTTGTATGCTTTTCTTTTGCATGCTTTTCTTTTGCATGCTCTTTTTGGGGGTTAAAAATGCGGTACAAAAAAAGGTTTTTCACGCCATTTTCTCCACATTCTAGAGTTTTAAAAGTGGGAAAAAGCGATTTAATGTATTCAAAAATACCGCATTCTTTGGGTGTAATGGTAGGGTAGCTGATGAGCTTTTGAGTGATTTCTAAAGCGTTCATTAAAAATCCTTTAAGAGTTTTTTCTCAAATGAATGTATAAATGCAAAACATCTAAATTCGCCGGGGTGATCCCGCTGATTTCTGAGGCTTCAAAAAGGCTTTTGGGGCGGAATTTTTCTAACTTTTCTACCGCTTCTAAGCTAAGGCCTGGAATGCCTTTAAACACAAAATCTTTAGGGATAGAAACCTTGAGCATGCTATCCATTTTAGCGATATTTTCGTGTTGCTTTTCAATATAAATATTATATTTGCATTCAATTTTAATCTGCTCTAAAACCCGCTCGTTCAAGGGGGCTAAAAAGCTGAAAAAGGAGCGCATTTTTTCTGCATTAAAACTATCGCGTGCTAACAAACTAACGCCATCAACCTTGTCGTTGATAGGGTTTTCGTCTAATTCACTCAAGCGTTTTAACACTTCTTTGCTAGGGGTAAGGACGCATTCTTTAAGGCGTTTCAAGTTTTCTTGTATTGCTTGCTGGTCTTTTTTTAATTCCTTATAAAAATCTTCTTCCATAAGCCCTAAACGATAGGCATGCTCGCCCAATCTAAAAAGCGTGTTGTCTTCTCTTAAAAGCAAGCGGTATTCGGCCCGGCTAGTAAACATTCTGTAAGGCTCATTCGTGCCTTTAGTGATTAAATCATCAATCAAAACGCCGATATAGGCTTCATTGCGCTTTAAAATAAAGGGGGCTTGATTCTTTAGAGCTAATACCGCATTAATCCCAGCCATAAGCCCTTGAGCCGCCGCTTCTTCATAGCCGGTAGTCCCATTGATTTGCCCGGCCAAATAAAGCCCTTTGATTTTTTTGGTTTCTAAAGTGTGGGTTAATTCTGTGGGCTGGATAAAATCATACTCTATCGCATAGCCATAGCGCGTGATGAGGGCGTTTTCTAAGCCTTTGATAGAATGAATGACCTTTTCTTGCACGTCTAGGGGTAAAGAGGTGCTTAAGCCGTTGATATAATATTCGCTTTTATGAATGGTTTGAGGCTCTAAAAACAGCTGGTGGCGTTCTTTCTCGCTAAAGCGGTTGATTTTATCTTCAATGCTAGGGCAATACCTGGGGCCTATGCCTTCAATTTGGCCGCTAAAAAGGGGGGCTCGGTGGAAATTATCCCTAATGATTTGGTGGGTAATGGGGTTAGTGTAGGTGATGAAGCAAGAGAGTTGGGTGGGGTTAAAATCTTTGGTTTTATAACTGAAATAGGGAGGGTTTGTGTCCCCAAAATGCTCTTCTAAACCTTCAAAGTTAATGCTATTGCCTGCCACTCTTGGGCAAGTGCCGGTTTTTAACCTCTCCACCTTAAAGCCAAGCTCCCTTAAATTCAAGGCTAAAGAATTAGAGGCGTTTTCCCCAAAGCGCCCGTTTTGGTTTTGATGCTCGCCAATATGCACCACCCCTTTTAAAAAAGTGCCTGTGGTGATGATCACTTTTTTAGCTTTATAAGTGTTGTTAATGTTCGTGGTTACGCCCACTACCTCATCATTTTTAATGATTAAACTTTCGGTCATTTCTTGAGAGACGCTCAAATTAGGGGTGTTTAAAACAAGATTTCTTGCCAAAATGCGGTAAGTGTCCATATCAATTTGCGCTCTAGTCCCCCTAACCGCCGGCCCTTTAGAAGCGTTTAACACACGATATTGCAAACCGCTATGATCCGTAATCATCCCCATAGCCCCCCCTAAAACATCCACTTCTTTAGTCAAATGCCCTTTACCCAAGCCCCCAATGGCCGGATTACAGCTCGCTAAACCGATCGTGTCTATGAGCATGGTGATTAAATGCACTCTAGCCCCCATTTTAGCCGCAATCAAGCTCGCTTCAATGCCTGCATGCCCCCCACCAACCACTAAAATATCACTTTCTTTTACCACTCTTTTTCCTGTTTTGATATGATTTTTCTAAAATCTTAGTTTTGAAAAAGTTTTATTGTAGCATGTAGGTTAGTAATTTTAAAGGGTAAAATAAAATGGAAAATCATTCGCATGCCAATACGCATACTGATACGCGCACCGATGATAAAAGCACTAAGATCGTGCGCTTGTTGGGGTTAATAGGGGGAGTGTTAATCGCGCTCATTATCTATTACGCTTTAAACGCTCAAATGTCTCATATTGTAGAAGAAATCCCCAAGCTTAATTCCTTAAATTATAAGGCGATGCCTGTTGTGGCTGGGGTGGCTGTTTTAATGGGGATATGGTGGATGACTGAAGCCATTGACTTGCCTGCAACCGCGCTTTTACCTTTGGTGCTTTTTAGCGTCTTTAGCGTGGATCAATTCTCTAGCGTTAGCTCTTCTTACGCATCGCCCATTATCTTTCTTTTTATGGGAGGGTTTATTTTAGCTTTAAGCATGCAAAAATGGAACTTGCACACGCGCATCGCTTTAAGCATTATTTTATTAGTAGGCACAAGCCCTAGGAGGTTGATTTTAGGTTTTATGATCGCTACAGGCTTTCTGTCCATGTGGGTGAGCAATACCGCAACGGCGGTGATGATGTTTCCTGTTGGCATGAGCGTTTTGCAATTAGTCGCTAAACTGGTGGGCAAAGAAAACGCCTCTAATTCATGGTATCAAAAAGAAGAAATCACCAAAGCGCATGGGGGTATTATGAGTAATATCGTGCATAAGGGCAAAGACATTACCCAAGTCATTCAAGAAAAGACTACTATCTATCGCACGAATTTCAGTATTTGCTTGATGCTTGGCATCGCTTATGCGGCTTCTATTGGCTCTTTAGGCACTCTTATTGGCACGCCGCCTAACGCTTTATTAGCCGGCTATATGAAAACCGCTTTCAATATTGAAATTGATTTCGCTCAGTGGATGGTGTTTGGGACGCCGTTAGCCTTTATCATGCTCATTTTAGCGTGGCTCTTGCTCACTTATGCGATTTTCCCTTTAAAGATTAAAGAAATCCCGGGGGGTAAGGAAGTCGTTAGATTAGAGTTAAACAAACTAGGCCGTTTGAGTCAGGCGGAAATCTCTGTAGGGGTTCTTTTTATATTAGCGTCTTTAGGGTGGATTTTCTTAGATACGATTTTAAAATCTTGGGGCATTAAGATAGATAAAATTGATTCCGTGATCGCTATGGGGGTTTCTGCGCTTTTATTCATTTTGCCCGCTAATAATAGGGGTGATAGGCTCATTGATTGGGACACTGCTAAAAAACTCCCTTGGGATGTGTTGCTTTTATTTGGCGGAGGGCTAGCCTTGAGCGCGCAATTTTCTAAAACCGGGTTGAGTTTGTGGATCGGGCATTTGGTCTCTGGCTTTTCGCATTTACCGATTTTATTCATCATTGTCATGGTCACTTTAATGGTCATTTTCTTAACCGAAATCACTTCTAACACCGCCACCGCTGCAGCGTTTTTACCGGTGATTGGAGGGGTTGCGGTAGGCATGGGCTATGAAAGCCATCAGAGTTTGTTATTGACTATTCCTGTAGCCTTGAGCGCGACTTGCGCGTTCATGCTCCCTGTAGCCACCCCACCGAATGCGATAGCTTATGGCTCTGGGTATGTTAAAATAACGGATATGATTAAAGCCGGTTTGTGGCTCAATCTGGTAGGAGTTGTTTTGATTAGCGCGTTTAGCTATTTTTTAGTTTCGCTGGTATTTAATTGATTAAGGAAAAAAGTGAAAGAAGAGTTATTTAAAGAAAAGTCTCGTTACATTACAGGGTTTGTTTTAATCATTGCGGCAGGCTTGATTTTGTATGCGGACAATTTGTTGTTGTTTTGGGCGGTTTTAGGGGGGATTTATGCGGTAGGGTTTTCTGAAGCGTTAAGACTATTCCAGGTTAAAGCGGGCTTTAGCTTGTATCTCATTTTAGTGTTGTCATGGGTAGCGGCGTATTTTAACGGGCGCCCTATAGAATGCGCTCTAATTAGCGCCATGGTCATGGCCAGCATCATCGCTTATCAAAAAGCGCACCATAGCGAAGCCATTTTACCCTTTTTATACCCGGGCGTTGGGTTTTTTGCGCTTTTTGGGATTTATAAGGATTTTGGTGCAGTAGCGATCATTTGGCTTTTAGTCGTGGTGGTGGCAAGCGATGTGGGGGCGTTTTTTGGGGGCAAGCTTTTAGGCAAAACCCCTTTCACGCCCACTTCGCCGAATAAGACTTTAGAGGGCGCGTTGATTGGCGTTGTTTTGGCGAGCGTTTTAGGATCGTTTGTGGGCATGGGGAAATTGAGCGGAGGCTTTCTTATGGCGCTCTTTTTTAGTTTTTTAATCGCTCTTGCGGCAGTGTTTGGGGATTTGTATGAAAGCTATTTGAAAAGAAGGGCTGGGATCAAAGACAGCGGTAAGATTTTACCCGGGCATGGGGGCGTTTTAGATAGATTGGATTCCATGCTTTTTGGGGCTTTAGGCTTGCATGCGTTGTTGTATTTTTTAGAAGTTTGGAAAGAGACGGCGGTGTTTTTAGGGGATTGAATGGTTGTTTTAGGAAGCACCGGCTCTATTGGGAAAAACGCCCTAAAAATCGCAAAAAAATTTGGCGTAGAAATAGAGGCCTTAAGCTGTGGGAAAAATATCGCTTTAATCAATGAACAAATCCAAGTTTTCAAACCCAAGAAAGTGGCAATCTTAGATCCTAACGATTTGAATAATTTAGAGCCTTTGGGTGCGGAAGTGTTTGTGGGGCTAGAGGGCATTGATGCGATGATAGAAGAGTGCGTTTCCAATTTAGTCCTTAACGCTATTGTGGGCGTGGCAGGATTGAAAGCGAGCTTTAAAAGCTTACAAAGGAACAAAAAACTAGCCCTAGCGAATAAAGAGAGCTTGGTGAGCGCTGGGCATTTATTAGACATTTCACAGATCACGCCCGTTGATAGCGAGCATTTTGGTTTGTGGGCGTTGTTGCAAAACAAGACTTTAAAGCCTAAATCTTTAATCATTAGCGCGAGTGGAGGGGCTTTCAGGGACACGCCTTTAGAATTTATTCCTATTCAAAACGCGCAAAACGCGCTCAAGCACCCCAATTGGAGCATGGGATCTAAAATCACCATTGATTCAGCGAGCATGGTCAATAAGCTTTTTGAAATCCTAGAAACTTACTGGCTTTTTGGCGCGTCTTTAAAGATTGATGCGCTGATTGAAAGAAGCTCTATCGTGCATGCTTTGGTGGAGTTTGAAGACAACTCTTTCATCGTGCATTTAGCGAGCGCGGACATGAAACTACCCATAAGCTACGCCATTAACCCTGAATTAGCTTCTTTGAACGCTTCCATTAAGCCCTTAGATTTATACGCTTTAAGCGCGATCAAATTTGAACCCATTAGCATGGAGCGCTACACTTTGTGGCGTTATAAAGACTTGTTATTAGAAAACCCTAAGCTTGGCGTGGTGCTGAACGCGAGCAATGAGATGGCGATGGAGAAGTTTTTGAATCAAGAGATCGCTTTTGGAGGCCTGATTAAAACCATTTCTCAAGCCTTAGAATTGTATGCTAAAAAATCTTTCAAGCTCTTTAATTTAGATGAAGTGCTGGAATTAGATAAAGAAGTTAGGGAGCGTTTTAAAAATTACAGCTAGTGTTGGATGAATGGTTGGATAAGGAGTTGATGCATGTTCGTGCTTAAAGTGTTTTTAATATCATTCTTTTTGTTGATTGTTGCATGTTTTGTAGTAGCGGCTATTGGCGAGGCACTTGAGAAAGCGGAGAAGTTTGGTCGTGAATATTATATCCTTGTTATTGGTATTTTAATTGTTATTTTGTTGTATATCATAAACCACTAAAAACCGCTTTTTAAAGAATTAAAAAGCGTTGGAAGCCAAATAAGGTTATTGGATCAAACCCCCAAACTTTATTTCCTTACAAACTGCTTGTATAAAAATTCCTTTCTCCCTATGGCGATGATATGGTTGCGCATTTTGTCATGCAAATCGCCTAAGAAAAAAGGGGCTTTTAAGGCGAGTTTAGGAATGTCTAGGGCATACACTTGAATTAAGTAATGGTGATCGCCATTAGGAGGCATGGGGCCGATATAGACGCTATTGTTGAGATTGGAGCGTTGTTTTTCGCTTTCATTGAGCGGTGAACGGATAAAGCCTTGAGTGAGCGAATTGACCCCTTGAACAATCCTTTTATCCATCATGGAAGCGTTTTCTTCTAAAACATTGTAAGAAATGTTGCCCACGACCCAATGGACAAACGGCATGCCGCACACTTTTTGCGCGTCATGATCGATGAGTTCTAACGCATAGCTTTGAGCGCCTTCTACTTTTTGCCATGAGATTTTAGGTGAATAAGTGGGTAAGCCGTTTGGGTTGAGAAACCCTCTAGGAGCGTTACCGCCAAATTTAGCGTCCAAATACCCTTTCGAATCGGTTTGAATCATCACTTCAAAAGTTTTCATTTTAAGCCCTTTTTCTTTGAAATTATTTTGAATGTTCTATTGTAGCATGATTATAAAAATACATCTTAATTTGGAGCATGGTATTAGAATAATCATTTTTAATGATTAAATAGTTATTTATTTTTACTAGTTACCATTGAACCCATGGAAAGTAAAATAAATCGTTTGAGCACCAAGATAGACGCACTATTGGAACAGCAAAAAAGAGTGATTTCTTTACTAGAAACTTATTTGAGCGTTTATCCCGCCCAAGAGGCTTCAAATAAGTTTTTTAAAGGCGTTAGTCAAGGGATGGAGTTAGCCCCAGAAATCGCACAAGAAGATGAAGAAAAACGCCTTTATGTGTTGCAATATTTAAGCCATGTGGATATTACTAAAAACAAGCAAGACTCCCAGCTCAAAAAAGATTGTTTGGAATTTATCCAAAGGTTTAATGTCCCAAAGCCCATTATCATTACCGCTCTTTATAACCTTAGGGGCATTAAACCCACTAAAAAAGAAGTAGCGAAACAATTGCAAAAACTTTATGTGTGGGAGAAGCGTTACCAACAAGGGGGGATAGACGCTTTAAAAGACAGGCGCGGGAGACCCCTTAAAAAACCTTAAGCGGGTTGGTAGTGGCTATGTTGGTTTTTAATAGGGGTATTCGCATTTCTCAAAATGTTTTCAAAAATTCATCTTATTTTAAGTTAAAATTAAGAAAATATCTTGTATTTAATCATAATTTAGACCTAGATAAGAAATCTATGTAAAATTTTTAAGGAGAACACTCATTTGTTACAACGGATTTATTTAGACAATAACGCTACAACCAGGATTGACCCTAAAGTCAAGGAGATCATGGATCCTTTTTTAAGGGATCATTACGGGAACCCTAGCTCGTTGCACCAGTTTGGCACAGAAACCCACCCAGCCATTGCAGAAGCATTGGATAAGCTCTATAAGGGCATTAACGCCAGGGATATAGACGATGTGATCATCACTTCTTGCGCGACAGAAAGCAATAATTGGGTTTTAAAGGGCGTGTATTTTGATGAATGCTTGAAAAAAGGCAAAAACCATATTATAACCACGGTTGCAGAGCATCCGGCGGTGCGATCCACTTGCAATTTTTTAGAAAGCTTGGGGGTGGAGGTTACTTACTTGCCCATTAATGAGCATGGGAGTATCACCGCCGAGCAAGTCAAAGAAGCGATCACAGAAAAAACCGCTCTAGTGAGCGTGATGTGGGCGAATAATGAAACCGGTCTCATTTTCCCTATTGAAGAAATTGGGGCTATTTGTAAAGAAAAGGGCGTGTTGTTCCATACCGATGCGGTGCAAGCGATTGGTAAAATCCCTGTAGATGTGTTGAAAGCGAATGTAGATTTCCTTTCTTTTAGCGCACACAAGTTTCATGGGCCTAAAGGCATTGGGGGGTTGTATATTAGAAGTGGGGTGGGATTGACCCCTCTTTTTCATGGCGGGGAGCATATGAATGGCAGGCGCAGCGGGACTTTGAATGTGCCTTATATTGTGGGCATGGGCGAAGCGATGAAATTAGCCGTAGAGCATTTAGACTATGAAAAAGAAGTGGTGGGGAAATTGCGCGACAAATTAGAAGAAGCGCTTTTGAAAATCCCTGACGTGATGGTGGTGGGGGATCGAATCCATCGTGTGCCTAACACGACTTTAATCAGCGTGAGAGGGATTGAAGGAGAGGCCATGCTGTGGGATTTGAATCGCTCCAATATCGCCGCTTCCACAGGGAGCGCTTGCGCGAGTGAGGATTTAGAGGCTAATCCTGTCATGGTAGCGATTGGAGCGAGCAAGGAATTAGCCCATACCGCTATCAGGCTTTCATTGAGCCGTTTTAACACGGAAGCTGAAATTGACAAAACGATTGAAGTTTTCTCTCAAGCGGCTATAAGATTGAGAAACATTTCAAGCTCTTATTAAAAAGAATATAAAGGAATCAAAATGGCAAAACATGATTTAGTGGGTTCGGTTCTCTGGGATGCGTATTCTAAAGAAGTTCAAAGGCGCATGGACAACCCCACGCATTTAGGGGTCATCACCGAAGAGCAGGCTAAAGCCAAAAACGCTAAACTCATTGTGGCGGACTATGGCGCAGAAGCATGCGGTGATGCGGTGAGGTTGTATTGGCTTGTAGATGAAGGCACAGATACGATTGTTGACGCGAAGTTTAAAAGCTTTGGTTGCGGGACGGCGATCGCAAGCTCAGACATGATGGTAGAATTGTGTTTGAATAAAAGAGTCCAAGATGCGGTAAAAATCACGAATTTAGACGTGGAAAGAGGCTTAAGAGACGATCCGGACACGCCGGCGGTTCCTGGGCAAAAAATGCACTGCTCCGTGATGGCGTATGATGTGATCAAAAAAGCTGCCGGCATGTATTTGGGGAAAAACGCTGAAGATTTTGAAGAAGAAATCATCGTGTGCGAGTGCGCCAGGGTGAGTTTAGGCACGATTAAAGAAGTGATTAGGCTCAATGATTTAAAAAGCGTTGAAGAAATCACTAACTACACCAAAGCCGGCGCGTTTTGTAAAAGCTGTGTGAGACCTGGAGGGCATGAAAAAAGGGATTATTACCTGGTGGATATTCTTAAAGAAGTGCGCGAAGAAATGGAAGCTGAAAAACTTAAAGCTACCGCTAATAAATCCCAAAGCGGGGAATTGGCTTTCAGGGAAATGACTATGGTTCAAAAGATTAAAGCGGTGGATAAAGTCATTGATGAAAATATCCGCCCGATGCTTATGATGGACGGAGGGGATTTAGAGATTTTAGACATTAAAGAAAGCGATGATTACATTGATGTGTATATCCGCTACATGGGGGCATGCGATGGGTGCATGAGCGCGACTACCGGGACTTTATTTGCCATTGAAAACGCCTTACAGGAATTATTGGATCGCAGTATCAGGGTGTTACCGATTTGATTTGTTCTTTTTAGGGGGTGAAAGCCTTTTTCAAGCGAGTGCTAATAAACTTAAGAATGAGTAATGATTAGTGCTTGCAACATTATTCATTATACGCTACTTTTATGCTAATATGCTATTTTGAAGCGATTTTTGATGATGATTGAAGGAACTTGATGGAAAACGACAAAAACACAGATGAAACTCACTTAAGGGGAACTAAAAACAAACTAGGGCGCAAACCAAAAGCAGATGTTAATAAAAAAACTCGTGCTGTGAGTTTGTATTTTTCTGATGAGCAATACCAAAAACTAGAGAAAATGGCTAACGAAGAAGAAGAAAGCGTGGGATCTTATATCAAACGCTATATTTTGAAGGCTTTAAGAAAAATAGAGCAAAATGGCGCTTGATGACTTTGTAACTTGTTTTTAGTTTAGCTTTATCAGTTTTGCTATAGAACAAAACCAAAACCCCGTTTTTATCTAGTCTTTAGCTGTGTGATTTTAAAAAAGAGTGGTATTTTGGCTAAAAAAACTTCTTTATTTGAGTGTCAGCATTGCGGTTTTACAAGCCCTAAGTGGCTGGGCAAGTGCGTCCAATGCAACGCATGGGAGAGTTTTATTGAATTGAACCAAGCTCAAAAGGAAGTTTTAAACACGCTTAAAAAATCGCTCCCACAAGCGCAAAAAAGCGTTTCTATCGCTGAAATTGAGCATGAAGAAGTGGTGAAATTTTCTTCCACTCAAAGCGAGTTGGATATTGTTTTAGGTGGGGGGATTGCTAAAGGGGGGCTGTATTTAGTGGGGGGGAGTCCTGGGGTGGGGAAATCCACTCTGCTTTTAAAAGTGGCTTCTGGCTTAGCCAAAAACCAGCAAAAGGTTTTGTATGTGAGCGGTGAAGAGAGCTTGAGTCAGATTAAAATGCGCGCCACGAGATTGGATTGCATAGAAAAAGAATTGTATCTGCTCAATGAAATCAATTGGCCTGTGATTAAGGCGAATATTGAAAGCGAAAATTATTTTGCGTGCGTGATTGATTCTATCCAAACGCTTTATTCGCCAGAGATTTCTTCAGCGCCCGGCTCTATTTCGCAAGTGCGAGAGATCACTTTTGAGCTCATGCGTTTAGCCAAAACAAGAAATATTGCTATTTTTATCATCGGTCATATCACTAAAGAAGGGAGCATCGCAGGGCCTAGAGTGCTAGAGCATATGGTAGATAGCGTGCTGTATTTTGAAGGCGATCCCAGTAGGGAATTAAGGATTTTAAGGAGTTTTAAAAACCGCTTTGGCCCTACGAGTGAAATCGGCTTGTTTGAAATGAAAGAGCAGGGTTTGGTGAGCGCTAAGGAGGCTTCAAGCTTGTTTTTTTCTAAAGAAGAGCCTATGGAAGGGAGCGCGATTACCATCACTTTAGAAGGCTCAAGAGCGTTGATTTTAGAGATTCAGGCATTGGTGAGCGAGTGTAGTTTCGGGGTGCCCAAACGATTAGCGAACGGGTTTGACACCAACCGACTTAACATGCTCATCGCTTTATTAGAAAAAAAGCTAGAAATCCCTTTAAACCGCCATGATGTGTTCATTAATGTGAGCGGGGGTATTAAGATTAGCGAGCCGGCTTGCGATTTAGCGGTCATTGCCAGTATCCTTTCAAGCTTTAAAAACAGAAAAATTGACAATAAAACGGCGTTTTTGGGCGAAGTGAGTTTGAATGGCAGGATTTTAGAAGCCCCTAATTTGAACGCCAGATTGAAAGAAATGGAAAATTACGGCTTTTTAAAAGCCATTTTGCCTAAAAAACCCAGTCAAAAAACCTCTATCAAATGCTATGAAGCCAATGCGGTGGGCAAGATTGTTGAATGGATGTAGGTTTTTAATCATAAAAAGTGGTTCCAACCCTTTTTAAAAGAATGAGAGTATAAGATAAAAATTAAAAAGCAATCATTACTTTTTTAGTTTATAATTGCTATCATTATTGAAATAAAGGTTATTCAATGAAAGTATTATCTTACTTGAAAAAATTTTATCTTTTTTTACTGATAGGAGCGATTATGCAAGCGAATGAAAACATGGGATCTAAACTCCCAACAACCGATGAAAGAGTGATTTACTTGGCTGGGGGGTGCTTTTGGGGGTTAGAGGCGTATATGGAGAGGATTTATGGCGTTATAGACGCAAGCTCTGGTTACGCTAACGGCAAGACTTCAAGCACGAATTATGAAAAATTGCATGAAAGCGATCATGCTGAGAGCGTGAAAGTCGTTTATGATCCTAAAAAAATCAGTTTGGACAAGTTGTTGCGTTATTATTTTAAGGTGATTGATCCGGTGAGCGTGAACAAGCAGGGTAATGATGTGGGCAGGCAGTATCGCACAGGGATTTATTATGTGGATAATGCAGATAAAAAGGTGATAGACAATGCCTTACAAGAATTGCAAAAAGAAGTGAAAGGCAAAATCGCCATTGAGGTAGAGCCTTTAAAAAATTACGTGAGGGCTGAAGAATACCACCAAGATTATTTAAAAAAACACCCTGGCGGTTATTGCCATATTGATTTGAAAAAGGCGGATGAAGTGATTGTAGATAGCGATAAATACACCAAACCCAGCGATGAAGTTTTAAAGAAAAAACTCACCAAACTCCAGTATGAGGTTACTCAAAACAAACACACTGAGAAACCCTTTGAAAACGAGTATTACAATAAAGAAGAAGAGGGCATTTATGTGGATATTACCACAGGCGAGCCGTTATTTTCTTCAGCGGATAAATACGACTCCGGTTGCGGGTGGCCAAGCTTTTCTAAACCCATCAATAAAGATGTGGTGAAATACGAAGACGATGAGAGCCTTAATAGGAAACGCATTGAAGTGTTGAGCCGTATTGGTAAGGCGCATTTAGGGCATGTGTTTAACGATGGGCCTAAAGAATTAGGGGGCTTGAGGTATTGTATTAATAGCGCGGCTTTAAGGTTTATCCCCTTAAAAGACATGGAAAAAGAGGGCTATGGTGAGTTTATCCCTTATATCAAAAGGGGCGAATTGAAAAAATACATCCACGATAAAAAAACGCATTAAGGGGTGATGACTAAGCCCCTAATGGGGGTTATAAAATAGGGGGTTCAAGCGTTTGGGTTATCTTAAAAAACGCTAAAAACCGCCTTAAATAATTCATTTTTTGATTACTCTTACTTTGAAAACATTCTTTTTTAAGTTTTAAGTTTTTGTTCTCATCAAATAAGGACAACTAAAACTTTTTACTTTTTTAAAAATAGGGTTTTTAATTTTATTTTTTGTTTCAAACTCATTTTTTAAGGGGGTAGGGGGTTATCCCATTACAACCCCCAACTAATTTCCCCTAACCCTAAAGAAGCGCTTTTTAAGAGATTATCGCTTGTTCATGAAAGCTTTTTGGTATTAATTTTAAAAATGCCCTTGAGCGTTTTTAGATTTTTACCCCATAATGAGCTTGTGTAAAGTCGCTAAAATGCTTAAAGCATAAATGAGGAGCAACAGGATTTTATGCACCTTTTCATTAGCCAAAGCAATGAGCTTGATGCCAATGCCCACCCCTAAAAACGCTCCAATACCGGTGATCACCCCCGCTTGAACGCTTATATCATCAAGAACCTTCCCGTTATAAAGGGAAATGACCCCGGATAAAGAAGCGAACACCACAAAAAATAGCCCTAAAGGCACGATTTTTTTAGAATCGTATTTCAAAAAATAGCCCAAAAACGGCACCATTAAAATCCCCCCACCCATGCCTAGCGGGATAGAAAAGATGCCGGTAACAAAACCAGCGAGCATCAAAACCCCATGCGTTCTGTCCATAGACACAAAAGGGATTGCGTGCTTTTTTTCTGGCGTTTTGTTATTTGCATGCAAATCAAAATGCATTTCTTCAAAATGCTTGGGTTTGTTGTTGCTAGAAAAAGCGTATTTGATAAAGGTATAGCACACCACCACCACAAACACGCTCATTAAAATCTTATCGTCAATGATTTTTAAGATAAAACTCCCTAGAACCGCCCCCATCAGCCCTCCAAGCGCAGCAAACGAGCCTTCTTTCAAATCCAATAAACCCTTTTTGTAATTGATGATAGAGCCAACCACCGAAGAAAAAAGCATTTGCATGAGCGAAATCCCCACCGCTTGGCTATAGCTAAAATGGGCAAAAATCGCGCTAGGGACGACAATCTCCCCCCCACCAATACCAAAAAACCCGGCGGTAATGCCGGTGAATAGCCCCACAAGAGCCAAAATAAACGCTGTTGATTCTTCCATAAAAAACTCCCTAAATTTTAAATTATTACTTTATCAAAAAAGAGTGATAATCTTTAAAAAAATTTTCTTTAATTTTAAAAAATAGGGTTTTGATCACTTTAATTTTACAGCTTGAGAGCGATTATAAGAGATTGTTCAAGCTCCTTTACTTGCTTAATTTTAAAAATACCTTTAAATAGTTTAATCAACCCCCTTTTTTAAAGAGGGTTTTAGTAAGCAAACACATAGTTGAGATACACACTATAGAGTCTGCGGTATTTGAGTTCAGCCCCCATAAAGGAATAATAGTTCGTGTTAATGGTGGGGATTTTAAGCCCTAGTTCAATGCCGTGTTG
>NZ_MVVH01000010.1:0-56628 GCF_003636935.1 Helicobacter pylori
AACGATCAAAGCGTATATAGAAAATCAAGGTTAGTTTCACTTAAGGTTTTTATATAGTTCCTAGCGGAACTAAAGCATTCATCCCAAACACTAAAGATATTTGGGATTTCTGCTTGGGGGGTTTAAAGCCCCTAAACTCACTATTTTTAGTCCCACACCAAAATTATTAATAAGGCTTTACTATCATTAAGTGTTAATCATAAATTATAAAAAATACTAAAAAGTATTTTTAATAATCAATAGTAAAGAGCCTGATTTTAATGGCACGATAATTTTTGTAGCGCGATTTTAGGGGTTAAAAAATGACTTTTAATTTAAAAAAATAAGAAGATTAAAACCCAACAAGATTTTATTTATTATTGTTTTCCTTCCACATGATAATCGCCCAAATGGGATCTTTGCCGAGGAGGTTGCCAAACAAAGGCCCTCTCAACAACTCGTAAAACACCTTGCTTGTTATTTTAACGGCTGTCTTCTTTGAGTCTTTAAGATATTTGGGGAATTGCATTTTAACTTCTCTGTCAATCATAGAACCCCACTTTTTATAGCGGAATTTGGTTACAAATTCCGTTCCTCGTATCCGCTCTATTTTGTAACTCCTAAACCCAACCCCCAAATACTTCCCCATCAACCACTCAATGTTGTAAGGCTCTCTATCCAAAAAACGCCTGATATTTGCAGAATTGGTTTCATAATATGTTGTAGGCTCGCCATTTTCAAGCAAATCAGCAAGAGTGGTGTTGTTATTGTCAATCATAGGGGGCGCATAAAACCCTAAACACTCATCAACCCCTAATTCCTTAACGATAAACAATCTGCAACTGATAAAATCACCATCCTTATCGTTAAGAACATCAATGATTTTATAAGAGCTGCCATACCCGTAATAGATCGAGTGAGGTTTTTGTGGTTCTTTATTAGCCTTTAATCCATTAAATTCATCAAAAATACCCGCCATGAGATCACCATCATTTGCTAAAGCGGTTTTTGCTATTCAATCTAACCATCGTTTCCTTATTCAACTGAACAACAACTCCGTTAGTCTCTTTATCCACTCCAACACCAATCACTCTATAGCCAAATCTATCCACTCTTTCACTCAATTTGTTACACAACAAACCATGCAATTCCATGAAATTATAGCATGATCACTAAAACTTATTAAACTTATCTGGTTGCAGATGATTTATAAAGAAGCCCTACAAACTACCTTTCCAAAAACAAATCTTTCTCTTGGATTTCTGCTCCTTCGCTTAAAATCGCCGCTCTTTCCACGACGCCTAAAAGCTCTCGCACATTCCCATGCCAAGAGTATTCTAAAAGGCGTTTTGCGGCGTTTTTTGAAAAAGATTTTGGCCCCAAATGATAAGCCTCGCACACTTCTTTAAGCTTGATTTCAGCAATGGGTAAAATCTCTTCTGTCCTCTCTCTTAAAGGCGCGATAGTTATAGGCACGATTTGCAAGCGGAAAAACAAATCTTCTCTAAATTCTTTTGAAGCGATTTTTTCTTTCATGTTAGCGTTGGTGGCGGAAATAAAACGAACATCAATTTTAACGCTCTTATTATCCCCAAGGCGCGTGATTTCTTTTTCCTGAACCACTCTTAAAAGCTTGCTTTGCAATTGAACGGGCATTTCAGCGATTTCATCTAAAAAGATCGTGCCTTTATTAGCGCTTTCAAAAAGCCCCATTTTAGGAGCTGTGGCGTCCGTGAACGCCCCTTTTTGATACCCAAAAAGCTCGCTTTCTAATAAATGCTCTGGGATAGCGGACATGTTGATCGCTATAAAAGGGTGTTTAGAGCGCTGCGAATGCTGGTGGATGAAATGAGCAAAAATCTCCTTACCCACCCCGCTTTCGCCTAATAGCATGACATTAGCGTCCGTGCTTGCGACTTTTAAGGCTTGCCGTTTGCTTTCTTCTAACGCTTTTGAAGCGGCTAAAAAGCTGTGTTTGTGTGGTTTTTTTAAGGGTTTTTCTAAAGGGTGTTTTTTTTGAAATTCTAAAACTTTTTTGGTGCGATAGATGGACTCTAAAAGCAATTCTGGTTTAAAAGGCTTTTGGAAAAAGTCTTTCACGCCTAAACGAATGGAATCAATGGCTTTATTCAAAGTCGCGTTACCGGTAATCACAATGGATTCGTATTTGCCTTCTAAAAGGCGTAAAAATTCTAAGCCGTCCATATGGGGCATGTTAATATCCGTGATGACTAAATCAAAGCTTTCATCAAGTTTCGCTAAAGCGTCTTTAGGGTTTTTAAAACTCACAATCTCTAAATCGTCTTGAAGCTCAAAAAAAAGCTCCAGACTTTTACGCATGTTAATATCATCTTCTACAATGGCGATTTTCATTCTTCTTCCTTTCTAAAAATATCTAAAAACAGTGCATCTCCCACTAAACTCGCTCTAACGCTTAAGGCTTTGAGGTCAAGAATGCTTGTGGTAGTGGTGCCGTTTTTATAGCTGTGATCATAATGCGTGATAATAACTTGGCTTTTTAAAATGCAGTCTATGACTCGCTCTTTTTCTTTTTTTAACGCTATTTCTAAAAGGAAGCGTTCTGATTGTGTTTTAAGTAGGGGGTCTTTCAAATTAGGTAAGTTGCGAGTAATAATAGAGCAATGATAATCTAAAACATAGGGGGCTGTTTTGATGCGGCTAATTATAGGTTTAGAGATGGAATACTCTTCGCCCATCACTCTAGAATCAACGATTTTCAAGCGATACGAAATTAAAAATTCTTGATCTTCTAGGGGGCTGAGAGCATGCAAAGAAACCCCTAAAAAATAAAATAAAAAATAAAAGAATGAAAAGAAACGCATCACTCAAATAATTGTGTAGGAGGGTTTTCTAAATTTTCTGGCTCTTCTTCTTTAGGGCAAGAATTGACATACATGACTTTATCGGCGGTGTTTATGAGTTTTACCCCACTAGCGTTTCTTCCGGTTTCTCTAATGTCTTTAATGGAAACTCTAATCATTTTCGCACTCGCAGTAAGGATCATCAAATCCAGGTTCTCATCATCCACGCTGATAACGCCCACCAAATTACCGGTTTTTTGAGTGAGCTTCATGCCAATGACCCCCTTACCTCCACGAGATTGCTCTCTATACGCTTCGGCTAGAGTTTGCTTGCCAAGCCCGTTCTCGCTCACGCTCAAAAGCTTGTTGCTATCATCGTTAATAACGACCGCACTGACAACAAAATCATTTTCATTCAATTTAATACCCCTAACCCCATGAGCGCTTCTTCCCATTTCGCGCACATCTTCTAAAGGGAATTTAATGAAAGTGCCCAAATGCGATGCGATGAGCAAATGCTTAGCGTTTTTATCCACTATTTTTGCACTCACTAATTCATCATCTTTATCTAAAATAATCGCTCTGACACCACAACTCCTGTTGCTCCCAAATTCGCTCAAATTGGTGCGCTTCACCACGCCATTTTTCGTGAAAAAAGCTAAAGAGCGTTCATCGCTAAAGTCTTTGGTGCTTAGAGTCGCCATGATCTTTTCATCCGGAGCGAGCGAGATTAAATTCACAATAGCTTTACCCATAGCGATCCGGCTCGCTTCTGGGATTTTATAAACTTTCAAATGATACAACTGACCTTTATTAGTGATAAAGAGCAAAATATCATGCGTGTTAGCCACAAAAAAGCTTTCAATGAAATCGTCTTCATAAGTGCTGCCTGAAAGCTTGCCCTTACCGCCACGACTTTGCTTTTCATAGGCTTTTAAATCCACTCTTTTCACATAGCCTTTATAGCTCATGCTCACCACCATAGGCTCATTAGCGATCAAATCTTCTATATCAATATTTTCATACGATTCTTGAATTTCAGTGCGTCTTGGAGAAGAAAATTGCTCTTTGACTTCTAAAAGCTCTGTTTTGACGACTCCATTCAGGCGATCTTCGCTCTTTAAAATGCCATTGAGATCATCAATAAGTTCTAGCAAGTTTTGGTATTCTTCTTTGACTTTATCCCTTTCAAGGCCTGTTAAGCGTTGCAAACGCATTTCTAAAATGGCTTTGCTTTGGATTTCACTCAAAGTAAAACGCTCCATTAAGGCGTTTTTAGCCACTTCTGGGCTTTGGCTTGTTTTAATGAGCTGCACGATTTCATCAATATTGTCTAATGCGATCAAATAGCCCTCTAAAATATGCGCTCTGGCCTTAGCCTTTTCCAATTCAAAAATCGTGCGTCTTATAATAATGGTTTTTCTGTGGTTTAAGAAAAGGCGCAACAACTCTAAAAGCGTGAAAATCTTAGGCTCTTTATTGTAAATAGCGAGTAAAATGATGCTAAAAGTGGTCTCCATGGTGGTGAGTTTGTAGAGGTGGTTTAAGACAATTTCACTCATCGCGTCTCTTTTTAATTCAATCACCACTCTAATGCCCTCTCTATCGCTCTCATCGCGCACTTCACTAATGCCTTCAATTTGTTTTTCTCGCGCTAAATCGCTGATTTGTTCCACTAATTTGGCTTTATTGGTTTGAAAAGGCATTTCATCTAAAACGATGATTTCTTTATTTTTCGTCTTTTCCACATGCACTTTGGCCCGCACTTTCACGCGCCCTCGCCCCATTTTATAGGCTTCAATAATACCCGCCTTGCCATAAATGATCCCACCAGTAGGAAAATCAGGCCCTTTGACAAATTCTAAGATTTCATCTAATCCAGCGTTAGGGTTTTCTAAGACATGCGCTAAAGCGTCTATGATTTCATCAATCCTGTGAGGGGGGATAGAAGTCGCCATCCCTACAGCGATCCCATTAGCCCCATTGACTAAAAGGTTAGGCAGACGGCTTGGTAGAATATCTGGCTCTTTTAAGGTGTCATCATAATTAGGCACAAAATCAATGGTGTCCTTATCAATATCCCTTAAAATTTCTTCACTCGCCTTAGTCATTCTGGCTTCAGTGTAACGCATCGCTGCAGCGTTATCGCCATCAATAGAGCCAAAGTTGCCCTGCCCATCCACCAATTCCAAACGCATGGAAAAATCTTGCGCCATTCTCACTAGTGCATCATAAACCGCATTATCGCCATGGGGGTGGTATTTACCAATCACATCACCCACGATCCTAGCGCTTTTTTTGTAAGCGACTTTGGAAGTAAGGCCTAATTCATGCATCGCATACAAAATACGCCTGTGCACTGGCTTTAAGCCATCTCTAGCGTCTGGTAAAGCGCGCCCTATGATCACGCTCATGGAATAAGCTAAATAGCTCTCTTCAATAGAAGAATCAATCCCCACTTCTACAATATTTTTTGTTTCATTGACTAAACGATCTTGCATGTATCTCCCTAAAATTTAATTAAAATAAAGCGTTAAAAGATAACGCCCCCAAATCAAAGCCCAAAAAATAAGCCCTATCAACTGGGCTGAACTGGCCATGTCTTTAGCCTTTTTGGCTAAGGGGTGGAACTCTGTACCAGTGAAATCCACAGCCTTTTCAATAGAGCTATTGATTAGTTCAATCACCACTGATAAAAAACAAGGCAAAATCAATAGCCCCCATTCTAAAAAATCTTTAGCTAAATAGCTCGCTAGAACGATGCAAAAAAGAGCCAAAATGACAATTTGCCTGAATGCACCCTCTTCAATCCATGCGCATTTAAGCCCGTCTTTAGAATAAAAAAGGGCTTTAAAAAGGCGTTTAAACCCTTTAGCTTTGGGCGGGACTTTGAAATCACTCATGGCTTATTTTGTAAGATTGAAAGAAATTCACGCTAAGGTTTTCTAACAGGGCGTTAAAAGTCAGCTTGGTGTTGTCTTGAGCTTGGGCGTTAAGAGCGATTCGGGATCGTTTGTCTTTAGCCATAGAAACAAAGGCTTGCAACAATCCTTTAAAATTTTGTTGGAGCTCTGCATCGTCTTTAAAACGGGATTGGAACAAGGCCATAAAATATTTTTCTAAAGAAGCTAACGCGCTTTCATAAGAGACGCTAGGGGTTTGAGAACGCAAGCTAAAATAAGGGGAAAAAAAGCCCAAACTCTCTTTATTTTGGTGATAAAAAGACTCTAAAACATTTTTAAGATGGCGTGCTTGGATAGAAACACTCAACTTTGGCGCTGAAAAACGCAGTTTGTCTTGCAACTCTTCTATGGCCTTAGCGTCTTTAGAATTTAAGGTTTTAAAAATATTTTTAAGGGAGAGATTTTCTTGCGCCTCCATTAAACCCTCTTGAAAAAAAGTGTAAGCAAGGATATTCTCTGCATTAGTCAAATCGCATTTTAAATTATCGTTTAGGGTTTTTTCATCTAAAGCGTTGAATTTTAAAGAGCAATTCAAGCGCGTGGGTTTCATTTTTTCCAATAAGGCATTCAAGTCTTTTAGGGGGATTTGATGGATTTTTTGCTGAATATCTTGTTCTAAAATAGGGGATTTGATTTGAGAATGGATAGAAAGAATAAGAGAGCTTTTATCCAAAGAATCGAGCTTAATACTCAAATTTTTAAAATCCATAATAGGGGAGTTTTGAGAATCTAAAAAACTCAGCTCTTTAGAAACGCATGCAATTTTAAAAAACCCTTCACATTCAAAAGGAGCGCCCACAATCCCCATGCCCTTGATATGGGGGCGTTGATCCAAATAAGCGTTAAGATAAGCGGTTAAAGATTTTTTAACCGACATGCTAGTAAAGAAGATAAACACCCCCAAAAGCACGCAAATTAAAGCCCCGATAACCACCATCCAAGACATGAATTTTTTAGTCAAAAATACCCTTTATTTTATTGAAGCATAGTGATGGAACCCATAAAATGCGTTTTCTTGTTTTGAAAGATATTGACAATATCTTGCAGTAATTTTTCACGATTTCCTCTCTCCCAAGTAGTGTAATTTCGCTGGTATAAAGAGACAGAAAATATCACACTTGTTAGGGCAACAAAGTCGTTAGGGGTGCCTTGTGTTATTTTCATAGCTTTTCCTTTTGAGTGTGATTAAAATTATACCGAGTATTAAACCAAAAAAAAAGAAAAAGAGCTTGAATTTTTTAATTTGAAGCTAAATTTGTTAGGATTGAATAAATCCGCTTGAGTTGGACTAACCCAAGCTTTTTAATGCCAAGAGGCATAAAGCCTCTTCACAAAAAGGATTGAGCGGTTTTAGCGTCTTTCTGGGGGCTGTATGCCTAGCCAATCTTTATAAAACGCCTCTATATCAGGCTCAAAATCATGGATCACAGGATACCAAGGAGTTGGAGCTTCAACATCTAAAAGGATGCCGCAATCTGGGCAAATATACTCCCGATACACTTGCCAGTTAGTATCACTGGCTAAGAGTTTAGGATACACCTCTTCCATTTTTTCTGCTGTATCGCGCACATAGATGTTTGCATGCAATTTCCAATTCTCCTCTGGAGCGCAAAACGCATGACCGCATGAACACTTAATAACCCACTTCTTTTGAGGATCTTGCACCACAAACAAATGCGGCCCCAAGGGTAAGACGATTTTGTCATCAAAATCTACCTTATCTTGCAACACCTTCAAATACATTTGGAATCTTTCATGATCTTTAGGCATGCTCAGCATTTTTAAGACAGTGTTCCAATCCAAGTTCCCCTCTACTAAATTTTTAATTTGTTCTTGTGTGTATTTTGACATGACCATTCTCCTTTCTTTATTTCTCATCAACCAACAGAACTGTGCGCACATCAGGCAATTTGCTCAAATCCATCCTGTATTTAGATCCATAGGTGAATACGCCAAGCTCATCTTCTTTTACAGTCCAGCTCTTTGGCAAGTTCCAAAATGTTTTAAAATCGTTTAAAAACTTGGGCGAGAGATCAAAGCTAGTCGCATACATGTGCTTAACCTGTTTGGAAGCCTCTTTTTCAAGGATAGCGTTTCTTTCTTGCTCCATCCATTGTTTTACCGGTATGGATCTAGCCTTTCTGTTTTCAAGAATTTCTTTTCTTCTGGCTTTCGTTTTGGCTTCATCTCCTACCCACACGCCGTCTTTATTTTGACTCACCACCGCGCCATAAACCTTGTAAGCGTATTCTGGCAATAGCTGTTTGCTGTTGAGATCTTCTAAAATCGCATTCAAATCCCTTTCAATCGGATCGCCAAATCCAGGACCGCCTTTGATGTAGTTCAAATACAAGTCGTAATTGTCAAAGCAGTTCTCGGTGGTGATGCATTGCTTATCCCTTTTGACTTGAGACGCATGAGAAATGTGCTTTTCATAATCTCGATCCGTTGGGTTAAAATCGCCCCCCAAAGGCAAGCTAGCGTTATTTTTAATCCTGTTTTTCAAGTCGGTGTTGTGCGCTTCAAACCTATAGCCACTAGCCGCTGGATAGCCCCCCATCATACCCCAATCGCTATTCATATAGCCATTACCCATAAAGAACATGGTCCAATCATGCGCGCCCCACACCATTCTTAAGGTTTCAAACCCGTTACCGCCTCGATATTTCCCATACCCACCGGTATTGGCTTTGACATTCCTGCCTAAATAAAGAAGAGGTTCTGCCATTTCCCAAATTTCAACATCGCCCATATCGCCTTCTGGATTCCAAATAGCCGCTGCGTGATTCAGGCCGTCTTTTATCGCGCAAGCTCCAGTCCCACAAGAACTCGTCTCAAAGCTATTCACCGCATGGATTTCTCCATCCTGGTTGATACCACCGCCTTGCAGCCAATTGGAAGTGTTAGCGTTCCCGGAATTGACCTCTTCTAAATACCCTCGGCTGTAATACGCTTGAGACAAGCCTCTCCACAAAGCGCTCCAGCCTGATACTAAGAAGTGCCACGCATAAGCATGCCCGGTGCGTCTGTCATCTGGATTCATCCAAGTCCCTTTTTTGAGTCTGAATTGAGTCGCAAAATAAGCGCCATCGTTGATGCGAGAAGTGGGTATCAATGTTTGAGTCATCATCACCCAAATACCGCTAGTAAAGGACACTTGGTTGCAATTGAAAGAGTGCCATCCCCACCTGGACGCGCCATCAAAATCTAATTTCCATGTAGCGTCTTTATTGATAGTGATTTCCACAGGAGAGTGCATGATTGTGTCTAGCTTAGCAAATTCAGAGCACACGCCAATATCTTTATGTGCATAAGGCACATCCACAAACGCTACCTTTCTATACTTGCCCGGTATGGTCATGGATTTGATCCTAGAGATAAGGCCTCTCCTCCCCTCTTCAATCACCTCATCAATAAATCGCATGTAAGAATCAATGCCGTCTTCTTTAATGACTTCCATCACTAAATCCCTAATCATATGGCATCCTGCAATCCTAGTCCTTTCATCTAGAATCCAATATTTAGGCGTTCTTACCGATCTTTGAGATTCATGCAACCAATCTTTAAAGCTCTCATCATTCGCTCCTGTCTTACGGCAAGTGATCATGTATCCATCCCCAAATCTTTGAACCTGTCCAGTGCTCATTGATCCTGGAGTAACCGAACCGGTATCAATCACATGCGTAACACCGCCTACCCACCCAATCAATTTTTCATCGTGAAAAATAGGCACAAGAGTCATAATATCGCATGGGTGCACATTCCCAATCGCGCAGTCGTTATTGGTGAAAATATCCTTGTCATTGATGCCTGGGTTATCTTCCCAATTATTCTCTACCATGTATTTGATAGCTGATCCCATAGTCCCTACATGGATAATGATACCCGTAGAAGTCAGCACGCTATCGCCCACAGCGTTATAAAGCGTGAAGCACAATTCCCCCTCTTGCTCAACAATAGGGCTTGCCGCAATCCTTTTAGCTGTTTCTCTGGCATGCACGATACCGCCTCTTAATTTAGAGAACATTTTCTCATAACCGATCGGATCTCTTTCTTTAAACTCTAGTTTTTTGAGACCATTATAATGCCCTGTTTTTTCTGTCCTGGCTAGGATTTCACCTCTAGCTTGTTTTAAAGTTTTGCCGTTTTTCAATAAATTTGCCATTTTGAACTCCTTTATTTAATTTCTTTCAAGTGGAACAATCGGTGTTTGTCTAGTCTTGTCGCAAAGCCTTTGGGTATCACGAAAGTGGTCGCATCTGATTCTACGATCGCAGGCCCTATGACTTCATTTCCAGGCAGTAATTTTTCCATTTGCCACACATCTGCATCCACCCATTTCTTATGACGATAGAATTTTCTAACGCCTATTTTGGCTTCTTTTGGGGGCGTAGTGCCATGCTCTTTTTCAACCGGAATCACAGGTTTTTGCGTAGCCACAACACCACGCATGATCACACCGGTCACGCTAAAACCAAGCTCTGGCGAACACGCTGATTCAGAATAAACACGAGCGTAGGTTTTTTCATATTCTTTGACAATTTCTTCCCAATCAGCCACGCTTGCAGCTTTTGATACAGGAGAAGTGATCTCTAAATCATTCAATTGCCCCATATACTGCATCCTGTATCCAGGTCTTAAAATCACATCTTTTTCAGAGAATCCATTGATCTTGAACTCCTCAATCACTTTGAGAGTCAATTCATCCCATGCGTCTTGAATGATCTTGCATGCTTCTGTTTTTGACTTGTCTGAAGAATACTGCGGAATGGCAATATCCACGCTCTTATCGTATCTGTATTCAAAATCAGCGCAAGCGCAACCAAAAGCGCTAAATCCAGCCGCCCACGCAGGCACTACCACATCCTTAAACCCTAAACCTTCTGTATAGCCATAGGTATGCACAGGCCCCGCGCCACCATACGAAAAGCACACAAAATCAGACGGGCTATACCCTTTAGCGCTAATATTGGATCGCAAGTATTCTTTAAGCTCTAAATCAAGCAGCTCAATCACGCCCGCAGCCGCATCTTCTACGCTAATGCCTAGCGGATCAGCGATTTGCTCTTTAATGTGTTTTTTAGCCCTATCCACATCTAATTTGATCAAACCGCCTAAGAAATTATCCGGGTTCAAATAGCCTAAAACAATGTGGCAATCGGTTACCGAAACCGTGTCTAACCCGCTGTCTTTCCAACAAGTGCCAACTCTATACCCCGCACTGTCAGGCCCTAGTTTGACCGATTGGCTGTGCGGATCAATGCGCACAAAACTCCCAGCACCCGCACCAACGGAATCCATAGCCACAAGCGGTAGAGATAAAACAAGGCGCGCCATATCAGGGTCAGAAGCGATATTAAAATTGCTCTTAACGATAAGCGCCATATCAAAGCTCGTGCCGCCAATATCGCTGCATGCAATATTGTCATAACCAAGCGTTTCGCCCAGCAATTTAGATCCAATCACGCCTCCAATAGGGCCGCTCACAATAGTCCTAGCGAGTTCTTTAGCTTTCCAGCTAATGGTGCCTCCATGCGTTGCCATCACACGAAGATCAAATTTAGCGCCATGCTCTTTGAAGCGGTTGCTGACTTTAGAGAGGGTTTGTCTGCTTGGCTCAGCCGCATAAGCTTCTAAGATAGTGGTGTTCATTCTGTGGCTTTCTTTTCTTTGAGGGTAGTAATCCACAGAAGCGAATACAGGAATATTTTTACCCAATTTTTCAATTTCTTTTAACGCTATATCTCTAACGATCCGCTCGCTTTCAGCGTTTTTATGAGATTGCAACAAGCAAATCACAATGGCTTTCGCGCCTGCTTCTAAAAGCTCCTTAACAGCCATTTTTACCTCTTCTTGGCGCACTGGGATAACCACTTGCCCCTTGACATCGGTTCTTTCTGTAACGCCTCTAATCCTTTTTAAAGGAATCAGCGGATCATCATACTTGTGCGTGTTGATATGCAATCTTTCTTCTAGCGCATACCCCAAATAGGATTGCAACGCCCTACCCATAGAATGCATTTGCTCAAAACCCTTATTGCAAATCAGACCCACTTCCATCCCACGCCTTTGGACGACCCGATTGAGCATCGCCGTGCCAGAATACACGCAAGTGACCAACTCTGGATAAACCTTACTGACATCTGATTTCCAATGCGATAAAGCGTCTTGTGAGCTGTTATAAATAGCTAAACTCTCATCTTCTGGGTTGCTTTGGGCTTTACCGACTACGAAACTGCCATTTTCTTTCACAAAAAACGTGTCCGTCATGGTGCCACCGGCATCAATACCCATCACCTGAACTCTTGCGTCTTTCATTTAGACTCCTTGTATTAAAGTGTTGCTCAAGGCAACCTATTAGAAGTATAGGACAGATTGTAAAATGGAAATCGTTTATTTCAAAGTTGTTTGTAATAAGGGAAAATTTGGTGTAATAAAGTGAAAAGTAGTAACAAATTCATTCAAAACGCTACCGATATTCATCTTAAATTACCCAAAAATATCATATAAATATCATATAGGAATAAAAATATTAAACTGATATTAAATCAAAAGGCGAAATTCAATTCTAATGTGCCGATCTGGTGGTGCTTAGGCTGGGATTGAAAGGTTTTACTAATATCAGTGATCGTAAAAGCCACCCTAAAGCTACGCCACATCATAGCCGCTCCTATTTCACTGGCATAAACAAAGTATTCCAAATTAGCAATGCCCCTAGTTTCAGGGCTATTGCCTTGAATGAAGATGTTAAGGGGTTGGAAGCGCCCAAAAGCCCCTACAAAAAAATAGATAGAAAATTTATCGCTATAAGGCATGCCCCCATCAAAAGCGGTATTGACCTTATTGACACCATAATCAGCGTCCAGGTTATACCCAGCCCTAAAGAGCGAGCCGAGTTGGAAATAATCCCTCGCATTACCCAATTCCACATTAAACCCAGGCATTAACTCCATAGAAAAAAAACGAGTCTTTAAAAGGGGGACTTTTTTGAGCAATTGGTAGTGCAATTCAAAGATAAATTCGTTTTTGAGCTGTGTGTTCCAGCCATAAAATTGGGGGTCATGACCCCATTTATGAATGAGACGCTGCGTTTGAGCGGCCAAAGAATCTTGCCCTGTCGTGCCTAAAGAAAGCGTGAACAACTCCATGAAAGTTTGATGGCGGTTATACACATTCAAATTCACCCGTAAATACCCCCCATAAGGGTGGTTGTCATGCAAATGCACCAGTTTTCTGTTTTTAAGTGAGGGGGTATACATGTCTTGGGCGAGAGAAATGCCAAAACGAGTAACCCTAGGGCTTTTATTGAAAAAACCTAAATACGAAGTCCATTTCATCGCTTTATTTTTAGAAAAATCAAATTCTTTAGTAGAAAAGCCTATTTGATTGCCTGCGGTATAATACTCATCAATGTAAGGGTTGATATAACCATCATTTTCGGTCATCAAATTGATAGAATAGCGTTTAGAGGGCGTTAATGGGGTAAGAATATCCTCTTTTGCCCATGCAAACGTTCCTAATAATAAACATAAAATAAATTTAAAAAACAAAACACTTCCTTAGGTTATTATGGGGGTTATTGTAACGAAATAAGGCTTAATTACAAGAGCGTTTAAAGGGTAAAAAGAAAAACTTTTACCCCATTGAAAAGAGCGTGGTTTTAGGCATAAAAAACTCACACTAAAAAATAAAACACCCCGCACACGACTAAGCCTACAAAAATTAAAGTCAAAACGCAATAGCCCATAATATCTTTAGCGCCCAAACCTGCAATGGCTAAAGCGGGCAAAGCCCAAAAAGGCTGTATCATATTCGTCCAAGCGTCTCCCCAAGCGATAGCCATAGAAACCACGCCCGGATCCACTCCTAAGCTTTGCCCAGCTGGGAGCATGATAGGAGCTTGAATCGCCCATTGCCCTCCGCCAGACGGGATGAAAATATTGACAATCCCCGCGCTCAAAAAAGTCATGAGCGCGAAAGTTTTTTCATTAGCGATGTGCGTGAAGGCTAAAGAAAGCATTTGCGCTAAAGAATGACCCCCCACGCTATGGCTTGCCATCATCCCCATAATCCCGGCATAAAAAGGGAATTGCAATAAAATCCCAGCCACGCTCCTAGCGGAATGATCGATCGCTTTCACATAAGCTAAAGGGGTTTTATGGAGCAAAATCCCTAAAAAAAGGAAAATCGTATTGACAATGTTTAAACTAATCCCTCCTCCTTTAAAAAAATAAATACCCAGATACCCAAAACCCAAAAAAACCAAAAGATAAGAAAGCAAAGCGCTGTTTTCCAAAAAATGCGCGATCGTTTTGTCTTGTTGGTGATCAATGAGTTCTGTTTCTTTGTATTCGTCTTTTAAAAGCTTTGGATCAATCTCAACGATTTCTTCTTTTTTAGGGTGGATCATTGCCATTAAAAAGGGTAACCCTATAAGAATGATCCCTATAATGATTAAATTATAAGCAGAAAAAATCGTCTGACTGATAGGGATAGCTTTTTCAATCACCCCAGCGCTTATTTTGGACAGATCTTCATTTTGGGTGGCAACGCTTAAAGGGATAGAGCCGGATAAACCCCCATGCCAGATGACAAAACCCGAATAAGCGCTAGCGATAAGCAGCCTGTAATCCACCCCTTTAACATTTTTGGCGATCTCTTTTGCAAAAATCGCGCTAATCACCAAGCCAAACCCCCAGTTGATCCAATTAGCGATTAACGATAAAAAAGTAACTAGCAATAAAGCCGTATAATACCCTTTAGGTAAAGACGCCAAGTATTTTAAAAGTTTTTGGACTGATTTAGCGCTAGCTAGAGCCTGACCCAACACCAAAATAAGAGCCATTTGCATAGAAAAACCCAAAAGCGTCCAAGCACCATTCCCCCAACTAGAAATGACAGACGAAGCGTCTTGTCCTGTCAAACAATAAACAAGAACAAACACGACAAACGATAAAAGAGTGACCAAGACAAAGGAGTCCGGCAAACATTTAGACGCTAAAAACACGCACGCTGAAGTCAAATGCCTTAATAAAAACATAAACACACCCCTTTTATAAGCTATAGGTGCACTTCAAATTCAGCTTCTGTTTTTTCTCTCACTTGATTAAGGCTGACCCCCTCTTGCAATTCCACTAATTTCATGGCGTTATTGGAAAATTCAAACACCGCTAAATCCGTTATCAATTGATGCACCACGCCTTTTCCCGTTAAGGGCAATGAGCATTCTTTTTTTACTTTAGACTCCCCGTATTTGTTGCAATGCTCCATGATGACAATCACTTTTTTAGCGCCATGCACCAAATCCATAGCCCCTCCCATGCCTTTTATGAGCTTTTTAGGGATCATCCAATTAGCCAAATCCCCATTTTGCGAGACTTCCATCCCCCCTAAAATCGCTAGATCAATATGCCCCCCACGAATCATCGCAAACGAATCCGCGCTATTGAAAAACGAAGCGCCCGGCACCACGGTTATGGTTTCCTTTCCTGCATTAATGAGATCCGCATCAACGCTTCCCTCTAAAGGGTAAGGACCAATCCCTAACAGCCCGTTCTCGCTTTGGAAAACGATATTCATCCCGCTCACTTCATTAGCCACAAGCGTGGGCAAGCCTATCCCTAAATTCACATACATGCCCTCTTTTAGTTCCTTTGCCGCTCTTTTAATGATAGCCTCTCTCATTTTGCGCTCCTTGTGGTGGTTTTTTCTATCCGTTTTTCAAATTTCTCGCCCTTATAGATGTGCTGTACATAGATTCCTGGCAAGTGTATTTCATCTGGGTCTAATTCCCCGGCCGGGACAATTTCTTCCACTTCAGCGACGCATATTTTTGACGCCATCGCGCACAAGGGGTTGAAATTTCTGGCCGTTTTTCTAAACACCAAATTCCCAAGAGTGTCGCTTTTATAGGCTTTGATAAGCCCATAATCGCCCGTTATCGCTCTTTCTAAAATATACTCTTTGCCGTTAAATTCCCTTGATTCTTTGCCTTGAGCGATCAAAGTCCCAACACCGGTTGGGGTGTAGTAAGCGGGTATCCCAGCCCCTCCAGCGCGCAAGTTTTCAGCCAAAGTGCCTTGCGGTGTCAAAACGACTTCAATTTCTCCATTCAGCATTTGCGATTCAAAAATCTTATTCTCCCCCACATACGAAGCGATAATCTTTTTAATCTGCTTTTTTTCCAAAAGAATGCCAAGCCCAAAGTCATCAACGCCGCAATTATTGCTCACGACAACCAAATCCTTAATGCCTTTCTTATAAATGTAATCAATGGCGTATTCGGGTATCCCACACAGCCCAAAACCGCCCACTAAAATAGTGTCTCCGTCTTTTAACCCGCTCAATGCTTTGTCTAAATCGGTTATAACCTTGTTCATCTCATTCTCCTTATTTTTTTATTTTTGTTCAACTACCACTGATAGCCCTTGACCGCCGCCCACACACAACGACGCGCAGCCCACGCCATGCCCGCTCCTCTTCATTTCATGCAACAAAGTAACTAAAATTCTAGCGCCGCTCGCGCCAATAGGGTGGCCAATGGCTATCGCGCCTCCATTCACATTCACGATATTGGGGTTTAATTCAAGCTCTTTTAACACGGCTAGGCTTTGCGCGGCAAAAGCTTCATTGAGTTCAAAAAGATTGATGTCGTTGAGATTCATTTTGACATTTTTAAGGTTGTTTTTAATAGCGATACTAGGGCATATACCCATTATATCCGGACTGCAAGCCCCCAAACCAAACCCCTTGATAGTGACCATGGTTTTTAACCCCAATGCTTGCGCTTTTTTAGCGCTGCATAAAATGATAATACTCGCGCCATCATTGATCCCTGATGAATTTCCTGCCGTTACCGATCCGTCTTTTTTGAAAGCGGGTTTGAGCTTTGCAAGGGATTCTAGCGTCGTGTCTCTAGGGTATTCGTCTTCTTTAAAAACCACCACGCCTTTTTTATTCGCTATTTCAATAGGCGTGATTTCTTCTTGGAATTTCTTTGCATTAATGGCGGCTCTTGCTTTGAGTTGCGATTGGAGCGCGAAATTATCTTGATCTTCTCGGCTTATGTGGTATGCTTGAGCGACATTATCAGCGGTGATCCCCATGTGGTAATTATTGAACGCATCCCATAATCCATCATGTATCATGGAATCTATCATGTTCGCATTCCCCATTCTTTTCCCCTCTCGCATGTCAAACGACAGATAGGGCGCTGCGCTCATGTTCTCCACGCCACCGCACACCACCATCTCATCGCGCCCAAGCATGATGCTGTCATGCGCTAACTGGATAGCTTTCATAGACGATCCGCAAACCATATTGACGCTGAAAGCGTTTCTGTCATTAGGGATACCGGCGTCTAGTTGGATCTGTCTGGCGATATTTTGACCCAAACCAGCGCCTAAAACATTGCCTAAAATGACAGAATCCACATCGCTAGGCTTAAGAGCGCTCGCATTCAAAGCATCTTTAAGCACGCAAACACCCATTTCTCTAGCACCCACATTCTTTAGAGAGCCTAGAAAACTCCCTACAGCGCTTCGCTTTGCCGCCACTATAACCACTTCATTCATGTCTTTGCCTTTAATTGATTTATTAGTCATAGTATCACTTTTAGATGATTGACGCCCTAACAGGTTGGATTTTGTTTTAGGTTTTGTTTGAGATTGAGGGTGATCCGTTTATTTTTTTCTCAAAAATATTATTCTTATCGTTCAATGGTTATTGCACAATATAGTTTTAAGTGGGGGATCTAAAATCAAGCAGATATACACTTTAGGCTCATGTTTCTCTAACGCTTTAAAAAATTTCTTTCTAAGCAGTCTTTACCTAGTTTCAGGGTTTTAAATAAACTCCCTAATTTCTTTCTCTAAAGCGTTAGTAAAAACGCTTGAATAGGATTTTTCCTTAGGGAATTTGGCTAAAAAATCATTCAATAGCCCAAGGTATTGCTCCTTATTTAAAGCCCCTTTTAGCACTTCGTATTTTAAAAAAAGCCAGTAAGTGTTAAGCACATCGCTCTGACAATAGCTATCAATAATCTCCTTTTTTTCCTTTTGGCTTATCTTAGGGTTGTAATAAATCGCATGCACTAAATCCCCGCTCACATCAAATTTACCAGGAATATTCGTCATAGAGCAAACGCCATTCAAATTCAACCCCCTGACGGATCCATAATGGCTCAAGCTATCCATTAAATCCAAATGGAACTGCTCGCTATAACGCGCGCGGTAATTCTCCCATTTGTTTTCTTGGCTGTAAAAAGCGTCTAAAGTTAAATTGTATTTAAGGGCTTTGAGCGTGAGTAGGGGTATATCAAAACCTCTGCCATTGAAGCTTATTAGGCGCGGTTGCTTTTCATTAAAATATTTGAAAAAGTCCTCTAAAAGCTCTTTTTCGCTTGTAAAATCCTCTTTATTCTCGTGTTTTTGACCAAAATTCCCCACTTTGATAAATTGCCCGTAATCATCGCCAATGACTGCTGCAATAGAGATAATTTCATGCAAATAAAGGGGCAAAAACTCGCTCCCGCTTTTTTCTTTTTGCTTTTCAAAACTCCATTCACAGATTTTTAGCGCATCGTCTTCTTTTAATTGAAAATGCTCTTTACACAAGCTTATATTAGGAATGGTTTCTATATCAAACACGCACAACATCACACGCTCCTTTCGCATTTTAACATTCTTGTCTCGCTTTTATTATATAACAATTAGTCTTATAGCGCTATAGTGCTAACTTTTAATCTAAAAACGATATAACTAAAAATTAAAAAACTTATTTGGAGAATTGGAAGTGAAAGAAATCACTATCGCTCTTGTGGGCCAACCTAATGTGGGGAAATCGTCCCTCATCAACGCTTTGAGCAACGCCCATTTGAAAGTGGGGAATTTTGCTGGGGTTACCGTGGATAAAATGGAAGTGGGTTTGATCCATAAAGAGCATCAAATCACTATCATTGATTTACCGGGCACTTACGCGCTCAATGACTTCACCACTGAAGAAAAGGTTACTAAAGATTTTTTAGAAAAAGGGCAATACGATCTCATTCTCAATGTGGTGGATTCCACCAATTTAGAGCGTAATTTAGCCTTAAGCATGCAGCTATTAGGCACGAATAAAAAAATGCTTCTTGCGCTCAACATGTGGGATGAGGCGCAAAAAGAAGGCATTAAAATCAATACAGAAAAGCTTTCTCAAGAATTAGGGGTTGTGTGCGTGCCAACAAGCGCAAGATCCAAAGAAGATCGCTTGAATACCGAGCTTTTATTAGATGAAATTGTCAGGCTTTATTCTCAAAACACTACAAACAATGAAAGCATAAAAGTCCCGTCTCAAAGCTTTAAGGAGTCCCTAAAATACAGCCAGAGCGCTCAAAGAATCGCTAAATTAGTAATCAGTGAAAACAAGCAAAATGCGAGTTTTGAACACACTTATAAGATTGATAAGATTTTAATGCACCCGCGTTATGGGATTTTCATTTTTTTAGGGTTTATGTTTATCATTTTTTCCTTGAGCTTTTTAATAGGGGGGGGAGTGCAAAAAGCGCTTGAAACAGGGTTTAAATTTTTGAGCGATGGCATCAAAGAAAATGTGGCTAATGAAGATTTAGCGTCTTTGGTGGGTGATGGCATTATTGGGGGAGTGGGAGCGACGGTTTCATTTTTGCCTTTAATTGTGGTGTTGTATTTTGGGATTTCTTTACTAGAGACGACAGGCTATATGAGTAGGGTAGCGTTTTTACTAGATGGGATCTTGCATAAATTTGGTTTGCATGGGAAGAGCTTTATCCCTTTAATCACCGGTTTTGGCTGCTCTGTGCCTGCTTACATGGCGACAAGAACCTTACAAAATTATAACGAACGATTGATCACGCTTTTTGTGATCGGGTTTATGAGCTGCTCGGCGAGACTCCCTATTTATGTGCTGTTTGTAGGCTCGTTTTTCCCTTCTTCAAGCGCGGGGTTTGTGCTGTTTTGTATTTATATTTTGGGGGCGGTTGTGGCGTTAGTGATGGCCAAATTACTCAAATTAAGCGTGTTTAAAGGACAGACTGAATCCTTTATCATGGAAATGCCCAAATACCGATTTCCCAGTTGGAGAATGGTCTATTTCAGTATCTACACCAAATCGCTTTCCTACCTAAAAAAAGCCGGGACTTACATTTTAGTGGGAGCGATTTTAATCTGGTTTATGTCTCAATACCCTAAAAATGATGCGGCTATGAAAACTTATAAACAAGAAAGCTTGTTAGTGAATAAGGATACCACTCTTTCAAGCGAAGCTAAAGAAGAAAAATTAAAAGAATTAAAAACGGAATTGGATAAAAAGAACTTAAAAAATAGCATTGTAGGGAGAGGGGGGTCGTATTTAGAAAAAGTCTTTAGCCCTATGGATTTTGATTGGCGTTTGAGCGTCTCGCTTGTAACCGGATTTATGGCTAAAGAGGTGGTGGTTTCTACTTTGGGGGTGTTGTTTTCTTTAGGGGATCAAAATGAAAAATCTGACGCTTTTAGAGGGATCTTAAGAAAAGAAGTCAGCGTGCCTAGCGGGATCGCTTTTATCGTGTTTGTGATGTTTTATATCCCTTGTTTTGCAGCGACCATTACTTTTGGTAGGGAAGCTGGGGGGATAAAGTTTGTAGCGTATTTATTCATCTTCACAACCGTTGTAGCGTATGCGTTTTCCTTGATAGCTTTTTATGCAACTCAAATTTTGGTTTAAAGGCTAGCCATAAAGGGTTTTAAACCCTTTATTTATTTAAAATTCCCCCATTAGAAATATTAAAAAATTTTTATTTTTCTTTATATCCTAATCTTTTCTATAAACATTCGCATCAATCGGCATTTTTTTGCCAAAAAAGTCATTAATTTAATTTAAATAATAATTGTCTCAAAATTTAAGCTAAAAGTAAGAATAGTTATTATAAATTTCACCTTGTTGTAAAAAGAAGCATTTTCATAAAAGGTGGTAAATGAAAAGAATTTTAGTCTCTTTGGTTGTTTTGAGTCATAGCGCGCATGCTGTAAAAACCCACAATTTGGAAAGGGTAGAAGCTTCAGGGATAGCTAACGATAAAGAAGCGCCTTTAAGCTGGAGGAGCAAGGAAGTCAGAAACTATATGGGTTCTCGCACGGTGATTTCTAACAAACAACTCACTAAAAGCGCGAATCAGAGCATTGAAGAAGCTTTACAAAATGTGCCAGGCGTGCATATTAGAAACGCTACGGGTATTGGAGCTGTGCCTAGCTTTTCTGTTAGGGGTTTTGGTGGGGGGAGTTCGGGGCATTCCAATACGGCTATGGTTTTAGTCAATGGGATCCCTATTTATGTCGCGCCCTATGTTGATATTAGCATTCCTATTTTCCCTGTAACCTTTCAATCTGTGGATCGAATCAGCGTAACCAAGGGTGGGGAGAGCGTGCGTTATGGCCCTAATGTTTTTGGCGGTGTGATCAATGTGATCACTAAGGGCATTCCTACCAAGTGGGAGAGTCAAGTGAGCGAGAGGGCCACTTTTTGGGGCAAATCTGAAAATGGGGGCTTTTTCAATCAAAATTCTAAAACCCTTGACAAGAGCTTAGCCAATAACATGCTTTTTGACACTTACTTGAGGACAGGGGGCATGATGAATAAGCATTTTGGGGTTCAAGCCCAAGTGAATTGGCTCAAAGGGCAAGGGTTTAGATACAACAGCCCTACAAACATTCAAAACTACATGCTAGATTCATTGTATCAAATCAATGATAGTAATAAGATCACTGCCTTTTTCCAATACTATAATTATTTTATGGCAGACCCCGGATCTTTAGGCATAGAAGCGTATAATCAAAATCGTTTTCAAAACAACCGCCCTAATAACAATAAAAGCGGGAGAGCGAAGCGATGGGGAGCTGTGTATCAAAACTTTTTTGGGGATACCGATAGGGTAGGTGGGGATTTCACTTTTAGCTACTATGGGCATGACATGTCAAGGGATTTTCAATTTGATTCTAATTTTTTGAATGTTAACACTAATCCTAAATTAGGCCCTGTTTATACGGATCAAAATTATGCAGGATTTTTTATCTTTGATCATTTAAGGCGTTATATAATGAACGCATTTGAGCCTAATTTGAACTTAGTTGTCAATACCAATAAAGTTAAGCAAACTTTTAATGTGGGCATGCGTTTTATGACAATGGATATGTATTTTAGATTGGATCAAAGCACATGCGAAAAAGCGGATATTTTTAATGGGGTGTGCCGTATGCCTCCTTTTGTCCTTTCTAAAAAACCCAGCAACAATCAAGACTTGTTCAACAACTATACAGCGGTATGGTTGAGCGATAAAATAGAGCTTTTTGATTCTAAATTGGTGATAACTCCAGGGCTTAGGTACACTTTTTTGAACTACAACAACAAAGAGCCAGAAAAGCATGATTTTTCTGTGTGGAATATTACAAAAAAGCGTCAAAACGAATGGAGTCCCGCCCTTAACATTGGCTATAAACCCATGGAAAATTGGATATGGTATGCGAACTACCGCCGCAGTTTTATCCCCCCACAACATACAATGCTAGGCATTACTAGGACTAATTACAACCAAATTTTCAATGAAATTGAAGTGGGGCAACGCTATAGTTATAAAAATCTGTTGAGTTTTAATACCAATTATTTTGTGATTTTTGCCAATCGTTACTATGCGGGAGGCTATAGCCCGCAGCCTATTAACGCTAGGAGTCAAGGGGTGGAATTAGAATTGTATTACGCGCCCATTAGGGGTTTGCAATTCCATGTGGCTTACACTTATATTGATGCGCGCATCACTTCTAACGCTGATGATATTGCTTATTATTTTACAGGCATTGTCAATAAACCCTTTGATATTAAAGGGAAGCGTTTGCCTTATGTGAGCCCTAACCAATTCATATTTGACATGATGTATACTTACAAGCACACGACTTTTGGAATCAGCAGTTATTTTTATAGCCGTGCTTACAGTTCTATGCTCAATCAAGCCAAAGATCAAACCGTGTGCCTGCCCCTAAACCCAGAATACACAGGGGGGCTAGAGTATGGTTGTAATTCAGTGGGGTTATTGCCCTTGTATTTTGTGTTGAACGTTCAAGTAAGCTCCGTTTTATGGCAAAGCGGTAGGCATAAAATCACCGGGAGTTTGCAAATCAATAACCTTTTTAACATGAAATATTATTTTAGGGGGATTGGCACAAGCCCTACAGGGAGAGAGCCAGCACCAGGGAGATCCATTACAGCGTATTTGAATTATGAATTTTAAACTGCTTTCAAGCTTTTATAGCTTGAATGCTTTTAATATCAAACCATTTTAAAACTCGCTACTAAATTTTCGGTCAATAAATTAAACCCATCTACCAGAATAAACACTAAAATTTTAAAAGGTAAAGAAATCATTACAGGCGGGAGCATCATCATGCCCATCGCCATTAAAATAGAGCTGATAACCATATCAATCACCAAAAAAGGCAAGTAGAGTAAAAAGCCGATTTGAAACGCTGTTTTCAACTCGCTTATCATAAATGCCGGGATCAAAACGCTCAAACTCACCTCATCAGGGGTTTTAGGGTTAGGGAGGTTTCTGATCCTAAAAAAAAGCGCTAGATCCTTTTCTCGTGTGTTTTTAAGCATGAATTCCTTGAAAGGCA
Source organism: Helicobacter pylori (assembly GCF_003636935.1). Lineage (GTDB taxonomy): Bacteria > Campylobacterota > Campylobacteria > Campylobacterales > Helicobacteraceae > Helicobacter > Helicobacter pylori_CH. The sequence goes on from NZ_MVVH01000010.1 coordinate 23,425, forward strand.
GAGCGCTTTTTTCAAACGCTTCGGTGTAAGAAATCTTTTTATCCATATAAGGCTTAATCCCTGTATCATAAGCCTTTTTCAAACTGGGTTCCATGATAAAAAAAGTCAATATCAAAGAGAGCGAAACTAGAATTTGAGTGGGTGGGGTTTGTTGCGTGCCTAAAGCGGTCCTTAAAAAAGAAAACACCACGATCAAACGGGTGAAACTCGTCATCACTAAAATCAATGACGGGGCTAAAACTAAAAGCGTGAGCAGGGCGATGACATTAAGGGTGGTTACAAGCTGTTTAGGATCATTAGGAGCGTTTAAAGAGAGATTGACGCTAGGCAGCGCACTATCAGTGCTCATTAAAGGGCATATTAAAGGGCAAATGAGAATTAAAAAAATGAAAAAACGCAAAATTCTAGCCTTAAATCTTTGATGAAACGAAGTCAAATTATAAGATAAGGCATGTTAAAATTCCCTAAAATAAGTTTAAGGATTTTAATGCTTTCTGTAATCATACTGGCCGCTGGTAAAGGCACTCGCATGCACTCTAGCCTACCCAAAACTTTACACACCATTTGTGGGGAGCCTATGCTATTTTACATTTTAGAGACGGCTTTTTCAATCAGCGATGATGTGCATCTTATCTTGCACCACCAACAAGAACGCATTAAAGAAGCGGTGTTGAAGCGTTTTAAGGGCGTAATCTTTCACACTCAAATCGTGGAAAAATATTCAGGGACAGGTGGGGCTATCATGCAAGAAGATAAAACGCCTATCCCTACAAAACATGAGCGGGTTTTGATTTTGAATGCGGACATGCCCTTAATCACTAAAGACGCTCTCGCCCCCTTATTAGAAAGCCATAATAACGCCATAGGCTTACTCCATTTAGCTGACCCTAAAGGTTATGGGCGCGTTGTTTTAGAAAACCATCAGGTTAAAAAGATTGTAGAAGAAAAGGACGCTAATGATGAAGAAAAAACCATTAAAAGCGTGAACGCTGGCGTGTATGGGTTTGAAAGGGAGTTTTTAGAAAAATACTTGCCCAAGCTCCATGACCAAAACGCCCAAAAAGAATACTATCTCACGGATTTAATCGCTCTAGGGATCAATGAAAACGAAACGATTGACGCTATTTTCTTAGAAGAAGAGTGTTTTTTAGGGGTGAATAGCCAAACAGAAAGGGCGAAAGCTGAAGAAATCATGCTAGAAAGACTGAGAAAAAACGCCATGGACTTGGGGGTAGTGATGCAATTGCCTAATAGTATTTATTTAGAAAAAGACGTGAGTTTTAAGGGGGAGTGTGTCTTAGAGCAAGGGGTGCGTTTGATTGGGAATTGTTTGATAGAAAACGCGCGCATTAAGGCTTATAGCGTGATAGAAGAGAGTCAAATTATTAATAGTAGTGTGGGGCCGTTTGCCCATGCGCGCCCTAAAAGCGTGATTTGTAATAGCCATGTGGGGAATTTTGTAGAGACTAAAAACGCTAAACTTCAAGGCACTAAAGCAGGGCATTTGAGCTATTTAGGGGATTGTGAGATAGGGAAAAACACAAATATAGGGGCTGGCGTGATCACTTGCAATTACGATGGTAAAAAGAAACACCAAACGATCATCGGTGAAAATGTTTTTATAGGGAGCGATAGCCAGCTAGTCGCCCCCATAAATATCGGCTCTAACGTTTTAATCGGCAGCGGCACCACCATCACTAAAGACATTCCTAGTGGGTCGTTGAGCCTTTCACGCGCCCCTCAAACTAACATTGAAAACGGGTATTTTAAGTTTTTTAAGAAATCTTAATTTGTTTAAATAATGAAAAATCCTAAAATATTATAATCATTTACTTTAATTCTGTAATTTGTGTAGAAACAAAACACTCATTGAGCTTTTTGTGATATTTTACTGATTTGTAACAATGCTTTTAAATAGGGTTGTGGTATAAATATTCTCATCAAGGTGTGCCAAACATGCCTTGAATCTCAATTTATGAAAGGATTTGTTATGAGTGGATTAAGAACATTTAGTTGTGTAGTGGTTTTATGCGGTGCAATGGTTAATGCGGCTATAGCTGGTCCTAAAATAGAGGCAAGGGGTGAATTAGGTAGATTTTGGGGGGGAGCTGTTGGAGCTGGAATGGGTGGTGCAATGGGTGGAATGATTGGGTCTCTTGGAGGTCCGTGGAATACTGTGCTTGGTGCAGGCATTGGTGGTGGAATAGGGGCATATTCTGGAGCTGAAATAGGCGATAGGGTAGAAGATTTTATCCGTGGCGTTGATAGAGAGCCGCAAGCTCCAAGAGAACCCACCTATGATCGTCATTTCGTGTATGATAGGTAGTTTTGGGCAAGAAAGGAGAGAGCATGAATGTCAAAAATCGTTTGAGCGATTGGGAATATCAATGGGCAGTGGCCATAGTCTATGCGGGATGCATATCCACATTTCCTTATGGCCAAGGCGCTGTCGATCCACTTTTTAGCCCTAAAGATAGTTATTGTGCATGGCTAACAATCTTAATAGCGGCTTTGTTGTCTAACCTTTTATTTGACCCACGAGGCAGGGATTGTTATAAATCTTTCCAAGTAAGATACCCTAGGTTTCTCAAAGCCATTTTTAAGGCTAGGTTTTTTGGTGCGTTTCATGACGCTGTGTTAGGGGCAAGACTAAGGGATTTTTATATGATGCTTTTAACAATGCCCTTTGTTGCCGCTATCCATGAAATTTCAGTGTATTGCGGGCATCCTAGCAATCTCCTTATAGAGGGTTTGGTTATGCTTGGCTTTCTTGTGTGTTTTGGGATTTGTTGTAGGCTTTGCGCTAAATTAGGGTGGTGATTTAACCCAAATGGCATTAAATGGAGGGGGTATAAAAAAATTAAAAAACTTTAAAACTCATTCTCATTAATAAAACAGATCCAACTTGAACTTTTCTTTTTCTTAAGTTTTTTATTGATACAATTCCAAATTTAAAAACAAACGATTTAATTCAAATTTAAGGAAACATTTTGATTACAGTGGTTAAACGAAACGGGCGCATTGAGCCTTTGGACATTACCAAGATCCAAAAATACACTAAGGACGCTACGGACAATTTAGAGGGCGTGAGCCAAAGTGAGCTGGAAGTGGATGCGAGGTTGCAATTCAGGGACAAGATCACTACTGAAGAAATCCAACAAACTTTGATTAAAACCGCTGTGGATAAAATAGATATTGACACGCCTAATTGGAGCTTTGTCGCCTCAAGGCTTTTCTTGTATGATTTATACCATAAAGTAAGTGGTTTTACAGGATATAGGCATTTGAAAGAGTATTTTGAAAACGCTGAAGAAAAGGGCCGCATCCTTAAGGGCTTTAAGGAAAAATTTGATCTAGAGTTTTTAAATAGCCAGATCAAGCCTGAAAGGGATTTCCAATTCAATTATTTAGGGATTAAAACCTTGTATGATCGCTATTTGTTAAAAGACGCTAACAATCACCCTATTGAATTGCCCCAACACATGTTTATGAGCATTGCGATGTTTTTAGCGCAAAACGAACAAGAACCCAATAAAATCGCTTTGGAATTTTATGAAGTTTTAAGCAAATTTGAAGCGATGTGCGCGACCCCCACTCTAGCGAACGCTCGCACCACCAAGCACCAGCTAAGCTCATGCTATATTGGCAGCACGCCGGATAATATTGAGGGGATTTTTGACAGCTATAAGGAAATGGCGCTGTTGTCCAAATACGGCGGAGGGATTGGCTGGGATTTTTCTTTGGTGCGATCTATTGGGAGCTATATTGATGGGCATAAGAATGCGAGCGCTGGCACGATCCCTTTTTTAAAAATCGCTAACGATGTGGCGATTGCGGTGGATCAATTAGGCACACGGAAGGGCGCGATTGCGGTGTATTTGGAAATTTGGCACATTGATGTGATGGAGTTCATTGATTTAAGGAAAAATAGCGGCGATGAAAGGCGGAGAGCGCATGATTTATTCCCGGCTCTTTGGGTGTGCGATTTGTTCATGAAAAGGGTTTTAGAAGACGCGATGTGGACTTTGTTTGACCCTTATGAGTGTAAGGATTTGACTGAGCTTTATGGGCAGGATTTTGAAAAACGCTATTTAAAGTATGAAAAAGATCCTAAAATCATTAAAGAATACATTAACGCTAAAGATTTATGGAAAAAAATCTTAATGAATTATTTTGAAGCCGGCTTGCCTTTTTTAGCCTTTAAAGATAACGCCAATCGGTGCAACCCAAACGCTCATGCAGGAATCATTCGATCCAGCAATCTATGCACGGAGATTTTTCAAAATACTGCGCCTAACCACTACTACATGCAAATAGAATACACCGATGGCACCATAGAGTTTTTTGAAGAAAAAGAGTTGGTAACGACAGATAATAATATCACTAAATGCGCTAACAAGCTCACTAGCACGGATATTCTTAAGGGCAAGCCAATCTATATCGCTACTAAAGTCGCTAAAGACGGGCAAACGGCGGTGTGCAATCTAGCGAGCATTAATTTAAGCAAAATCAACACTGAAGAAGACATTAAAAGGGTTGTGCCGATCATGGTCAGGCTTTTAGACAATGTGATTGATTTGAATTTCTACCCTAACCGCAAAGTCAAAGCCACCAATTTGCAAAATAGAGCCATAGGGTTAGGGGTTATGGGTGAAGCGCAAATGCTCGCAGAACACCAAATCGCCTGGGGGTCTAAAGAGCATTTAGAAAAAATTGACGCTTTAATGGAGCAAATCAGCTACCATGCGATTGACACGAGCGCGAATTTAGCGAAAGAAAAAGGGGTTTATAAGGATTTTGAAAATTCAGAATGGAGTAAGGGGATTTTCCCCATTGATAAAGCCAATAATGAAGCCTTGAAACTCACCGAAAAAGGGCTTTTTAATCACGCTTGCGATTGGCAAGGTTTGAGGGAAAAAGTCAAAGCCAACGGCATGCGTAATGGTTATTTAATGGCGATCGCTCCCACTAGCTCCATTTCTATTTTAGTAGGCACAACCCAAACGATTGAACCCATTTATAAGAAAAAATGGTTTGAAGAAAATTTGAGCGGGCTAATTCCTGTCGTAGTGCCTAATTTGAATGTAGAAACTTGGAATTTTTACACATCAGCCTATGATATTGACGCTAAAGATTTGATTAAAGCAGCGGCCGTGCGCCAAAAATGGATCGATCAAGGCCAAAGCATCAACGTGTTTTTACGCATAGAAAACGCCAGCGGTAAAACCTTGCATGAAATCTACACGCTCGCTTGGAAATTAGGACTCAAATCCACTTATTATTTGCGCAGCGAAAGCCCTAGCATAGATGAAAAAAGCGTGCTGGATCGATCGGTGGAGTGTTTTAATTGCCAATAATATAAGCTTAAATAAGCTAATCTTTGCTAAAATGAGATTTAAAATGATTTAAGGAAGATGAATGCTTTTTGCGATGATTGGTTCAGGGGGGTTTATCGCTCCCAAGCACTTGCAAGCGATTAGAGATACAGGGCATTTTTTGGATTGCTCTTTTGATATTCATGATAGCGTGGGGGTTTTAGATGAGTATTTCCCACAATCAGAGTTTTTTACCAATATTGAAGATTTTGAAAAGCATTTAGAGCAATCTAAGGCTATGGGTAAAGAAATCAACTATTTGAGTGTTTGCACGCCCACGCACACGCATTTTGATCACATCCGTTTCGGGTTAAGAAACGGCATGCATGTGATTTGTGAAAAACCCTTAGTTTTAGACCCTGGCGAAATACAAGAATTGAAAAATTTGGAGGTGAAATACCAAAAAAGGGTGTTTAGTCTTTTACCCTTGCGCTTGCATTGCGACACGCTGGCTTTAAAAGAAAAAATTAAGAGCGAATTAGACAAAAACCCTGAAAAGGTGTTTGACATCACGCTCACTTATATCAGCGTTCAAGGGAAATGGTATTTTTCTTCATGGCGAGCGGATGTGAATAGGAGTGGGGGGCTAGCCACTCAAATGGGAGTGAATATCTTTGACACTTTATTGTATTTGTTTGGAGGCGTTAAAGACAAGGTTATCAATAGAGAAGAGCCTGACTGCGTGTGCGGGATACTCTTTTTAGAGCATGCCAAAATAAGATGGTTTTTTTCCATCAATCCAGAACACATGGGAGTGGCTAAAGAAAAAGTTTATCATAAAATGATCCTAGAGGGCAAAGAAGTCAATCTCACGCAGAGCTTTGATAACCTGTATATAGAAAGCTACAAACAGATTTTAGCTCAAGGGGGGTTTGGCTTGGATGACGCTATGGCGTCTGTCAAATTGGCTTATGAATTAAGAAACCTCTCTCTTAGCGAACCCAATAATGATTCGCATGTTTTGTGTTGCAAAAACAAAACAGACCAATAAAAGCATCACTTTTAAAGGCGTTGTTTAGGGGGTTTTGGTTATTTGCATTTGATTAAAATGGGGTTATTTTTAATTTTCTTTTAAGAGGGGTTTTTTACTTTTTTAAGGGTTTTTATGGATATTTATGCGTTATACATAGCGATAGGGCTTTTTACGGGCATTCTATCAGGGATTTTTGGCATTGGTGGGGGGATGATCATTGTCCCTATCATGCTCGCAACCGGGCATTCTTTTGAAGAATCCATTGGGATTTCCATTTTGCAAATGGCGCTTTCATCGTTCGTGGGATCTGTTTTGAATTTCAAAAAAAAGTCGCTTGATTTTTCTTTAGGCTTGTTGATAGGGGTAGGGGGGCTGATAGGGGCGAGTTTTAGCGGATTTGTTTTAAAAATCGTTTCCAGTAAAATTTTAATGGTTATTTTCGCGCTTTTAGTCGTGTATTCTATGATCCAATTTGTTTTGAAACCCAAAAAAAAAGATTTGATAGCGGATACTAAACGCTACCATTTGCAAGGTTTGAAATTATTTTTAATTGGCGCGCTCACAGGGTTTTTTGCTATCACTTTGGGGATTGGTGGGGGGATGCTCATGGTGCCTTTGATGCATTATTTTTTAGGGTATGATTCTAAAAAATGCGTGGCGTTGGGGTTATTTTTCATTCTGTTTTCTTCTATTTCAGGAGCTTTTTCTTTAATCTATCACCACATCATTAATAAAGAAGTGCTTTTAGCAGGGGCGATTGTGGGCTTAGGATCAGTTATTGGCGTGAGCATTGGGATTAAATGGATCATAGGGCTTTTGAATGAAAAAATGCATAAAGCTTTGATTTTGGGGGTGTATGGTTTGTCGCTATTGATTGTTTTATACAAACTCTTTTTTTAACCTTTATTTCTAAAAGATAAACATTAAGACTGATATATAAATTTGAATAGGAGTGAGTTGAAGTGAAAAAAGATGAATGTGAAATCGTTAAGGAATTTGAAAGAAAATTAGGATTAGTGAATCAAACCGATGGGACTCGCCATATCTACAAAAAACCAAGCAATGAATCAATGGCGACTAAACCTGATGGGTATTTTTTTTATGAGGGGGTAACTTTTATTTTAGACGCTAAAGCAACTGGTAAAAAGTTCACCAACCAATTAGAAGATTACATGAAATTAGAAAAGAATAAGAATTTTGTAGGTTTTAAATATAATGGAAGGGTTTTTGAATGTTATATCAATGGAGAACTTAAAGAAGAAGAAACAGAAATTCAACCTAAAGAATATTATACGCAAAAATATTTTTCTACAAAAATTAGCAATGAAAACATGGTCAATAAAAGCGCTAAAAAACTTGCAGACATGTTTAGATCATCAGGGATCAATAAGCAAATCAATGTGCCTTTTATAGGGGCTTGCCTATTGTGTAAGCAATATGGCATAGATATAGATACAACATCTACAAAAACCATTATTCGTTCTATACAAATAGGATTAGAAAATATCATAGATGATAAACAGCCTTTAGAGAGAAAAAGGAAGAAAGAGTTTTTAAAAATCACTTTGGGGGACTCTACTTTAAATAAAGCCACAGATTCAAATTTGCGAGATATTTTCAGAGAAATTGAAACTATTTATCATTTTATCAATATTTCTTATAAAGATGCTCTAGGGCATGATATTATGAGTAACTTTTTAAGGATTTTTAGGCGGTGGAATTCTGTAGATGCTAATGAAAAAGGCGAAGTTTTTACACCTGAACATATCGCTGATTTGATGTATGATTTAGCAGAATGCAGTTGTGAAAATTTTATTCTGGATCCTGCATGTGGTAGCGGAACTTTTTTAATTACTGCCATGAATCGCATGTTTAAAGAGATTAGCCATCAACCAAATAGCGATGAATTAGCTAAAACCATCAAAGAAAGCCGAATTATTGGTATAGAGATTAATGATTTTAACGCTACTTTAGCGGGTATTAACATGATGTTGCATGGCGATGGGGCGAGTTATATTTATAATGAAGATTGTTTTAAAAAACTTAAATCTCTTATCAACATCTATGATAGAGTGTTAATGAATCCACCCTTTGCTCTAACGACTAAAAAAGAATTGGAATTTGTCCTAGAAACTTTAAACTATCTAAAAGATGGTGGGATATTAGCGAGTATCTTACCTAAAACTTGTTTAAAGGGTAAAGATAGTAAGGAATTATTAGATAAATGTTTGAAAATAAGCGATTTAAAAGTGGTTGTCTCTTTGCCAAGCGATTTGTTTCAACCCAATGCAGGAGAATGCACGGCGATTGCCATTTTTCAAAAGACACAAAAGCCTCACAATTCCAAAACTTTATTGATAGATTGCAGTGATGATGGGTTTAAACTTAAAGATAGCAATAGAGAATGCGGTCCTTTTTGGAGTCAAATCAAGCATGAAATATTAGAAGCGCATAAGGGGAATTATGATGAATTAAGAGCGATTGAAGTAAAAATCAAATCCAGTGATGAAATCCTGTTTGAAGCGTTCAGTTCGCACAGACCTTTAGACATTTCTAAAGACACCTTTAAAAAATATTTGAAAGAAAAAATAGCCAGCTCAATCTTTTGTTATGATACTTTAGAACAAAATTTTCATTTTACTCTTACCAAAAATTTAGAAGAGCCTGAATACGCTCGCTTTAAAATCAGTGATTTATTGTTAAAGGTTGGTAATGGTGGTGAGAAAAAGTCTATTGACAGAACGCTAGAAAATAAATTCATTCAAGGTGTGCCGTTGGTAATCGCTAAAAAGGATAATAACGGCATTGGAGGGCTTGTTAGAAAACCAAGCCTTATATTTAAGGATAAGTTTTGCATTGTTACAAAAGGTAATGGGGGGGGGAAGACTTTTTATTTAGAAAAAGAATTTTGTGCAACCACTTTAATCATGATTTGTGATTTAAAAGAGCCTTATTTTTCTATGGATAAATTTGCAAAATTTTATTTAAGCGTTGTTATTTCAGAACGTTTGTTCAAAACTGTTAGTGAAGGCCGCACCATTAATGAGATTCCTATTATTGAAATTAAGCTTCCTATTAGAAAAGATTCTAGCTTGAATACAGAATTTATGAGTGATTTTATTAGGCAATTTGAAATGGCTAAATTTCTTTAAAATAGAATTTTTTCAATTTTCTTCCCAAATGCTCGCCGCTTCTTTTAAACGCTCTTTGTCAAAATGCGTGTAAATCCTGCTCGTATTCAAGCTCGCATGCCCTAGAGCTTCTTGGACTAAAATCAAATCATGGCGTTTTTGATAGAGCAAGGTCGCAAAAGAATGCCTTAACATGTGCGCCCCATTTTTCTCTCGCCTGAGTCCGGCAAAATTGATGATGCGCTCCACTTGCTTATACAAATAAGCTTGCGTTAAAGCGCTGCCTTTTTGGTTACAAAACAATAAATCGTTTTTAACGGGATACAATTCCCTTTCTGTGAGCCATTCTTTCAAAAGGCTCTCAATATGGAAAGCTTTGAGCATCACCGCTCTGTATTTATCGCCCTTACCTTTAATCAAAATCGTATAACAGCCATTTTCTAAAGTGAAATCCTTTATTTTAAGCTGTAAGGCTTCATTAGAACGCATGCCTGTAAAAACGATGATTTTAATGAGCAGGCGGTTTCTTGCGCGCACTTTAGCGGACATTTCTATTTTATCAATGCTCTCTAAAAATTTTTCTAATTCTTCGTTATTCAAATGAGTAGGGAGCTTATTACCTGCGCTTTGATTGACTCCACTGATGTTTTTAAGCGTGATATTATAGATATAAGATTTTTCATTTTCATCTTGATTTTGCTTGTCTATATAGCTAAAAAGCCCTAACAGGGCGATCCGGTAATTTTTCTTAGTGGCTAAACTCAAACCTCCGGTATAAATACTCAAAAATTCAGCCAACATGACTTCATCTATGTTTTTGAGCGATTTTAAAGAAAGCTTTTGAGCGTATTCGTAAAATTTGAGTAGGGGCAATGCATAGGTGTTGATACCTAGTAATCCGGCATTACGGGCTTTTTTGCAAACTTTTTCCAATTGGCTTGAGCTGCGCACTTGATTGAGTTCGTTCAAGCATTCAAAAACCTTGTTTTGGTCTTTCACTTGGGAATTAGACAGGCTCGTGCATTTGTAACGCAAAAAGCGCCCAATCCATAACAAAAGATTTTCTATAGGGTCGTTTAATTCTTCTAGGGGGTGTTTCATTTAGGGTTTAGTTATCTATTTAAGTTAATTGTTGTTGCTATCAAATCTTATTGTCATAATTATTCCTTAAAATCTATTTTAGTTATGAAAACTGCACTTTTCAAACTTTTAGATCAAACTATTATACCACGCTACGCCACTAACTACACTATAAAATTCCAAACAAGATTAAAATCCCCCCCTTTAAATAAAAATTCTTTTTATCCCTTTGATTTGACAAAACGAGCGATGCGTTCAATCCCCTTTTCAATCTGCTCTTCTGAGCATGCAAAAGACAAGCGAACATAGCCTTCTAAGCCAAAAGCCTTTCCAGGCACTAACGCCACGCCTTCTTTTTCTAACAACTCATGGCAAAATCGCATCGAATCCCCCCCACAAAGACTGCCAATGTTGATAAACAGATAAAACGCCCCATCAGGTTTTAAAGCACTCAGCCCTCCAATCGCATTGATTTGTGCGTGGGCTAAATTGCAACGCTTCTCAAAAGCCTGACGCATCGTTTCAATTTCTTTATCCACTAACCCCTCAAGTGCCACAATAGAAGCCATTTGCGTGATAGAATTGATATTGGAAGTGCATTGGCTTTGCAAGTTATTCATCAATTTGACTAATTTTTTATCCTTGCTCGCTGCATAGCCCATACGCCAGCCTGTCATCGCTACTGACTTGCTCAAGCCGTTAATGGTAATGGTGCGTTTTTTCATCTCTTCACTCACCGCCGCACAAGAAACAAACTCCCCTTTATAAACAAGCTTTTCATAAATTTCATCGCTAAGCACCCAAATTGGAGTGTCTTTTAAAACTTCGCCTAAAGCCTCTAATTCCGCCTTACTATAAAGCATACCGGTAGGGTTTGACGGAGTGGTGAGAATGAGCATTTTCGTTTTGGGGCTTAAGGCGTCTTTAAGCTGCTTGGGGGTGATTTTAAAATGGCTTTTTTCATCGGTTTGAATGAATTTGCTCACTCCCCCACTATATTTCACAAGCTCAGGGTAAGTTACCCAAAAAGGCACAGGGATAACCACTTCATCGCCCTCTTCAATTAAGGCTTGAATCGCATTGAACAGGCTTTGCTTAGCGCCATTGCTCACCAGAATTTCACTCGGTTCATAATCCAAGTTGTTCTCTTTTTTCAATTTAAAAGCGATCGCTTTGAGTAATTCAGGGATCCCAGCCACCGGCGTGTATTTGGTAAAGCCGTCGTTTAGGGCTTTTATAGCCGCATCTTTAATCGCTTGTGGGGTGTCAAAATCAGGCTCGCCCGCTGAAAAACTTAAAATATCTTTTCCTTGCGATTTCAATTCTTTAGCGAGCGTGCTGATAGCGATCGTTGTGGATTCTGAAAGGGATTGGATTTTAGAGGAATATAACATGCTTAATCCTTGTTAAATTTTTGGACTATCATAACATGATCAAAAAGATTTTAATTCTAATTTTCAAAAAACTTTTAAAAACGTTTCAAAAAAAAGCGGTGGTCTATGCAAGAAAACTCTAATTGAAAATTCAATTAGAGAAAAACAAGCGTTTTAAATCAGAAATTGTAACGATACCCCACATAAAGGCTGTATTGACGGCGGTAAGTGAAGCTCAAATTCCCATGGTTAAAATAATAAACATTGATAGTAGGAATCTTCACGCCAAAGTCAAATTCTTGGTGCCGGCCAATATGGGTGCGAATCCCTAAATTAAAAAGGAATTGGAAAATCGCCGGATCAAGGCTATAGGAGGTGTGTTTGTAAGGGCTTTTAGTTTCCAAAAAGGCCCCTGTCGTATTACCCCAAGAGTTACCCGCAATTTGAGCCCCAAAAAAGAATCCAAAACTCGCATCTTCTTTATTAATGACATTATATAAAGTGTCAATACCCACACCATAAGTGAACATGTCAGACAGATTGCCCATTGTCCCTACTTTGGTCGCGCATGGCTGGTGAAGCTCGCACACCCCACCATTATCTGATGTCAAAGCGTTCGCTCCAAACACGGCATGCCCATAATCCATGAAGCCGTAATAACGTGCACCAAACCATCTCTTCTCCCCAAAAAACTGCTTATAACCCACAGTAAGCCCTAAACCTTGCATAACGGCCAGATAGTCGGTTTTACCCACAGGGAATTTAGGATAGTTAAATTCACTGCTTTTGGGAGGGTTTTTAACGCTTTGCGAAGCCTGACCGACCTGATAGCTAATCCCCAAATACCAAGCGTTTTTCTCGCCTTTCACTGCTTTATACTCTTTTGGCTTTTCCAATTGTTTTTGCACTTCTGTGCTACCTTCTGCTGCCAAAAGACTATGACCTAACACTACCGATAAACAGAGCGTTTTAAACACTACAAACTTTTTCATACAACATTTTTCCTTCTAAAAGTCTACATTTCGTATAATAATAACATAATAATCTATAAAAAACCTAAATTCTTAAGAAAAATACCCCTAAAACTTAAAATTTTAAATTTTCTAAGGGGTTTTAGCGGTTTTGGCTCTGCGATTTTTCTGTTTTTGGGGGATTTCTTAATAAAGTTTAATAAACTTCCAATGTTTTAAACAATGAGTATTAGGAAATAATCTATTCTTTTTTAAAACTATTCTCACAATCTTTAAGCAAAGCAAGCATCCTATCAAGTGCATCTTCTTGCATTGCTTGTTTAAGTAGTTGATCTTGAATAGGTTGTTCATTATTGAACTTTTTCGTTGTTTCTCTATTCATGTATTTATTTTTTAGTTCAAAGAATATTTTTTGATACTGCTCGCTATTTAAAATGCATATTCTGTGCATGTTGTATGTTAGAAGTAAATAGGCTTTATCTTCTTGTATTGTCTTTCTATTTTGATTCTTTTCCCAAATATTGAGCAAAAATTTTTTTACATTTTGATTGACGCCATCGTTATTCTTCGTAATGGGAAATAAATCGCAAATGAGAAAATTGGAAATGAATATCTGTGTGTCATTAGGAAGTTCCATTGTTTTTTTAATGAGCGTATTAATTAGGGCTTGTTGTATGGGATCTAGCTCAATATTATATTGTTGCAAAATGTAAAGCAAATTTTGCATACAGGGTGAACCTTGTAGAATCATTAAATATCCTCCGAAATTCTCAGTTAGTTTCTTAACAAAAGAAAAGAGAAGACGACACAAAGAAAACTTGATCTCTGTTTTAATTTCCATTTTAAATTTATTCCATTGTTTTGTAATGAAGTATCTCATCGAATCGTAACCATTCCGTAGAATGTCTTCATCTATTTTTTCTCTTGACATATTTCAACAATAGCGTCAAATGTATTCTGATCCAACTCTATCCAAGCGCTTAATACCAAAAAATTCTTAAAAAGTCTGCTAAATTCAGTTTCAAATATATCAATATTAACAAATTGAAAAGAAATATTTTTAAAAATCCCTATCAAGTCAATATCCTTTTCTGTTTTAAAAATAATGTTTGTTTTTTGAAAATATTGATTGAGTTTTCGCATTAGAGTTTTGTTATCAAAATATTTCAAGATGCAGTAAATTTGTTCTGATTTCAAAGTAATCGGTATTGCTTCATTATTGTTTCTTCTTTTTTCTTGGATTTGATATATTACTAAAAAAGAAAAGAATATTTCAATCATTTGTTCAAAAAATTTCTCTTGATTTCCATTAATAATAAGAAAATGGAAATATTCTAATAGGGTTTTTTTGAATATTTTATCAGCTTTAGTTTGATTGCTATTGAAACTAAAAGAACTATCACTACTGCTCCATATTTCTAAGTCTTTTAGTACTTCTTCTTTTAGCTGGTAGGCTTCTATCAAGTTGGTATCGAGTGTGGTGCCAATATCTCTAATATGTTTTAACTGCTCTCTTTTATAAAAAGGGAGTTCATAAAAACTCTCATTTAGATCTATTAATATTCTTTCTTTATGGTAGGTTTGTAACCTTTCCATTTCTTTATCATCAAATCTATCATAAGACAATGTCATATTATACATATTATACAGACTAATATACCAAACATCATAGTTTCTTTCACGAAAGGCTTGTTTAGAAGTTATTTTTAATACTTCAAAGGCTTGAATGCCTTTTCTAAGGTGATAGAATAAAAACGCTTTTTCTAACTCATTAAGAACGCTAGAGCTTTTTAGTGATATTTCATTAATTCTTTTTTTCATTGCTTCATAATTAAAATTAAAAATCATTCTTCTTAGCTGCTTGGTTGAATAAAAGATTGTGTTGTAATTTTTAGAAATATCTGTGGGTTTAGCTTTTATTTCTTTTAGAAATTTTATCAGCTCCTCATAATGTCCTTGTTTTCCAGAATGTTCTTGGGTATAAAGAATGTGAATGTTTTTATTTTTGTAAAATTCAAATTCAATCCTATCAAATTCTTTGGCTGTTTTAATAAAATAGATTGGTTTTACACTTTTTGAGTGAGAATTTACCCAAGAAATAACTTGCTTTACATTTTGATCGCTCAATGAGTAGCCAAGCAAAATCACTGTATCCGTTGAAAAAACTCCTTTAATATAGTTTTCAATCAAAGGGAAATGCTTACTATATTCTAGATAATCTTGGATAATCTTGATCTTTAAATACAATATTGTTTTCATCTAAACTTCCGTGCATTTTAATAAACTTTGCAAAGCCGGTTGAACTCCCAATATCCTTATCGCTCTTTATGATATTGAAAAATCTTCCCTCTTCATTGATTGCTTGCTCAAATAGATTGTCCCAATTTGTTGTGATTAGATTTTTAATATTTAATTTGACAATTCCCAAATGCAAATCATTTGGCTTTGCGTTATTAGGGATTAGAGATTTTAAAGTTTGGTAATAAAAACTTTCTCCAAATTGATTGTAAAATTTTTCTGCAAGAACAAGATAATCCTCATTTTTTTTAGTATCACCATAAATTTTAGTATCACCATAAAGACACTTTTGAAGCTCATTGATCAAATCACCCCATTTAGGCAATTTTGATTCAGCACTTATTCCGGCTCCTGCAAATATGCTTAAATAGTTTTCATTGTGAGCTTTCCTAATATTGTCTATTGATGCCTTAATAAACTCTTTGTATTGTTGGTTATTCACTCAAACCTCTTTTCACTGATTTTTTCTATCAAACTTGATGGAATTTGCATTGCACGGCGATGTATTCTTTTGAAGCCGTTTGAATGACTATATCAATCCCCCTATCGCCTTCATTATTCCTTAATTCCCAATCGTTCCAAAGCTTAATAGACTCGTATTCGTTAGCGCTGTCATGCTCTAATAAAAAATGCTTAGAAACTTTTTCAAACCAGCTCCCTTTATCGTGTGAGTTAGGTATGGCTTGCAATTTTTCTTTAATGAATTTATAGGCGCTGATTTCTTGCATTTTTCATTCCTTATAGTGGCGTTATAAAGTTTTACATTATATAAAAAGATGTTGAAAAATGGGGTTAAAAAGGCTTTTTATTCAGCACTTTTTAAAGCTTTAGCGATGAGTTCTAAAGGGTGTGAAAAAGAGGGGGTGTTAGGGTCATCTAAAGACTTTAGGGCGTTGTTTAATTGCATGTGGCATGCCCCACATTCTGCGCTCAAAATTTCGGCTTTGGTGTCCATGATTTCTTTAGCCCTAAGAAGCCCCACTTTTAAAGAAAACCCCGCCTTTTCGGTTTGCATCGTAATCCCCCCAAAACCGCAACAATTGTCCGGCATTTCTTTAATTTCATAATGCGAATTGAGCAAACTCCGCACTTCTTTATGAGCGTTTAGGGTTTTTTTGGCATGGCAAGGGTTATGATAAGTGATAGCCTCTTTTTTTCCTTTAGGGATTTTTTCTAAAAGACTTTTTAAAGGGGTGTGTTTCTCTAAAAACACGCTCGCAAGATAGATTTTAGGCGTGATTTTTTCCAAGCGCTTCACATACAAATCCCTATCTTTTTCGCCTAAAAACACCTTGTAATAATCGTTAATAAGCATGCTAGCGCATGTGGCTTCAGGCACGATGATCGCATCCACTTCATCTAAATAGCTTTCAAACCATTCAATGTTTTTTTTCACTAAAAAAAGCGTGGTGTCTTTATCGCCGGTAAAATACGCAGGGGCTGAGCAGCATTCTTGCTTAGGAATGATCGCTTGAATGTTGAGTTTTTCTAAAATATACAACAAGCTTTCCCCCACTTGCTGGTAATGGTAATTGCTCAAGCACCCTATAAAGATCGCCACTTTTTGAATGGGGTTTTCTAAAGGCTTAACTTCTGCATGCTTTTGTAAAAAACTTTTTTGATTTAAGGGAGGCAGTGCGCTTTTTTTAAAGCGTTTGAATAAGCCTTTAAACGCCGCTCTAGGCTCTAAACTATCCCCTACTTGCTTGAATATACAAGGGGCTAAAAAATGCACCACCGAAAACACCCTATCCATTTTTTTGCGGTTTTTTAAAAGAGAAAAATAGGATTTTTTATACCAAGCGATGCCGTGCTTTTGAGCGATTTTTTCTCTGGCTTTTTCTATTAAAGTGTCTATGGGCAAATGAAAAGGGCAAATTTCCACACAAGCGGTGCATAAAAAACAAGTTTCTAAAAGGTGTTTTAAATTCGTGTCTAATGGGAGCTTGTTTTGAGCGTTTAGACGCATCAAATCTAAAAAGCCC
This sequence comes from Helicobacter pylori, assembly GCF_003636935.1. Lineage (GTDB taxonomy): Bacteria > Campylobacterota > Campylobacteria > Campylobacterales > Helicobacteraceae > Helicobacter > Helicobacter pylori_CH. The sequence goes on from NZ_MVVH01000010.1 coordinate 40,611, forward strand.
CTAGGCGAAGTCGCCTCGTCTTTATGAATGCGGTATATGGTGCAACCTGGCACGCATTTAGCGCATTTAACGCAAGCGTCCCCTACTTCTTCAAAAATATTTTCATTCATAGCGTTTTACTGAAATGTTTTTCGCCCCCACGCAAATACGCGTCAAACTCCATAGCCATGTTTCTTACGAGCATGCCCCCTGTTCTTGTCATCTCAAAGCCTTTAGAATTGAAAGAAAGCAAGCCCGCTTCTTCATAATGCTTTAATTTTTCTAATTCTTTTTTAAAATGCGCTTTAAAATCAATAGAAAATTTTTCTTCAATTTTAGAGTAATCCAGTTTTAAATTACTCATCATTTGCATGATCACTTCTTTTCTTAACGCATCTTCTTGACTGAGCGCTACGCCTCTTTCTACCGGTAAATGCCCCAAATCAAGGGCTTTTTCATAGTGGTGCAAATCTTTGTAGTTTTGCGTGTAATAATCGCTCCCTTCGCCAATGCTTGTAACGCCAATGCCAATGGTTTGAGTGAATTTTTTCGTGGTATAGCCTTGAAAATTACGGCGTAACTCCGCTTTTTGAAGGGCTAAATACAATTCGTTATCGCTTTTAGCGAAATGATCCATGCCTATCATTTGGTAGTTGGCTTTTTCTAAAAAACTAATCAGAGCCTCTAAAATCTCTAATTTGTCTCTAGGGCTTGGCAATAAGGTTTCATCAATTTTACGCATCGTTTTTTTCACCCAAGGCACATGCGCGTAATTGAACACCGCTAATCGGTCCGGATCCAGTTTCAAAACTGACTCCAAGGTTTTTAAAAAACTTTCTTTAGTCTGGTTGGGTAAGCCATAAATCAAATCAAAATTAATGGATTTGATGCCGTAATTTCTAGCGAGCTTCACGGATTCTTGAACCATTTCAAAAGGCTGGATTCGATGAATGGCTTTTTGGACTTCAAAATCAAAATCCTGCACCCCAAAACTCAAGCGGTTAAACCCCCTATCAAACAAGGTTTGCATGTGTTCTTTAGTGAAATGCCTAGGGTCAATCTCACAACTCATTTCAATATCTTGGCTGAAATTAGGGAAAACTTCTTGAATGCTTTGCGTGATCTCATCTAATTGAGGGGGCGAAAAAAAGGTCGGCGTGCCGCCTCCATAGTGGAATTGCGCCACTTCTCTGTTGGTATCCATGGCGTTTTTTAAAAGGGCGAGTTCTTTTTTAAGGTAGCTGATATAACGGACTTTTTTCTCTTCTAAACTGGTGTAAATGACTGAACAAGCGCAAAAATAACACGCGCTCCTGCAAAAGGGCAAATGCGTATAAAGCGATAAAGGCATGGGGTTTTTGAGATGGTCATGGTTAAAAAACGCCGTTTTCAAGCTCTCTTCGTTAAAATTTTCTTTAAACTCCACCGCTGTGGGGTAGCTGGTGTATCGTGGACCGGGCTTGGAATATTGTGAAAATTTTTCAAAATCAATGGTTTGCATTAAAAATTTTCCTCATCGCTGTTGTCAAAATTTTCAAAATTATTTTCATTAAGAGGGGGTTGTTTGAACATGTTGTCAAAATTAAAGAATAAATTAGGGTGTTCTTTTTTGATTTGTTTGACAAAGTTTAAGGTGTTGATATTGGGCAAATTCCCGTCTTTTTGGCGTAAATTTTCTAACAATTGCAAAGAAACCTCGCGCACATCTTCAAAATCAATCGGCACTTGGGTGATAATATCCCTTTCTAATTCCGCCCTAAGCCTAGCTTCAAAAGCCTTTCTGGCGTTTTCTGCCAAAAGAGAGATCACATTATCCGGCACCAAAACGTAATTTTTATCTTCTTCATCAGAAATAAAATAGGCTTCATTTTTTTTAAACGCCCCTTTTTCTAACTCTAAAAGCATTTCATTAGTGCTGATTTTTTTGAGAAAGGCTCTGTTTTTTTGGGTGGTTAGGCTATGGATAAGTTTTTGCGATTTGGTTTTAGAAACTCGTTTTTTAGGTAATTTTTCCACTTTATATCCTTTTTAAGCTGATTGTATCCAATTTCGTTTAATTCTCATTATAAATCGTTTTTAAATACTCTATTTTTGAAGTCAAATTGAGTAATACCATATCGGCTAACACTAACGCTAACAAACTCTCGCACACCACGCTCCCTCTAATCGCAATGCAAGGATCATGCCTACCCTTTAACAAGCATTCGCATTCATTGCCCTTAATGTCTATGGTTTGTTGAGGTTGGAAAATACTTGGCGTGGGTTTGAAATGCACCTTAACAATGATTTCTTCCCCATTGCTCATGCCCCCTAAAACCCCTCCGCTATGATTGCTCAAAAACCCTTTTTGATTTATTAAATCATTATACTCTGAGCCTTTTAATAAAGAGCTTTCTACCCCCTTGCCTATTTCAACCGCTTTCACCCCGTTAAGCCCCATCATTACTTCAGCGATTTTAGCGTCTAATTTAGCGTATAGCCCTTGACCTAATCCAATGGGGAGCTTTTGATTGGTTTTTATGCTCCTTGCTCTAATCAAAGCCACGCCCCCGATGCTATCGTGGTTTTTGATAGCGTTTTGAATGGCTGTTTTTTGCGCTTCTTCTTGTTCTTCATCTAGGGCAAAAATCTCGCTTTTTAAGGCGTGATTGAAATCGTAATTTTTGGCTTCAATGCCCCCAATTTTAATAATCCCGCTTTCACAAACAATACCAATTTCTCTTAAAAGCATTTTAGCAAACGCCCCAGCAGCCACTCTTATAGCGCTCTCTCTGGCCGAACTCCTCCCCCCACCTCTAAAATCCCTAATGCCATATTTATGAAAATAAGTGAAATCCGCATGACTAGGCCTGAAAAGGTTTTTAACGTTATCGTAATCCTTGCTCCTAGCCCTTTGGTTGTGGATGAAAAACCCTATGGGCGTCCCTGTGCTAAAATCTTCAAAAACCCCGCTTGTTATTTCCACTTTATCGTCTTCTTTTCGTGGCGTAATGAAAACGTTCCTCCCCCCTTGGCGGCGCTTCATTTCCTTTTCTAATAACGCATAGTCTATTTTAATCCCGCTAGGCATGCCGTCTAATACCCCCCCTATCACATCCCCATGCGATTCCCCAAAGGTCGTGAGCCTTAAAAAACGCCCCAAAGTGTTCATTTTGCTTCCTTAAGTTTTTGGAGCGCTTGATAAGCGCATTGCTGTTCGGCTTCTTTTTTGCTTTTGCCTTTAGCGGTCGCATACATTTTATCTTGAATGTATAGAGCCATTTCAAATTCTTTATGGTGGTCAGGGCCTTTTTCTTGGAGTAATTGGTAAGTGGGGATCACGCAAAATTGCACTTGGGTTAATTCCTGTAAAGCGGTTTTATAGTCCATAAACAAATGCTCCAAATCCAAACGCTTGTAAGCGCGATTGAGTAAATTTTGCATGATCTTACGCACCTTAGCTAACCCTGCTTCTAAATACACCCCGGCCATTAAAGCCTCAAAAGCGCTTGATAGAATAGAGGGTTTTTCTCTCCCTTTAGAAATTTCTTCAGAAGAAGAGACGTGCAAATAATCTTGTAAAAAGATTACTTTCGCTAATTTAGTAAAACCCTGCGCGCTCACAATAGAAGCCCTTAATTTAGAGAGTTTCCCCTCATCGTATTGGTAGAATTTATGGTATAGCAACTCCCCTATCACCAAACCCAACACCGCATCGCCTAAAAATTCCAAGCGCTCATTGTTTAAAGCGAGCTTGCATGATTTATGCGTTAAGGCTTGCTCCAATAAACGCTTGTCTTTAAAAGAATACCCCAAAGCTTTTTCTAGCGTTGCATAAGGGTTATTAGGCGTTATGTAAGGGCTGTTTTGAGAGCGTTTGTTTTTCATCATTTTTCCCTTTAAGTGGTCGTTTTGACCCGTTTTTGCGCCTCTAATTTAGCGAGGCTATCGCATCGTTCATTTTCGGCATGCCCGTTATGCCCCTTGATCCAAACAGCCACAATCAAATGCCCTTTAGAGACTTCTAAAAATTCTTTCCATAAATCCACATTTTTGACTTTAACAAAATTCTTTTTTTGCCAGTTAGCTAGCCACACATTGATCGCTTGGCACACGTATTGCGAATCGCTATAAAGCGTGATATGGCATGGGCGTTTTAAGATTTTCAATGCTTCATTCAACGCTCTTAATTCCATGCGGTTATTCGTGGTGAATTCTTCGCCCCCACTGATGGTTTTTTCTTTATCTTTATAGCGTAAAATCGCCGCGTAACCGCCTGGACCGGGATTGCCTAAAGAAGAGCCATCGCAAAAAATTTCAATTTCTTGCATTCAATCCACTCCCATGGCATGCGTTTTTCTAGAAATTTTAAGCACCATATCCATAAACGCTAACTGATAACACACAGGACACCTATAGCTTTCAAAAGGAAAGATTTGTTTGCAATGCTTGCAACGGTATTCAAAAGTCAGATGCGCTTTTATAGGGCTATGCAATAAAGCACGTAAAACCTCTAATTCAAAGATTTGACAAAACTTATTATCTAAAAGCAGCCCTTGAGATCGCGCGATGTCTTGCAAAAGGGCATGTTTTTCTAAAATAAAAGCAGGAATATTCATATCCCATAAAAGATCGATCATGTTTTCTAAACGCTCGGTTTTATCAATCTCTTGCCAAAAAAGATTTTCATCATAAGATTTTAAATAATTCAAAGCGATTTTTTTCAAATCTGGCGAATTTTTTGCCACATGCAAGATTTTACTCGCATCTTCTTTATTTTCTATTAAATGCATGAGATAAAGGTAATTTTTAATCGTTTCAATTTCAGGTACTTCTAATTCTTCCAAACATTCCAAAGTTTCTAAAGCCTTTGAATAGTCTTTTTCTAATTCATACGCATGCAGAAGTTTCAACAACGCTTCCACATTCCTTGGGGAAAAGCGCAAAATTTCTTTCACGGTGTCTTTTGTTTTTTGCAAATACCCCACGCTAAAATAATTTTCAGCTAATAAATCTAAAACAGCGATTTTTTCTTCATCTTTTAAGGGGCGATTCAAAAGCCCTTTTAAGATTTCAATACTCATTTCTATGTCAGCGATTTTAGAATACGCCCTGGCTAAAAACATCAAACTGGAAATTTTAGCATGCTTTAAAAGCTCGTCTAAATTCTCATTGCTCGCATAAGCGTTTTGATTCTGGGCGAATTTTTGTAAAAATTTTTTGTTTTTCTTTTGGGTGAAATACGCCCTAGCCTGTTCTAACAAAATAACAAGAGCGATAATAAAAGTTAATAAGGCGATAGAAAATAAAGAATCTTTATAGAAGAAATTGAAATGTTGCACAATCTAAAAATCACTCTCTAATCATCACAATCCTAGACTTAACGCGCAACTTTTCAAAATGCTCTTCTAAAATCTTATCTTTAGATTCTTCCACTAATTTTTGAGCGATAAATTGCTTGGCCTGACTGAAACTCACTTCATTTTTACCCTTTTTTTCCTTGATATAAAAGGTGATAAACTGCCCTCCACCTCCATTCATAATGGGCGTAAAAGAGCCTTCAGCATGAGAAATAAAGACTTGAGCGATTTGAGGGTTTAAGGTTTTCATCTCTATCTTTTCATTAGCCTTAGTTACCCCTGGAATTTCCAAATTAGGGTCTGCCATAGCCCTTTCTAAATCTTCTTGACTCGTTGAAGTGTAGCGCACGGTTTCCACTTCAGTGGGGATACTGAATTGCTCCTTGTGCTTGTTGTAATACTCGCGCATTTTAGTTTCAGAGCTGGTGTCCACATTCGTGAGCAAGATATTACGCAACAATTCTTGCATTTCTAAATGCTCCTTAAGCTGCTCTCTATAGAGTTTATAATGCCCCTCAGCCATAAGCATTTGTTTGAAATGGTCCAAATCCATGCCTTGTTGTTGCGCCATCATCGCCATTTCTTGGTCTAATTTGTCGTCATCTACATGGATTTTTAAGCGCTCGATTTCTTGGTTTTTAATGCGTTCAGCGATCAAACGATCCCTGGCTTGAGCTTTGCTCACTTTAGATTTTTCTTGCTCTTCTTGGATTTGATACAGCGTGATAGGCGAGCCATTAACGAGCAAAGAAATGCCCCCTACGACCTTATCTTCAAGAGTGTTGCTTGTAGCGTCATTAGGATTCCCAAAAATGGAATTGAATTGTGAGCCAGGGCCTGCTCCTTTATTTTTTTCAAGAGTTTGAGAGGTTGTCTCTTTTTCTTCAGGTTTTGGTGCATTGCTTTGAACGCCTTTATTTTGAACGCCTTTAGCACTCTCTTTGATTTTAGGAGGCGTGATCTTTTGAGCCGGACTTTTAGCGTCCCCATGATGGACTTCTGCTCTGGGCTTTCTTTTGGCTTTTATTTCTTTCTTTTCTTCGGTATTTTTCTTTTCTTCTTTATTTTTCAATTCCTTATTCTTTAGTTCTTTATTTTTCAATTCTTGGCGGATTTTTTTATCCAAAGAAGAATCTCGCTTCTTCCCTTCTAAGGCTTCCACTTTAGATTCAGGCTCTGCATAAACGATCCTAATAAACAACAAAGCCTTCAAAACATAAGAAAAAATTTTCCTCATCAACCCAATTTCTCTTTCAAAATAGCATTCACCACGCTAGGATTAGCGCCTTTTAAATTTTTCATCGCTTGCCCTACAAAAAACCCAAAAAGCTTGTCCTTACCGCTTTTGTATTCAAGCACCTTATCAGCGTTGTTTTTAAGCACCTCTTCTATCGCTTTAACAATCGCTTCTGTGTCATTGACTTGAGACAGGCCCATTTGTTCAATGAGTGCATCCACATCGCCCCCTTGCTCTTCTAAAAGCTTGTCTAACACGTCTTTAGCGCTCTTGCCTGAAATCTTGCCCTCATCAATGCGTTTGGCTAAAGCACCCAACATGTGAGCACTAACCCCGCAATTTTCTAAAGTGGTTTCGGCTTTCAAGCGCCCTAATAATTCCACGCAAAGCCATGTTACGCTCGTTTTAGCTTTAACCCCAAGATTAAGCATGCTTTCAAAATACTCTGCCAATAAAGGATCGCTCACCAATAAATTTGCATCGTCTTCTTTGATGTTAAAATCTTTCATGTAGCGGATTTTTTTCGCGCTAGGCAATTCATTGATCTTTTGAGCTTCTTTTAAAAGCGCTTCATCAATAAAAACAGGATACAAATCCGGATCTTTAAAATAGCGGTAATCCGCTGATTCTTCTTTATTGCGCATAGAAAGGGTGATCCCTTTGGCGGTGTCAAAAAGGCGCGTTTCTTGAACCACCTCTTCATTATAACGCCCATTTTCCCACGCCGCGCTTTGGCGCTCTATCTCGTATTCAATCGCTTTAGCAATGAATCTAAAGCTGTTTAGGTTTTTAATCTCCACCCTCGTGTAAAGCTTTTCATCGCCTTTGGGTCTAATGGACACGTTCGCATCGCACCTGAAATTCCCCTCTTGCATGTTCGCATCAGAAATCCCTATAAAACGCACGATAGCATGGAGCTTTTTCAAATACGCTATGGCTTCTTCACTATTTTTCATGTCCGGCTTACTGACAATTTCTAATAAAGGGGTGCAAGCGCGGTTCAAATCCACTAAAGAATAACTGCCCTCATGGATATTTTTACCGGCGTCTTCTTCCATGTGGGCCCTTTCAATACGCACGATTTTTACGCCCTCTTTGGTGTCAATTTCTAATTTCCCATCGCTCACAATAGGGACTTCAAACTGCGAAATTTGATAAGCCTTAGGCAAATCAGGGTAAAAATAATTTTTCCTCGCAAAAAGGGAATTTTGGTTGATATGAGCTTCAAGGGCTGTGCCTAACTGGATGGCTTTTTTAACCACTTCTTTATTCAATACCGGTAAAGCTCCCGGTAAGCCCAAACACACAGGGCATGTGTTAGAATTAGGGGATTGTCCAAAGCTTGTAGAGCAAGAGCAAAAGATTTTGGTTTTGGTGTTGAGTTGGACATGGACTTCTAGCCCGATTACAGCTTCAAATGGCATTATTTGTCCTTACTCTTTTTATTGCTCACAATAGCAAAAGTCAAGTCGTTGATTTCGGTGTGGGCTTTAATGAAATCATTGATCTCTTTCAAACTCATTTTTTGGATTTGATTGAGTAGCGTTTGGTTGAAATCTAAAGGCAAACCTAAATAAAAATAATTGTAAGTGGTGTTCAAGCGGCTAGAGATCGTTTCATTCCTTAAAGGCTCAGAGCCTAGTAAAAACTTTTTAGCGTCGTCTAATTCTTGTTGCGTCATGCCTTTTTCTATAAATTCTTTAACGATTTTTTTAACCAAGGCAACGCTTTTAGCTTGAGTGCTGAGCTTGGTTTGCAAATACCCGCTCGCAAAATGCGCCACTTTAGAAAAATTAGAACGGATATACACGCTATAAGCTAAGCCCTCTTGAACCCTGATTTTTTCCATTAAACGAGAGCCAAACCCCCCACCAAGCACAAACATCATCACTTTAGATTTCGCTAAATCCTGTTTTAAATCCTTGATTTTAAAGGGCGCGCCAAAATACACGAAAGCCTGTTCAGTGTCTTTATAAAGGATTTTTTCGCTCTTTTGATTACTCGCTTCAAAATAAGGCTCATTATACGCTTTACCTTGCGGCAAGAAATTAAGGGCGTTATTCAAACGCTTAAGGGTTTGATCGATTTTCAAATCGCCCCCAAGCACCACCACGAGCTTATTGAGTTCAAAGACCTTAGCAAATTGCTGTTTCAAATCGTCTAGCTTGATTTTTTGGAGACTCTCTTTAGTGCCTAAAGAAGCGTTAGCTAAAGGGGTGTTAGCAAAAAGTTCTTGTTTTAAAGTCAGTTTAGCTAGATAATCAAAATCGCTTTCTTTTTGTAAAAGTGCGGCTAACATTCTCGTTCTGACTTTTTCTAAAGCGTTTTGCGTGAAATTAGGGGATTTTAAAAGCTCTTTTAAACGCGTTATGGCTTCATCTTCGTATTCTTTTAAAAATTCTAAAGTGATTTGCAAATCTTCTGTGCTGGTATCCACATTCAAACTGATCGCTTTTTGCTCTAAAAGTTGCGCAAATCCCACCGCACCAAGCTCTTTAGTGCCTTCGTTTAAAACTTGTGCGAATAGTTTCGCCAAACCTAACTGATCTTTATCGCTTAAACTCCCACCCCCTCTAAAAGCTAAATGGATAAACCCCATGGGCAACAAATGGTTTTCTTCATAAATCACAGGGACTTTAGCTTGATTGATTTCTTGGTGTGTCAAAGCGCTCGCTTGTAACCCCATAAAAACTCCTAATAATAAAATGATTAAAATTTTTTTCATGCTGTTTATACCTTTGCTTTAGCCGGATAACGCTTTAAGATTTCATAAGCGGTGTTTCGTTTAGCCGCCACGCTCCCAATGTCTTCAATAAGCTCTATCATTTCCGCTTCATTCATGCAAAAACTCGTCCCGGCCGCTTTCACTACATTTTCTTCCATCATCACGCTCCCTAAATCATTCGCTCCAAACAATAAGGCTAACTGCCCTATCATAGAGCCTTGAGTAACCCATGAGCTTTGTATGTTTTGAATGTTATCTAAAAAAATCCTACTGCATGCCAAATAGCGTAAATACCGATTGGAACTCGCTTTTTTAATGCTAGGGATTTCTTCTTTTAAAGGGGTGTTGTTGGGCTGAAAGCTCCATAAAATAAAAGCCCTAAAGCCACCGGTTTCGTCTTGCAAATCGCGCACTCTTTGTAAATGCTCCACCACGTCTTCTTCATTATCCACGCTCCCAAACATCATGGTAGCCGTGCTTTTAATCCCGCAAAGATGCGCCATTTTATGCACTTCAATCCACCGATCACTGCTCAATTTTTTAGGAGCGATCACATCGCGCACCCTATCGCTTAGTATTTCTGCTCCCGCTCCTGGAATGGAGCTTAAACCGGCGTTTTTCAACCTTTCTAAAACTTCTTTTAAAGACAATTTAGAGATTTTAGAAATGTAATCAATTTCAACCGCGCTAAAACCATGAATGGTAATGGTGGGGAATTTTTGAGCGATATGGCTGACTAGATTCTCATAATAATCAATCTTTAGCTGCGGGTGCACCCCCCCTTGAAAAAGGATCTGCGTGCCGCCAATAGCGAGCAATTCTTCAATCTTTTGATCAATTTCTTCATAGCTCAACACATAAGCGTCTTTTTCTTTTAAGGTGCGTTTGAACGCGCAGAACTTGCAATCCACAAAACAAATATTGGTGTAATTGATATTCCTATCCACAATAAAAGTCGTCAAGTTTTCAGGGTGCAAGCGTTGCTTCACTCTCAAAGCCCTTTGCCCCAATTCTTTCAAGGGCGCGTTTTTCATTAAGTCTAAAATTTCTTCTCTGTTGGTGCGCATTTTAAAACCTTGTTCCCATAGAAAATTCAAAGTGTTGTGTGTAATCGTCCATGTTAGGGTTAAAGCATAGCCCTTTACATTTCTTGCCATTGCCATCGCCCCATTGGTTGAAAAACGCTATAGGGAAAATCAACACCAAAGGCCCCATGGGCGAAATCCATTCAATCTGCAAGCCTGTAGAAGCCCTCCAAGTCGCTCTTTCAAATCCAGCCCCTATAACGCCATAATCTTTAAAATTCGCCGTCGTGACGGGAGCGTTATAGAAGAAACTCCCCCTAGTTGGGGTTTTAAAGGTTAAGAAACCAAAGTCAAAAAACCATGCTAAACGCATTTTAGCCGCTTTTAACACCCCATAGCTCAATTCAGTAGAAGCGGTGAAAATCCCATCGCCTCCAAGCCACAAGCCAAACTCATCTTTAGGCGTAACTGAGCCGTTTCTAAAGCCTCTCACCGTGGTTACGCCCCCCATGTAGAAAGTGGAGTTCAAGGGCAAGTAATCATCGGTGTTATACCTAAAGATATAACCTCCTTGCGTTTTAAAGCGAGCGATCAAATCTATCAATAAATATTTTTGCAAATGGTGGTAAGCGGCGAATTTACCATAGACTTTGGTGTTACGGACATTCCCGCCTAACCCGTTCCACGAATTGAGCGTGCCAGAGCTTGGCAAGCCAGACATCGTTGCATAGGAGCTAAAGATAACCCCATTTCTAGGGAAATAATAATCATCGGTGTTGTCATAGCTCACATCAAGGGTGAAAGAGCTAGTAATAGGCGTGTGGTAATCCCTATCCCAAATACCTTTTATTTCTGGTGAAGTGGTGATCGCTCCAGGGCTAGAACAGCTTTCAGGTTGTAAGGGGGTTTTACCGCCTGATAAGCGGTTGATAATCACCGATGCGGGGGTAGAACATTGCCTTGGAGAAACCACTTCATTAACAGAGGAATAATAGCGGTTGTATAGAGGGCTGCTGAAACCAAGGAGTTTGGTAACGTTCAAGTTATACCCTAAGCTCACATGGGTTCTGTTACCCAGCATGCGCCCAACATTCACCCCAAAGCCCCCGCCTTGTTGGATGTATTGGTAGCTTATCCTGTAATCCGCATAAAGATTGATCGTAGAGCTATACCAGCTGTCAAAAATCCTTGGATTGCTCAAGCTCAAATTCCCGGCAAACATACGCCCCGCTCCTTTTGGCATGCCCGGATAAGATCTGCCCCCCCCTGTAGCGATGTTAGCATACAAGCTCATGCTTTGGCCGGTCCCAAAAAGGTTTCTTTCGCTCACGCTCCCATTAAGCATAAGCCCTCCATAAGAGCCATAGCCTAACCCAAATTGCAACTGCCCAGTGCGCCCCTCTTCCACGCTCACTAATAAATCCATAAGCGAGCTATTCACCCTTTTTTCTTCAATTTTGACTTTAGAGAAGAACCCTAAACGCCTTAAAGAATTTTCGGAATTTCTCAGTTTGGTCAAGTTGTATTTATCCTTAGGCCCTAGTAACAATTCCCTTCTAATGATCCTATCGCTCGTGCGCTGATTCCCTGAAATGATGACATCATTGATATGCACCATATCGCCCACTTCAATACGATAAATGACTTTCACAAGCCCGTTTTTTTCATCCTTATCCAAGTCTGGCTTCACCACCGCAAACGCATAACCTTTATCAGCGATTTCGGTTTTTAGGATTTGCGCATCCGCTCTCAAATGCTCAATATTAAAAACATCTTTTCTTTTAACTTTAAGGGCTTTTTCTAATGTTTTTAAGGGGACTACCGGGTTGTCAATCTCTATTAAAATGTCTGAAATCCTGTATTGGATCCCCTCTTTGACTTTATAATGAAGCTTAGCGTCATGAGTAGAAAAATCCGTTTTCAAAAAAGGCGAAGAAATATGAGCGTCCAAATAACCCCTACGCATATACACATCTTGGATACGCATAGAATCGTATTCTAATTGATCTAAACGCAATTTCCCATCATTCAAGCCCCACATCCAGCCCATGAAATCTCTTTGCTTGTTCGCGCTCAAAGATTCAATCATGCGGCGTTTTAATTTCGCGCTTCCCTCATAAACGGATTGTTTGATATAAATACTATCCCCCCTATTCACATCAAACACGATCAATAACGCGCCCTCACTGACCTTTTCTGTGCGCACCTCCACCACGCTCCCATAATAGCCCTGCCCCTCTAAAGCCGTTTTTAAAGCCGTTTTAGCATGCTCTAATTTTTGCTCATCAAAGGTGTCGCCCTTTTTGATCCCCATTTGGGATTTTAAGCCGTCTTTTTCCTTTTCAGTCCCATAACCTTTGATTTCTACCCCGGCAATCCTGGCTTTTTCATCAAAATGAAACTCTAGTATACCGCCTTCAAAAGTGGCATAAACGTCTTTAAAATACCCTTGATTGAACAAAGCTAAAACGGCGGTGTCTATTTTTTTAGAATCCACAATATCGCCCACACGAATCTTTACAATCTCATTAGCGAGCATGTCAGACATGTAAGAAAGCCCAACATAAGAAATGGACTTGACTTTCATTTCTTTAGGCGTTTGATTGGATTGGGAGATTTCTTTTTGAGCTTCATTTTTTTGAGCTTCGGCTTCTTTTGGAGGAGTCAAATCGTTTGGTTTAGAGCCGTTGTCCTCTAAAGCTTCAACGCTGGTATTCATACATGCGAAAACAAGAGAAGATAGAATAAATTTTTTAATACTGATTTCCTTAATAGATTTTAGCTTGAGTGTTGTTAGTAGCATTATTATAACTGATCATTCTTAAAAACGCTAAAAATTATTAAAATTTCTGTATAAAATTATACAAACTATCCCTTTCTACCGCAACAAAACCAGAATCCTTGATTTTAAATATCAAATCTTCTTTTTCTAAACCATGCCGGCTCTTCGCACCGGCCGCGCTTTGAATGCTCTCTATTTCTATCGTGCCGTCTAAATCGTTAGCGCCAAATTCTTGAGCCACTAAAGCCAAATTCAAGCCCAAAGTCGCCCAATAAGCTTTAATGTGGGGGATATTGTTTAAAAGAATGCGGGATATGGCGATGGTTTTTAAGATTTCTATTGCGCTAGGGGATTTTTCCACTTTCAAATAATTGTTTTCTTTTTGATACAATAAGGGGATAAAAGCGTTAAAACCCCCTTCTTTATTTTCTACTTTAGTTTTAGGGCTTTGGATTTTTTTGATTCTTAGCATGTGATCGATGCGATGGATTTTATCTTCAATATGCCCAAAAAGCATGGTAGCGTTACTCATTTTGCCTAATTTGTGCCAGTAAGCATGGATTTCTAACCACCGAGAAGATCCCACCTTACCACTACAGATTTTACGCCTAACTTCTTCATCAAAAATCTCCGCCCCCCCACCTGGCATGGAATCCACCCCAGCTTTGAGCATGTCTTCTAGCACCAATTCAAAAGGTTTGTTGAATTTAACACTTAAAAAATGCACTTCTGCGGCGGTCATGGCTTTTAAGTGCAAGTTAGGCATTTCTTGTTTGATGGTTTCAAACACCTTTAAATACCATTCATAGGAGTAATTAGGGTTATGCGCGCTCACGATATGGACTTCTTTAATCCCTTTATTGTAGGAGTTTTTAACCTTTTCTAGGATTTCTTCTAAGCTCATTTCATAAGGGTTGGGGTTTTTTCTGTGGGCTGAGAAAGCGCAAAATTTGCAAGCGTCCGCACAAATATTGCTAGGGTTTAAATGCCTATTGACATTAAAATACACGATTTTTTGGTGCATGTTCTGGCGCATGCGATCCGCTGCTTCCCCTAGCGTGTATAAATCATAATCATAAAGCTTCACTAATTCTTTACTTTCAGTAATTTGATTGTCTAATACTTTTTCTAAAAAGTCCATGGTTAAATTGCCTTTCATTTTAAAGATAAACATTGTAGCATTTCTAGATTGAAGAATGCTTTTTATATATTATATAAAAATATCCCTTTTAATCCCCCCTATTGATACCAACCCCCTTTTTTTGACATAATTCTCATTAAAGTGATTTTTATGATAAAATCTAAGCTTTATCAAGCCATTAGCTGGCGTTCTTTCTCATTTTTTGCAAGTTTTTAAAAATTTTCATACTCTTGTTTACTTTTTCATTATCATTTATGCTATAATTATGGGACAACTTAAACCAACACAAAGGAGATACTATGTTATCAAAAGACATCATTAAGTTGCTAAACGAACAAGTGAATAAGGAAATGAACTCTTCCAACTTGTATATGAGCATGAGTTCTTGGTGCTATACCCATAGCTTAGATGGTGCGGGGCTTTTCTTGTTTGATCATGCAGCTGAAGAATATGAGCATGCCAAAAAGCTTATCGTTTTCTTGAATGAAAACAATGTGCCTGTGCAATTGACTAGCATCAGCGCCCCTGAGCATAAGTTTGAAAGTTTGACCCAAATTTTCCAAAAAGCCTATGAACATGAGCAACACATCAGCGAGTCTATTAATAATATCGTCGATCACGCCATAAAAAACAAAGATCATGCGACTTTCAATTTCTTGCAATGGTATGTGGCTGAACAGCATGAAGAAGAAGTGCTTTTCAAGGATATTTTGGATAAAATTGAGTTGATTGGTAATGAAAACCATGGCTTGTATTTGGCTGATCAGTATGTCAAAGGGATCGCTAAAAGCAGGAAATCTTAATTTTAGGGTATTGGGTGCAAAAACTAGCCGTCTTTGATTTTGACTCCACGCTAGTCAATGCTGAGACGATTGAGTCTTTAGCGAGGGCGTGGGGGGTGTTTGATGAAGTGAAAACAATCACTTCGCAAGCTATGAATGGCGAGACAGATTTTCATAAAAGTCTTATTTTAAGGGTTTCTAAACTCAAAAACATGCCCTTAAAACTAGCCAAAGAAGTTTGTGAAAGTCTGCCTTTATTTAAGGGGGCGTTTGAACTCATTAACGCCTTAAAAGAGAAAAATTACAAAGTGGTTTGCTTTAGTGGGGGCTTTGATCTAGCGACCAATCATTACAGGGATTTATTGCATTTAGACGCGGCTTTCAGTAACACGCTAATCGTGGAAAATGATACCTTAAACGGCTTGGTTACCGGGCATATGATGTTTTCACACTCTAAGGGCGAAATGCTCCTCGCCTTGCAACGCTTATTGAATATCAGTAAAGATCGCACTTTAGTGGTGGGCGATGGAGCGAATGACTTGAGCATGTTCAAACATGCCCATATCAAAATCGCTTTCAACGCTAAAGAAATTTTAAAACAGCACGCCACGCATTGCATCAATGAGCCTAATTTAGCCCTAATCAAGCCTTTGATTTAAAAAAATTTTTTTGTAAAATTCCTTTAAAAGGATAGCCATGTTTCAGCCCCTATTAGACGCTTATATAGACAGCACCCAAATAGAAGAGACAACCCATAAGCCCCCATTAAATATAGCCCTAGCCAATTGGTGGCCTTTGGATAAAAGAGAAAGCAAAGGGTTTAGAAAAAAATTTATTTTATATTTCATTTTAAGCCAGCATTACACAATCACTTTACACCGAAACCCTAAAAAACCCGCAGACATCGTTTTGGGTAACCCCCTTGAAAGAGCCAGAAAAATCCTATCCTACAAAAACACTAAACGAGTGTTTTACACCGGCGAAAATGAAGTCCCTAATTTCAACCTC
>NZ_MVVH01000011.1:0-53757 GCF_003636935.1 Helicobacter pylori
TGAGGGTTAATTATGATGATTTGAGAGCCAATTATGACCGGCTTTTACAAAACGCCTCGCCTTTATTGGAACTCTCTCAAAACACCACTTTTAAAATCTATCGCAAAGCTTATCAAAAATCCTTACCCTTGTTGCGTGCAATGAGAAAGTTGGTTAAAAAATTGGGTTTGTAAAATTGGGGGGTAATCAAACCCCTTGCGCTATCATCGCAGACGCCACTTTTCTAAAACCAGCGATATTGGCCCCTAAAACAAAATTAGTAGGGTCTTTAAACTCTTTAGCGGTTTGAGAGACATTCTTATAAATTTCTTTCATGATGTGGTGTAATTTCGCATCCACCACTTCAAAACTCCAAGGGTGCATGCTCGCGTTTTGCGCCATTTCCAAGCCGCTCACGCTCACCCCCCCAGCATTAGCCGCCTTGCCTAAACCATAAGAAATCTTAGCCTGCAAAAACAATTCAACCGCTTCATTGCTTGAGGGCATGTTCGCTCCTTCAGCCACGCATTTACACCCATTAGAAAGGAGGGTTTTAGCGTCTAAAACGCTCAATTCATTCTCAGTCGCGCTAGGGAAAGCCGCAAAACAAGGCACATGCCATACAGCATTCCCCCCTTTGGGGTAATTTTCTGTTGGGGTGTATTTCGCGTTCTTTTTTTCTAAAGCGTATTCTTTGATCCTCCCACGACGGATTTCTTTAATCTCTTTCAAAAGCTCTAAATCAATGCCGTCTTTATCATAAATCATGCCATTAGAATCGCTTGCCGTTACCGGTTTAGCCCCTATTTGAAGCAATTTTTCAATGGTATAAATAGCGACATTACCGCTCCCAGAAACGCTGCAAACCTTACCCTCTAACGAGCTGTTCCTTTCTTGCAACATTTCTTCAGCAAAATACACGCACCCATAACCGGTAGCTTCTTTTCTGCACAAGCTCCCCCCATAAGTGAGTCCTTTACCGGTCAATACGCCCTCAAAACGATTGACTAATTTTTTGTATTGCCCAAACAGATAGCCAATCTCTCTTTCGCCCACTCCAATATCCCCAGCTGGCACATCAGTCGTGGCTCCAATGTGGCGGTATAATTCATTCATGAACGCTTGGCAAAAACGCATGATTTCATGCTCGCTCTTCCCTTTAGGGTCAAAATCGCTCCCCCCCTTAGCACCCCCCATAGCCAAAGTGGTGAGCGAATTTTTCAACACTTGCTCAAAGCCTAAAAACTTGATCACGCTTTCATTCACGCTAGGGTGGAATCTCAAACCCCCCTTATAAGGGCCAATAGCCGAATTGAATTCAACCCTACACCCTCGATTGACTTGGATTTGATGGTTATCATCTTGCCAACACACCCTAAAAAAAATCTCCCTTTCAGGCTCAATCAAACGCTCTAAAATGGCATGCTTTTCATAGCTTTTATCGCTGTCTAAAAGGGGTTTTAAAGAAGTGATAGCTTCATGGACGGCTTGATGGAACTCTTTTTGATAAGGGTATTTTTTCTGTAAAGATTGGAGGATTTTTTCAACATACATGATCGGCATTCCTTTATTGTTTTAAGTGTTTTTATTGTAACACTAAAAGGGTAATTAAGTTTTAACCTTATCTTAAAAAACTTTTTAAAACGCCCACAAACCCTCTATCAAAGCCGCTCAAATCCTTGTAAAACTCTGCATCATAACCGCAAAACTCCAAGCATTCTTTCAAGCTTTTTAATTGGTCATACCCCATTTCACAAGCCAAAAAAGGGATTTTTAATCCAGCGGCTAAAAAAATGATTTCTTTTAAGATTTCATCGCCTTTAACCCCCCCAAAAAGGGCTTCGTGCGGTTCTTTGAGAACGGATTTTTCCAAAGGATAATTTCTAGCGATATAGGGCGGGTTAGAGACAAGCATTTCTATCGTTGGCATGCGATCCCAAAGGCGCGTTTGTTTTAAAAAAACACGCTCTTTTAGACAAAAGCGTTCAATGTTTTTGGACGCCACTTCTAAAGCTTTTGGTGAAATATCGCTCGCATGAATGGAAAGTTTAGGGTTTTCTAATGCCAAGCTAACAGACACGCATCCGCTCCCTATGCCTATTTCGCCTATCTCTTTTAAATGGTATTGAGAAATAATATCAAGGGCTTTTTGGACTAAAATCTCCGTTTCAGGCCGTGGGATTAAAACATGCTCATTCACAAAAAAAGAACGCCCATAAAAATCACAGCTTTCTAATAAATACTCTATGGGGCAGTCATTCAAGCGCTTTTCTACCAATTCAAAAAAGTGCGTTTCTTCCTTGTGGTTTAACTCTAAATAAGCATGCGTGTGCAAAAAAACCCTCTCTTTTTGCAAGACAAAGCCTAATAAAATTTCAGACTCTAAGCCACCCCTAAAACCTTTTGGCGATAATCCTTTTTTGGCTTTGTTTAGGGCTTGCGAAAGGGTCATTCAATTTCATAATCCAAAGCTTTCAAACGCTCTAATAGCGGCGGGTGCGTGAAATGCAAGAAAACATAAAAAGGGTGCGAATAGGGGAACGCTTTGTTCTCGCTCACAATGGACACTAACGCTTTGGCTAAAGTCTCTTTAGAGCTTAAACTCGCCCCAAACTTGTCCGCATTGTATTCATTCTTGCGGCTAAAAAACCCGATCAAAGGCATGGCGTAAAAGGAAAACACCGGCAAAAACAAGAGTAAAATCGCAATCAAACTCGCTGGCGTTTGCGAGACATTGAAGCCTTCAAAAACCAACGATGGCAAATGAGCGATCAAAGCAAAAACAAGAGCGAGCAAGCCCCCCATAATCCCTAAACTTTTCAACAAATCCTTATTTTTAAAATGCCCTAATTCATGCCCTAAAATGGCTAAAAGCCCTTCTGTCCCAACTTTAGAGATCAAAGTGTCAAACAACACCACCCGCTTGTTTTTACCCAAGCCCCCAAAATACGCGTTCAAACGCCCATCCCTCTTGCTAGCGTCCATCACAAAGATACCTTGAGATTTAAAACCCACCTTATCCATCATGCTCTCAATTTGACTCTCCAAATCCCGGTTATTCAAGGGGGTGAATTGGTTGAAAAGCTGAGCGATTTTAGGGTAAAAAAGATTAGCTAATATCATAAAAACAAACACGACAAAAAACGAGCTAATCTCCCAATGTTCCACATGTTCAATGATCATAATGAGGGTGTAAATCAACAACAACCCCACGCCTAAAGTGAGCAATAACCCTTTGAAAAAATCCTTAAAAAACAACGATAAGCTCACCTTAGAAAAGCCAAATTCCTTATCCAAATGCATGGTGGTGTAGTAGCTAATGGGTAAGGATAAAACGCTTTGAATCGCTAAAAACAACAAGGCAAACACCAAGTAACCTAGCGTTTCAGAAAGGTTTAAATAATGCATCAAATCTTCTAAATGCGTCAAACCAAAAAAGATCCAACCAGCAAAGATGATCCCGTCTAAAATTTGAGAAATAATGGATAATTGCATTTTCCTAATGGCATAATTTCCCGCTTTCTCATAATCCTTTTGTGGGAGTAAAACGGGCTTTTCGCAGAGCTTTTGACGGATGAATTTCAATTGCAAAATATCGCCTACAATGTAAGGAGTCGTAAAAAAGAGCAAGTAGAAAATACAAATTATCATATCTATCCATACATCAAACATGTTCTAAACTCCTTTCTTAATTAATTTGCCAATAAAAGTATGGGAATTATAACAATTTTTCAAAAATTTACAATAAAATTAAATAAATATGGTAGAAAAAAAGGGCTATTTTTGAGCGTTTTTAATTCAATAGTAAAAAGCTGTGTTATCCAACCCGCTACCAACAAAAAGGTTTGTCATGCCCCATTCTTTTAAAAAGCGTTTTTTAATCCTTTATACCCTTTCTACCTTGCTTTTAGTGGGGGTTTTGTTAGCGTTATTTTTCTTTTATGCGAAAAATAACCTTTTAGAAAACACCCAAATACGCATGCAATACACCGCTGATGCGATCGCTAAAAGCCTTTTAGAATTAAATAATACCTCTTCTTTAGAGCCTTTAAAAATCTTAGAAGAACGATTCAAAAACACCCCTTTTGTCTTATTGGATGCACACAATAAAGTCAAGTTTTCTAATATTGGGGCGTTTGTGGCCTCTTTTAAAAAGGAAGCCTTGATCAAAACCCCTTATTTTGCGCTTAAAAAACAGGGCTTTTACCTCACAGACAGCGCCCCAACTAACCGCTTAGGGGTTTCTAAAATCATTATTGCAGAAGAAGAAATTCAAAAAAATTTTATCCCCCTTTATAAAATGATAAGCTATGCGTTTTTGGGCGCGAGTTTGTTTGTCGCGCTGATAGCCATGTGGCTTTATAAGATTCAATCAAACTAAGTAAAAATTACTTTTCCACCAACACGGGCTTATTTTTAAAGCTTTTAGTTGCATTTTCAAGCTGTTTTAGGGCTTCTTCTTTCGTTTTATAAGGGCCAATAAAATAATGCGTGAGAGAGTCTTTTTTCTTTATTTGGTAAGGGAAAGTTTTGAGCGTTTGCAAAAAATCCTTACTGGGCGCGTTCAAAAAAGCCCCAATTTGCAAATAATACCCTTTAGGGATACTTGCATCTTTTAAGCTAGGTTTGACTAAGCTTTTTTTATTCTCGTTTTTAGGCGGCTCTTTTGTTAAGGGCTGGGATTGGTTAATAGCAGTCTCTTGCTTATGGGCTTTTTTGATTTTTCTTTTCACCTTTTTGCTTTCTATATAAAAATCATATAAATCATGGATTCTTTGCTTCACATAAGCTTCATAGCAATTCTTATAAATGGGGCTATTTTCAATAGAAGCCTTGGGGCTTATTAGCATAACCAACGCCACGCATTCTTCATGGGCGACTTTGAGCCATTCTTCTTCGCTTTGCTCTAGGATTTCTTTGATTTTAGGGAACTCATACTGCGTGCCTTTCCCCATATTTTCTAATATTTCTATAAGTTCTTCATGGACTTGATTGAGCCTTAATTGGATAGGGGGTAAATTTTTAGGCGTATTTTGAACGCTCTCAGGCTGGGTAGTCGCTTTTTTGTCCTCTAAACCAACAGCGTTTCTCAAAAAGAGGAAAACCAACAACAGCGTCATTTTTAATATATTTTTTTGCATTTATCATTCCTAAGTAAAGCTCTCTATCTTGTTGCTTTATGGTAATCAAAAATACCAAATACCGCCATAAGAATGGTTTTAAAACATGGGGTTTTAGTTACTTTATTTTATAGTAAAAGCCATTACCTTAAGGGGATAGGGGTATTTTGCTATAATCCAATAGCTTTGATATAATAACTTTTAAAAACCATGAAAGGCTTACTATGCAATCTTTAAGTTTGTTAAACCAATTGGGCGCTAAAATCGATGAATTGATTGAAAAAATCCAAAAACAAGAAGAAGAGTTGAACGCTTTACGCCAAGCAAACACCACGCTGAATGCGCAAAATGAAGAAAAAGACATTCAAATCGCTATTTTATACGATGAATTGAGCGCTAAAGATAAGGGCATTCAAGGTCTTTATGACAAAATCTCTGATTTATTGTCATAAACCATTAAAAACATGTCTTTAGAAAACGATAGCTTAGAAATCACTTATTTAGGAAAACGCTATAAAATCTCTCTCAATAACACCTTTAGCGATGAGATGAAACGCACTCTAAAGGAGCGTTTCCATAACCAAGAATTAAACGCCTTAGAGCTTTTAAAGGACTATTTGCATGAAAGTTGTCAAAACGAGTATTTGCATAATGAACTCCAAAAGCTTTTAGAAAAAATCTCATCATGTTCTATCACTTGATCGCTCCTTTAAAAAATAAAACCCCCCCTTTAACCTACTTTTCTAAAGAGCAACACCAAAAAGGAGCGTTAGTCAATATCCCTTTAAGGAATAAAACGCTTTTGGGCGTCGTTCTTGAAGAAGTTTCAAAACCCTCTTTTGAATGCCTAGAGCTAGAAAAAACCCCTTATTTTTTACTCCCCTTTCAAATAGAGCTCGCTATTTTTATCGCTCAATATTACTCGGCTAATCTTTCTTCAGTCTTAAGCCTTTTCACCCCTTTTAAAGAATGTGATCTAGTGGGGTTAGAAAAAATTGAGCCTGTTCTTAATATATTAAGCCAAACGCAAACCAACGCTTTAAAAGAATTGCAAAAACATTCAGCAAGCTTGCTCTTTGGCGATACGGGTAGCGGGAAAACCGAGATTTATATGCATGCAATCGCTCAAACTTTAGAGCAAAAAAAAAGCGCTCTGTTGTTAGTGCCAGAAATCGCCCTCACCCCTCAAATGCAACAACGCCTTAAAAGGGTTTTTAAAGAAAATTTAGGCCTGTGGCATAGCAAACTCTCTCAAACCCAAAAAAAACAATTTTTAGAAAAGCTTTATTCGCAAGAAATCAAATTAGTGGTAGGCACACGAAGTGCGTTATTCTTACCCCTTAAGGAGTTGGGTTTGATTGTTGTAGATGAAGAGCATGACTTTTCTTACAAATCTCAGCAAAGCCCCACGTATAACGCTAGGGATTTATGCTTGTATTTATCCCATAAATTCCCCATTCAAGTCATTTTAGGCTCTGCTACGCCAAGTTTGAATAGTTACAAACGCTTTAAAGACAAGGCTTTAGTGCGCTTAAAGGGTCGCTACACCCCTACGCAAAAAAACATTATTTTTGAAAAAACGGAGCGTTTTATCACGCCCAAACTCCTAGAAGCGCTAAAACAAGTCATAGACAAAAACGAGCAAGCCATTATTTTTGTGCCTACAAGGGCTAATTTCAAAACCCTGCTGTGTCAAAATTGTTACAAAAGCGTTCAATGCCCCTTTTGCAGCGTGAATATGAGTTTGCATTTAAAAACCAACAAACTCATGTGCCATTATTGCCATTTTTCAAGCCCTATCCCTAAAATTTGCAGCGCATGTCAAAGCGAAGTTTTAGTGGGTAAAAGGATAGGCACCATGCAAGTGTTGAACGAGTTGGAAGGCCTTTTGAAAGGCGCTAAAATAGCGATTTTAGATAAAGATCACACCAGCACGCCAAAAAAACTCCACAATATTTTAAACGATTTCAACGCTCAAAAAACTAATATCTTAATCGGCACGCAGATGATAAGCAAAGGGCATGATTACGCTAAAGTGAGTTTAGCGGTTGTTTTAGGCATAGACAATATCATTAAATCTAATAGTTACAGGGCTTTAGAAGAAGGCGTGTCGTTACTTTATCAAATCGCTGGGAGGAGCGCTAGGCAAATTTCTGGCCAAGTGTTCATTCAAAGCACCGAAACCGATCTATTAAAAAATTTCTTAGAGGATTATGAAGATTTTTTACAATACGAATTGCAAGAAAGGTGCGAACTCTACCCGCCTTTTTCAAGGCTGTGTTTGTTAGAATTTAAGCATAAAAACGAAGAAAAAGCCCAACAATTGAGCCTAAAAGCCTCCCAAACCCTTTCTTTGTGTTTAGAAAAGGGCGTAACGCTCTCTAATTTCAAAGCCCCCATTGAAAAAATCGCCTCTTCTTACCGCTACCTTATTTTGTTGCGTTCCAAAGACCCTTTAAGTCTAGTCAAAAGCGTGCATGCGTTTTTAAAATCCGCCCCTAGTATCCCTTGCAGCGTGAACATGGATCCTGTGGATATTTTTTAAAAAACTTAAGGTTTATAGATTATTTCAAAAAACTCATGTTTTTCTAGCAACTAACAGCGTGAAATTCACCCATTTAAACAGCGCTTCCACATGCTTAAACCCCACGCTTTCTAAAAGAGCGACATTTTCTTTCAAGCTATAAGGCACAAGCACATTTTCTAACGCTTCCCTTTTGAAAGCGATTTCATTGTGGCTGTAGCCTTGATTTTGTTTATAAAGGTAGTATAGTTCTATCATTTGCTTGTCTAATATCCGATCTTCGCTCATGATCTTTTCGCCCACCAATAAAACCCCATTCAACGCAAGGCTGTTATAAATCTTTTTAAGCAACACCTCTCTTTGCATGGGGCGGACAAATTGCAACACAAAAAGCAATGAAAACGCGCTCGCTTCTTTAAACTCAACCTCTAAAAAATCCATGCATTCAAAACGGGCATTGTTAAAATCTTTTAATTTTTCTTGCGCTTTTTTGAGCATGGGCATGGAATTGTCAATCCCTACAAGCTCAATTTCTTGTTGGATTTGTTGGTTGAGCGCGATAAAAAAGTTCCCAGTAGAACAGCCTAAATCATAAATCAAGGGCTTAGGATTGGCGCTTTCTTTTAAATTTTGAGCGATAAAATACGCCCCCAAATCCAACATTTCATGATAATAAGGGATGGAGCGCTCTAGCATGTCATCAAAAACATGAGCGACTTTCTCATCAAAACAAAAGCGTTTGTTTAGAGATTGATTAAACAGAGTGTCTTTCATTCAAAAAAGAAGCGTGGTTTAAAAATCCTTAAACCACAATAGCCGTAACGCTTAAGCTTTTTTATGCACCAACTCATTAATGTAATAATCTACTGAGCCTAAGCCTTCTTTTTTCGCCCATTCATAGCATTGAGAAACAAAATGCCAATTGATATGCCCATAAAATTTTTCCAAATACACAGGACGCGCGTTTTTATGGTCAATATAATAAGCATGCTCCCACACATCCACCACTAAAAGCGGCACTTTTTTATCCGTAACTGGGGTTTGAGCGTTGCTGGTTTGAATGATTTCAATTTTTTGAGTGTCTAAATTATACGCCGCCCAATTCCAACCAGAGCCAAACAAAGTGGTCGCGCTCTTAATAAAGTCTTCTTTAAATTTTTCCAATGAGCCAAAATCTTTTTCTAAAGCCCCTTTTAACTCATCGCTTAAGGCAGTCGCTTTGGGGCTTAGGCAATCCCAATAAAAATCGTGGTTGTAAATTTGAGCGGCGTTATTGAACACGCCTCCGCTAGATTTTGTCAAAATAGCGAACAAAGAACTTTTCTCAAATTCCGTGCCTTTGATTAAGTTATTCAAATTATTCACATAAGTTTGATGGTGTTTCCCATGGTGGAAATCAAACGCTACGGGGCTTAAAAAATCTCCCATGCTGTCTTTAGCAAAAGGCAATTCTCGTAATGTAAACATGTTTTCTCCTTGTGATTAGATAGCCGTATTGTAATCATTTTTTAATACTTTTTGGTAAATCTTTTCTTAAAAATGGATCGTTATGCAAATTTTGTGGATTTTAAGGGGATTTTTTAAAGTTAAAACGATTTTTTTAACCAATCTCTTTTGAATTTTTTGATGGTTAATCTTAATGGACTATCATTCTAACGCAATATAGCAATTCATTAGAAAGGATTTAACCATGCAAAAAGTTACTTTTAAAGAAGAAACGTATCAATTAGAGGGGAAACCCTTAAAAGTGGGCGATAAAGCCCCTGATGTGAAATTGGTCAATGGCGATCTGCAAGAAGTCAATCTGTTGAAGCAAGGCGTGCGTTTTCAAGTCGTTAGCGCGCTCCCCAGTTTAACCGGATCGGTTTGTTTGCTCCAAGCCAAACACTTCAATGAGCAAGCCGGCAAACTGCCTTCTGTGAGTTTTAGCGTTATTTCTATGGACTTACCTTTTTCTCAAGGACAAATTTGCGGCGCTGAAGGCATTAAAGATCTAAGAATTTTAAGCGATTTTAGGTATAAGGCTTTTGGGGAAAATTACGGCGTGCTGTTGGGCAAAGGCTCTTTGCAAGGCTTACTCGCTCGATCCGTTTTTGTTCTTGATGATAAGGGAGTGGTCATCTATAAAGAAATCGTTCAAAACATTTTAGAAGAGCCTAATTATGAGGCGCTTTTAAAAGTGTTGAAATAGGAAATCTTTAAAAGGAGGGGGTTATAATCCAATAAATTCCAACGCAAAAAACCCCACTTATTAAAAAATGTTAGTAATAAAGACTAAAAATAAGAAGTTCTTTTGAAATCCGTTTAAAAAAAGTTTCATGCTGTTTTTAAAAGAAAATATTAAAAAGACTCTGTTTTGAATCAAACGCTAACATGAGACTTTAAGCTTTTTAATGGAACAAGTCTTTCTCAAAGCCCATGATAGGGGGCTTAAGCTAAAAGTTTTAAAAGTCTTTTTTTAGGATTTCTTCCACTCTTAAAATGGTAACCAATCGGTCGTTTTGCTTCCCAATGCCATAGGTTAGATTGTTGTTATCGCTCAAAGTCTCTGGCACAGGGTCAATATCTGCTTGTTTGATGCGAATGGCTTCGGTTAGGCGATCTATGAAAAACCCAGCGATCTGATCATTGTGTCGCACCACCAAGTAACGAGTGTCTTTATTTTGTTTTTCGGCTTTCAATCCGAATTTCAAGCGCAAGCTGATCAAAGGGAAGACATTACCCCTTAAATTAAACACGCCAAGCACATAGTTTGGGGTTTCAGGGACTCGTGTGTAGCCAATGGGTTTGACGATTTCTAAAATATTCAAAATAGGAATGGCGTATTCTTCATCGCCAATAATAAAACCGATGAATTGCAAAATTTCTTCATTGTCTTCTTGTTTAGAACCTGCATTAGCTTCTTTTTGTTTTTCAAATAAATCTTTTAATTGGTTACTCATGACTGGTCTCCTTCTAATTTAATACTGCGTTTCACTACGGTAGCTAAATACTCACCGCTATAAGGTTTGGTGATGTATTCAGTCATGCCGGATTCAACGCCACGCATCCTATCGGTTTTGGTTACCCGACTGGTTACTGCGATTAGAGGGAGATTTTTGAATTTATTGTATTTACGCACTTCAGAAGCGAAAGTGTAGCCATCC
The DNA here is from genome assembly GCF_003636935.1 of Helicobacter pylori. Classification (GTDB taxonomy): domain Bacteria; phylum Campylobacterota; class Campylobacteria; order Campylobacterales; family Helicobacteraceae; genus Helicobacter; species Helicobacter pylori_CH. Next base: position 10,770 of record NZ_MVVH01000011.1, read on the forward strand.
ATTTTAGGCATCTCAATATCCACTAAAATAGCGTCCGGAATTTTGTCGCCATTTTTAAGCATTTCTAAGCCCTCTAACCCGTTAGTGGCTTCTAAAAGCGTGATGCCTAATGGTTTTAAACATTTGCGGATAATCGCTCTGTCCGTGCTGCTGTCATCAATCGCTAAGACAATATAATCGCTAGGGGAATTTTTGCTCTTCGTGCTTTCGGATTCGTTCATCAAATTGGTGATATTGACTTTGATGCTTTTTGCCATATCCATCATCGCCCCCACATCTACAATAAGAGTGATTTTCCCATCGCCTCTCACCGTAGCGCCAGCAATGCCTTTGGTGTTTTTGAGGTAGTAACCCAAAGATTTAATGACCACTTCTTCTTGACCGATCAAATAATCCACGATCACGCCAATTTTTTGATCAGCCAAGCCAATGATGACCACATACACATCAGAGTTGGATTCTAAAATAGCATCCACTTTAAAAATATCAGAAAGGCGTACCAAAGAAAGCACCTCATCTCTCAAACGCAACACGCTCTTGCCATCAACGGTGTAGATTTCATCTTGGCTGATGCGCACGGTTTCTAAAACTGAAGAAAGCGGGATAGCGTAATATTCTTCTTGAACGCCCACGAGTAAAGCTTGAATGATAGCCAAAGTGAGAGGGATTTTAAGCTTTTGGGTCGTGCCTACCCCCACTTCTGAATCAATTTCAATGATCCCATTAAGCTTTTCAATATTGGTTTTCACCACATCCATGCCCACGCCTCTGCCTGAAACATTGGAAACGACTTTTGCGGTAGAAAAGCCTGGCTTGAAAATGAGGTTAAACGCTTCCCTATCGCTCATGCTTTCAGCGTCTCTTTCGCTAATCACCCCTTTTTCAACCGCTTTTTCTTTAAGCATCACAGGGTCTAACCCCTTGCCATCATCAGAGATTTTAATCACAATGTGGTTACCCTCATTATACGCGCTCAATTGCACTTTACCGGTTTCAGGCTTGTTAAGCTTTCTTCTTTCTTCTAAAGGCTCAATCCCATGATCGCATGAGTTGCGGATAATGTGGATGAGCGGATCGCCAATCTCTTCTACAATGGATTTGTCTAATTCGGTTTCTTCGCCTTCAATGATCAATTCAATGCTCTTGCCTAATTCCCGGCTCAAATCCCTTACCATGCGAGGGAATTTGTTGAACACCTTGCCCACTGGTTGCATCCTGGTTTTCATCACCGCAAGTTGCAAGTCTGTTGTTACCGCTGAAATAGAAGAAACCACCTGATTTAATTCCTCTAAAAACTTTTCCCCATCATAGCGTTCTTCCACATCGCTATAAATCCTGATCAAGCGATTTTTTCCTAGCACAAGCTCACCGATTAAATTCATCAAATGGTCTAATCGGCGCACATCCACCCTAACGGTTTGTTCCACGCCAATAGAGGGGGCTTTATTTTCTTCAGTATCGGCTTTAGCCTTAGCTTTAGTTTCTGTTTTAGGGGCTTTGGGGGTTTCTGTTTTGGGGATTTCTTTTGTTGGGGTAACTTCTTGTTTGGCTTGTTTTTTTTGGGCTCTTCGTTCTTTATCGGCCTCTTGGCGCTTGTTCAGCAGCCGCTCAATTTCGGCTTCCACTTCTTCAGCGCTCATGTTAGCGTAATCCAAATCCGGCTCATCGGCTAAGGGGTTATCGTTTGCGGGGTTTTGTGCAGTAGGGGCTTTTGCCTTGTTTTCTTTAACCTCTTCTTTCGCTTCTTCTTTATTTTCTTCTTTTGGGGCTTCTTTAGTCCTTTCTTTAGCGCTCTCTAAATTTTGGCTTGTGATGGCTTGAAGCTGTTTGACCGCTTCTTCAATCTCGTTTTCCTTGCCGTTATTAGTGTCAGAGCCGGTATCTCTAATCGTTACGAGCAAGGTTTTCATCAAATCAATGGAGCGCAACACGACATCCATAATATCAGGCGTGATCTTGATTTCTCCCTTTCTGGCGCGATTCAAGACATCTTCCATGTTGTGCGTGAGGTGCGTGAGGATGTTAAGATTCAAAAACGAGCTAGAGCCTTTAATGGTGTGGGCCACTCTAAAAATGCGATTGAGCAAGTCCAAATCTTCAGGGTTATGCTCTAATTCCACTAAATCCTGATCCAACTGCTCGTTCATTTCAAAGGCTTCAATCAAGAAGTCTTCCATTATTTCTTGCAAATCATCCATTTTAAAACCCCTTTTTAGCGTTTGAGATAAGAGTATTTTACAATTTTATGAAAAGAATTACGCATTCTTGTCTAAAATCTTAGAAATTTCTTCGGTGAATTTTTCTGCGTCAAACTTGACTAAATACGCCACAGCCCCCATTTCTTTAGCCCTTTCAGCGCTATAATTATCGCAAATAGAAGAATTAAAAATCACAGGAATATAAGCAAACCTAGGGTCTTTTTGGAGCTTGAATAAAAAATGATAGCCATCCATTTTAGGCATTTCAACATCTGAAATAATGAATTTTAAATGATTTCTCAAGTCGTCCCCATATTTTTTGAACAACATTTCTAATTTGTTCAACCCGTCTTCCCCATCCACGGCTTCAGTGATATTAAAACCCAATTTGCTTAAATGGTTTTTTAAGGTTTTCCTCGCCGTTCTGCTATCGTCTAAAAACAACACTTCACCCTCAAAACGCTCTCTAGGGGTAGAATCCTTTGTTTTGTTAGCGTCTTCATTAAGCTTTAAATCGTCTAAAATGCTTTCTAAATCCAAAATGAGCAGGGTTTTATCGTTTTCAATGCGCGTGGTACCGGTGATATTTTCTTTATTGATGTTATTGGATGCACTAAAGGATGCAGGCTCCACATCTTTCCAACTGATGCGCCTGATGCGCCTAGCCGAATGGACTAAAAAACCCAATTTGACATTATTAAATTCCGTGATAATGACGATTTTTTCATTTTCCTTGCTTTTATCCGGGACAATCCCTATCCATTTAGCCAAGTCAATAAGCGGGATGATCGTGGAGCGCAAATCAAACACGCCGATAATGTAATCCAAATTCGTGGGGTATTCAAAAAGGGTGGGCATGGGGATAATCTCTTGGACTTTAGCCACATTAATGCCATAAATCCCCTCATAAGGGACGCCCTCTTGCATGCCATAAATACGAAAATCCACGAGTTCTATCTCGCTTAGTTTTAAATCGTTAGCTGTTTTTTCTGCCATGATTTAGGCGTCCTTATTTTGAGATGGTTCTAAAACGCTTGATGATACCTTAAAAAGGCTTTGTTCGTAATAAAAGGAAGGCAGTGGGCAATAAATCGGTGCATTCAAGGGGATTTTTACACCGCTTTTGAGATGAAAATGCCCCTCTATAATGCCGTCAATGCTATCAATGTTGAGATCTTTAATATAGTTTTGATAGGCTTTTAGGCGCTTTTCAATAAAGGCTTTTAATTCTTTTGGCTCTAATTCCCAAAGGCGGACGGGTTTTTGATAAATGAGTTTTTTAAAAAGGGGGTATAAGGTTTTAAAGCTTAATAAATTTAAAAAAGTTAAAAAAAATCTCGCCCAAGTGGAAGTGAGCTGCGTGATGTAAAATTCATACGCTTCAGTAATGAATAAATCCCCATGGGCTAGCAAAAAGCGTTTGTTATCATATTGGAATAATACGGGTTGGTTGTGGCGCTCAAAAATAACTACTTTAGGGTTGAGGACAAAATGCATGGAAAAATCATGGTTGCCTTCAAAATAAAAGACTTGTGAAATTTCGCTTAAAGCGTTGATGAGATTAATGATTTTTTGCTGCTCTTTATCTAGGGGTAAATAGCCCACAAGCACATGGAAAATATCGCCCATGAAAAAGACTTGTGTGGGTTTGGCGCTTAAAAGTTCTTTAAGCGTATGGATTAAATAAGGGCTTTTGGGCAAAAAATGTGCATCAGAGATAAAAACAGCCCCATTTTTAAGCGCATAAGTTTCTAGCATCTTACTCTTTGAACAAAAAAGAGCCAATCCTTAAAAGATTCGCCCCACAAGCAATCGCTAATTCAAAATCACAACTCATGCCCATTGAAAGAACGCTCGCGTTCTTTAATCGGTCAAAAAGCTTTTTGGTGGTGATAAAGGATTTTTCAATTTTTGTTTCATCATCGGTGTGCGCCCCTATACACATAAGCCCCTTAAGCTTGAGGTGCTTGCAAGTTTCACTGATTTGAGAATAAATTTCTAGCGTTTCTTCAGGCACCACCCCGCTTTTACTTTCCTCATACGCGCTATTAACCTGTAAAAGAGCGTTTAAAGTTACGCCCAATATTTCGCAACGCTTTTCTATTTTCAAAGCGAGTTTTAAAGAGTCTAAAGAATGCAAAAGGGCGGGTTTTAAACTCAAAAGCGCATTGATTTTATTTTCTTGTAAAGAGCCTATCATGTGCCATTCAAGGGGTAAATGCTCTAAAGAGTGCATTTTAGTTTTTAAATCTTGAACTTTATTTTCTCCAAAAGCTCTTTGAGAGCAGTTGTAGTAATGTTGGATAGCTTCTAGGGAAGCGTTTTTTGAAACAGCCACGATTTTGACAATGTGGTGCCTTGAATAGGCGGTGCGAGCCTTTTCTATTTTTGCGATGAGGGTATCAATTCTTTGGCGGTAATCTAACATGGCTATCATGGCTATTCTTTATGGCTTTTTTATAGCTCTTCTTTGTTCGTGCTGAAAGAATGCGTGAGATGGAATTTTTGATTCAATTTTTCAAAATCTTTTAAAAGCCCTTTCTTTTTCAAATCCTCTATGACTTCCATGGAGCAATTGGTTTCTGTGGGCCATTCTCTAAAATGTTTGTCCATAATGCCCTTATTGGTAGCGTCTATAAAAAAACAATGTTTAGAGATGAGAATGTCGCGCTGCACATCAATATTATTAACGATGCGCCATAACAGCATGTAAGGGTTGTTTAAATCGTTGCTGGTATGCTCTACAAAAATGACAATGCGTAAATACTCTTCAAAACCGAGCAAGTTTTTAGCCAGTTCAATGACGCTTTTATCTTTCTTTTCCACGCTAATGACGCAAATGGGGTTACGGGTGTGCGGGTAGCATTGCTTCAAAAGAACGATATTTTGCATTTTATCTTGTAAAAGCGCTAGTAGAGCGTTATCGTTTAAAAGCGCGGGGTGGGGGGTATTGCTTTTAGAAGTCGCATCAATACCGAGTTTCCCCCCCATAGCGTATTCAGGGCTTGCATGATCTAATGCGTCGCATATGCCTTGAGAAATAAGAACTTTTTCTTTAGAAAAATTTTCCAATATATACTCAATGATAGCGTTGGTATCTCTTAGGTTGGGAGCGTCTTCATTGACAAAAATCGCATGTTTGACAAAGCTCATCTGCCCCACACCCCAAAAAGCATGCATGACTTGTTTGGCATGAGCGTTATAGCGCGTGTGTATTTGGGCTAAAATCAAATTATGAAACACCCCATTTTCTGGCATGTAATAATCTATGAGATTGGGAGCGTTCATTTGAAGAAAGGGCAAGAACAAGCGTTCAGTCAAATACCCCATGTATTTGTCTTCTAAAGGGGGCTTACCCACCACAGTGGCTAAGTAAATGGAATCTTTTTTATAGCTAATGGTTTTGACTTCTAAAACAGGGTAAGGCTCAATAGGGGTGTAATAGCCAGTGTGATCCCCAAAAGGCCCTTCAAGCTCTAATTTTTCGCAATCCACAAACCCTTCTATCACAATATCGCAATCTTTTGGCACGCTCAAAGGATTGCTCAAGCATGGCATCACTTGCGCTTTTTTCTCTCTTATAAACCCATAGAGCATGAGTTCATAAACTCCATAAGGTAAGGGGGCTGTCGCGCACCATGTGTAGAGCAAATCCCCACCAATAGCGATACTGACGGGCATTTTGACTTTAGCTTTAGCGTATTCGTGGAAAAAGAGTTGGGAGTCTTTATGGATTTGCCAGTGCAAGCCTAAATGGTTTTTATCATAAACTTGCAAGCGGTACATGCCTAAATTCTTTTTTTTATGATCCAGGCTTTGGGTATAGACTTGCCCCATAGTGATAAAAGCCCCGCCATCTTTTTCCCAAGTTTTTAAAATGGGTAGATCCCACAAATTGACTTCTTTGTCTTGCTTGGTGATGAGATCTTTAGGGCGAGTGGTTTTTTTAGGGAAAATGTGTCTTAAATCCCATAAATCTTTTAAGACTTTCAAACCCTCAGTGAAATTTTTAGGAGCGTTAAAGTGTAAGAACGCTTGCATGCGTTGTTGCAGGCTTTCTATGGGGGTTTTTAATAAAAGATCTAAGCGCTTGAAAGAACCAAAAGCGTTCATTAAAACCGGCATGTCAAAGGTTTTGACTTGGTCATGCTCTTTTCTTATGGGTTGCGTGAATAAAAGGGCTTTGCCTCCATCAGGTTTTTTCGCTTCTATATAGGCCAGATGAGCGATTTCTAAATCCACTTCAAGGGGGGTGTCAATGATTTCTAATTCACCATGTTTTTTTAAAAGCTTTAAAAAATCTTGCATCCAACTACCTTAAATAACCACATAATGAACGCTTAAGCATGCAGGAATGTTTTTAAGCTCTTCTAAAACTTCCAAAGAAACTTCTTCATCTACAATAATGAGCGCTAAAGCTTCTTTTTGCGTGTTGCGGCCCAAACGGAAATCAGCGATGTTGATGCCATGCCTAGCGAACGCATTCCCCACACTCCCAATAACGCCTGGAATATCTGTATTCCTGAATAGAAGCATTTTACCTTTTGGCTCTATATCAATATGGAATCCATCAATTTCAGTGAGTTTTAAAATATCTTCTTCAAACACCGTGCCGCTCACGCTGATCGCACCATTAGCCGCATTTAAAGTTAAAGAGAGCATGTTTTTATAGGGCGAAGCGCTTTCTTTAAGGCTAACCTTAATCTCAATGCCCCTTTCTTTGGCCACAAAAGGGGCGTTAATGTAATTGATTTTATCCCCTACAACGGGTTTTAACACCCCCACTAACATAAAGGCTACAAGGGCGTCTTTGAATTGGTTGATCTCCCCACAAAGACTGATCTCAATTTTTTGGCACACGCCCTTATGGATTTGACTGGAAAAATAACCCAGTTTTTGCGCTAAATTCAAGTAGGCTTTCGCGCTTGCATCAAAAGCTTGCATGGGTAAATTCAAAGCATGCGGATGGCTTGAACCTCTTAAAGATTCCATAACCCCTTGAGCGGCTTGTTTGGAAATTTCTTCTTGGGACTCTAAAGTGTTCGCGCCAATATGGGGGGTCGCATAAACATTGGGCAAGTCTAAAAGCTTGTTGTGAATGCCAGGCTCTTTAGAAAAGACATCAATGCCAAGCCAACGCACTTTTTTGGTTTCTAAAGCTTCATAAAGAGCGTCTTCATTATAAAGCCCCCCTCTAGCGCAATTGATTAAAATAACCCCTTTTTTCATGCGTTCAATTTCTTTAGTGCCTATCATGTTAATGGTTTCTTTATTTTTAGGGGTGTGGATAGTGATCATATCGCACTGCAAAATGTCTTCAAAGTTTTTTGTGTAAATGACCCCTAAATCAGTGGCTTTTGAAGAGGGGATATAAGGATCATAGGCTAAAACTTCCATTTCAAAGGCTTTAGCCCTAATACCCACCCTAGAGCCAATATTCCCAAAACCAATGATGCCTAGTTTTTTATTTTTCAATTCCGTGCCATACCAATCTTCTCTTTTCCACAACCTTTGGTGTTTGATTTGATCGTTCGCGCAAGGGAATGAACGCACCGCATTGATCAAATGCGCCATGGTCAATTCCACAGCGGCAATCGTGTTAGCGGTAGGGATATTCATCACTACAATCCCTTTTTGAGAGCAGCTTTCTAAATCAATATTATCCACTCCCACACCCGCTCTCACAATGGATTTTAAGTGGGTTAAGGGATTTAAAAAATCGCTTGTGATAGGGGTCATGCTGCGCGTGATGAGCGCATCCATGGGAGTGAGTTTTTCTAAAAGCTCCTTTTTAGGGCATTTGGAATAATCATGCAAAATAATATCTTTTTGAGCTTCTAAAATTTGAATGCCTTTAGCATGGATGGGGTCGCAAATGGCTACTTGATACATTTTTATCCTTTGAATTTAAAAAACAGCATGATAGCGTATTTTATAATAGTCTAAATCAGCCAGCAAGCGTTCTTTTTTGTTTTCATCTAAATAGATGATGAGGTTGGGTTGGTTTTTGGTGCTATCGTAAGCGTAATCAATTCGTTCTTTTTTGAGGATTTCTTTTAAACACCACCATTGATAGTCCTTTAAATCCTTAATGATAAGCTTTGAATACTCCCTTTTTTTTTCTTCAAAAGGGATTTCAAAATGATGCTCTATAACGGGGTAATTGATAGATTCTTGCGCATCAAGGTTTTGAGAAAGGGCGTTATTGCGATCTTCTTCGTTATGGGGGGCTTTTCCATTATGAGAGGTTTCAGTGGGGCTATTTTCTTCTAGGTTGATGTCATGGCTTTTTGCGTCTGTTTGAGAGAGACTTTTATCTGCATGAGAAATGGCGGGCATTTCTTTTTTAACGCTTAAAAACAAATAGGCTAAAACGCCAAGAGCGACAGCTAGGGAAATAAAAGCAACAACACTCTTAAATCTCATGCCATTCTCATGTTTTTAAAATCACTCTTTAGAGTTTTTCTTTAAGAATATCCCCTAAAGTCATTTTATCATCGCTCGTGTTAAAAGCTTGCAATTCTTCTTTTTCTTTTTTGTGCTCTAACCTATGCACAGAAGCGCGCACCTTGTTGTTAGATTTTTCAATCGCAACCACCACGCATGTGATTTCCTGCCCCATTTTGATTTCATCTTTTTTCAAGGGGTTTAAATCTTCATTTTTGATCAGCACATCAATGCCATCAGCATTAATGAAAACGCCAAAATCCTTAATACTCACCACTTTACCTTGAATCACGCTGTCTGTTTTATGCTTTTGAGCGAATTCTTCTGTAGGGGAAGTAACCAAGTGTTTCGCGCTCAAAGAAATCTTTTTGTCTTTTTTGTTGATTTTAAGGATTTTCACTTTGATCACATCGCCAATTTTATAGTGGTCTTTGCACTTTTTATCTTTATCCCAAAAAGCGTCATGATTGTGGAGCAAACCATCCACCCCACCCAGATTCAAAAACGCCCCAAAATCCGTTAAAGTCGCTACCTTGCCCTCTATAATATCTCCTACTTGGTGTTTGGATTCAAAAACATCAAAAGGCCTGTTAGTGAGTTGTTTTAAAGAAACCCTCAAGCGGCGGTTTTTAGGATCAATGTCAATGATCTTCACATCAATCTCTTGCCCCACGCTCAAGTAATGGCTAGGGTGGCTGACGTTTTTATCCCAAGAGATTTCAGAAACATGCAAAAAGCCTTCAATATCATTACCAATATCCACAAACACCCCATAATGTTCAATATTGCTCACCACCACCTTAATGGCGTATCCGGGTTTTAGCTTGTCTTGGATCTCTTCCCATGGGTCTTCTATGGTCGCTTTTATGGAGAGTGAAAGGCGTCTTTTTTCTTCATCATAAGCGATGGCTTTGACATAGACTTCATCGCCCTCTTTGTAGTATTTCTCAGGGTTTACTGGCCCTTTATGGCTGATTTCAGAATAATGAACCAAGCCCTCAATCCCCTTAGCTTCTACAAAAATGCCAAAAGGAGTGATCTGGCGCACAACCCCTAACACCGGCTCTGTAGCTTCTAACAATTCTTTAGAAATTTCAAGCTGTCGTTTGTCATTGACTTCAAAGAATCGTTTGCGAGAAATATTGATAGAATGGTTTTCCTTATCCACACGAATGATGCACGCTTTAATGCGTTTGCCGATATGGTTTGCGTCATTCTTTAAAGAAGAGTGCGAGCGGGAGAGGAAATACTCCACGCCTTGAGACTCCACGATATAACCCCCTTTATTCTTGCCTACAATCTTGCCTTCAATAATGGCGTTTTCATAGTTTTCGCCTAATTCTTCAATTTTATCTTGAATTTTTTGTTGGGAAATAGCCTTTTTATAAGAAACGCTAGGGCGTTCGCCTCTTTCAGAGACATGCACCTTAATGGGGTCATTTTTGTGATACAACAACTGCCCCTTTTCATCTTTGATCTCACTCAAAGCCAAACGGCCTTCTGTCTTACCGCCCACGCTCACCATGGCATAACCCTCATCTTCATTGATGGAAACGATTAACCCTTCTTTGATAGTGCCTTTTTCTAGGGCTTCTTCTTCTTTTTCTAAAAGTTTTGCGAAGTTTTCCTCCTCGTCATTAAAGTTCTGATCATCTGCTATCTTGCTCATTGACTGCCTTACTATAAAATAAATATAAAATCCTTAAGGGCATTGTACCCTTTTTTGGCTTACAAAATCGTTTAAAAACTAACAACAAGCGGTTTTTTTAAAGAAAAATTTCAAAATGTGTTAAATCGTGCTGATTTTTTGCTTGACATTTTCTATAATCCAATCCGGCGTGGAAGCCCCAGCGGTAATCCCGCACAATTTCTTATCCTTAAACCACGCCAACTCTAATTCGTTTTCATCTTCTACCAAGTAGCTGTCTTTGCAATGCTGTTTGGCGATGCTTAAGAGCTGTTTGGTGTTTGAAGAAGTCTTACCGCCCACGACTATCATAATATCCACTTCCTTACTCAAATCCAAAGCGGCTTTTTGGTTGTAGGAAGTAGCGTTGCAAATCGTGTTAAAAATACGCACTTCAGTGCATCTTTCCACCAAATAAGAAGCGATTTGTAAGAGTTTTGGGGTTTGTTTGGTGGTTTGAGAAACTAAAGCCACTTTTCGTTGGAGCTTTTTTTCTTGTAATTCTTCTAACGAATTGACGACTAAAGCTTGGTTAGTGGCATAGCTTATCACGCCCTTGACTTCAGGGTGGTTAATATCCCCAAAAAGCACGATTTGATACCCTTCTTTACTCATGGATTCCACAATCTGTTGAGGTTTGATCACATACGGGCAAGTCGCATCAGTGATTTTGACCCCCTTATTTTTTAAGTATTCTAAATCCTGCTTAGGAATGCCATGGGTTCTTATGATCACGCTCTTATTTTTAGGGATTTTTTTAGGGTCTTCTTCAATTTTCACGTTGAAGTTTTTTTCCAAACGATTGATTTCTTTAGCGTTATGAATGAGCGAGCCAAAAATCAAGCTGTTTTGATTTTTTTCAGCGATTTGTATCGCTCTTTTGACGCCAAAACAAAAACCATAATCTTTAGCCATTTTAATTTCCATTAAAACTCCCTTTTTTGAATTGATTGAGTAGGTGTTTGAATTGCGGGAAAGAAATGTTTGCACATTCTAAATTATCAATTTCTAAAGGCAACGCTAAACTTAAAACAGCGAAACTCATCGCAATCCTATGATCATTAAAGCTTTTGATAAGGGGGGGTTTTTTTTGAGAAAAGCGCTGTTTTAATGGGCTTATATCTTCTAATCCCTCTATATAAAACCCGTCTTCAAACTCTTCGCACTCAATCCCTAAAGCTTTGAGATTAGAAACAACCGCTTTAATCCTATCGCTTTCTTTAGTTCGTAAATCTTTAGCGTTTTTAACCATGCTTTTGCCTTTTGCAAAAAGCATAGCGATACTTAAAGCAGGGATTTCATCAATAAGACTGGCGGTATTTTGCTCAATGCTGATCGCTTTTAAAGGGGCATGCTCTATATAAATATCGCCAATCATTTCTAAATCTTTGGACTTGATAACATACTCTATATGAGTGCCCATTTTTTTTAACGCTTCAAAAGCCCCTATGCGAGTGGGGTTGAGCAAGACATTTTTTAAAAGAAGGCGGCTTTTTGGCGCAATCGCGCAAGCGAGAGCGAAAAAAAACGCACTAGACGGATCATTGGCTATGGTAAAATCAAAGGCTTCTAGGGGTTTTTCTAGGGGTGAAATCATTAAAACGCCGTCTTGATCTTTAATATTAGCTCCCAAACTTTTAAGCATGATTTCTGTGTGGTTACGGCTAAGCTCGCTTTCTTTATAAACGCTTACGCCTTGAGCTTGCAAAGCGCTTAAAATAAAAGCGCTTTTGACTTGAGCTGAAGCGATAGGGCTTTCATAATGGCAAGCTTTTAAAGGACTCCCTAAGATCACTAAGGGGGCGAAATGGTTATCCTCTCTCCCTAAAATCTTTGTCCCAAAAGCCTTCAAAGGCTCAATGATTCTTTTCATGGGGCGTGCGTTTAAGGAATTGTCCCCGCTTAAAACAAAAAGCCCTTTTTGAGCGCTTAAAAGCCCGCTGTATAAACGCATGCTGGTGCCAGAATTGTTGCAATTTAAAATCTTGTTAGGCTCTTTTATAGCCGTTGGGGGCGTGATTTTAAAAGAATTTTTTGCGGTATTTTCCACTTTAGCCCCTAAATTTTGAGCGATTTCTAAAGAGCTTAAACAATCTTCTCCCATTAAAAAATTCCGCACAACACAAGGTTTTTGAGCGAGTAGGCTAAAAATAACGGCTCTGTGTGAGAGCGATTTATCGCTAGCGTTAATGTCAAGCTCTATCACAATTATCCTTTATATTATCCCTTAAGGCGGGCGTTAAATTCTTTTTCTAAAATTTCAAGCGCTTTTTGCACGGCTGAATTGACCTCTTCATCATTCAGGGTTTTTTCTAAAGAATGGATCACGCAACGCACGCTTAAGGCTATGGTGTTATCGCTTTCTTTAAAAATATCAAGGGGTAGAATCTCGCTTAAATTAGGGATTTGAGCGTCTTTTAGGGTTTTTTTAATTCCGCTAAAAGCGGTATCCTCATCAATGATGAGAGTCAAATCCCTCACACTGCTAGGGTAAATGCTAAAGGGTTTTAACAGCATGGCGGGGCGTTTGAGTTTAGAAGCGTCTATCTCAGCGTAATAGCTTTCAAACAAATCCAATTCCTGGATCACTTTGGGGTGGATTTTAGCGATTACGCCTATGATTTCATGATTTTGAATGATTTTAGCGCTCTGGTAGGGGTGGTTGATGGGGGTTTGAGCGTTTAGTTTTTCCAGGCTAAAATCCCCTATAACTTTTGAAACGCATTCAGCGAAAGAATAAAAATCCCAAGCCTTGCCTTTAGCGTCAGGGTAGCTTTCTTTTTTTTGTAAGCCGCTCGCTAAAAAGCCTAGTTTTTGGATCTCTTCTCTTTTAGCGTTATACACGCTCCCTTTTTCATAAAGGGCGATGCTTTTAAACCCTAAATTTTTATTCCTTAAACTAGCGTCTAAAAGCCCGCAAACAAGGCTCGTTCTTAGGGTGTTTAACTCCGTTGTGATAGGGTTTTGCAATTCTAGGGGATCTTCTAAAACTTCAAAGCCCAGTTTTTGTTGTTTTTCTTTAGAATAAAATACATAATGGACTACTTCTTTAAAACCGCAAGCGAGAGCCTTGTGTTTAAGGTTTTCAAAAAAGCGGTGCGTGTCATAATGGGGGTTTGAATTTTTACTGCTGACACAATGAAGAGGCTTTGAGACTAGATTATCAATCCCTACAAAGCGCAAGATTTCTTCAGCAATATCTTGGATCGTTTTAATGTCATGCCTGAAATTTGGTGCGATAACTTCTAAAGTTTGGGGTTTTGAGTTTGGCTCTTTTACGCTGACTTTAAAGCCTAAACTTTTTAAAATGCTTTGAATTTTTTCTGCCTCTACAACAAGCCCCAAAATTTCGGTAATGTCTTCAACTTTGAACATGAGAGCGCGATCCTTTAAAGAACGCTGGGTCTGTTTGCTTTCTAAAATCGCCACTTTTAAATGAGCGCTTAAAAAATTCAAGCCGTCTGATAAATTAGGGTTGCTCCCCCTAGCGCTCCTATAAATAAGGGCGTTGTCTTTTTGAAGCGTTTTATCTTTCAGGGCGTGTAATTTTAAAGACAGGCTAATAGGGTCAGTATAGCTCGCCTCTAAAAGCAAACACTCGCTCAAATCTTTTTGATCTTGATGCTTGATAGCGATAGTGGAGCGTTTTTGATGGTTGATATAAACGCTTTCAAGGTCGTTTTCATCGTTTTTCACGCTCAAATCAATAGAGGTTTTATTCAGGCTATAAGCGTTCATTACCACCCCACTAAAATGCATGCCAAATTCTATGAAATTCTTTAATTCGTTCTCACTCAAGGCATTGTTGTGAGCGAGCGAAAGCTTGACACTTAAAGGGGTTTTTAAAGAATGGTTGCAAACCAAATAATAAGCCAGATGCGATTCAATATTTTCACCCACACTAAGCGTGATCAGATCGCTTTTTGGCGTAAAGTTTAAAGCCTTGATAGGTTTTAGGGGCGTGCGATAAAAGGTGCTAATCTCTCTGGCAACGCCTAAAACGCTCAAGCAATCCCCACGATTGGGAGTCAATGAAATTTCTAAAACATGTGTGTTGAAAGGGGCGTATTCATTTAATTCCTTCCCCAAAACCAACTCCCCAACGCTCTCATCTAATTCCAAGATGCCATCATTGATTTTAGGGAATCCCAATTCGGTGCTAGAACAAATCATGCCACAGCTTTCAACCCCCCTAAGCTCCGTTTTAGCGATGGTGGTTGAGCCGATTAGCGCCCCGTTTAAAGCGACTGGCGCAAATTGGTTTGGCGCGGCATTTTTAGCCCCACACACGATTTGTAACACTTCCTTACCCACATCCACTTGACACACGCTGAGTTTTTCAGCGTTTTTATGAGAGGCTTTTTCTAAAACCTTACCCACAACCACATTTTTAGGGGCAACACAAGAAACACAGCTCTCCACTTCTAAACCTAAGCGACTCAAATCCTCACAGAGTTTGGCTATATCTTTAGGCGTATTGACAAAAACATTCAAATCATTGACGCTCAGTTTCATTAAAAGCTCTCCAACACTCTCAAATCAGTTTCAAAAAAACTGCGTAAATCATTGATTTGACAAGTCAGCATGGCTAATCTTTCAATCCCCATGCCAAAAGCAAACCCGCTCACATTCTCATACCCTATGGCTTCAAACACCGCATTATTGACCATGCCACAGCCCAACACTTCCAGCCAGCCTGTGTGCGAGCAAACCCTACAGCCTTCTTGCTTGCAAAACACGCAACTAATATCCACTTCAGCGCTTGGCTCTGTGAAAGGGAAAAAGCTAGAGCGCCACCTTAATTTCACGCTACCAAAGAAATAATGCAAAAAGTCTTCGATCACGCCCTTTAAGTGCGTGAAACGGATATTCCCTTTTTGATCCACGACAAGCCCTTCAATTTGATGGAACATGGGCGTGTGGGTCAAGTCATAGTCGCGCCTGAAGGTTTCGCCTAAACAAATCATTTTAATGGGTGGGGTTTGTTCTTGCATGGTGTGGATTTGCACGGGCGAAGTATGGGTCCTTAAAAGCTTGTGATCTTTAAAATAGAAAGTGTCTTGCATGTCTCTTGCAGGATGGTAAGGGGGCAAGTTTAAAGCGCTGAAATTATGGAAATCATCTTCCACTAAAGAGCCGATTTCAAGCTTGTATCCTAAAGGGGTAAAAAATTCAATGATCTTATTTTTAGTGTGGTTTAAAGGGTGAGAAGAGCTTGTTTTGATAGCGTTAAACAAACTCACATCAATTTTTTCTTTTTTCAAGCGTTCTTCTAATTCAAGCTCTAAAATAGCCTTTTTTTTCCATTCAAAGGCCTTTTCAAACGCTTGTTTATAATGGTGGATTTCTTTAGCAAAGGCGTTTTTTTCTTCGCCGTTTAGATTTTTGAGCTGGTTGAATTTATCCGCAAAAACCCCCTTTTTACCCAAAGCATTCAAGCGCGCTTCTTCTAACTCTTTGCTATTAGTAACCTTTTCTAATCGCTCTATTAAGGTGTGCAATAACGATCCTTATATTTTATTTTTAAAAAGCTATAATACAACTTTAATAAAAGAAAAACCTTAAAAGGGAGCAAAAAAGCATGAATGTGTTTGAAAAAATAATCCAAGGCGAAATCCCTTGTTCTAAGATTTTAGAAAACGAGCGTTTTTTATCCTTTTATGACATTAACCCTAAAGCTAAAGTGCATGCGTTAGTGATCCCTAAGCAAAGCATTCAGGATTTTAATGGAATCACCCCAGAGCTTATGGCGCAAATGACAAGTTTTATTTTTGAAGTGGTGGAAAAATTAGGCATCAAAGAGAAGGGTTACAAGCTTTTAACGAATGTGGGTAAAAACGCCGGGCAAGAGGTGATGCATTTGCATTTTCATATTTTAAGCGGGGATAAACATTAAAAGCGTTGGTGGTATTTCGTGCAAGCGTTTTTAAATAGGAGTTTCGCTCCCTTACTCAACCCTAATGAGAGCGTTTTAGAGCAAGTTAAATCCAGTATTATTTTAAAAAAAGGGGTGTCTTATTTTGATTGGGGGGCTTCAGGTTTAGCGAGCGCTTTAGTGGAAAAGCGCGTGAAATCCTTACTGCCTTATTACGCGAACGCTCATTCTGTCGCTTCTAAGCATGCGATTTTAATGGGCATGCTTTTAAAAGAGTGCCAAGAAAAGTTAAAGCGTTCTTTAAACTTAAGCGAAAATCATTGCGTTTTGAGCGCAGGGTATGGGGCGAGCTCAGCGATTAAGAAATTTCAAGAAATTTTAGGGGTGTGCATCCCTTCAAAAACGAAGAAAAATTTAGAGCCGTATTTGAAAGATATGGCTTTAAAGCGTGTGATTGTAGGGCCTTATGAGCATCATTCTAATGAAATTAGCTGGCGTGAAGGCTTGTGTGAAGTGGTGCGTATCCCTTTAAATGAACATGGCTTGTTGGATTTAGAAATTTTAGAGCAAACTTTAAAAAAATCTCCTAACAGCCTGGTTTCTATGAGCGCAGCTTCTAATGTAACGGGACTGCTTACGCCCTTAAAAGAAGTTTCATTGTTGTGTAAGAAATATCAGGCCGCTTTGGCTTTGGATTTAGCGAATTTTAGCGCGCATGCTAACCCTAAAGATTGCGAATACCAAACCGGTTTTTATGCGCCTCATAAGCTTTTAGGGGGCATTGGAGGGTGCGGTCTTTTAGGCATTTCTAAAGATTTGATTGACACGCAGATCGCCCCGAGTTTTAGCGCAGGGGGCGTGATCAAATACGCTAATCGCACACGGCATGAATTTATTGATGAATTGCCTTTGAGGGAGGAGTTTGGCACGCCAGGGTTGTTGCAATTTTACAGGAGCGCTTTAGCGTATCAATTGAGAGACGAATGCGGTTTGGATTTTATCTACAAGAAAGAAAACAACCTTTTAAGAGTACTCATGCATGGCTTAAAAGACTTGCCCGCTATTAACATCTATGGGAATTTAACAGCGCATCGGGTGGGGGTAGTGGCTTTTAATATTGGGGGGATTTCGCCCTATGATTTAGCGAGAGTTTTAAGCTATGAATACGCTATTGAAACCCGGGCAGGTTGCTCTTGCGCGGGGCCTTATGGGCATGATTTATTGAATCTTAACGTTCAAAAGTCAAGCGATTTCACTACTAAACCCGGATGGCTTAGAGTGAGTTTACACTTCACGCATTCCATAAACGATATTGATTATTTGCTGGACAGTTTGAAAAAAGCGGTTAAAAAATTGCGTTAAGCTAAAACTATTTTTAAGGAAAAATTTGGATATTTTAGATTTGAACAAAGCACAAGCGGTGCAACAAAATGAGCAAGAGGTAGGGGATAAAGAAAAAGAGTCTAAAGAGCCGGTGGTTTTAGAAGATTTGAGCGCTTTAGCATGGCTTGAATTAGAAGAATTTAGCCGCCTTTCAGGGCTTCCTAAAGAAAGGATCTTAGAATTAGTGAATCTTGGTAAAATCAAGAGCAAAATAAGCCACAACAAGCTTTTAATTGACGCGAGCAGCGGGACAAACGCTTTAATCAAAAAGGTAGAAAATAATTTGATTTCTATGGATATGAACGGGCGTTCTTTAGAGCCTGTGTTTGTGGAAAAGACCATTAACACGATTTTAAATTTGCATGATAAAGTCATTAGCGCTAAAGATGAAACGATTTCAGCCTTTAAAAATGAAAACATGTTTTTAAAAGACGCTTTAATCTCTATGCAAGAAGTCTATGAAGAAGATAAAAAAACCATTGATCTTTTGCGAGATGAACTCAATCAAGCGAGGGAAGAAATTGAATTTATGAAAAGGAAATACCGCTTGATGTGGGGGAAAGTCGCTGACATGAGCAGCGTGAATAAAAAGTAGTGAATTAGCATCAATGATGGGATTTTATTAGCGGTAATTTTAGGTGAATATGTGTTAGAATTTTAGGCGTTTTAACAGAATGCAAGCTTGAAGGAGAATCATGTCCATTCCACGCAGAAGTATCCTAACAAAAATCCCCATTGCGCTCGCTAGCGCTAATGTTTTAAAAGCTGTTGGTGTTTTTGAAAAAGTAGAATCCATTCCGCATGCAACGCATTTTGGCCCCTTTGTTGCAAAGGTTCAAAATGGAGTGGTTAAAGAGATTGTCCCCCAAAAGAGCGATTATAACCCTACCATGATGTTGAAGGCGATGATTGATAGGGTGTATTCAGATAGCAGGGTGAAGTATCCTTGCGTGCGTAAGAGCTTTTTAGAAAACAAGAAAAACCACAAAGAATTGCGCGGGAGGGAAGAGTTTGTGCGCGTGAGTTGGGATGTGGCTTTAGAATTAGTGGCTAAAAAGCTTAAAGAAATCCCTAAAGAAAACATTTATAACGCCAGTTATGGTGGCTGGGGGCATGCGGGCAGCTTGCACCGTTGCCATCATTTAGCGAAGCGCTTTTTTAACATGGCTTTAGGGGGGGCTATTGACACTGATGGGGGGTATAGCAATGGTGCAGCCGCAAGAATAAACCCTATGATTGTAGGGGATATGGAAGTCTATTCGCAACAAACCACGCATGAAGAGATGATTAAAAATTGTAAGGTGTATGTCATGTGGGGGGCGGATTTATTCAAATGCAACCGCATTGATTATTTTGTCCCAAACCATGTCAATGACAGCTACTACCCTAAGTATAAAAGAGCCGGTATTAAATTCATTAGCATCGATCCCATTTATACCGAAACCGCTCAAGCCTTTAGTGCTGAATGGATACCCATTCGCCCTAACACTGATGTGGCACTAATGCTAGGCATGATGCATTATCTTTATACAAGCAATCAATACGATAAAGAGTTTATCGCTAAATACACTGATGGTTTTGATAAATTTTTACCCTATTTGCTAGGAGAGAGCGATAATGCACCTAAGACTTTAGAATGGGCGTCTCAAATCACTGGAGTGAGTGCAGAAAAAATCAAAGAATTAGCGGATTTGTTTGTCTCTAAGCGCACTTTTTTAGCGGGTAATTGGGCCATGCAAAGAGCTCAGCATGGCGAGCAACCGGATTGGGCGTTAATTGTTTTAGCCAGCATGATTGGTCAAGTGGGCTTATCGGGTGGGGGCTTTGGCTTTTCTATGCATTATGGAGGAAACGCTCAAGCAAGTTCAGGGGCAAGAATTGTTCCTATGATTTCACAAGGGCATAATTCTGTAAAAAGCGCTATTCCAGCATCTAGAATTTCTGAAGCGATTTTAAATCCGGGTAAAGAAATTGACTTTATGGGTAAAAAACTCCAATTGCCTAAAATCAAAATGATCTATAATTGTGGGGCGGATTTATTAGGGCATGAAGCTGATACAAACGAACTCATTAACGCTTTAAGAACTCTAGATTGCGTGATCGTGCATGAGCCTTGGTGGACGCCTACAGCAAAATTTGCTGATATTGTCCTTGCTTCTACTAGTACTATGGAAAGAGATGATATTACTTTTGGGGGGAGCTATTCTAAGAATGTGATTTATGCCATGCGTAAGGTGGTAGAGCCTGTTTATGAATCCAAAGACGATTATGAGATTTTCAGGCAACTTGCTTTACGCATTGGGGGCAATGAAGCAGAGCAACGATTCACTGAATCTAAGAGTTACATGGAATGGATTAAGGGCCTTTATGAAAAAAGCGATGGCCCTACTTTGAAATCGTTTGATCAGTTTTGGAGGGATGGCTTTGTGGAGTTTGAAATCCCTGAAAATGCGAGAAAGTTTGTGCGTCATGCGAAATTCAGGCAAGACCCTATCGCTAACAAGCTAGATACAGAGAGCGGGAAAATTCAAATTTTTTCTCAAAAATGCGCGGATTTTAAACTGGCTGATTTTAAAGGGCATCCAACTTGGTTTGAGCCAGCTGAGTGGCTAGGCTCTAAAATGGCTGAGACTTATCCGTTCCATTTAATCTCTCCGCACCCAAAATACCGTGTCAATTCACAGCTTGATAACACCTGGGTTAGGAATGTGTATAAAATTCAAGGCAGAGAGCCTGTAATGATCAATGAGCTAGACGCTAATAAATTAGGCATTAGGCATGGTGAAATCGTGGAAGTGTTTAACGCTAGGGGGAGATTGTTAGCAGGGGCGTTTGTAACTAAGAATATCCGTCAAGGGGTTTTGAGTATCCAAAAAGGGGCGTGGTATGACCCAGAAGATGTGAGAGCTAGAAACCCACGATGCAATGCAGGGCATGTGAACACGCTCACTTCTTTGCGCCCCACAAGCAGCATGACACAAGCCATTTCAGCCAATACCGCCTTAGTTAATATCAGAAGACTTAGAAGGTATGAATTAGTCAAGCCCTATCATTCCATTTCAACACCAAGCATCATTGGAGCTTGAAAGGAGTGAAAATAAATACCACCATGAAAGCGTCTTTGTTTAAGAAAGATTTGACGACTCACCACATTAAAGCGTGGGCTAATTCTCAATCTTTATATTATAATACTTTCCTAATGCGTCATGCAGTCTATAATGATGCATTGATAATGAGTGAGGATGATAAAAAATGAGTGTGTTTCAAACGAGCTTGTGTGTGGGATTACTTTTTTTTGGAGAGATGTTATTGGGGGGTTCGCCTAAAGATTTTAAGGTTAAAGTGGATAAAAGTTTAGGCATGCCTTTTTTGAACGTGCTTTCTATGGCTTTTAAACAAGACATGAAAGAAGAGATCGTTTTTGTGATTACCAAAAGCAACAAATTGAGTAAAAAAGCGCTTTGTGATTTTGACGCTTTTTTGTTATCGGAGTCTTCAATGAGTAATATACCCACAAAAGCGCTATTCCATAAAGAGTTTTTATTCCAATCTAAAGAAAATAAAATACTCTATGTTTTTTCGCTGATTGATTCTCAGTATTGCTCAAAAGGTGGAAATTATTACAGGCGCAAGTTAGAAAGATTGGAGCGTTGGTTTGTCCAAAAAGCGCCTGAGTTAGCTGAAAGCCACAGAGTGGATTATAAGAGCCAGTATGATAAAACACAGACCCCACAAAAATAGAGAATGAGCGATGATTTTAGTATTAGATTTTGGGAGCCAATACACACAGCTGATTGCTAGAAGATTGAGAGAGAGCGGGATTTATGCAGAAATAGTCCCTTTTTTTGAAAGCGTAGAAAACATTCAAAAAAAAGCCCCTAAAGGTTTGATTTTGAGTGGGGGGCCAGCGAGCGTGTACGCTAAAGACGCTTACAAGCCTAACGAGAAAATCTTTGATTTGAATTTACCGATTTTGGGGATTTGCTACGGCATGCAGTATTTGGTGGATTTTTTTGGGGGGGTGGTGGCTTGTGCGAATGAGCAGGAATTTGGTAAGGCTGTTTTAGAAATCGCTCAAAATTCCGTGATTTTTGAAGGCGTGAAGATTAAAAGCCTTGTGTGGATGAGCCATATGGATAAAGTCATAGAACTGCCTAAAGGCTTTACTACCCTTGCAAAAAGCCCTAATTCCCCCCATTGTGCGATTGAAAACGGCAAGATTTTTGGCTTGCAATTCCACCCAGAAGTCGTTCAAAGCGAAGAAGGGGGTAAGATTTTAGAAAATTTTGCCCTTTTAGTTTGCGGCTGTGAAAAAACTTGGGGGATGCAGCATTTCGCTCAAAGAGAAGTTGCAAGGTTGAAAGAAAAAATTGCTAACGCTAAGGTTTTGTGCGCGGTGAGTGGGGGCGTGGATTCTACGGTGGTCGCTACGCTATTACACAGAGCCATTAAGGATAATTTGATCGCTGTTTTTGTGGATCATGGCTTGTTGCGTAAAAATGAAAAAGAAAGGGTGCAAGCGATGTTTAAAGACTTGCAAATCCCTTTAAACACAATAGACGCTAAAGAAATCTTTTTGTCTAAATTAAAGGGCGTGAGCGAGCCTGAATGGAAGCGAAAAATCATCGGCGAAACCTTTATTGAAGTGTTTGAAAAAGAAGCCAAAAAGCACCATTTAAAAGGCAAAATTGAATTTTTAGCCCAAGGCACTCTATACCCTGATGTGATTGAATCCGTGAGCGTTAAAGGGCCTTCAAAAGTGATCAAAACCCACCATAATGTGGGCGGACTGCCTGAATGGATGGATTTTGAACTCATAGAGCCTTTAAGGGAATTGTTTAAAGATGAGGTGCGATCGTTAGGTAAAGAATTAGGCGTTAGCCAGGATTTTTTAATGCGCCACCCCTTTCCAGGGCCTGGGCTTGCTGTAAGGATTTTAGGCGAAGTCAGCGAGAGTAAGATCAAATGCTTACAGGAAGCGGATTTTATTTTTATAGAGGAACTTAAAAAAGCCAATTTGTATGACAAGGTTTGGCAAGCTTTTTGCGTGCTGTTGAATGTCAATTCTGTGGGGGTTATGGGGGATAATCGCACTTATGAAAACGCTATTTGTTTGAGAGCGGTAAACGCGAGCGATGGCATGACGGCGAGCTTTTCATTTTTAGAGCATTCTTTTTTAGAAAAGGTTTCTAATCGTATCACTAATGAAGTGAATGGTATCAATAGGGTGGTGTATGATATTACCTCTAAACCACCAGGAACGATTGAATGGGAATGATTATCTTAAAAAATAGCACTAAAAGTGGGATTTTTTGGGTAAGATTAGGAATTGATTTTAAAGAAAAAGAAAGAAAGGAATTTAATGAAAAAAGGTAGTTTGGCAATCGTTTTAGGATCGTTACTAGTGAGTGGGGCGTTTTATACGGCTTTGGCTGATGGAATGCCTGCAAAGCAGCAGTACAATAACATGGGCGAGTCCGTGGATTTGCATTTCCACTATCCTATTAAGGGCAAACAAGAGCCTAAAAATAACCATTTGGTTGTCTTAATCGATCCTAAGATAGAGGCTAATAAAGTTATCCCTGAAAATTATCAAAAAGAGTTTGAGAAGTCTTTGTTCCTCCAACTGAGTAGTTTTTTAGAGAGAAAGGGCTATAGCGTTTCGCAATTTAAAGATGTTAGCGAAATCCCTCAAGACATCAAAGAAAAAGCGTTGCTCGTTTTACGCATGGACGGGAATGTGGCTATCTTAGAAGATATTGTAGAAGAAAGCGATGCACTTAGCGAAGAAAGAGTGATAGACATGTCTTCAGGGTATTTGAACTTGAATTTTGTTGAGCCAAAGAGTGAAGATATTATCCATAGTTTTGGTATTGATGTTTCAAAGATTAAGGCTGTGATTGAAAGAGTGGAATTGCGGCGCACCAATTCTGGAGGTTTTGTCCCCAAAACTTTTGTGCATAGGATTAAGGAAACCGACCATGATCAAGCCATTAGAAAAATCATGAACCAAGCCTATCATAAAGTGATGGTGCATATTACCAAAGAGTTAAGCAAAAAACACATGGAACATTATGAAAAAGTTTCTAGTGAAATGAAAAAACGAAAGTAGTTTTTAAGAAACGAAAAGCTCAAAAATCATTGAGAGCTGTTTTTAAAAAGTAGCTTTTTAAAAGGGTGGGGGAGTTGGAATTAATACAATTTTTGAGTTCCGCTTTTGATTTTAGCGGTATTTTTGAAAAATTACGCTCAAAAATTAGAAAATTTAGCTATAATAACGCTTCATGTGAAAATTTCGGGGCGTAGCGCAGTCTGGTTAGCGCACTTGGTTTGGGACCAAGGGGTCGAAGGTTCGAATCCTTTCGCCCCGACCACTTTTTTGCATAATTTATTGTTCTGTTTAAAATTCTTTGGTAGAATATCGCTTTCTTTCATTGAATGGTGGGAGTAGCTCAGTCGGTTAGAGCATCAGATTGTGGTCCTGAGGGTCGTGGGTTCAATTCCCATCTTCCACCCCATCTTATAAATAAGCGTTTTACCAAGTTTTATGTTAGTCATTCCTTTATTTGAATTGTAAGCGTTCGTAGCTCAATTGGATAGAGCACCAGACTTCGGATCTGGGGGTTAGGGGTTCGACTCCCTTCGGGCGCACCACCTAACGCCAGTATCATGCGCTTGTAGCTCAGCTGGATAGAGCAACAGCCTTCTAAGCCGTAGGTCGCAGGTTCGAGTCCTGCCAAGCGCACCACTTTTGACATTCTTTAAAGAGGAGTTATGGATTCTTTAGAGTGGGGATTACTCATTTTCTTGATTCTTGTTTTTCTTGTAGGCATAGGATACTATGTTTTTATGGTTTTTTCTTCTAAAGATTGATGATAAAATTTCTTTTAACACTTGTTTTAGCCCTTTTGAAGCCTAAAAGCGTTTTTAAAAACTAAAACTATAAGAAAAGTGAGAATGGATCACCATTTTCGCCCCATAGCCCAATTACAATAGATAGGATTGAACTCTCTAAGTGTGAATCTTACACGAAAACATTAATAAAAGCGGTTACAAAAATCCAAAAAATGAGAGACATGTAAGAATAAAAGATATGCACATTATTCATGACTTCATTGCACCGGATAGGGAAAGCTTTTTGACTACGACCTATCCTTGAAATCCTACTATAAAAATATTAAATAAAGCAAGATTTGTTAAAAATTAAGGCTTTGTTTTTAATTGAGTCTTGATCGTAAAATGTAAAAATACTCAAAGCCATCAAGCAATATAGCGATCTGAAAAAGAGGCTCATAATTGAGCTAAAGCCCGCTTTTTAGGGATAAATAAAAAGCGTTTTCAAATTGCATGGGTAACTTTATGGGGCGAAGCGTTTCTAATTTTTGGTATAATCGCTAGAAATTGTGAGAAAAATTTTATCTTGTTTGAGTGGGGTTTCGCATGCGTTTATTATTGTGGTGGGTATTGGTATTATCGCTCTTTTTAAATCCTTTGAGAGCGGTTGAAGAGCATGAAACAGATGCGGTGGATTTGTTTTTGATTTTCAATCAAATCAACCAGCTCAATCAAGTCATTGAAACTTACAAAAAAAACCCTGAAAGAAGCGCTGAAGTCTCTCTGTATAACACCCAAAAGAATGATTTGATTAAAAGTTTGACTTCTAAAGTGTTGAATGAAAGGGATAAGATCGGCATTGATATCAATCAAAATTTAAAAGAGCAAGAGAAAATCAAAAAGCGTTTGTCTAAAAGCATTAAAGGCGATGATTTCTACACTTTCATGAAAGACCGATTGTCTTTAGATATTTTGTTGATAGATGAGATTTTGTATCGTTTTATAGATAAAATCAGGAGCAGTATTGATATTTTTAGCGAACAAAAAGATGTGGAAAGTATCAGCGATTCTTTCCTTTTGCGTTTAGGGCAATTCAAACTCTACACTTTTCCTAAAAATTTAGACAATGTCAAAATGCATGAATTAGAGCAGATGTTTAGCGATTATGAATTGCGTTTGAACACTTATACTGAAGTCTTGCGTTACATCAAAAACCACCCTAAAGAAGTGCTTCCTAAAAACTTGATCATGGAAGTGAATATGGATTTTGTGTTAAACAAAATCAGCAAGGTCTTGCCTTTCACAACCCATAGCTTGCAAGTGAGTAAGATTGTACTTGCTTTAACGATTTTAGCCTTATTGCTGGGTTTAAGGCAGTTGATCACTTGGCTTTTAGCCAAATTCTTGGATTGGATTTTTGAAATCATGCAACGCAATAAAAAAATGCATGTCAATGTGCAAAAGAGCATTGTTTCGCCCGTTTCTGTCTTTTTAGCGTTATTTAGTTGCGATGTGGCTTTAGATATTTTCTACTACCCTAACGCATCACCCCCTAAAGTTTCTATGTGGGTGGGCGCGGCGTATATCATGCTTTTAGCATGGTTAGTGATAGCGCTTTTTAAAGGCTATGGGGAAGCGTTAGTTACGAATATGGCTACCAAAAGCACGCACAATTTTAGAAAAGAAGTGATCAACTTGATCTTAAAAGTCGTGTATTTTTTGATTTTTATCGTCGCGCTTTTAGGGGTTTTGAAACAACTAGGGTTTAACGTTTCAGCCATCATCGCTTCTTTAGGGATTGGGGGGTTAGCGGTGGCTTTGGCGGTTAAAGATGTGTTGGCAAATTTTTTTGCTTCGGTCATTTTATTATTAGACAATTCGTTTTCTCAAGGGGATTGGATCGTGTGCGGTGAAGTGGAGGGTACGGTGGTGGAAATGGGGTTAAGGCGCACCACGATCAGAGCCTTTGACAACGCTCTTTTGTCCGTGCCTAATTCGGAATTAGCCGGAAAACCCATCAGGAATTGGAGCCGTCGTAAAGTGGGAAGGCGTATTAAAATGGAAATAGGCTTAACTTATAGCTCCAGCCAAAGCGCTTTACAGCTTTGCGTGAAAGACATTAAAGAAATGCTAGAAAACCACCCTAAAATCGCTAACGGGGACGATAGTGCTTTGCAAAGTGCGAGCGATTACCGCTACATGTTTAAAAAAGATATTGTTTCTATTGATGATTTTTTAGGGTATAAAAACAATTTGTTTGTCTTTTTAGATCAGTTTGCGGACAGCTCTATCAATATTTTAGTGTATTGCTTTTCTAAGACAGTGGTTTGGGAAGAGTGGCTAGAAGTCAAAGAAGACGTGATGTTAAAAATCATGGGGATTGTAGAAAAGCACCATTTGAGTTTTGCTTTCCCATCACAGAGTTTGTATGTGGAGAGTTTGCCAGAAGTTAGCCTGAAAGAAGGGGCTAAAATCTAAAATTATTGGTAGATGTATTCTTTGGTTAAGGGGAAAGTGTTATCCACGCTGTTGGTTAAAAGCAATTGGAATAAATCCGCGCTCCCTACCCTAAAGGCGGATGCGCAAGTCCTTAAATACAGATCCCACATGCGGATAAAGCGTTCGTCATAGCCGAGTCTTTTCACTTTATCTAGATTGTGGTTGAAGTTGTCTCGCCAAATGTCTAAAGTCTTAGCGTAATGGATGCGCAAGCTTTCAGCCATGAGCAAGTGGAAGTCGCATTCGCTCATCACGCTCATCACTTCTCTTAAAGAGGGCAAATAACCACCTGGAAAAATGTATTTATCCACCCATGCGTTAGTCTTGCCTTCAAAACAGCACAAAATGGAGTGGAGCAAAAACATCCCGCCCGTTTTCAACACTTCTTTAACTTTTTTGAAATAAAAAGGTAAATTATCTTTACCCACATGTTCAAACATGCCTACGCTCACCACTTTATCAAAGCGGTACAACCGCCCGTCTAAATCCTGGTAATTCAATAATTTGATCGTTACTTTATCCTCTAACCCTAGCTCTTGGACTCGTTTGTTGGCCTGTTTGTATTGCTCGCTAGAAATGGTGATCCCCATCACTTCCGCCCCGTATTCTTGTGCAGCTTTTACAGAGAGATAGCCCCAACCACAGCCTATATCTAGCAGTTTTTCGCCAGGTTTTAGGTGGAGCTTTTTTAAAGTGTGATCTAATTTTTGGAGCTGGGCGGCATGGAGGGTGTCATCGTCTTTTTTGAAATACGCGCATGAATAGCTTAAGGTTTCATCCAGCCAGATAGAATAAAAGTCATTCCCTAGATCGTAATGTTTAGAAATGTTGGAGCTTTCTTTGATGGGTTTTTGGATAGCTTTAGCGTTATCATGTTTGTGCAAATGCTCATAATTGGTTTGCAAATACAAAGAATGCATCACCTCATCCATAGAGCCTTCAATATCAATCACGCCGTCCATATAAGCTTCAGCGATCGTCAAAGACATGTCTTTTTTAATATCGCTAAATTTCAGGGGGCGATGGATTTTAAGGGTGAATTTAGGCGAATGTTCGCCATTCCTATAAACGCTATTGTCCCAAAAAACGACCTGATAATCGCCGTTTTTCCACTGCTTGAACATGCTTTTGAGCAAAAATTTTGAAATCATCTGTAATTCCTTGAACTCATTTTTCAATTTTTTGAGCGTTAATTATAATGCATTTTAAGCCAAAAACACCCCACAAATAAGCATAAATTCAACCTCTATTCTCTAAATTTTTAAAAGCATGTTAAAATTAAGAGATTTAAACAAATTTAAGGTAACACGATTATAAAGATGCAAAAATCACTGATCACAACCCCCATTTATTATGTGAATGACATTCCCCATATTGGCCATGCTTATACGACTTTGATTGCAGATACTTTAAAGAAGTATTACACCCTTCAAGGCGAAGAAGTCTTTTTTTTAACCGGCACCGATGAGCATGGGCAAAAGATCGAACAAAGCGCGAGATTGAGAAATCAAAGCCCTAAAGCTTACGCCGATAGCATTAGCGCGATTTTTAAAGACCAGTGGGATTTTTTCAATTTAGATTATGATGGTTTTATCCGCACCACAGACAGCGAGCATCAAAAATGCGTGCAAAACGCCTTTGAAATCATGTTTGAAAAAGGGGATATTTATAAAGGCACTTATAGCGGGTATTATTGCGTGAGCTGTGAGAGTTATTGCGCGATTTCTAAAGCGGACAATACGAGTGATAAAGTCTTATGCCCTGATTGCTTGAGAGAGACCACGCTTTTAGAAGAAGAGAGCTATTTTTTTAGGTTGAGCGCGTATGAGAAGCCTTTATTGGAATTTTATGCTAAAAATCCTGAAGCGATTTTGCCTATTTATCGTAAAAATGAGGTAACTTCTTTTATTGAGCAGGGTTTATTGGATCTGTCTATCACGCGCACGAGCTTTGAATGGGGCATTCCTTTGCCTAAAAAAATGAACGATCCTAAACATGTGGTGTATGTTTGGCTAGACGCTTTATTGAATTATGCGAGCGCGTTAGGGTATTTGAATGATTTAGACAATAAAATGGCGTATTTTGAGTGTGCTAGGCACATTGTGGGTAAGGATATTTTACGCTTCCATGCCATTTATTGGCCGGCTTTTTTGATGAGTTTGAATCTGCCCCTATTCAAACAGCTTTGCGTGCATGGGTGGTGGACGATAGAGGGCGTGAAAATGAGTAAAAGCTTGGGTAATGTTTTAGACGCTCAAAAGCTCGCTATGGAGTATGGGATTGAAGAATTGCGTTATTTTTTATTGCGTGAAGTGCCTTTTGGGCAAGATGGGGATTTTTCTAAAAAAGCGTTAGTAGAAAGGATTAACGCGAATTTGAACAACGATTTGGGGAATTTGTTGAATCGTTTGCTAGGCATGGCTAAAAAATATTTCAATTATTCTCTAAAAAGCGCCAAAATCACCGCTTATTATTCTAAAGAGCTAGAAAAAGCGCATCAAATCTTAGACAACGCCAATTCTTTTGTGCCTAAAATGCAATTGCATAAAGCTTTAGAAGAATTGTTTAACATTTATGATTTTTTAAACAAACTCATCGCTAAAGAAGAGCCGTGGGTTTTGCACAAAAACAACGAATCAGAAAAACTAGAAGCCTTATTGAGTTTGATTGCAAACGCGCTTTTACAATCAAGCTTTTTGCTTTATGCGTTCATGCCAAAGAGCGCTATGAAATTAGCGAGCGCTTTTCATGCAGAAATCACGCCCGATAATTACGAACGCTTTTTTAAAGCTAAAAAATTACAAGATATGATTTTACAAGACACCGAGCCTTTATTTTCCAAAATGGAGAAAGTGGAGGAAACAACCCCAGCCAAAAAAGAAGAAGAAAAAAAGCCAGAAGAAAAAGCCCAGCCACAACAAGAAAACTACATCAGCATTGAGGATTTCAAAAAAGTAGAGATTAAAGTGGGGCTTATCAAAGAAGCTCAAAGGATTGAAAAATCCAATAAATTACTGCGCTTGAAAGTGGATTTAGGCGAAGGTCGTTTGAGGCAGATTATTTCAGGGATCGCTTTGGATTATGAGCCTGAAAATTTAATCGGTCAAATGGTGTGCGTGGTGGCTAATTTAAAACCCGCCAAGCTTATGGGTGAAATGAGTGAGGGCATGATTTTAGCGGTGCGAGATAGCGATAATCTGGCTTTAATCAGCCCCACTAAAGAAAAAATTGCAGGAAGTTTGATCAGCTAAATGCGATTAGGGGTGAATGAAGCCGTAGAATTGAGTTTGGGCGAATTGCAAAACACGCCCTCAATCAGCTATTTTAATTCCATTGTTTTGTCTTTAAACAAAGTCCAAAAAGGCTCTTTATTTGTCGCTAAAGATCACACACTCATTCCTAAAGCCTTAGAGTTAGGGGCTTATGGGATTTTATACACAGGAGAGTATCCTTTAAGCGATAAGGATGTGGCATGGATCAAGCTTAAAGATATAGAGCATTCTTTGAATCATTTGTTTAAATTTTGCTTACTGAATGAGCGTGTGGTCGGGGTGCTGTTAAGCCCTATAGAATTAGAGATCGCTTCTAAAATCATCGTGAGCGGTTTTGCGTGGTGCTTGAAAGAGAGCCTTGAAGATTTGTTCATTTTGGAGGGGTGTAAAATAGCCTTTTTTGATAAATTGGAGTGGCTCCATTTGTTTTATAAGCAAGAGCGCTTGAGAGAAGATTTAAAGGAAGATTTGAAAGAAAGCCGTTTAATCATTCTCAACCAATCCTTTTTTTGCAACGCTTTAGTCTATGAAAAACAAGAATACGAATTAAAAATGCCATGCATCTTTTTAGAGCCTTTAAAAAGGGTCATTCAATTGTGCGAGAAATTACAAATTGCGTTTGATTTGAATCTTTTGGGCAAAAAAGAATACCCTTTAGATCATTGCAAACCCTTTTTTGTGAATAAAAATTTAGAAATAGCCCCCTATGGCGCAACGGCAAGGGTGGTTGTCGCTGAGACTTCAAAAGAATTGTTTGAAATGATGCTTCAAAAAGCCCTTGAGACTTTATCGTGGGGGAAAATTGTCGTGTTTTGTCGTAAAAACAGCGCGGCTTTCTTTAAAAAAACCAACCCTTATTTTTACACCACCCAAAACAACCTAAAAGAGCAATTAAAAAATTTAGCGTTTAATTTCGCTTTTATTCATGGGATTAGCTCCCATCATTTAGAGTCCCTTCTAAACCCCCCCCTTTTTAAAAAAACCCCTACGCTATGGTAAGTCATGCTCATTTGTAACGATAAAATTAATCCAAAAACCCTTTTAGAAGAAATCATGGCGTTAAGGCCATGGCGTAAAGGCCCTTTTGAAATTTCTCAAATTAAGATTGATAGCGAATGGGATAGCTCTATTAAATGGGATCTAGTCAAAAACGCCACTCCTTTAAAAGATAAGGTTGTGGCTGATGTGGGTTGCAATAACGGCTATTACTTGTTTAAAATGCTAGAACATGGGCCTAAAAGTTTGGTGGGGTTTGATCCGGGCGTTTTAGTCAAAAAACAATTTGAATTTTTAGCCCCCTTTTTTGATAAAGAAAAAAAGATCATTTATGAGTCTTTAGGGGTAGAGGGTTTGCATGAAAAATACCCTAACGCTTTTGATGTCATTTTTTGCTTAGGAGTGCTATACCACAGAAAAAGCCCGCTAGAGGCTTTAAAAGCCTTGTATCATGCTTTAAAGACAGGAGGAGAGTTGGTGTTGGATACCTTAATCATTGATTCGCCCCTAGACATCGCCCTTTGCCCTAAAAAAACTTATGCTAAAATGAAAAATGTTTATTTTATCCCTAGCGTTAGCGCTTTAAAAGGGTGGTGCGAAAGGGTAGGGTTTGAAAATTTTGAGATTCTTAGCGTTTTAAAGACCACGCCTAAAGAACAGCGTAAAACGGATTTTATTTTGGGGCAGAGTTTAGAAGATTTTTTGGATAAAACAGATTCCTCTAAAACTTTAGAGGGATATGACGCTCCTTTAAGAGGGTATTTTAAAATGCTTAAACCAAGCAAGCGTTAAATAAAGGATTAAGATAGTGCAAGAATCAGTCGTTCGTGTGGATTATGACTCTTTAGAGACTTGTAAGAATTTCAAACCAAGCGTTGGCACTGAACTAGTCGTTTTAGAAAAAGATATAGCCCATGCGCGTTTCAAGGGCAATGAAAGCATGGTGTATGAAGAAAATTTTGTGCATGCTGGGTTTGTGCTTATTGCGTGCAATTATGCGGCCTTGTGCGCGTTGAATAAAAGACACAGTGTAGTAGTTTCTAATAACATTAATTTTTATGCTCCCTTAGAATTGAATCAAGAAGCGCTCATTAAAGCGCAAGTCATTCAAGATGGCGTGAAAAAAGCTGAAATAAAAATAGAGGCGTTTGTGTTAGACATTCAGGTTTTAGAGGGAATGATAGAAATCGTGGTGTTTGATAAAAAGCCTTTTAAATTCAATTTTAAAGAAGAGTAGTTAAATGGTTATTGTTTTAGTCGTGGATAGCTTTAAAGACACCAGTAATGGCACTTCTATGACGGCGTTTCGTTTCTTTGAAGCGCTGAAAAAAAGAGGGCATGTGATGAGAGTGGTTGCCCCTCATGTGGATAATTTAGGGAGTGAAGAAGAAGGGTATTACAACCTTAAAGAGCGCTATATCCCCCTAGTTACAGAAATTTCACACAAACAACACATTCTTTTTGCTAAACCGGATAAAAAAATTTTAAGGAAGGCTTTTAAGGGAGCGGATATGATCCATACTTATTTGCCTTTTTTGCTAGAAAAAACAGCCGTAAAAATCGCGCGAGAAATGCAAGTGCCTTATATTGGCTCTTTCCATTTACAGCCAGAGCATATTTCTTATAACATGAAATTGGGGCAATTTTCTTGGTTTAACATGATGCTTTTTTCGTGGTTTAAATCTTCGCATTACCGCTATACCCACCATATCCATTGCCCGTCAAAATTCATTGTAGAAGAATTAGAAAAATACAACTATGGAGGGAAAAAATACGCTATCTCTAACGGCTTTGATCCCATGTTTAAATTTGAACACCCGCAAAAAAGCCTTTTTGACACCACGCCCTTTAAAATCGCTATGGTAGGGCGCTATTCTAATGAAAAAAATCAAAGCGTTCTCATTAAAGCGGTTGCTTTAAGCCGATACAAACAAGACATTGTATTATTGCTCAAAGGCAAAGGGCCTGATGAAAAAAAAATCAAACTTCTAGCCCAAAAACTAGGCGTAAAAACGGAGTTTGGGTTCGTCAATTCCAATGAATTGTTAGAGATTTTAAAAACTTGCACCCTTTATGTGCACACAGCCAATGTGGAAAGCGAAGCGATTGCGTGTTTGGAAGCCATTAGCGTGGGGATTGTGCCTGTTATCGCTAATAGCCCTTTAAGCGCGACCAGACAATTCGCGCTAGATGAACGATCATTATTTGAGCCCAATAACGCTAAAGATTTGAGCGCTAAAATAGACTGGTGGTTAGAAAACAAGCTTGAAAGAGAAAGGATGCAAAACGAATACGCTAAAAGCGCTTTAAATTACACTTTAGAAAATTCAGTCATTCAAATTGAAAAAGTTTATGAAGAAGCGATCAGAGATTTTAAAAATAACCCCCATCTCTTTAAAACCTTATCGTAATAAAGGATAAAAAATGCAAGAAGTCCATGATTATGGGATTAATTTTTGGAGCAATAACGAATTTAAGATAGAAAAAGGCTTGGTTAAAGTTTGTCATGGCAAAAACCCCTCGCTTTTAGAAATCGTTCAAAGCGTGCGCGATAAGGGCTATAGAGGGCCTTTGTTGGTGCGATTCCCCCATTTGGTACAAAAACAAATCAAAAGCCTGTTTGATGCGTTTTCTTCAGCGATTAAAGAATATCAATACAGCGGGGCTTTTAAGGCGGTTTTCCCTTTAAAGGTCAATCAAATGCCCTCGTTTGTTTTGCCTTTAGTGCAAGGGGCTAAGGGCTTGGATTATGGTTTAGAGGCTGGGAGTAAATCCGAACTTATCATTGCGATGAGTTACACGAACCCTACAGCCCCTATCACCGTGAATGGCTTTAAAGACAAAGAAATGATTGAACTTGGCTTTATCGCTAAAAGCATGCAGCATGAAATCACTTTAACGATTGAGGGTTTGAATGAGTTGAAAACCATTATCGCCGTGGCTAAACAAAACGATTTTGTAGCATGCCCTAAAATTGGCATTCGCATCCGTTTGCACAGCACTGGCACTGGCGTTTGGGCAAAGAGTGGGGGGATCAATTCTAAATTTGGTCTTAGCAGCACTGAAGTGTTAGAAGCGATGCGCCTTTTAGAAGAAAACGACTTACTAGAGCATTTCCACATGATACATTTCCACATAGGCTCTCAAATCAGCGATATTTCGCCCTTAAAAAAGGCCTTAAGAGAAGCGGGTAACTTGTATGCAGAATTGCGTAAAATGGGCGCTAAAAATCTTAATAGCGTGAATATTGGAGGGGGGTTAGCCGTAGAATACACCCAACACAAACACCACCAAGACAAGAACTACACTTTAGAAGAATTCAGCGCTGATGTGGTGTTTTTATTGAGGGAAATTGTGAAAAATAAGCAAGAAATAGAGCCGGATATTTTCATTGAATCAGGCCGTTATATTTCCGCTAACCATGCCGTTTTAGTGGCCCCGGTGTTAGAATTGTTTTCGCATGAATACAATGAAAAATCCCTAAAAATCAAAGAAAATAATAACCCCCCTTTGATTGATGAAATGCTAGACTTGCTCGCTAATATCAATGAAAAAAACGCCATTGAATACTTGCATGACAGCTTTGATCACACCGAGTCGTTATTCACGCTTTTTGATTTGGGCTATATTGATTTGATTGACAGGAGCAATACTGAAGTTTTAGCCCATTTGATCGTTAAAAAAGCGGTGCAATTGCTTTATGTTAAGGATCACAACGATATTTTACGCATTCAAGAGCAGGTCCAAGAGCGCTATTTATTGAATTGCTCGTTTTTCCAAAGCTTGCCGGATTATTGGGGTTTGAGACAGAATTTCCCGGTCATGCCCTTGAATAAATTAGATGAAAAGCCCACTAGGAGCGCGAGCTTGTGGGATATTACTTGCGATAGCGATGGGGAAATCGCTTTTGATTCCACGAAGCCCTTGTTTTTGCATGATATAGACATAGATGAAGAAGAATACTTTCTAGCGTTCTTTTTAGTGGGAGCGTATCAAGAAGTTTTAGGCATGAAACACAATTTATTCACGCACCCTACGGAATTTAGCGTGGTTTTTGATGAAAAAGGCGATTATGAAGTGGAAGATATTTGCGAAGCCCAAACGATTTTAGACGTGCTAGACGATTTAGACTATGACACTAAAGAAATTGAGCGCCTTTTAAAACAAAAAATTGAAGACAACAACCAACTGGACATGGAAGAAAAGAAAGAAATCATGGGGCGCTTGTATGTCATGCTGAGCGAAAATGGGTATTTGCGCACGATTTCTTAAAAGAACGCTATAAATGGATTATAGCTAAAATAAACAAGCAAGAAACACGATTAAATAAGAGAATAAAAGAGAAAGAAAAGAGATTAAAAAAAAAGGAGACCCCCAAAAGGGGGGTTTATTCTAAATTTTCAACCTCTCCCTCGTTTTCAGGCTTAATCACATTACCCTCATCATCATAATCCTCATCTCGTAATCCATAAGATCAAAGATTATCGGCTAATAAATTAGCAGTTAAATCTCCGCATGTTAAATCGTATTTATTGATACCGCCATCGCATAAGAGTTGTGCAACGAATTTCGCCTCTTTTTTGTTTTTAGGTAAAAACCTCTCCCACTCCTCCAAAGTAACACCGCTACTCTTACCATCAGGTCTTGTTAAGTTTTTAGCATAGGTTTCTATCACTTTACAGAATAGAGTAACATCGCCGACTTGCATATCATCAAAAGTATCAAAGAAACAATTTTCAGTGTCCCTATTTTCAATCATAGCATTCCACTCCGCATCGCTATGGTGCTTTAAATCAGCCATAAAAGAGAGCATGCACGATAATTAAACTCGCTTGAAACCCATTACCACCATAAGTCATAGGGGAAAACAACACGCCAAGTCTTTTATTCCTTTTTTCGTTAGAATAAAACTCCGCCAGAGTGAGAAATCCTCCCTCGTTTTCATCAGCGAAATCAAAGTCCAACTTGAAACGACTTTCTTTCTCTTTATGAGTTGAAGTCCTTTCCTTGACACTCGGTCCGCTCGTTACAACCTTAATCCCTTTTAACAAGTCATCTCCACTTTTTTCAGCGTGGGTTTTAGCGACTTCGTTTAAAGGGACTTCCTTAAACCATTTTAAGAACTTTTCGCTATTGAAAGCGTATGAGGCTTCGTTGCCTTTTTGGCTCCTTTCGGTCGTTCAATGTTTTTTTAGTGTTTTTTATCTTTTTGGCATGGCTTGTTCCTCCTTGTTGTGGTTTCAATTTTGCTTAAAATTTTCATGTCTATTGCCCTTTATATTGCTTGATTTTTTCTAGAACCCTTTTTTCACATGCTTGTAATTTCTTTCTCTCTTTTAATTCGCAAAACGTTCTAATTCCTTGTTGGTAGTAAAATAACGCTTTTTTTAAATCCATTTCAACGCCTTTAGCGTATTCAAAAATCTCGCCTAAAAACTTGTGATACAAAAAGTCAAAACGATTTGCCGCACCCTCTAAATAAGTAATGACTGTATCCGTATTTTGACCCAATTTGTGGCACAGGCTAATGGTATGCCCTAGTGGGTTAGCAAAACCCTTTTGGTTCGAATAATACCTTTCTAAATACCTTCTCTTGCTTCCAAGTATCTTAAAATATTGATGCGTGTTATAAAAAGCTAACACTTCTAAATTCAATTCTAAAAATTTCTTTAAATCCCCCTTTTTTCTATAGATTTGCGCGATTTCTAATAAACAAGCATCCCAATAACTACGCAATGTTTTAGGGCGGTATTCTAATTCTTTATAAAAATATTCTAACGCTTTGTCATAATCCAGGATTTTCTTATTCTTCTTATAACTATAGATGCTTCCTAAAGCGTGGTAATAATCGGCCTTTCTTTCGCTATCACTGAGAGAAAGAGCTTCTTTAAGATATTCAATCGCTTTAGGGGTATTTTTAGGAATGATAACTTTACTTTTTATTTTTCTAACATCATAAATTAAGCCATAACGATAGATGCCAATCAAACCATTTAGCCCTTCAATAGAGCCTAAATCTCTAGCCTTATGGTAGTAAAAAAGCATTTTTTTGGCTTTTTTAAGCGCATCGCTGATTGGCTTGTTCTCACAAAAATAAAATGTGTTTTCATAACGATTGGCTAAAGCCACACAGCAAGGTGCATTATTGAGTTCAGCCCCTTTTTGATAGTGCTCTAGGGCGAGTTTGTTAAAATCAGGTTGTTTTTCTTTATCGCACTCATTAGTATTAAGCTTTTTTGCTCCATATGATGCCACGGTTTCATAAGCGCATGCGAGTTTATAATCATCTTTTGGCTCTTTCTCTAAAATTGGTAAAGCTTGTTTGAAACACTCCATGGCCAGTTTGTAATCTTTTAGATCACGAGCATAGATTTCCCCTAACTCTAAAAGGATTTCTGTATCGTGCGGCTCTTTTTCAAGCTTGTTTTTTAATGTTGCAATTTTTAGTTTAGTGCTTTCTTCACGCTCTTTTGTCTCTTTTTTATCTAAAAAATCTTTTTGTTCTTTGTCTTTAAAAAAGTATTTTTTAGCCTTTCTTAAATCCTTTTTAACGCCTATGCCTTTGCGGTAATGCTCGGCAATTTTTTCGTATTCCTTATTGTAAAAGGACTTCAAAAAGTCTTTCACTTTTCTATGGCTTTCAAAGGGTCTGATTTCGCAAGAATAACCAAAACTAGAATACCTTGGAAAATAAAATTTTTTATGCCCTTTTAACATGTTTTACTCCTTTAATTTAATCCAACTTTATTTTTTTAAGATCGTCTTGTAAGCGGTAAGCGCCATTAAAAATACAGCCAGTCAATATTTCTTCAATTTGTGATAATTCCGCATTTTTTAGTGCTTCTCTGGGCGTTTCAACGATCAGTTTAGCTTGTGTTAATCGCACCCCCTCTAACGCTCGCTCTCTAGATTCAAAACTCCCCAATTTCCCAATATGGTTGAGGAACTGCTCGCTCATAGGCTTATCCATGTCAATCACAAGATGAAAGGTAACATAAAGCGACTGAACGCTCAAAGAATCCCCAATAATAAAGGTAAAATCAAGCGTGTCATCAAGCGTGTTGTGTTGGATATTGTCTATTAGCGCGTAGTTAAGCTCTAATTTTTCTACTTGCTTTATCGCTATTACGATGTCTTTAGAAAGAGAAGCGCTGATTTTTTCTAATTGCTTTAACAAATCTTTAGGCGGGATAAAACCACGCTCCATATCAGCGTCTATCACGCTTAGAATCGTTCTTTTATCCACTACCTTATCACGCTTTAAATCGT
Source organism: Helicobacter pylori (assembly GCF_003636935.1). Taxonomy (GTDB): domain Bacteria; phylum Campylobacterota; class Campylobacteria; order Campylobacterales; family Helicobacteraceae; genus Helicobacter; species Helicobacter pylori_CH. The sequence goes on from NZ_MVVH01000011.1 coordinate 49,230, forward strand.
TAGCGATTTTGTTGATTTGAAGGTTTTGTTTATAACTTTGTTTTGACGCTCTCTTTTTTTCTCGCCATTCAATGACTTCCCTCTCTTCTTGTTCTATGTCTGTAACATCAAAGATTTTAGGAAAACCATAACGATTTTTTTTCGCTCTGATAAAACTTTTAATACTATCTTCAAGATGCTCGCGAAAATCATCAAAACTATCGCTAGATTGCGGCATATAAAGCGCTTCTATTTGAGTTTTAGCTATTTCATTAAACTCCATGCCGTTATGTTTATCAGGGTGTTTTGAAAAGAATGCGCTTAGCTTGTTTTTAAGATCGTTGAGGGATTGTTCTAATTGATTGGGTGTTGAGAATTTGATGTCTGGGAAGCTATCTTGTGTCTTGTTAAAGTCCTTACCCGGTGAAGCGTTGATTAATTCTATAGGGCATTTGCTTTCACAATAACAGATCGCTTGTTGGTTGAATATTTGCGCTAACACCAATAAATAGTCCCTTAAATTAAAGATGATAGTAGGCTCATTAGCGAACACCAAAAAGCTCGTTTCTTCATTGGGTAAAAAAGGATCTTGCGGGTTGTCTTTTAAAGAATTAAATGTTTGAATAAACCCTATAAAATCACGCTTATTCTCTAAATACGATTGCAGCTTTTTCGCTCTTTCTGTATTTTGCTTAGGGGTGTATCGGTATTTAGCGACAAACTCCTTACTAGACATAAAGTCTTTCACGCTCGCCTTAGCGTTATTCTTTAAAAATCTATCCATAAAATGCTTCCCCAATAAAAAACAAAGCCTCCTATAGAGGTAATTATTGCCTTTAAAGAAGTCCTTAATCCCAATGGGTTTATCCCAATCCACTTTAACGGATTTGTCCTGCCAATAAAGTAAGCGTGTTTTTAACTGAGCCAGTTTGTCAGCGCTAGATTGAATGCAACCGCTTTTAGCTGCACCTATCAGTAATTTTTGCTCATTATTATTGAAATCCCTGTAAAAAGCGTCTTTAAAGGGTTTAAAGGCTGAGATGATCCCAAAGGGTAGCCCGCTTTTGATTTTCTCACACACCTTTTTAAGATCGCCGCTTCCAATCGTTCCGTTCTTAATAGCAGAAGCTTTCGTGTTAGAAACTTCAATGGCGCTGTTTTTAGCTTTAGAGGCTTTCTCTATCCCAATGATCTCCTTAACGAATCGCTTCGTTCTGTTTTGAGCCACTTTACTAGCCACAAAATCCTTTTCAAAATCTTGTAACAAATAGTAGTATCTGGTTGGATTCCCGCTCTCATCATTCAATAACAATAAAAAATCATAATCCAATAACATGTCAAGTCCTTTTTTTAAATTCAGCCTTAGCGTTATTTGACTTTATAAGGCTTGTAAGCTTTTGATCACTTTTTTAAAATCCTCTTTTGCAAAGCTCAACCCAAAAGCTTCCTCATGCCCGCCAGCTTGTATTAAAGGAATGGTTTTAATCTGGCTTAAAAAATTCCCACCACCTCTAGCGCTACCGCTATACCCGTCTTTATTGTCTTTATAGATACAAACAGAATGGTTGAAAGAATATTTTTTTAAAAAGTTATCAGCCACTAAACCGCTAACACCTACTTTAATAGAACAGCTTTCATCTAAGACAGCCATTAATATTTTGTTACAAGAAAAAATTTGAGCGTTTTCTTCGCTCTCTTTCACCATTTTCTTTTTAATGTCGTTGTATCTTTTGAATTCCTTAATGTTAAAGGTGCTTAAGCGCGGATCGCTTATGGGATTGAAATGTTTTAAAACCAGATAATGCAAATAGCTATCATAACAACCCTTAAACTCTCTAGCCCCACTCAAACGGCTTAAAGCGTTGATATAATTGATGCAATTAAAGCCGTATAAGTTAGAAATTCCATCCAAATCGTCTTGGGCTAAAGAAAGATCTTTATCTTTGAAGAAGCATTGAATGTGCTCATGTTTAACTGGCGCTAAATTCAAAACCATATCCAAATTATCCCCATGATCCAAATCAATGCGATCGCTTAAAAGCGTGATAGCGATCAATTCTTCTTCTAAAGGAGTGGTTTTCGTTTGAAAGATTTGACTAAACGCTAAAGCGCTTGTGAAAGCCCCACTATAATAGTTAGCGTCTTTTCCATCATTCAGGTTAATGTAGGCGATTTTGTTTCCATCCATCAAATCAACTTCAAAACTCTTATGGTGGTCTGTAATAACGCATTGTTCAAAATGTTCTAATAAGATTTTTTGTAATTCTGTGTTAGAAACTAAATCCGCCCCCAAATCAGCGCTAAACAATAAGGGGTCTTTTTGGAATTGGTTTTTAATATAATCCAAGCGGACTAATTGGTTGGTTTTAGGGTTAAAGATACAAGGTTGAGACAATAAATCATTTATAGCTAAATCGGTGAAACCATAGCCATGCGCATTCCTTAAGGGGCTAAAGAAAAAGAAATCTTTAATACCCAGTCTGTAACACATAGACATTAAAACGCTGCCAGCTAACATGCCATCACAATCATTATCTGTATAAAAAACAATGGGGCGGTGTTGTTTGGCTTCTTTTAAGAAGTCTTTAAAAATCCTTTTCTTTGCTATCTTTAATGGTTCTTTTTTAGGCATTGATTATCCCCTTTGTTGTTTTGATGCTTGATGATTTTCAATCATTCTAGATCAAAATCATCTTCATATTCCCCTTCATATTCCTCTTCTTGCCCTTCTATGTGCAAAACAGGCGTGATAATTTCATACAAAAAGTCGTATCGCTCTTGGGAGGGACTTCTCATTCCACTTTCTATAACTGCTATACAATTCTTTAGTGATGTCATAACAGCTAATCGCTTTGCTTGTGTCTTTGCCGCCATAGATTTTTCTTTTTTCATCAAAATCCCCATTTAAGGCTTTTGCGTTCTTTTTACGCTTTAAAAGGGTTAAATTCGCGATATTATTCACCCATTCTTCTCTTTTTTCTTTGTTAAAATCCGCGTTCCACTGACTGCCTTTTTTGGGATTTTGGGGCAAAATATGCTCCACTTGGGTTTCGGCATCCATAGCGATAAAATGAGGTTTCTCTTCATCCGTCATGAAATAATTAGCGAGGGCTAAGACAGGACGCACCCATTTGCTAAGATAAACCGAAGAGCTCTCCCACAAATTATAGAAGTATTGGTCAAAGGTGTTATAAGATTCTATATTATCCAATACAAGCTCTTTGATGGTTTCAACGCTCTTATTGCTTTTAATGTTTTTGATAATGTTGATACTCGTTTGCTTGATGCGCGTGATCGTGCCTCCTGCAATCCAAGTTTGGTAATAATAAGACACTAAAAGCCTTTTCAAAGCGTCAAAATCAGGGTATTTGACATAAAGGGAGGTCGTTAAAATACTGGCCCAAAATCTAGAGGGAAGGTATCTTAATAAATAAATGTATCGATCTTGTTTTTTTAGCAATGCGGTATAGGCTTTCATGAACTCGCTGATCTCATAGATGAACCCGCAAGCGTCTTTTTTGCTGTCTTTGAACACCTTTTTTAATCCCTTATCGGCTCTCTTTTTAGAGGCGCTAGGATCGGCGTATTCCAAATACATGTTAAAAAAGTCTTCCAAATCAATATCCACGCCCTCAACGCTCTTGCAAGCTTCAACCAATTTGTCCCAAGTGGTTATAAAATCCTTACGCTTTTCACTATCTTGCTTGATTTCTTGCATTAAACTGGATTTTAAAATATCAATAGGGCTTAAGGGTTGACCTCTGTCGTTTAACACTTGAAAGATTTGCATCGCGCTGTCTTGCTCAAAACAAATGATCCTGGTTACAACAATGTGTTCATAAAACCACTTGACAAAATCATCCATATCGCTTATTGAACCATTTTTTATGCTCTCATTCAATAGCTCCTTGAAATAATAAGCGTTACGCAAATAAGTGTTTTCTTCAAATTTCTTATTCAACTCGCTCTTTTTAATATTGTCTTCAAACTCCAAATGGTTTAATACCGTGTTTTCAAAAATACTATTGTAATTTTGAGCGGTTAAGAATTTCAGACGCTCTTTTTCTTTATCGTATCTGTCATAAATACTCTCTTCAATAAAAGCTTTAGATTTTTGTCCAAGACTATCTTTATAAAGCCTTAAAATCGTGCAAGCCAGAATGATAAAACTCGTTAACCGTTGTTGGCCATCCACAACATCCCATCTTTTATCTTTTGGATTTTCAGCAATCACAATAGAGCCGCAAAAATACTCATCTTCTCTATTGTTTGTATAGCTGCCCACCAAATCATCAATCAAAGCCCCTAAATGATCTTTATCCCACACATAAGGGCGTTGGTAATCGGGAACCTGATAAAAATATTCAGCATCCACTAAAATTTGATAGAGTTTTTTTAACTCCACTTCTACTTTTGCCATCACTTCTCCTTGTATTGAATTTAACTCTGTAAGCCCCACTGATTTAAAAATGGGGCTTATGGAATCAAATGGTTGAAAAATGTGGTGTGGGTTAATGAAAGGGTTAATGAAAGAGGGAATAATAAAAAG
>NZ_MVVH01000012.1:0-51449 GCF_003636935.1 Helicobacter pylori
ATATTATCGCTAAAAAGATTACTTTTAGAAAAACTGATAATAAAACAAGAGATATTTTTGATATAGCAGTGGCTTTGCATAATGACAATAATTTATTTGACAAGCTTTTAAGTTCTCAAAAAATAACTAAGCAAGACTTACTAACTCTTCAAAATTCTTTGCAAGAGTTAGATAAAAAGCGTTATAGCATAGAAATAGATATGGTAGAACCCATTTCACATTATAAAGACCTTTCTTTAAGTGCTTATGATTTTTTAATAGACAAAATAGACCAAATTAAAACAGCGACTTACTCAAATTCCCATGACAACGCAGATGATTTAGACAATTCCAATGAATACACCCCCACACCTAAGCGTAGACGATAAACAATCTTGTTAAGTAGGTATTTAATAGCTTTAGTTAATCTATCAGTATTTAATAGAATTTAGTTATTTGTATTGTTAATCAAATATATTCTTAATGAGTAACAATAATCTATAATTACATTGTTTTTAGAATATTTTGTAATTTAAGCTAACTCTATAAAATCTCAATGATTTTAACAACCCTTATAAAACTAATCATTTTTAATTAGCAATAAAACATTAAATAGTTAATTAAAATTATCTAATGCTAGATTATTTATCTTAATAAGATTATTTAAACTAATTACACTAAACTACCTAATCAATTTTAACCACCTTACTTCTTGTTCTCTATCAAACTATCAAACACAAGAGCCACTTTCTTGTTATGCTCTTGTGTGGTATGAATATAAATCTTAGTAGAGAGTAAGGAGCTATGCCCTAACGCCCTTGAAGTTAAAACTAAGTCTTGGGTTTCTTGATAAATGAGTGTTGCAAAACTATGCCTAAATAGATGTAAGCCTGTGCCATATTGCTTATAGTGTTTGATATGAGCTAGTTTAAAGATTAAGGGGATAAAGTTATAAAGCGTTAAAGAATTTTGTGCTTTTTGTTTGTCTTTTTTAAAAAGATATGCCCCATTAAAATATTTTAGTCTATATTCATCACTAAGCCAAGCATTCAAGCTTGGTTCTAACAAACTCTTTTTAATATAAGCTTTTCTCTCTTTTCTACCTTTACCTTGAATTAAAATAGAGTAGTTTTGCTCTTCTACTTGAATGTGTTTTAATTCTATGTTTAACACTTCGCATTTTCTAAGTCCACCAAGTATTACAATAAGTAGAATACACTTATTGCGTTTTTCAAAGTTTGTAGCTGGCTTATAGTCTAAGAGTGTTTTTAAAAAACTCTTTAAGTCTTTATTGTTTAAATGTCTGGGCAAGCTTTCTTTGGTCTTAGCAAAGGCTAGGTTTTTAAGCGTAAAATCAAAGCTATAACGCCTTTTTCTATCCAAATAATCAAAGAATTGTCTTAAATACATCACATACTTAGCCATAGAGCTGGGTTTTCTATTTTGAGCGAGTTCAAAGAGAAAGTTAATCACTTGCTCTTCGCTAAGCATTCTAAAACTTCTTAATTTGAGATTATCTTTAAAATAGTTAAAGAATAAAAACAAGCCTTGCATCATTATAGTGTGTTTAATGCCTTGATTATAAAGAATATGACAGAGTTGTTTTAATTGCTCTATATTATGACATTTTAAGATTTTATCTTGTGTGTCTAGGATTAAAGCCATATCCTTCACATCTTGAATGGGCGTGAAGTTTTTAGCCTTAGTGTATAAAAAGGCTTTGAGATTACAAAAGAGTTCTCTCTGAGATTTAGTGAGTTTGTTATGTGGCATATTGCTCCCTTATTAAAATATAAAAAGAAATCTTAAAGAATGAGAGTTTTATGTTTTTTAGTTTGTTAGGTTCTAAAAGCGGTATTTTTAAAAATTTTGCATGGCTCCTTAGAGATTTGAAATTCCGCCTTTAAATCTAAATCTCTAAAAAGTTCCGCTTTTAACTAAGGCATAAAAGCAAAATTTCGCCCCATTAAAAGTAAATAATCAAATACATAGTTATTTGCATTACTCACTAAATACAAAAATTGAATTTATCAACGATTAAATAGTTTTTGAAAGTAAGATTTAAGTGCTTTTTAAGGTTAAGAAGTGCGTGTTTATGGATATTAGATATGAAAGCGGAACTTAAGTTCCGTATAGTTATAAAAATATTAAGGGAAAGAAAGGTTTACCTTTCTTTCCTAACCTATTGAGTAAACATGTTATTAGTAAATATCATGTCATGAGGGGGATTTCTTTTTTTTAAAAAACTTGATTAAATTAGACAACTAGGAACTTGCTAAAGGAAAAAAAGAAAAATCAAAAAAAAGAACTTTTGATTAAAAGAGACAAACTGACTGAAAGAGCCATAAGGTTAGTTGTGGCTAGGTTTAGTTTAAGGAAAGTTTTTAATTTCTTTTATTAGTAAAAATAAGAACAAAATCAAAATAAAAGAAAAATAGGAATTACCTATCAATGACATGTTAGTTGTGGAAGGAATGATTAGTCAAGGCTTGTGTTATTTAAGTTAGGTTGTAAGCGGTTTGTCTCATTAGCATTTAGGATTAGAAAGGTTTTTGTTTAGAGTATGTAGGGTTAAGGTTTGTTTCTAGCTCTTAGTATTAAAAGAGTTAAGTTTGATTTGATAGTAGGTTCAAGGGTTAGGTTTAAACTTGCTTTATGATTATGTTTAAGAAAACTTTAAGGTTTTAAATTTTTGCGTGCTACTTAAGAAAAATTTAAGCTCTACAAGGCGTTTTAAAGCGTTTTTGTTTTTAGGTTAATAGTTTGGTCTTATCTTATGGCTTTATTTTGATTGTGGGGCATTTTAGAGTGCTTTATTTGTATATCTGTGTGAATAAGCTAATTTGTGAAAAGAACAAGAATAAACCCCTTTAATCAAAGGGTATATTCTTTATTAAGAACATTAAAGGCAATCATCGCTTGAGAGCATTATCTATTACGCCCTTTAGAGTTTGTGTTGTCATTTTGTTTTAATCCAGCATGAGCTTTAGGGTCATCATCAAGCTCATTAGAGTGCAAGGTGTTAGCTTGTTGTTTAGCTAATTCTTTAGCTTTTTCTTTTTCTAGCATAGCTTGATAGTGTGCTTTAGCTCTAGCTTGTTCTTTTTTACCAAACTCAATCCAAGGCTCATCGTTATTAGGCTCTTTTGTGATAGCTTGAATTTCTTTTTGCTCTAGCTTAGTATCTTTAGCATGTTCTAGGACTTTTTCAAGGTTTAGGTTGTCATAGTGGGTTAAAAACCTATTAGCTCCTATGATTTCATTACAAGTATAGAGAATATCCTTAGAAATTTTAGAAAATTGTTTAATTTGTTTGAGAAAGCCTTGTTTTTCTTTTGGAGACAATGAAGTTTCTCTATAATGTTTTAAAGATTTCACATAATGTTCTTTGGCTCTTTCAAACTCTTCTTCTTTTTGTTTTAAATCTTGTTCTAAAAAAAGTAATCTCTCTTTGGCTAATAAAAGCATGGTGTTTTGATAGTCTTGTAGTTGCTTACTCACTAGCTCATAAGTGTTATCATTAAGCTTGTAAGTGGGGTCATTTTGCTTAGTTTTAAAGCTCTCTAGCATGAATTGATATTTTCTAGCACTAAAATAAGCGTTTTTAAAAGTTTTGAGAGTGGGGCGTTTATCTTTAGAAAGTTCTAAGGCTTTGGCTAAAAGAATAGGATTAGTTAGAGTGTTGTATTGGGTGTTTTGCTTGGTTTTAACTTCATTTCTTAGCTGGGCTAATAGTAAGTGTGAGTTTTTATCTAAAAGGCGTTTGTCTAGGTGTTCAAGCTTATTTAAAAGCATTTCTTTTTTCTTTAAAACAGAATAGCCCTTAGTCTCTCTTTCAAAGTCTCTGTCTAAACCATTGAGGATAGCAAAATTCTTAAAGGCTGAATGGTTTTGTTTTTTATCTAATTCTTTTTGATAAAAGCCTAAGAGTTCGTATAGCTCGTGTTTGTTAGTGTTTTTTAAGTGTTCGCTTACTGGTTTTCTCTTATCTATCCTGTCAATATCTAGCTGTTCTTTTTCATCATCGCTTGTGTCTTTGTGATTAAACAGAGCGATTTTAAATTCAGAAATCTTTTGTTTTAAAGGGGTGCTGTGGTTATTTTGAATGTCTAGGGCTTTTGCTTTGTTTTCACATTTGAGTTCTTGTAAATACTCGCTTTGTAAAGCCTTGTTTAAGTCCCACTCATCTTGTGGGGATTTGATTTGTTCTAAAGCTTTTTCTTCTTTTTCCAAGTCTTGTAATTGTTGTTTGATATTGTCTAGCTCTTTAAGTTTTGGTTCATTGACATACAAGTATTCTTCGCTCAATAAGTGGTCATTCAACCTATAAGCAAACTCACTTCTTAATTCATTAAAAAATTCTTTACAATCTTCATGCCCCTTAAAACGCAGTCTTCTTCGTGTGAGCTGATTAGTCTTATTGATAAAACAATGGATATGGGCATGGTCTTGATGAGCGTGTGGCACAAGGGCAAACTTGTATTCAGGCAATCTTATTTTTAAGCTCTCCCAAGTAGAATGTAAAAGCCCTTGCATTGTCTCTTCATCTGGCTTATCTTTGATAGAAAAAACTAAGTGCATAGTCTCGTTATAATCTTTAGTCAAATCAAAGTCATTGAGCCAACTCTCTAAGATGAATTGCTTATCGCATTCTAAAAACATTTCATTGTAAGCTGTTTCGCTATTTTCTAAAGCATAATTTAGGGCATTTTCTAAGTGGGAGCGTTTCATTTGCCCTATGTTTTTAATAAGCACAGGACTAGCTGTTTTTGTGCCAACTAGATTAGATTTAATAAACTTTGAGTTAGGGTTAAATTGATTGAACTTAATGAGCAATCTTTTATCTACTTTATCGCTATCACTAAATCTAGGCTTTTGCATATGCTTTAAAATATCATCTAAGAAAGATAAGTCCATAGGGCGACTATCTAAGCTTAGTATCTAATATAGCCCTATCTAGCATACAAACCCTTTAAGACTTAACAACATTGCTAAATTTTTATCTAATTCGCACACTTTCAAGCTAAACTTCTTTCCCTTACTAACAAGGCATTAAAACGCCCAAATTTTATTCAAGCTAACGCTAATTTAAGAGCTAGACTTTTGATTTTAAATCTAGCGATTTTTCAATTCTTTATAACATAGCACAAAGAATTGAAATTAGAACTAAATCAAAAAGGTGCAGGATAACACCATGTGTGCGTACACATATGGTTAAAACTTCGTATTCAAGGGACTTGGAGCTAGATTTTTAAAAAATAAGGATTTTTGCTAACTTTTTGCCTAAAAAGTTTTTAAAAAGTGCTTTGATAGATGAATTAAATTTTTAATCTAGTAAGAGAGAAAAATTTCATTCAAAAGCTTTAACCCCATTACTCAATTTTTTAGGCAAGGGCTTGTTAGAAACGCTATAAAAACTTAGAGATTTTTATTGAAAGAACTTGTAGTCAAAACATTAAGAACTAGATAGCCATATGGTAAGAACTTAGTAGCCTATAGAATGAAAACTTTATAGCACAAGCAAAAGAACTTACAGCCTACCAATAAGAACTTGTAAGCAACAATTAGAGAACTAAGGGCTACACGATAAAAACTAAAAGCCACAAGTTAGAACCTAATAGCTCACATTAAGCAAAGAACTAAGGGGAAAATAGATTAAGAACTTATCTGCTCTAATGATATGAACTAGGTTGCTTGTATGATTAAGAACTAGGAGCAAAACACCATTAAAACTTACTAGCAACTCATATAAGAACTACCAGCCCATTTCATAAGAACTCACAATCAATATTAAAGGAATGAAATTATTCTTTAAGCTTTTGTTTAAAAAATTTATGCTACATTTTCAATGATTTTTTAATTGACTTAGATTGAAACTTAGAGAACACTTAAAACTTACATTCTTAATGAATTTACTCACAAAATCCTATTTTATAGTAGAATGCGAAAAATAAAGATATTTTAAGGAACAATAATGGAACACCATAAAGCGCACACAACCATTCAGGCTTTACAAGCCAAACGCAAAAGGTTGTTAACCGAATTAGCCGAGTTAGAAGCAGAAATAAAAGTGGGCAATGAACGAAGGAGTAGTTTTAACATTTCGCTTTCGCCCAGTTTGTTAGCTGAAATAGAAGAGATAGAATATGAAGAAAAAATCAGTAAAGAGCGAAGAATCAACCACAGCGTTTTGCTCTCGCCTAGTTTTATGGCTAAAGTGGATGAGTATATGAAAGAAAAAGGTTTTTCTAACCGCTCGCTCCTCTTTGAAAAAGCGTTGGAGTTTTATATGTTAAAACACCCATAAAATAACGGACAAAAAAAACGAGAGGATGTCTGCATGAGAGTTTTGATAATAAAAAATCAAAAACTCCGTTTCTCTGGTTTTTAAGGTTTTTCTTATTTAAAGCCTTGTTTGTCTATTTTTTGGGGTTGGAACGCTTTTTAAAATCGTTTCACTCGTTTAAATCGTGTTTATCGGTAACGCTTTTAGCTCGTTTTAACAAAGATTAGTTAATTTTTTAGTAACACTGCACTAAATAAAACCATCATTTGAATATAATAACCCTAAATAGGATTTTAAATCATTTCTAATAAGGGGATTTTATGATTTCTAACATCAGCATACACCCAAAAACCATGTTTAAAAACGCTTTAAATATACAAGATTTTTCATTTAAAAGTCATACTAGTACAGCCATTATTGGCACAAATGGTGCTGGAAAATCAACGCTTATCAACACTATTCTAGGCATTAGATCAGACTATAATTTTAAAGCACAAAACAATAATATTCCATACCACGACAATGTTATACCACAACGCAAACAATTGGGAGTTGTCTCTAACCTATTCAACTACCCACCTGGATTAAACGCAAACGACCTTTTTAAATTCTATCAATTTTTTCACAAAAACTGCACTCCAAATCTATTTGAAAAAAATCTTTTGAATAAAACCTACGAACACTTAAGCGATGGACAAAAACAGCACTTAAAGATTGACTTAGCTCTTAGCCACCACCCCCAATTAATTATTATGGATGAACCAGAAACTAGTTTAGAGCAAAACGCTCTTATAAGACTATCAAATCTCATAAGCTTGCGCAACACCCAACAACTTACAAGTATCATCGCCACTCAGATCTGATTGTCTTAGATAGTTGCGAATGGGTATTGCTCCTTAAAAATAGCAACATTGCTCAATACAAACCTTTAAATTCTATATTAAAATCTGTAGCTAAAACTTTTAACCTTAAAGAAAAACCAACCACAAAAGACTTATTAGCATTACTAAAGGATATTTAGTGGGAGCAATTCTATCTATCCTAAAACTTGAAATCAAATCTTATCTCACCAATACAAGCGCGCTATTTTGGACTTTTATTTATCCTATTTTAATGCTCCTATTACTAATTTTTGTTTTTTCAAAAAATACCACTGAAATTTTTTACTTTAATAACATTATAGGTCTAATGGGACTTCTTATTATTTCTAGCGCGATCTTTGGTCTCACTCAAGCTATAACAAGCTTGAGAATCGCATAATATATTCTTGTTCTACATGCTATCACCAGCAACTTTTAAACAAATAACTTTAGCATTAATCGCTTCAAGACTAATCGTTGTAATCCTATATGCTTTTATCTTTATTGTTCTCTCTTTTTATGCGCTCAATATCATCACTATTCTTAATTTTAAAGCACTTATTTTGGGGTTTGTTAGTGTTTTTTCAAGCGCATTGTTTTGTTTTTGCTTGGCAATTTTTGTAGCTAGAATTTTTCAAAACGAACAAAGCATCTTAGGATTTTGTAATATCATCAATCTCTATGCGCTAATGTCTTGTAATGTTTTTGTTCCTTTAGAATACCTACCTAATATTGGTCAATTATTTATCAAAACATCTATTTTTTACTACCTTAATCAACTTCTAATCAAAGCTTTTCAAGGGATTGATACTATATTGGTTTTAGCAACTTCAACATTTTTCATTATTGGTGGCATTATTTTATTTTTACTAAGCGCTAATCGCATGTTACTAACGCCAAAAGAACGCATGCGTTAAATTCTTAATCCCACCATTTATCAATTGTTTAATGGCTCAAAAAAGGGGTAAGCCCCAACCCCTTAAAACGCTAAACGCATTCCAATATTCCCAGTAATGTTGATCATCTTGTAATCCAATCCAAACCTAGCCCCCACCCCAGCGTTCGCATAAAAGCTTTTAAACAATCTCACTTCCCCGCCTGTAGTGATGCTCGCAAAAGTGTTATAAAGCTCGCCTTTCCTATAGCTCAAAGTGTTGTTACCAATAAAACGCACCAATTTATCCCCCATAGACCTCACAAGCAAATCCCTACCAACGCCGCCAATCGCATAAAAATAAGAGTTTGTGTTGAAATAATGGCGGTTCTCCAAAGCAAGATCAATCGTTAAAACGGATTTTTTAGACGGATCGGCATTAGCTTTAAACTGGTTATAAAGCACGTTATTCATCACTCCATCTAAACCGGTCATGCCAATATAGTAATACCTTAAACCAATTTGAGGTTTTAAAATGATGCTTTTGTTTTTAAACATGAAATCATACCCGTAATTGACTTTTGCGTTCGTCGTCCATGTGCTGTATTTATAAGATTGGTTGATCATAGAAAGCAGAGTGTCGTTGGAGCTGATTTGGGTTTTATTAGCCCCCCAAGTTTCATTGACGCTAAAAGTCAGCTCGCTCTTTTTAATGAAAGCTCTCGCATACAAGCCCACATCTACATTATCGGATTTAGAATTAGTGATGCGTTCATAAAAGCCACTATACCCATAAGCCGCATACCCTCCAACAATCACACCCTTAATGAATCTGTCATAGCCCACATTGACACCATAGAGCGTTCCTGTGCCATTTTCCACAAAGCTCACGCCCCCAACGCCGGTCGCCCAAAGGTTGTTTTTTAGTTTATCCCTTTGAGAGTATTTTAAAATCACATCCATCGCATTAGGGATTGCATCAGCAAATCTTTGGTTTTTAAGGCTGCTCAAGCGTTCGCTAAAATCCGTTGAATCAAAGGAAGCGAAATTAGAAAGCTTGGCTAAACGGCCCATTTGTTGCGTGTAAGTGTTGAGCTGTAAAACATCGGTGGAATTGTTTTTAAGATTGGGTTTAGAAAGCATGCCTAAAGCGCTGGTAATATCTTTCATTAAGGTAACAATGTGTTCAGTGGGATTGTCTTGCAAATAATAAGGAGCGAACAAGGGATTGCCCCCTTTAGCCACAAAAAGCTCATTCAACCACATAATGGAATTATTGCCCGCGGATTTGATCGCATTCAAACCTCCGCTGCCTTGAATACGCTGGATATAGTATTCCAAACTAGGGGCTTGAATATTAACAGGTTTATTTGAGACGGTAACTTGAACTTTATCATAAAGGATAGATGAGTACACCATTTGCCCTTGATTGTCTTTAAAGCTTACCACAAGACCCCCATCTTTGATATTGACCGGTTGGTTGTCATAGCTTAGTGAATCGCCCTTTAATTGCATGCGTTTGCCGTTAAAATCAATGAGAGTGTAAAGTTTGAGATAATCGCTCAAGCTCCCCCCAAGAATCGTTTGATTATCATAGCCATAAACCATGCGATGAGAGTCTATAAGCGTGTAAGCGCCTTGCTTTTGAGTATTAAAATGGATTAAAGCTTGATTATTATAAGACATGATCGTAGAAGTGCTAGCCACATTAATAATCGTTTGATGGGTGGGGTTATTAAGATTAAAGATTAATGGCCCTTCGCTCTTCAAATTCCCCCCCACATTCAAACCATTTTCATTCGTGCTGAGAGCCGCTCCTTTAACCACATTGAGATTACCGCTGATATTAGCCCTGTAATTAGAATTATTGTTAAAAGCGTTATTCACGATCAAGTTGTTGGCTTTAAAAGTGGCGTTTGGCTCTAAATCCAAAGTCCCGATCGTGGTATTTTGCAAGACTTTTGAAAAATCCACTAAACCATTAGCTTTAATTGTTCCTAAGAAAGCGAAATTATTCGCATTCACTTCCAGCGTTTCATTAGTTGGAGCGCTTGTGTTTGAAGAATTAGCTTTTTTCTCGCTCATGCAATTTAAAACATTCACGCAAATTTGACCTTTTTGAACGCTAATATCGTTTCGTGGTGCATTAAGAGTTAAACCATTGGTAGCGTTTAAGGTGTTTAGTGAAATATTAGAAAAATCTTGAGAAACAAAAGAAAGCCTGCCCTGATATTGCGTGAAATTAATGGTGTTTTTCCCGTTAAAGATAATAGACTTACCCGCTACAAAATTCAATTCCCCCCCTGTGGCGTTACTAAACGAGCTGTCATTCACAAACACATGGTTTTTAGCCACGAAATTGAAATTCCCTTTTTGCCAGAGATTGTGCAAGCCTTTAGGTTTGAGTAAAGATCCCATGCCCAATTGTTTCAACTCATCCTGTAAGGATTTAGGGAGTATGGTGCCTAAACCTTGATGATAAACGCCTCCTAAGCCCTTATCAGCGATGATTTTATTGATCATTTGCCCTAGGACTTGATTGCTCATGATTTTATTCACTACGCCATCGCCCAATAAGTCATTTAACGCTTTTTCACCGATGCTAGAAATGGTGCTAGTCAGCTCTTTGCTGGGGTTAGTGATGCTATTTAAAGCGATATTGACTAACACGCTCAAATCCTGTGGGCCCAGCCAAGAGATGAGTTTATTGACTAAGGGGGCTTGTTCAATCATTTGATTGAGAATATCCCCAAAGGTCGTTTTATCCAAGAAACTCTGTAAGTCTTTGGCATCAGCGCTAGAACCTATTTGATCAAGGGCTTGATTCAAGCCTCCAGGCACAAAATTATTGGCAAAAGAACTCAAGCTTTGCTTGCCATACCAGTTATTGATGAAATTCTCTACATTTTCAATCCCTAAAGTTTTAACGATGAATTTTTCAAACCCTGAAGAATGGGCTTGGATTTGCTCTAAAAGCATTTGATCAATTTCTTTTCTTTTTATAGGATCTAGCGCGTTTAAAAGCCCGTTTTCACCAAAAACATCGCCCACCGTTTTAGAATTTAAAATTTCCATGATCGCGTTTTTGAATGCGCTCACGCCTAAGAGGTTATTCACTTCAGTAGGGCTAAGCAAGGAGCTTAAAGTCTTAGATCCAAAATCTTTAGGGATCATGTTGGCTAGATCTTTAGGGATAGCGTTATTATTCAAACTCTCTTCATAAACAATATTAGAAAGCGCATTCCCTAAACCTTTTTCTCCAAAAAGCTTTTCAATGCCACCTTGCCCCAGATAAGAAAAGATTTTATCGGTCCCTTGAGCGTCAATATTGGCTTGATTAAGCACCAAATTAGTGCCGCTTTCAAAAGACACATTCGCGCTCCCTCCGCTCCCCCAAGCGTTCCCGCTGCCGATGGTTCCGGTAATGTAAATGTTTTTAGCTCTAAAATTAGCGTTAATGTAGCCCAAATAAGGCGCGCTAGAATTGAGCAACTGCCCTAAATTAGTCTGCCTGAACATCTGGCAAGTGTTATCCCCAACCGCGCATGGCTCTTTATAGCCATCGCCTCCAAACCACACCACGCTATTAGTGTTCGTTTGCCCTTCTTTAATCGCCCCTACAACGAGATTGCCTTGAGAGAAATCATAATTAGCCGTGTTGGAAAAATTATTGATAATACCCAATAAGCTCTTCCAATTTGCTTGGTTTAAAGCAATGCCATATTTCTTTAAAATATTAAAAAGAGCTTCAAAACCATTCGGGCTATTGAGATTGAGATGATCTAAAGCCCCTGAAGATAAAAGATTGGCTAATTTAGGCAAAAATTCCTTACCCAAACTGGCAATAACGCTTAAATCTTGCTTAGTGATAGCTTGATTATAAATGTGTAAGGCTTGTAAGAGTTGGTTTTGCACATTATAAGTCCCAGGTGTTTCATTGTTTTGATTAAAGCCTTTGATGTTACTATTCAAATAATAAGTGCCAGCTTTGTCGCTTGTGTGATTATAGGAATTAGAGCTTTCATCATAAGGGTTTTTTTGGTAATCATACAAGCTAGTGGCGAGGTTAAACATCGCATTATTAGAAACGCCGTTTTGAGAGATCTGCACTTTCAAGCGGTTGTTATGCAAGGTTTCTGTAATCGTTTCAGTCGTGTTGAGCGGGTTAGTGAAACTCCAAGAATGAACGCCGTTATTGAACGAGTAATCAGCCTTGTCAATCTGTACGCCATAAAAACGGATCTTTTCATAGCCGTTATTCCCCATTAAGCCCTGAATGTTTTGAGCTTGTAAAATATTATAAACTAAGGGCTTGTTTTCTGCATCAAACAAATTCACATTAGACAGATTCAAAACGCCTTGAGATCCAAAGCTGAAATTCCCGCTTGCATTAATGGATAAAGCGTTAGCGCCATTGCCTAAAAGGTTTAAAGTGCCATTTAAAAGAACGCTTTGAAAATTCAAGGTGCTGTTGTTTTGTAAATCAAACAAGGCGTTAGAATTAAAGGTCGCTAATTGAGTGAAAGAAATTTGAGAATTATTGGTATAAAAACTCACAGGAGCGTTAAAAACGCTATTACCATTAAAGTTCAACAAGCTTGAGCCGTTGAGGTTGAAATTCGTTTCCCCTTCCACTTTGAGAGCGTTAAAGCTCGCTTGAGAACTTTCAGCTAAATTCATCGTAGA
The DNA here is from genome assembly GCF_003636935.1 of Helicobacter pylori. Taxonomy (GTDB): domain Bacteria; phylum Campylobacterota; class Campylobacteria; order Campylobacterales; family Helicobacteraceae; genus Helicobacter; species Helicobacter pylori_CH. Next base: position 12,686 of record NZ_MVVH01000012.1, read on the forward strand.
GTTATTTTCAAAAGTGGAAGCGCCTTGGAAATTGATATGGATATTTTTAGCCCTTAAATTAAGCGTCGCTTGATTGAAATTCGTATCCCCATTGAAATTAATAAGACGCACAGAGTTACCAAAATCAGGCGTTTTACCAAATAACGGGATGCCATAAAAAGTTACATTAGCGTTACTGAAATTCGCTTGATTGAAGTTTAATTGAGCGTTAGGGTTTAGATTCAAATAAGACACCCCATTAAAAGCGGTTGTGCCGTTAAAATTCGCCACGCTATTATTGTAAAAAGAAAGGCTTGAGGCGTTTTCTAAAGTCGTTTGGGTTTGGCTACCCCCAATATTAATAGAGGCGTTTTGCTTGACTGAAAGCCTGGAATGATTGAAAGTAACATTCCCGTTCAATGAAGACTGATTCACATTCTTAGACACATCAATGACTATTTGAGAGTTATTGAAAATAATGTTATTGGCTTTCAAATCATAGCGAACGCCCCCCCCTAAAATGGAATCAGTGAAAATCAAATCCGTATTCGCAACCATATTCACATACGATGAAGCGCTTTCAGTCGCTCCGTTAATATTGGTCCAGCCGCTAAAAGTGGTGTTTTCAAAAGCGATACGCCCTGAGTTAAAATTAAAGCCTCCCCATGTGAAATCCCTAAAGTTAGAATTTTTAATTTCCATAGAAAGCCTGGAATTAAAATTCACCCAGGAATGCTGGCTCGCGCTGGTTTGTAAGCCCATAGCCACGGTTTGGAAATTCGTGTAGTTCAACCCGTCAGCGTTCAAGGTTTCATCAGCGTTAAAACTGATCGTCGCCCCACCGCCAGCGTTTGGGTTGCCGACATTAAAGTTATTCGTTAAAAAGATATTAGTTGCATTAAAATTACCATGCAAATACAACAGATTATTCTTACCAAACCAGATCGATCCGCCATTGTCATTAGCCTTTTCTTGAGCGCTCCCTAACAGCAAAGTCCCTACCACCGTAGCCCCAAAGTTCAGCGACCACGCAAAAGCGCTAGAGCCGATAAGATCTTGATTTTTATAAGGCGCGATATAGCACACGCCAACACACACTGGGGTTTTTCCTGGAATGAAATCAAACTGCTTTTTTACCTGATTCCAAATGTCTTTAGAATCAGCTTCTGTGTGGAAAGGCGAAGAGTTGAGCGTGAGGTATCTATAAGTGATAGAGCCTGGATTAAAAGTCTCTTCAAAAACAAATTTTTGGCCGTTGCTTTGGGTGAATTGCACAAAATAAGTGTTTTTCTCCGTTCTTAATAAAGTCCCTCTCTCACCACCATAATGGATCAAATTCCATAAATTTTGCGAGAAAGCATTATCCGCTAAAGCTTGGTTATTGTATTTGATGCTATCCCCGCTTAAAAGCGTGTAAGTGGTTTTATCGGTCAAATTCCTTTCAATGTTAAAAATACTATCATTTTCAATAGAGACTGATCCTTTAAGGAGGCTGAAAGGATCGCTATTAATCAGCGTATTCATGCCTTTAAAAGTGGTGTTTTTAGTATCGTTAAACGAATAGCTACCGCCATTAAACGAGTTGTTATTGAAAATAAGGTTTTGCACTCTGGCGTTGATATTATAAGAATTGAAGGTGTTGTTTTCTAGAGTTAAAGAATTCCCAACGCTATTTTCACCCCCTTTATAAATCAAAGTGCCGTTATCGTTGAAAGTCACATTTTTGATCACCGCCTTCCCGTTAGCACTAGCGTTATCCACGCCAAAATTCCCCCCTCTATTCACAGATCCCCCATCCCAAGCAATATCACCCGCTTTAAGGTTAAAGCCTCCATGCGGGGTTTGGTTGCTAAAATTTGCGTTTGTTACATTCAAGTTGCCGTTATTGACAATGAAATTCATCCATGAATCTTGCAAACCGGCTTTATCGTTATTCAAGTTAGCGTTAGCAATATTCAAACGCTTTTCAGCGTTAAAGACTAAAGTCGCACCCCCACCGGTTTTGGCCCCATTACCAGAACGAATGGTGCCGGTAATATCAATTTGACTCGCCCTGAAAGTGCCTTGAATATAGCCCACTAGCCCCCATTCAGCCCCTGAAGTTTTCCCAAAACCCACCACGCTATTAGAAGTGGGGTTCGCTCCATCAAGGAAAGGGGTGGTTTGGTTGAATACTAAAACGCTGTTAGCGCCACTATAATTGTGGTTAAAAACACCTGTGCCAGCGATCTTCCAAGTCGTCATGCCGTTGAGATAGAACACGGTATCGCTCGCGCTGTTATTGACATTTCTAAGGTTGAACGCGTTGTCATGAATATTCACGCAATGCGTGTAACCTAGAGTGCATAAACGAGTGAGCGTGATCCCGTTATTAAAATTTTCTTTAATGTAGTAAGTCAAGCCGTTATCGGTGAATTGAACATTATAAATTTTAGTATTGTTTGGCGTGGATTGATCCTTATTTACTAGCGTGCCGCTAGGGTTTTCCCCACTAATCCAACGCAGCATTTGATACAAAGCGTTATTGTTATCCTTATAATCCACGCTTTTAGCGTTAAGCAATTGATAAGTCGTGCCTACGCTTAGGCTGCTCAAAAGCCCTTGCATGTTGAAAACAACGCCCTTATTGAAAGTAAAAGTTGTTTGAGCGCCATTTATTTTGAATTGGTTATTCACATTGAAAGTGTCATCAGTAAAACTGACTTTAGGGGTATTATTGAAATTAAACACGCCCCCATTGAACGAGTTATGATTAAAATCCACTTGATTAGCGTTAAAACTAAACGATCCGCCATTAAACGAGTTATTATTAAAAGCGTCTGTTTGCTCTGCATGACTAAAATTAAACGAGCCATTATTGAATTTGCTGGAATTAAACGCATTATTCGCACCCTCAAAAGTGTAAGAAGCGTCATCTAAAACGGATTTTTCAATGGTGGTCTTGCCTTGAAACTTGAAATTCCCTGCTAAAAAGTTCGTGTTTTTAAAGGTGTAAGTGTTTTTAGGGCCTTGAAATTTATAATAAGCCTTGTTGAAATTCACGCTATCAAAAACGCCATTACCGGTAAAATCATACCCCCCACCCGTCCAATCGTAAAAATCAGACTGAGAAACATTGATCTTACCACTCCCAGAGCTATCCCCTAAAGCGATAAAAGTCATGTAAGAGTTTTGTGAAGTGGTTTTTAAGTTTTTAAAAGTGGCTCCAGCGATATTAATTTCAGTCGCGCCCACAAAATTCAAAGTCGCCCCCCCACCGGTTTGAGCGCCATTACCAGACATCATGTTACCGGTGATATAAACCCTATCGGCTGCGAAAGTGCCGGTAATATAGCCTGTTTTCCCCCAATTGACCCCCTCATACCCTCCAAAACGCACCGTGCTGTTAGATTTAGGGATACTGCCATTAGCCCAAGGGGTCGTAGCGTTAAAGACTAAAGCGCTGTTTTTCCCGCCATAGGTTTGAGTGAATCTCGCTTGCGTGTAATTCCAAGTGTTCAAGCCGTTAAGATAAAAAATCGTATCAGCCCTATCATCGTTAATATTTTTTAAATTAAAGACATTGTCATGGATATTCACGCTATTGGTGTAATAGATATTGTTCGCGCCATAATAGACGGATTGTAAAACAATAGAATCAGGGCTAAAAATTTGTCTGAAATGATAGAGCGTGCCGCCTAAATTGTAGGTTACATAGTAAGTGTGGGTGTTATTATTGGAAGTGGCGTTTTTGCTATTGTCCTTTGTGGCTTGCGTGTTTTTAAGCCTGATGATATTCCATAAATTATTGACATCATTATAAGTGATGTTGCCATTTTTCATGCTAAAGAGCGTGTAAGCACTCCCTATACTAGGCGTGTAATTTTGAATGTTAAAAAACGCGTTAGCGTTAATATTCACCTTACCGGTCATATTGACAAAAGGCGAAGTGGGGTTGTTGATCGTAGTTGTGCCTTGAAAATTAACATGAGCATCAGATCTATTAAAAACGAACCAACCCCCATTAAAAGTCAAATTATTAAAAGTAATATTACTCGCATTAAGAATGTAGGCATTTCCTATAGTATTAGCGTTGCCATTAGGCATGCTCCCCAGAGTGCTGTTATTAAAAGTAATGCTATTAGCGTTAAGATTGAGTTTGTAATGATTGATATTAGAGTTAGTGAAGGTGATGCTCCCCCCAATACCATTCCCACCCTTATAAGTGAGCGCGCCATTGTTGTTGAAAGCTACTCCGCTAATGGTGGTTGCGCCATTGCTATCCACATTATCAAAGCCAAAATTCCCCCCACTAACGCTCCCGCCATTATAAGTGATCTTTCGCCCCATAACATTAAAGCCCCCATGCGGGGTTTGGTTGCTAAAATTCGTGTTTGTCAAATCCACGCTATGATTGGAAATCAAATTGATCCAAGAATTTTGCGTCCCGGCTCTGTTATTTTGAAAATAAGCCCCATTAGCGCTTAATCCGTTTGAGCTTTCAAAAACAAGTATCGCACCCCCACCGGTTTTCCATTCATTGCCTGAGCCAACATTGCCTGTGATAAAGATGTCTTTAGCCTTAAAAACCCCTGTAATAAAACCGATATAGCCCTCTTTCCCAAACCATATAGAATTGTTGTTGGGCGTTGCGGAAGCGTTTTTTGTCCCTATGTATAACTTACTATTGTTATAGTTTTGCGTGAAACTCCTATTCCCCCCAGCCCAAGTGCGTAAGGGGCTGACATAGTAGGATTTGTTGTTATTATTTTCATTCACGCTATTGAGCCAATACACCGAACTATTATAATCTTCACTTTGAGCGCTCAAAGCTGAGACAAACCCTAGCCCTAAAAAGATTTTTTTATTAATGGATAGAGAAGAATTTGAATGCGTTTTTAAGGAATAAATTGTCAAAGGCGAGTTTTTGATTTTGTATTTTTTAGCGATCTTCTTTTTAACGCCCCTAAAAGAGCGGTTTTTACTAAAGCGTTCATTCTTTAAATCTATTTTGCTATTTCTATAAGTCATATTTTGAACCCTTTCATATTATATAATTACATTTATTAACACTATTCACAACGAAATTTTCATTATATTAACTAAAAGAAAATAAAACAACTCCTTTTATATGTTAGTAACTAATCTCATTATAAAAACCATCAGTTAGTTACTTTCTGTAATATATCTCTCTTAGAATGCATAACTATAAGCCGCATGGATAAAAATGCTCTCTAAAAAATAAGAATTTTTAAAAGAATTTCTAGTCTTTGAAAAAGGGATTTTAGCCCCAAGCTCTACGCGGTGGTGTTTGTCAATCGTGCTGCCAAGCCCTACATTAAATAGTCCGTTATACCCCATAAACGAACTATTTTTCATGCCTAAATGGTTATTTTGATAAAAATACCCTATCCCAAGCCCCCCATACACCCCAAAGCTGTATTTTTTGTAAGTGTAAAAATCGCTCAACACATCTACATTCATGCTCAATAAAGAAGTGTTAATCGTGTGCAATGCGGTGGGCTTGATTGCCATAAGGTAGGAAAATTCACCCCTTAATGCTAGAGCTTTAAAAAAAGCGAATTGATACCCCCCTTTAGCCCCCCATAAAAAAGCCGTATAAGAAGAATCGCTAGCGGGTTTTGGGGTTATTTTAATGGGGGCTAAACCCACCATAGCCCCAAAATAAATATGACTTTTTTTAGGCTCAAACGCCCCTGACAAACCCACCCATAAAGCCAAAATGAAAACAATCTTTTTCATTCTAAAGCTTTTTGGTTTTGATAAAACCGCTTGATTTTGTCGTCTATGGGAGCGAGCAAACGATAAAACACCGGCACAATGAGTAAGCTTAACACCATAGAAATCATCAAGCCCCCACTCATCGCAATCCCTATAGGGGATTTCATCGCCGCTCCATCCCCACTCGCTAACGCTAAAGGTAGCATGCCGCAAACCATCGCAATGGTCGTCATTAAAATCGGTCTTAGACGGGTTTTGCCGGCAAATAAAATGGCTTCTTGGATATTCAAACCTTTTTTACGCTCTTCATTCGCCACATCAATTAAAAGCGTGGCGTTTTTACCCACCATACCAATGAGCAAGATCAAGCCTATCATAGAGAACATGCTCAAAGGCTGATGGACTAAACCTAAAGCAAAAAACGCCCCTGAAAAACTTAAAGGCATGGTAACCATGATGATAAAAGGCTCTAAAATGGATTCATACAACGCCGCTAAAATCATATAGATCAACACAAACGCTGTCGCTAGAGCGACTAAAAACTCCCCATTGCTCTCTTTAGCGTTATCCGCTTCACCGGTGAATCTGTAATTCGCCCCTTCAACCAGCCATTCTTTCGTGTTCTTGCTCACTTGCGTTAAAATTTCGCCTAAAGAAACGCCCGCACTCCTATTAGGCTGAGCGAGCACTGTAACGCTGCGCTGGCGGTTATAGCGAGAAATACTGGAAGGGCTTTGGGTTTCTGTGATTTCCACTAAAGCGTCTAAAAACATCAACTTATCGTATTTGTTGCGCACTTGCAAGCGTTTGATGTCTTCTACAGAAACGCGCTTATCATCAGGCACTCTAATGATCATGTCGTATTCTTTGCCATCTTCTTTGAAGACGCTCGCTTGAGAAGTCCCAGAGAAAGCAGAGCTCACCACTGAACCAATGGTTTGAGCGCTCACGCCGTATTTGTTGGCGTTTTGTCTTAAGATTTTGAGTTGCAATTGCGGTTGCGATTCGCTCGTGCTTGTGTGATAGCTTTCAACCTTGCCTTTTAATTCAGGGCTTTCCAGTAAGAATTTCTTCAAATTCGCCACGCTTTTATCCACCGCTTCTTGAGAATGGGAGAACACATAGGTTTGAAAGGGCGAACTATCCCCACCACCTCCTATAAGAGAAACTTCAGAAAGATTGATGTTCTCTAAATCTTTAGCTTCCGGCAGGCTTCTTAACTCCTTCCTTAAAGCGCCCATCAACTCAAATTGCCCCAATTGGTGTTCTTTTTTGCGCTCTTTTAAAGGCTTGAGTTGCACAAAAATCTTCGCTCTAAAAGGGTTTTGCGAGGTGCCATAACCCACTTGCAAAGTGGTAAATTCCACTTCAGCATGCTTTTCAATCGCTTTTTGAAAGATCTTACTCTTTTGTGTCATGTAATCTATGCTCACACCCGGTTTAGCTTTAAGCCACACTTGAAACCTCCCCCTATCTTCTTTAAGCATGAAATCCATACCGAGTTTAGAAGCCACAAAAAGCGAACCCACAAACACCAAAACCACCGCTATAAAGATAATGAGCTTGTGGTTTAAAACCCATTGAAGTAACTTGGTATAACGAGACTCTAAAGCTTTAAAAAAAGGCTCACTCCACACATAGAAACGAGAATGCCTGGGATTGACCACGACTGAGCTTACCATGGGGATGATCGTAACGACCACCACATACGACAAAGCGATCGCTAAAGCCACCGTGATCCCAAAGCTTTGGAAAAAGCGCCCGATAATGCCTTTCATGTTCCCTATAGGCACAAAAACAGAAAGCAGCATCGCTGAAATCGCCACTAACGCAAAGCCAATTTCCCTCACCCCCTCATAGCTCGCTTTGCGTTTGTCCATGCCCATTTCTAGCTTTTTATGGATATTTTCAATCACCACGATCGCATCATCAATAATGATCCCTATCGCTAGCGTTAAAGCCACCATGGTGAGCATGTTTAATGAAAAGCCCATCCATTGGATAAGCGCAAAAGTCCCCATGATAGAAATAGGGATAGAGATCGCTGAAACTAAAGTGATTGTGCCGTTACGCAAGAATGCAAACACCACCAAAACCGCTAAAATCGCTCCTAAGACTAGGTCAAATTTCACGTCTTCAATAGAGGTGCGGATATAACTCGTGGTGTCTAAAAAAGGCCTGATTTCATAGTTAGGGCTTATGGCTTGGATGTGTTTTAAAGCCTCATACACCCTATCTACGATTTCAATCTCATTCGCTCCCGCAATCTTTTGGATTTCTAAAACCACACCGGGTTTGTCTTTAAAGCTCGCAAAAGTGTTGTCTTCTTCTAACCCGATTTCAATTTTTGCAATATCGCCAAGGCGCACATGATTACCCACTTGGATTTTTTCCACATCCGCAACGCTGTAACTATTCGCATTGATTAAAATTGATAATTCTCTTTGGCTATTGACAATACGCCCCCCATCAATTTCTACATTCTCCGCTTTAAGCGTGCTGAAAAGATCCGCATAAGTCAGGTTGTATTTATTCATCAAAGTGGGATCGGCATAAATCCTAATCTGGCGCTCCCTAAAGCCGTTGAGCTGCACGCCCCCTACCCCATTGATTTTTTGGAGCATGGGTTTAATGGTGTTTTTAGCGTAGTCATTCAAAGTCGTAGCCGGCACGCTTGAACTGCTCACAAACAATGAAATAATGGCTTGGCTGTCGGTATCAAATTTATTGATAGAGGGTTTTTTAATGTTGGAGTCATCAAAACGCACTGAAGAAATTTTATTCACCACATCATTTAAGGCTTCTTCATTAGGTTTTTCTAACTCAAATTCAATGACGACGATACTCACATTTTTAGAACTCGTGGAAGTAACCTTTTTGATCCCATCAATCCCCATCACCGCTTCTTCAATCTTATCGGTTACCTTACTCTCTATGATTTCAGCGCTAGCTCCAGGATAAGTCGTAGTAACCACCACCGTAGGCATGTCAATTTTAGGGAAAAGCGCCACGCTCAATTTTTTAAAACCCATAGTCCCAAAAAAGACAATCGCCAAAGCAAACATCAAGGTCGTAATAGGACGATTTATCGCTGTTTTATACATCAAAATATCCTATTACTTCGTTTGGATAAACCCATCGCCAAAAAGCCCCACTGCCATAGGTTTAGATAAAAGGGCTTCAGCGCTCACTTTTCGTGTGTTTTCATCAACGGTGGGGTAAATCTTAGTGATTTTAATTTCATGCTGATTAGAATCCCCATCTATAGAATAGGTGTAAGTGTCCCCCACTTTGACCGCATTGATGTATTTAGAATCAAATTCAATAACCAATTTCCTGGCATGGCTGACTAATCTCAATAACACGGTGTTATTTGCGCTCACCCCTTCGCCCACCTGAATGTTTTTACTCGCTATCACGCCATCAAAAGGGGCTCTTAAAATGGTTTTATTCAATACCGCAATAGAATAAGCGTAATCCGATTCCAAGCGTCTGTAATTAAACTCATAACTCTCTAGAGTGTTTTTATCCACAGCACCCCCAATTTTGCTGTATCGTTGGTATTGCTTTTTAGCGAAAATGAGTTGTTGCTCGGTAGAATCGCTTTGAGCCTGTTTGTCTTGATTATACAAAAGCAACAAAACATCGCCCTTTTTGACCACGCTCCCCTCAGTAACCTTAATGCTATCCACAATCCCTGTGCTATCTAAGGTGAGTTTGGAATCTTGCATCGCTTTCACATTGAAAATCGCATACACTTTTTCGCCAGCTTCCATGCTCAAAAAACTCAAAAAAAGTCCTATTAAAATTTTTCGCATCATTTTCATTCCCTTAATGCACATAGTCGTCTATCTTATGCCCACTGTTGAAAATGTAATTGGCTTTTTGCACTTCATAATTGTTGAGCGCTAAATTGTAAGCCACTTCCGCATCAAAGCGCGTGGTTAAGCCCCTTAAATAGGTGGTGAAATCCACTAAATTAGCGTCGTATTTCCTTTTAATATTGGCAAAAGAAAGATTAGCCGCATCCAAACTGGCCTTGGAAGATTCAATCTTGGCTCTGGCAATATCAAGCGACTTTCTGTAAAGCTGTTCGTCTTTTTCTTGCTCTAGCTTTTTATACGCTAAATTCTTTTCATTCGCTAATTGGCCTAGCATGATGGATTGTTTTTGCAAGCTCAAGCCTATATCATCAAAAATATTCAAAGTCGCAGTAACCCCAGCCGTGTTTTGTTGGCCCGGGAAGAAGTTCCCAAAACCCCCCAAAGCGTAAGCGGGTTTTTGGATCCAAAAAAGCCATGAGTCAAACACATCTATCTTGGGGTAATAATTGAGTTGCTTGTTTTGGTATCTGAGTGCAGAAATTTGCTCTCTTAAAGAAACTAAATCTTTTCGTTCTCTTAATTGCAAATTAGGTGCATCAATCGTGGTCTTTTTCAAATTTTTCACACTGAGATTGGTGAGGTATTCTAAAGTCAAGCGGTTTTGCTCCAAAGCAAATTGCATGTCCAAAATATCGTATTCGCTCAAATTCCCTTGCGCTTTTAGGCTTTGTAAATCATCAATCGTGGTCAGCCCTTTGTCATAGAGTTTGGTAACCCTTTTAATGTCTGTTTTGATTTGCTCTAATTTCTTTTGTAAAGCGATCATGCGAGCCAAATTATTAAAATACTCGTAGTATTGTTGCACCACTTGCAAATACACGCTTTGGCGGTTATATTCTAAAGTGGCCACATTAGAGCGGTAAGTGGCAGACTTTTCTTTGACATTATTCACATCGCTAAAACCATTAAACACATTCAATTTGACTTGAGCTTGGAGTTGTTGCGTGTTATAATGCTTAAATTCTGGGGTATCCCTGGCTTCATTTTTAAAATTATAACTCGCGTTCAAAGTGGGCAAAAACATCGCTTTGGCGATGGTGTGGTTTTTCATCGCTTGCTTGACGCTGAGTTCTTGCGCTTGCAAACTGAGATTAGTGGTAGCCCCCTTAAGCAATTCATAAAGCCCCAAAGCGGCTTTATCGCTTTTTTCATGGTATTTAGCGATCTCTTGATTGATCGTGGTCGCTGTTTCTTTGGGCGAGGGCAAAAAACTCGGTGTCGCTTCTAAAGAACTTGTCGGCGGATCAATGAGCTTTAAATTCTTATGGCTGTAATTGTTAAGGATTTGCTTGATTTCATCAGGGGTTTTAGAGGGGCTTTGGGCTAGAGTTAGAGTAACGCACAAGCCTAATAGGCTCATGCATCTTACAATAGTGTTCATCAAGCCCCCCTATCGCCTGGTTTTAGCATGCACTAATTGCACTAAATACTTGGCGTTTTCTCTAGGCAAATCCGGCAGCATCCCATGCCCTAAATTAAAAATATGCCCCTGATTGCCCATGACTTTTAGAATTTTTTCAACCCCTTCTTCTAAAGCGTTTTTATCATAAAGGCGGGTGGGTTCTAAATTCCCTTGCAAAACATACTTATCGCCTAAAATCTTTTTTGCCTCATCTAAAGGCGTACCCCAATCCACGCCAAACACATCAAATTCCCCATCTATGCTGTCCAAATAAGCGCCAATCCCTTTAGGGAAAAGGATAACCGGGACATGCGCATAGCGTTTTTTAAGCTCTTTAGAGATTTTTTTCAAATAATCCCAACTGAATTTCAAATACGCTTCTTTTTCTAAAGCGCTAGCCCATGAGTCAAAGATCATCACCGCATTGACCCCTGCTTGGATTTGAAGGCTCAGATACTCTATCAATTCAAGGCTTAATTTTTCTAAAAGCGCTTTTAAAACTTCAGGCTCGTTATAGAGCATTTTCTTGCTTTTGGCATACGATTTGCTCCCCTCGCCTTCTATCATGTAAGTCGCTAAAGTCCAAGGCGATCCACAAAAACCGATTAGCGCTTTCTCTTTAGAAAGCTTTTGGCGCGTTTGAGAAATCGTATCATAGACATAGTTTAGTTGTTTATAAGCCCCTACTTTTAGGCTTTCCACGCTTTTTAAATCCGTAATGGTCTCTAGAAAATGCGGCCCCTTTTTGGGGACAAACTCCAAATTCAAGCCCATTTCCAAAGGCACTACTAAAATATCGCTAAACAAAATAGCCGCATCCACGCCCAAAATCTCTACCGGCTGTAGGGTAACTTCTGTGGCTAAATCGCTATTTTTACACAATTCCAAGAAGCTCCCCGCTTTTTTACGGCTCTCTTGGTATTCGCTAAGGTAACGCCCGGCTTGTCTCATCATCCAAATGGGCGTATAAGGCGTTTCCTTTCTAAAACATGCATCAATGAAAATCATCATAAATCCTTAAAGGTTTGTCTAATTATGGTTTTTATACTTTATAGTTAGTTTTTAAAATGAACATTTTACCCTAAAAATCTCGTAAAGTCATAAAAAGTGAATGTGATACCAATAGAATAAATATTCAATCGTGGCGTGCCAAAGGCTTTAGAAAATTTGCTTTGGATAAAATAAAAAGGAATACCGCCCCTTGCTTCTATACTCAAGCCAAAATTTTTAGCCGCATTGAAAAACAAGCCCACACTCCCCACCGCTGATTGGATATTGAATTGATACTTATCAATCTTAGCCCCTAAAATTTGAAGCTGATAACCTAAGGCGATTTTAGGGATAACCCACCCCCTAAAAAGCCTCACCCCAGCCATAAACCCAGCGCTCATGAAATACGAATCGCCCATTCCTGCATCCAAATACCCCCCTAATAAAGCTTTCTTTTTTAAAACGAACCCTGCTTGAAAGCCTAAAGAAGCGTCATGATAAATTTTATCCATTAAAATAGGAGGGCGGTTTTTAGGGCGGATGGGGGATCTTTTAGTCGTTTGGGCATGTTGGTAAAGATAGCCGATTTTAAAAGAGCCAAAATATTTTTTAGTAGGCTCTAAAGGTTTGAAAAAATTCCAGTCTTTTTTGGCTGGCAAAACCCCCAATAAAAGGCTTAAGATTAAGAAAAATCTAAAAATCAAAGCTCTAATTCCAATTTTTGTTTGGAAAATTCCACAATCTTTCCATGGAATCTCGCATAAAGTTGCGCTAAAGAAATGGTGTTTTCATAGAGCGCTAAAGCGGCATTTAAATTCTCTTGAACGCCTTTTTCAAAAAAATGTTGCAATTCGTCATAATCTTCTATCTCTATGCCTAATTTTTTTAAAAAAAGATAGCTGTATTTATCCACCACCATCACTTCTTTAGCGCACGCATAGCATAAAATCGCATCCGCGCTTTCTTTGCCAATGCCCTTTTGATCTAAAAGCCACTCTCTGGTTACTTCTTGTTTAAAATTTTCAAAACTTTGAAAGTCTTTCAAGATATTCCCGCTCAAATCAATCAGTCGTTTGGCTTTTTGGTTATAAAACCCGCTAGGGCGGACACACTCTGCAAGCTTTGAAAACTCTATAGAAGCGATTTTTTTAAGATTGATCTCATCATCATTTTCTAAAATGAAAGCGTTTTTTAGATTTTCTAAAGATTTCAAAACGGCTTCAAATTTAGTGTTTTGCGTTAAAACCGCCCCTAGTAGAGCTTCAAATTTCAAAGCGTTAGGCCACCACCAAGCAGGGGCATTTTTCAATAAATCCAAACTCTTTAAAGCCTTTAAAATTTCAAAACTATCTAACACAATAACCGCCTGTAATAAAAAGGAATCAAAAAGAGTATTTTATTGAAAAAGAAGTAAAAATTAAAGCGAAAAGCCAACGCTTAAAGCGTTAGCCCCATAAACACCTTTCTTAAAACTAAGTTAAAAGCCTTAAGATATTTTGTTGAACGGTATTGGCTTGACTCATCGCATAGCTGCCTGATTGCGCCAAAATGTTGTTTTTGTTGAAATTCGCGCTCTCTTCAGCGAAATCCACATCCCTGATTTGAGATTCAGCCGCTTTAACATTCACTTGAGTGATGCTGATGTTATTCACGGTGCTAATCATTTGATTTTGCACAGAACCTAAATCAGAGCGGACTTTATCCAACATTTTCATCGCAGACTCGGCAATGTCAATCACCACCATCGCACCTCTTAAGGTTGTAACCCCAGCTCCCAAGCTTTGGTTACCGCTAGCGATCACGGCGTTATAGTTCGCACCACTGGCTGATTTGACATTAGCGTTAAAATTCCCGGTAACATCGCGCAAATTCACCGTGGTTTCCGCCACTTGAGATTCCCCAAAACCAATCGCTGTGAAGCCTAAATGTTGCGAGTCAGAAGCCGAAACCACATTGATGCTCTTAGCGTCTAAGCGTGTGAGAGAAAGTCTCCCATAGTTAGTAGAGCCTTTTGTTAAATCCTGACCTCCATTGACCATCGTTAAAGCGCTAGGCCCGTTACTGACGCTATCGGTTTTGATTTCAATCCCACGGCCATCTAAACTGCGCAAATTCAAGCGCCCGTTTTGATCCGTATAAGCTTCCACGCCGGTTTCTGAAGTAACCGCATTGATCGCTGCAACTAATCGTCCGTCTGAGTCGTTTTTCTTAATATCTGCGATATTGCCCAAATGGATCCCATTTAAGGTTAAATTACTCAAACTTCCTGATTGGACCGCCACATCGCTTGTGGTGATAACGCTCGCATAAGCCTTAACCCCTGTTTGGTTAGAGTTTTTGTTGATCACTTCTGCTAACACGCCGATCCCTGTGCCTGCTGAACTAGAGACTTTTACGCTCTCTAAAGTCACATCATTCACGCCATCCACTTGTTTAAAAGTCAAGCTAATATCCCCAGAAGCCGTGATTAACGCACCTGTAGCGATACGAACTTGACCGATTTTATCGGAAGTGGTAGAGCCGATAGAAGCCTTAATGCTTTGGTTAGAATAAGCCCCTACTTGGAATTCTTTGTTAGTGAATTGACCAGACAATAACGCTTGCCCATTATAAGTAGTCGTGTTACCGATATTATCTAAACCTTGAATCAAACGAACGATGTCAGATTGAATCGCTTTACGAGATTCAGTAGTTTGCCCGTCTTGAGCCGCTTGAGTCGCTTTAACCTTAACGGTGTCTAAGATTTTCAACTGCTCATCCATAGCCTTATCCGCAACCTGGATAATCCCCATGCCGTCATTCGTGTTGGCAATCGCTTGACCCAAACTGCTCGCTTGTGAACGCAAAGAATCCGCCACCGTCATGCCTGATGCGTCATCAGCCGCTTTATTGATCCTTAAACCTGAACTCAATCTCTCCAATGAAGTTTTAAGTGCGTTTTGAGTGAGTGCGGATTGCACATGCGCATTCATCGCATTGATATTTGTATTGACCTGAAAAGCCATTGTTGTAACTCCTTGTTATAAAAAACCCAAAGGCATCCTTGCTTTTGGTTGGAACTATTATCGGTTAAAGTTTGAAATTTTAAAGGGCTTTATTTTAAAAGCAAAATTAGGGGTATGAAAATGGGTTATAATAAAGAAAATTTATACCAAATCTTATTGCATGCAAACACCAATGGATACCATAAAAAGCATTCCTCTAAGAACTTTCATTTTACTCTATAAAAGCTCACCAAAATGTGTTGTGTTGGCATCAATTACAGTGCTATTTATCGGCATTATTCCATCTATAAATATTCTTGTTATGATAAGATTGATTGATATTGTGGTAGACCTATTGCAAAATCATACGCATTTTGAATACAGCTTGCTGTTACCAACTTTGCTACTATGGGGAGCCTTGCTGTTTTTAACGCATGTGTTCTCAGGAATTTTATCAAGCTTACAAACCATTATTGCCGAACAATTTTCTATAAGCATCATCACTCAGCTTGCCAATAAACTCACAAAAGTTAAAAATCTAAATTTTTTTGAAAACAAAGATCACACTATTAAGCTTAACGCTATCCATAACGGTCTATACATCCGTCCCCTAAATTATGTCAGTAATCTCTTTTTTAATCTACAACGCATTATAGGGCTTGTGAGTCTGTTTGGGATATTATTTTCCATTAGTATTTATCTACCCTTTATAATGATTTTTGCAACAGTGCCTTGTATTTTCATCTCCAACCATATAGCAAAAAAACATAGCGCTTCCATAGATAAGCTTCAAGACAAAAAAGAGAGCATACAAAATTATCTATATTCTGGACTAGATAACCAAAAGAACAAGGACAACCTATTATTTAACTTCATGCTAAATTTTCATCATAAATTTATTGAAAACAAAGAATTATATCTCAATCATTTTGTGAAAATCGCCCAAAAAAACTTAGTGCTTACCATATATGCTGATATTTTAACCACCACTCTAAGTATCGCACTATTTTTTCTAATGGTTTTTATTATCCTTTCAAAATTAATTGGTGTGGGAGCAATTGCTGGGTATATCCAAGCATTTAGCTCTACTGAGCAGCAACTACAAGATTTATCATTTTATGGAAAGTGGTTTTTTGCTATCAATAAATACTTTGAAAATTATTTCTGTATTTTAGATTACAAAATGCCAAAACCAGAAACACAAATCAAATTAGAAGAAAAAATCCATAGCATTACATTTGAAAATATTAGTTTCTCTTATCCTAATTCAAAACCTATTTTTGAAAACTTTAATCTCTCTTTACACTCTAATAAAATTTATGCACTAGTCGGCAAGAATGCTAGCGGAAAAACCACGCTGATTAAATTATTGTTAGGCTTTTATACCCCAAATTCAGGTCAAATTATTATCAATAACAAATACTCGTTACAGGATTTAGAGCTAAACAGCTACCACCAACAAATGAGTGCTATATTCCAAGATTTTTCTCTTTATGCTGGGTATAGCATTGATGATAATCTTTTCATGCAAAACAATATCACTAAAGAGCAATTAAAACAAAAAAGAGAAATACTAAAATCTTTTGATGAGAATTTTCAAAATTGTCTTAATGATTATAGCAACGCATTATTTGGAACACAGTATAATGGGATAGATTTTTCTCTGGGTCAAAAGCAACGCATAGCCACTATAAGAGCCTTTTTAAAACCAAGTCATTGTGTTGTTTTAGATGAGCCAAGCAAGTGCCATCGATCCCATTATGGAAAAAGAGTTTTTAGATTTTATTTTTAAAAAATCGCAATCTAAGATGGCTTTAATCATTACACACCGCATGGGTAGCGTCAAACAGGCTGATGAAATTATCGTGTTAGATCAAGGCAAACTAATAGAACAGGGCAACTTTGAAACCCTTATAAAGAAACAGGGCTTATTTTACGAATTGTTTTTGAAAGCAACAATACTAACGAGCGATTGAACGCTTCCTTGATTTTAAACGCTATTTCAAAAAATGTTTGGTTATTTTTAGGTATAATCCCAAAAGATTCAAATTTAAATAAGGAATGCCACCATGTTTGGGAATAAGCAGTTACAGCTTCAAATCAGTCAAAAAGATTCTGAAATTGCGGAGTTAAAAAAAGAAGTCAATCTCTATCAAAGCCTTTTAAATTTGTGCTTGCATGAAGGTTTTGTGGGTATTAAAAACAATAAAGTGGTTTTTAAGAGCGGGAATCTTGCAAGCTTAAACAATTTAGAAGAACAAAGCGTTCATTTTAAAGAAAATGCAGAGAGCGTTGATTTGCAAGGGGTTTCTTATTCTTTAAAAAGCCAAAATATTGATGGCGTGCAGTATTTTTCATTGGCTAAAAAAACAGGTTGTGTGGGGGAATACCATAAAAATGATTTGTTTAAGACTTTTTGCGCGAGCTTAAAAGAGGGCTTAGAGAATGCGCAAGAAAGCATGCAGTATTTCCATCAAGAAACGGGCTTGCTCTTAAATGCGGCTAAAAATGGCGAAGCGCATTCTACTGAAGGATTAGGGACCGTTAATAAAACGGGTCAAGACATTGAATCGCTTTATGAAAAGATGCAAAACGCCACTTCGCTAGCGGACTCTCTCAACCAACGGAGCAATGAAATCACTCAAGTCATTTCTTTGATTGATGATATTGCAGAACAAACCAATCTATTAGCCCTAAACGCCGCTATTGAGGCCGCACGAGCGGGCGAGCATGGGAGAGGGTTTGCGGTGGTGGCTGATGAGGTGAGAAAACTCGCTGAAAAAACCCAAAAAGCCACTAAAGAAATCGCCGTTGTCGTTAAAAGCATGCAACAAGAAGCCAACGATATTCAAACCAACACCCATGACATTAATTCTATTGTAGGCTCTATCAAGGGCGATGTGGAAGAGCTTAAATCCACCGTAAAAAATAACATGATTGTCGCGCAAGCCGCAAAATACACCATCTACAATACCAATAACCGGGTGTTTTGTGGCTTGGCTAAACTCGATCATGTGGTCTTTAAAAACAATCTTTATGGCATGGTCTTTGGCCTCAACTCCTTTGACATTACCAGCCATAAGAATTGCCGCTTAGGCAAATGGTATTATGAGGGCGCGGGCAAAGAGAATTTTTCCAACACTTCAGGCTATAGAGCTTTAGAAAGCTACCATGCGAGCGTGCATGCTGAAGCTAATGATTTGGTTAAAGCCGTTCAAGAAGATCACATTACCGATTTAAAATACCTAGAGCATAAAGTGCATTTAATGGAAGATAGTGCTAAACATGTCAAAGAAAATATTGATAAGATGTTTTACGAAAAACAAGACGAACTCAATAAAATCATTGAAAAAATTCAAAAAGGCGAATGATTCCATTCAATGAAGTGTTTTGATGTTTTCTAAATCTTTAGAAGCCCTACACCATGCCAAACGCTACCGCAAAAGAGAGTTGTTTGACCCTTTATTAAGAGATTACGCTTCTAACGATTATTTGGGTTTGAGCGTTAGAAAAGATTTGCTTCAAAACGCTTTTAATAAGCTCCAATCCTTTGGTGCTCATTCCCCCAAGGCTTCCATGCTAGTGAATGGCTACCACCCTTTGCATGCGGAATTAGAAGAGCGATTAGCCAATTTATTGGGGTTTGAAAGCACTCTTTTAGTGGGGAGTGGTTTTTTGGGCAATCTGGCTTTAATAGACACTCTTTTAGTCAAAAGCGCTCTCTTATTCATGGACGAACACTACCATGCAAGCGGGATTTTTAGCACCAAAGCTAAACCTGATCAAGTGCTTTTTTTCTCGCACAATGACGCTAAGGATTTGAAACAAAAACTCTTTAACGCTCCTAAAAATAAGCTCAAATTCATAGCCATTGAGGGGGTTTATTCTATGGATGCGAGCATCGCTCCTTATGGTTTTTATGAGATCATTCAAGAAATCCCTAACGCTTTTTTAATCGTTGATGAAGCCCATAGTTTTGGGACTATCGGCGAAAATTTGTTGGGTTTTTTAGAATATTATCGCATCAAAGAAAAAGACAAAATCATTAAGCTCAGCACTTTTTCTAAAGCGCTTGCGAGCTATGGGGCGTGTATTTTAGCCCCTTTACAAATCATAGAGTTTTTAACCAATCGCGCTAAAAGCGTGATTTACACCACCGCTTTAAGCCTGTTAGACACCGCTTTAACTTTGGCCCATTTAGAATACTTTATCGCGCAAAAACAAGAATTAAAAAATGAGCTTAGCAAACACCAACAGATTATTTTTGAAACTTTAGGCATTGAAACGCTTGCAGGATTCTTTACTTTAGAATTTGAAAGCAATACCGCTCTTTTAAACGCTCATCATTTTTTGAAAGAAAAAGGGTTTTTAGTGGGAGCTATCCGCCCCCCCACGGTTTCTAAACCCCTTTTACGAGTCTCTTTGTCCCTCAAAAACAGCTTAGAAGACACTAAAGAGCTTGCGAACACCCTTTTAGATTATTCTAAAATACAATCTTCTTTTAAGAGTGGTTAAATGCTAAAAAAGATTTTTTATGGTTTTATCGTTTTAGTTTTGATTGTCATAGGGTTATTAGCCATTCTTATCGCTCAAGTTTGGGTAACTACGGATAAGGATATTGCTAAAATTAAAGATTATCGCCCGGGCGTCGCTTCACAGATTTTAGACCGAAAAGGGCGTTTGATCGCTAATATTTACGACAAAGAATTTCGTTTTTATGCACGTTTTGAAGAAATCCCCCCACGATTCATTGAAAGCCTTTTAGCGGTAGAAGACACCCTCTTTTTTGAACATGGGGGGATCAATTTAGACGCTATCATGCGTGCTATGATTAAAAACGCTAAAAGCGGTCGTTACACTGAAGGGGGTAGCACCCTAACCCAACAACTCGTTAAAAACATGGTGCTCACACGGGAAAAAACCCTAACCAGAAAACTCAAAGAAGCTATCATTTCTATACGCATTGAAAAAGTCTTAAGCAAAGAAGAAATTTTAGAGCGTTATTTGAACCAAACTTTTTTTGGGCATGGGTATTATGGCGTGAAAACCGCAAGTTTAGGGTATTTTAAAAAACCCCTTGACAAACTCACGCTTAAAGAAATCACCATGTTAGTCGCCTTGCCAAGAGCTCCAAGTTTTTATGACCCTACCAAAAATTTAGAATTTTCACTCTCTAGGGCTAATGATATTTTAAGGCGGTTGTATTCTTTAGGCTGGATTTCTTCTAACGAGCTCAAATCCGCTCTCAATGAAGTGCCAATCGTCTATAACCAAACTTCCACGCAAAACATCGCCCCCTATGTCGTGGATGAAGTGTTGAAGCAATTGGATCAATTAGACGGGCTAAAAACTCAAGGCTATACTATAAAGCTCACGATAGATTTGGATTACCAACGCTTAGCGTTAGAGTCCTTGCGTTTTGGGCATCAAAAAATCTTAGAAAAAATCGCTAAAAAAAAGCCAAAAACTAACGCATCTGATGAAGATGAAGACAATTTAAACGCTAGCATGATAGTTACAGAAACGAGCACTGGTAAGATTTTAGCTTTAGTGGGGGGGATTGATTATAAAAAAAGCGCTTTCAATCGCGCCACGCAAGCCAAACGGCAGTTTGGGAGCGCGATAAAGCCCTTTGTGTATCAAATCGCTTTTGATA
The DNA here is from genome assembly GCF_003636935.1 of Helicobacter pylori. Taxonomy (GTDB): domain Bacteria; phylum Campylobacterota; class Campylobacteria; order Campylobacterales; family Helicobacteraceae; genus Helicobacter; species Helicobacter pylori_CH. The sequence goes on from NZ_MVVH01000012.1 coordinate 33,302, forward strand.
ATGGCTATTCCACGACTTCTAAAATCCCTGATACCGCACGAAACTTTGAAAATGGCAATTATAGCAAAAACAGCGAACAAAACCACGCATGGCACCCTAGCAATTATTCTCGCAAGTTTTTAGGGCTTGTAACCTTGCAAGAAGCCTTGAGCCATTCGTTAAATCTAGCCACGATCAATTTAAGCGATCAGCTTGGATTTGAAAAAATTTATCAATCTTTAAGCGATATGGGGTTTAAAAATCTCCCTAAGGACTTGTCTATTGTGTTAGGGAGCTTTGCTATCTCGCCCATTGATGCGGCTGAAAAGTATTCTCTATTTTCTAATTACGGCTCCATGCTCAAACCCATGCTCATTGAAAGCATCACCAACCAACAAAACGAAGTCAAAACTTTCACGCCTATGGAAACCAGAAAAATCACCTCCAAAGAACAGGCTTTTTTAACCCTTTCAGTGCTGATGAATGCGGTAGAAAACGGCACAGGGAGTTTGGCTCGCATTAAAGGTTTAGAAATCGCTGGTAAAACCGGGACTTCTAACAACAATATTGACGCTTGGTTCATTGGCTTTACCCCCACCTTACAAAGCGTGATCTGGTTTGGGAGAGACGATAACACACCTATTAGCAAAGGAGCGACAGGGGGGAGCGTTGTGAGTGCACCTGTGTATTCGTATTTCATGCGTAACATTTTAGCGATTGAACCTTCTTTAAAAAGAAAGTTTGATGTCCCCAAAGGCTTGCGTAAAGAAATCGTGGATAAAATCCCCTACTATTCAACCCCCAATTCCATCACCCCCACCCCCAAAAGAACAGACGATAGCGAAGAACGCTTGTTGTTCTAAGCTTACATGGCTATAGGGACTTTAATGTCTCCGTAATTGATAGAATCTTTAAAGATTTCTTCCACTTTAGCCACGAGAATACTCACCGCTTGATTGTCTAAGGCCATTTTATGCAACCCTTCGCTCAAAGCGTCCTTATCAAAACCACGCGCGCGCACCAACGCAAACACTTCTTCATTGTTAGGATTGATATAAATCCCTAAACGATCCACATTCATCAAGCTATCATAAATGGGCTGTGTCATTTGGATAAACATTTCATTAGTGATCTTTTGCTTGATGCGGTTGGATTTGGAAAGGTAAGCCTCTTTGAGTTTATGCACAATATTTTGCGCCACTCTTATTGTCGCTCTTTTGGTAGCGATTTTTTCTATCTCCTCAGTTGTCTTACCATCCACAATGTGCGAGCTATCCACCGCTTGCGTGATATACTGACTGCGATTTTGCAACATCCAATAAGGCACATCTTGCAAGAAAGAATTTCTTTGTGAAGTGTTTGGGCAAGTGCAAGCTTGCAACATCAAAACACCCAATCCGCATAAAAACAATTGCTTGCTTTTTAAAAAAGATTTTTCTAACATGCTATCCCCTTTGATTTTGATTTTACAGAGTGTAACATAAATCTTTAAGATTTTAAACAATAATTAGGTAAAAAATAAAAAAATAAAATGATTGAAACTTTATTTAAAAAATCAACACGCAGTTAAGCATTAGAATAAGCCGGGTTCTGTCAATGGATGGCCATTTATCTAGGAAATATTTTGCAATATTCCTCAAGCGAAGCGTGTATCAATTTAGACTTACCATGCGCTTCTTGCTACAAATTGGGTTTACCCAAACAAGCTAAATTGCTTCAGCTCTGGTGGGCTCTTACCCCACCCTTTCACCCTTACCTTAAAAAGGCGGTTTGCTTTCTGTGGCACTTTCCCTTAGCTTGCGCTAGCCATCCGTTAGATGGAATTTTGTCTAATGTAGCCCGGACTTTCCTCTATTCTAAAATAGCGACCATCTTCTAATGCGTTGATATATTAGAAAAAAGTAGCTTTAAAAGAGTTTAAAAATTAAGGGTATAGAGAATATTTTTATTATTCTCATAGCTCACAAGGACAAGCTCATTATCCCTAAACCCACAAGCGCTGATATTTTTAATCTCTTTAGGCAAGCCATAAACTTCAAGGATCTCTTCTTTTGTAGGGTCTATGACTAAAAGCGTGTTAAATTCCTTACTGAACGCATAAAGTTGATTGTCCTTTAAAGCTAGCGTGCTGATAACTAACTCGCCCAGTTTCCTTTTTTCTTTGAGTTTGGCATGACCTAATTCAAGAAGAGACTCCGCATGCACTTGTTTGTCGCTATTACGCATGGAGATAATAATCAAATCCTTATAGCGTTTGTTAGGAGCGGTGATCAAATAAGTGGATTTAGCCCCTCTTCTTACAGCGCTAATATAATAGTTTTTCGCCCTAGAAGTTTTTAAGCGGCTGCGCTCCACTTCATCAAAAGAGTTGGCCCCTTCTAAAAAATAAGGGAAGTTTTTAAGCGCGTTAGCGTTTTTGTTAGGAGTGATTTCTACGCTCGTTTTATTATTACCCATGATCACAATGTTTTCATCTTCGTTAAAATCCGCCCCCACGAACGACCCCACCGTCGCGCTATAATAGCTATCCAACACCATGTAGCTATGAATGGTTTTTAAATCGTTACTTACAAGATAAAGCCCTTGGTTTTCTGTGGTAAGGATCGCCTTGTCTTCATTGAAACTCAAATCCGTGATCGCTCCATTCAGTTTTAAAAAAAGCTCTTCTTTTTTTCCAATCTTTAGAGTTTTTGTAATTTCTAAAGGCGAACGCTCATAATCGTTATCTCTAGGCAAAGCGCTCAATTTCAAAGGCTCGCCCACACCTCTTCTGCCCAAAACGCTTCTTGGGAATTTCAAATGATCCCAATTCTCCATAGACCAGACCGATTCTTTTAAATTCCAAGAAAAGCGCACCGGATCGCTTTGCCCTATGTAAGGGAAAGGCCCGGTAGAAACAAACGCCTGTATTGCATTAGAACCCACCACCATAAAGAAAACATAAAAAGCGCTTTTTTGGAGTGCGTTTAATGAACGATCTTTAAAAGGTTGGGTATTAGGGGCAAAAAAGAGCAAAACCGCTAAAAACACCACCACGCTAAAAAAGACAAAAAGCGCCCAAAACTGCGTGTGCAAGCCCAAAATAGCGAGCGCAAAGCCCTGCCCCACATCTTCTAAACCATGGCTACCAGTATGATAAAAGCTCTCATACAGCCCGCTACTAGCCATGAGTAATAGTAAGGCAATGTATTTAGGCTTAAACCCAAAACGCACCACCAAAAGCGCCACCGCCCCTATTAAAATCATGTTGATGCGTTGCGCCCAGCAAAAAATACAAGGCGAATCTTTCAAAACATAGCCAAAATAAAAATTCGCCAAACCCACAGGAAAGATCAAAATCCCTAAAATTGCCAAAGAAAAAAGATTATAAAATCGGGTTTCTTTATCCATGCATCCCCCTTATAGATTCATGTTAGGCAAAACGCTAGAGCTATGGGCTATAAAAATAATAAGCTCCACCAACCACACCACAATCAAAATCCCAAACGCCCAATTTTCTTTTTCAGGCTTTTTAAACGCTATCAAAATAGCGGCTAGACTCAAAAGCAGTCCTAAAAACTCCATGCCGTTCCTTAAAATTTTCGTAGGATTATACTCAAAAACAAACTATTGGATAAATAAAAATTAGGGGCGAGACCACTCAAGCGGTTTTTTTAACCCCTTTTATTTCCAATCAATACACCACGCTTAAACGCTCTTTAAAGCCGGCGTTGAGATTGAGAAAGGCTTCTAAATCAATCTCTTCATAGCCGTCTAAAAAGATCATTTCGTTTTTACTTTTGGCTAAATATTCTTGCGCTTCTTGATCGCACACGATACAAAAGTAAGCGTCTTGGCATTTGTAGAGTTTATCTTTGATGATAATCTCTAGCGGTTGGTTGAGCGTTTTGCCGCATTGTAAGGCTAGATTTAGGGCTTTGTCAAAGGGCGTTAAAATGGAATGGTTGAAAAGCGTTATTTCTTCTTTGTCGTTTGCAATTTGCGCTTTGTCTTGTAAGGTATAAACTTTAAAGCCTAAATCCAAACCGCTATCTTTTGAAGATTCGATGATTTTTTGAGCGGCTCTTTTAACCCTTTCTATGGTAATATCGCTAATGATAGGCTTTGCGCTTTTTAAAACATTCTTACAAAAATCATAAGCGCTTTTATCTTCTTTTATCTCTTCATCAATTTGAACTAAAATAAATTCCCTATTGCCTTTATCTTCTGCGTTTAATTTCATCACCGCATGCGCGGTCGTCCCGCTCCCGGCGAAAAAATCTAAAATAATATCACCCTCGTTTGTAGCAATCTTAAGTAATGTTGAAATAAATTTTATAGACTTTGGATAGCTAAATATTTTATCGCTATTAAATAAATTGATAATATCGTTCTTGCCCTCGATACTTCCTCCAAAATCAGTTGTCATACTACGGGGTTTTTTACCATTTAAATTTAAATACTGCTTAAATTGAACGCTCCATTTATCTTTAATTTTTATAATTCTAACTTCACCATCTTGATAATTTTTTTTAAATGTTTCTTCTGATCTAATCCAACCATCTTTTATTAAAGTTCCATCTGGTGCTTTAATCTCATATATTATAGGATTTGTTAAACCTCTTCTTGAAAAAGTATCCCAAAAAAATCTGCCTTTATCATCTATTTCTTTGTATCTTTTAAGATAATCATCATTGTGCTTTAAAAACATTTCATTAGTTAAATTTATATTTTTAGCATAAACCAAACAATATTCGTGTTCTTTTACGATAAATTTAGAGTCACTGCCTCCTCCTACTTTTGATTGCTTAATAAAATCTCCAAGAAAATTATCTTCCCCAAAAATTTCATCGCATAAAAGTTTGAGTTGGGCGGCTTCGTTATCGTCAATGCTGATAAAAATCACGCCGTCTTCTTTAAGCAAATCGCGCGCTAATTTTAGGCGAGGCAGCATGAAAGAGAGCCAACCGCTATGCGTCTTGCTCCCTTGAATGTTTTTAAAAAATTTCAAGCTCTCGCTTTCTTTTTCCTCCCCGTTTTCATCTATTTCCATTAAGCCCACTTCCCTTAAAATCTTTTGATAATCTTGCCTGAAATTATCCGGATAAATAAAATTTTCGTTTGTCGTATTGTAGGGCGGATCAATGTAAATCATCTTTATTTTTTCGCTGTAAGCGGATTTTAAAAGTTTGAGCGCATCAAGATTGTCGCCTATGATAATAGCGTTGTTGGGGTGTTTGCTTGCTGAAGTTTGGGGCGTAAAGCTTTCTTGTAATTTGAGTTGTTTTTGGCAAGGCTCAGAATAAAGAGCGTTGGCAAGCCCCTTACCCGTCCAAGTGAGCTCATAGCCGCTGATATCATTCATGCTTTCATTGAAGCCTAAAAGCATTTTGATAGCGCTTAAGCTCACTTGTCCGTCTTTTATCGTCTGCGGGAAGTTCTTTAAAAGCATGTCAAAAAGGGGGTTATTTTCTTGCTGGCTTTGGATGATGCGAATACCCATTTTTTTGGCTTGATTTTTATCTGTCATGGCGTTTCCTTTAATGCGTTTTTAAGCGCGCTTAATAAATCTTGTTTGTTAATGCGTGTGGCAAAAATGACTCGTATTTCTTTTTTTGCGTTTTTTAAGTTTTGAGATAGCGTTTCAAAAAAGATCTTAGCGTAATCCATTTTACGCTTTTCATCTGGCGGGATATCGCTTTCTTTTTCATAACCTTTGGTTTCGCAAACAAAAAAGATTTTTGCACCCTTTTCATCTTTAAGCAAATAAGCAAAATCGGGCTCATAGTTTTTATAAGGCGTTGGGATTTTAAATTTAGGGAGCTTGGCAAAAACTTCTATGCTTTTACCTTCCAGTGTTTGCACCCTCTCTTCACTCACTTCTTCTTCAATTTTAGAATCATAAATGATCGTCTCATAAAGATAATTTTGGCTTGGAGTTTGCGCGCTTTTGTATTTGCCTAATTTGTGTTTTTCAATCTCATTTTTGGGTGAGCCATCTTCACAATAAAGCGGATCGGTTTTATCAAAAGCCGTGTTAGAAAAGGCGTTTTGGCAAAATCCATAACTCACGCAAGAAAGCAAATTTTCATGTAACTTATCTTTAATGATGCCTTTAAGCAATTTAAAGGCTTTTTTAGGTGAGTTTATGAAATGCTCTTTGTTTAAAGCATTGTAGAGTTCAAGCGTAAATTTTAAGGGCAATGATTCGTCTTTGGCAAAGTCAAGCAAAAGCGCGTTGATTTCTTTTTGTAAAGCGTTAGCGTAGTTTTTGATTTTTAGGGTGTTTGATTGCTCTGTGATGATTTGATTTGTTTTTGCATCATACCTTTTGCTTTCAAAGATGATTGCCTCACACATCACATGGCTTTCATTAAACGCTTTGGCGATAGATTCTATCAGCTTGGTTTTTTGGATATTTTGATAGCTTAATTGGCTTTGCGCGTTGATAATTTGCCATAATTCTTTAAATTCCTTAGCTAAATTTTGGCGGATTTTGACTTTTTCTTGAGATTGGTTAGCGTTTATAACTTGATCGCGCTTGTTGGTTGGATTTTCAGCCATTTTAAAGGCGCTTAAAACGGCGCGATATTCTTCATCGCTTAAAAAGCTTTTTATCCTTTCTTCGTTGTTTTGCATTATCTCGCAAATAGGGGCAATGATTTTGTAAGCGTTGTTTGTTTCGTCAAATTCTACGGCGTTTAATTTTTCTAATGCATCGCAAAATTTATTGATCTTTCTTTCATTAAGCCCTAAATTGGCTAAATTCTCTCTGTCTAGCGCACTGCCACCACTGATAAAACTGCTCGCTTCAATCTCTTTTTGCAAACCCTCTATAAAGCCCACTTCTTCGCCACTCACCAACATATCAAGGTAGTTTATTTCATAAAAAGCGTTGTCATTGCCCTTTAAAAATCCATGCGTAACGCGCTTGCCCTCTTGATTAAGCGCGATTCTTAACCCGCGCCCCACTTGCTGATGGCGGCTTGTTTCGCTGGTGGAATTTGCCAGTTTAATAAGGGTAAAAATGTTTGGATTATCCCAGCCCTCTTGTAAAGCCCACACGCTAAAAATAAAACGCAAAGGCGTTTGAAATGAAAGCAGTTTTTCTTTTTCGCTCAAAATCATTTTAATATCGTTCGCTTCAATGTTTTCTCTACTTTCTTTTTTGCCCTTATTGAGCGCTGTGCTATCGCCGCTAAAATAGCCTTGATGGACGCGTAAATTACCGCTTTCATCAAAATCCCTTGCTAAATATTCTTTATAGCTTGGCGATAAATTTTCCCTTGCTAGAATTGAAGCGCGTTTGAGTTTGTAAAGCCTTTCAAATTCGGTTTTAATAAAGGGCGTGCCTTTGTTATCAATTTGCCTAAAATCCTCAATTTTTGGGATAAAAAACAGGCTTAACGCTTTAATGTCTTGGTCAAATAAAAACGCCTCTTTTTCAAAATGCAAGTCAATGGCTTTTTCTAAAAGAGTGCTGATTTCATCTTGCGTGAGTTTATAAGAAGCCTTTTCAAGCGTAGCGCCATCGCTCAAATAAGCCTTGTCTTTGGTGGTTTTAACCAAGCTAACGCCGTTAAAAGAAGCGTTAATTTTGCCTAAATCCTCTCCTTTTGAAAGCGTGATTTGTTTAGGAATGCCGGCTTTGTAAAAGGCAATTTTCGCGCTTTTTGAATCCGCACTGAGCAAAAACGGGCTTTGCGCATCTTGCATGACAGAATGGACACGGATTTGTTTGACAAGGTAATTTCTAAACGCGCTGATTGAATCCAAACAAAAGGCGGCATTGCTTAAAGCATGCTGTTTTTCTTTGGCAAAAGTCGCCCCAAAGCGAAAATAAAGCGCGCCTATTTTACTAAAATACTTACCAAACGCTTCACCTTTAAGCAAATGCGGCTCGTCTATGATGGAAATAGGCTTTAAATCAGCGATATTTTCAAAAATGCTTTTGGTGTTAAAAAGGTTTTCGCTGTTTTTATTGAGTATGTTTTTTTCGCCCTTGTCAATCGCGCTGTTAGTGAGGAGCAAGACACTCAGTTCGTCTTGGTTTTTAATGTAATGGTTGATAATGTTGCTTGGCGATTTAACCCCTTCATAAGTGTAGGTTTTCAGGTGGCGTTTGAATTCTAAATAAAAATAATCTTTCGTAAGGCGGATATTTTGCTTAACCGACTCCAAAATGGCTTTTCGTGGGACAAAGATGATGAATTTATTTTGCCCATAAGCCTTATGGAGTGCAAAGATTAAATTCAAGTAAGTGAAAGTCTTGCCCGTGCCTGTTTCCATTAAAACATCAACATTGAGCTTGCCGCTTACATTTTTGACAGGAATTTCGCATGCGGCGTGAAATTGATTTAAACAATCTTTTAGATTTAAGGCATCGTGGCGCTTAAAATCAAAGCCGTCTAAAAGCGTGATAATGTTATTAATACACTCTTGCTGGTAGTCTTGCTTTTCAAAAATCATTGGTGTTTTTGCCTTTGGTGTTTGCGAGCGTCTTAATCTGAAATGGGTAAAAAATCAAAGCCCCTTTTTAGAGCTTATATTAATCCCATCGTAATCAAGTTCTCAAAAATTTATTAAGAAAATCAATTCAAAACAAGAGTTTAGAGTCATTAAGCCCTAACTTTCAAAGCTTCTAAAGCATGTTTTTTGCCAATTTCAAAGGCTTTTTTGTTCGTTTCAGCGACTTTTGCAGGGACTTTTTTAAGCATGGTGTCTAGCACGATATTTTCTTCTACGCATTTAGTCAGCTCCACGGTAATGGCTAGCGCCACCACAGATTGCGTGATAATGTTACCCACTTCATCTTTAGCGATACTAATGATAGGGATTTTATAAAGCTGATACTTTTCTTCATCTTCTTTAGTGGGGGTTACTAGATTGGGATCAATGACAACGATACCGCCTTTTTTAATATCGCTTTTAAACTGGTTGTAGCTGATTTGAGCGACTGAAAGCATGAAATCAATCTCGCCTTCTTTAGCATAAGGGAAAATGATTTCATCTTTATCTAGCAAAATATCCACTTTAGTGGGCCCTCCACGCACTTGCGAAGTGTAGGTGGAAGTCTTAGTGCCATAGCCCCCACTCACAATTTTCGCTTCAGCTAAAATCTCTCCCGCTAACAACACGCCTTGCCCTCCAACGCCCGTAAATCGTAATTGCGCTTCCATTATTGTTTTCCTTGTGCTTTTTCAATGATTTCTTGATACGCTTCGCAATATTCTTTCCTGTCCGTGTCATGCTTTAAAACGCCTGTAGGGAATTTATCCACCCTTTCTTCAGGACTCATGGCTTCAAACTGGCGTTTGCTCACTAATCGGCTTTCCATCCATTTTAACATTTGAGACGCTTCGCCCATTTTATTCTTACGCCCTAAATTGATATGGCAATTGCTATGGACATCAAAGAAGCTAAAGCCCTTGTGTGTAAAACCTTCTTTAAGCACTTTTTCTAATTTTTGAGGGTCTAAAACGCTCTCTCTAGCCACAAAACTCGCCCCGGCAGCGGTGGTTAAAGCGCATGGGTCAAATTGGTTGTCAATATTCCCCCATTGAGCCGTAACCGTCCACATGCCATTAGGCGTGGTGGGTGAAGTTTGGGAGTTGGTCAAACCATAAATGAAATTATTCACTAAAATAAAATTCAAATCAATGTTTCTTCTGCATGCATGCATGGTGTGATTGCCTCCAATCGCAAAGCCATCGCCATCGCCAGAAACCACGATCACATGCTTACTAGGGTTAGCCAGTTTAATCCCTGTCGCATACGCTACAGCCCTGCCATGCGTGGTATGAACGGTGTTGCAATTCACATACGAGCTCATGCGTCCGCTGCAACCAATCCCGCTCACCAAACACACATCATCCATTTTCCAACCTAAAGCGTCAATCGTGCGGATAATGGATTTTAAAATCACGCCATCGCCACAGCCCCAACACCACAAAGTGGGTATTTTATCCACACGCAAATATTCATCATAATTAAACGCCATTTTAAAGCTCCTTCAATTTTGCGATGATTTGTTTAGGCGAAATCGTGCGCCCATTGGCTTGCCCAAGGAAATGCACCTCTCTTTGCATAGCCCTCTCAACCTCTTCTAAATACTGCCCCTTATTCAATTCAATCACAAGGATTTTTTCGTATTTTTCCCCTATTTCTTTCAAGCGTTTAGCTGGGCTTGGCCATAAGGTTTTAGGCCTGAAAAAGCCGACTTTTTGCTTGCTTTCCTTATTGTAATCTTTCAAGGCTTCTTTAACCGCTAGAGAAACCGAACCATAAGCGATGATAACGATTTCAGCACCCTCTAAATCCATTTCCTCATTTTCGTTGATAATGTCTTGCTTGGATTCAATCTTATGGAATAATCTGTCAATCAAATCCCCACCGATTTTGGCGTCTTCAGTAGGAAAGCCAATAGGCCCATGGTGCAAGCCTGAAACATGGTAGCGATAACCTTTAAAGAAAGGGTTTAAAACAGCCGGCTCATCCTGCGCGACTCCATAAGGCTTGTAGTCTTTTTTATCGCCCACAAATTCCTTACGATTAATCGTCATTTTTTGCACTTCTTCTAAATCCGGGATTTGCACCTTGCCATACATATGCCCCACGGTTTCATCCATGAGTAAGAATACAGGAGTCATGAGCATTTCAGCCAAGTTAAACGCGCGAACGGTCTCTGTGTAAGCTTCTTCCAAACTAGCAGGAGCGAGCGCGACGGCTTTAAAATCCCCATGTATGGGGTGTCTTAAAAAATTCACATCGCCTTGAGCCACACGAGTGGGCATTCCGGTTGATGGGCCTGAACGCATCACATCAGCGATCACTAAAGGGATTTCTGCCATGAAAGAATAACCGATTTGCTCCACTTTCAATGAAATACCAGGACCAGAGCTTGCAGTCATAGACTTCGTCCCGCTCATGCTCGCTCCTAAAGACACGCTAATCCCGCTGATTTCATCTTCCATTTGGATAAAATGGCCGCCACATTTGGGCAGAGCCACGCTCATCGCATGCATAATATCCGAGCTTGGCGTGATAGGATAGCCTCCAAAAAACCGACACCCCACTTCAATCGCCGCTTTAGCGACTAATTCATTCCCATCAGAAATAATCTCACGCATTACTTGCCTCTCCCTTCTAAAATAGTCTCTTCTAAGAGCATGTATTTATTGGCCTTAACCTTTTCGCTTCTTTCTTGGGCTTCTTTAGAAACTTTAGCGAATTTGAAATCCTTCTTGTCAGCCACATAAATCGCAAAATCTGGGCAGTGCAACTCGCATTGCACGCAACCGATACAACTCTCTGGATAGGCTACTTTGGCCACTTTTCCAAGCACCCTTTCTTTTTCAATCCCCATGCCAAGAACCCCAGCAGGGCATACCGATACGCAAATATCACAACCCTTACACCTGTCTTCATTCACCCAAACGGCAACCCCATCTGGAGCGCTCATTTTAGCCATTCATTCTCCTTTGTGCTAAAAGCTGTTTTAAGCCCTAGCAATCAAAATTTGCCTAAAATTGTAGCAAGCCTTTTTTAATAAAATCTAAAATGCTTTAATAGTAAGAACTTAAAATTAAAATGAGAAAATATTAAACACTTTTTACTTAATTTGGGAGAAAAAACGCCCCCATTTACCTTAATCTTAAAAATGATTATTAGAAAGATTAATGTTTTTTAAATGCTCTTTATAAGTCGCGCTGAAAGCATGTTTTTTATCCGGCATTTTCACAAAATACAAGAAATCCGTTTTTTTAGGGAAAATCACGGCTCTAATCGCTTCTAGGCTCACGCTCCCTACAGGATTTTTAGGCAAGCCCTTAAATTTATAGGTATTGTAGGGGGTGTTATCGGTTTTAATGCGCTCTTTGGTCACTTTAGCGTGTGAAAATTCCTGATAATTCAAAGCCCCATCCATTTGTAAAGGCATGCCTTTTTTCAAGCGGTTAAAAATCACGCTCGCAATCAAGGGCATTTCTTCAGTATTAGCGGCTTCTTTTTGCACAATAGAAGCGAGAATGATTTTTTCAAACCACTCTTCTTTATGGTAATATCCAAGCCATTGTTTGCTTAAAGCTTCGTGTTTTTTGAGAGATTGGCCGATTAGGGTTTGCATGATTTTAAAAGCGTCCTCCCCTAAAGGCAAATGATAAGTGTCTGGCCATATCACCCCATCTTCTATCACAGCGCCATCCAATCGTGGAGCGATGCTTTCATAAGCTTGATTGAGATCGCTTGTTTCTAGTTGGTAAGTCTCGCTCAAAATCTGCGTGAAAAAATAGCGGGTTTCTCCAGGGATTAGAGTTGTGCTTTTATACGCCGCTTTCGCCTTAATCAAACGGACTAAAAAATCCCCCTTCCTTAAAGCCCCATCGCCCATGTCAATATAACCTTTTTTAGGCATGCCCATCAGGCGCAACAAAAGCAAATCCAAAGCGTTAATATCCACGCCCTGATCTTTTAAAGAAAAAAACACTTTTTTGAGCGAACCTTGCGGGACAACCACCACTTTGTTAGGATAAATTGGTATACTTAAATAAAAAAGAATACTAATGAATAAAAGAAAACATGTATCCAAGAAAGTATTTAACGTCATTATCTTGTTTGTGGTAGTATTCGCTATTCTAGTCGTCATTCACAAAACCCTTTCAAACGGCATTCACATACAAAATTTAAAAATCGGGAAGCTTGGCATTTCTGAATTATACTTAAAACTCAATAACAAGCTTTCTTTAGAAGTTGAACGCATTGATCTCTCTTCTTTCTTCCATCAAAAACCCACTAAAAAGCATTTAGAAGTTTCTGATTTGATTAAAAATATCCGTTATGGCATTTGGGCGGTGTCTTATTTTGAAAAACTTAAGGTCAAAGAAATCATTTTAGATGATAAAAGCAAAGCCAATATCTTTTTTGACGGGAACAAATACGAGTTGGAATTTCCAGGAATCAAAGGGGAATTTTCCTTAGAAGATGATAAAAATATCAAGCTTAAAATCATCAATCTGCTTTTTAAAGATATTAAAGTCCAAGTGGATGGCAACGCCCACTATTCACCCAAAGCTAGGAAGATGGCGTTTAATTTGATTGTCAAGCCTTTAATTGAACCCAGCGCTGCAATTTATTTGCAAGGGCTAACCGATTTAAAAACCATAGAATTAAAAATCAACACTTCTCCAATGAAAAGCCTAGCGTTTTTAAAACCCCTTTTCCAACGCCAATCGCAAAAAAATTTAAAAACATGGATTTTTGATAAAATCCAATTTTCTAGCTTTAAAATTGATAACGCTTTAATTAAAGCTAATTTCACTCCCAGCGAGTTTGTCCCATCGCTTTTGGAAAATTCTGTAGTTAAAGCCACTTTGATTAAACCTTCAGTCGTTTTCAATGATGGCTTATCGCCCATTAAAATGGATAAAACCGAATTGATTTTCAAAAACAAACAACTCCTCATACAGCCTCAAAAAATCACTTATGAAACCATGGAATTAACCGGTTCTTACGCCACTTTTTCCAATTTGTTAGAAGCCCCTAAGTTGGAGATTTTTTTAAAAACAACCCCCAATTATTATGGCGATACCATTAAGGATTTATTGAGCGCTTATAAAGTCGTTTTACCTTTGGATAAAATCAGCACGCCATCTAGTGCGGATTTGAAACTCACCTTGCAATTTCTAAAAAACACCGCCCCACTATTTAGCGTTCAGGGCAATGTCAATTTGCAAGAAGGCACTTTTTCACTCTATAATATCCCCCTTTATACGCAAAATGCTAGCGTAAGCTTAGATATTACCCAAGAATACCAATACATTTACATAGAAACTACCCACACGCGCTATGAAAACATGCTGGATTTAGACGCTAAGATCGCTTTAGATTTGAATAAAAAAATCCTCTCTTTAGATTCTTTAGTCCATAAAATACGATTCAACACTAACAATAACATCAACATGCGTTCTTATGGCTTGAATAACGACCAAGATAACCCACAGCCTACTAAATTTTCTTTAGATTTAAAAAGCTTGCATTCTATTATTCAAGAGGGTGAAAACTCAGAGGTGTTTAGAAGAAAGATCATAGACACCATTAAAGCCCAAAGTGAAGATAAATTCACTAAAGATGTTTTTTACGCTACAGGAGACACTCTTAAAAACCTTTCTTTGAATTTTGATTTTTCTAACCCCGACCACATGCAATGGAGCGTGCCGCAACTCTTATTAGAGGGCGAATTTAAAGATAACGCCTATGTTTTTAGAATCAAAGATTTGAAAAAAATCAAGCCCTATTCCCCTATTATGAAATATTTCGCCTTAGAAGATGGCTCTTTAGAAGTTTCTACGAGCGATTTTATTAATATTGATTTTTTCGCTAAGGATTTGAAAATCACTTTACCCATCTATCATAGCAACGGCAGTCAATTTAATTCCCTCTCTTTATTTGGCTCTATTAATAAAGATGAAATTTCTGTCTATACTCCAAGCAAAAGCATATCCATAAAAGTTAAAGGGGATCAAAAGGATATTACCCTTAATAATATTGACTTGAGTATTGATGATTTTTTAGATAGCAAGATGCCAGCTATTGCGGGATTATTCTCCAAAGAACGCAAAGAAAAGCCTAGCTCTAAAGAAGTCCAAGATGAAGATATTTTCATTAGCGCCAAACAACGCTACGAAAAAGCCCACAAAATTATCCCTATTTCTACACGCATCCATGCTAGAGATGTCGTGCTGATCTATAAAAAAATGCCTTTTCCTTTAGAAAATCTTGACATTGTCGCTCAAGACGATAGAGTGAAAATTGATGGCAATTATAAAAACGCCATGATCATGGCGGATTTAGTGCATGGGGCTTTGTATCTTAAGGCCCATAATTTTAGCGGGGATTATATCAATACCATCCTCCAAAAAGATTTCATAGAAGGGGGCTTGTTCACGCTTATTGGGGCTCTTGAAGATCAGGTTTTCAATGGCGAATTGAAATTCCAAAACACAAGCTTAAAGAATTTCGCCCTCATGCAAAACATGATCAATCTCATCAACACCATTCCCTCCCTCATTGTCTTTAGGAACCCTCATTTAGGGGCTAATGGCTATCAAATCAAAAAGGGGTCTGTTGTTTTTGGGATCACTAAAGAATATTTAGGGTTAGAAAAAATTGATCTTATCGGCAAAACGCTTGATATTGCTGGCAATGGGATCATTGAATTAGACAAAAACAAATTGGATTTGAATTTAGAAGTTTCCACTATCAAGGCTTTGAGTAATGTCTTAAATAAAATCCCTATTGTGGGCTATCTTGTCTTAGGAAAAGGAGGTAAAATCACCACTAATGTGAATGTCAAAGGCACGTTGGATAAGCCCAAAACTCAAGTAACTTTAGCATCAGATATTATCCAAGCACCTTTTAAAATCTTGCGCCGTATTTTCACGCCTATTGACATCATCGTGGATGAAGTCAAAAAAAACATTGATTCAAAAAGGAAGTAAAATGACGCTCAATGAAGCCATTAAAGACAAAGTTTATGAAATTATAGAAATCACCAATTGCGATGAAGCCCTTAAAAAACGCTTCCTCTCTTTTGGTATCCATGAAGGGGTTCAATGCACCCTTTTGCATTATTCCATGAAAAAAGCCACGCTTTCGGTTAAAATCAATCATATTCAAGTGGCTTTAAGATCCCATGAGGCGCAATACCTTGTTATCAAAGAAAGCGTGTAAAATGAGTGTGAAACGCGCTAAAATACGCCAAAAAGCCCAACAAATCAAAGAACTGCTCTTAAAACATTACCCCAACCAAACCACCGAATTGCACCATAAAAACCCCTATGAATTATTAGTGGCTACCATTTTAAGCGCCCAATGCACGGACGCTAGAGTGAATAAAATAACGCCCAAGTTATTTGAAAAATACCCGAGCGTGAATGATTTAGCGCTCGCTTCTTTAGAAGAAGTTAAAGAAATCATCCAATCCGTTTCTTATTTTAACAACAAAAGCAAGCATTTAATCAGCATGGCACAAAAAGTGGTTAGGGATTTTAAGGGCGTTATCCCCTCTACGCAAAAAGAATTGATGAGTTTAGATGGCGTGGGGCAAAAAACCGCTAATGTGGTGCTTTCAGTGTGCTTTGATGCAAATTATCTAGCCGTAGATACCCATGTGTTTCGTGCAACGCACCGCTTAGGCTTAAGCAACGCTAAAACGCCCATTAAAACCGAAGAAGAACTCAGTGATCTGTTTAAAGACAACCTATCCCAACTCCACCATGCCTTAATCTTGTTTGGCCGCTACACCTGCAAGGCTAAAAACCCCTTGTGCGGTGCGTGTTTTTTAACAGAATTTTGCATTTCTAAAGCTCGCTTTAAAGCGTAATGGCTTTATTTGTTATAAAATTTATAGTAAAATTAAGATTTTATAATCAAAGTCAAATCATTCTTGAAAGAGTAGAGTTTAATGCCAGAAACAGAATCTAATAAGTTAAAAATAGCCGAAAAAGAAAAAGAGAAAGCGAATAAAGAAAGGGAATTGGAGCTTTCCACTTATTTAGAAGAACTCATTTGCGATTATAAAAACCTTTTAGACATGGAGATTGTTTTTAGCGCAGAACTTGGCTCTACGCAAATCCCTTTATTGCAAATTTTGCGTTTTGAAAAAGGCTCTGTGATTGATTTGCAAAAACCCGCCGGAGAGAGCGTGGATACTTTTGTGAACGGGCGGGTGATCGGTAAGGGTGAGGTGATGGTTTTTGAAAGGAATTTAGCCATTCGTTTGAATGAAATCCTTGATTCTAACGCCATTGTGTATTATCTCGCTAAAAATTCATGAGATTGTTGTTCTTGTTATTGAGTGCTGCTTTGATGTTACTAGCTGAAGAAAAAATACCTTTGAATGATGACGCCCCCATTAAACTCATTCATTGGCAAAATATTTTAAAAGAAGTCCAACCTGATTCAAACGCTTCAGCAACACCACCCATAAAAGCCGTGCAAACCACGCTCACTTTTGAAACGCCTTTTAACAAAACGCCTAAAATCATGGAAGTTGAAGGGCAAAAAGTGATCGTTTTGAAAAACGCTAAACTGGATTCTAAAAAAATGATGGATTTTAAAGAAGCCTCTTTGAATGCCTTAGAAATGTTTTCCTACCAAAATGACATCTACCTCTTGTCTAAAAAAGCTAATATGGAATTAGAAATCCAAGCTTCAAACAGCAAGGATAAAAAGCAACTCCGCTTTCTTTTTTTGCCTAAAGGTTTTCATTTAGCCCCACCGCCTAGCCTTAAAGAAAAGTCTCAGCAAACTAACCTTACACAAAAAGACACCAACGAGCAACCCCAAAGTCCCTTAAACACTTTAGAGTTAAAACCCCCACTAGATTTAAGCCATGCTTATAAAGCGCTAGCGGTTATTGTTGCCTTACTCTTAATATTGTATATAATCAAAAAAAAAATTGTTCCTGCACAAGGGTCTTTTTCTGCAAAAGATTTTAAGTTAGAAATTAGTGTTTTGGGTCGTGTTGGTGCGAACTATAAAATCATTTCAATAGAAACTAATAAGGAGCGTTACTTGGTCTTACTAAGCGATAAATACGGCCTGCTTTTAGACAAAATAAGCCCAAAAACATCTAAAGAAGAACTGATTAAAGAAGCTGAAAATAATATAAAGAATTCAAAATTAGGAAATTTATATGCCGGAAAATTCTAAATTACAATCTGTTAAGTTAGGGAAAAATTTTGACCCTGTGGATCATTCTAACAGGAATTTTTTCTTTTCTCTCATTCTGTCTGTATTGTTGCATTGGTTGATTTATTTTTTATTTGAACACAGAGAAGATTTTTTTCCTTCAAAACCCAAGCTTGTTAAATTGAATCCTGAAAATTTATTGGTTTTAAAAAGAGGCCATTCGCAAGATCCCAGTAAAAACACCCCGGGCGCTCCTAAACCCACGCTGGCTGGCCCCCAAAAACCCCCCACCCCCGTCTCCTATACACATCTCCGAGCCCACCAGACGCTACGCCACCTCGTATGCCTTCTTCTGCTTGCAAAAAAAAAAAAAAAAAAACAAAAAAACCTAAACAATGAGACACACACAGACAACATCGACAACCAGCTCCTACGCACATAACAACAGCATACACAACAGGAAAAGTACAGACACTACACAAAGACGCAATCAGTAAAAAAG
>NZ_MVVH01000013.1:0-35188 GCF_003636935.1 Helicobacter pylori
TCCCCCACCATAGCTTAATTGCTGGATTTTTTCATCGTTAGCCTGAGCGTAGTTGTATTTGATGATGCCGTAATAGGCTAACCCTATGTAGTCATTGAAATAATGTTGGTAGCCTATTTTAACATTAGCCCCTAAAATAGGGCTTCTAAAATTCTTACTTGAAGAACGGTAAGTGGTGGTGGAAGTGGTGGAAAAATTTTGCGCGATCGCACTGATCATAGAGGTTGCAAAATTTTGCACGTTCAAACTGGCGTCTAAATAGTTGGCTTGGTTGCTCAAATTAGCGAAATTAATGGGCAGAGCGTTTTGATTGATGAGCTGTTGCCAAACAGCGCTGGTAACCCCTATAAGCCCAGCAGGGACTTGAGCGCAATTGGTGTAGATGGAATTGGGGTAATTGCCCGCTGTATAGACTTGGTGGTTGTCCTTATAAAAAGAACATACATTATAGGTGTAACCATCCTGATCTTTTACTTCTTTTCCGTTTGTAAATTTTAATTCTTCTTTTCCATTGACCAATTCTTCTTTCCCACCCTCACATTCTTGTATAGCTCCGCCGTTTTCTTGGCACAAGCGCACCCTTTGATAAGTCATGTTCCCGTTATGCGTATAGCCTTTAGTGTGGCTAAATTCATGGATAATGTCTCTTAATTCCACAATATCAACTTTGTTCAAAGTTTTACCAAACAATTTTTCAGGGTTCAATGCAGAAGCGGCTATCCCTAGATTACCATCATTATCATCAAGTTCATACCCTAGCCCTAAAAACCCTGATTTCATGATGTTCACTTCAAGATTGATCGCTCTTCTAAACGCATCTATAACGGATTGTGGGGTTAGCACGTATTTTTCATAGATGGGAGCGACACGCCCATTATTGAAAGGGTTCACGCACTTAGGAAAGTCAGAGCCGCACTCTGATGGGCTGTTAGAAAATTGGAAAGGAGCGTTTAAAACGGCTTCTTCCCACGATTTAGAGTCAAACACCGCCATCATATCTAGCATTAAATTGGTCAATTCTTCTGCGGTTTGTGGGGTGAAATCTGACACACAATCATTGCAATTACCTTTAAAATTGTTGGTATCGGCGTTTTCATAACTCATCGTTACATTGGTTGTGATTTGACTGAGCTTTTCAAACAAACTCTGCGTGTTAGCGTCAGAAAATTGTGTGGCAGTGGCTTGAAGTTGTTGGTAATTAAAGCTATCAGCTTGTTCAAATTCTGAATCATTAAACAAGCTTGCAGGCAAAATAATTTGAGAATCTTTAGGGATAGTCTCTATCACGCCTAAATTGACTGCCTTGCCTTGAGCGTCTGTATAACTCAGCTCAATATTGTTTAAATTGTAGGGCAGAAAGTTTTGTATGGTTACGCTCCCATTAACCATATTCGCATACACAGGGTTTTGAGAATAAAAAGTTAAGCCATTTTCTATATTGTCTGTGGTGAATAAAGCCGTTGCGTTTTTTAAAATGGTGCTTTGGGGTATGTAGTATCTCCCATAGACGCTTTGGGGGGTGGCTGTATCGCTCTTGTTTTGTTCTTTGGGTTGCTCTTTAGTTTGGGGGTGGGTTAAGGGGTTTTCATAGATTTTTTGGGTGTTTTGGGTGTTTTGGGTTATTGTTTGTTCTTTAGTTTGTGTGCCTTCTAATAACCCGGTTTCAAACCCAGCTTCTATAAAAAAGCCGTCTTTTTGGTTTTTTTGAAAGGCTTCTAAAGGATTGAACAGGCCGATTAAAGACAAGCAAATCGTTTTACTAACGAGTTTTAGCATGGTAATTTCCTAAATGGTTTAGCGTTTTGTTCTCAAAGAGTGTGTAACTCAATAAAACTGAATTTTCTTATTATAATACATTTTTGAGAAATTGCGGTATTGTTTGCATTGAAAAATAAACAACGCTCATAAGGATAAATGCTTTCATTTTTTAAAATCACTTTAAAATCTTAGGCAAAGTGATGCCCACTTGCCCTTGATACTTACCGCCTCTGTCTTTATAGCTTTGCTCGCACACTTCATCGCCTTGTAAAAACACCACTTGCGCGATCCCTTCATTGGCATAGACTTTAGCGGGTAGATTAGTGGTGTTAGAAATTTCAATGGTGATATAGCCTTCAAATTCTGGTTCAAAAGGCGTAACATTCACGATAATCCCGCACCTGGCGTAAGTGCTTTTGCCTAAACAAATCGCTAAGGTGTCTTTAGGCATTTTAAAATACTCTATCGTATGGGCTAGGGCGAACGCGTTAGCGGGCAAGATAAAATACCCTTCTTTACTCGCATCAATTTTAGTCGCGTTGTTAGGATCAAAGTTTTTAGGGTCAATCAAAGCGTTTTTATTATCAAAGAGCATGAACTCACTCCCCACTCTAATATCATACCCGTAACTGCTCAAACCATAGCTGATCACATTCTTACCGACTTGTTTTTCGCAAAAAGGACTAATCATACCGTGTTCTAAACTCATTTTTTTAATCCAAGAATCCGCTTTTAATCCCATATACACAAAGCCTTTAAAGTTTGTTAATAATTATGTTATTATAACAACAATTTTTTGCTAAAAACGCTTTTTTGCTAAAAACGCTTTTTTGCTAAAAACGCTTTTTTGCTAAAAACGCTTTTTTGCTAAAAACGCTTATGGCTAGTAAGATTATGCGTTTGTGGCATATTTTAAAATAATATAAGGAATAAATCGTTATGAACCTTTCTGAAATTGAAGAGTTGATCAAAGAATTTAAAGCTTCTGATTTAGGGCATTTAAAATTAAAGCATGAGCATTTTGAATTGGTTTTGGATAAAGAATCCGCTTATGCGAAACATAAAAATGCGCTAAATCCCACTCATTCTCAAGCCTCCATCCAAGCTCCCATCATGGTAGAAGCGAGCATGCCAAGCGCTCAAACCCCTGTGCCTATGGTATGCACCCCTATTGTGGATAAAAAAGAAGATTTCGTGCTTTCGCCTATGGTAGGCACTTTTTATCATGCGCCTTCACCTGGGGCTGAGCCTTATGTCAAAGCGGGCGATACGCTCAAAAAAGGGCAAATCGTGGGCATTGTAGAAGCGATGAAAATCATGAATGAAATTGAAGTGGAATACCCTTGCAAGGTGGTTTCTGTTGAAGTGGGAGACGCTCAGCCGGTAGAATACGGCACGAAACTCATCAAAGTGGAAAAGCTTTAAAATCCATGAATAAAGAAAGTAAAAAGGTAGAAAAAAAAGAGCTTTCACGCATTTTGATCGCTAACAGGGGCGAGATCGCTTTAAGAGCGATCCAAACCATTCAAGAAATGGGTAAAGAATCCATAGCCATTTATTCTATCGCTGACAAGGACGCCCATTACCTCAATACGGCTAACGCAAAAGTGTGCATAGGAGGGGCCAAATCCAGCGAGAGCTACTTGAATATCCCTGCAATCATTAGCGCGGCGGAGTTGTTTGAAGCGGATGCGATTTTCCCCGGGTATGGGTTTTTGAGCGAGAATCAGAATTTCGTAGAGATTTGCTCGCACCATTCTTTGGAATTTATTGGTCCGAGCGCGAAAGTCATGGCTTTAATGAGTGATAAATCCAAAGCCAAAAGCGTGATGAAAGAAGCCGGCATGCCTGTGATTGAGGGCAGTGAAGGGTTGCTTAAAAGCTATCAAGAAGCTGAAGAAATCGCTGATAAAATCGGCTACCCTGTCATCATTAAAGCGGCTGCTGGTGGGGGCGGGAGAGGCATGCGCGTCGTAGAAGATAAATCCAAGCTTAAAAATCTTTATTTAGCCGCCGAAACGGAAGCTTTGAGCGCGTTTGGCGATGGGAGCGTGTATTTAGAAAAGTTCATCAACAAGCCTAAACACATTGAAGTCCAGATTTTAGCCGATAAGCACGGCAATGTCATTCATGTGGGCGAAAGGGATTGCTCGGTGCAAAGACGCCAGCAAAAACTTATTGAAGAAACCCCAGCGGTGGTTTTAGAAGAGAGCGTGCGTGAGCGTTTGCTAGAAACAGCGATCAAGGCCGCTAAATACATCGGCTATGTGGGAGCTGGGACTTTTGAATTTTTGCTTGATTCTAACATGAAAGATTTTTATTTCATGGAGATGAACACTCGTTTGCAAGTGGAACACACCATCAGCGAAATGGTGAGTGGGTTAAACCTCATTGAATGGATGATTAAAATCGCTCAAGGCGAAAAATTGCCCAAGCAAGAAAGCTTTTCCCTTAAGGGGCATGCGATAGAATGCCGAATCACTGCAGAAGATCCTAAAAAATTCTACCCAAGCCCGGGCAAAATCACCGAATGGATCGCCCCTGGTGGGGTGAATGTGCGCCTTGATTCGCACGCGCATGCCAATTATGTCGTGCCTACGCACTATGATTCGATGATTGGCAAGCTCATTGTGTGGGGCGAAAACAGAGAAAGAGCGATCGCTAAAATGAAAAGGGCTTTAAAGGAATTTAAAGTAGAGGGCATTAAAACGACCATTCCTTTCCATATTGAAATGCTTGAAAATGCGGATTTCAGACAGGCAAAAATCCACACGAAGTATTTAGAAGAAAATTTTTAAGTTTTAAGGATTTTCTTAAGCATAGCTTAGGGTTTTAAGCGATCAGAAAAAATCAGCATTAAGTTTTATGATTTTATAGTAAAGTTTTTTCATGCAAACCTTGTTTAAAGATACCTCTAAACGCTATGTCAATGGCAATGAGATGAAAGAAAATTCTAGCAATGTTCTAGATCAATATTTCACTAAGCCTAGCGTGGCTTTAAAATGCTTTCAAAAAGCTTGTGAAGTGATTAAAAAATACGAAAATCCAGATGACTTTATTTTTTTAGAGCCAAGTGCAGGCGATGGGGTGTTTTATGACTTGTTTCCTAAAAATAGACGCATTGGTATAGACATTGAACCTAAAAGAGATGGATTTATTCAATGCGATTTTTTAAATTATGAATTGCCCACGCATCAAAAAATAATTTGCTTGGGCAACCCTCCTTTTGGGCATCGTGGGGTTATGGCGTTAGAATTTATCAACCATGCTAGAAGTTGTGATTTTGTGTGTTTTATCTTGCCCATGTTTTTTGAAAGTCAAGGAAAAGGCTCTATTAAATATCGTGTGAAAGGTTTGAATCTGCTTTATAGCGAACGCTTAGAAAAAAATGCGTTTATAGATTTTAAAAATAAAGAAGTGGATGTGCATTGCGTGTTTCAAATTTGGAGCAAAAAGTATCAAAATAAAAAAAGTGAATTTTCTTGGTATAAGAATCGCCATAAAGAACCCTTTAGCGAATATATCAAAGTTTTCACGGTTTCATTAGCTAAAAACAGAGAATGTGGTAAAGAGTGGATTTTTAATCAAAAAGCGTCTTTTTACATTTCATCAACTTTTTATAAAAGCACACAAATTGTAGAGAACTTTGAGGAAGTTAAGTATCAATCTGGTATTGCTGTGGTATTTACTAGCACCAACAAGGTTTTAAACGCTAAATTAAAAAAACTATTCCAAGAAATTGATTGGACAAAATACGCAAGTTTAGCGACTAATTCTTGCTACCATTTAGGCAAAAGCCATATTTTTCAAGCCTTATATGATCATTTGGATAGCTTAAAGGGTAATTGATGGACTTAGAACAAACTTTTTTAAAAATTATTGAAAAAAAAAACATAAAGAATTGAATTTAGGGCGAGATTACAACGCTATTTTTTCAAAAATTAGAGATTTTGAAGCCAACGCTATAGGGCAAATTGGTGAAGAATTTTTAAAAAGCGTGCTTAACGCTATAGATGAGGTGATCAATGATGGCATTATTCATGATGAATACGATATTATGACAAAAAGCGGTGTGTCCTTTGAAGTTAAAACAGCGCAAAAAGGCAGAACTAACAACACTTTTTTAGTTCAATGGTATAAACCCACGATACAATTATGATTTTTTGATTTGCTTAGGAGTGTGCGAAGACCAATTGCTTTATAGAATTTTTAAAAAAGATGAAATCCATTACATTCATAAAGAAAGAAAATACTTTATGAAACAAAATGAGTTTAAAAAGCAATTGGTGCCAATGAATCCTTATAATCAAGTCAATTATAAGCTCACCCTCAATCTTAAAGAATTGGAAGAAATTACAAACCTCATCAAAGAGTTAGAAAGGATTTTAGAGTTAGATTAATATTTTTAGATAGAATTAAGCGGATCAAAATGTTTTTAGGAATAAAGTTTGCTTATCTTATCTTTAAAAAAATAAAATGAAGTGGAGGATAGGATGTCTAAGATTTCAAATCATTATAACCCATCTTTGATGATGAGGGATTACCATACCCAAAGGGTTGGTCCGCACGCAAGAAAAGAAGAAAATAAGGAAATTCAAAATCTTTCAGAGAATGATGAAAAGATCAAATTAGCCAAACAAGCTAAGCAGGATAACCTAGCCATAGGGGATTTAGAAAGCCGTCTCAAAAGCTTAAAGGGCATGGATAAAGACACTAAAGAATTGGTGGGGATTTCTAAAGCTTACGCTCACAATAATGAAAAAGATCGAAGCGATTTTGAGCATTTTAAAAGCCGTTTGGATAAAGCGATTGATTCTTTCAACCAAAAATCAGGCAATGATGGTTTGAAACTCCCTAGCAATATTGATATTGACGACACGAAAGCTTTGGAGAAATTTTCAAAATCATTAGAAAGTGAGAAAGAAAACATTCAAAATTCTTTGCACCAATGGAAAAAACAGCTCGCTGAAACGAATCATTTAAACAAGGAATACAACACCTTAGATAAAACAAGACTGAACGCTCAAAAATTCCAAGATGTTCATGACACAAGCAAGATCACCCCATCTCGCTTGCAAGACTTGCTCGCTTGAAAAAGTTTGCTTATAGCGAGCCTTGTTTAGATGAAGAAGATAAAAAGGCTGTTTTAGAGGTTTTAAATTCCAAACAGATCACGCAAGGCAAACGCTCTCTTTTGTTTGAAGAAGCTTTGTGCGAGTTTTTGGGCGTTAAGCATGCGTTAGCGTTTAACAGTGCGACTTCAGCCCTTTTAACGCTCTATAGGAATTTTAGCGGATTTAATGCTGATTGTAATGAAATAATCACCACCCCTATAAGCTTTGTAGCGACGGCTAACATGCTTTTAGAGAGTGGTTATACACCCGTATTTGCTGAAATTAAAAACGATGGCAATATAGATGAATTGGCCCTAGAAAAGCTCATTAACAAAAAAACTAAAGCCATAGTGAGCGTGGATTATGCCGGTAAAAGCGTGGAAACAGAAAGCATTCAAAGGCTTTGCAAAAAGCATTCTTTGAGTTTTCTTTCTGACAGCTCGCATGCTTTAGGGAGCGAGTATCAAAACAAAAAAGTAGGAGGCTTTGCGTTAGCGAGCGTGTTTAGTTTCCATGCCATTAAGCCTATCACTACGGCTGAGGGGGGAGCGGTCGTTACTAATAATAGCGAATTATATGAAAAAATGAAATTGTTTCGCTCTCATGGCATGCTCAAAAAAGATTTTTTTGAAGGCGAAGTCAAAAGCATAGGGCATAACTTCCGCTTGAATGAAATCCAAAGCGCTTTGGGTTTGAGCCAGCTTAAAAAAGCCCCTTTTTTAAGGCAAAAAAGAGAAGAAGTCGCTCTAACCTATGATAGGATTTTTAAAGATAACCCTTATTTCACCCCTTTACACCCCTTGTTAAAACATCAAAGCTCTAACCACCTTTATCCTATTTTAATGCACCAAAAATTTTTTACATTTAAAAGATCCATTTTAGAAAATTTACACAAGCTTGGCATTTTAGCCCAAGTGCATTACAAGCCCATTTACCAATATCAATTGTATCAACAGCTCTTTAAAACAGCCCCATTAAAAAGCGCAGAAGATTTTTATAACGCTGAAATTTCCTTGCCTTGTCATGCGAATTTGAATTTAGAGAGTGTGAAAAACATCGCTCATGGCGTTTTAAAAACTTTTGAGGGTTTTAAAATAGAATGAGTTTCATTTAGGGCTTCAAATCTTAATTATTAAGAATGGTGCGGAAGAAAGGAATCGAACCTTCATGCCTTGCGGCGCTAGATCCTAAGTCTAGTGCGTCTACCAATTTCGCCACTTCCGCACACCATCGCACTCATAAGAGTAGAAAATAAAGAAGCGATATTTTAGCTTTTTAATCCTTTAAAAATACTGAAAAATTGAAGTTTTTTAAAATTTGGAGTTTTTTCTGGCTTTAGGGAGTTTTAAATTCTTTTAAGGTATTCTAACGAGACTATATCATTAGATAGTTTTAAGGAAATTAAGGAACACAATGGAAGTTTCACGCAAGAAAATTTACAACCCCGATTCTACAGAAAGTGTGAATGAAAGAAAGATTTTTGGGGGCAATCCTACAAGCATGTTTGATTTGAATAAAATCAAGTATCAATGGGCGGACCATTTGTGGAAAACGATGCTCGCTAACACTTGGTTTGCTGAAGAAGTGAGCATGAATGATGACAAAAGAGATTATTTGAAATTAAGCGCAGAAGAAAAGATCGGCTATGACAGAGCTTTAGCGCAACTCATTTTTATGGACAGCTTGCAAACCAATAATTTAATTGATAATGTCAATCCCTTTATCACCAGTCCCGAAATCAATTTGTGTTTGGTGCGTCAAGCTTATGAAGAAGCCTTACACAGCCATGCGTATGCGGTGATGGTGGAAAGCATCAGCGCGAATACTGAAGAGATTTATGACATGTGGCGTAACGATATGCAATTAAAAAGCAAGAACGACTATATCGCGCAGGTGTATATGGAATTAGCCAAAAACCCCACAGAAGAAAACATCCTCAAAGCGCTTTTTGCGAACCAAATTTTAGAGGGGATTTATTTTTATAGCGGGTTTAGCTATTTTTACACTTTGGCTAGGAGCGGTAAAATGCTAGGCTCAGCGCAAATGATTCGTTTCATCCAAAGAGATGAGGTAACGCATTTGATTTTATTCCAAAACATGATCAACGCTTTAAGGAATGAAAGAGCGGATCTATTCACGCCAAAATTGATTAATGAAGTCATAGAGATGTTTAAAAAAGCGGTAGAAATTGAAGCTTTGTGGGGGGATTATATCACGCAAGGCAAGATTTTAGGACTCACTTCAAGCTTGATTGAGCAATACATCCAGTTTTTAGCGGATAGCCGTTTGAGTAAGGTGGGTATCGCTAAAGTTTATGGCGTCCAACACCCCATTAAATGGGTAGAAAGCTTTTCAAGTTTCAATGAGCAACGCTCTAATTTCTTTGAAGCTAGGGTGAGCAATTACGCTAAAGGGAGCGTGAGTTTTGATGATTTTTAAGGGGTTTGTTTGAATAGTATCAAAAACCATTTGATGTGTGAAGAAATCCATAAGCGTTTCAATTTGCACCCCAAAGTGAGAGAGGCTATGGAGAGCATTGAAAGAGAAGTTTTTGTGCCAGCCCCTTTCAAGCATTTTGCTTACACCTTAAACGCGCTTTCTATGCAAGCGCAACAATACATTTCTTCGCCCCTAACCGTGGCCAAAATGACGCAATATTTAGAAATCGATCATGTGGATAGCGTGCTAGAAATTGGCTGCGGGAGCGGCTATCAAGCGGCGGTTTTGTCTCAAATTTTCAGGCGCGTTTTTAGCGTTGAAAGGATTGAAAGCCTGTATATAGAAGCGCGTTTACGCCTTAAAAACCTCGGTTTAGACAACGTTCATGTTAAATTCGCTGATGGGAATAAGGGCTGGGAGCAATACGCCCCTTATGATAGGATTTTATTCTCTGCTTGCGCTAAAAACATCCCCCAAACGCTTATTGATCAGCTTGAAGAAGGCGGGATATTAGTCGCGCCCATTCAAGAAAATAACGAGCAAGTGATCAAACGCTTTGTGAAGCAAAATAACGCCTTACGCGTCCAAAAAGTGCTAGAAAAATGCTCGTTTGTGCCTGTTGTAGATGGGGTGCAATAAAGAGTGAAAAAAGATTGAACAATGGTTAAGCACTATCTTTTCATGGCGGTTTCGCAGGTCTTTTTCTCCTTCTTTTTAGTGCTGTTTTTTATCTCCTCTATCGTGCTATTAATCAGTATTGCAAGCGTGACGCTTGTGATTAAAGTGAGCTTTTTAGATCTAGTGCAACTCTTTTTGTATTCTTTGCCAGGAACCATTTTTTTTATTTTGCCGATCACTTTTTTTGCAGCTTGCGCTTTGGGGCTTTCAAGGCTTAGCTATGACCATGAATTGTTAGTGTTTTTCTCTCTAGGGGTTTCGCCTAAAAAAATGGCTAAAGCGTTTGTGCCTTTAAGCTTGTTTGTGAGCGCGATTTTATTGGTGTTTTCGCTTGTTTTAATCCCCACTTCTAAGAGTGCTTATTACGGGTTTTTGCGTCAAAAAAAAGACAAGATTGATATTAACATCAGAGCCGGTGAATTCGGGCAAAAATTAGGCGATTGGCTCGTGTATGTGGATAAAGCTGAAAACAATTCCTATGATAATTTAGTGCTTTTTTCCAATAAAAGCCTCTCTCAAGAAAGCTTCATTCTGGCTCAAAAAGGCAATATCAACAATAAAAACGGTGTGTTTGAGTTGAATTTATACAGCGGCCATGCGTATTTCACTCAAGGCGATAAAATGCGTAAAGTTGATTTTGAAGAATTGCATTTGCGCAACAAGCTCAAGTCTTTCAATTCTAATGATGCGGCTTATTTGCAAGGCACGGATTATTTAGGTTATTGGAAAAAAGCCTTTGGTAAAAACGCTAATAAAAATCAAAAACGCCGTTTTTCTCAAGCGATTTTAGTTTCCTTATTCCCTTTAGCGAGCGTGTTTTTAATCCCCTTATTTGGCATCGCCAACCCGCGATTCAAAACGAATTGGAGTTATTTTTATGTCCTTGGAGCGGTTGGGGTTTATTTTTTAATGGTGCATGTAATTTCTACGGATTTGTTTTTGATGACCTTTATCTTCCCCTTTATTTGGGCATTTGCCTCTTATTTGTTGTTTAGAATATTCATTTTAAAGCGTTATTAAAATGCGTTGTTTTAAGGCGACTATCGCTTATGATGGGGCGTATTTTTCAGGCTATGCCAAACAGCCTAACAAACTCGGTGTGCAAGATAAAATTGAAAGCGCTCTCAATTTGCTAGGGATTAAAAGCGTTGTGGTTGCGGCTGGGCGCACGGATAAAGGCGTGCATGCGAACAACCAAGCGCTGTCTTTTCACGCTCCAAAACACTGGAATGCCGCTAAATTATTTTATTACCTAGCCCCCAAACTCGCTCCGCATATTATTTTAAAAAAATTAGAAGAAAAAAACTTCCATGCACGTTTTGACGCTCAAAAAAGAGCGTATCGTTACCTTTTGACGAAGAATTTAAAAACGCCTTTTTTAGCGCCTTATATCGCTTGTGGGGATTATGGCTCACTAGATTTATTAAATACCGCTTTAAAGCAATTCACAGGCAAGCATGATTTTTCCATGTTCAAGAAAGAAGGTGGGGCTACAACCAATCCTAATCGCGCTATTTTTAACGCTTTTGCTTATAAAACTTCTATCATGGGGCATGAGTGCGTGGTGTTTAAAATCATTGGCGATGCGTTTTTACGCTCTAGCGTGCGCCTAATCATTCAAGCATGCGTTCAATACTCCTTAGAAAAAATCACGCTCGCTGAAATTCAAGCGCAAATCCATAACCTCAAAGCCACCATAAGAACGCCCATAATGGCTAATGGCTTGTATTTGCACAGGGTGTATTATTGAAATCTTAAAAGGTGTTCTTCCCAATCTAGAGCGCTTTTGATAATGGTGTCTAGGTTGTCATAAAGGGGTTTGAAAGGGGTGTTTTGTAGGATTTTAGCATTATTGGCAATAAGGCTTGTTGGATCGCCCTGTCGTTTGTCTAAAATTTCCACTAAAAAATCCTTGTTTGAGATTTCTTTAACCTTTTCTATCACTTCTTTCACGCTATGGCCTTGATTGTAGCCGACATTATAGATCTCGCTCTTATTTTTTTCTAAAAGGGTTTGATAGCTCGCTAAATGCGCGTTAGCCAAATCATCTACATGGATATAATCCCTAATGCAAGTGCCATCTCTTGTGGGGTAGTTAGTGCCAAAAATCCCCATTTTTTTCCTTTTCCCCACCGCGCATTCGCATGCAATTTTGATCAAATGCGTGGCGTTGAGCGTGCGCTGTCCTAAAGTGTAGGGGGTGGTATAATCATTTTGCATGCATGCCCCAGCCACATTGAAATAGCGCAAAATAACGCATTTAAAATCCGCTATTTTAGAAGTGTCTAATAAAATCCTTTCGCTCATCATTTTAGACGCTCCATAAGGATTGATGGGGTTTAAGGGGCTTTCTTCATTCAAGCTTGAACTAGATTCGCCATAAACCACAGCTGTGGAAGAAAAAATAAAACGCTTGATTGCATGTTTTAAACAAAGTTTAACAAGCTCTAAAGTGTTGAGCGTGTTGTTGGTGTAGTATTCTAAAGGCAAGCGCGTGGATTCTTCTACTGAGATTTTAGCCCCAAAGTGCAAAATGGCTTCAATGGGGTCTTTTAGCTGTTGCTTATTCAAAAACGCGTCTAATGTGTGCGTTTCATTCAAATTCGCTTGAATAAAAGTAACCCTATTAGGGTAATAATGCTCTAACGCTTTGAGTTGCTCTAAAAAACCGGTGCTTAAGTTATCTACAATAATGATGTTTTCTGTGGTTTTTTCTAAAAACGCCCTTGCGGTATGCGAGCCTATATACCCGCACGCTCCTGTGAATAATAACGCCATAAAACCCCTTTAATAATGAAAAAATAACGAGTATTATAGCATCTTAATCCCATTTATTTTTTAAGGATTTTTTAAGAAAAT
This sequence comes from Helicobacter pylori, assembly GCF_003636935.1. GTDB lineage: Bacteria > Campylobacterota > Campylobacteria > Campylobacterales > Helicobacteraceae > Helicobacter > Helicobacter pylori_CH. The sequence continues at coordinate 12,849 of NZ_MVVH01000013.1, forward strand.
TTAATCTATAATTTCGTCTTTATTGAATTTAAGGGCTTATAGCTCAGGTGGTTAGAGCGCACCCCTGATAAGGGTGAGGTCGGAGGTTCAACTCCTCCTAAGCCCACCATTTTTTACCATCTTTGGGGAATTAGCTCAGCTGGGAGAGCGCCTGCTTTGCACGCAGGAGGTCAGCGGTTCGATCCCGCTATTCTCCACCATGTTTTCTCCTTTTGCGTTTGCTCTAAAAGGGTTTAAATTTTAGCTTCTTGCGTAATTTCGCTCTCTAATTCTTTATTTTTTAATAGTGGCAACATTTTTTGTTGGCATTAAGGGTGATCCTAGAGTGTAGACTGGTACTCTTAAAATCTGTAAAATTCCTGTCGTTGCTAAATTGTGGGTTTTTAGCGACTAGGTTCTTCTTTATTGACTCTAAAATTTAAGCCTTTCGTTAAGGCTTTATAAAAAAGGTTAGAAACCCTTATAAAACAAGCTAATATATTCTATTCAATTTGCTTCAAGGACAAACCAACATGAAAAAATTTCTTTCTATCCTACTCGCGCTTCTTTTAATCATTCTTTTAACAACCTATCTTATCCTTTTTACAGAATGGGGGAACCAAATCATCGCTTCGTATATAGAGAAAAAAATCAACCCAAACGAGCGCTACTTGAGCGTTAAAACCTTTAAATTGGGATTCAACTCTTTGGATTTTAAAGCCCAAGCTAACGATAATTCCACGCTCATTCTTAAGGGGGATTTCTCGCTTTTAAAACAAAGCGTGGATTTGAATTACCACATAGATATTAAAAATTTACGCTCTTTCAAAGAATGGATACCCTACCCTTTAAGGGGGGCTATTGTTACTTCTGGGAATATTAAAGGGCATAGAAAAGCCCTTGTGGTTCAAGGCGTCTCTAATGTCGCTCAATCCCACACTACCTACAACGCCCTTTTAGATGATTTCAAGCTTTCTCACTTAAGCTTGAACGCAAAAGACGCCAATTTAGAAGATTTGCTTTATTTGATCAATCGCCCCGCTTATGCGAACGCAAGAGTGTCCTTACAAGCGGATTTTAACTCTCTAAAGCCTTTAGAAGGGCATTTGATTCTAACAACTAATAACGCTTTAATCAATAACGCCCTAATCAATCAAATTTTTCATTTAAACCTTAAAGACACGCTTGTTTTCAACCTCTCGCACTCAAGCGACTTTAAAGAAAACAAAGCCATCAGCGATACCACCCTAACTAGCCCTCTAGCTAATTTCACGGCCCTAAAAAGCGAATATCTTTTCTCTGTTTTAAAACTCAACGCCCCCTACACTTTAGAAATACCCAACCTAGCCAAACTCCAAAACATTACCAACCACCCCTTAAAAGGGAGCTTGACTTTAAAAGGCGATATAGAGCAAAGCCCCAAACTCTTAAAAGTCAGCGGCCATTCAAATTTATTAGACGGTGCACTAGATTTCACGCTTTTAAATAAAGATTTGAAAGCCCGTTTTTCCAATATTTCCACTTTAAAAGCCCTAGACTTATTCCATTACCCTAAATTTTTCCAATCCATTGCAGACGCTAACTTGGATTATGACCTTAGCGCTAAGCAAGGCGTATTGAAAGCCCGCCTGAAAAACGCAAGATTCCTCAAAAATGCATTCAGCGATTTTCTCTATTCCATTTCTAAATTTGATATTACTAAAGAAATCTATAACGATGCCAATCTGGTAAGTCAAATCAACCAGCAACGCCTGCTCTCTGATCTCAGCTTAAAAAGCCCCAAAACCCAATTGAAAATCCATAACGGCTTATTGGATTTAAACACCAAACAAATGGACATGCTCATGGATGCGGAGATTTTAAAATTCATTTTTAAAATGAAACTTCAAGGCAACATGCACCAGCCTAAATTTTCCCTCATTTTAAATGAAAAAGCCATTCAGCAAAACTTGCAACAAGGCTTGAAAGAAATCCTTAAAAACGACACCCTTAAAAAAGGTTTAGACCATTTGCTTAAAGATGATAAGCTCAAAGAAAAGCTTGAAAAAGGGTTTAAGGGGCTTTTTTAAACTAATTTTAAAGGATAGAAATGGCGCATATTTTAGTTAGTGGGGCGACTTCAGGGTTTGGGCTAGAAATCGCTAAAGCGTTTTTACAAAAAAACCATGTGGTTTTTGGCACAGGGAGGCGAAAAGAGAATTTACAAAAATTGCAACTCGCTTATCCCAAGCGTTTCATTCCCTTGTGTTTTGATCTTCAAAACAAGCTTGAAACTAAGCAAGCGGTAGAAACTATCTTTTCCATGACGGATCGCATTGACGCTTTAATCAATAACGCCGGCTTAGCGCTAAGCTTGAACAAGGCTTATGAATGCGAGTTAGACGACTGGGAAATCATGATAGACACGAATATTAAGGGGTTGTTGCATCTCACCCGTTTGATCTTGCCCTCTATGATAGAGCATGACCAAGGGACTATTATTAATCTTGGCTCTATCGCTGGCACTTACCCCTATCCTGGTGGGAATGTCTATGGAGCGAGTAAGGCGTTTGTGAAACAATTTTCTTTAAATTTGCGAGCGGATTTGGCTGGCACTAACATTAGAGTGAGTAATGTTGAACCTGGTTTGTGCGGCGAAACCGAATTCAGCATGGTGCGCTTTAAAGGCGATAAAATCAAAGCCCAATCCGTCTATGAAAACACCATTTACCTCAAACCACAAGATATTGCTAACATCGTGCTATGGATTTATGAACAACCCTTGCATGTCAATATCAACCGCATAGAAATCATGCCCACAAGCCAAACTTTCGCTCCCCTACCCACCCATAGAAACCTTTAGGGGGTTTTAAATAAAAGCTTTGTTTTAGTTAATTATTGATCTTAAGATCTAAAAAAATACTAAAAAGCGTTTTTTAAACAAACCATAAAAAAGCATGAAAGCCAATTAAACGAAAGCCGTTTGATCAAGCCTTACTCAAACTAAACTTTGATTTTAAGCTGCTTGAGAATATCGCATGCCCCTTTAGCACCTAATTTACAGCCCTTTTTAAAGTTTTCTATGGCTTGCTTTTCATTCCTTGTTGCACCTTCGCCATTGTATTGCATAGCCCCTAAATTGAAACACCCTCCGCCATTTTCCAATTCGCATGCCTTAGAATAACGAGCGAGAGCCTCTTTAAAATTCTTCGCCGCACCATCGCCATGATGATACATATTCCCTGCGTTAAAGCACCCCGGGCTGTCTTTTAAGGCGCAAGCTTTGTCATACGAAGCGAGCGCTTTTTTCAAATCTTTAGGCGTGCCTCTGCCTGCATCATACAAGCTCCCTAGTATCGTGCAACCATCGCCATCGTTTAAATCGCACGCTTTAGCGAAATATTCCACCGCTTTTTTAAAATCCCTAGTTACCACTTTACCATCATGATAAATCCCCCCTAAGCTCGCGCACCCTTCAGCGTATTTCAAATCGCACGCTTTAGAGTAGTATTGTAAGGCTTTGTTGGTGTTTTGGGACACGCCTTGCCCGCTGTAATATAAATTCCCTAGCAAATGACACCCATTGCTGTAATCTAAATCGCAAGCCTTAGCGTAAAAGGAGGCGGCTTTTTTCAAGTTTTTTTCCACGCCATGCCCTTGATAATAAAGCACCCCTAGATTAAAACACCCGCTATTTTCTTTCAAATCGCAAGCCTTTTCAAAATATTTCTTGGCTTGAGTGAAATCTTGCTCTTTGTAGCTCTTTGCCCCCAAACCCACAAGCTCTTTAGGGTCTTGCTCTGCCATTAACCCCCCTAAACACAACGCACCCAAGCACAAAACCCTAAAAAAGGCTTTTTTGACATTTTCTAACATGATGTATCTCCTTATTAAAAATTTTATTATAGTGTTATTAAGCAAATACAAAATGCCATGATCTTTTTGTTATCTTAAAGCTAACGCCCGCTTGCAAATTTCTGTGATCTTATCCCACTCTTTGTTTTGAATTAAATCTTTAGGGGTAAGCCAGCTCCCCCCCACGCACAAAACATTTTCTAAATTCAAATAAGAACGCATGTTATCCACGCTAATCCCCCCGGTGGGACAAAATTTCACCCCTTTAAAAGGGCCATTAAAAGCGTTTAAAAGTTTAACGCCCCCACAATACTCTGCCGGGAAAAATTTTAAAGCACTATAGCCCAATTCCAAGGCTTGCATGACTTCACTGCTGCTAGAAACCCCGGGTATTAGGGGCATGTCTTTTTTCTTTGCGTGTTCTAAAAGCTTTATCGTAAGACCCGGGCTAATCAAAAACTCTGCCCCCCTATTTTGTGCTTGCTCTAATTGAGTAAGGTTTAGGATCGTGCCAGCGCCCACGCGCATTTTTGGCACATTTTTAGCGATAAGTTCTATAGCCTCTAAAGCGCAACTGGAGCGCAAAGTAACTTCTATGATTGGAATACCCCCCTCTATCAGGCTTTGCGCTAAAGGCACAGCATCCCATATATTCTCAATCACCACCACAGGGATAATGGGGCTAATTTGTAAAACCTCTATTATTTTATCTTGCATTTTATCTCCTTTATCTTTTTATACTTTTATGCCAAAACTCATGCCACCCTCTTCAGCGGTATTGACATTCAATCTCAAACTCGTAAACAATTCCCTACCCAACCCAAAACTAGGCTTTTCTAAATTTTCTAAGGTTTCTAAAAACAAGGGGTTGATCCCTCTATCTTCAAAATCCTTTTCAAGCACATTCAAAGCGTTATTAGGAGCGTCTAATTCTATCCAATCGCCATCTTTAATCTTAATGATCGCTCCATTCAACGCTCCCTCAGGGCTTAAATGGATCGCACTAGGCACTTTCCCGCTCGCCCCGCTCATGCGCCCATCCGTAACCAATGCGACCTTGTAACCCATATCCTGTAAAGCCCCTAAATTCGTGGTGAGTTTGTGCAATTCTGGCATGCCATTAGACTTAGGCCCTTGGAAAGGCAAAACCGCCACAAAGTCCCTTTCTAATTCTTTATTTTTAAAGCGTTCTAAAAATTCGCTTTGGGTTTTAAAAACAATCGCTCTAGCCTTAACTTTCCTGTGCTCATCTTTAATGGCTGAAATTTTAATCACGGCCCGCCCTAAATTACCCTTTAAGATTTTAAGCCCCCCATTAGCGGCAAAAGGCTCGCTAACAGGGCGTAAAATATCCGTATTCAAGCTATGATTAACAGCGTCTTTATACACCAATTGGTCGTTTTCTAAAAAGGGGGTTTTGGTGTAATTTTGCATGCCTTTTTGCGTTTCTGTATCCATAATGGTATGAGTATCTTCAAATAAAAGCCCCTCTTTTAGCAATTCTTTGATCACAAACGCTAATCCCCCACACGCTTCAAAAGCGTTCACATCTGCTGATCCGTTAGGATAGACTTTAGCTAAAAGAGGTATGAGATTAGAGACTGCATCAAAATCGTCCCAATTGAGAATGACCCCACAAGATCTAGCGATAGCGATCAAATGCAAAGTGTGGTTAGTAGAACCTCCGGTTGCCATTAAGCCTATAAGCGCGTTAAGAATGCTTTTTTCATCAATGAGTTTGGCTAAAGGCAGAACTTTCCCGCTCGCTAATCTCTTCGCGCTCTCTTCTACTAAAACCTTCCGTAAGGGGTTGTTAGGGTTGATAAAGCTAGAATTAGCCACATGCAACCCCATAAACTCCATCATCATTTGATTGGAATTAGCCGTGCCATAAAAAGTGCAAGTGCCCACATCATGATAGCTTTGCATTTCCACTTTTAAAAGCTCTTCTCTGTTGATTTTTCCCATTGCAAAATCTTGGCGCGCTTTGGCTTTTTTATAATTTTCTATCCCGCTCACCATAGGCCCGCTTGGCACAAACACGCTCGCTAAATTCCCAAAGCTTAACGCTCCTATGAGTAAGCCTGGCACGATTTTATCGCACACGCCTAAAAAAAACGCCCCGTCAAAAACATTATGGCTTAACCCTACGGCGGTGCTTAGTGCGATCACATCTCTACTAAACAAGCTCAATTCCATTCCCTCATAACCCTGCGTGATACCATCACACATCGCTGGCACCCCACTAGCGACGCTCGCATAAGCGTTATGCTCTTGCAACTCTTTTTTAATCCAGTCAGGGTAATTTTTAAAAGGTTGGTGGGCTGAAAGCATGTCGTTATAAGCGGTGATAATCGCAAAATGCTTTCTTTTATGCGAACCTAAAGGCATTTTTAAATGCTCTGGCATGCTCGCTGTAACATGCGCAATATTCGCACAACCCAAGCTCTCAATCTTGGGCTGGTTTTTAGGATTAAAGATATTTTCTAAATAAAGCTCTCTGGTTTTTTTGCTACGCTCTGTAATTTTTTCTTTGATTTGTTCTAAAGAATGCTTAGGCATGAACACCCCTTTAATTAAGATTTAATATATAATAATAACTTAAAAACACTCTAAAAGGGTTATTGATGTTGGATTTTAATTTGGTTCTTTTTGGCGCGACTGGGGATTTGGCCATGCGAAAGCTCTTTGTTTCGCTCTATGAAATTTATAGTCATTATGGTTTTAAAAAAGATTCTAAGATTATCGCATCGGGGCGTAAGGAGCTATCCAATGAAGAGTTTTTAGCGCTTCTTTGCGAAAAGACACAACTGCATTCAAGAGAAAAGGGTGAGGAATTTTTAGCCCATATCAGTTATTTGCGCGTCCGTTTGGATAACCCTAAAGACTTTGGAGAATTGAGTAAAATCGCTACAAACAATAAGCCCTTAATTTTCTACTTTTCTATCTCGCCTAGTTTTTTTGCAACGACCGCTCAAAATTTAGCCCAAAACGCGCTCAATCACGCCAACACTCGCTTGATTTTAGAAAAGCCTTTAGGGCATGATTTAAAGACTTGTAAAGAAATTTTCCAAAGCATTAGCGCTTTTTTTAAAGAAGAGCAAATTTTTAGAATCGATCATTATTTAGGGAAAAAAGGCGTTCAAAATATCCTTGAATTGCGCCTGAATAACCCTATCTTAAACATTTTATGGGATCAAATCAGTGCGGTTGAAATCTGCGTGTATGAGACTTTGGGGGTGGAAGAAAGGGGCGAATTTTACGATAAAATCGGGGCTTTAAGGGATATGGTTCAAAACCATCTCTTGCAAGTTTTATCCCTTATCGCTACAGATTTACCCAACGATTTAAAGGATTTGAGGAAAGAAAAAATCAAAGTTTTAAAAACCTTACAACCCCCCAAAGATTTTAAAAAACAGGTTATTCGTGCCCAATATCAAGGCTATAGAGATGAAAATAAGGTCCATAAAGAAAGCCAGACAGAAACTTTTGTCGCTATTAAAGCCTTTTTGGATACGCCTAAATTTAAAGGAGTGCCTTTCTACCTTAAGCACGCTAAAAAAATGCCCCATAATCAAGCGAGCGTGAAAATCCATTTTAATGCAATCAATACGCTAGAATTTTTCCTCTCTCAAGATAAAATCACTCTCACCCTAAAAGACAATCAAAACCCCCTTATTTTAGAAACCCATAACAAACAAGAATTTTTACAGCCCTACGCTAAATTGCTCTATGATGCGATAGGAAATAACCACAATAATTTCGCCCACCAGCTGGAACTAGAAGCGTCATGGGTTTTTATTGACACGCTCATAGAGGGTTTTATGAATAACGCCACGCCCTTGTATTCTTATGAAAGCCATAATCTCAACGAATCAGAATTTTTAAAACCACTCTATCAATAAAAGGGATTTCATGGGTTATCAATTGTTTGAATTTGAAAATTTAGAAGATTGTAATAAGGCTTTAACAGAGCGTTTTAAAGAATTTTTTAACACCGCTTTAAAAAAGCACCATCAAGTTTCTGTCGCTTTTTCTGGGGGCCGTTCGCCCATTAGCTTGTTGCAAAAATTGAGCGTTTTGGATCTCAAATGGCATGAGTGTTTAGTCAGTTTGGTAGATGAACGCATTATAGACACAAGCCATAAGGATAGCAACACCAAATTATTGCACGACTACTTGTTGCAAAATAACGCCTTAAAAGCTTCTTTCACCCCGCTTTTGCCCAAAAAAATTTCTAGCGATACAAACGCGCTTTTAAATTTTGCTAACCAGCATTTCAAACAGCCTCATTTAGCCATTCTGGGCATGGGGACTGACGGGCATACGGCTAGCCTTTTTCCTGAAACGAGCGCTTTTTTAAACGAAGAAAAAGAAAATATCGTCTTGACTAAGCCCGCTAACGCTCCTTATGAGCGCCTGAGCATGTCTGTTCACGCCTTAGAAAGTTGCGAAAAACTTTTCTTAAGCATTAGTGGGGTAGAAAAAAGGGGAGTTTTAGAAAAAGCTTTAAAAGAAAACGCTCCCCATTCTCTGCCGATTGCTCGGATTTTACATTCTCAAAAAGTTACCACGGAGGTGTTTTATGCCAAAAACTGAAACTTACCCAAGACTCTTAGCCGATATTGGTGGCACGAACGCGCGCTTTGGATTGGAAGTCGCCCCACGACAAATTGAATGCATTGAAGTTTTACCATGTAACGATTTTGAAAGCTTGAGCGATGCGGTGCGGTTTTACCTTTCTAAATGCAAAGAAAGCCTTAAACTGCACCCTATTTATGGCTCTTTTGCTGTGGCTACGCCTATTATGGGGGATTTTGTCCAAATGACGAACAACCACTGGACTTTTTCTATTGAAACGACACGGCAATGTTTGAATTTAAAAAAACTGCTTGTCATCAATGATTTTGTCGCGCAAGCCTATGCCATTAGCGCGATGCAAGAAAACGATCTGGCTCAAATAGGCGGGATCAAGTGCGAAATCAACGCTCCTAAAGCGATTTTAGGGCCAGGAACCGGGCTTGGGGTAAGCACTCTTATTCAAAATAGCGATGGCTCTTTAAAAGTCTTGCCCGGTGAAGGAGGGCATGTGAGCTTTGCCCCTTTTGATGATCTAGAAATTTTAGTGTGGCAATACGCCCGCTCTAAATTCAACCATGTGAGCGCGGAAAGGTTTTTGAGTGGGAGCGGCTTGGTGTTGATTTATGAAGCTCTGTCCAAACGCAAAGGCTTAGAAAAGGTGGCGAAATTAAGCAAATCTGAATTGACCCCACAAACCATTAGCGAACGCGCTTTGAATGGGGATTACCCTATATGCCGATTGACCTTGGACACTTTTTGCTCCATGCTTGGCACGCTCGCTGCTGATGTGGCTCTCACTTTGGGGGCTAGGGGGGGCGTGTATTTGTGTGGGGGGATTATCCCGCGATTCATTGATTATTTTAAAACTTCGCCCTTTAGAGCGCGTTTTGAAACAAAGGGACGCATGGGTGCGTTTCTCGCTTCTATCCCTGTGCATGTCGTGTTGAAAAAAACTCCAGGACTTGATGGGGCGGGCATTGCGTTAGAGAATTATTTACTGCATGATAAGATATAGTAGCGTTAAAATAGAAGTGGCTTATACAAGGGGTGTGTTTGAGCGCGCCAAACAACGATACCATATAACCAACAACTATAAAATTAGTTAAACCTATAGAAACATAAGCAAACCATAAAAACGATACAATAGCGGTATTTTAATCAAACAAGGAGTTTTAATGAGAGTTCCATCTAAAGGTTTTGCTATTTTTTCTAAAGACGGGCATTTCAAACCCCATGATTTTAGCCGCCATGCTGTAGGCCCTAAAGACGTGCTGATTGACATTCTTTATGCAGGGATTTGCCATAGCGATATTCATAGCGCTTATAGCGAATGGAAAGAAGGCATTTACCCTATGGTTCCTGGGCATGAGATTGCTGGGGTCATCAAGGAAGTGGGTAAGGAAGTTAAGAAATTTAAGGTTGGCGATGTGGTGGGCGTGGGCTGTTTTGTCAATTCATGCAAAACATGTAAGCCATGTAAAGAACACCAAGAGCAATTTTGCGCCAAAGTGGTATTTACTTATGATTGTTTGGATTCTTTCCATGGCAACGAACCCCACATGGGCGGATACTCTAATAATATTGTGGTGGATGAAAACTATGTGATTAGCGTGGATAAAAACGCTCCTTTAGAAAAAGTAGCCCCCTTGCTTTGCGCGGGCATCACCACTTATTCGCCCTTAAAATTTTCTAAGGTTACTAAAGGCACAAAAGTGGGCGTCGCTGGGTTTGGCGGACTAGGAAGCATGGCGGTTAAATACGCTGTAGCTATGGGGGCTGAAGTGAGCGTTTTTGCAAGAAACGAACACAAAAAACAAGACGCTTTAAGCATGGGGGTTAAACATTTCTACACAGACCCTAAACAATGCAAAGAAGAATTGGATTTTATCATTTCAACCATTCCTACCCACTATGATTTAAAAGACTATCTCAAGCTCTTAACTTATAATGGCGATCTAGCCCTTGTGGGACTCCCCCCTGTAGAAGTCGCTCCAGTGCTTAGCGTTTTTGATTTTATCCATTTAGGCAATCGCAAGGTTTATGGCTCATTGATTGGGGGCATCAAAGAAACCCAAGAAATGATGGATTTTTCCATTAAACACAATATTTACCCTGAAATAGATTTGATTTTAGGCAAGGATATTGACACCGCTTATCATAACCTAACCCATGGGAAAGCGAAATTCCGCTATGTGATTGATATGAAAAAATCGTTTGATTAAAAGTTTTGGCTCTAGCTCTTTTTTAAGAGCTTGAGTTTGATTAGGGTATTTTTTGCTAATGCATGGAGTTTTAGGATTTTAAGGGTTTTGCTAATAAGGCTCTTGAGTGGTATGAGAATGCAGTGTTTGACAAACACCCTAAAGAGTCTCTTTCGCGCGTTTTTAGGGAGTCTATAAACATGCGAGAAGTAGTGGTTCAAGAACGCTTCAAGGGAGTTTTCTTTGTTCTCTGTATGGGCATGCGAGAAATAGTGGTTCAAGAACATTCCGAGATTTTCTTGCTTGATTGCGGCATGGATGTGCGAAAAATAATGGTCTAAAAAGGTCTTGAGCGCGTCATGGGCGATCTGCTCTTCAGTCTTCCATAGGGGAAAGTAGTAGTGATAGGCAACGATGCTGTGGTAACGATGCCATTTTTCACTGCCTATCTCCACCCTAGCGATCGAATCAATCCAGTCGCCCATAAAAGGGGTTTTAGCCAAAGCGTTCAGCCATAAATCCGCTTTCAAACCAAAAGGATAATCCCAAGGCTTCACCGCCCCCCACCAAACATCATAATGGATGATTATAGGGTTTTTGAGCGCGTTTGAGATGGTTTTCTTATAAATCTCATGCAAAAAATAATCCTCAGGCAAGGATGCAGAAAAATCTTTGACAATGTAATAATAAGGGAAAACACAATATTCAATCCCTAAAGCTTTCATGTTAGGCCAACACCATTTTGTAAAATCCAATTCTTCTGTAGCCTTGTTTTCTTCCAAAAGTGCATGGGTTTTTGAGACAAAATGGTTCTTGCGCTGGTAATCTAAATTACAAAACAAAAACCCTTCCAACACATGGCACTCTCCACCTCCTAAAACCCCATAAAAATAATTCTCATCATTTTCTTTAATGTTTAAGAAATCAGCGCTAAATTCATTGCAAAAGATAACGTCCACATCGCTCCACACCATTTTAGAATATTTAGGGAACAAATCCGCCAAAAAATACTTCACTAACACCATTTTAGAAAAACGCTTGGTGAAATCCTCATCAAAAGGGTTAGGGATAGCGTCTAAAAAAGGTTCAATATCTTTTACTTCTAAAACAGCAAATTCTTTAAAAGGCTCTGTGATTTGATTAAGCTTTGCTTTATCTTCTTCATTCAAGCCTACCACTAAAGCGTGTAGGGTGTAGCGGATTTTTTTATTGGCTTTAGCGGTGCTTTCCAATAAAGAATAAATGCATGCACCCGCAGCAATGAGGTAATTCTTATCAAAAGCAAAAGCGATAGGAATATGAAAATCTTGTTCTTTGAAAGAATGATTTGAAGCTGAAGTCATGAAAAATGAAACACCCTTTTTTAATGGCTATTTTATCCAAAAAAAAAAAAAACCAAACTTGAAAGGGTTCTGTTTTTGGTTTTTATGTTGTTTTTAAAGCAAATTAATTTAAAATCGTATCTTGTCTTTAGAAGTGTCGCCATTTTAAATGTTGTAATCTTAAAAGATGATGAAAGAGGATGAATTCTAGTTTGATTTTCTTAAAAAAATCTCTTTATGCGTTGTTGTTTTCAAGTTTTTTAACACCACCCTTAATGAAAGCGGCTAGTTTTGTCTATGACTTGAAGTTTATGAGCTTTAATTTCAATTTAGTGGCCCCAAATAACAACCCCTATTGGAATAGCCTAACCAAAATGCAAGGTCGTCTCATGCCTCAAATTGGCGTTCAATTGGACAAAAGGCAGGCTTTGATGTTTGGGGCGTGGTTCATTCAAAATTTACACACGCATTATAGCTATTTCCCTTATTCGTGGGGGGTTACCATGTATTACCAATACATAGGGAAAAATTTGAGATTTTTTTTAGGCATTGTGCCTCGAAGCTATCAAATAGGGCATTACCCTTTAAGCGCTTTTAAAAAACTTTTTTGGTTTATAGACCCTACTTTTAGAGGAGGAGCGTTTCAATTCAAACCAGCTTATGATCCTAACCGCTGGTGGAACGGGTGGTTTGAGGGCGTTGTGGATTGGTATGGGGGGCGCAATTGGAACAACCAGCCCAAAAAGAAAAATTACGATTTTGATCAATTCTTGTATTTTGTTTCTTCAGAATTTCAGTTTCTTAAAGGGTATTTAGGTTTGGGGGGGCAGCTTGTCATTTTTCATAACGCCAGCTCTCACAGCATGGGAGATAATTACCCTTACGGTGGTAATTCTTACTTAAAACCAGGCGATGCAACCCCGCAATGGCCTAATGGCTACCCCTATTTCAGTCAAAAAAATAACCCGCAAGGCGGAGAAATAGGGAAATACTCTAATCCTACCATTTTAGACAGGGTTTATTACCATGCTTATTTAAAAGCGGATTTTAAAAATCTCATGCCTTATATGGATAATATTTTTATGACTTTTGGCACGCAGTCGTCTCAAACCCATTATTGCGTGCGTTATGCTAGCGAGTGTAAAAACGCTCAGTTTTACAACAGCTTTGGGGGGGAATTTTACGCTCAAGCACAATACAAAGGCTTTGGGATTTTTAACAGATACTATTTTTCCAACAAACCCCAAATGCACTTTTACGCCACTTATGGCCAATCCCTTTATACCGGCTTGCCATGGTATAGAGCCCCTAATTTTGACATGATAGGGCTTTATTATGTCTATAAAAATAAATGGGTGAGCGTGCGAGCGGATGCGTTTTTTAACTTTTTAGGTGGGGGCGATGGGTATCATTTGTATGGGAAAGGGGGCAAGTGGATCACTACCTATCAGCAATTCTTAACCCTAACCATAGACACACGAGAGTTAATTGATTTTGTCAAATCTAAAACCTCCAAATAACCATATCTAAAAATTATAGATATAATTGAAATAAGCGACCGGTAAGCGGTGCCATAAAGTAGTCGCGCTCAAGCCATCAATATTCTCGGTTTTGGTGTTAGGAATGACAGGGAATTTCAACCCGAAAGTGATTTCATTGTGGAAAAAGCCAAAACGAAAACCCACTTTCACAAGCAATTGGAAAAGCGAATTTTCTTTGCCTAAATATTGAGCGATAGTCCCATGCATAGCCCCTCCTGGCATGTAAGTCGCCCCAGCAATACCTAAGCCAAACTCCAACCCTAAAAACATCTTTGGCGAATTGAAAGCGTCCCACAAACCGCTCAATTCTAAACCATAGGTAGAAATATAGGATTTGTGAGAAGAAAAGGTCTGATCATAAAACAACCCGTAACGGAAACCCACATGCTCTACAGCTTGCGTTTTAGCCACAAATTTCCCCCCTAACACCACACCAAAGCCATTGCCGGTCATGAAATACGATTTATCTACAGACTCGGTGCTAAAAGATGTGTTGATCGCGCTAAGCTGATACCCAACCCCTAAATAAAATGTATTCCTGTCCGCAAATTTAGGTTTTTTTGATTTTTCATCAAGCTCTGCCTCTGCGGCTTGAAGCGATGATAATAACGCCATGCCCATCAATATTTTAATTGTTGTTTTATTCATAACCCAATTCCTTTTGTTATCCTGCCCCACACTCGCTCCATATAAGATCAAATCACGCCCTAATAATAACAAAGTTTAAAATAAATATTAGTGGTTTTGATTAAGAACGCCTATTTTTTAGAATAAATAGCCATAAAATAGCCATAATTCTTGTAGGTATGCCCCCATTTTCCTATAAAAATTCTTAAAAAGGTGTTGTTATAAGATATAGTTAATGGTTTTTCTTGTATAATTTTGGGCTAAATTCAATTTATTTTATACGATATTAAGGAGACATATTACCATGTTTCAAATTAGATGGCATGCACGAGCTGGTCAAGGTGCAATCACTGGCGCTAAAGGGTTGGCTGATGTGATTTCAAAAACAGGCAAAGAAGTGCAAGCGTTCGCTTCCTATGGTTCAGCTAAAAGGGGAGCTGCTATGATGGCTTATAACCGCGTTGATGATGAGCCGATTTTAAACCATGAGCGCTTCATGCAGCCTGATTATGTGCTGGTGATTGATCCCGGTTTGGTTTTCATTGAAAACATCTTCGCTAATGAAAAAGAAGACACGACTTATATCATCACCAGCTACCTTAACAAAGAAGAATTGTTTGAAAAAAAACCTGAATTAAAAACCCGTAAGGTGTTTTTAGTGGATTGTTTAAAAATCTCTATGGAAACCTTAAAACGCCCTATCCCCAACACGCCCATGTTAGGGGCTTTAATGAAAGTGTCTGGCATGCTTGAAATCGGGGCTTTTAAAGAAGCTTTTAAGAAAGTTTTGGGCAAAAAACTCACGCAAGAAGTCATTGACGCTAACATGCTCGCTATCCAAAGAGCTTATGAAGAAGTTCAATAACATTAAGGATTAAAGATGAAAGATTGGAATGAATTTGAAATGGGAGCGGTGCTCTTCCCTTTTGAAAAGAACGCACAAAGCGAAATGGAAAAACACAATGATGAGCGCCATTACACCGAGCAAAGTTACTTCACCACTTCAGTGGCTCATTGGCGCGTGGCTAAGCCTGTGCATAACAATAACATTTGCATCAATTGCTTTAATTGTTGGGTTTATTGCCCAGACGCTGCCATTCTTTCAAGAGAGGGCAAGTTAAAAGGCGTGGATTATTCTCATTGTAAGGGCTGTGGCGTGTGCGTGGATGTCTGCCCCACCAACCCTAAATCGCTATGGATGTTTGAAGAACAAATTGAGCCCGCTACCGCCCTCACTCAATGGCCGCAAAAACAAGAAAAGAAAAAATCATAAGGAAAAAATATGGCAAGAAGTATTGAATTACAAGAGATAGAAGTGTGGGATGGCAATACCGCTAGCTCTAACGCTTTAAGACAGGCTCAAATTGATGTCATCGCAGCCTATCCTATCACCCCATCAACGCCCATTGTGCAAAATTATGGCTCGTTTAAGGACAATGGCTATATTGATGGCGAATTTGTTTTAGTGGAATCTGAGCATGCCGCCATGAGTGCATGCGTGGGAGCTGCAGCAGCTGGAGGAAGGGTCAGCACTGCGACTAGCTCTCAAGGTTTGGCGTTAATGGTAGAAGTTTTATACCAGGCCTCTGGCATGCGTTTGCCTATCGTTTTGAATTTAGTCAATCGCGCTCTAGCAGCCCCTTTGAATATCCATGGCGATCATTCGGATATGTATTTGAGTAGGGATTCTGGCTGGATCAGTTTATGCACATGCAACCCTCAAGAAGCTTATGATTTCACTTTAATGGCGTTTAGAATCGCAGAGCATCAAAAGGTGTGCGTGCCTACTATTGTCAATCAAGACGGGTTTTTGTGTTCGCACACCGTGCAAAATGTCCGCCCTTTGAGCGATGCAGTGGCTTATCAATTCGTAGGCGAATACCAAACCAAGCATTCCCTTTTGGATTTTGATAAACCGGTAAGCTATGGCGCGCAAGCTGAAGAAGAATGGCATTATGAGCATAAAGCCCAACTCCACCATGCCATCATGAGCGCGTCTTCTGTGATTGAAGAAGTGTTCAATGATTTCGCTAAACTCACAGGCAGACAATACCATTTAACTAAAACTTTCCAGCTAGAAGACGCTGAAATCGCTATCTTTGCGTTAGGCACTACTTATGAATCCGCCATCGTAGCGGCTAAGGAAATGCGTAAAAAAGGCATTAAGGCCGGTGTGGCCACCATCCATTCTTTGCGCCCTTTCCCTTATGAAAGATTGGGGCAGGATTTGAAAAATCTTAAAGCTTTAGCGATTTTAGACAAGAGCTCTCCAGCGGGTGCTATGGGGGCGATGTTTAATGAAGTAACGAGCGCGGTGTATCAAACCCAAGGGACTAAACACCCTGTGGTGTCTAACTACATTTATGGTTTAGGCGAAAGGGATATGACAATCGCGCATTTATGCGAAATTTTTGAAGAAATCAATGAAGACGCTCTTAAAGGCACGCTCACGCACCCTACCCAACAATTCGTAGGCTTGCGCGGCCCTAAAATGAGCTTTTTTTAAAAAGGAAATATCATGGTAAAAGAAGTCAAAACACTCAAAGGTTTTAGCCAAAGCGCTGAAAAATTCCAAGGCTCACACTTGCTTTGCCCGGGTTGTGGGCATGGCATTATTGTGCGCGAAGTTTTAAACGCTGTAGATGGGCCTATTGTTTTAGGCAATTCTACCGGTTGTTTAGAGGTATGCTCGGCGGTGTATCCGCACACTTCATGGGATGTGCCTTGGATTCATATTGGTTTTGAAAATGGCTCTACGGCGATTTCAGGGGTGGAGGCGATGTATAAAGCGCTTGCGAATAAGGGCCGCTATCAAGGTCAAAAACCAAAATTTGTGGCGTTTGGAGGCGATGGGGCCAGTTATGATATTGGTCTTCAATTCATTAGCGGTTGCATGGAAAGAGGGCATGACATGACTTACATTTGCTTGGATAATGAAAACTACGCCAATACCGGCGGTCAAAGAAGCGGATCTACGCCATTAGGGGCTAGCACTTCCACCACGCCAGCGGGATCGGTTAGTTTTGGTAAAAAAGAAAAGAAAAAAGACATCGTCAATATCATGGCAAGCCATGGGGTCCCTTATGTGGCACAACTCTCGCCTAACAAATGGAAAGACATGAATAAAAAGATTAAAACCGCACTAGACACTGAAGGGCCTTGCTTTATTAACGCTCTTAGCCCATGCACGACTGAATGGAAATTTGAATCCAATAAAACCATTGAATTAGCGGATATGGCTGTGGATAGCTTGATGTTCCCCCTATTTGAAATCTTTAATGGCAGGGAATTGAAAATCACTTACCGCCCAAGAAATATCATTCCTGTAAGGGATTATTTAGGGGCTCAAAAGCGCTTCAAACACCTTTTCAAAAAGGAAAACGAACATGTTATTGAAGAATTGCAAAAAGATGTGAATGAGCGTTGGGAATACTTGCAACGCAGAGAAGAAGCTAAAGTATAACCCTTCCATTAAATCAAGGCGCTTTTTGCGTCTTGTGTGATTTCCCCCCTTGACTTTTTAAACCCCTTTAAAGTAACATAAATCCCATTTTGATTTTAAGGATTGTCGGTGTTAGAACGCTATGCGAATGAAGAAATGAAAGCCCTATGGAATGAGCAAACCAAGTTTGAAACCTATTTAGAAGTGGAAAAAGCTGTCATTAGGGCGTGGAACAAGCTTGGGCAAATCCAAGATAGCGATTGTGAAAAAATCTGCACGAAAGCGGCATTCAATCTTGAGCGCATCAAAGAAATTGAAAAAACCACTAAGCATGATTTAATCGCTTTCACCACTTGCGTGGCTGAAAGCTTGGGCGAAGAATCCCGCTTTTTCCATTATGGGATCACTTCTAGCGATTGCATTGATACGGCTATGGCGTTATTGATGACAAAAAGCTTAAAACTCATTCAAAAAGGCGTTAAAAACCTCTATGAAACCCTTAAAAACAAGGCTTTAGAGCATAAAGACACGCTAATGGTGGGCAGAAGCCATGGGGTGTTTGGCGAACCCATTACTTTTGGCTTAGTGTTAGCCCTTTTTGCTGATGAAATCAAACGGCATTTAAAGGCTTTAGATTTAACGATGGAATTTATCAGCGTGGGAGCGATCAGTGGGGCTATGGGGAATTTCGCGCATGCCCCCTTAGAATTAGAAGAATTAGCGTGCACATTTTTAGGCTTAAAAACCGCCAATATCAGCAATCAAGTCATTCAAAGAGACCGCTACGCTAGGCTTGCATGCGATCTGGCTCTTTTGGCGAGCAGTTGTGAAAAAATCGCTACCAATATCCGCCATTTGCAACGCAGTGAAGTCTATGAAGTGGAAGAAGCTTTTTCAACAGGGCAAAAAGGAAGCTCTGCGATGCCCCATAAAAGAAACCCCATATTGAGCGAGAATATCACCGGGCTTTGTAGGGTGATTCGCTCTTTTACGACCCCTATGTTAGAAAATGTCGCCTTATGGCATGAAAGAGACATGAGCCATAGCTCTGTGGAGCGTTTTGCCTTGCCCGATCTGTTTATCACGAGCGATTTTATGCTCAGCCGCCTAAATAGCGTGGTTGGAAATCTGGTGGTTTATCCTAAAAACATGCTTAAAAATTTAGCTTTGAGCGGGGGGCTAGTTTTTTCGCAACGGGTGTTATTGGAATTGCCTAAAAAAGGTTTGAGTAGAGAAGAAAGCTATTCTATCGTGCAAGAAAATGCGATGAAAATATGGGAGGTTTTGCAACAAGGCGCTTCTAAAAACGCTGATGAAAATTTGTTTTTAAACGCCCTACTCAACGATGAACGCTTGAAAAAATATTTGAGCGAGGACGAAATCAAAGCGTGTTTTGATTACAGCTATTACACTAAAAACGTGGGGGCGATTTTTAAAAGGGTGTTTGAATAAGGCACATTTTTACAAAAACAAAACTATAAAATAAGCGGTAAAAAATTGAAGTTTTAAGGGGTTTTTTGAAACGAGCGTTATGTTTAATTTTAGGGCTTTTTTGTGCGCTTAATGCAGAGGGTTTTAAAGATGTTTTGACTAAAGGGAATTATATTTTTGGCAATAAAAAGGTGGTTTCGCCCATCAAACGCTATGCGGATCAATCGGCGTTTTATCTGGGGCTTGGGTATCAATTAGGGAGCATTCAGCACAACTCTAGCAACTTGAATTTATCCCAACAATTCAATAAGAGCCAAATCCTTTTCAGCGATAGTTTAAGCCCTATTTTTAAAAATTCGTATGTGTCTAATGGTCTTGGCGTGCAAGTGGGCTATAAATGGGTGGGTAAGCATGAAGAAACGAAGTGGTTTGGCTTCAGGTGGGGGCTATTCTATGATTTGAGCGCCTCTCTTTATGGTCTAAAAGAATCGCAGTCTATTATCATTTCCACTTACGGCACTTATATGGATTTGTTGCTTAACGCTTATAATGGGGACAAGTTTTTTGCCGGGTTCAATCTAGGGATTGCATTTTCTGGAGTGTATGACAAAGTAAGCGATGCGTTATTGTATCAAGCGCTTCTTCAAAATACTTTTGGCGGGAAAGTGGATCCAAATGGCTTCCAGTTTTTAGTGGATTTAGGGGTTCGTTTAGGGAATAAACGCAACCAATTTGGCTTTGGGATTAAAATCCCCACTTATTATTTTAACCACTATTATTCCATGAATAACATTAGCAATAATAGTGAAGATGTCCTCAAAGTTTTACGATTTTTAGAATACGGAATCAACAGCTTGTTATACCAAGTTGATTTCAGGCGCAATTACTCGGTTTATTTCAACTACACTTATAGTTTTTAAAGTGCAGTTTTTAAGCGATAGCGTTTAAAGCGTTCTTAATTTAGCGATTTCATCTCTCAAGCGCATCGCTTCTTCAAAATCCAAATTTTTCGCGCATTCTCGCATTTTTTTATCCAATTCTTTAATGATTTTTTCCCTTTCACTTTTAGGGATTTTGTCCTTTTTTAAAGCTTTAGCGATTTTAGCCTCATCGTCTCTTAATTTCAACTCCTCTTCTAAAGCGCGAGTAACGGTTTTGGGAGTAATATTATGGAGCTTATTAAACTCTTCTTGCTTAGCGCGCCTGTAACTCGTAATTTCAAAGGCTTTTTGCATGCTTTGAGTGATTTTTTTAGCGTATAATAAAACCTTGCCATTAGCGTTTCTAGCGGCTCGCCCCATGGTTTGAATGAGGCTTGTTTCACTCCTTAAAAACCCTTCTTTATCCGCATCCATGATCGCTACTAAAGAAACTTCAGGCAAATCCAGCCCTTCTCTTAAAAGATTGATCCCTATTAAAATGTCAAATTCTTTAAGCCTTAAAGAGCGGATAAGGTGATTCCTTTCAATCGCATCAATTTCACTATGCATGTAACGCACCTTCAAGCCCCATTCAGCATAATATTTACACAATTCTTCTGCCATTTTTTTAGTGAGCGTGGTGATTAGCACCCTTTCATCTCTGGCCACCACTAACTTGATTTCATCAAATAAATCCTGAACTTGCTTATCGCTGTCTCGCACTTCAAATTTAGGGTCTAAAAGCCCTGTAGGGCGAATGATTTGCTCAGCGACATTCTTTTTGGAAAGCTCTAATTCTAGCTTATTGGGCGTAGCGGACACAAAAAGGAATTGGCAATTTTTATGGATAAATTCATCAAATTTTAAAGGGCGGTTGTCTAAAGCGCTAGGCAATCTAAAACCATATTCCACTAAAACGCTTTTCCTGCTCATATCCCCTGCATACATCCCCCCAAATTGCGGCAAACTCACATGGCTTTCATCTACAATGACTAAAAACTCCCGCTCAAATATCCCTAAATAATCAAACAAACAAAAAGGCGTTTCATTAGGGGCTTTACCGGTGAAATGGCGCGCGTAATTTTCAATGCCCTTACACACACCGGTCGCGCTAATCATTTCTAAATCATGCTCGGTGCGTTGTTTGAGGCGGTTGTATTCAAGCATTTTATCCTGCTCTTTAAAAAATTTCAACCTTAGAGCGAGTTCGTCTTCAATGCTTTTAATGGCTAAATTCAACCTCTCGCTCCCTACGGCAAACTGACTGGCCGCATAAAGCATGACAGAATCCAAGCGCTTGATTTCATTTCTTTCTAAAGCGTCAAAGACCGCAATCCTTTCTATCTCATCGCCAAAAAATTCAATCCTAATAAATTCAGCGTCATTATAAGCGGGGAAAATATCCACGCATTCCCCCGTCGCTCTAAAGCTCCCCCTATCAAACACCACTTCATTACGGCTATAACCCATTTCCACTAGCTTTAATAAAAAACTCTTGTAAGCGCGCTTCTCGCCCACTTTGATTTTTTCCATGACTTTTAAATATTCTTCAGGGTTACCCAAACCATAATTAGCCGAAACGCTCGCTATCACGATCACATCATCATAACCTAAAAGCGAGGTGGTCGCGCTCAATCTCAAACGCTCCAAATCATCATTGATAGAGCTGTCTTTTTCAATAAATAAATCCCTTCTAGGGATATAGCTTTCAGGCTGGTAGTAATCAAAGTGGGAGATAAAATACTCCACCCTATTATGCGGGAAAAACGCCTTAAACTCGCTATAAAGTTGCGCGCATAAGGTCTTATTATGGCTCATGATCAAAGCGGGTTTATTGGTTTGAGCGATGATATTGGCCATCGTGTAAGTCTTACCGCTCCCTGTAACCCCCACTAAAGTTTGATAATGGTTGTTATTTTTTAAGCTTTTTGTTAAAGCTTCTATGGCTTGGGGCTGATCGCCTGCTGGTGGATAAGGGCTTTTTAAATCAAATATAGGCATCTTTAAACTCGCATTTTTTTAGGGGTATTATAGTGGTTTTTTAACACGCCTTATTCAATCTCAAAAAAATCAATGTTTTGATAATGATCGTTTTTTCGCTTCAATAATCTCGCTTGTGGCTTGTTGTTTTTCTTGCGTGATGTTATTGATTGCTTGCGTTTTGTTGGTGTTTATTTCGTTGTTAGCGTTTTCTTTCGCTTCGTTAATGTTCGTTATCGCTTGGGTTTTATTGTTATTTATTTCATTGTTAGCGCTTTCTTTCGCTTCGGTAATGTTATTTATCGATTGCGTTTTGTTGGTGCTTATTTCGTTGTTAGCGGTCGTTTTAGCTTGCGTGATCGCTTCAAGGCTTTGGGTTTTGTTTTCTGTGATTTGGTTATTAGCGTTATCTCGTGCTTGGTTTAAAAAGATTTGATAGCTCGTTAAAAGCCTTGTAGTGGCTTCTATTATTTGATTTTCTA
>NZ_MVVH01000014.1:0-27538 GCF_003636935.1 Helicobacter pylori
TCTTTTTTAACGCTTCTTTGCGTTGTTTTTCTTGCTCTTTAGCTTTTAAAAATTCTTGTTCGCTTTGTAACTTCTCGCTTTCTAACTTCGCTAACTTTTCAGCTTTGGCTTGTTCTAAGGGGCTTAAATTTGTAGGTTTTGGTGTGGTTTCGTTTAAATTTTCGCTTGTTTTTAATAAATCCTCTTGACTTGTTGCTGGTTTTGGTGTAGGATTAGGTTCATGGGGATGGTTTCCAGAGTGTAGACTGGCATCCCTAAAATCTGTAAAATTCCTATCGCTATAAAAATCAAAAATCTTATTTCCATTGTTTAAATCATCTACCACTAACCTAAGCTTTACGCCGTTATTCTCCCATTCGTAAGCGTATCTAAAGCCTTCGTTAATTCTTTTAAAACTCTCTAATAACACGCTTCCGTTTTTAATAACTTCGCTCATGTTAAGTAGTTCTTCGTTCGTTAGTCCTCCTGTGCTTTCTTCTCCGTAATGCTTTCTTAGTATTTTTCTAGCTCCCGCATTCCTTGATCCTTGTTCTAAAATGTAGAGGTCGTTTAAATCTATGCCTTTAATCTCTGTTTGATCCAGCTCGCCCTTAAAAACCTTTAAAACCTGTTGCTGTTCTTTAGTCAGCTTGCTTTCATCAATCTTTTGTAATTCTTGTAAGGCTTTTTCGTATTTAGTGGCTTTTGATTTGATTTCTTCGCTCGCTTGTTTGACGCCGTTATTAAGCTCTTCAATGATTTTAAGCGTGTTGTTGCTAAAGTGTGATTTTTGCGCGCTTAATTCTAAATTCTTGCTAAACTCGCTTATAGAGTGGCTTCTTTCTAACGCTCTTTTAATGTGATACTTTAAGGCTGCACCTGCGGTGGCTTCGTTTAGGGCTTTTGGGAGTTTAATCCCTAAAATGCGATCGGGCGCGTTTCTGTATAAAGTCCCTAAAGTGAATTTAGTCCACTGATACTTTAACGCTCCGCTTAGAGTGGTCGCTAAACCTTGGCTTAAATTTTTCGTAATAGCGGGCTTTAAACTCTCGGCGATCTTAGCGTCGTTTTTAAAAAGCTTATGAAAACCGCTCGCTATGTCAATGTATTCTTTGTTGCTGTTTGGGGTTTATAAATTTAGGGGTTTGTTTTAGACAAGGGGGAGTATTTATTATAGGCAAGGCAAACAAGAAGTTGAAAGCTTAAAAGCGTTTGATAGCGTGCGTTTTTTTGAATAAATTAAACGAGTTTAAAAGCTTTTTACCACATCTGAAGCTAAAAAGTTAGAGCGAGCGGTAGGCTAAAGTTTTTGGCATAAGACTACCTAGCCATGAAAAATGCAATATCTTTAATCTATCGCTTTAAATCAATTGTTCAAAAACATGCTACTTAAAATAAAACAAAAATCCTTGAAGCAAGCCTACAAGGTTATCGGCTTGAAGTGTTCTTTTTCCTGCAATTCTTATCAATGTCAAAATCGCATGCTTTTTGCATGTATTCTTCAGCCTTTTGTTTATCTTTTTCCACGCCTAACCCATACCGGTAAGACTCTGATAACCCTTCATAAGCTCTAGAAGAGCTCATATCAGCCGCCATTTTATAATAGACAATCGCCTTATCTTTGTCTGGCTCAATACCCAATTGATCATTTCCGCTATAATAAATATCCCCTAAAAGGATATAAGCTTCCACATTACCCTTATGCATCGCTTTTCTAAAGCACTCTGTCGCTTTCACATAGTTGCTTGGAACTCCCCTACCCTCCATATACATGATGCCTAAGTTGATATAAGCGTTAGTATAGCCCTTCTCTGTAGCTATTCTAAAATACTCCACGGCTTTTTTTTCATCTTTAGGCACACCCCTACCCTCTTTATACATCACGCCTAAATTGTTATACCCTCTAGGTATATCGTTATCAACCGCTTTTTGAAAATATTCAGCCGCTTTCTTGTAATCTTTAGGTACACCCCTACCATTTTCATACATGATCCCTAAAAGAACATAAGCAAGCGGCTCACCATTTTTAATCGCGCTCTTATAAAAAGAAGCCGCTCGCTCATATTCCTTATTATTATAGGCCTCCTCCCCTTTATAAATGTAATTCCTTTTTTGCTCAAGGTGTTCTGCACTAAGGGTGCTAAACAAACACAAACCTACCAAACAAATTTTCAAAGCCAATTTGCTCGTGTTCTTCATCGCTGCTCCTCTACTCTTAATAAGAATCAAACATGATGCCAATAACTACCAATCTCAAAAAGAAATTGCATGCGTTCAATTCAAACATTCTCAAACCCCATTCTGCACACATAATTGGATCTAATATCGTCTCTTGTAATGAGAAATTTTACACTATTTTTATGAATTTTAAAACTAAATTTAAGATTTTCTCGCTAAAAAGCTCTCCCCCTCCCAAAAAAATAGGGCTAAATGGGATTAAAAGTTTGTATATTACCCCACATACCACAAAGAATTAAAACTCTTTCCTTGGATCCGTTGCCCCATAGAAAACGCTCCCTTTAGTTTTAGGCAAAACTTGGATCGCATTCACATCGCCCATAACCGGCTTGGTAACGATTTGATAGCCCATTTTAGTGAGATTGTCTTTCACATCAGCGGGCATGCCAAATTTTTCAATCCTCAATTCATCAGGCAACCATTGCATGTGAAATCTTGGGGCTGAGACCGCTTCAGAAATATTCATATTATAATCAATGACATTGGAAATCACTTGCAACACCGTAGTGATAATCCTAGACCCTCCAGGGCTTCCCACCACCAAAAAAACCTTATTGTTTTTCAACACAATCGTAGGCGACATGGAACTTAAAGGGCGCTTATTGGCTTCAATCGCATTCGCATCGCCCCCTACCAAACCATAGAGATTAGGATTTCCTGGCTTTATGGAAAAATCATCCATTTCATTATTCAATAAAAATCCTGCCCCATCAATACTAGCAGCGCTTCCATAAGAAGCGTTAATGGTGTAAGTAACGCTGACTGCATTCCCCCACCTGTCCGCTACAGAATAATGCGTGGTATTGCTCCCCTCATGCAACTGCCCCATTCCTGGTTTGATTTGAGAGCTTGGCGTAACCGTATCTGGCTGGATAGTGTCAAAAATCTTTTTGGCATACGCCTTATTAATCAATTTATCCACCGGTACTGAAACAAAATCAGCGTCTCCCATATAAACCGACCTGTCCGCATAAGCCTGACGCATCGCTTCTGCAGCGATATGGATATTCTTAGAAGCCCCATACCCAAGGGTGCTTAAATCCGCATTCTCCATGACATTTAAAATCTGGATCAAATGCGTACCTCCCGAACTTGGTGGCGACATAGAAATGATCTTATACCCACGATAACTCCCCATCACGGGTTTGCGCCATTTCACATTGTAACTGGCTAAATCTTCTTTAGTGATAATCCCTCCATTTTTTTTCATGTCTTTCTCAATAAGCTCAGCGACTTGCCCTTGATAAAAGCCTTTAGCGCCTAGCGTTTTGATTTGAGTTAAAGTTTTGGCTAGATCTTTTTGGACAAACAAATCCCCTTCTTGATAATCAAGGTGCCCTTTTTTAAAAAAATACTTTTTGCTAGAACTGTGTTTTAAAAACCGCTCCCTTGCTTCTTTTAGAGTTTCTGCTTGTCTTTGTGAAATCGCATAACCATTTTCAGCCAATTTAATGGCAGGATCAATGAGTTGCGATAGTTTTTTGGTGCCGTATTTTTTCAACATCGCTTCCATGCCCGCCACCGTTCCAGGAACCCCAGCCGCCAAATAGCCATCTTCGCTGAGTTTAGGGACTACATTGCCTTGCTTGTCTAAAAACATGTCCTTAGTGGCTTTTAAGGGGGCTTTTTCTCTAAAATCTAAGGCAACATTTTCACCATTAGCCAAATGGATAACCGCAAAACCCCCACCACCAATATTGCCTGCTGCAGGATGGACGACCGCTAGAGCAAAACCTATCGCTACAGCCGCATCAATCGCATTGCCCCCATCTTCTAAAACCTTTTGCCCGATTTCAGTGGCTAGCGGGTGGCTAGAAAGGGCTAAGCCTACTTTAGTGTTTTTAATGGGGGGGTAACTCGCCGCGCTCAAAGGGCTTAACAAACCCAAAGAGAGTGCTATCACACCCAAGCCAATCGTTTTCAAAAAACTCCGTCTCATCTGTTTTCCTTTCAATCAACAATAATCGTTATTATAACACAAGCTTTACAAAACACCCTCTCGCTTATAGCTTACATGATGCTATTAATTGTTTGAGTGCTGGCTATAAAAAGGCTCAAAAATGAGTTTTAAAATAGATAGAGTTTAAAAAATAAGTTAAATAAGGCTTATTTGATAAAAACGCTATGGGTAGAAAAATTATTGTTTAATCCCCAATAAAGTGTCTATCATCCGATCAATAGCGGTAATGACCTTAGCGTTAGCGGCATAACCGCTTTGAAACTTGATCAAATTCACCATTTCTTCATCCACGCTCACTTGCGAAATAGAGAGTTGCTCTTTTTTAATGGTCTCTAACATGCTCTTTTTAGTGTCCAAAATACGCCCGGATTTTTCAGCGTCCGTGTTGATTTTACCGGTTAAAAATTGATAAAACTCGCTGATTTTCATTGGTTTAATGTCAAACTTGTCGTTATAAAAATCCACGCTGTCGTATTGCAATTGCTGCATCATGTTCGCCACATCAAAATTCCCGTTAATGGGAGCAAGCCATGGGCGGATAGTGGTCGGCTCTTTTTTGTATTCCTTATTCAAGCTGATATTAGAAGCGTCATCGCCTTGAAAAAAAGGGTTGAGTTTTAACGCTCCCATAAAATTCGTGCCGTTATCTTTCATAGAAACAAACAACCCTTGCGAAGCGTTTTTAGGCTGGATGACAAACTTTTTAGTCTCATTGTTAAAGCTCGCTGTGAAATAATCATCAAAATCGTTTTCGGTGTTATTATCTTGATTGTCATCAGTATTAGCGTTAATGGCTTGGATAATATCGTTCATGGTTGTAATGGGCGTGATAGCAATGGTTTTTCTGGCGATTTCTTTACCATCGGTGTTGTAAGCGATAAGATCAAACGAGCCGTTTTTGATATTGTAGTTCGTGTCTTTAAAGGCTTCATCGCTGTTAAACTCCACCGGCTCGCCTTCAATATAATGACTCGCGCTTTGAGCGTAAATCGCATTAGTGGATTCTATCAAACCCCTAGCAAAAGAATCCAACAAATCAATATAATCCTGCAACTTGCCCTTTGAAGTCCCGTTAGAGCCGTCATTATACACATTCAATAACGCCCCCACTTTTCCCTGATTGAGCTTGTCAGTAATATTAGTTACTTTGAAATCATCGCTTTGAAAATAAACCTGGTTCAAACCCCCTTTATTTTCGGACTCTTTAACCACTAAAGGATGGAAAATAGAGCCATCAATAATATTGAACCCATGCCCGATATTAAGGTTGTAGCTCTCATCAAAATCCGCTGAGTCTTTATCTGTGAGCGAATGAGTTTTAATGCTGCTTTTAAAAACATTCCCCCCTAAAAGCTCTCGCAAATGAAACTCTAATTCATCTCGCTTATCCCTTAATTCATTGGCATGCTTTAAACTCTTGTTGTTTTCCACTTCTTTAATGCGTTTGTTGATCTCAGCGATTTGAGAACCCAAGCTATTCACTTCTTTGATAACGCTTTTTAATTCTTCACTCGCTTTATGCTGTAAGGTCGTTAACCTCTCTCTAGTGTCTTTAATGTTGTGCGTTAAAGCTTCTGTTTTTTGAGCGAGAGCCTGTTTTTGAGCGGAGTCTTTGGCGTTTTTAGACAATTCTTTCCATGAGTTAAAATAATCTTGCAAATCCGTAAAAAGGCTCGCTTCATCAATGTCCGGAAAATACGCGCTCGCTTCTTTTAAATGCGAAAACTCTGTATCGTAATAAGTGTTTTCGTAATTAGCCTTCGTGTAACGAGCAAAAACAAACTCATCATGCACCCTTTCAATGGCTTCTACATCCACGCCCATATTTACGTTTTTAGTGCCATACATATAGGCCGCTTGGGGCTTTGCGATCACGCGTTGGCGGCTATAAAATTCATCGCTGGCGTTAGAAATATTATTCCCGGTAACATCCACCATGCTCTGATGGGCTTGCAAGCCGGTGTAAGAAGTGTTGAGTGAAGATAAGATTCCGCCCATTTTACGCCTGCACTCTTAAAAAATGGCTCCCCACATGCCTAGAGCCTTTATAGTCGCAAGTGTCATGGGGAATGATTTGTTGGATGAGCGAAGAATAAAACTCAGAAACCGCAAACGCCATGCGCGAATAAATCAGGTTTTTTTCTTTCAAAACAAGCAAGGACTCTCGCATTTGGTTTAAAAAATCGCTCGTTTTTTCGTCTAACAATCCACTCATTTTTTTATTGGGGAATTGGTTTTTTAAAGACAACATTTGCGCATCTATATTCGCTTTTTCTTTTTCAAAAGCTTGAATCGCTAGCTGTTTTTGATGGTTTCTTTCAAAAATTTCGGTGTGTTTAGCGAGCTTGATGTCTCTTATATCGCACTCCGTTAAATCAATCAATCCTTTCAATTGGTTGAGCGCATTTTCTAAATGAGAATGTAAAACGACCATAACAAATCCTTTAGCTCTTGTTTCAGCCATATTCAAGCAAATACTATGCCATTTTATTAGGGCTTTGTTTTTTGTCAAATATTGATCGCTAAAACCTTATTAAGAAAAACTTTTGTTTCTTGTTTTAATTTTTTATCTTACATTTGGAGATTAATGCTCAACTATCGCCTTTAACATTTGCTGTGCGATTGCAGCAATCACATTCACGCTCATCGCATTCCCTGCTTGGGATAGCAAATGACTTTCTTTAAAGTTAGGATTATTTTTAATCCTAGCGATCAAACCTCTAGGGAATCCTTGCAAAAGCAGGCTTTCAGTTGCGTTTAATTTCTTAATTTTACCTTTTTGGATATAAAACAAACCATGCCGAGAGGTCCTTAAAGTAGGAAAAACATTAAAATACAACCTTAAATCAGATTGCCTTGTGTCTAAAACGGCGTTTTCTAAAGTTAGAATATCCTCTAAAAAAACCCGGTTGTGGTTGTATGGGTTGTGCAAGTATCTTTGGAAAGTAGCGTTACTCACATCCAAATAGCATTCATTATTAGCGTCTAAAAAATCATTAAAACAATAATCATTGGCTAAACCTAAAGGGAAATGAAATGGGTGTTTCAAATCCTTCCTAAACCCTACGATATAAAGGCGTTCCCTCTTTTGGGCTAATTGGAAATCAGCGCTGTTTAAAATTTGATAATAAGTTGTATAGCCCACTTCTTGTAGGGCTTTGATAATGGTTTTAAAAGTTTCTTGTTGCTTATGATGGATCAAGCCCTTAACGTTTTCAAGCAAGAAACATTTGGGCTGTTTGACTTTTAAAATGCGAATAAGCCCATAAATAATCGTCCCTCTTTCATCTTCAAGCCCCTTCCTTTTGCCATTGATAGAAAAAGCTTGACAAGGAAACCCGCTAATGAGCGCATCAAAATCGGGTAAATCATTAGGGTTGATCCGCATCAAATCCCCAAAATTACAGGTATCTTTAAAAAATAATTCATAAGTTCTAAGGGCTTCATCATTGATTTCTGCATGCCCTACGCATTTTAAATGGCATTGCTCCAAGCCCAAACGACCCCCGCCAATACCAGAGCAAAAATCCATAAAAGTTAAAATCCCCAATCAATCATTCCTAACACACGACTAAAAAAGCACCCTATTTAAAAGAGCAACAAACTCATTTTAAAACACAGAGAAACTAAAATTCAATGAAAACAAAACGACAGCAAGAATAAAAAACCTCTCTTAAAAATGAAGCCCTTAACCCCCCTAGCTTATCCCTAACAAATCCTGTGCCATTTTGTGAGAAGTTTCACGCAAGTTGATTTTATACTGGTTATTTTCAATAGCATGCTTGATTTCAGCTACCCTATCAAGAGCGGTCTCGCTATTTTCAACCTTTTCATTTTTTTCCACACGCTTGTAATTCCCCAAAGATTGCACCGGAGCAAGAGAAGAAACGGCATTGATCATTGCAAAATCCTTTAATTTAATATCCAATTCATTACAGCAAGTATCGGCAAAAAAGAAAAAAAGTTAATGGATTTTTGAAATCTGTTTTTGCAATTCCTTACCAAATTTCTTCGTGGTGGTGATGGGTTTTTTTCCGGTTTCTGCCACAGAACCAAAAGATTGCGATTGCAAACTTTTAAACATAAAAAACATTAAAAAAATTAAAATATAACAAAACAAAAAAAAGCAAATGGTGGGGAATAGCCAATTTTTAAGGTTAGAACTATTCATGATCTATTCCTTTTAAACATTCCCCTATCTTACCCTATCTTATTACCCATGCGAACATGAGCAACCACAGCCCCCACCTTTCTTTCCGCCATGACCCCCATGACCGCCACAGCAACCTGTCCCATCGCCATGGTGTGAAGCTAAAATTTCTTCTTCGCTCACTTCCCTAAACCCCAAAACCTTGAAACGAAACGCTAAAGTTTTCCCGGCTAACGGGTGGTTATAATCCACCATCACATGCGTGTTGCTAAAGTCTTTGATAGTGGCTTGAATGGTTTGATTATCTTCAGTTTGCCCAAAAACGCTCATGCCTTTTTCTAATTCAATGCCTTCAAATTGCTCTCTAGGGACTTCTTGCAAATAGCTACTTTCATAAACCCCATAAGCTTCTTCTGGGGCGATAACGGCCTCTTCCCATTCGCCAATTTGGGCCTTCAATACCGCTTTTTCTAACCCTGCTATGATTTGATGAGCGCCTACAATAAACTCTAAAGGCTCTTTAGAAATATTGCTGTCTAGCACTTCGCTAGAGCCATGCTCTCTCACTTCATATTCAATCAAAGCGGCTTGTTTGATTGGTTCTAAATCATGGTTTTGCATGTTGGTGTTTCTCCTTGTTTTCTAAGATTTTTTTTGCCATTTTAGCTTGTTCGCTTGAAGGATACAAGTGTTGCAAAGTGTTTAAAAATTTATAATAGTTTTGATCGTCCTTGATTTTTTTAAACGCCCATGCCGTATGCCACAAAAGAACAGGCATGTAAGACGCTTTTTTGTTTAAAAGAGCGCTCTCTTTGTAATACTTGATCGCTTCTCTATACTTTTTTTCTCCATAAGCCACTTCTCCAAGCGCATAACGCACATAATAAAGTCTGTAACTATTGGCTTCTAACCACAGCAAACGCTCTTTGGCTTCTGCATAGGATTTATTTCTAAAAAAAGACAGAGCTTCTTCAAAAATCTCCTTTTGTTTGGATAGATCTTTATGAAACTTAACTTTTGGTGTTTTTTCTTTTTCTTGATTTTTTTCTTCTTTAGGCAACTGTTGGTGTTTTGGTTGGTTTTCTTTATCTTGTTCTAGCGCGTCTGCTCCTAAAGACTGCTTGGATTTTTCGTTGGTTGGAGTGCTCTTATATTGTTTTTCAGCTTTTTCTTGTTTTTCTTGCTCTTTGAGCGCTTTTTGGATTAAAGCGATTTGTGAAACCAAATCCTGGCTTAACTTGGTCAATAACTCACTCATCTCTTTGTTTTGTTTGTCTAGCTGCTGGATAGCTTGCTGGTTAGCGTGAATCTCATTCCTTAAATCCTCCAAAGTTTGCGATTGTTGCTTAAGCGTGTTAGCCTGCACTTCTTGCAAGGCTTTTAGGGATCGCAAGGATTCTTCTTGGGAAAGGATAGCGTTATTGAGATCTTTAATCTTATTAGCCTGCCCTTCATAGACGCTTCTCAAGCCCTCTTGAGCTTGAGTGTTAGCCTCTACTTGCGAATGGATTTTGGTCAAAATATTAGAAAAGTTTTTACTATTGACTTGCAACTGCTTGAGTTCTTTTTTGGTCGCTCCGCTTTGCAAATCAAACGCTGAAGGCTCCCCATTGAGAAAAAAGGGAGCGATAAAAGGGATAAAAAGCCTCTTCATTCCCAAGTTACTTCACTAATTTGACATCCACTCTCCTGTTTTCTTTGTAACATTCCTTAGTTTTTTGGGTGCATTTGGGTTTGGCTTCACCAAAACTGATGGTTTTAATCATGTCTTTTTCTACCCCCTTAATGACTAAAGCGTTTTTCACGCTCAAAGTCCTTTTAACGCCAAGCGCTTGGTTGTATTCGCTAGAACCAAATTCATCGGTATTGCCTTCCAAAAGCACTTGCATGTGGTTTTCTTTAGCTTTTTGCACGATCTCATCTAAAGTTTCTTGATCCGAGTCTTTGATTTCATACTTGTCAAAATCAAAATAAATGGAGGCGATAATAGTCCCGCTTTCAATAGCTGGCTTAGCTGGCTTCTCTTCAACCACTGGAGCTGGCTCTTCTTTAGGCTCTTCTTTCTCTGGAGCGGGTTCTGTAGTAACGGGTGCAGTCTGAACCGTTTTAGCGCTCACATCGCCAGCCACAGTTTCTTTATCCATGTTGTGTTTGCAACCAGCTATAAATAAAAAAGCTACCAAGAAACTAAATATAGAAGATCTTTTCATCATCATTCTCCAAGAATAAAATTTTAATAAATGTCAATGTTAACTCATATTCGCTTAATTTAACCTTACCAATCAAAGGCTTGTATTTTCACATTCTTTAAAGGGAATAAAAAACTCTGATTATAGTCTAGCAAAATAAGCCCCATAGCGTATTCTTGGGGTGTTTTTTTGATATACATGATATTTCTCCCATCCATAGAAAAACGAGGCATCTGGTTAGAGCCATTCACGGTAAGCCTGCGGATATATTTGCTGTTTAGAGTGATCAAATTCAAATTGAACACCGTTTTGCCAAATTCATTAAGATTTTCCCTGCTCACATACACAATACTATCTTTATAAGCGTCAATGGATTCATTGCTTCTCCCTTCATAAAGGAGTTGCTCTGCGCTCTCTTTTAGCCCCAATTTTTTCATATAGATGTTAGGATAACCGGATCTATCCGAAACAAAAGCCATAGACTTGTCATCTTCTAAAAACACTCCTGAAACATCTATCCCAGGATAGCGCGTTATTTTGGTTTTAGTTTTTTTATGCGTATCATACAGATACACATCCGGTTGGCCATCAGGGGATAAAGACATTAAAATTTTAGAGCCATCAGAACTCACGCTAGAAACCACAGCCATTCCTTGAGAGCTAGCGATATTCTCATGAGTGGCTTTTTGAATGTTGTATTTTAAAATCATGGGCGTTCTTTCGCCATATTGCGTGTAATAAAACTCCGTTTGCTCAGCGTTCGCCCATTTAGGGAAAATATTGAGTCGGTTGTTTTTGATGATTTCTTTTTGATAGCGCATCGTGTAATCGGCTAATGCGATATTTGTGATTCCTGGTCCAATATACTTAGAAAAAACAATAAGGCGCTTCATCCAAGCGATAGAAGGGGCTTTTAAATAATCATTCACCACAATGGCCATGTTGTGTGCTGCAAAAGGGTATAGATCGACGCTTAAAATGGGGTAGTCAAAAGTTTTAACAAGAGCGCTTGTATTGACATCATAAAGTTTTAATCGTGAAATTTTATTGCCATTTTCTACCGCCACGCTCACCAACGCTACAAGTTGGAATTTTTTATCTTTAAGTTCTGCGTAATTGATAGCGCCTTGATCCTTGTTTTGAGAAACATCAAAATGCTGGCTAGTCCTTAAATCATTCGCTAAGACTTCATGCAATTTTAAAGCGTAATTGGTATCGTTATCTATAGAGTAGCGCACTTCAATCTTAGGAAGTTTTTGAATGGTTTTAATAATATCTAGTGTTTTATCTGTCGCAAAAAGCCCTATAGCGCATATTAAAAAAAGCCATAAATACCTCATTGTTCTTCCTTAGTGGTGAAATTAACTTTAATAGAAACCATGTTTCCTCCTGGGTATGGAGGAAAATCCACTTTCTTTAAATCATTTAAAAGGGTTATCACGCTGTTGTTATAATCCTTAAAATCGGAGTAGCTAAGAATGGTATAATCAAACTCCCCATCTTTAGTGATCATAATCAACGCGCTCACTGAAGCTTTGTGGTAAAAAACCCCTTTCCAACCCTTATATAAAATTTGATAGATTTGAGCATACCATTCTTGATAAGCCTTGTCATCAACCCCATCTTGTTTGGGGATTTGCAAATCTAAAGTTTTGTTTTTAACGCTTTCTAGTTTTTGTGCGAATTGATCTAAATTTTGTTGCAAACCTTTCAACATTTCTTGATTTTTTTGGTTTTTTCTTAAGCGTTGCTGTTCTTTTAAACGCCTTTGCTCTTCTTCTTGCTCATTTTTTTGCTCTTCTTTTTGAGCGTTTGTGTCTGTCTTTTCTTGAAAATCATTGAGTGAAGAAAAAATATTTTCAAGGCTTTCTTCTTGTTCTTTAGGATCAATAAAATCGCCTTTCTTATCAGTTGCATTTTTTTCAGCGATTTTTTCATCTTTTTTTTCTTCTACTTTTTCATCTTTTTTTTCATCGCTTGGCAAATCTTCTAAATTCAAATCAATGACTTGTTCGTCCTTTTTACCCAAATCCAAAAGAATTTTCTCCGCTTCTTCATTATGCCTTTCTAGCAATAAAGCATACAATAATAAAGCATAGAGCAAGAACGCTAAAAAACCAGAAAGGACTAAGAGTGCATTCTTACTCATGCAAACTAGCCCTACTCAAGGGTTTGTGATCAAAGAAACTTTTAAAAACCCCGCTTCTTTAATCGTTTTTAACAAATAAATCACTTTATCATAGGTCAATCGTTTGTCCGCACGGATACTCACCTTAGTGTCTTTATCGTATTTTTTAGAAAGCAAGTTAAAAGTATCCGGGAAAGAGTTGTATTCATAGGTTTGACTGTCTATATAGATTTTTGCGTCTTTATCCATGCGAATCTCAATCATTTTATCTTGAGTGGCTCTAGCAGTTTTTGAACCAGAAGGCAAAATAATCTCTTCTTTATAAGTGAGAGTGGGCGTAGTTACCATAAGAATAGCCAATAAAACAAGCATCACATCCACTAAAGGCGTGATATTGAGTTCTGGTTTGTCTTCATCCCAATAGTTATCGTAATTCATAAAAACCTCTCCCTATTTAAGATATTTATAAAATCCCTCTTAAGAGCTTCCTTCTTTAGAAGACAAAATATCCACTTGCATCTGCACATAAACGGACAAGTCATACACCTTGCGTTTTAAAATCAAGTAAAAAGAATAAGCTGGAATGGCCGCTAAAATCCCTGCAGCAGTAGCGATGAGAGCCTTAGAAATAATGGGTGCGATCACCCCAAAAGACGCTTGACCTAACGCGCCCAAATTGTTAAACGCTTCTAAAATCTCAACCACCGTTCCAAACAAGCCAATAAAGGGGGCTGTAGAAGAGATAATGCTCAATACCACTAAACCGGTCGTGCTTTGCTTAAGAACTTGATGTTTCCAAGCTTGCAACAATTCCTTAGAATACCTTTTAGCCTCATCATTTCTTTTTTTATTAAACATAAAATGCTCTGGAGCGTCTTGTGTCCCATTAAGAATGTTAGACAAAGATTGCATCTCACGCCTGAGATAAATTTTTAACACAATGCTCTTATACAAAAAGACCCATAAAGTCATCACTAAATAGAGTGAAATCCAAACTAAAACAAGCGTCGTAATAAACCCACTCTTATTAAAAAAATAAATGATTGAATCGAACATGATTATCCCCTTAAAGAGACTCAATCTTAGCCAGCACGCTAGAAACTGCTAACCTGTCAGAGCTTGCGTCCTCTAAAAGCTTTTTAGCCCTAGAGATAGCATCATCTCTGTCGTCTGATTCTTTTTTAATAAAGACCGCCCCATCGGCTAAAATATCCACCCGTTCATTAGTGACTTCTGCATAACCCCAATTGATCGCAATGTGCTCTTTTTGGTTTTCGGTTTCAATCTCAACCACTCCCGCCTGAAGCAAGGTGATCATGTTGCTATGCCCATAAAGCACCCCAAATTCCCCTTCAACTCCTGGCAACACAACGCTTTTAACCTCTCCTGTATAAACTTCCCCCTCAGGAACTACCACACTAATTTTCAACAAAGCCATCACAAAACCCTTAGGAATTTTTCATGTTTTTAGCTTTTTCTAAAACCTCTTGAATGCTGCCCACCATGTAAAACGCGTTCTCGGGAATATGATCGTATTTACCTTCTAAAATCCCTCCAAAGCCCTCTAAAGTCTCTTGAAGAGTTACATATTTACCCGGACTTCCTGTAAACACTTCAGCCACAAAAAACGGCTGGGATAAAAATTTCTCAATTTTTCTAGCCCTTTCAACCGTTTTTTTATCCTCTTCGCTCAATTCGTCTAAGCCCAAAATTGCAATAATATCTTGCAAATCCTTGTATTTTTGCAAAACTTGCTGGATACCGGTAGCGATTTCATAGTGCTTCTCGCCAATCATTTGAGGGCTTAAAATCCTTGAAGTGGAATCCAAAGGATCAACTGCAGGATAAATCCCTTTTTCAGCGATCTTTCTGTTCAATACCGTAGTCGCATCCAAATGTGCAAACACCGAAGCAGGGGCTGGGTCAGTCAAGTCATCGGCCGGCACATACACCGCTTGAACGGAAGTGATAGAACCATTTTTAGTGGAAGCGATACGCTCTTGAAGTTTCCCCATTTCCCCAGCTAGCGTGGGCTGATACCCCACCGCTGAAGGGATACGGCCTAATAGCGCGCTCATTTCCGCACCGCTTTGAGCGTATCTAAAGATATTGTCAATAAACATCAATACATCTAAGCCCTTTTCATCACGAAAATACTCCGCCATTGTCAAGCCGGTGAATGCGATGCGATTCCTTGCGCCTGGTGGCTCATTCATTTGCCCATAGCACAGCGCGACTTTGTCTAAAACGCCCCCTTCTTTCATCTCAAAATACAGATCGTTCCCTTCTCTGGTGCGTTCCCCCACACCTGCAAACACCGAATACCCGTTATGCTTATAAGCCACATTGTGGATAAGCTCCATAATGATCACCGTTTTCCCTACGCCAGCCCCGCCAAACAAGCCTACTTTACCGCCCTTAGAATAAGGCGCGAGCAAGTCAATGACTTTGATACCGGTTTCAAACATTTCTGTTTTAGTGCTTTGCTGCTCAAAACTAGGGGCTTTTCTGTGAATGGGCCAAGTTAAGGACGGCTTAAGAGGTTCTAAATTGTCAATGCTCTCGCCCACAACATTAAAAATACGCCCTAACACTTCTTCGCCTACAGGCACTTCAATCATTTTGCCGCGAGCCTTCACCACTTGGTTACGCACTAAGCCTTCTGTCATATCCATAGCAATCGCTCGCACCCGATTACCGCCCAAATGGGCTGCCACCTCTAAAACTAAAGATTTTTGAACACCATTGACTTCAAAATTAATGTCTAACGCTTCAAAAATCGCCGGTAGATAGGATTCAAATTCCACATCTACCACAGGGCCTAAAACCTGAATGATTTTACCTTCCATCGCTTTCATCGCTCCTTATTTTAATGTAATTTTTATTTTAGGGCTTCTACGCCCGCATTGATTTCTACTAGCTCGGTCGTAATCGCCTCTTGTCTGGCTTTATTATAAGAAATGGTTAAAGTTTTAACCAAGTCTTTAGCGTTATTCGTCGCTGTATCCATAGCCTGCATTCTAGCGCTATGCTCTGCGGCTAAAGAATCAATCAAAGCGTAGTATAAACTATACTCCACATATTTTTCTGCTAAAGAGTCTAAAATTTCATCTTCACTCCCGCTTGGCTCACTAGTAATGGTCTCTTGCGTCTCACTAGGCTGGGGGTTTTGGTGGATGATTTTATACCCAATAGGAAGGATTGTTTTGACTCTTATTTCTTGGCTGATCATGTTTTTAAAGCCATTATGAATGATGATCACCTTATCGGTTTTCCCACTCAAATAATCCTCTACCACTTTTTTCATGAATTCCTGCGCGCGTTCATAATTAGGCATAGAACTCAAATTATTGATCTTGTCTAAAACCTCTATCCCGTTAAAGCTAAAATACTCATTACCCTTTTTACCAATACCGCGCAAACGCACTTTAATGTCTTTTTCTTTGTATTCATTCGTGCATGCTAAAACTTTTTTAATGGTATTGGTGTTAAAGCCCCCACAAAGCCCCTTATCGGCTGTGATAAAAATAATATCCACTTTTTTGATTTCAAGTCTTTCTAGTTCCCTAAAATACTTGCTTTGAATGTCTTCAATCCCTTGATTTTTCATCTTGGATAGCACATCATCAAACACGGCGTCTAGTTTCATTGCATACGCTCTAGAATTTCTTGCAACTTCTTCAGCTTTTCTTAGCTTGGAAGTGGAAACGAGTTTCATCGCATGCGTGATTTTTTGCGTGTTTTTAACGCTTCCAATTTTCTTTCTAATGTCTCTTAAATTCGCCATATTCTAGCCGTCTCCTACTCGCTATAAGTGAGCTTAAATTCCTCTAAGACTTTTCTTAGCATGGCTTCCAAATCCTTATCTAGCGCTTTTTTAGTGTGGATTTCTTCTAAAACTTGGGGGTATTTCGCTTCCAAGAAAGGGTACAGTTGCTCTTCAAAATCCACGACTTTTTTCACGCTCACGCTGTCTAAAAAGCCCTTAGCCCCAGCATAAATAATGACCACTTGCTTTTCAATAGGCAAGGGCGAATAAGGGGCTTGTTTCAGCACTTCCACCATGCGTTGCCCCCTTTCTAATTGTTTTTTACTCGCTTCATCTAAATCAGAAGCGAATTGCGTGAAGGCTTGCAACTCTCTGTATTGCGCTAAATCCAGGCGCAAAGTCCCTGAAACCTGCTTGGTCGCTTTGATTTGAGCGGCCCCTCCAACCCTTGAAACCGACAAGCCCACATTGATAGCTGGGCGGATCCCTGAATAAAACAAATCCGTTTCTAAGAAAATTTGCCCGTCTGTAATAGAAATGATATTCGTAGGGATATAAGCTGAAACATCGCCTGCTTGAGTTTCCACAATAGGGAGTGCGGTCAAAGAGCCGGCACCCTTTTCATCGCAAAGTTTAGCCGCTCTTTCTAAAAGCCGTGAGTGGATATAAAACACATCTCCAGGAAAAGCCTCCCTGCCTGGGGGTCTTCTCAAAATCAAAGAAATCTCTCTGTAAGCGACAGCATGCTTACTCAAATCATCATAAACGATTAAGGCATGGCGGGCATGATCTCTAAAGTATTCCCCCATAGCCACACCTGAATAAGGGGCTAAATATTGCATCGCAGCTGAATCTGAAGCCGAAGCGTTGATCACGACGCTGTATTCCATCGCCCCATATTCTTCCAATTTGCGGACCACTTGCGCGACAGTAGATTCTTTTTGCCCAATAGCCACATAGATACAGATCACATTTTGCCCTTTTTGGTTAATGATCGCATCGATCGCTACGGTGGTTTTACCGGTTTGTTTATCCCCAATAATCAATTCCCTTTGCCCGCGCCCAATAGGTACCAACGCATCAATGGCTTTAATTCCGGTTTGTAAAGGTTCATGTACCGATTTTCTGTCCATAATGCCTGGGGCTTTTTGCTCGATGAGACTAAACTCATTCGTTTCTATCTCGCCCTTGCCATCAATAGGTTCACCTAAAGCGTTCAATACACGCCCCACAACCGCATCGCCAACAGGGACTTTCATCAAACTCTTGGTGCGTTTAACGCTAGTCCCCTCTTTAATATTGTTGCCAAAACCAAACACAATCACGCCAACGCTATCTTCTTCTAAGTTAGCTGCAACGCCTTTATCTCCTGTTTCAAACTCCAGCACTTCATACGACATCACACCATTTAAGCCATAAACCTTAGCCACACCATCAGCGTATGAAACGACCTTGCCGACTTCAGCCATGTCACAATCAAGTTCAAAATTCTTGATCTTTTCTTCAATAACCGAGCTGATTTCTTCCAATTTTAGTTGGGACATTATCTTTATCTCCTTAGATTGATTAAATAGATTGAATAACCTGTTTTTCTATTTTCTTTAAAATCTCTTCTTTAGAAAAGCCTATTTCTAAATCCAAGCTTGAAACGCTCAAAGAAACCCCTTTTTTAGGCCAAGTGTCTTGAGCGATTTCTACAGAGGCGTTAAAACGCGCTTGCAATTTTTGTTGCACTTCTTCTAGATCCTTATTTTCAAGCTTTTCTGGGACTAAAAGCGTGGCTTCTAAAGTCCTTTTAGAATCAAAAGACAGCTCTTCAGCGACCAACTCCAATATCTCAAGCCTATTGTTTTTTAACGCTATCTCCATTACAGGCTTTAAAACTGAACATGCTTTTGTGGAAGTTATTTTTTCTAAGATTTCAAATACAACCTCTTTTTTAACTTTTAAAGAAACATGAGCTAACGCTTGGTTGAGTTTGTGCAATTTTATCGCTTCTGCTAAATGTTTAAGCCCCACAACCATTTCTTCTAATAACGCTAAATCATTTTTAGTGTGGTTTTTTAACGCTTTGACATAATGCTTAGAGATCACTTTTAAATCTTGCATTTAAAGCCTTTGTTTCAAAATATTCACGCAATCTTGTGCATTGAAAGACACTTTTTTGCTCTCTCTTAGATCTTTAAAAACGCTTTCAACCAGCTCTCTTTTGATCTTTTTAACTTCTAGATCCATCAACGCCTTAGAATTTTTGATCAAATTTTCCACATCCATTTTGGTTTGCAATTCGTATTTTTGCGTGATCGTGTAAGCTTCTTTATTCGCATCAGAAATGATCAATTCAGCTTTTTCTTTGGCTTGCTCCAATTCTTTTAAGAGTTTTTTCTTATTCTCTTTACTCGCTTTGAGTTGGGCTTGAATCTCTTCTAATCGTTTAGAAATTTCAAGGCTTTTGGAGCGTAAAAACGAACGCAGTTTTTTAGCCAGAAAATACCACAAAATCCCCGCAAATAAGAGAAAATTTAAAGAACGCTCTATAATATCTGTTTGTGAAATATCCAATCCAGTAGCGCACAAAGGACTTAAAAAGATCAAAAACCCTAACACCGTTTTAACTAAAAACATCCATCAACTCCCTAAACCCATAGCCACACGCTTATTCAACTCGTCTTCAAATACCGGCATTTGCGCTTGCAACTGCTCTTTTAAAACTTGTTTTTCATTTTGCAATTGCTTAGCGAATGCGCCAAATTCTTGATTGAGTTCGTTCTCTTTTTGTTTGATCACCGCATCATAGGACTCTGTGGCTTTTTGAATCGCCTCTGCTA
Organism: Helicobacter pylori; assembly: GCF_003636935.1. Lineage (GTDB taxonomy): Bacteria > Campylobacterota > Campylobacteria > Campylobacterales > Helicobacteraceae > Helicobacter > Helicobacter pylori_CH. The sequence continues at coordinate 19,242 of NZ_MVVH01000014.1, forward strand.
GTATTTCCCTACGCTTTTCAGCAGCCTCTTTAAGAAGAGTCTCAATTTGATGGCCAATCTCCACGCTTTGGGTGTTATCCGTTTTGATTTTAGCCAAGCTATCCCTTATCTCTGCCTGTCTGTTATCCATAAAAGCCAACAAAGGCCTATACACCCAAACATTCATCGCCCACAACAACAACACAAACACCACAAAAACGACCGCCATTAAATAGGGGTTAACCGATATATTCATGACCTATTTCTTTCCTAAAATCCTAAAAATAAAATATTTGAAACTCGCATTTGTTATAAAAACATTAACCCTATCTTAACAAAAAATCGCTTAAAAATTGAGAATATCTAAGCATTAAGACATCATTTTTTTCATAAAAGCCTCTAAAAGAGAATTTTCATAACATCGTAAAATGATTTTACTCCCTTTCAAAGCTGCTTTAAGCTTGTAATGATCCCACAAACTTTGATTAAAGCGTTCTAGTTCATCTTCAGTAATGAGCGCTTGAGTTTCTTTAAAACTAGGTTTTTTATTTTCAAGGTTTGCGTTTATTTTAAAATCACGCACCAAATCTTCTGTCTGGCGCACGCTGAGTTTTTGCCCTATAATGGAATTTAAGATCAATTCTTGTTTTTCTTCATCTAAACCCACCAAAACTTTTGCATGCCCTGAAGTGATTTTTTCTTCTAAAAGAGCGTTTTGAACCTTAGAAGAGAGCGTTAATAAACGCATGATATTAGCCACATGGGCTCGGGATTTTTTAACGATTTTAGACAGCTCTTCTTGGGTCATTTGATAGCTTTCAAGCAATTCTTTATAAGATCTAGCCAACTCCAAAGGGTTTAAATCTTCTCGCTGGATGTTTTCAATCAAGGCGACTTCGCGCATTTTTTCTTGCTCAATATCCACAACAATCGCCTTAATCGTAGGCATTTTAGCCAATTTGCTCGCTCTTAAGCGCCTTTCACCGGCGATCAAATGGTAACGCCCGTTCTCACTCACCACTAAAACCGGTTGCAACAAACCATGTTCTTTAATGGATTGCGCTAATTCTTCTAAGGAATCTTCGCTAAAGATTTTTCTGGGCTGGTAAGGATTAGGCATCACCTCATCAATACCAAGCTCCACAACCCGATTCGCTCTTTCATACAGCCCTTGCTCATACACTTCATTGATTTCAGGGAAAATATCCGCTAAACCCCTACCCAACACTTTATTTTTTGCCATATGCTACCCTTGAAGAATGCTTTGAGCTAATTTTTGATAAGCGATACTGCCATTAGATTTAATATCATAGAGCAAGATGGGCTTACCAAAACTAGGCGATTCCGCTAGTTTCACGCTTTTAGGGATCATAATATACTCTCCTGTAACTGAATCTCTAAAAAACTCTGAGTCAAAATACTTAAACAATTCCGCTAAAACCCCTTTTGTCAAATTGAGTTGAGGGACATGCATTGTGGGTAAAAACCCTCTGATTTTGAGTTTAGGGTTCGTGCTTTTTTGCAGCATTCTAATGGTGTTGAGCAATAATTTAGTGCCTTCAAGGGCGAAAAATTCGCATTGGATAGGAATGATCACCGAATGGGCTGCTGAAAGCGAATTGATCGTGAGAGGCCCTAGAGCTGGCGGGGAATCAATAATGATATAATCATAAAGCCCCACCACGCTCTCTAAGGCGTTTTTGAGCATGAGCTCGCCTCGTTTGTTCTCATCTTGAACGCTATCATAAAAGGTTTTTTCAAACCCGGCTAAACCCAAATTAGAAGGCACTAAATCCAAAAAAGGCATTTGGGTTTTTAAGATCACTTGAGAAATTTGCTTACGGCCAATCAACACATGATAAATATCATAATCAATTTTATCGCGCCTAAAACCCAAACTTGAAGTAGCGTTGGCTTGAGGGTCAAAATCAATCAATAAGATTTTTTTTTCATGCACCGCTAAAGAAGCCGCTAAATTAACCGCTGTTGTCGTTTTGCCCACGCCTCCTTTTTGGTTAGCCACTGCAATGATTTCACTCGTCATACTCACATCCTATCATAAATCTTACCTTTAATACAAATGCGGCCGTCTTCTAACAATTGCGCATCTTTTAAACTCACCAATTCGCCCCAATCATTATGGAAACTAAAAGAGTCGTTTCTGTGAAATTCTAACGCATACTTACTTAAAACTTCCCCCCAAAAAAGATTTTCTTCTATTTTTTTTAAAAAGCCCTCCATAATCAAATCATCACTCGCGCCAATATCTAAACATGCCCACTTCTTTGAAACCCTATTCACGCCAATGCCGCACACCCGCATGCCTTTATGAATATTAACCAATACGCCCCCTATTTTTTGACCCCCTAAATACAAGTCGTTAGGCCATTTGAGCCAGGTTTGAGAGCCTAACTCTTTTAAAACTTCTTTGAATAAAAACCCCAAATACAAAGCGTTCGCTTGCACAGGTAAATCTTTAGGCAAATCGCTTGCGTTTAAAGCGAGCGAAAAAGTCAAAGCGCTTTTTGCACTCTCCCAAATATTCCCCCTACTGCCTATCCCAGCGCTTTGGTTTTTAGCCACAATCAAAATGGGAGCTTCACACTCATCGTTTTTAAGTTTTTCTAAAAGATAAGTTTGCGTAGAGGGCAGGCTCTCAAAAATCCTTTTTTCACATTTTCTCATGCTTTTTCTCATGCCAAAATATCGCCCGCTTTCAAACGCTTGCCATTCAAATAATCCTTCGCTTTCAAAGGCTTTTTACCCACCGCTTGCAACCAAGCTATGCGCACGCTGCCTTTCAAACAGCCTACAAGAACGCCTCTTTCATCAATTGCTAAAATCTCGCCTTCCTTGTGACTCTTTTCATTCTCCACCAATTCCACATCTAAAAGTTTAAGACTATTTTCTAAAAAGATTTCTGGCCAAGATTTAAACGCAAGCGATTTTAAAAACAAGCTTTTAGCGTCTTTAAAGTCTACTAAACCATCGGCTTTGGTGATTTTTTTACAAAAAGTCGCATTCGTGTGATCTTGAGGCTTTCTTGTGATGGAAGAGAAATTTTTGAGCGTTGAAAGAAGTAGAGTTGCCCCCATATGTGCTAATTTTAAACTTAAAGCGTCTAAATTCAAATGATCTCCTCTTAAAAAAGAAGCGCTTTCTAAAATATCTCCGCTATCCAATTCCACATCCATAAGCATGGTGCTTATGCCATAAATCCTATCGTCATTGAGTATCATCTCATGAATGGGCGAAGCCCCCCTGTATTTAGGCAATAACGACGCATGCACATTGATGCAAGGAGCGATGGTTAAAACCTCTTTAGGCAAAATCTTACCATAAGCCACCACCACGATAAAATCAGGCTTCAAGTCTTTCAAGATTTGAACTTCAGGCTCTTTCAAACTTTGCGGCTGGAAAATGGGGATATTTAAACGATTTTCTAGAATGTATGTTTTAGTCTCTGGGGCTTTCAATTCTTTTTTGCGCCCAAAAGGTTTGTCCCTTTGAGTGAATAGCCCCACCACTTCTATGTCTTTATCTCCAACCAACGCCCTTAAAATCACTTCAGCAAACCCCGGCGTTCCCATAAATACAATGCGCATGTTATTCCTTGTTTTTATTATTTTCATCCGCATACGCTATATAAGATTGTGTTTGATAAGGGGTTAAAATTTTCATAACATTAATAGCTATTTTGGCAAATTGTTGGGTATTTTTACGCGGAATTTTACTAGGGTTAAAAAAATCCATAGTGCTTCCATGACTCTCTAAATGCAAGCCTTTTATGATGTATAAAAATCTTTCACAAAGCATATCTTTATTTTCTATATTACAATTATTATCCTTATTAAAATGTAGCTTTGAAAAATTCAATTTAACTTCATTATCTGCTGTGTCTATCAATTTTTCAATCTTTTCTTTTTTAAAAATGTTATTTTCTCCAAGAAAAGAATGAATAAAGTTAAACTTTAAAAAACTTTCTAATAAAATTCTTATTTTATTGCCATAGTTTATAGCTTCATCAAAACCATCTTGCACTTTTTCTTTTTTCGCAAATTCATACACTTCTTTAAATAAAAGCGAATAAAAAGCGTCAAAATAACCAACCACTTTATTTTTACAAACAATTTTTAATTGATTTTGATTGCGTTCTAATTGGAAATAGCGAGCATGTTGTTTGCCTACCATATTGATTAAACGTGCCATAAAAGTATGATTATGAGTTAAAATAAACACTTGTGCCTTATATTCTTCATCTTTCAATGCTTCCCCTGCTAGTTCTTGATTGATTTTTGCCACCAAACAAGTTGTGTTATAAATCCTTTGTTCGTCTAAACTGGAGATGGGATCATCTATGACAACAACTAAATTTTTTAAATCCTCTTTTTTATAAAATAATTTTAAACGTGCTAAAAAATACGCAAACGCAAGCGTGGTTTTTTCACCATCGCTTAAAATCATCTTAGCCTTACTATTTTCTAAATCAACAGAATTAAAAACAATTCTATAATCTTCATTCAAAGAATATTTAGGCAAATTTAAAACTTGAAGATAGTGATTAATGGTTTCAGTATCAGGGCGTTTTTGAGCGTATAACTCTTCAAGTTTATTGTCAATTTTTTCTAAAAGGCATTTTAATCTCTTATTCCCACTAACTAAAACTGATCGTTTTTCCTCAGCCTTTTTTTTGCTCTCTTGCCAATGGTAGCTATCATGTTTAGCCTTTTTAATCCTTGCTTCTTTCAACTCGGTTTTTAATTTTTCTAATTTCTCTTTTTGTTTTTTCTTTTGATTTAAAATCTTTCCAGTCTCACCAACACATTGTTGGATATTTTCCTGAATTTCCAACAATTTTTTATCTATCTCTTGAAATTTTTCCTCATTTTTAGCTCCCTCCTTTTTATCCACTTCTTTTTGAAGTTCTTCTAATGAATCTTTTATTTGCTCTAACGCATTTTCTAAACTTTTCTTTTCCTTTAAAAAATTCTCCATGAAAGGTTCAAATCTTTCAAATGATTGCAATATTTCCTTTATATTCCATTGATTTAAAATATTTTTTAAAGTCCCACTAAGCTCTAAAGAATCTTGATTGAATTTTTCAATACTCTTGTTAAAGTAACTTGTATAATCTTGAATAATCTCATTGGGAATTTTTTGAGTACAAAAAGGGCATGCATTATTAGGCATCTTTTTTTGTAATTTTATTCCTTTCTCAATAAATTCTCTTCCAACCTTGCTAATATGCTCTTTAATTTTCTCTGAAACCTGCCCCGCCTCTTTATCTATATCAAAAGAAAATAAAGATTCTAACTTATCTCTTATTGTTTGATAATCTTTAGGCAATTCCATTTCTTTTAAATCATCAAATTTTTTTATGGCTTCATCCAATTCATTAAAATCTTTTTCCAAATTCGTTAATGCATCTTCTTGATATTTAAAATGATTCTTTGACACCTTACAAAAATCATTTATTTCAATCTCATTTGGTGTTATTTGAATAGTCTTTGAAGTCATTTTTTTTCGTATTTTTTCTATTTCTTCCTTATATTTTTCAATTTCACTTTCTTGTTTAGCGATCAAAGTTTCAGCGCTGTTCTCATCTCCAATTTCCTTTTGTCTTTTTTCTACTTTCTCCTTAAAACCTTTTAATTGATTGATTTCTTTCGTTTCTTCGCCTAAAACCGAGCCTTCTAAAATGATACTGCCATCATCTAGTTTTTTAAGTCCAAACTCACTATTGAAAGGCGTGTTATGGTGCAGAAAATCGCTATTATAGATTTCAATCTTAAAAGGTGGCGCTCCAATATTGCTATTTGGCTCTATTGTATAGCTTTCATCTTTGCATTCAAATTCAATACTTGGGGATTCAGCAGTAGAAATGGTGCGATACTTTTCAATGTGCTTATTTTTTGGAATCAGTAACTCAAAAGCCCTTGTCAAGCTTGTTTTTCCGCACCCATTATTTCCAAAAATGATATTATAGTGTTTAAACTCATCCATTTCAATCATGTCTAAACCACAAAACGCCTTAAAAGATTTTATCTTTTTAATATTGATCGCCATGTTTTTTCTCGCTTTTTCCTTTAATTTTTCTTATACAACTCAATTAGATACAAAATTATATCACTCTAAATCTTCCCCATCATACCCAAGCTCCAACGCTTTCACTTGCCCTATCGCATTACCCACAATGCCCTTAATAGAGCCATACATGTTAATCGTGCCCTCAAACACTTTTTCCATTTGCTTTTCCCTGCTTTTCCAAATCCTATTCATCGCGCGTTTTTCGCTTTCTAAATCCGCTCTCAATTGCTCAAACCCCTCTATAATCGCATTCACTTGCATAGAAAATTCAGAGCTTGTCAAATAATGATAGAGCAGATTCACTTTATCGCCCTTATTTTCCTGACTTTTTTTAGCCAAACCCACTTGAATAACCCCCTCTCTTAGCACCGCGCTCAACCCCTTAAACTCTTCAAACGAACACACCCACACCCCTTCAAATAACCCCATCCTCTCCATCTCTTTAGGCAACGCTTCACTCACAATGACCCCCACATCAGCCCCAATCTCTCGCATGTCGCTTTTAAGCTTTTCCACCCAAGCTTTTTGAAATTCTTTAGTGCGTTTGCTCTCATAATAAATTTTCCCGCAATTTTGAAATTCCCTAGTATGCACCACTTGAATGCAATCGCCCCCTCTTTGCCCTTTTTTGATTTCTTCAATGCAATCTAAAGGGAATTTTTGCCTCAAAAACTCCTCAATCGCTAATTCTTGCACCTCGCCTTGGAGTTGCTGCGAGCTTAATTCAGCCTTTCTTTGAGCGTTTTTCAACTCGTTTCTTAACATTTCTAATTGCTCTTCTTGTTGCTTGAATTTCAATTCGTTTTTTTCATGCAAGGCTTTTTCTATTTTTTCCCTTTCCATTTCCAATTTTTCATTCAATTTTTTTTCATTCTCCGCTTTCAATCGGCTCTCTGCTTCGTTATTTTCTCTTTTTAGCCTTTCAATTTCCGCTTCTTTTTGGTGCAATTGCTGGACTTGTTTGGACTTCTCATCCAATTCTTTTTGCAACAATTCCAAGCCCTTTTGCTGCTCTAAAAAAGCGTTTTTTCTGGCTTCTTCAATGATTTTAGCCCTTTCATCTTGCAAGGCTAGTGCACTCGCTTGTTTGACCGCATCATCAAATTGAGCCTTTTGTTCCCTCTCTTGCTCTTTTAAGGCCTCTTCTTTTTTCTCTAAAGCTTTGAAATGGCTTTGATACTGTGCTCTTTTTTCCTCCACCTCTTTTTCAAACGCTTTTTGTTGGGCTAAAAACCGGCTTTGATTTTCTTGCTCAATCTGTTTGTATATCGCTTCATTCACATTAATTGGCTCTTGACACTTGGGGCATATAAAAGGACGGGTTTGATTTTCTTGCATGATTTTCCTTTAAGATTTGATTTTTTTATATTTTATAATAGAATGAGATCAATTTAACTTAAGCAGGTTTTATCCAATAAGTTCAGTAAAATAGGAATTTAAATAAGGAGTTATTAACATGGATATTTATTATAAAAACAGATATAATAAAGGGCATGAGCAACGAGAAGAACGCCCTTATTTTGTCATCTATGAAAACAAGGACTTTTTATTAGCATTCCCACAAACAACAAAAAATAAAAAAGGCAAAAAATACCTTTCGCATAAAAACTACATTATAAATGAAGAAATTGAGATAACGATCGATCAATTGCAAGTTGTCCCAAAAGCACAAGTTTTAGAGAACAATACGATGGGAAGAAGTCTTGCATCAGCATTACAAAAGGCGTCTATCTCTAGATTCGCATCGGTGCATAGAGATCCGCTCATCAATCATTTTTTAGAACAAGTTATTTTACAAAACCCATCTGATGAAAACAAAAAAATATAAAAACAATTGCTTTTGGAGGTGTTATCAAACTCAATCCACGCAATAGAAACCCCTTATTAAAACCCTACAGCGCATTTATTGCGCTTTCTTGCACTCGATTCCATTATTCGGGCATGCACCTAGTTGCCCCCTATGAAAACGGTTCTATTATTTTTGAGTTATTGCATTGATTTTCAGGCACACAATTTTGAACGCCAACAACTTGTTCGATTAGATCCGAAAGAAATTAAAACCCAAATCCTTGAGCGTTTAAACTCTAAAAACAAAACATTAAAATCAAGTAAGCAAAATCATTAAACAAAGCATTAAACACAAAAAATAAGAAGTAAAAACTCAAACATAAGATTTAAAAAAACCAAAAATTAAGCAAAAATCAAAAAATCAAGAAGTAAAAAAGAAAGAA
>NZ_MVVH01000015.1:0-22649 GCF_003636935.1 Helicobacter pylori
GTTTAAGAAAGCGAGTTTGAAAACAAAATAAATTTGAAATCATAAAATAAAATCTGAAGCGATAAAATAAAACTTAAAGTCATAACATAAGATCTAAAATCCAATTTTTTAGAAAGTTTAATTCTTTAGCGAATGTAATTATTTATAGAACTCTTATCTAAGCTTCTTTTTAAAGGAAGTTTATGAAGTTTTTTAAAATCCCTAAACTGCACTTAAATTCTAAAGAGTGTTAAGAAATGTTTTTAGAAAGTTTTATTCTTTAGAGAATGTAATTATTTATAAAACTTTTATCTAAGCTTCTTTTTAAAGGAAGTTTATGAAGTTTTTTAAAATCCCTAAACTGCACTTAAATTCTAAAGAGTGCCAAGAAATGTTTTTAGACAATGTTAAATTTTCTAAAAAGACACAACAATTTTATTTCCAAAACTATCCAGATGTTAATGTAGAAATCTTTAGAAAAGTTGTTGAAGATAGGTTTTATAGCACTTTATTTGGTGGGGTTGGTGCTAGAAGGCTTTACAGAGAGCTTTGTGAGATTGCACTAAGTTCAAAAAGCAATAAAATTGCATTAAGTAGGCACTATTACACGCAAGTGCATCAGTGTGTAGATAGGTCTTTAAGAAATGCAATCAATGATTTGGAAGATCAAGGGTTAATTGAAGCGGTAAAAAATAAGCCAGGCTATGTGTATATCTATTTAAAAGACTTCACAAAAAATAAGGAGTTTCAAGGGAGTAAATTCAATAAAAACACACTCTCTTCCCCCTTTTTTTTAAGAATTATTAACTTTTTACAAAAGAACACACAAAGGCTAAAAAGCGTGAAGTATAGAGTTAATAATCAAATTTGCGAGCTTAAAGAGATCGTTTTTAATAAATTCAGACAATTTAACGACTTACTTTTTAGTTTTAATCCTCTAAATGACACACAGACAATTTTTACGCTTAATTATAAAAGCTTGAGCAAAAAAGCACTCCCTAGTAACAAATGTCCTTATCAAAAAGCTATTGTATTGAAAAATTTGCAAAGAGCTTTTAATAGATTGAGCGTTAAATCTAAAGATTTAAGAGTATGTGCATAAGGGCTTAGATTATGGCTTATGTAAAGAACGCTATACACTTACCACTAGATAGCCTTTTAGAAAGAAATGGTTATAGATTGAACGCACAAAAAAGCACTAAAATTTGGAAAGTTTATAATAATGGTAATGAAAAGCTTCTTGTAAGACAAAATGCTAATTTTCAATGGTTTTATTTAAACTGCGACAATAAAGCTGATAGCGGCAATATTATCAATTTTTGTAAGAACAGAAAATTAGATTTAATGGGTTTTACACAAGGTTTAATCATAAACGACGATACCATAAAAGAAAATGTCTCTAAACTAACTAGTAAAGAAGCAGATAAATTTAAAGAGCAACAAAAAATTATTGATAAATTCAATCAATTTGAACTTTATGATTTAACCAATTCCAAAATGTTAGAAAAAAGAAAGCTTAAGGGTAATCTCTTTTTAGCCTATAACCACTCTTTAAAAAAAGACAAACATAATAACATGTGTGTGCCTAACTTCTTATATTCTAAAAATAGCCATTCTAATAAGATCATTTCTTACACTAGACGCTTGGAAAATCCTATGACTAGCTTAAATAATCAAGTATTAAGCAGACCTATCAATGCCTTAAATAAGGGGGAAAAAGGTATAGAAATGCTTGCTCCTAAGGATTTAAAGCCGATTAAAAATATTGTTTTAAGTGAAAGCATTATTGATAGCATGAGTTATTTGCAACTAAGAAAGCTCAATGCTTATGAAAGTATTCTATTAAGTTGTAACGGACAATTTAATGCTGATAAATTGGACGCTTTTTTAGAAAAATTATTGAGCGATATTGAGCAATCTAAAAGCAAAGAATACGCTGACTATCTTAAAAAGGCTCAGAGCTTTGAATTGTATAAAGGCGCTCAAACAAGAATTGAAAATAAAACAAACACCACTAGAGATAATTTAACTATCCATTTTTCAAGGGCTAAATATCCTAGTAGCACAGATTTTATGCCAGCTAAAGATTGGGTCAATGAAAGCGTAAAAAGTTTAGATGAATTAGTTAGGGTGATTACAAACTACCATTATTCAAGCGCGATTTATAAGAATAACTATAGAAACACCCATAACACCAAAGGCTTTTCTAACTTGCTTATTTTTGACATAGATAATGACAAAGATAAGCCTAATATTAGCCTAGAAGAAACTAAAAGTCTCTTTAAAAAACATGGCATAGAAACGCTTATTATCCCATCAAGAAACCATAATAAAGAAAAGCACGGACATATTGCTGAAAGATTTAGAATCATTATCCCTACACAACAACCTATAGGTCAAGATTTTAATTGTAACAATGATTTTAGTGCCTTTAACAATTTTTGCGCTAAGGCTTTGGGTATTTATGATTACATAGATAAAAAAGTTTCTGTGGATCAATCAAGGGCGTATTATAAAAGCCCTAATGACGCAACGCCTATTATTTTAAAAGGGCGCATTATGGATTTAACCCATTTAAAACAACAAGCAATGAGTAATTTATTTACACAGAACACGCAAATCCAAACCACAGAGCCTGAGCCTGTGAATAAACCTGATTTGTCTTTAAATATTGTTTTAGCTTATGACAATGATAAAAATGGACAAGTCTATACACAGATTAGTGAAGAAATCATTTATAAGCATACAGAAAATATGCCTAATGTTTTTATCCCATATTCCAAGGATTGTAACGATGACTTAAAGCTAGCCAATTTAATCGGTAATGATCATATCAATAATGAAATGATAAAAAACTTTTTAGAAAGAATAGAGAAACAATCTTTGTTTTTTGATGGTGAGAAAAAAGAAAAATTAGAAGCTCTTAAAAATGAGTGCTTAGCCTTATTGAAACCACAAGAACAAACAACCTCACAAAACGACACAAAAGAAAATGAAAAACCAATTCAAGGAGTAGATTATGAAATGTAAAAATTTCAAAGAAAAAGCTTTATATTTTATGCTGTTAGCTATACCCAATTTATTGTTGGCAAATGGCACTGGCGTGTGGCAGTCTAATGCGTTACAAACAATCATCAATTTTACTAGCGGTCCTTTTATGAAAGCAATAGGTGCAATTATTGTGATTTGTGTGGGTATTTATGTAGTTAAAAACCTAGACAGGCTAGGAGAAATTGCGTGGAAATGTATAGGGATAATTTTAGCCACTATTGCTATTGCAAACGCTCAAACGATTGCTACCAAATTATTTGGAGTTGGGTGAATGATTTTAAATTATGTAGAGACCATCAATGTTAGAGAAATATCTAAAAAAGAGAAGTTTTTAAAGCTTAATATGAATAGCTGGATAATTTCTTTTTTGAGCGCTTCTTTCTTGTTTGTGTGGTCTTTATTATATGGCGTGGTGCTATTGGTAGCGTTAGTAACAATGTTTTACATATTAGAATTTTTTGATGAAGATATTACAAACATTATTTTGGCAAACCTAACGCTAAAAAATGACACTAAAGAATATTATGCTTAAAGGGTTTTAAAAATGTTTCTTGGTTTAGAGGGTTTTAAAAAATTTATTTTCAATTTCTTAAGTTTTTGTATTCCTAGCCAATATTCTTTAGTTCAAGAAAACAATATCAATGGGAAATTTGATGAAAAGTTTGTATTAACGCATAAAGGAAACTTAGTAGGAGCAATATCTTTAAGTGGAATAACTTATTCAAATTTTGATAAAGAAGAGGTGGCTACACAATTTTTATACAGAACACAAGCTTTGAATGAATTGATAGATGGTGTTACGCTAAGAATTGTTGCTAAACGAAGAGATATAAAAACTCAAACTATTTACAACAAAGATGGTGTGAGTAAATACGCTAAAAAAATTGTTAATGCTTATGAAAAAAATAAAGAATTTTATATCACGACTTACTATTTAATTATTGAAACAAAAAGCGTCAATATAAAAGGGCTTTTAGAAAAGTGGAAAGCAAAAATGACTACTGATAAGTATGTAAATAATGATGAAGAGAAATCTTTAAAAGATAATTTTAAAAACTCAGAAGCACAAAAACAGGAAGCTTATAAAATAAAAAAGAATGCGGTAGAAAATAAAGAATTGCAAGATAAAGCAACGCTTTTAGCTGAGATTTTAAATAAGATAAGTTCCATATTAACAGACTTTGAGCCTAAATTTTTAAGTTCAGACGATCTATTGAATTTATACGCTGAATATTGTAATGGTCATTATTGTGATTTCAAATACAAACAAGGACGATTGAGCGATGGGAATATCCAATCTCATTTATATTTTAAAAAAGACCACTTTATACATGACTATAACGGAATAGAGACTTTTAAGCGTTTTATTGCTGTGAAAGCTTATGATGTGGATAATATCACTTCTTTGGCTTTATCTAATCTTTTGTGCGAAAAGTTTAACTTAGACATTTTGCTTACCATAGAAGCTATGGATAAAGAAAGAGCTTTGTTTTTTATTAGAGAGCGTAAAAAACGCTCTAAAGATATTAGCTATCAAAATATAGAATATTTAGAGCAAATGGTTTCTACCGACAGAGCGCAAATACAAAAAGTTAGTTTGTCAATTATGGTTTTTGCTAATTCTAAAAAAGAATTAGATAAAAAATCAATTGTTGTATATAACACTTTGAAAAAAGAAGGCTTTTCAGCGGTTTTAGAAAGCATCAACATGCGTCCTATATTTTTCTCATTTTTTCCTGAAAGAAATTTTTTAAATTCACGCCTAAGACCTCAAACTAGCCAAAATATTGCTAGTTTGATTATGTTTGAAAAATATCAAGAAGGCTTTAAAGAAAATAGTTGGGGAGATTGTCCTGTCAGCGTGTTTAAAAATCAAAATGGATCAGCCCACTTTTTCAATTTTCAAGCTAAGCAAGGTAGAGATAGAAACGACAATGTCGTAGGTCATACCATGATAATTGGTAGCACAGGGAGCGGTAAATCCACTTTTATTAGTTTTTTAATCGCCAATTTACTGACTAAATACGACATGAGTGTGGTAGCTCTTGACAGGATGAATGGTTTAGAGATTATGACTGACTTTTTTGAAGGTCAATACAATACTGCTAATACAGATGGTGGTTTTTACATCAACCCTTTCAGTTTAAAAGATACAGAAGAAAATAGGCAATTTCTGGCAACCTGGATTAAATTTATGCTCAATATTGATAGCGATAACCAACAAGATAATAAGGCTTCTCAGTCTATAGATAAGGTTATTAGAGATACCTATAATTACATGGGCGAACAAAAAAATCAAATAAACTTATTAGAAATTGCCAAAAATTTAGGCTCTAGCGAACAAGATTTTAATGAGATTTTAAAATCACAAGGGGAAAAAGTCTATTTTAAAAAATTTCAAGATTGTTTGGATTTTTCTAAAAGCCCTTTGAGCGTGATCAACATGGATGCTTTTGCTAACGATAAAAAACTTATGGGGCTAATTGCTATGTATTTGTTCCACAAATTGTTTTTTGAAGCAAAGGAACACAACAAACCTTTTTTCCTATTTATTGATGAAACTAAAGACTACATTATGCATCCTATAATGTTTGCCTATATCGCTAACGCGCTCGCTCAAGCTAGAAAAATCAACGGAACACTTTGCATGGCGTTTCAAAAAATATCTCAAGTCAAAGAATTAGGCATTGATAAAGCAAAGAGTTTGATAGGCAACCTTTCTCAAGTGATTATCTACCCCACAAAAGATACTGATGAACTAATAGAATGCGGCGTCCCATTAAGCGATAGCGAAATCAATTTCTTACACAACACGGACATGAGAGCCAGACAAGTGCTAGTGAAAAATATCGTTACAAACGCTTCAGCTTTTATTGAAATTGATTTAAAAAAAGATTTGCAAGAACTACTTTATATCCTTGATAGCAATGCTGGCAATAGAAAAATCCTCAATGACCTTAAAAAAACAAACCAAGAAACTTACAAGGAAGAGTATTTAAAAACTAAAATGAAAAAAGAAAGCGAGAATGTTCAATATGTATAAAAACTGCGTATTTATCATAGAAAGTCCCAATAAAATCGCTAAAATCAAAGAATTAACAGGAAGTTCATTTGTTTTTGCGACTGGTGGGCATTTTGTTGAGCTAGTCAATATTGAAGTGGGTAAAGAATTTAACCCTATTTTTGAAATCAAAAAAAGCACGGATAAGAAAAAGGATAAATCCACTCACATCAACCACATGATCAATCAATGTAAAGATAAAGTGGTCTATATTGCTACTGACCCTGATAGAGAGGGTTATGGCATAGGTTATAAATTTTATGAAAAAATCAAAAATCTGGCTAAAACAATTTATCGCACGGAGTTTCATGAAATCACAAAAAGCGGTGTAGAAAAAGGCTTGAACAATGCTGTGCTATTTTCTCAAAACAATCTCAATCTCTATTATAGTTGGCTAGGTAGGATTGTAAGCGATCAATTTGTAGGCTTTACTTTAACGTCTTATTTGCGTAAAAACATTAAGAATTTTGAAGTGAGTGCTGGTAGGGTTCAAACCCCTGCTCTTTCCATTTTAGTAGAATTAGACAGAAAAATCCAAGCCTTTGAGCAAAAGAATATTGATGAGAAATTAAGTTATAGCATAGAAGCTATTATTGATGCGCTAGGTTCTCAAATCTCTATTACTTTAGTAGAAGAGAATAAAAGGAAAGTGTTTGAGACTAAAGAATTAGCCCAAAACTTTTTAAATGACTTAAAAAATAATCTTAACCCATTAGCTTTTTTAGACTCAATAGAGCAAAAAGATAAAGAAAAAGCTCCACCTAAACCTTTCACAACTTCTAATCTTTTAAAAGATGGGGTTAGAATTTTAGAAATGGGCGTTAAGCAAATCCAAGAACACGCCCAAAAACTTTTTGAAGCTGGATTGATTACTTATATTCGCACCGATAGCGAAGCGTTAAGTAAAGAATACTTGCAAGAGCATAAAGCGTTTTTTGAAAATATTTATCCTAGCGTGTATGAATACAGAGAATATAGGGCTGGTAAAAATTCGCAAGCTGAAGCGCATGAGGCTATAAGAATTACACACCCTCACTGCTATGAAGATCTTAAAAAAGTGTGTGAGGAACACAATATTACAGATATTGATGATTTAAAAGTTTATACGCTTATCTTTTTTAACACCATTTGTTCTCAAAGTAAAAACGCTATTTATGAAAACACAACTTTAAACTTTAAAGTAAAAACGCACAACTTTAAATGCAGTTTTAGCAAACTCAAATCTAAAGGTTTTAAAGCGATTAAAGATTTAGAAGAAGAAAAGAAAGATGAAGAAGAGATTGAAAGCGATCTTGATTTTTCTAGCTTGCAATTAAAAACTCAAATGCCTATTTTAGATTTCAATATCAAAGAAATAAAAGCTAAATCCCCTAGCCCTTATACTGAAAGCACTTTTATTGCAATGATGGAGACCTATGGTATAGGAAGACCTAGCACTTATACAAGTGTATTTGAGATCTTAAAAAACAAAAATTACATCACATTAGAGGGCAAAAATAGAAAGATCACGCCCACAGCTCTTGGTAAAAGCATTATTGATTTCTTCTCAAATGATAGCCAAACACAATGGATTGCTATTTCTAAAGTGGATGATAGTTTTACTAAAAAATTAGAAGAAATGCTAGATGTGATTATAAAAGATGGTAAAAGCGCTTATCTTGATTTAATGCAAAATATCCAAAAGAAATTAGGCACAGAAATTTCTAACTTATATAGAAATAATAGCAATGACAACGCTTCTGCTACAAAAAAAGAAACGATACCTCCAACTGAAAAACAACTTAATTTTGTAGAAACCATAGAAAAAACTCTTCAAATAAAAGCTTCTGATATGATAAAAAAAGACAAGTTTGCGTGCATGAAGTTTATAGAAGAACATAGTAAAAAAATGTCCAAAAAGGATAAGTAATGGTATTAAAACTTGTATCTATTTGCTATGCAGTCATTATTCTTGTGGGTTGCTCTAATAAACAATATGAAATGTATAAAAGCCCTTGCGCAAACTTAGAAAATCTACAAAAAGGCTTTAATGCATAAAATGGAAAAAGTTTGCATGAACGCATGGGAGTTGCCTAAGGTTTTAGAAGAAAGATTAAAAGAAAAATATGGCGATGATTGGGAAAAATATGTTAAGGCTAAAGCAATAAACGAAGAAGAGTTTGAAGAACAAGTCAAAGCTAAAGCCAAAGAGCAACAAAAGATACAAAGAGAAAAAACACTCAATGGATTTTTAAAAAAAGTTGGTTTAAAAAAGCGTGATATGTTACAAAGCACTATGCTGTTTGATGGAGTCAAAGAAGCTGATGTGCTTCTTCAAGCAGAGCGTAAAATTGGCGATTGGATTTTTAGCAGTGCGGTGTTCTTTTTTGCTCTAGCCCTTATAGAAGCCATTATTATTATATGTTTATTGCCCTTAAAAGAAAAAGTGCCTTATTTGGTAACCTTTTCAAACGCTACACAAAATTTTGCCATAGTCCAAAGAGCAGACAAGAGCATTCGCGCCAATCAAGCACTCGTGAGACAATTGGTAGCATCTTATGTCAATAATAGAGAAAATATTTCAAATATAAAAGAGCAAAACGAAATAGCCCACGAAACCATTAGGTTGCAAAGCGCATTTGAAGTATGGGATTTTTTTGAAAAACTTGTTTCTTATGAACATAGCATTTACACTAATATAAATCTAACACGAAAAATTAGCATTATCAATATCGCTTTAATCAGTAAAACCCAAGCCAATATTGAAATATCCGCACAACTTTTTAATAAAGAAAAGTTAGAAAGCTTAAAGCGTTATAGAATAATTATGACCTTTGAATTTAAACCTATTGAAATTGATACAAAATCTGTTCCCTTAAACCCTACAGGCTTTATTGTTACAGGTTATGATGTAACTGAAATTGCGATTTTAAAAGACTTGGATGAAAAAAATAAAGTCAAAGATGATGGTGTGAAATCTAGGATTATCCATACTGAGAAAAAAGACCCTCACATGAGCCAGTATAAAGATGTTAAGGAACAATAATGAAAAAATTTACCCTATCGCTATTTTTGTATTGCGCTTTACATAGTGCTGAAGAGGATATTTTTAGAAACAATGCAACTGATCCTACAAGTTCTTTTGAACATGGCAAAGAAAACAACAATCTTATCCCAGCAAAATCTGATAGTTTAGAAAGTTTCAAAGAGCAAGAAAACAAAGAAAAAGCCAAACAGCTTATGGATTTAAAAGCCTTACAGAGCGTGTATTTTTCTAAAAATAGAAAATTGCAAGACAATAATTTCAATGTCTTATATGCGGCAGGCAACACCAATAAAATCCGCTTACGCTATGCGATGACTACTACTTTTATTTTTGATAATGATCCTATTATCTATGTGAGTTTAGGAGATCCTAGCGGTTTTGAACTCACTTACCCCACTAATGATCATTACGATTTATCCAACATGCTAGTGATCAAACCCTTGCTTATAGGGGTGGATACGAACCTAACCGTAGTTGGAGCGAGCGGCACAATTTATACTTTTTACTTGTTTAGCACCACTTACACCAGCAAGTTTCAAAGCTATTTTTCAGTGTTTGTCTCTAATAAAAGATCTATCGGTAAGCTCAATATTCTGTCTAAAAACGAGTTAGAAAAAAGGGAGCAAGAACAATTGGCTAAAACAGAAACAGATAATTCCAATAAACAAGACAAACAAAAGCTTGACTATAGAAAAATCAATTATGAGAGCAAGGAAATTGATGATGGCAAGTTTATAAGAATTGGAGATGAAGTCAATCACATTTTCATTGAAAAAGCTAAAATCAATCGTGGTTATTTGCAAAACCCCAAACACAAACGCACTTGGTGGAGTTTGTGGCTCTATAAAAAACCCAGTGATGATGCGCTTGATATAAAAGCGCTAGATGTCTTTGATGATGGCAAATACACTTATTTTAGATATGACAGAGATCAAGCCTTTTCAAAATTTCCTTACACCTATAAGGTTGTAGATGGGTATGATAATCCTATCAATAGCCGTGTGGTAGGGAATTACATTATTGCTGAAGATGTTTCTAAAAAATGGACTTTAAGGAGCGGTAAGGAATATGTGTGCGTGAGAAGAGATAAGCGCAAATACCAAAAGTCTAAGGACTTCATGCGTTTAAAAAGGCTTTTAGAGCAAGATGAAGCCATGAAAGCCAAACGAAATAACATGCATTTGATTGAAGACACTACGCCTCAACCTAAAAATGCCATTAGCGTAACGGAGTTGTTAGCTCAAATCAAAAACCAAACTCCAAGCAAAGAATGCCGAGCCTTAAATGAAGAAGAAGTTAAGACTTTAGAAGAGGTTAAAAACATCATAAAAGCTCCCAAGCCTTTGCAAAAAGATTTGAAAAACAAGCTCAAAAAACACACCATCAAAACCCAGTATTGCGTGCCTATCCCCTACATAGAAAGATCAAAAACCATTGATGATTTAAAAAAGAATAAAAAGGGGCAGGATAACACTCAAAAACAAATTCAAGCAAACCCTATTAAAGAGATTAAAGAAAACAAGAAATGAAAAAACTTCTTTTACTTTTAGAGCATAAAATCATAAAAATTGGCTTAATTATTGTGATTGTATTAGCTGGTTTTTTTCTTTTTTACGAACAAGAAATCAAAGAAAAAGCTGTTAATGTTTCTCAAGGTAAATTCCCTACTTCATCTTATTTGTTTCAAGCTTACGAAGGCATTAAGAATAAAATAGATACTATCAATGAAGTGAAACCAAACGATGAAACTAAAAGCGTTAATGAGAATATAGAAAAAACACAAAAAGATTTAGATGATTTTAATGCGCTAGTGCAAAAATTACCAAATTTGCCTAAGGATTTTAATAAAACACTTATTAAACCACAAAGTCCATCCTTCAACTACAATACCGCTAACGAAGAAGAAAAATCCCGCCTGGTGATTTTAGCGTCTCGTATTAGCAGTCAAAAAGAAACGCAGCCTCCCATTTCTATAAAAAATAGCGTTTCTCACACAAAATCCAAAGAAAAACAAGGATTTGAAAAAGAATACGGCTCTAGCGGGTTTAAAAATTTTAAAAGAAAAAATATAGCAAGCAGCGAAAACAAACTTTTAAGAACGATTACAGCTGACAGGATGATCCCAGCCATTCTGATCACTCCTATTAGCAGTGAAATAGGGGGGAGTAAAATAGTCGCTCAAGTGGAGAGCGATATATACGCAACGATGGGTAGAGCGGTTTTGATCCCTAAAGGGAGTAGAGCTATAGGTTATTACAACTCTAATAACAAAATAGGAGAATACCGCTTAGAAATTGCTTGGAACAGGATAATCACGCCACAAGGGGTCAATATCATACTAAGCGATGCTAAGGGAGCTGATGTCAAGGGTTATAACGGCATGATAGGCACACTCCATAACAAATATTGGGAACGCTATGGCATTCCTTTATCCTTAAGCACCTTGTCAAATGGGCTACTCATAGGTCTTACTAGCGGTCTTACCGAAGCGATGAAAAACAAAAGAGGCGGTTTTAACCAAAACTATTTTGGAGATTACATGATGATGCAAATGACAAGACAAACTGGTATCAGCCTAAACAATATTATCGCTCAAATCATGCGAGAGCAAATAAGGATTAAGCCCATTATCACTATTAGAGAAGGAAGCCATATTTTTATTAGTCCTAATACGGATATTTGGTTTCCTATCCCTAAAAACAATGAAGTCTTAGCGAAATTTTTTAATGAAGAAAAGGAGCAAAACAATGATACAAAATAGCATTATTAATAATAATTTTATTCTAAATAGTGTAAAATTAAAATACAATATTAAACATAAGGATTGCCAATGGAACTCAACCCTGAAGAAGAATTATTGAACACTTTAGAAGAAAGCAAAGATGCAGAATATGTGGAGCTTTGCAAAAAAGCAGTAGAGGCGCAAATGGAATTAAGAAAAGTTATGGATAAACGCCTAGAACATGAAACCAAAGAGGTAAGATCGAGAATGCAAGCAAGGATTACTGAAAGACTGGTTTCAGAAATTTTAAATACCGAAGAGCATTTTTCAAAAAAGATTATCCAAAACGAGAAAACTCTTGAAATTATTTTTGATATAGAAAGGACTTATAACAATGATTGGTGAAAATTTTAATTGCGATAAAAAGCTTGCTCATTTAAATGAAGAGCAACCCATTTTAGAAGCGCCTAGAAAAGATAAAAAACCTAAAAAGCCTAGAAATTCTAAAATTAAGGATTTAGATTTTTATGCCTCCTATGTGAGCAAAAATGTTGAAATCCAAAAAAAATTTGATGAGACTTATAGGTTGTGCGAACAAAAACAGCAAGAACTCAATAGTTTATTAAAAGAACTAGAAAACTTAAGGAAACAATTATGAAAGAAAAACTAGACAAATTATTAAAACTAGAGCTTAATGAGTTAGATAAACTAGATTTAGAAAAAGAGTTATTTAATCTAAAACTCACAAGCCATAAAATTTACCAAGAATACTTACTGGAAAAACACGAAAATTGTGAAAAAACCCTAGAGATTAAAAATAATAATAAAAGGCTTTCTAAAATCCACTATCTCTATTCTTTAGCTAAAAGAATAGAAGATAAAAGAGAAAAAGAGCGCATTGAACTTCAAAGAAAAATGCTAAGGGATTTTGATAATCATCAAGGAGAGCCATAATGATTTCCAATCTTTTAAAAAGTTACCTTGATGACTTTATGCCTATTTTAAGCCAACCTAATTTAAATGAAGTGGTTTTTAATAAAGAAAAAGAGTATTTTTTGCACCGCCCAAAGGAAAAAGTGAGGTGTTTTAATGAAAAATTTACTAACGATTATTTGTTAGTTTTTTGTGAGCAATTAGCCATTTTTAGAAACCAAAAATTCACTCTAAAAACGCCTAAGTTAAACACTTCTTTGCCTTACACACAAATTAGAATTAACGCATTACACCCTAGCATTATTGCTAGTTCTAATATTTCTATCAATATCAGAGTGCCTAGCAATTTCAAGTTTGAAATTAACGCCTTTAAATTAAGTGAGAAATGTCTGGCTAAAAACATTACCTATGATTTTTTACTTGGCTTAGTAAGTGCAGGTAAAAATATTTTAATCAGTGGTGGCACAGCTAGTGGTAAGACTAGCTTTGTTAATTCTTTGATTGAAAATATTCCCAAAAACGAAAGGGTGGTTACTATTGAAGATAGTCCTGAGTCAAAAATCAGTAACGAAGACCAAATTAATATTTTAGTGGATAAAAGTGGGAGCGGATTTTTTACTTATGAAGATGGCTTAAATGCAGCCATGAGAATGTCTCCTGATAGATTATTATTAGGCGAAATTGACACGCATAACACTGCGTTATTTTTGTGTTTAGCAAATACCGGGCATAGCGGAATGATAAGCACCTTACATGCTAATAGTGTGGTAGATGCTTTTATAGCTATTTGTCAGAATATAAACTTGAATAAAGGCGGTAAACCTACGCCTAAAGAAACGCTTTTAGATTATTTTTGCACTGGTATGGACTATGTTATCCAAATCAAAAAAAAAGGTAGTGATAGGATAATTGATGATGTTTTAAATGTTAAAAGCGAATTTAAAAAGGAGTTGATGTTATGAAAAATCCAAGACTTTATAGGAGATCTAAACAAAAAGAGGGCGCTAAAAGGATGGAATTTTTATTGGATGTTAGATGTGTCCAAATTTTAAAGGATTTAAAAACTAGGCACAACAAGTCTTACACCAAAATTGTAGAAAATCTTATTTTAAATAGCCAAATTAGTTTCTACAAACAGCAAAAAATCACAAGCGCTTTAGGCAGTTTAGCGATGCTATATAGCTCATTGAATGCGACTTGTTCTAATTTTAACCAAATTGCTTACCATTTAAATAATGCGGCACTTTTAGGAGAAAATGTTATCCATTTGGGCTTATTGCAAGACATTGAAACGCAACTGAAAGCTTGGAGTGAAAAAACAAAAATTTTAAACCTAGCTATCAAAAAAAGCGCTTTCATCGTAGCGCATTGTTTAAAAGGGGATAAGAAAAATTTAAAAGGGATGAATTTATGACAAATGAAACTGATATTGATTTAATTAGAAATTATTTAGAAAAAATGGCGTCTATTATTAAAAATTCTCAAAGCATTATTAATGCTCCCCATTTTCTAAAAGATGAAAATCAAGCAAAAATATTGCAAGAAAATCTAAAAGAAAATTTCACTCTTTTAATGGAATATATTAGTGAAGTTTGGGTTAAAAGCGAAAAGGAGTTTGAAGAGTTTATGAAAGATGAGAGTTTTGAGAATGATTTTATGCATTTTATGAGTTTATTAGATAGTAAAATCAAAGTAGAATAAATGCAAATTTATAAGCCTTATTGCTATATTATCTCTATTTTAGCCATTCCTTTTATCTTTTTAGGTGTATCGCATTATTTTTTAGATTTTCCTAGTTTCTTAGCGAGCTATAACTATCTAAAAAAAATTATTCTTAACCTACATAATTTTCCCCATTTTAAATTTGAGATTTATTTTTCATTCTTTTGTGCGTTATTACCGCTATTTTTGACAGCCTACTTATTTTTTAATGGGCGCAATATGGATAGCCATGGCAAGGCGGTTTGGGCTGAAATGAAAGATATTATTAAATACGAATACAATATTTTTAATATTTTTAAGAGCTTGTTCTTAATTTTATTTTTACCTCTAATGTTTGTTGTCTCTAGCTTTACGCTATTGCCTGTTTTTATAGGGTGTATATTTTATAAAGTTTATCAATTTGCCAAGAAAAGACCTAAGGTTTTCTTTACGATCTTATCCTTTTTAGTGGTGATTTGTGTCTTAATCTTTGTATTTAGGGGATTTTTAAGTGTAAAACTAACGCTATTTATGAAATATCTAAAAGGATTATTTTAAATGAGAGAAAAGTCCAAAACATTAAAAGATAGATTTAAAGATAAAACTAGCAATTTATTCCATAAGCTTAATAGCATTCAAAAAGATTATTACACTAAAATTCTTCCTAAGGCTTGCAAAGATGTCTTTACGCTAGGGTCTTCTAAAAGTTATCCTATGACTTTAAATTTTGACAAAGGTTTTTGTGTGGGGCTATATAAAGGTTTAAATTCGCTTAAGCCTACTTATTATGATGCTCCGCTTTCTACTTTAATCATCGCTCCTCCTGGAAGTGGTAAAACCGCAGCTGTGGCTGTGCCTAATCTTTTAAATGTGCCTAGCTCTTGTGTGGTGTTAGATATTAAAGGGGAGTTATTTGATTTAACGGCTGGTTACAGACAACAAGTTCTAAAAAATAAAATTTTTGTATTTGATCCCTTAGGAAATGATAACACGCTTAAATTCAATCCGTTTGACAAACGCATTGTAGAAAAATTAGATTTTAACCGAAAGCGAAGGCTTGTAGATGAAGTGGGTAATACTATTTTTGCTGAAGATGGGGCAAATAAAGACCCCCATTGGACACAGCAAGCTAAAAATTTATTTGTCTTTTACGCTCTTTATGATTTGTGCGTGCATAACACTAGCACCTTTTTTGAAATTGCAAGTGCTCCTATAAAAAATTATGTCCCCTTAATCAATCCACAAAGCCGATTTTATACTGAATTATATGAATGTCAAAGTAGCGATAATGGTTTTGTTAAAGAAAATGGGCGTTATATGGCTAAAGTAGAAAATGGCGTCAAAAAAATGAAACCTAATGTTAATGTGGAATTGCTATGGTATAAACAAGTAGCCGAACAAGTCTATACTGACCCAGAAAATCCTAAAAATTATGATGGCTCTGTGAATCATTTAGAAAAAGACAATCAAGGCAATATTATAATGAAAGAGGGTATGTTAGATCCTATTATTAGAAACGAAGCGAACAAATGGGCTAAGGCGAATGATAAAGAGTTTGCGAGCATTAAATCAGTTTATAGCCGTTTTATGCAAGTCTTTACAAGCTATCAAGTTAAAAGCGCTACAGACAGCATGAGTTTTGAATACGAAGATCTAAGAAAAGACAATATCACTCTTTACATTAAAATCGCTCAAACAGATATTGACACGCTCGCACCGCTTATCCGTATCCTTTTGGAAAGTATTGCTAAAAATCTTTTATTGAAAGAGAGAAAGAAATTTGAAGAAAGGGTTTATCTCTTTTTAGATGAATTTGTGCGTTTTGGTAAATTGCCTTTTTTGTTAGAAATGCCCGCATTAAGTAGGAGCTATGGTGTGGTTTTAATTTTTATTACGCAATCCAACGCTCTTATTGAAAAATATTACGGCAAAGAAGATGCAAGAATTGTTAATAGCACCGTGGCTTACAAAGTAATTTTCAAAATGGATGATTTAGAATACGCTAAACAAGTGAGCGAAGAAATCGGTAAGATGACTAGAAAAACACGAAGCCACTCTACAGAAAAAGGACAGCTCATTACTGGAGGGACTTCTAGTATAGGAAAAGAAGCGTGGGATTTATTGAGCGCGCAAGACATTATGAATATTGATAAAGATGAAGTGATCATTTTGGTGAGCGGTCATAAGGCTAAACCCTTAAAATTAAAAGCGAATTATTATTTCAAAAACAAAGAATTACTCTCTCGTATTAACTGGGAAGTCAAGCCCAATGAAGAAGTGTTTGATGCGTTAAAAAAGGATGTATAAGTATTTTTTAATTGCTTTTTGAAAATCGCTTTCTGCAACTTCTTATCCTTATTATTAAAAGAAATACGCTGATTTATAGCGCAGACTTGCATGAGTAAGATTTAAAATAAAGATTAACATTTTTGTAGTGTGGCTTAGCGCAACTTATTTTTAGAAATTGGCATGTTCTATTTTAAAGTTAGTGCGACTTGAATTAAAAATTAGCACGGATTGTTGTAGATAAATTTTTTAGCGTTTGATCACTTTTTAAATAGCTCGCTATGAGTGTCTAGACGCAACAAAACAAGTTCGTTTTCTTGTTTTTTGATTTCATAAATCAATAACAAGTTTGGCTTGACATGGCATTCTCTCAACCCTTTAAGATTGCCGCTCAAAGCATGGTCGCAATATTTTTGTTGGAGTGGTTTTTGTTCTTTTAGGCAATCAACAACGCTTGTAATATCGCTTTCTGTAATACGCCCAGACAAGATATGCTTATTAAAGTCTTTAAGAAAATCTTTCTTAGTTCTGACTTTAAGCATTATGCCTTTCTCTTTCTTGTTTTGCTATTTGCAAAAAATCATTGAAGTCTCCAAACGAAACATCGCATTCTGGGTCATCTTTTGAGGCGATCGTATTTAACAAACTTTGTGTGGGTTCTTTTTCTTGAGAATGTTTTTGGGCTAAAACTTGTCTGATCATTTGTTCTTGCAATTCACACTCTTGGATTTTTTTTATCGCTTTATTTTTATCTCCTTCTGCCTTAAGCAATTGTTTTTCAATGGAGTTTAAGAAATTGTGCAGTTGCTTTTCATTGTATTGCGAGTAATCTGTAATAACATTTGGCATATTGAACTCCTTTCATAAATGATAGTTAGCACAACTTGTTTTCATTTTAGCATAATTTGTGTAAAAAATTGGTTTGAAAAGAATCAATTGAAAGTTTTAAAATAAGTTTTTTTGATTAAGTTTGATTTAAGAATATCTTAAAAGAGCTTGTTTTAGCCACCTGCAAGGTCAAATTGACTTCAATTTTTACGGAATTGAAGTGTTATCCTGCACTTTAAAAAGGGGGAATAATAATGTAGAATAAGAGCTAAAAATTAAAACAAGCGGCAAAGTTTTTGGGAGGATAAAATTACAATAAAATGGCGTTAGAAAAAAGTTATAGTAAAGATTTGGAAAGCGATGAGCTTTTTGATTATGAGATCATCAAGCCCAAAAAGACGCTTAAGATACAATACACTTATGTTAAACGCTATTATAAAGAAGTAGAAAAGTTTGCTAAAAATTTAACCCAACTCACACAAGAAGAATTTATGCGTTTAAGAGAGCCGCAAAAACAAGTGGTCATCAAAAATATAGGCAACATGACACGCTTGCATTCAAAAAGGGCGATGGATTATACCGCTAAACATGGTGAGCTGGTGAGAGATGAATTTTTTAGTAAAGTTAATTATAATGATATAACAGAGCAATGGAATGAGCAATTTGAAAAATTATTAGAAAATAAGAGCCGTGTTAAAAATTGCACTTTACATCTAGTGTTTAGCATTGATGAAAATTGTAATGAAAAAAATTTAAAAGCTTTGGAATTAAGCGTGTATCAAACACTCACTAACACGCTAGGCTATGATTACCCTTTTATAATGAAACTCCATACACACCAAAACAATCCGCATGCGCATGTGATTATCAACAAAACTAACAAAATTACCAATAAGCAACTACGCTTTCATTCTAAAGACAGCTGTAAAGAGTTTTACCACACACTAAGAGAAACATTTAAAGATTATTTATTTGCCAACTCAAAAGGCGAATTGCAATATTCTAACACGCCTAATATTTATAAGGCGATTAAAGACATAGAAACAGAGTTAGATGTGCTAGAAACACAGGCTAGAAACAATAAGAGTTTTAGGCATGAAAACTATTTTTATAAAGTTTTGGGTAGCGCGACTTCTCAAATAGAAAGCTTGAAAAAAAGAGAAAATGCCCTATCTGATCATTTAGATAGCCTAAAAAATCTATTAGAAAAAACACATTGGGAAAAAGAAAATTTCACGCCCCCTACAAATGAAAAAGAATTTAACCAACAACTTAAAGAAATAAAATGGTTAAATAAAGAGTCTTTAACCCCTAAAAACACTTATAAAAAAATTCAAAAATTAGCTGTTTATAAAAGCCCTTTAATAAAAGATTATCTTTATACCACCAAAAAACTTTTTGCCACACAAAAAAAGATTATAGATTTAGAAAAAGATTATAAAGATTTAAAAGTCTTAAAGGAAGAATTTAGCAAAGATTTAGAAGCTGATTTATCCCATTCAAAAAAACGCTTTGAACTTTACACTAAACTAAAAAGCATGAGCAAAGTTTTCACAAGTAAAAATATTGTTAAAAACTTAGAAAAAATTGCTTTAGATTTTAAAAGCGATAGGCATAGCATTTCGCAAAGAGCTTTTGAATTTTTTAGGTATATGAATTATCAAAATTTAAGCTTGACTGATAAAGGCAATATGTTTTTAGTGGCTAAGTTTTTTAAAAATAGCGCTTTACTTGTTAATATTGCTAGGTTTGAAATGAAAAAGATAGATGATAATATTAGAAATTCTAACCCACAAGACAATTTGTTAGACAAACAAGTTTGGCTCAATCTTTTAAAACATTTAAAGAGACTTGAAGAGGAAAATTATTGTTTTGCTAAGAAGCGAAAAGAATTCTTAGAAACTAGAGCTATGGAACTATCAAAAGATTTGAAATTTTTAACGCAAGCTAATGAAAATGATTTGCCCATTTATGAAAGAGGGCAAAAGGATAAAATCATTAAACGCTGTGAAAAATCGCTTAATTTTTTACAGAAAGAATTACAATGCTTTAAAACCTTATCAAAAAGCGCAAGCATAGCTTTAGAAAACTTGCAAAATAACCATCAAATCACAGCCGTTACACAAGATACGCAAGAAAACACAAACGCACTCAAAAAAATACCACTCAAAGATTTTAACAAAACTACCAATGAACCCATAAACTCTAACAATAACTATGAAATGGATTTTTAAAACCATTCATAAAATTCAATAACTTTACTTAGCGTATTTTTTGACCAATTCTTCTAAAGTGAAGCCTTTGTTATCGTCC
Organism: Helicobacter pylori; assembly: GCF_003636935.1. Taxonomy (GTDB): domain Bacteria; phylum Campylobacterota; class Campylobacteria; order Campylobacterales; family Helicobacteraceae; genus Helicobacter; species Helicobacter pylori_CH. Next base: position 19,900 of record NZ_MVVH01000015.1, read on the forward strand.
CTCAATTGCTCTTTTTGGCATTGTGGAATATTTTGCTCCACTTCTTCTTTAGTGTTAGAAGTGTCTAAAAGGCAAGTTTTTAAGTCTTTTTGGTAATCTTGTATGAATTTATCAAAGCGCTCTTTGTTGTTATAGAGTTTGGCTTGCGATTGGGTGCAACTCTCTTTAAGACTGATAAACTCTCCTTTCTTATGTTCATTACGCTCCATGCAAATATCTGTAGCAAAAGCGATCAAGACATCTTTATTCTTTCTCAATAACCCCGCAGATTGCATAGCCAACTTGTTTGCATCAATAAAAGGGCTTTGCTTTTCTAATTTAGGGTTCATGTCCAAAGCGATTTCTTTCAAGCTCTTGTTTTCCAAATGCGTTCTTTGGCAATGGGTGGATTTTTTATAAGGGCTTATAAAAACGCCATTCATCAGAGCGGCTTTTTCTAATTTTGGATCAACTTTTTTAATGCAAAAAGAAATAGCCGATTGAACGCTCAATTCTTTAGAGCTAGAATAAGGGTCGTGAAATTTTTCATGCACTTCTTTTTGGCATAGTCTTTCCCTATTAGCTAAATTAGGCGAATTTTTAACGCATTCTTTGGTGAAGTAAGGGATAATGTATGGTTTATATTGCGTGTATTCTTTTTCAAACGCTTCTAATTGCGCGAGATTGATCAGCCTTTGCTGTTGGTCTTTTTGTTTTTCATAAGCGTTAGTTTTATCCTTGCATTGTTCTTGTAGCTCTGGGTTATGGAAGTCAGAGCAGCTAAAACGACGCTCTTGTTTTTGAATGATGGGCGTTAAGAGAGTGTTTAAATAGGCATCGTTTCTTTTAAAGCACTTATTTTTTAAGCCTTCATTAGTGAAATCACCGCATTGATACTGATCAATCTTTTTAGTGATGATTGGTTCAATAAGCTCTTCTTGAGCCTTTAAGCATTGCTCTATTCCATTGTATTTTTTAGGGAAGGACCACATTTCTTTTTGGCAATCGTATTTTGGGTTATTTTTAGCCTTAGTCAAGTGGTCGTTTAAAATTTGCTTATCTACAAACGCACACCCGCTCACGCCTAAGCCCATTAAACATGCCAAACTCAACGCTCTCAACTTTAAAAGTCTTGTTTTTTCCATTTAAGTTCCTTTTGGTATGAAAATTGATATAAAAACACAGTAAAATCACAACTTACTCGCCTTATCTAAAAGCATTTGCTTCATTTCTTTTTTCTTGTGTTCTAAATAAAAAACAATAGCGTCTTGAACAAACACGCTTTTGTTTTCCCTGAACGCTCCAAATTCATTCAAATACTCTTCTACGCTATTCATCACTTTCTCTGAAATATAGAGCGTGTGGGCTTTTTTCCTGTCTTCTTTTTCATGTTGGTTTGTTTCATGCTTGTTGGCATTCTCAAAGCGGTTTTCTAAATCGCTCAGCCTGTCTTTTTTAGTGTTTTTAAATTCCATGTTTATCCTTTAAAGTAGATTGTTTTTAATATCATAACACAATTAAGCGTTATTTAGAATTAAACTAATTCTACCCTTTCATTTTTTACCCCCTAAATACCCGCTCAATTCATCATAGAATTGAGACCATTCGTTTTTAGCCTTATTGTCATTGTATTCCATCACACCCATACCTTCACTCACCGAACGCTTATAAGCTATCCTTTCGCTTAATAGATTATCCATTAAAAACACGCTTTCATTAGCGTTATTTTGGTTGATAAAATCAATGAGAGCTTTTTTCTCTTTAAGAGTGGGGATAGTAGGGATGCGGTTCATCACAATACAAGCTTTCAAGTTTTCATTCAACGCTTGGATGTCTTTAATCCTTTCTAGCATGTCTAATAACACCGCTGTGTCTAGTTGGCTTGGCGTGGTGGGTATTAGCACCCAATCGCTCAATAGCATAGCCCTTTGGCTTTCTTTGGAATGTTCGCCCTTAGTGTCAATAAGGATGTATTCGTATTTATCCGTCATCTGTTTTAAGGTGTCTGTGATATTGCCTGTGCGATTAAAGAGCGTGAAATTGGGCAAACTCGTTTCACTTCTAATATTGTTAAACACTTCCAAACTCTTTTGGCTATCAGTGTCTAATGCGGCAATATCTTTCTTGTCTAGCAATAATTGAACGCACAAGTTCAAGCACAGAGTGGATTTACCGCTCCCCCCTTTTTCGTTAACTATGGTGATTATCATCGCTTATTCCTTTATCATTTTGTTAAACATATTTTAAAGATAAATAGCTTAAAAGTATATAAAATAGAAAAACTTAATACTATTTTATTGTAAATATTTATGTTATCTGTTAGTTCTTTTTGTAATGGTTAGCAGTATTTTATTAGTGGTGGTTTTTTAGGGTGTTTCTAAAAAGGGGAAAGTTTAGGGAAAATAATATTAAAAGGCGTTACGCCAAATTCAATAACATTATTTAAATACATGTTATTGAAAGCATTAGTGGAACTCACATTCCCATGTCGTAATCATCATTAGCCGCTTTTTTCATTGGCCTATGCGCTTCTTGGTTGGCTTGCTCTTTTACCTCTTCCCTCTCATTCTCTAAACTCGCTCTTTTTTCAGCGTTCAAATTCTTTAAGACTTCTTTAGATTTAGGGTTGAACACAGGCTTATAGTCTCTGTCTTTGCTCATTTTAGCTAAATCATCTATTAGAATTTTATGATCCAATTTTAAAGCTTGCAGGTATTCTAGTCGTGGGTAAGGAGGTTTTTGCTCCACTAATCTGGTGTATTTAGCGATAT
>NZ_MVVH01000016.1:0-22644 GCF_003636935.1 Helicobacter pylori
TTTAATGTATAATACTAACCAAGAGTTTTTACCATGTTTTCTTCGCATGATAAACCCTTTTAACCGTGATTTGCCCCATAATGCAACTATGGGGCGTGATGAGATTTTACAACAAACCCCTTAAAACACCCCTAGATCGCACTAAAATATGCATGCCAAATCATGAGTTCACGCCCCATTATGACTCTCAATGAATAAAGCTTATTTTTATGTGACAGAAAACAAAGCCATTTAAGAATAAAAAATAATGAAAAGAGGAATTTTAAAAGTTTAAAAATCTAATGGAGTTAAAAGGGCTAGTTTAAATGGATAAATTTATTGGGTTAAAAGAAAGAGTTAAAAGCTAGGAGTAGCCCTAAGGCCGCCCCTATAAACGCCCCAATCAATATTGTTGGTTTTGTTGGTGTGCTTGTTGTTGTTGCTGTTGTTGAGCGTGTTGCTCTGCTTGTTGTTCAGCGTGTTGTTGCGCGTTATGATGGTGGTGTTCACCGCCGTAGTAATGGTGGTGGTGTGCATGGTGATGGTGGTGGTGTTGGCTGTTAGCCTGTTGTTGCTGTTGTTCATGGTGTGCCATGATGACTCCTTTAATTGAAATTTAAATTCTAGCTCATTGGCTAGGATTTCATTTTATAATGCAAAATCTAACCAATTATTAACGAAAAAGATTTTAATACTAATTTTTAATACGAGCGCCAATTCAAGCGCTCCTGTTGTCAAAACTACCAACATCTTTGGATGAAAAAAGCTATAATAAAAGAAGTTGCATTAAAAAGGGAATACAAATCCCCTTTTTAAGGTATAATACTAGGAATTAAAAACGTGCTTATGGTAGTAGTTAAAAAGTCTTTAGGACAGCATTTTTTAACGGACGAGTCGTTTTTAGATCGCATTGTTAGCGCTTTGCCCCCCTTAAATTCGTTAAGATTGATTGAAATCGGCGTGGGGCTAGGGGATTTGACTCTCAAGTTGTTGGATCGCTATCCTTTAAAGACTTATGAGATAGACAGCGGTTTGTGCGAGAAAATGCGATCAAAATTAAAGGTGCAAAAAAAGCCTTTTGAGTTGGAATTAGTGGAAAAGGACGCTCTTTTTTTAAAAGAAGAAGAGCCTTATTTTTTGATTTCTAATTTGCCTTATTATATCGCTACCAGGCTTGTTTTAAACGCGCTCAAAGACCCTAAATGCAGGGGCTTATTGGTGATGACGCAAAAGGAAGTGGCGCTCAAGTTTTGCGCTAAAGATTCCCAGAACGCCTTAAGCGTTTTAACTCACGCCATAGGGGACGCTACCCTTTTGTTTGATGTGCCGCCTAGCGCGTTTAGCCCGCCTCCAAAGGTGTTTTCTAGCGTGTTTGAAGTGATCAAAGAGCCGCTGAAAGAAAAGGCGTTAGCTTCATTAGCCCAAGCGCCATTTTTTGAAGAAGCCCTACAAAAAGGGTTTGAAACGTTAGAAGATTTTTTGAAAGCTTGTTTCTCATCTCCCAGGAAGACGCTTTCAAACAATCTTAAAAAAAGCGTTTCTTATAGAGAAAAGCTTGATAAGGTGTTAGATTTTTTAGCGTTAGAAAACCAACCAACAAGCGTGAGGGCGTCTGAGATAAAAGATTATCTCAAGCTCTTAAATTACCTTTTAAAAGGCTAATGCCTTTTTAAAAAATTACTATAAAGGAATAAAAGTCATGACGGATAACAACCATTATGAAAATCATGAAAACCATGAAAACAGCAGTGAAAATTCAAAAGCTGATGAGACGCGAGCCGGGGCGTTTGAACGCTTCACCAACCGCAAAAAGCGTTTCAGAGAAAACGCGCAAAAAAACGCAGAGTCTTCACACCATGAAGCGCCTTCACACCATAAAAAAGAGCATCGCCCCAACAAAAAACCAAACAACCACCACAAACCTAAACACACCCCTCAAAAAACACGAAATTACGCCAAAGAAGAATTGGATAGCAACAAAGTAGAGGGCGTTACGGAAATTTTGCATGTGAACGAGAGAGGGACTTTAGGCTTTCATAAGGAGCTCAAAAAGGGCGTTGAAGCGAATAACAAGATCCAAGTGGAGCATTTAAACCCGCATTATAAGATGAATTTAAACTCTAAAGCGAGCGTTAAAATCACGCCTTTAGGGGGCTTGGGCGAGATTGGGGGGAACATGATGGTCATTGAAACCCCAAAGAGCGCGATCGTGATTGATGCGGGCATGAGCTTCCCTAAAGAAGGGCTTTTTGGCGTGGATATTTTAATCCCGGATTTTTCCTACTTGCACCAAATCAAGGACAAAATCGCCGGTATTATCATCACCCATGCCCATGAAGATCACATAGGGGCCACGCCTTATTTGTTTAAAGAGTTGCAATTCCCCCTTTATGGCACGCCTTTGAGTTTGGGGCTGATTGGGAGCAAATTTGATGAACATGGTTTGAAAAAATACCGCTCGTATTTTAAAATCGTAGAAAAGCGTTGCCCCATTAGCGTGGGCGAATTTATCATTGAATGGATCCACATCACGCATTCTATCATTGACAGCAGCGCTTTAGCGATCCAAACTAAAGCCGGAACGATCGTCCACACCGGCGATTTTAAAATCGATCACACCCCAGTGGATAATTTGCCCACGGATTTGTATCGTTTGGCGCACTATGGCGAAAAGGGGGTGATGCTTCTTTTAAGCGATTCTACTAACTCCCATAAATCCGGGACTACACCGAGTGAAAGCACCATAGCGCCGGCTTTTGACACGCTTTTTAAAGAAGCGCAAGGGAGGGTGATTATGAGCACATTCTCTAGCAATATCCACCGGGTGTATCAAGCCATCCAATACGGCATTAAATACAACCGCAAGATCGCTGTGATCGGGCGCTCTATGGAAAAAAACCTAGACATCGCCAGAGAATTAGGCTATATCCATTTGCCTTATCAATCTTTTATTGAAGCCAATGAAGTCGCTAAATACCCAGATAATGAAGTCTTAATCGTAACGACCGGCTCACAAGGCGAAACCATGAGCGCGCTTTATCGCATGGCGACTGATGAACACCGCCACATTTCTATCAAACCCAACGATTTAGTCATCATCTCCGCTAAAGCCATTCCTGGCAATGAAGCGAGCGTTTCAGCGGTATTGAATTTTTTAATCAAAAAAGAAGCTAAAGTGGCTTATCAAGAATTTGACAATATCCATGTGAGCGGGCATGCCGCCCAAGAAGAGCAAAAGCTCATGTTAAGACTCATTAAGCCTAAGTTTTTCTTACCCGTGCATGGGGAATACAACCATGTCGCGCGCCACAAGCAAACCGCTATTTCTTGCGGGGTGCCTGAAAAAAATATCTATTTAATGGAAGATGGCGATCAAGTGGAAGTTGGCCCTGCGTTCATTAAAAAAGTCGGCACGATTAAAAGCGGTAAAAGCTATGTGGATAACCAAAGCAATTTGAGTATTGACACTAGCATCGTCCAACAAAGAGAAGAAGTCGCTAGCACTGGGGTGTTTGTGGCTACGATTTTTGTGAATAAAAACAAACAAGTGCTTTTAGAAAGCTCTCAGTTTTCTAGTTTAGGGCTTGTGGGCTTTAAAGATGAAAAGCATTTGATCAAAGAAATTCAAGGGGGCTTAGAAATGTTATTAAAATCCAGCAACGCCGAAATTTTGAATAACTCTAAAAAACTAGAAGATCACACTCGTAATTTCATCAGAAAAGCGCTCTTTAAAAAGTTTAGAAAATACCCGGCTATCATTTGTCATGCCCATGCTTTTTGATTGTAACGCTACCGCTATACAAGTCTTAAAAGATGAAGCGAGCGCGCTTTTAGAAAGCGTTAAGCAATTCCAAAAACCTAACGATTTAGAAGCGATTGTCAAGCTCATTTTAGAAAGCCAAGAAAAAGGGGGTAAGCTTGTGATCGTGGGCGTGGGTAAGAGCGCTTTAGTGGCACAAAAAATCGCGGCTTCTATGTTAAGCACCGGTAACAGGAGCGCGTTTTTACACCCTACAGAAGCCATGCATGGGGATTTGGGCATGGTGGAAAAAAACGATGTGATCTTAATGATTAGCTATGGGGGCGAGTCTTTAGAATTGTTGAATCTGGTGAGCCATTTAAAACGCTTAAGCCATAAAATCATCACTTTCACTAAAAGCCCTACTAGCTCGCTCTCTAAACTCGGCGATTATTATTTGAGCTTGAAAATTAAAAAAGAAGCTTGCCCCATTAACACCGCTCCAACGACTTCTACTACCCTAACTCTAGCGTTAGGCGATGTTTTAATGGCATGCTTGATGCGAGCGAAAAATTTTAGCCAAGAAGATTTTGCTTCCTTTCATCCGGGCGGGCTTTTGGGCAAAAAGCTTTTTGTCAAGGTTAAAGATTTATTGCAAACCACGAACCTCCCCCTAATCGCTCCTAGCACAAGTTTTAAAGATGCGCTCATAGAAATGAGTGAAAAACGCCTAGGCAGCGCGATTTTAGTCAATGAGGCTAACGAGCTTGTAGGGGTGTTAAGCGATGGCGATGTCCGCAGAGCGTTACTAAAAGGGCTTAGTTTGGAAAGCGAAGTGAGGCATTTTGCCACTTTAAAGCCTAAAAGCTTTAAGAATTTGGACGCTCTTCTTTTAGAAGCGTTAGAATTTTTAGAACGCCATAAGATCCAGCTTTTGGTGTGCGTAGATGATTGCAATAAGGTTTTAGGGGTTTTGCACTTGCACCAACTTTTAGAATTAGGGCTTAAAGCATGAAAGCTAGCATTTATGATTTCACTTTAGATGAATTGAGTCAGCTTTTAAAACCGAGTTTTAGGGCCAAACAGCTTTATTTGTGGCTCTATGCGAAGTATAAAACAAGCTTTAAAGACATGCAAAATAATTTTTCAAAAGATTTTATCGCTTATTTAGAGCAAGAATTTACTTTGCGCACGATAGAAATCACGCATGTGAGGGAGAGTGTTGATGGCTCTAAAAAATACCTTTTTAAATCTTTAAGAGATAACCACACTTTTGAAGCGGTGTTGTTGAAAATGAAAGATAAAAAGATTGACAAAGAGACGAACGCTATTTTAGAGGGGGAAAAATACACCGTATGCGTGTCTTGTCAAATCGGCTGTCAAGTGGGTTGCGCGTTTTGTTTCACTCAAAAAGGCGGTTTTGTAAGAAACTTAAAAGCGAGCGAGATTATCCAGCAAGCCCTACTCATTAAAGAAGACAACAACCTCCCCATTGAAAAAGCGCTCAACATTGTTTTTATGGGAATGGGCGAGCCTTTGAATAATTTAGATGAGGTGTGTAAAGCGGTTGAGATTTTTAATACCGGCATGCAAATTTCGCCTAAACGAATCACCATTTCCACGAGTGGCGTAGCCGATAAAATCCCCATTTTAGCGGGCAAAAATTTAGGCGTGCAACTAGCCATATCCTTACACGCCGTAGATGACAAAACGCGCTCATCTTTAATGCCCTTGAATAAAAAATACAACATTGAATGCGTTTTGAATGAAGTGAAAAAATGGCCTTTAGAGCAGCGCAAAAGAGTGATGTTTGAATACCTTTTGATCAAAGATCTAAACGATAGCCTGGATTGTGCTAAAAAACTTTTAAAACTTTTAAACGGCATTAAATCCAAAGTGAATTTGATCTTATTCAACCCGCATGAAGGCTCTAAGTTTGAGCGTCCTAGTTTAGAGAGCGCTAGAATGTTTGCGGATTTTTTAAACTCCAAAGGCTTATTATGTACCATTAGAGAGTCTAAAGCTTTGGATATTGAAGCGGCTTGCGGGCAATTGAGAGAGAAAAAACTCTCTCAGCAAATTTGAAAACTCTTTTTTCAAAATTTAGGGGATATGGATTAAAAATTAGCGCTAAATTTTCTTTCATTAACAATTAATTAGATTTTATATTGTAGAATAAAGTCCTAGCCAGTGAGCTAGAATTTAAATTTTTAATCAAAGGAGTCATCATGGCACACCATGAAGAACAACACGGCGGGCACCACCACCATCACCACCACACACACCACCACCACTATCATGGCGGTGAACACCACCATCACCACCACAGCTCTCATCATGAAGAAGGTTGTTGTAGCACTAGCGACAGTCATCATCAAGAAGAAGGTTGTTGCCACGGGCATCACGAGTAATATCGGTGTGGCTAGGGGCAACTTGACTAGGGTTGTCTCTGGTTTTGATTTTAAGATACAATCATTCCATTCTAACCCATTCTAATCAAACCCATTAAATCCAATCCAACCACCGCAACACGCTTGATTTTTATTTTTACAAACGCTCATTAATGTTAAAAATACTCATCAATGCTTATAAAAAGTAATTTTTATCCAATAATATTGCTAAGACTTTTAATTTAAGCTTCAATGTTTTACAACATTCAAAATATTAAAACAATTTTTCAATCGAGAAAAGAATAAGCAAGTTACCCCCATTTTTTAAAAACCAAATTTTTATTTTTAGCTTTTTATTCTATGCTAGGGTTTAATCTTAGCCACGCTATAGATGAGAACGCGCTTAATAAACTCGTTGGAAAGAAGGTTCAAGAAGCTTTAGCGAAAGAAAAAACTAAGGCTAAACATCAAAGAGCGGATAAAAGCGCTTTTTTTGCCGGTCTTGGCTATAGCGGGATGTTTTCATGGAATTTAGCTTATAAAGATAGTTTTGTTTTGCTGCCTCACTTCTTGGGTGGAAGACCCTTAGAAAGAAAAGATCCCAGCACAATCTTAAACGGCTTTAATTTTAAGGTGGGGTATCAGTATGCCGCTCCTGTTAAGATTAAAAAAATGGGTTTTGGCGTTAGGGGAGGGTTCCAATATTCCTATAAAGCGGGTAATTACATGGAAAAAGATAAATACCAACAATACTTATTTGGAGTGCCTATGGGCATAATAAGTCCTGTTTCTATTTTTAATGGTGGTATTATAACAATGTCAACTTACAGCTTTTTTATGGATTTTTTACACAATGTGTATGAAAATGAGAAATTTTTCATCGGTTATTTTATAGGGGTTGGGCTAGGGGGTGAGAGCGTAACAGCCAAGGTTCTTAAAGATTTTGGTAATATATTAGCACAATTAGCGCAATTTCAGGGCTATGGCTCGTTAGGGCTAAGAATGGGCGATAAGCGCCACACGCTAGAATTGAGCGCGAGCATCCATGACGACGCTCCTAGTTGTTCTTTAAAGAAGCTAAAGACTTGCGAAAGCGTGAGGGTTTTACAAGCAAAAATCCCTAGGGGCATTTTTGAAAGCTATGTTACTTATAGCGCGGATTATGTTTATCGGTTTTAAAAAATTAATGGCTTTGTTCCAATTGGATAGGGATAGCAAAATATAAAAAATGCTTAAAGCGTTTTTTACAATCTAATCATAAAGAGCTTACGAAAAGCGAGCGATCGCTTCATGCTTTATCGTTCCAACCCCCATGCGTCTTTAAAAGAAGCGTTTTTAAGCTTTAAATTCAAACTCCCCTCAACCCATTGGGTATTAGCCCCCTTTTCGTTATTGTCAAACAAGAACACCCCTAAAAAGCCTCTAGGGGTTTTAATCAGGCTCAATTCCACGCTAGGGAGAATGATTTGGCTGTCAGGTTTGACTTCAAAGGCCAGGAAAAAGGGGCGGTTGTTTTTGAAATCATAGCCATTTTTGGTGTATGAATAGCCGGGGGCGCTCTGTAAGATGCCTTTTTGAGTTTCCACGCTAAAAGAATCCAAGTAATAAAACCCAGGCTCTAGCCTGAAGGATTGGACTTTGGCTAAAGCGTAGCGGTTTTTCCATAAAAGCATGAAGCGCTCACTCCCTAGCATGAATAAAGGCCCTCTAGGGTCTTTGAGCTTTGCTTTAGGGTTTTTTTCAAGCGTTTCATTGTGTTTGGCGATAATTTCTCTATCCACTTTGCGCCAATAAGTGCGCACGCTTTGGCCTTGATGCGCGATATACATGTTCACCAAACCAGAATGATGGCCCTTAGGGGGCAAACAAGAGGCTAATAAAAGAGCGGCTAACAAAATCACAATTTGAAACTTCAAACAAATTCCTTAAAAAGAGTGGTGGCTGAATGCTAACATGCTAAAACTAAAACCCTTATAAGTTATGGATAAAAACTTAAAGAATAGGGTAAAATAAACGCATGCGAATAGACAAATTTTTACAATCAGTGGGTTTAGTGAAACGGCGCGTTTTAGCGACAGATATGTGCAATGTAGGGGCGGTGTGGCTCAATGGGAGTTGCACTAAGGCTGGTAAAGAAGTGAAAATAGGCGATGTGATTAGCTTGCACTATTTAAAGGGGATAGAAGAATACACGATTTTACAAATCCCCACTTTAAAAAATGTGCCGCGAAAAGACACACACCTTTATATCGCTCCTAAAGTAAAAGATCAATAAGGCAAAAGATCAATAAAGCAAAACATTAATAAAAGGAATAATCCATGAAAGAATACAAAGACACCCTAAACTTAAACGCAACCACCTTTTCTATGAAAGGGAATTTGAGCGTTAATGAGCCTAAAACTTACGCTAAATGGCAAGAGCAACAAGCGTTTAAACGCATGCAAGCTAGGAAAGATAACCATGGGGATTTCACCTTGCATGACGGGCCGCCTTATGCGAACGGGCATTTGCATTTAGGGCATGCCTTAAACAAAATTTTAAAAGACATTGTCGTTAAAAGAGAATATTTTAAAGGGAAGAAAATCTATTACACGCCCGGTTGGGATTGCCATGGCTTGCCCATTGAGCAGCAAATTTTAGAGCGATTAGAAAAAGAAAAAACGAGCCTAGAAAACCCCACGCTGTTTAGAGAAAAATGCCGAGATCATGCGAAGAAATTTTTAGAAATCCAAAAGAATGAATTTTTGCAATTAGGCGTTTTGGGGGATTTTGAAGATCCTTATAAAACCATGGATTTTAAATTTGAAGCGAGCATTTATAGGGCTTTAGTGGAAGTGGCTAAAAAAGGGCTTTTGAAAGAGCGCCATAAGCCTATTTATTGGAGTTATGCATGCGAGAGCGCTTTAGCGGAAGCTGAAGTGGAATACAAGATGAAAAAATCGCCCTCCATTTTCGTGGCGTTTGGTTTGAAAAAAGAGAGTTTAGAAAAATTAAAGGTTAAAAAAGCAAGCCTAGTGATTTGGACGACCACGCCTTGGACTTTGTATGCGAATGTGGCGATCGCTTTGAAAAAAGACGCTGTTTATGCGCTCACCCAAAAAGGCTATTTAGTCGCTAAAGCCTTGCATGAAAAATTAGCCGCTTTAGGGGTGGTGGATAATGCGATCACGCATGAATTTAACGCTAATGATTTAGAATACTTGAAAGCGCTCAATCCTTTAAACCAAAGAGATTCCCTAATCACTCTAGGAGAGCATGTCGGTTTAGAAGATGGTACAGGAGCCGTGCATACCGCGCCCGGGCATGGTGAAGAGGACTATTATTTGGGCTTAAGATACCATTTAGAAGTGTTAATGTCTGTAGATGAAAAGGGTTGCTATGATGAGGGCATTATCCATAAGAAATTATTAGATGAAAGCTATCTGGGCGAGCATGTTTTTAAGGCTCAAAAACGCATTATAGAGCAATTGGGCGATTCTTTATTGCTAGAGCAAGAGATTGAGCATTCCTACCCGCATTGTTGGAGGACGCACAAGCCTGTGATTTACAGAGCGACCACGCAATGGTTTATTTTAATGGATGAGCCTTTTATCCAAAATGACGGCTCTCAAAAAACCTTAAGAGAAGTGGCTTTGAGTGCGATTGAAAAGGTGGAATTTGTGCCAAGTAGCGGGAAAAACCGCCTAAAAACCATGATAGAAAACCGCCCTGATTGGTGCTTGAGCCGGCAAAGAAAATGGGGCGTGCCATTGGCCTTTTTCATAGACAAACGTGCGAATAAGCCTTGTTTTGAAAGCGAAGTTTTAGAGCATGTGGCGAATTTTTTTGAGAAAAAAGGCTGTGATGTGTGGTGGGAGTCTAGCGTGAAAGATTTATTGCCCCCTAGCTATCAAGATAACGCCAAGCATTACGAAAAAGTCATGCACATTTTAGACGTGTGGTTTGATAGCGGTAGCACCTTTAAGGCGGTTTTAGAAGATTATCATGGAGAAAAGGGGCAAAGCCCTAGCGATGTGGTTTTAGAAGGGAGCGATCAGCATAGGGGGTGGTTTCAAAGCTCGCTTTTAATCGGTTGTATTTTAAACAATCAAGCCCCTTTTAAAAAGGTTATTACGCATGGCTTTATCGTCGATGAAAAGGGTGAGAAAATGAGCAAATCTAAGGGCAATGTGGTGTCTTTGGACAACTTGCTCAAAAAGCATGGGAGCGATGTGGTGCGTTTGTGGGTAGCGTTTAATGACTATCAAAACGATTTGAGGGTTTCTCAAACCTTTTTCATTCAAACAGAACAGCATTATAAAAAATTCCGCAACACCCTAAAATTCTTACTCGCCAATTTTAGCGATATGGATCTCAAAAATTTAGAACGCCCCCATGACTTCAGCCCTTTAGATCATTTTATATTAGAGGCTTTAGAAACAACAAGCACCGGAGTCAATAGTGCGTTTGAAGAGCATGACTTTGTGAAAGGCTTGAATATTTTAATGGCGTTTGTTACCAATGAATTGAGCGGGATTTATTTAGACGCTTGTAAGGATAGTTTGTATTGCGATAGCAAAAATAATGAAAAACGCCAAGCCATTCAGATGGTCTTACTCGCTGTGGCTAGCAAATTATGCTACTTTTTAGCCCCCATTTTAACCCACACGATTGAAGAGGTTTTAGGGCATAGCCAAGCGCTGTGCACGTTTTTGCAAGCCAAAGATGTGTTTGATTTAAAAGACATTAATATTTTAGAAAAACTCCACCTTAAAGAATGTAAAAAACCAGAAAATTTTGAAGCCGTTTTAGCCTTGCGTTCTGCTTTTAATGAAGAGTTAGACCGATTGAAAAAAGAAGGCGTGATCAAAAATTCGTTGGAATGCGCTATTGAAGTGAAAGAAAAAGCGTTGCGTGAAAATTTAGTAGAAGAATTGCTGATGGTGAGCTTTGTGGGGCTTGCAAAAGAAAAATTGAGCGAAACGCCAGCATTCACGCTCTTTAAAGCCCCCTTTTATAAATGCCCTAGGTGTTGGCGTTTTAAAAGCGAGCTAGAAAACACCCCTTGCAAGCGTTGCGAACAGGTTTTAAAAGAGCGATGATAAAAGGATAGGGCTTTTGGAAACTTTACAAACCCATAGAGTTTTACAAGCCCTAATCGGCCATTTTACCCCTTTTTTGGAAAGCGGGATCACCGAGCTGATGATGAATACCGAGCAGGAGCTTTGGCTTTATAAAGTCAATAACACCCGAGAAAAAAGAGGGCATGCGCTTTTTGATAAGGCGTTTTTGCTGAGGTTTTGCGAGCAATTGGCTGGTTTTAGAGGGTTGTTTTTTGATGAAGAGCACCCCACTTTAAATTGCTCCATCCCTTTCACGCGCTATAGGGTGAGCGCGAATCACTTTAGCATCACTACGAACAATCAAATCACGCTCAATATCCGTGTGCCTAGGCTTAAGCCCTTGAGTTTAGAGGATTTCACTTTCAAAGCAAGCGATCCAAAAGGTTTGAAAGATTTAGCGCTCAAAGGGCATAACATTCTCATTAGCGGGGAGACTTCAAGCGGTAAAACAAGCCTATTAAACGCTCTTTTAGACTGCGTCAATAAAGACGAAAGGGTGGTGAGCGTTGAAGACAGCCAAGAATTGGATTTAAAAGCGTTTAGTAATTGCGTGGGGCTTTTAGTGGGCAAGCAAGAAAACACGCGCTTTAATTATGAAGACGCTCTCAATATGGCCATGCGTTTAAACCCGGATAGGCTCATTGTGGGCGAGATTGATACTAGGAATGCGGCGCTCTTTTTGCGTTTAGGGAATACCGGGCATAAGGGCATGCTCTCAACCATTCACGCTAATAGCGCTCAAAACACTTTAGAAGCCCTTTCGCTGAATTTAAGCATGCGTTATACGCATTCTTTGGATAAGGATTTGATGCGGGCGTATTTTAAGAGCGCGATTGATGTGATCGTGCATGTCAATAGGATCAACAATGAGCGCCAAATCGCTGAAGTCTTATGGACTAAAGAGCTTTAAATGCCCCTAAAATCCTTAAAAAACCGCTTGAATCAGCATTTTGACCTATCGCCTCGCTACGGGAGCGTGAAAAAAATCATGCCCAATATCGTCTATGCGGATGGCTTTGACCCGTCTGTGGGCGATGTGGTGAAGATTGAAAAAAGCGATGGAACTGAATGCGTGGGCATGGTGGTGGTGGCAGAAAAAGAGCAGTTTGGTTTCACGCCCTTTAACTTTATAGAGGGGGCTAGGGCTGGCGATAAGGTGCTGTTTTTAAAAGAGGGGTTGAATTTTCCTGTGGGCCGTAATCTTTTAGGGAGGGTGCTTAACCCTTTAGGGCAAGTCATTGACAATAAGGGGGCATTGGATTATGAACGATTAGCGCCCGTGATCACAACGCCTATAGCCCCTTTAAAAAGAGGCTTGATTGATGAGGTTTTTAGCGTGGGGGTGAAGAGCATTGATGGGCTTTTGACTTGCGGTAAGGGGCAAAAACTGGGCATTTTTGCCGGCTCTGGGGTGGGTAAATCCACGCTAATGGGCATGATCACTAGGGGTTGCTTAGCGCCCATTAAAGTGATCGCTTTGATTGGGGAAAGGGGCAGAGAAATCCCTGAATTTATAGAGAAAAACTTAAAAGGGGATTTAAGCTCTTGCGTGTTGGTGGTCGCTACGAGCGATGATAGCCCTTTGATGCGCAAATACGGGGCCTTTTGTGCGATGAGCGTGGCGGAGTATTTTAAAAATCAAGGGCTAGACGTGTTATTCATCATGGATTCAGTGACTCGTTTCGCTATGGCTCAAAGAGAAATCGGTTTAGCCTTAGGCGAACCGCCCACTTCCAAAGGCTACCCCCCATCCGCGCTTTCCTTATTGCCTCAATTAATGGAGAGGGCAGGTAAGGAAGAAAATAAGGGGAGCATCACGGCTTTTTTTAGCGTGCTAGTAGAGGGCGATGATTTGAGCGATCCCATAGCCGATCAAGCCAGGAGTATTTTAGACGGGCATATCGTCTTAAGCAGGGAATTAACCGATTATGGGATCTACCCGCCTATTAATATTTTAAACTCCGCATCAAGGGTGGCTAAAGACATCATCAGCGAGTCTCAAAACCTTTGCGCGAGAAAATTCCGCCGTTTGTATGCGTTATTGAAAGAAAATGAAATGCTCATTCGCATCGGATCTTATCAAATGGGGAACGATAAAGAGCTTGATGAAGCGATTAAGAAAAAGGCTTTAATGGAGCAGTTTTTAGCACAAGATGAAAACGCTTTGCAGCCTTTTGAACAAAGCTTTCAGCAATTAGAAGAAATCTTAAGATAAAAGGAATGTTATGGAATCACAACTCATGAAGCTCGCCATTGAGACTTATAAAATCACTTTGATGATTTCTTTACCGGTATTACTAGCGGGCTTGGTGGTGGGGCTATTAGTGAGCATTTTTCAAGCGACCACTCAAATCAATGAAATGACCTTGTCTTTTGTGCCTAAGATTTTAGCCGTGATTGGGGTGCTGATTTTAACCATGCCGTGGATGACTAACATGCTTTTAGATTACACCAAAACCTTAATCAAGCTCATTCCTAAAATCATAGGCTAGAAAATGCTAGAAAAAACCATTGATTTTTCTCGTTACAGCAGCGTGAAAATCGGCACGCCTTTAAGAGTGAGCGTTTTAGAAAACGATGATGAAATTTCTCAAGAACACCAGATCATAGGCTTAGCGAACAACCTTTTAATCGCTCCTAGTGCGAAAAATCTCGCCCTTTTAGGCCCAAACTACGATTATATTTGCGATAAAGGCGAATGCATTGAAATAGGGGGAGCGGCCAATTCGTCTAAAATTTTTAATTATTTTAGAGCGCATGATTTAGGAGGTTTGGAGTTTTTAGGGCAATTGCCTGGCACTTTAGGAGCGTTAGTCAAAATGAATGCCGGCATGAAAGAATTTGAAATCAAAAACGTTTTAGAAAGCGCTTGCATTAACAATGAATGGCTAGGGCGTGGAGCGCTAGGATTAGATTATCGCAGCAGCAAATTCAATGGCGTTGTTTTAAGAGCGAGGTTTAAAAAAACGCATGGCTTTAGAGAAGAAGTTTTAAAAGCGTGTAAAAGCATGCGCAAAAGCCACCCCAAATTGCCTAATTTTGGGAGCTGTTTCAAAAACCCGCCTAACGATTATGCGGGCAGGCTTTTAGAGGGCGTGGGCTTAAGGGGTTATCGCTTAAAAAGAGTGGGCTTTGCTAAAGAGCATGCGAATTTTTTGGTGAATTTGGGGGGCGCAGAATTTGAAGAAGCCCTGGATTTGATAGAACTCGCTAAAACTAGAGTGTTACAAGAATACGGCATTCATTTAGAAGAAGAAGTGAAGATTTTAAGGTAGGGTTGAAAAGCTTTATTTGAAATCAAGCTTACCCCTAATTATTATTTAACCCTATCATAATCCATGCTGCCATAACAAACAATCCTTTTCCTTTGAGTGTCAAATTTGGGGCTAAAAAGGTTTTTACTCTCTATTGCATCTTTAGTGTGAATACCCACCAAAGGCAAAAGAGAATGGATTAAATCATCGCTCATGAAAGGTCTGTTCAAAGCGTTTTTAATCAATTTGACTTTCTCAGGGTGTTTTTCTTTAAAAATATCGCTCACATAAATCATAAAAGGGATTTCTAATCCTGCTTTAGAGCATCTGTGCCCATAAGTAGGGCCGCTTTCAAAAATATCTTGTGCATGGTCGCTCAAGTAAAACACAATAGCGTCTTTGTCTTTAAAAAGGTTAAAAATTCCATTCAAAACAAAGTCGTTATAATAAAGCGAATTGACATAATCGGCAACGATTTGCTTGTCTCTATCGCTGCTTGCGTGCAAATTAGAAAAATCCAGATCGCTTGGTTTGAATTTGGCAAAGTCTTTAGGGAAACGATCGGCATACCAAGAATGAGAGCCAAGCAAATGGAAGACGATAAAATTCTTGCTTTTTAATTTTGGCTGGACATTTTTAGAATAAAATTTCACCAGCTCTTCATCGTATGCACCATAGTCTCCTAAAATATAGTAGCGGTTTTGAGAACGATTAGAGACTAGATTTTGTGTGATTCCCCATTGATCGATGATTTGTTTTTCTAGCCAAAAAGTTTCATAATGGGATCGCTTAAAAATATCTATCATGTTGTGGTAATGATACCAAGGCTTATTCGTTTCAGCGTTGCTGTAATTGAGCAAGCTTTCAAAGACATTAGAGGTGTGGGCTTCTTTGCTTATCGTGTCAGAAAACACGAACAGGTTGCTACTCTCTCTCTCTCTCTCTCTCTCTCGTTGGCGAGTTCGCTCAATAAGGGGTTATTAGGGGCGTTATAGCCATAGAGTTGCATGAAATTTCTGCTCGCGCTTTCGCCGATGACTAAGACGACATTTTCAACATCGCCCATGCTGGAAAGATAGCCGCTTGGTAAATAAAGGTTATTTAAAAAGCTATAAAATTTTATGGCTTGTTGGCGATGAGATAAGCTCAAATAGGCAGAATAAAACCCCCTAGCTAAAGAAAGGGAACGCAACGACCTTTTTAAAATGGCATCGTTGCTCGTGAGGTATTTAACATGGCGAACGCTCCCTATTGTAAGGATAGAAAGCCCTAAAACGCTCGCTATCACACCAGGCACAAGCGCTCTAAAGCGAATGATTTTAATAACGATCAACAAAGCGATCAAAATCAAAGCGTAGTAAAACAAATAATTTTTATAGCTTTTTATAAACGCCATCGTTTCAGAGCCATTGGTGGCTAAAAGCGTGTCAATCAAGCCTTTGGAAAAAGGCATTTTAAACATAAAGAGCGTAAAAATTTCTGCCACGCTAAAAATAATACCGCTTCCTATAAACAGCCATTCTAATGAATATTTCAAGCGTTTTTTAGGGATTAGCGTGCAACCATAATACACCACAAACCCGATTAAAAAAGCGCCTAAAAAGCCTTTAGAGAAAGAAAACAAATCGCTATTTTTGTAGGCGTTAGAAAGGGCGTTACAAAGAAGGAACATTAAAAATTTTTCATCTAGAGTTACGCTACTGGCAAAGAATTTTAAAAGCTTCAATAATTTTTCCATGAATGTCCTCTAAGTGGGTTTGAAAACTTTTTTCAAAATATTTTTTATCCTAAAACAAAAATAATCCCTAATCGTTTTTGATCGGATGTGGGTTTTAAAAGATTGCATTTGTTGGTCTTTAGCCATTTCAAGGCGTTCTTTAAAAAAATCGTTTTTAAAAGGGGTGCAAAAAAGGTTGGCGAGCCAAAAACCCGCTTCAGCTTCATAGCAAATCAAACGCCCATTCAAAGAACTCACAGAACGCCACGGCTTGTATTGGATGAAATGGAGCATGATGATATTTTTAGGGTAGTGCTCTTTGAAAAAGTCAGAATAGCAATTATGATAAATGGGCAATTCTAAAACGCGCTCTAAAAACACCATATTGATTAAACACTGCTCAGGGTAGAAAAGGTCTTTCCCCCTAGTTTTTAAAAACTCTAAAGCGATCTTTTCAAACCCGTCTTCGCGCCACAAATCTAAATTCGCTACCAAAAAGCCCATGTTAAAGCCTTGATGGATGCGTTGTAATTCGTTTGGGCTAAAGCGTGAAAAATCCATTTTAAAATTCTTACAAGTGCGCTCAATAAAATCACAAAAAGCTTCAAAAGAAAGGTGAGAAAAAGTGTCTCTCACCATGCCAAGCAATTTAGTGGGGTCGTTATCCAGCGCAAAATAAGCGCTTGCAACATCGCCCAAAAACACCGTATCCACATCTATGGAAATGATTTTAGAATAATTAGGGAAGAGCGAAGCGAGCAAAAGCCGGCACAAAACAAGAAGCCCGCCATAACGCTTGGAACAAGACTCATTAAGGTAGCTTTCTATGGAATGATCCAGCGAATTGGTGTCTATAAACTCTAATGAAGCGAATGTTTTAAAAGGCTCAAGGGTTTTTAAAAGCTTGTTTTGCTGCTCTAAAGTGACCCCTTTAATCAAACAATGGATTTTATACACGATGTTAGCGCCTAAAAGTTGGTTGCTTTGATTTAGGGGGCTAAAGTCTATCATGCTCGTGTGCCTGCTCGCATGGGAGAGTAAAGAATAAAGGCTCACGCTAGCTCCTAGCGCGTAATTCTTATCAAAACTCATAAAAATAGGGATAACTTGACTTTGCGGAGTTTGCGTATCCATTAGATTATCCTTTAATACCGCTTTTTGAGTGTTTTAAAATCGCATGCCTAATTTCTTTAACGCTCCCCATATAAAGGTTATTAAATTGCGTTTTATTGAAAGTGTTTTGGCGCTTGGCTAATTGGATGGTGTTAGAAATAATCGCTTCTTCTAGCTCCTTTAAAGTGAGTCGTTTTTCTAAAAAAAGAATGCTCTCTTTAACGCCTATGGCTTTAAAAGGCTGTGAATCTTTAGGGTATTTGGCATAAAGGGCTTTGATTTCTTCTATAAGCCCTGAATGGAGCATGTTTTTGGTGCGCTGTTTGATGTTGTTATGAAGCGCGTTTTTTTCCATAGAAAGAGCGAATAAGGAGATGGCATGCTCAAAGGGTTTTTTAGGGTTAGCCTTAAAATACTCGCTTGGGGGCGTATGAGTGGCATAAAAGATTTCTAAAGCCTTATGGATGCGGTAAGTGTCGTTTGGATGGATTTTAAAAGCCATGTTAGGGTCAATGGATTTTAAAAATATATAAGGGTTAGAAAGGGCGCTAATTTCTCGCTCTATTTTTACAACCTCCTCACCGCTAATTTTTGGCGTATCGCTCAAGCCTTCTAAAATGGATTTGAGATAAAAACTGCTCCCTCCCACAATGAGTAATACCTCTTTAGAAGACACTCTCATAGCGTCCTCTAAAAGGGTTTTAAAAAGGGGAGCGTTATTTTTTTCATCAATGTTAAGGTAGTCTAGGGCGTAATGCTTGATATTTTTTCGCTCTTTCAGGCTCGGTTTAGCCGAAGCGATATTGATGTCTTTATAAATACTCAAAGAATCCAAAGAAAAGATTTCAGCGTCCAATTCTTGGGCTAATTCAATGGAAAGAGCGCTTTTCCCGCTCCCGCTAGGCCCTAGAAGCGCGATGAGTTTCTTAGGCGTTTTGATAAGGAATCTCCCTTTTATAAGCGTTCAAAAACCCTTCCAAGTCAAATTTTTTACGGCATTCTTCGGTGAAAAGATGGATCATCAAATCCCCCAAATCCAAAATGATCCACTCTTCATTAGACTCATCTATCTGGTAAAAGACTTCGCCTAAAGGCTTAAGGGTGTTTTTAAGCGCGTCTAATAAAGAAAGGGCATGCTTATTCGCTAGCGTGGTAGCGATAATGACATCTTCTACCAAATAGGGGGTTTTGGATAAATCAATGTGCGTAATATCAAAAGCCTTTTTTTCATCTAATAGAGCCGTAATCGTTTCTATGCGTTGGTTCATGAGTTTCCTAAAAAATGGGTTAAAATAGCCTTATTATAACTTAAATCAAGGAAAGATTAATGACCCCTGAACTAAACCTCAAATCCTTAGGTGCTAAAACGCCCTATATTTTTGAATATAACAGCGATTTATTAGAAGCTTTCCCTAACCCAAACCTCAATTTAGACCCCTTAATCACTTTAGAATGCAAGGAATTTACAAGCCTTTGCCCGATCACTTCTCAGCCAGATTTTGGCGTGATTTTTATCCGCTACATCCCTAAAGATAAAATGGTGGAAAGCAAGTCTCTAAAACTCTATTTATTCAGTTACAGAAACCATGGGAGTTTCCATGAGAGCTGCATCAATACGATTTTATTAGATTTAGTCAAATTGCTAGAGCCAAAGTATTTGGAAGTGTATGGGGATTTTGCCTCTAGGGGCGGGATTGCGATCAAGCCCTTTGTGAATTATGCGATCAAAGAATACCAGGACTTTAAAGAGAAACGCCTTTTGAATGCGAAATAACGCACAAAAGAGATTTTAAGATTGAAGCCATTCCAAGTTAAATGGACAGGTTAGGGAGGGAATGAAAAAAGAAAAATAAGAGAGATTAAAAGAGAGATTAAAAAAAGGAGACCCCACAAGGGGGGGGTTTAGTTTTGAGCCTCGCCCTCGTTTTCATTTGCTAAAATCTCATCAAGCGACTCTTGGTCCATAAGCCCCATATAAGGCTTAAAGTCGTTTAATAGATTTTTAGTTAAACCGCCACATGAGAGATTATACTTATTGATACCGCCATCGCATAAGAGTTGAGCAATAAACAACGCCTTCTCTTTATTAGTAGGTAACATTTGCGCCCAAATACCTCCCAAATCTTGCGCCTCTGCCTCACCCTCCGCATAGAGAGTAATCAACTTACAGAAAAGGGTAAGAGTGCTTAACTCCATATTGTCAAAAGTGTCGTAATAACACTCTTCAAGGTTACGATTTTCAAGCATCTTTAACCATTCGTGGTCGCTATGCTTATTCAAGCCCTCCGCACACGATAAAGCGGTAATAATGATAGCAGACGCTTGATGTCCTTTACCCTGATAAAACATAGGGGTTAGCAACGCACCGAGCCTACTTTTTCTATCAGTAAGGAAATAATCTTTAGCTACCACCGAGAAACTAGTCTCACTTTTTTCCTCAAATTCAAAAGAGAGCTTATACTTGTCCTCTTTAGGCTCTTTAGGAGTAGAAGTCCTTTCCTTAACACTCGGCCCGCTAGTTACCACCTTAACCCCTTTCAACAAATCATCGGTGCTCTCTTGCTTGTTTTCAGCGTGAAGTCTCATATGTTCGGTCAATGGAACTTGATTGAACCATTTTAAGAATTTTTCGCTATTGAAAACATAAGAACCTTGTTGTCCTTTATCTGTCCTTAAGGTTACACGATTAAACCCAACACTAATGACTTTGGCCTCCACCACTTTGTCGTTGATCGTGGCTTTGACTAGCGCCCCTACTTTTAATTTATTTTCATTTTGAAAACCCATAAAACACTCCTTGATAAAAAATTTGTTTTAAATTCCGCTATAATCACCCATTCAATGTTTTTCAATGTTTTTATCTTTTTGGCATGGCTTGTTCCTCCTTGTTGTGGTGTGAAGCGCTTTTCAAACGCCCCATTATTTTATTTTTGAGCAATCGCATCATTTAATGTCTTTCAAGAGAGCGTTTTTAAAAGCTTTAATTGCATCTTCACCCACCAATTCAGCGATGCGATAGCGCGCGATTAAAAAGTCTAATAATTTTTCGCTCCTTTGTTGAATCTCTACAACCCCAAAAGAAGCGTTTTTAGCCACTTCTTTTTCGCTATAAGAGCCTTTAAGGTATTCTTTTCTTTTTTCATCAAAAGGCTTGTTGCTTAAAGAGCTGTTAGCGTTTTTAGGAATTAAGAGCAAGTTCCCTAAAGCATGCACGATATGGGGGTTTTTAGCCCAACTTTTTTCTTTAGCGTTGTAGCCTTGATCGGGTTTTTGAGGCAAAATATGTTCAATGCTTTCTATACTGCCATCAAAATTCAAAGTCGTTTCAGGGTTATGGTATAGTTCGTATTCATAAAGCAAGTAATTCAGCGCCTTGTTCCACTCATACCACTTCTCAGTATTCCTTTTAGAATGGATATTCTCTTCAAGCAATTCTAAGCCGCTATTGTTTTGTTTATTGAAAAAATGCTTTTCTAATGGCGGGAGATTTTCAATGGTTATTTTATCTCCCCAAAATCTACACGCTTGAATCGCTTTGAAGGCTGATCCAATCAATTCATTTTTAGCCGTATTCTTGCCAGCAACCCCATAGATCAAAAACCCGAAACGCTCTAAATATTCTAATAGGTCTTCCAACTCTTTGGTCGTGTAATGCCGTTCATCGCCACTTCTTACAGCAAGCTGTATCGTAAAAAGAGAGAGCAATAAGGGCAGAAAAGCGTTATCGCTCAAAGCGTTTAAGCGCCGCATCTTGTCTAACAAGCCGCGCGTTTTAGGCGTGATTTCAATCCTAAGCTCTTCATCATCAAGCGTGTGCAAGAAATACCAAACCTTAGAAGAATAAGAAAGATACAGTAACAAATCATTTATTTTTTCATATTCGTCATATAGGTCGTCGTATTTTTTATGGGCGTCAAACGCTGTATTCAATAATCTCTCTTTAAACTTGCTATTCTCGCCATAGTAATACGCCACGAAATGCTTTAAAAAATTCTCTAAATGATCATCTTTAAAGAATCTCAAATCGTGATAAATCCTGGTGTAGGTGTCATTGATTTCTTGTTGAAGATTTTCTAAATCTCCTTCATCGCAAATCTTGTGCACCACAAAATGCAAGCGGTTTTTTAACAATTCTAAAGTGGATAGATCCATACCACGATTGTTAATCGTTTCAAAAGAGCTGAACGGATCGATTCGGTTGTCATTCAATTCCACTGCACTAAAAAGCATTTTTTTAGTGAGGGCATCAAACATTTTTTCAAGCGTTCCAACAGGGGTATCGCTGATTTTTTCTTTAAAAAACGCATGAGCGTCAATCAAATTTTTAGCGTAAAAAGAAGTTTTGAACGCTTCCAAATCTTTTTCTTCTTCCATGATCGCCCTAAAAGCTTCACTCAAACCATAATACTTATAGGATAGAATGGGTTCGAGGTTCATTGAATCATACTTTGGGTCTTTGTTTTGGGTAATCTTGGCTAAAATACCTAGTAAAATCAGGCTTGTAGCCAATCGTTGCTGGCCGTCTATGATTTCAAAAACGCTATCTTCAAGCTCATTTTCAAGCCCTCTTAAGGTTAGGCTGTGCATGTAATGGAATTTGTTTCCTAGCTTAGAGACATGCTCTAAATCGTTCCAAAAATCCTTCAATTGCCTTTCTTGCCATGCATACCCCCTTTGATAGCTGGGGATTTCAAACACGCCTTTTTCAATCACTCCGTCTAAATTTAACAATTCCATTAAAATCCTTTCATAGGTTTATGGGTAAAAACCCATAACCCTTCATTTTTTCGCTCAATCAATTTTGGTTGTCCAAGTCTTGTGCTGTGCGTGAAATGCCAAGTGTTTTTATTGACTAATTCTTCGTATTCTTGGCTCCCTTTTTGAGCGCAAACGCCCTCAACCTTTAACGCTCCCTCTTCATCAGTCCCGATAGTGTCATGGTCAATTTTTAGGGCAAAAACGCTCCGTTGGACTTCAGCCCCTCTAGTCGTTGAATCCTCATTCACAATACCAATGATGTAATCCGCTTTACGCATGAGCTCAAAATGCTTGTGCTGAGCCGCTTTGTCTCTTCGTGAGCGGAAATAATTTAAAGTGCATTCATCGCACAACTCTTTAAAATCCTCATTCCCTGGAATAGTCCCTTTATAGGCACCTGAAACCATGCACAACAACAAATTGTATTTTTCATGCGCTTTTAAATCTTCTAACTGAGCCATTATCTTCTCCTTGTATTGAATTTAACTCTGTAAGCCCCACTGATTTAAAAATGGGGCTTATGGAATCAAATGGTTGAAAAATGTGGTGTGGGTTAATGAAAGGGTTAATGAAAGAGGGAATAATAAAAAG
>NZ_MVVH01000017.1:0-22636 GCF_003636935.1 Helicobacter pylori
ATTATAATCTCAACAAAAAAATCATACCATTAAGATTAGGGAGAGTTTAGTGAGGCAAGAAAAGTATTTTTTGACTTCTTCTTTATCGCTTTTATCGTTTTTATTGTGTCCTGTAGAAGCTTTTGATTATCGGTTTAGTGGTCGTGTGGAGAATTTTTCTAAGATTGGTTTTAACAATTCTCAAATCAATACTAAAAAAGGGATTTATCCTACTGAAAGTTTTATAGATATTGTAACTTTAGCGCAAGTCAAAGTCAATTTACTCCCTAAAGGCACTGAAAATCATAGGCTCTCTGTCTCTTTGGGCGGAGCGATTGCAGCTATTCCTTACGATAAGACTAAGTATTATATTAACCAGGCTAACGGGAAGATTTTTGGCTCTATTGTGGAGAATTTCATTGGGGGCTATCATGGATACTTTTTTAACAAGTATCTTGGCCCTGCTTATGCGGGGACTTCTCAATCAGCGAGCTATCATGCAAGGCCTTATGTGGTGGATACCGCTTTTTTACAATACGATTACAAAGATGTTTTTGGGTTTAAGGCGGGGCGTTATGAAGCGAATATTGATTTTATGAGCGGATCGAATCAGGGGTGGGAAGTGTATTATCAGCCCTATAAGACTAAAACGCAAAGGTTAAGGTTTTGGTGGTGGAGTTCTTTTGGGAGAGGTTTAGCGTTCAACTCTTGGATTTATGAGTTTTTTGCGACAGTGCCTTATTTGAAAAAGGGAGGCAACCCTAGTAACAGCAACGATTTCATCAATTATGGTTGGCATGGGATCACCACGACTTATTCTTATAAAGGTTTAGACGCTCAATTTTTTTATTACTTTGCGCCTAAGACTTATAACGCTCCCGGTTTTAAACTAGTCTATGACACGAATAGGAATTTTGAAAATGTGGGCTTTCGCTCTCAAAGCATGATCATGACAACCTTTCCTTTATACTATAGGGGGTGGTATAACCCAGAGACAAACACTTATAGTTTAGAAGACAGCACGCCTCATGGCTCGTTGTTAGGGAGGAATGGCGTTACTTTAAATATCCGCCAGGTTTTTTGGTGGGATAATTTCAATTGGTCCATTGGCTTTTATAACACCTTTGGCAATTCAGACGCTTTTTTAGGCTCTCACACGATGCCAAGGGGTAATAACACTTCCTATATCGGTAGTGAAATCTCCATAACGACCAGGCATGCCGGAATGATTGGTTATGATTTTTGGGATAATACGGCTTATGATGGGCTGGCTGATGCGATCACTAACGCGAACACTTTCACTTTTTACACTTCTGTTGGAGGGATCCATAAGCGTTTTGCATGGCATGTTTTTGGGCGCGTCTCTCATGCGAATAAGAATGCGTTAGGGCAAGTGGGGAGGGCTAATGAATATTCCGTGCAATTCAATGCGAGCTATGCGTTCACTGAATCGGTTCTTCTTAACTTTAGGATCACTTATTATGGGGCTAGGATCAATAAAGGGTATCAAGCAGGGTATTTTGGAGCACCCAAGTTCAATAACCCCGATGGCGATTTTAGCGCGAATTACCAAGACAGAAGTTACATGATGACCAACCTCACGCTGAAGTTTTGATTTTAATCAAGTGGTAGCGTTAAGATTACTACTAAAACTATCGCTATAAAAATAATTTTCATGGTGGTGTCTCCTAACGGAGTGTCGTCCGCTTGCATTTTCCCAACCCATTTATTGTTTTTACTTTGCTCCAATTGAGCATGATGATAAAAAATGTTTTTAGTATTTTTTACAATCAATACTAAAGACTTTGTGCAAGCAAGCGAGAGTTTTTTTAAAAGCGCTTCCTAGAGGTTAGGGGATTTAGTTTTTGGGGTTGTGGGGAGGTTTCAAACCTTATCCCCTTAAAAAATGAGTTTTACTATAAAATTTTAGAATGATAAAACAAAGTTTTAAACCATAGAAATCCTAAACGCCTTTAGCGTTTGATCACTCTGCCATTAAAATATAAAAGAGCTTGCGCAAGCAAATTTTTTAAGCGTTATTAGTAGGGGGGTTAATCTCAACATTTAATAAATGTTTTGGGTTGTTTTTCTAAGTATAAAAATTTTGAAGCGCTAAAGCTTTTTAAAAGTTTTTAATGAAGCGTTTTAAAATCTCAATAAGCCTTGAATGTTAAGCTTTTTGTGAGTGGTAGCTTTTAATCAAGCGTTCTTAGGGGGGTTAATCCCATTATTTGATTATTGGATAAGGGTTTTAGGTTGTTTTTAAAGTGGGGGTTAAAGAGTTTAATCAAAGACTAATCGCAACAAGTTAAAAACACTCCAAGGTGCAATTTTAAAATAAACATAATAAAAGAGCTTGCACAAACAAATTTTTTAAGCGTTATTAGGGGGTAATTTTTGATAAGGGTTTAGGTTGTTTTTAAAGTAGGGGTTAGAAGGGTTCAATCAAAGCCTATAAAAGGCCTTGAGCTTTTTTAGAAGGCGTAGCCATAGACCCAATACACGCTATAAGGGCGGAAGTATTTCACTTCAGCACCACCAGCT
Organism: Helicobacter pylori; assembly: GCF_003636935.1. Lineage (GTDB taxonomy): Bacteria > Campylobacterota > Campylobacteria > Campylobacterales > Helicobacteraceae > Helicobacter > Helicobacter pylori_CH. Next base: position 2,524 of record NZ_MVVH01000017.1, read on the forward strand.
TTATAGTAAGTGTTGTAAATCGTAGGGATTTGCACACCGATTTCTATAGAATGCTGGTTGTGGCTTTTTAGGTCTTTTTTCAAGATACCAAAGTTCATGCGTAAGCCCAAGTCAAACAAGAATTGGAATTTCGTGGCGGTAGGCCTGTTCGCAAGCTGAGGGCTGTTTCTTAGCGTGCTGATATAAGTGTCCCCTGCGAGTTGGATCCCCCCAAAGAAGCCCGCATTAAGACTCCTACTGCCAAAAGAGCGGCTAAACACATTGTAAAGCACATCAGTCCCCACCCCATAAGTGAGCAGATTGACTTGATTGTAAGTGGGGCCATTACCCACGCCCGCACCATTATAGCTGAAGAAGCCGTAGTAGCGTAAGCCCACATTCTTGTTTTCCCCGAAGAATTGCTTGTAACCGATTTTAGTGATAAACCCGTTAAACGCATTCACTTGAGAGCTGTTACCAGCAGCGAAATTCCCAAGCCATGGGTTAGCTTTAAGCTCGTTATTCAAAGCGGTAACTTTAGCCAAAGTGTTTGTGGCGTTGTTTAACAGCTGGGTAGAACGCGCTTGATCAATATTCCCGCCATAGCTCACTTGATAGCCTGTTGAATTGCTGATGTTAGCGTTGTTGGCTAGCGTTAAAGCGTTTTGAGAATTACTGACGATGTTTTGCACCAAGCTAGTGAATTCCTTAGCGCTCAAATCATTCCCAGCGTTAGCGGAGTTGAAGACATGTTGCGCTAAAGCGGCATCCAAAAACGCTACAGCAGCCCCGCTATCACCGCTTGGCCCCATAGTGATTGAAGCTTGCTTCAGGACATAAGCGATTTGTTGGGCGGTAACCCCATTCCCATAAGCTTGATTGGTGTGGTTTTGAAAAATCCCACCCGCTTGGTTATTGGCGTTTAAGAAGGAGTTCATGTAAGTCAAATAAACGCTAGCGGTGTTAAGCTCACTGAGTTGGTTGGAGAGATTAGTGCTCGTGGTGTTGTTGTTGCCTTGAAAGATGTTCTTGCTGATGTTTTGACTCAAAGTTTTGATAGAGCTAACCATTTCGTTATAAAGAGCCAGGTTACCTTGGAAACAAGGGCTATTGCTAGTAGTAGCGGCTGTGGTCGCACCACTAGAGGCTGTGCCGTTACTATTGCATTGAGTGATACTGCTAGTGTTCAAAGTGGGATACAAATCAATCAAATTGCCCAATTGGTTCATAAAGAGGTTGCCCAAAGTCCCGGCAACATTGCCTCCTGTGCCTGCAACATTAATGTTGGTGTTGTTTGTCGTATTAGAGTTTAACAAGCCGGCTAATTCTTCGGCCTTGATCTTACCCGGGTTTTTCACTTGTTGGACCACCTGACCTAATTCATACCCAAAGGTCATAAAGCCCCCATCTTCTTCAGCGCCCAATGGATTGAAACTCAAGCTTAACGCTAGGCTTAAAGGGGCTAAGAATCTTACTTTTTGAGATTGTGTCATTAAATTTTCCTTAATCATTTTGAATGGCTTTAAATTTTGTTTCATGTTTGTCTCTTCCCCCCTTTCTTAGAATGAATACCCATAAGACCAATAAACGCTATAAGGACGAAAATACTTCACGGTAGTCCCTGCGGATTTGTAATAAGTGTTATAAATCGTAGGCACCACCACGCCAAATTCCACCGTGTGCTGGTTGTGGCGGTTGGATTTCCCGTCCAACTTACCGAAGTTCATGCGCATACCGAAGTCAAAGAGAAACTGGAAATGCGTGTTATTGATTTTGCCATGCAATTTCACATTGGGGTCATCTCTGAGCGTGGATTGGACGGTCTCACCGGCTAATTGGATACCGCTAAAAAAGCCCATATCCACAGAGCGGTTTTGATAGGAGCGGCTAAAGATATTATACAACACATCAGTCCCCACCCCATAAGTGTATAACCCTACGCTATTTTGAGTGGATCTAAAGCCCACGCTCGCTCCGTTATAAGAAAAGAAACCATAATAGCGCAAACCGATATTCCTTTTCTTCCCGAAGAATTGCTTATAGCCTATTTTGGTGTAAAACCCGTTTAAAATATTCGTTGAACGGCTGTTCCCGGCTCTGAATTGAGGCAAGTAAGGCATGCTTCTCACCTGATTGTTGAGCGCAGTGATTTTATTCAAAGTTACTTGCGCGTTGTAAAGAGCGTTAGGGAGCTGACTGGCGCGCGTGTTCACAGCGTTAGCTTGGTTGGTATTTATCCCAGCGCTATTAACCGCGCTCCCGCTAATGGTGTTTTTAGTGAGCTCGTTATAAACCGCTTGAGATTGATCAATAATGCCTTGCACCAAACCTGTAAAAGCGGCTGAATTGAATTCCTTATTCCCAATGTTAGCGGCTACAGCGGAGTTGAAAGCTTCTAAGAGCAATTCATCTTGCTTGAGCAAGTTCGCTGCGTTATTGAGAATGTCTTGTTGACCTTTAAGGTATTGGATAGCTTGTGTGGAGTAAGTTTCACCATTTGAACCAGTCGCACCACTTGTACCACCAGTACTTCCATTATTCTTACTCATTGACTCTAAAGCGTTGTTCATCGCGTTAAAAAACACATTCCCAGCGTTCAAGTAGGTGAGCTGTTGTTGCATGTTGGGGAAATTGGTGTTCGTGCCGTAGTTAGTCTGGCTGCCGATCGTGCTTAAAATCCTATCAGTCAAGCTAGGGAGCCAGTAATAACCCGCAGCGGTGCAAGCGCTTTGAGTGTTAATAGAGCTGCCACCAGCTGTCCCTGCAGCCGCGCAAGTCCCACTGCCTACCGCACCCTGTAAAAGAGCGTTCGCAGACACATCGTTACCATTGAGTTTTTGGGGATAAGCTCCCAAAAGCGAATAAAGGTATTGGGAGAAAGCGTTACTCAACGCCCCTGCGACATTGCCTCCGGTGTTGTTGTTTAAAATGTTGTTCGTAACATCAGCGTTAAGCTCTCTGGCGAGTTCGTCGCTTTTAGCGCCGCCTGGGTTTTGGACATCTTGCATGACTTGCCCGAGCTGATAACCGACGGTGAAAAACCCTCCATCATCTTCGGCATAACTTATGCTAGCACAAAGGGCTAGACTAAGAAACAGCGTTCTATTTTTCTTTATCATAATTTTCCTTATCAATGGGATGCTCCTTGATTGAGTTTAAATCGGGATTTAGTTACATCAAAGCTTGCAAATAGTGTTTAGTAATACAAATTATTAGATGTAATTGTGATATTTTCACATAATAAAATTTAAACTAACCTTAAAAATCCCCTTACAAACCCCTTATCAAGGAAATAAAGTTACAACAACCAGAGCGCTTTTTACAAAAAAAAAAAACGGGATTTCATAGGGGGATTAGCCTTAAATTTTTGGGGTTTTAAAAAACGCTTTTTGGCATTCTTTGGTTTTTTAATGTAAAATCACGCCAACGCAAATAGTAATTTCTAGGTTTCTCTTTTGTTGTGAAAATTTGGAGCATGTTAGGGTCTAATAGTGGGTGGTTACCCCGAAAGGAGATAACCAACTATGAGATTATTATTAGTAATCATAGTTTTAATGGTTACCACAACGCCATTATACTAAAATTTTGGCTCTAGCGCAAGCTTAAAATCTATGGTTGCTAGTGTTTTTTTGTATATTTCTTACATCTCATGAGAATCCCATTATAATACTCATTAAACAAACAATACAAAAACCAATTTTATTTTGAATCAGGTTTCAAAAGCCCCGCTTCATACAAAAACACCGAAGGCTTATGCTCTTTCGGTTTGGCGTTTTCCCTCAATTCGTTTTTAGCATAAGAAAGCCATAAATTTTCCTTAGCCCTTGTGATAGCGACATAAAAAAGCCGCCGCTCTTCTTCAATGCCCCCACCGGTATTCATGAGCTTGTGGTTAGGGAAACGCCCCTCCATTAAATCTATAATATAAACATCTTTAAATTCCAAGCCTTTAGAAGCATGCACGCTCAATAGATTCACGCCCTCGCCTTGCGTGGCTTCACTAGATCCTATTAAAGTGCCGTTTAAAAAACGCCCTAAATTTTGGTAATTTTTCGCCAAAGAACTCAGCAAGTCCATTTTTTCATTGAAGCGTTTTTGCGCTTGGAGTTTTTTAAATTCGTTATAAGAGCCGTCCTTATTTTTGGAGCGCTCTTTTAAAAGGCGTGTTTTAAAGGTTTGAAAAAACGCGCTTTCTAGAATGTGTTTGATTAAAGCGCTAGGGGAATGGGTAGGGGCTTTGGTATAGAGAATGAAAAAATCGCTGAGCGTTTTAGCCCCATTGAGTGAGATTTTAGGGTGCATCAACACCGGGTGCGAATGAAACGCCTTATCTATCACGCTATTAAATCTTGAGCTGTTTTCTAGGGCAAAAATTTCTTCAAAAAGCCCCATAGAGGTGATTTCTTTTTTCTTCGTGTAAATTTTGGCTTCTTGATTGGGCTGAATTAAAGCTGATTTGAGATCGCCATTGCCTAAAAGCATTAAGGCTTCATGAATGTCTTTGGCGGTGTTAGAGCCAATATCGCTGATATAGCTTAAAATGTGAATCGCTGCCATAATGTCTTTAGGGTTAAAGATTAGCGCGCAAATATCTAACGCTAACGCCACTTCTTTGGATTCAAAAAAGCTCGCGCTCCCTTTTCGTTTGCTTGGCACGTTGTGGGATCTTAAAGCGGCTTCTAATTGATCCGCGCTCGCGTTATTCCTAAAAATCACTGCCACTTCTTTAAAACCTTTTCGCATGACAATGCGTTTAGCGATGTCTTGGCATTGCGCGATATTGTCGTTGTAATTTAAAAGCGTGGGTTTATTGAATTTCCCTGATTTCACCACCTCTAAATTTTTAGGGTAAATGCGCTCGTTGCGCTGTATCACTTGATTAGCGAGATCTAAAATCTCTTTAGAAGAGCGGTAGTTTTTGGTGAGCGTGAAAACCTGGGCGTTTTTGTATTTTTGAGTGAAATTAGAAATGATAGAAATATCCGCCCCGTTAAAAGCGTAAATGCTCTGATCGTAATCGCCCACGCAAAACAAACTGGGAGGGTTGATAGCGTCTAAAATGGATTCTTGTAAGGGGTTAGTGTCTTGAAATTCATCGCAAAGCACTTCTTTATAAGGGCTGGGTCTTTCTAGCATCGCTTTTTTAAACAGCAGCAGCAAGTCGTTATAGTCAATATAATTGTGCTTTTTTTTGGTGTTTTCAAATTCTTCTAAAACGTTTTCATAAAGGGCAACGTATGGTGCGTGTTCAGGGTTTTTAGTAGAAAGCCATGCGCTAAAATCTTCTTGTTTTAGAGCGTTGGTGTAAAGAGAATAGAGGGCGTATAAATGCTGTGAAGTGTAGGGCTTTTTATCGTCATCTATGGCGTTTTTAGTATCCACAATGCTTTCTAAAAGTTTTCTCAATTCTTTAGGTTGCTTTAGGCTTAAATTGGGGTAATGCTCTTTTAAATAGCGATACGCCACCGCATGGAAAGTACCCGCTTCAATTTTGGAGCTTGATTTAAAATATTTAGCCACCCTGGCGATCATTTCATTACTCGCTTTATTAGTGAAAGTCAAAAGCAAGATTTCTTCAGGCTTGATGCCGTTATCAAGCAGGTGTAAAATGCGCCCCACAATCGTAGAAGTCTTTCCTGTGCCGGCGCTTGCAATGATTAAATTATGCCCTTTTGAAGCCTTGACCGCTTTTAGTTGCTCAGGGTTTAATTGCAAAGTTTCTAACAAGTTTTATCCTAGATTTAAAAAGTCTTTAGGCAAAAGAGCGTTTTCTAAAGAGCGTTGCGAAAACAAAAAACGCCCATCGCACACAAAGCCTAATTCCTGCCAGTTGATAGCGTTGAGTTTGTCGCAGAGGTTTTGTAAATCTAAGTTTTGGTTATAAGGGAATAGCGCTAAAATAGAGCCGTCATAATTAGGGCATTGGTGGATGAAAAAAGGGTTTTTTTGGCGCGTTTTGGCGTTGACATAAATGCGTTTTTTAGGGGATATGTGATGCATTCTCCCCCATTCAAACCAATTATTTTCATTGAATTTTTTAATCTTTCTTTGCATCAAGCTGTCTTTATGCTGGAGTAAATAATCATTAGGTTTATTGACAAAAACCATTTTTTCTAAAACATTGGTTCTTTTCGTGATTGAGGTGACAAATTCTAAATTCCCATGCTTTTCGTTTTTAAAAATCTTATCGCACCCGCTCACTGCCCCCACCTTAACCTTAAAAACCTCGCTTAATTTTTGCGTGTAAGATTGGTTGAGGAAATACAAAATGCCTTTTTTGCACAAAAATTGCAAACCATCGTTGGTGATTCTACTGAAATTGCCCTTACAAAAACGAAAAATCACGCAATTAGGCATGGCGTTTGGGAAAATTTTTTGATCGCCCAGTTCAAAAAAATGCGTTATCGTGCCTTCTTTGTGAATCCATTCGTTTAATTTCACGCTAGAAGTGGATTTTAAAAAATCCCTTGGGGTGATGAAAACCAATTCGCCTTGAGGTTTTAAATGCTTGATCGCTTTTTCTATGAAAAACAAGTAGAGATTGCTTCTTTCATCAAAAAGGCTGTAATGGAGTTTTTCTTTGGTGCTTGGCGCAATATCCTTGTGCTTGACATAGGGCGGATTGCCGATAATCGTGTCAAATTGGTTTTCTAAAGGGTAGTCAAAAAAGTCCATGCAAAGGGCATTTTTAGGGCAGATTTTAGGATCGATTTCAATCCCTACAGCCTTTTTTAAACGCTTTAAAAAACTCCCATCGCCCGCGCTTGGCTCTAAAACGCTCCCATGATTGTGTTTGAGAGTGAGCATGAAATCCACTATATTGTTAGGGGTGAAAACCTGCCCTAAAGTTTTAATGTCTAAATTAGTCAAAAAATTCTCCAAAAAAATCTTTGAACGCTAAATAAATATTAGCCCTTAGAGTTACACTTTTGGCTAAAGCGCTTAAGATGAAGTTTTTACTTTCTGTAAAGTTTCTTTGAACGATTTCTCTGTTGTTATCCCACTTGCATTGAAAGGGCAAGTTATTGGGTTGGAGGGTTTGAATACCTTTTAAGGAATTGATAAAAATATCTTTAGGATCGTTTTTGTTGATAATCAAAAAATAATAATCTCTATTGGTGTTTTTGCCTAAGTCTTTATGCAGTTTTTGAAAGTATTTTTCCCATGCGATTTCGTTATTAAATTCCGGTAATAAGCCGCACAACGCGTAATAAATCCCTAATTTACAATTAAGATTGTCAGCGGTTTTTGTGGTGGTGGTTTTAATATTAACAGGATAAAAAATATCGTTTTCTTCAAAACTAAAATCCCACCACTCTCTGGCTTTTGGTAGTTGGATAGGAAAATAATCCTTAATGGTGTTTAAAATTTCTTCTTCATTGACCGATGAATTCAATCGCCCATCCTGTAAGGGTTGAGACAAATGACAAGGGTTTGTTTTTAAAAATTCTTCATTAAGCCGTGTGGGTATCATTAAATATCCTTATTGAAAAGGGTATTTTACCACACTCCTTATTTTAGCCCCTTATTTTTTCAAGCTGATGGCTTCTTTAATCATGTCATCGCCCGCGCCAAAGGCTCTAGCGTTCATAGAATAGCCTCTTTGCATTAAAATGAGATTGGTTAGGGCGTTCCCGGCATTCACGTTGCTCGTTTCTAAATATTTATGCCTGATTTTCCCAAATTTGAGCTTGCCCTCTTCGTCCCACCCTAAAATGGGGTTACCGCTTAGGGGTCTGTTTTCGCCATTAATGGTGCCTTCTTGCATTTCATAGACATTACCGCCGATTTTCCTCAAGCCTTGATCGTTAGTGAAAGCTAAAATACCGATGCGAGCGACCGGCTCCACCACCCCATTACTAAAGGCTAGAGAAATCACGCCATTTTCTTCAATGCGCATGTCTCTAAAAATGCCCCTAGGCTTGCCGTCTTGACTCGCTTCTAAGAGTTTAGAGTCTTGGTAAGACAAATCGCTAGAATCATGGTTTTCGCTCTTATCTAAAGAATAGGTGAGCTTATTACCCTTAAAATCCAAAGTCATGGGGGCGGATTTCATTTTGTGCGTGGCTGAATCAAAGCCGACAATTTCCCAAGTGGGCTCATTGATAGGGGTTTTGTTTTTGGGATCCACGATGTAGCTTTTCACTTCCCAAGTTTGGTTTTTCCTTTTACTCGTGGGGCTTGATGCGGGATCGTTGGAATTGGTCATGTAATATTCGCTTTGGAGCAAGTATTTATCCCCGGCTTTATCATAAATATCCACTTCTGTGCTGTAATAAGGGATTTTAATCGCTACTGAATCCCTACTAATGCCCTTTTTCAATTCCATTTGATTCGCATTTAAGCCCAATTTATCCGCAATGCCCCCACTCAAGCTAAAGGTGATAGGCGTTTCGCTAGGATTAGCGATCTCTAATAAAAGGGGGGGGCTTTTGGCGTCTTTTTCGCTTTTGATGAGGTTTAAGTCTAGCCCGGTTTTTTCTTTAAGGAGTTTTTGTAAATCGCCTAAAGTTTTGAATTGGTTTTCGCCTTTTTCAGCGTCCCCATAAGTGAAAACAAAATCCTCTTTTTTGCCGTCTTCTTTTTGGATACTGATGTTTAATTTACGATTAGTGATCGCGTCTATTGGCTCGTTATCGTCATTCGCTAAAGCGTTAATATCCTGGTTTAAAAAACGCTCTTTAATGATCTCGCCCTTATCGTTTAAGAAAAAATCTTGCACGCCCTTTAAATGGTCTTTAGGGTTTAAATTCACGCTGATATTCACTTTCGTGCTAAGCACCGGCTGGTAAGTCAAATCTTGGGGGATTTGTAAGGGCGAAAGGGTGTTGCCATGCAATTTTTCAATGTCTTCATCTCTAGCGGTGGAATTGAGCGTGCCGTCTTTGATTTTTTTCAAATCAATGCCATAGACATAATAGCCCTCAGGGGTTACCAAATAGCCATCAGCGTCTCGTGCGAAATTGCCGGCGCGCGTGAGAAAATTATCCTGTTTTTTGCTAAAGCCGTCTTTATTAATGGTCATTTCCCCATTTTTATTGGGCCCTATCACAAACCAACCCTTGCCTTGATACGCCATATGAAATTCCCCCTCACTAGGCATGTATTCCCCATCTTTATTAGAAAGGACATTGCCTGAGCCTGTAACGCCGTAATTTCGGTCATTAGCCACAACGGATTTGGCGTTCAAAGCGTCTAAATGCGAAGAAAATAGGGTCTTAAACTCCGGTTCATTAGAGCGATAACCTAAAGTATTGACATTGGCGATATTGTTTGAAAGGCTGTCAATGCCAAACTGGTGGGTCTTAATCCCGCTGTAAGCGTTTAATAAGGTGTCGTTCATGCGGTCTCTTTAGGGGGGGTTTGGGGCTTTTGTGGTTTCTGTTCAGAGATTTTCTGTTCAAGCGGTTTTTGTTCAGAGAGTTTTTGATCAATCGGTTTTTGATCCGGTTGATAAAACTCTATCGCGCTGTCTATGGGTAAAATCATTTCGCCCATTCTTAACATGGGCTTGCCTTTATCAAAAATCACGCTTTCCACTTCGCCCCTACCAATGCGCGTTTGCAAATACTGCTTGCTTTGGGAGTCTAAATTGTATTCAGCCTTGATTTTGTAATTGCCTTTAGGGACTTTTTCGCCCTTTTCGTTTGTGCCGTCCCATTCAAAATTGATATACCCCTTTTGCCCGTTATAATCTTTTAAAGAAATCGTTTTGACTAATTCATTGTTTTCGTTTAGGATTTGAATCGCTGGCACTCCTTTAGAAGCGTCAATTTTTTCATCAAAAAAGAGCGAAAAAGAAAGCTTATTGTTGCCATCAAAATTCGCCCCGCTCACATCGGTTTCAGCGATTTTGCCTATCATGCTCACAGAATTAAGCGCTGTTACTTCCCTTAAAGCGTTATTAGCCTTTAGGCTATCGTCCATGCCCTTATTCAAGTTTTCCATGGTGTCTTTTAAAGCGCCTTGAAAGTCTTTTAAAGATTCGTTAGTTTCTTTATTGGATTTCATGGCACTAGCGACTTCTTGCATGGTTTTTTTATTTTCTTCTTGCATTTCCACTTGCGTGAGTTGCGCGGTTTGGGTGATGATTTTATCCGTTTCCATAGGAGCGGTGGGGTCTTGATTTTTCAATTGCTCTAAAAAGAGTTTCATGAAAGCGTTTTTATCCAACCCATTAGCGATGGTGGGCTGCTCTTTTTTCCTTTCTTGCGCGGCTTTAGCTCCTGTAACTTCTGCTAAATCAATGGCCATGATCTCTTCCTTATTAAAGATGTTTTATTATAGAGCAAACTCGCTTAAAATCACGCATAAAGAGTGATTTGCATGCTCGTTTCTTGGTTTTCATGGTCTGTATTCTCTTGGTAGCTTTTTAGGGCGTTTTCTTTTAAAGGGGTTAATTCCTGTTCTTTGAATGGCTCTCTTAATGGCTCTTTGGGTTGCTCTTTGGAAGAATCTTGCGAAAAGCTCAAATCCACCCCTTCAAAACCTAAAGCGTTCAGGCTGTTTTTAAGATCTTGTTGGTTGTCTAAAAAGGTTTGCAAGCTGTTGTTATGAGAGATCACGCTCACTTTAAGGTTTTTACCCACTTTTTGAATAATCACTTCAACCTTGCCCAATTCCTTAGGGAACAAATCCATAGAGATCCTACTCATGGGGGGTTTGTATTCTTGGATTTCTTGTTTTAATTGTTGGGTGAAATGCTTGATCGTCTCTTTAGGGGCAATGCTTTTATTGTCGCTTGTCTTATCGCTAGCTTGGGTGTTTTGCGTGCTTTGAGTGCTGCTATTAGTTTCTTTGGTTTTTTCTTTATTTTCGCTTATTTCTTGAGTTTTTTCTTCTTTTTCTAGGGGCGTTGGAGCGCTATCGTTAGGGGGAGGGTTAGCTCCTATTAAAGGCATTAAAGGAGGCGTTTTAAGAGGGATTTTAGGGGCATTTTCTGGCGTTACGCTTGGGGCTGTAGTTTGAGTTTTAGTTTGGGTTTTTTCTGACTTTTTTTTAGAAAGCGTTTTATCCCTTTTAATGGCGTTCATTTGTAAAGCTTCCTTTAAAGGGGGCGTTTTTTTTTCATTATTTTGGGGGTTTGCGTGTTCTTTATTGGACGATTCTTTTTTTTCTAAAGATTGCAAAACGCTAGAAAGGTTGGCGGTGTTTTTAGCGTCGTTCTTTATAGTTGTGGGGTTGGTGGTGGGGTTTTTGGGCGTTGTTTTCAAAGTAAGATGATCGCTTGCATTTAAGGGGGTTTTATTTTCTGGGGTCGTGGCCGCTTGAATGTTGCTGGCGTTTAAGTCATGTTTTTGGCTGAGCGTTTGAATGTCTTTAAGGGTTTTTGGCTCTTTTTTAGTGTCAGTAGGGGCTGTGGGGTTTTTGATAGCGTTATTAGCGTGATTAGGGGTTATAGGGTTTTTATTAGGCAAGTTTGTTTGATGAGCGTTAGAGATAACTTCGTTAGGCTTTTTTTCATTCTTGTTTAAAGTTTCGTTAGGGGTTTTGGGGTTAGTTTCATTAGCCTCATGGGTTTCATGTTGAGTCTCATGTGGGGCTGTTGTTTTTTGGTGGTTGAGTAAATCTTTTAGGGTAGGGGCTTGTTGGTTTTTAGCGATCCCTTTAGGAGTTTGAACATGTGGGGTAGGGGTTTTTTCAAGCGCTTTAGCGTCCTCTTTAGCGTCTTTGGGCGTGTCTTTTAAAGCGTTAGGATTTGGCGATTCTTTAGGGGCGGTTTTGTCTTTAGAGATCTTTTGGTTTAAGATCTTACTGAAATCCTTTGACGCGCTTTTAGGGGCGTTTTTGGTGTCTTTAACTTCATTTTTCGCTCCGCCATTTAAAGCGTTTGCGTTGGTGTGAATGGGATTAACAAGAGATGGCATGGTTATCCTTTAAAACAACTCTTTTATTTTACATGGTGGGAGTTAAGCAAAAAGAGTTCCTTAAGACGCGTGATCAAATCTAAAAATGCTAAAGGTGTTTTTTAAAACGAAAAACCCCATTTTTTAAAAATAAAAGTTGTCGTTATTCGCACTGAATGAGAACAGAGGTTTTAAAAACTATGGTTTCGTTTAGGTTTAATTAAATTTTGCTACAATTAAATAAAAACGATGATTTTATGGAGATTTGCATGCAAAGTTTGTGGATTTACCCAGAAAATACCGAAGTTTTAGGGGCTGCTTGTAAGAGTCTTTTAAAAGCATTGAAGTCTCGTTATCAAAAAATCGCCTTGTTTTCGCCCATTAGTGGGGAGTGCGAGGGCTTGAACTCTTTAGGATTTCATAGTGCCATAGACAAACAAAAGGCTTTAGAGCTTGTAAGCACCGCTCAAGAAGAGTTACTATTTGAAACGATTCTCAAACGCTATGATGAATTACAGACCACGCATGATTTTGTCATTAATTTGGGGTATGCGCCGAAGTTTTTCTTAAACGCTCTTTTAGACTTAAACACCACTTTAGCCAAGCATCTAAACGCTCCTGTGGTGGCTGTCGCGCAAACGAGTTTGGAATATTTGAAAGCCATGCATTCTCACGCTATCCAAAAAGAAGCCCCTTTCGCTGTAGGGTTATTTGCGGGCGAAATGCCTGAAAAACCACATTTTTTAAGCGCGTCTCTTTGTAAGCAACAATGCACATTAGAAGCGGATCTGATAGAAAGCGTGTTGCAAATAAAAAGCAAGATTATTACCCCTTTAGCCTTTCAAGGGAGTTTGGAAAAAAAGGCTAAAAGACAGATTAAAAAAGTGGTTTTACCAGAGAGCGAAGATGAAAGGATTTTGAAAGCTGCGCATCGTTTGAACGCTATGGGCGCGGTGGGATTGATTTTATTGGGCGATAAAGAAGCCATTAACTCCCAAGCGAAAAATTTGAACTTGAATTTAGACAATGTAGAAATCATTAATCCCAACACTTCTCATTATAGAGAAGAATTCGCTAAAAGCTTGTATGAATTGCGAAAATCAAAGGGATTGAGTGAGCAAGAAGCCGAGCGATTAGCGTTGGATAAGACTTATTTTGCGACCATGCTCGTGCATTCAGGCTACGCGCATGCCATGGTTTCTGGGGTCAATCACACCACGGCTGACACTATTAGACCCGCTTTACAAATCATCAAAACCAAACCCGGCGTGAGCTTGGTTTCAAGCGTGTTTTTAATGTGTTTGGACACTCAAGTGCTAGTTTTTGGGGATTGTGCGATTATCCCTAACCCTAGCCCTAAAGAATTAGCTGAGATCGCTACCACTTCCGCGCAAACCGCGAAGCAATTCAATATTGCGCCTAAAGTGGCCTTGCTTTCTTATGCGACAGGCAATTCTGCTCAAGGCGAAATGATAGACAAAATCAACGAGGCCCTAACAATCGCTCAAAAATTAGATCCCCAATTAGAAATTGATGGCCCTTTACAATTTGACGCTTCCATTGACAAAAGCGTAGCGAAGAAAAAGATGCCTAACAGCCAAGTGGCCGGGCAAGCTAGCGTTTTTATTTTCCCGGATTTAAACGCCGGAAACATCGCTTATAAAGCGGTGCAACGGAGCGCTAAAGCCGTGGCGATAGGGCCTATCTTACAAGGCTTGAACAAGCCCATTAACGATTTAAGTAGGGGCGCTTTAGTGGAAGATATTGTTAACACCGTTTTGATTAGCGCCATTCAAGCGCAAGATTAATTGATTAGGAGAAATGATGGAAATTTTAGTTTTGAATCTGGGTAGTTCTTCTATTAAGTTTAAATTGTTTGACATGAAAGAAAACAAGCCCTTAGCGAGCGGTTTGGCTGAAAAAATCGGCGAAGAAATAGGGCAGTTGAAAATCAAATCGCATTTGCACCATAACAATCAAGAATTAAAAGAAAAGCTTGTGATTAAAGATCATGCGAGCGGGCTTTTAATGATTCGTGAGAATTTAACGAAAATGGGGATCATCAAAGATTTCAACCAAATTGACGCTATAGGGCATCGTGTGGTTCAAGGGGGGGATAAATTCCATGCCCCGGTCTTAGTGGATGAAAAAGTGATGCAAGAAATTGGCAATCTTTCTATTTTAGCCCCCTTACACAACCCGGCGAATTTAGCCGGTATTGAGTTTGTCCAAAAAGCGCACCCCCATATCCCTCAAATCGCTGTTTTTGACACCGCATTCCATGCCACTATGCCCAGTTACGCTTACATGTATGCGTTACCTTATGAATTGTATGAAAAGTATCAAATCCGGCGCTATGGTTTCCATGGGACTTCACACCATTATGTGGCTAAAGAAGCGGCGAAGTTTTTGAATATCCCTTATGAGGAATTTAACGCGATCAGTTTGCATTTAGGGAACGGCTCAAGCGCAGCCGCCATTCAAAATGGCAAGAGCGTGGACACTTCTATGGGGCTAACCCCTTTAGAGGGCTTGATTATGGGCACAAGGTGTGGGGATATTGACCCCACTGTGGTGGAATACATCGCGCAATGCGCAAATAAGAGCTTAGAAGAAGTGATGAAGATTTTAAATCATGAAAGCGGTTTGAAAGGCATTTGTGGGGATAATGACGCCAGAAACATAGAAGCCAGAAAGGAAGAAGGCGATAAAGAAGCCAAACTCGCTTTTGAAATGTGTGCTTATCGCATTAAAAAGTATATCGGGGCTTACATGGTAGTCTTAAAAAAAGTAGATGCGATCCTCTTTACAGGGGGATTAGGGGAAAACTACTCCGCTTTAAGAGAGAGTGTGTGCGAGGGCTTAGAAAATTTAGGTATTGTTTTGAATAAAACCATTAATAACGAGCCAGGAAGTGGGTTAGTGGATTTAAGCCAGCCTGATTCTAAAGTCCAGATTTTACGAATCCCCACTGATGAAGAACTAGAAATCGCTTTACAAGCCAAAGAAATGGTAGAAAAAATAAAGGTCGTTTAATGAAAATAGTTAATTTTTTAGAGGGCGTTCATTTTGAAAAACTCCACATTGAAGTGCTGAATGAAAATTCTTCCCATAAAGAAATCCGCATTTGCATGCCCAAGGGAGCTGTCATGGACAAACACAAGGCCCCGGGAGCTATCAGCGTGCAGGTTTTAGAGGGCAAAATCGTTTTTGAAGTGGGAGATGAAAAAATAGAAATGCCAAAGGGAGCGTTAATCAGCCTAGAAGCTCAAGTTTCGCATCGTTTGGACGCTTTAGAAAATAGCGTTATAAGGCTATCTTTAAGTAAAAAATAAGGAAATCAAATGATGAAAGCCGTTTTTATCAATGTTTGGTATTTGCTTTTAACCATCATTTTATTAATCATCATATGGAGGATCATTAAATTAGTGTTAAAAGATAAAAACGACAGCGACGATAAGGGGTTAGGGTAAAGCATGTTTTTTGATCTAAAAAGATGAGCCAAGAAGATAAAAGAAGTTGTTAAATCATAGTCGTTTAATTAAGCACGCTACAATACGAAAATTTTAAAAGAAAGGAATAAGCATGAGCGAGCAACGAAAAGAATCTTTACAAAATAACCCTAATTTGAGTAAAAAAGATGTCAAAATCGTAGAAAAGATTTTGAGTAAGAACGACATTAAAGCCGCTGAAATGAAAGAACGCTACCTCAAAGAAGGGCTGTATGTGTTAAACTTCATGAGCTCTCCTGGCAGCGGTAAAACCACGATGCTAGAAAATCTAGCGGATTTTAAAGACTTCAAGTTTTGCGTGGTAGAGGGCGATTTGCAAACCAACAGAGATGCGGACAGATTGCGTAAAAAAGGCGTGAGCGCGCACCAGATCACCACCGGTGAAGCATGCCATTTGGAAGCGAGCATGATTGAGGGGGCGTTTGATTTATTAAAAGATGAGGGAGCGTTAGAAAAAAGCGATTTTTTAATCATTGAAAACGTGGGGAATCTGGTTTGCCCCTCAAGCTATAATCTAGGGGCAGCGATGAATATCGTTTTACTCTCCGTCCCAGAGGGCGATGATAAGGTGCTAAAATACCCTACGATGTTTATGTGCGCGGATGCGGTCATTATCAGTAAAGCGGATATGATTGAGGTGTTTAATTTCAGGGTTTCTCAAGTCAAAGAAGACATGCAAAAATTAAAGCCTGAAGCGCCCATTTTTTTAATGAGCTCCAAAGATCCTAAAAGCTTGGAAGATTTTAAAAATTTCCTTTTAGAAAAAAAGCGTGAAAATTACCAATCCACGCATTCGTTTTAATGTGTTTAGCAATCCCCTCTAAAGTCATAGCCATTAACGATAATGTGGCTATCTTGGAGACTTTGGGCGTTCAAAGAGAAGCGAGCTTGGATTTAATGGGCGAGTCCGTTAAAGTGGGCGATTATGTGTTGTTGCACATCGGCTATGTGATGAGCAAGATTGATGAAAAAGAAGCCCTAGAGTCCATTGAGCTTTACCAAGAAATGATCGCCAAAATGAACGAAACGCAATAAAAACAATGAGCGTTGATCACCTCATTTCGCCCTTTAGAGACAAGCGAACCCTTTTAGCACTCTCTAATGAAATCAAAAAGCTCGCTTCCAAACTCACAAAAAAGTTAGTCATCATGGAAGTGTGTGGAGGGCATACGCATTCTATCATGAAATACGGGCTTTTAGATTTGATGCCCAACAATTTAGAGTTTGTGCATGGGCCGGGCTGCCCGGTATGTGTGATGCCAAGAGCGCGTCTTGATGAAGCTTATGAACTCGCTAGCATGAAAGATAGCATTGTTTTGAGTTTAGGGGATATGATGAGAGTCCCCGGGAGCTATGGGAGTTTGATACAAGCCAGAGAAAAGGGGTTAGATGCGCGCTTTTTGTATTCGCCCATGCAAGTTTTAGAGATCGCTAAAGAAAACCCGCATAAAAAAGTCATTTACATTGCGATCGGTTTTGAAACCACCACGCCCATGACGGCGAGCGTTTTACTGAACGCCCAAAAAGAAAAAATCCACAACCTTTTTTTCCACATTAACCACATTCTAGTGCCTCCAAGCGTGAGCGCGATTTTAGAAGATCCAGCATGCCAGATCAACGCTCTTTTAGCCCCTAGCCATGTGAGCGTGATCAGCGGCGCTCAAATTTATGCCCCTTTAGTGGATCGCTTTCAACTCCCCATTATTGTGAGCGGTTTTGAGCCGGTGGATATATTAGAAAGCGTGCTGATGCTCATCAAACAAGCCTTAAACAAAGAAGCCAAGCTAGAAATCCAATACAAAAGAGCGGTGAGCTATGAAGGGAATGTGAAAGCGCAAGAATTGGTCAATGCTTGCATGGAAGTTAGGGAAAATTTTGAATGGAGAGGGTTAGGGAATATCAAACATTCCGCTCTCAAACTCAAAGAAGCGTTCGCTTCTTATGACGCTGAAAAAGTCTTTAAAGCATGCTTAAGCCACAAGATCGTAAAAGAAAACAAAGCATGCAAGTGCGGAGAGATTTTAAAAGGCATCGCTAAGCCCCCAGACTGCTCATTATTCGCTACAACTTGCACCCCACAAAACCCGATCGGCAGTTGCATGGTCAGCTCTGAGGGGGCTTGCGCGGCGTATTATCGTTACAAGCGCGTTTGAGCTTTAAAAATTGCTTTTTAGTGAAATCGCTCAAACCTTCGCAATTGACATTGATGCTAACCGGTTTTTTAGGGGGTTTTTCTTTTTTGACAACCGGTTTTTGGTAAGGCCTTTTCTTAACGCTCGCTTGGATTATTTTAAAATCAAAAGGGTAATTTAGGGCTTTTAGGATTTTTTTTGTTTCTAAAAAATGCGTTTTTAAATTCTTGGTGTAATAGTCTTCCTCTATTTTAAAAGCTTTCAAGAAACTTGGGTGCGTGAAATAGATTTTTAGGATTTGGTGTTCAATTTTGGCGTATCTAAACCCAATCTTTAAATCCCCTAAAATTCCAGCGACATAATGATTAATCACCTCTCTTCGCTTGAGCTGGAGTTTGAGATTTTTAAACGCAGACATTTGGCCGATCTTTTTAAACAGCAAAAAGGTTTCTTTCTTTTTCAAATAGCGTTTATAAATAAGAGGGTCAAATCCATTTTCCATGATGAAATTATAGCGTTTTAGCTTGACTTTTTTAAAAAGCTTTTGTATAATGTTTCTTTTATTGTTGTTGGGGTGTCGCCAAGCGGTAAGGCACCAGGTTTTGGTCCTGGCATTCCGAGGTTCGAATCCTTGCACCCCAGCCATTTTTTTCCTTTATTAGCGTGTCGCGGAGTAGAGCAGTCCGGTAGCTCGTTGGGCTCATAACCCAAAGGTCAGTGGTTCAAATCCATTCTCCGCAACCAATCTTCATTAAATACCCCCCTATCCCCTTAAAAAAAAGAATTTCAAATTAAAAAAATGAATTTCAAATTAAAAAAATGAATTTCAAATTAAAAAAATGAATTTCAAATTAAGAAAATGAATTTCAAATTAAGAAAATGAATTTCAAATTAAGAAAATGAGTTTCAAATTAAAAAAAAGAATTTCAAATTAAAAAAATGAATTTCAAATTAAGAAAATGAATTTCAAATTAAGAAAACGAGTTTCAAATTTAAGAAAATGAATTTCCCTTAAGACACCAACTTAAGAAAAAGCTTAACCATCGTTTTACCACCAAACGAAACAAAAAGCGTCAAAAGTAAAAAAATGACAAAATTTTTCAAAAATGACAAAAAAAAAAAAAAAACGCTTTATGCTATAATACTCCAAATACATTCCAATGCAAATGCATTCTACATGCAAATGTATTAATGTATGAAATCCCTAATACTAAATCCAATTCAATCCAAAAAGGAGAAAACATGAAAAAACACATCCTTTCATTAACTTTAGGCTCGCTTTTAGTTTCCACTTTGAGCGCTGAAGACGACGGCTTTTACATGAGTGCGGGCTATCAAATCGGTGAGGCCGCTCAAATGGTAACAAACACCAAAGGCATCCAAGAGCTTTCAGACAATTATGAAAAGCTGAACAATCTTTTGACCCGATACAGCACCCTAAACACCCTGATCAAATTGTCCGCTGACCCGAGCGCTGTCAGTGGCGCGATCAACAATTTGAACGCGGGCGCGACGGGTTTGCTCAAAGAAAAAACCAATTCCCCAGCCTATCAAGCCGTCTCTTTGGCACTCAATGCGGCGGTAGGCTTGTGGAATACCATCGGCTATGCGGTCATGTGTGGGAACGGGAACGGCACAGGGGGGGGGCCTGGCAGCGTGGTCTTTAATGGCCAACCAGGACAGAACTCCACGAGCATTGATTGCAACCGCTTTAATGCGATTGGTGTTGGTGGATCCATGTCTATTGATGAATTCAAGAAACTCAATGAAGCCTATCAAATCATCCAACAAGCTTTAAAAGAAGGGAGTGGGTTTCCTGAGTTAGGCGGGAATGGCACAGATGTAAGAGTTACATATGAATACAAATGCATACAAAATAGTAATGGTAGCAATATTAATGGCGGTGTGAACCAGTTCTGCCAAGCTAAAAATGGCAGTAGTGGTAACGGCAGTAGCACGCAAACGACTACTCAAAACGGCGCAACGATCACTACCGTCAAGTTTAATATCACCAATGACGCTCAAGAGCTGTTAAATCAAGCGGCAAACATCATGCAAGTCCTTAACACCCAATGCCCTCTCGTGCGATCTAGGAATAATGCAGACGCTGTGGGTGATGGCAGCCCATGGGGTTTAAACATATCCGGGGACGCGTGCAAAATCTTCCAACAGGAATTTAGCGCCGTTACTAGCATGATTAAAGACGCCCAAGAAATCGTTGCGCAAAGCAAGATCGCTAACACTAACCAACAAGCAGAAATAGCTAACCCCAGTAACTTCAACCCTTTCACAGACGTTGGATTTGCCAAAGACATGCTCAAAAACGCGCAAGCCCAAGCGAGTATGTTCAATTTAGCTGAGCAAGTGAAAAAAAATTTGGAAGTCATGCAAAACAACGATAATGTTAATGCGAAGTTATCAGGATTTGGGGAAGGAATGACCAATTTTGTTAGCGCTTTTTTGGCAAGTTGCAGAGCAGATGGCACATTACCTAATGCTGGGGTTACTTCTAACACTTGGGGAGCCGGTTGCGCCTATGTGGGAGAGACGATAACCGCTTTAAACAACAGCATCGCGCATTTTGGCACTGAAGCAGAGCAAATACAACAAGCCGAAAACATCGCTGACACTCTAGTGAATTTCA
>NZ_MVVH01000018.1:0-19122 GCF_003636935.1 Helicobacter pylori
CATGTTTTACAATTGGTTAGAATGGAACGGTCTCATAGAAGACATCAAGGGTATAAGGGACAGGCAGCGTCAGATGGGAATAAGAGACAGCCCCCAAGCCCCCTAGCCTTGCCCCTAAAAAAAGCGAAGAAAGTAACACGATAATTTGAAAAAAGGTATCCACAACCAACTCTTTTTAAATTTATTTTAACAACGATTCACTATACTACAAAATCTTTAAATCCTTTTATTTTGTTTGAAGGGGCAAGTCATGGCTAAAAATTTACCCACTATCGTTTTACTAGCGACAGGGGGGACGATTGCCGGGAGTGGTGCGAGCGCGAGTTTGGGCCGTTATAAGAGTGGTGAGTTGGGTATCATAGAGCTTTTGAAGGCTATCCCCAATCATCTCATTAAGATCGCTCGCGTTCTAGGGGAGCAAATTTCTAACATTGGTTCACAAGACATGAATGAAGAGGTGTGGTTCAAACTCGCTCAACGCGTTCAAAAATTGCTCAATGATAGTCGTATTAAGGGCGTGGTGATCACGCATGGCACGGACACTTTAGAAGAGAGCGCGTATTTTTTAAATTTGGTTTTACGCTCCACAAAACCGGTGGTGTTGGTGGGAGCGATGCGTAATTTTACTTCTTTGAGCGCGGATGGCGCTTTGAATTTGTATAACGCGCTGAGCGTGGCGATCGATGAAAAAAGCGCGAATAAGGGCGTGTTGGTGGTGATGGATGATAGTATTTTTAGCGCTAGGGAGGTGGTTAAAACGCACACCACCCACACTTCCACCTTTAAAGCCTTAAATAGCGGTGCGATAGGGAGCGTGTATTATGGTAAAGTGCGCTATTACATGCAGCCTTTGAGAAAGCACACCGTAGAGAGCGAATTTTCCCTTTTAGAGCTCAACCCCCCCTTACCTAAAGTGGATATTATTTACACGCATGTCGGCATGACCCCTGATTTATTCCAAGCGAGCCTAAACTCGCATGCAAAAGGTATTGTGATAGCTGGGGTGGGTAATGGGAATGTGAGCGCTGGGTTTTTAAAAGCGATGCAAGAAGCGAGCGAAATGGGGGTTTTAATTGTTCGTTCTAGCAGGGTAGGTAGCGGTGAAGTGACTTCAGGAGAGATTGATGACAAGGCCTTTATCACAAGCGATAATTTAAACCCCCAAAAAGCCAGAGTGCTTTTACAACTCGCTCTAACTAAAACGAATGATAAGGCAAAAATCCAAGAAATGTTTGAAGAGTATTGAGATATTCTTTTGGTTTATTTGAAACGCTGAAGCGGTTTTAGGTTTTGCTTTTTGATTGGAATTTTAATCAAGTCTTGGTTGACATAGAAGTTGCCTTTAATCGTAAATCCCACGCTTGGCTGATTACCATTCATGTTTGGCAAGCCTTTAAAACTTAAGCTGACTTGTTCTATCACATATTGATAGCTGGCATCGTCCTTTACATTGCCCCTAAATCAAAAAAAATTATATCTAAAGCCGAATCGTTACTAAAGACTGCGGTGTTAAACATGTGCACTAAAATGGATATTTCACTATTTTGGTTGTAAGCGTAAGGCATTCGTTACTCCTTGTAGGATTTTTAACCATCTTAATTATACCATAACTTTATTAAAAAACAATAAAAATTACTAATAATATTTTATACAATACATAATAGCATGCTTCTATCCCAAACGCTCAAAGCGTCTAGGATTTCTGCTTAAAGAATTTGAAGCTTTGATAGAGAAAGGGGTGTAATTTAAGCTTTATTTCTCATTTTCGCCATGATCATTGTGATCGTGGTCTTTTTTGCCTTCTTCTTTGTCATGCCCTTTGCCATGTTTATCATGACCACCGTGTTTGTGGTGTTTGTGCATTTTCCCATGCTTGCATGATCTCAACCCAAAATCATCATCCATGTCTTCCATGTTGCCTTTTTTAAGCGCTTCTTTAACGGCTTTTTGGCGGGCTTCAAAATCCGCCACGGTCATGTTGTCTGTGTTTTTAGTCGCGTATTCATGCAATTGTTTATGGAACGCTTTTCTCTTGTCTTCAGGCATTTTTTTCATGCGCATTTTCAACTCTTTTGTGTAATCCACAATATCCTGCGGAGCGACAATGCCAGACATTTTAGCCAGATCTTCATCGCTCGTTTTGCTGAAGTCTTTGGCGTTCAAAGCCACAAATAACAACGCACTAACAGAAAGTATTTTCAACGCTTTTTTCATATTTATCCTTTTAAATTAAATTTTATCTCACTTAGGAGAGCAATGTTCGTCTTTTTTCTTAACAGCCCTACACCAAACTTTTCTCGTATCGCCGCTGCAAACGCTCACATTAAGTCCTTTTGCCTTAATTTCTGCATCGCTCAAACCTTTGGTTTTTTCTTCTAATTCCTTACGCACTTCTTCGCGCATTTTTTTGAAATCCTCTTCACTCATTTTGGAAAGATTCTTTTTAGCGATCCGGCTAAAATTCGCGCGGAATTTCTTAGCCTCTTCAGCGTTTAAAGCTTTAAGGCGTTTGGACACTTCCATGCGATAATCAATCGCTTCATTAGAAGGCAGAGTTCCTGCTAATTCTAAAAGCTCCTTATCTTTGAGTTGCGAAAAGTCTCTAGCGCCTAAAACCTGTAATCCAAGCAAAGCCGATAGGCAAAAAGCCAAACTCCTTCTCATTCCCAATTCCTTGTTCTAAATTTTTGCCGCATGACGACAGCAAATTTTGGCATTTTACCATGTTAATTTAAACTTATTCTCAAACACTGATAAGAGTAGTAAAAATGAGGTTTTTAAATTTTGTGCAATCATCATTTAACTTTTATTTATAAAGGTCGTTTTAAACCCTAAAATTTTAAAATACCCTTTTGAATGATTGGTTTGTATGGTGTTGGTAGTTTTTGGCTTATTTTGAGTGAAAGGATTAAGCAAGATGTTTGTGGTTTTTATAGAAGGTTTTGGTTTAGCGATTTCTTTGTGCGCGGCGGTGGGGGCGCAATCTTTGTTTATTGTGGAAAGGGGGATGGCTAGGAATTATGTGTTTTTGATTTGTGCTCTGTGTTTTATGTGCGATATTGTGTTAATGAGCATGGGCGTGTTTGGCGTGGGGGCTTATTTTGCGAAAAATCTTTATTTGAGTTTGTTTTTGAATTTATTCGGGGCAATTTTTACCGGATTTTATGCTTTTTTAGCTTTAAAAACCCTTTTTCAAACCTTTAAAAAAAAGCAAGTCCAAACCCCCAAAAAACTATCCTTAAAAAAGACCTTATTATTCACTTTAGGCGTTACTTTACTCAACCCTCAAGTGTATTTGGAAATGGTGTTTCTCATTGGCGCGAGCGCTTTGTCTTTTAATTTAGTGCAAAAATTTGTCTTTCTAGCCGGCACTTTATCGGCGGCTTTTTCTTGGCTTTTATTGTTATGCACTTTATCGTTGCGTTATGGCTCTAAACTTTTAAACAACCAAAAAATCTTTATGGGCGTGAATCTCTTTGTAACCGCTATCATGGGGACGCTTAGTATTAATTTATTTAAAGATTTTTTAGCGCTATTGAGCAAAACCTAAAAAGGGGCTAGTTTTAAGTCATTTTGCATTACAATACTTCTAAATGAGTTTTAAGGATTACAATCAATATGCAAGTTTTAGCGTTAAAATACCGCCCCAAACATTTTAGCGAGCTAGTCGGTCAAGAGAGCGTGGCTAAAACGCTTTCTTTAGCCCTAGACAACCAGCGTTTGGCTAACGCTTATCTATTTAGCGGATTAAGAGGTTCAGGTAAAACCAGCTCTTCTAGGATTTTTGCTAGGGCTTTGATGTGTGAAGAAGGGCCAAAGGCTGTGCCTTGCGATACTTGCATCCAATGCCAGAGCGCTTTAAACAACCACCATATAGATATTATAGAAATGGATGGAGCGTCTAATAGGGGGATTGATGATGTCCGTAACCTCATAGAGCAAACGCGCTACAAACCAAGCTTTGGGCGCTATAAAATCTTTATCATTGATGAAGTGCATATGTTCACCACTGAAGCGTTTAACGCGCTTTTAAAGACTTTAGAAGAGCCTCCTAGCCATGTGAAATTCCTTTTAGCGACAACGGACGCCTTGAAATTGCCCGCTACCATACTCAGCCGCACCCAGCATTTCAGGTTTAAAAAAATCCCTGAAAATTCCGTTATTTCTCATTTAAAAACTATTTTAGAAAAAGAACAAGTAAGCTATGAAGCAAGCGCGTTAGAAAAACTCGCTCACAGCGGGCAAGGGAGCTTGAGAGACACGATCACTCTTTTAGAGCAAGCCATCAATTATTGCGATAACGCTATCACAGAAAGCAAAGTGGCTGAAATGTTAGGAGCGATTGACAGGAGCGTTTTAGAAGATTTTTTTCAAAGTTTAATCAACCAAGATGAAGCGCGATTAAAAGAGCGTTATGCCATTTTAGAAAATTATGAAACCGAGAGCGTTTTAGAAGAAATGATGCTTTTTTTGAAAGCGAAATTATTAAGCCCTGATTCGTATTCCATTCTTCTAATAGAGCGCTTTTTTAAAATCATTATGAGCAGTCTCAGTCTTTTGAAAGAAGGGGCAAACGCTAGTTTTGTGCTGTTGTTATTGAAAATGAAATTCAAAGAAGCTTTGAAGCTCAAAGCCCTAGACGATGCGATTTTGGAATTAGAGCAAAGTAAAGAAAGCGTTTTTCAGCCTTTAAACCAAAACACTAACGCTCCTAAACAAGAATTTAAAAGCGCAGAAAGAATAGAAAAGCTAGAAAAAAGAGAGAGTGCAGAAACCCCACAAACTCCCATGTTTTCAGCTAAAGATCGCATTTTTCACAACCTTTTCAAGCAAGTTCAAACATTGGTTTATGAGCGCAACTACGAATTAGGGGCGGTGTTTGAAAAAAATATCCGTTTCATTGATTTTGACAGCCAGACTAAAACCTTGACTTGGGAGTCTTTAGCCACCAATAAGGATAAAGAGCTTTTAAGAGAACGATTTAAAATCGTGAAAAGTATCGTTGATGGGGTTTTTGGCAAGGGCGAAAGTATTAAAATCGCTTTAAACAATCATTTTGAAAATAAAAGCGCTCCATTAGAAGAGGTAAAAGAATTTAAAATTTCTTCTTTAAGGGAAAAAATCTCACCCAAACCAACCACCGAAACGACGGCTGAAATGAAAGAGAATAAGACTAAAGAAGCGGTTGGAAAAGAAACTAAAATTAAAGAACAAGAGGTTCAAGAAAACGACACTAAAGAAAACGACACTAAAGAGACTAAAGAGACCCAACCAAAAGAATCCCCTACAGCCTTGCAAGAATTTTTGGCTAATCATTCTGATCTTATTGAAGAGATTAAGAGCGAGTTTGAAATCAAAAGCGTGGAATTGTTATGAGAGCGCATTTAGACGAGTTAGACAAAGTGGCGGCTGCAATTTTAAAAGATGATTTTAAAGGGGTGGTGCTTTTAAAAGGCGTTGTGGGGAGCGGTAAAACGACTTTAGTTCAAGCGTGCTTGAAACACTTGGGGTTAGACATTCAAGCGACTTCGCCCACCTTTAGCGTGATGCATGCTTATAGCGAGAGCGTGTTCCACTATGATTTTTACATGCGCGATTTAGAGGCTTGTTTGGAGCTTGGCATGTTGGAATGCTTGTTGGAAAAAGGGATCCATTTTGTGGAATGGGGCGATGAAAAATTAGAAAAAATTTTAAAAAAATACGATTTAGCTATTAAGGTTGTGGAAATTAAAACCGAATTAACTAGCCGTTTTTATACAATAAAGATCGCTTAAAGGGCCGCTTGAATGGATATTTTAAAAGCAGAGCATTTAAACAAACAGATTAAAAAAACCAAAATCGTTTCAGACGTTTCTTTAGAAGTGAAAAGCGGCGAAGTGGTGGGGCTTTTAGGGCCTAATGGGGCGGGTAAAACCACCACCTTTTATATGATATGCGGGCTTTTAGAGCCTAGTGGGGGGAGCGTTTATTTAAGCGATGTCAATTTAGCTAAATACCCTTTACACAAGCGCTCTAACTTAGGCATAGGCTACTTGCCCCAAGAATCCAGCATTTTTAAAGAATTGAGCGTGGAAGAGAATCTAGCCCTAGCAGGGGAGACTACTTTTAAAAACTCTAAAGAGAGCGAAGAGAAAATGGAAAGCTTGTTGGACGCTTTCAATATCCAAGCCATAAGAGAGCGCAAGGGCATGAGCTTGAGTGGGGGGGAAAGAAGGCGCGTAGAAATCGCTAGGGCTTTAATGAAAAACCCTAAATTCGTGCTATTAGATGAGCCTTTTGCGGGCGTGGATCCGATTGCGGTGATTGATATTCAAAAAATTATTGAAAGCTTGATAGAATTAAATATTGGTGTGTTGATCACTGATCACAATGTGCGAGAGACTTTGAGCGTGTGCCACAGGGCGTATGTGATTAAAAGCGGCACGCTTCTAGCGAGTGGGAACGCTAATGAAATTTATGAAAACGCTTTGGTGCGCAAGTATTATTTAGGGGAAAATTTTAAGGTATAGACATGGCGATCTTACGCGCAAACCTTAGCCCTAAAAACAAATTAAACGCCACTTTAAAAGGGTGGCTCCCCATTTTACAAAGCGAGCTTGAAGATTTAGAAGAAGTGTTGAAACAAAACGCCCTGGATAACCCCTTAATCAAAATTGAAAACAAACGCATCAAAAATTTTAGCGATCGTTTTAGCGCTAAAAAGAGCAGTGATCATTTAGAAAATTTCGCAATCGCATCTAAAAGCCTTTTTGAAACCCTAGAAGCTCAAATCATTCCACCTCTCTTTCCTACTGAAATTTCTCAAAAAATCGCTATGGATATTATCAGCGGGTTGAATAATGAGGGGTATTTTGAAGAAAATATTGAAGAAAGGGCTAAAATTTTAGGGGTGGAGAGCGAAGTGTATGAGAAAGTGCGCGAGCGTTTTAGCTACCTTAATCCCGCTGGCATTGGCGCTAAAGATGTGAAAGAGGGCTTTTTATTCCAGTTAGAGGGTAGGGAATTAGACGATAACGAGCTTTATGAAGAAACGCGAAAAATCATTTTGAATTTAGAAAAACACCATGAATTTTCTAAAGATTTTTATTATGAAAAGGCTTTAAAGATTTTAAAATCCTTTAAAAATCCCCCAGCCATTGAGTTTTTAGAAAAAGAAATAGAAGTCATTCCTGAACTTTTTATTTTAGAAGTGGATAATGAAATCATCGTGCGTTTGAATGATGAGAGCTACCCAACAATCAGTTTGGAAGAAAATCGCTTTGAGAATAGCGGTTATTTAAAAGAAAAGTCAAAAGAGGCTAAAGATTTGATTGACGCGTTAAATTTAAGAAAAGCCACGATTTATAAAATCGGTCTCATGCTTTTAGAGTATCAATACGATTTTTTTAAGGGTAAGGAATTACGCCCTTTAAAATTACTGGATTTAGCCAATGAGTTTAACCACTCTGTAAGCACGATTTCAAGGGCCATTTCTAATAAATATTTGGCATGCGAAAGGGGGGTTTTCCCTATTAAACATTTCTTTAGCACCGCCTTAGACAACAGCGAGACTTCAAACGCTGTGATCAAAGACTATCTTTTAGAATTGATTAAAAACGAAGACAAAAAAGAGCCTTTGAGCGACGCTAAGATTTTAGAACTCATTGAAGAAAAATTCCATTTGAAAATGGTAAGAAGAACGATCACCAAATACCGCCAACTGCTCAACATCGCTTCTTCAAGCGAAAGGAAAAAGCTCTATTTGATGCGCGCTTGAAATCTAAAAACATGATTTAGGGTTTAATTATTTGTCTTTCTTTAAAGATAGCAGTATACCGTTTTATTTTTTCTAACTCTATTTTTTGACAATCCTTAATAATGTCGACTAAAGCGTTAGCGTCTTGTTCTCTCATAGCATTCATGTATTCGCTTCTAGCAGTTACTTCAATCGCAAAGGGCGTTAAATCGTATTGTATCGTTTGGTAAAACATCAAGGCTCTCCCTGTGCGTCCGTTGCCATCGCTAAAAGGGTGGATTTTTTCAAACAAAATGTGTTGTTCTAAAATAGCTTTTAATTTCTCTTCTTTATCTTGTAAGGCATGCATCTTATAATTGAGATTATCGCACCATTCTTTCATAGATATAGGCGCTTGAAAATGGGGAGTCGTTTCAAAACTAGCTCCTAAAATGATGTCAGTCGTTTTAAAAGCCTCCTTGTTAGGGAGTAAAAAAATGCATTAAAATCCCATGCAACTCTCTTATAAAAAGCTATCAATATTTTGTCCTTTATTCAGGTTTTCTAATCAAAAGGGGAGCATGTTTTGATAGTTTTTCACTTCAAAAAAGGCTCTTTTTGGGGCATTTCTCTAGGAATGTATTCGGTGGTAAAATACTTATGGTTCCAACAAAGCTCAAAGGATTGTTTTCCATAGCGGTGCTATGGTGTGCTGTGCGAATCGTTAAATCCATAGAGCGTAATCGTTAAGTTCTAGTAGTTCTTTATTGGATTCTTTTTCACGCATTGTAATCAAATACTGATAACTAAATTTTTATAGTCTCAAAACTTTGTTTTATTTAAAACTCATTTTTAGATTTATAATTAAAAATCCATTAGAATAAAACCTAAATTACTTAAAAAATTATTTAAAATTCCTAAACAATTTCCCTAAATCTAAATCAAGTAATTCTGTTTGGGATCGCAATTTTAAAAGATTTTCTGCCCCTTTGATTAAATCGCTACTGGAAATGCCATGAGAAAGAGAGATTTTGGCTTCTAAAAATGCACTCAAATGATCGCACACCTTTAAAAGCTCCCCACAAACCCCTTGATAGGTATCGTGGTTAAAAAAAGTGAATAACTCTTCAGCGTCTTTAGTGAAAATGATTTTGTGCGACTTGTCTTTGTAGCGGTTTTTGAACTCGTTTTCGGTGAAATATTTCAAATCTTCTTGAACACCCAAAGAGACAAAGGAATAGACCTTGTTTTGCATTTCCTTTTTTTCAATTTCTTTAATGCAGTGATCAAGCCCTGCAACGCTTTGTTTGATGGGCGTGATAATGTCTCGGGTTAAAATCTCGGGTAAATCATGGAAAAGTCCGCCCAAAAAATGATTGATTCGCATGCTTTTACAAGCTTTTAAATCAAAGCTCAACAAATACCCCATAAGTGCCACGCATAAGGTATGCCCTAAAACGCTAGTTTGCGGCACTCTTGGGGTCTGGCTCCAGCGTTTTTGGAAACGCAACTGCCCAAACATGCTCACCAATTTTTTCAAATCTTCTTTTTCCCCAAAAAGCCCTTCAAACAAATGCTCGTTATTGTGGAGTTGCTTGTCAATTTTATCTTTAATTTCTTTCACGCCATACATGTTGGGGTTAAAATGATAAATAATATCAAACTCCCACTTGGACGCATAAAAATGCGCGCTCTCTAAAATTTGAGTTTCTAAAATTTGGGGCCTATGGCTTAAATACTCTTTTAATTCCTCTAAAGAAAAATACGCGCTGATTTCATCTTGCAAACTTTGTGCGACATAGGAGGCCAATTCTTGGCTGTGCGTTTGTTGGAGGGCGTAAAAAATAGGGGGTTTAATATCGGTTAAAACCAAGCGCTCCAAAAATTCAAAGCAAAAGAACTTGATTAAAAGATCTAAATCTAAGTCATGACCCCTGTCTTTTAAGTCTTTAGCGAGCAAATACGCAATCATCGCTTTATGGGCTTGCTTGTCTAATTCCACAAATTCCAAAGGGCATGCTTGGTCATTCCAACGCCTAATAGACGCGCCCACAAACACACGCCTTAAAAATTGAGTTTTGAGTTTAGGGGCTTTTAGGGGTTTAATAGGATGAGCCGCATACATAACTTTCCTTTTTATACTATTTTGAATATTAAAGCTATGAGCTTATTAAGAAATATTGATTTGATCGCACAAGTTTGAAAAATCTTAGCGTACCACTATCAATACTAACTTAAATCTTATTATACGAAAAAGAGACAAAAATAAGGCTTTTATTTAAAAAAATATTATTTCTGTCATGGATTTCGCGCTTAATGGATTTTATACTTAAAACACCCACCCGTAATTAAAAAACACCTTAAAGTGGCTAGCCCCTTCATTGAAAACAAAAGAGTTTGTGTAATCGCTACCGCTAGAAATGACGCTAGCTTTTCTTTGGATCAAAGGAATGCTAATCCCTACAGAATATTTAGAATGCTTATAGCGGTAGTTCAACCCAGTAGCCACATCCAAATTACCGCTCCCTTTAACTTTGTTTAACACATAATAGCTGTTATACAAGCCCCTTAACCCACCAAAGATACCAAAAGATGAAGAAAAATTTCTTCTCGTTTGAATATCTATAGGGCTATTTTTATTGGAGTAAGTGGTGATGAAATCCACCAACAAATCTATCCCCCCACCATAGCTCAATTGTTGGACTTTTTGGTTAATAGCTTTAGCGTAATTGTATTTGATGATGCCATAATAAGCTAATCCTATGAAATCATTAAAGTAGTTTTGATAGCCTATTTTAGCGTTAACCCCTAAAATAGGGCTTCTAAAACTTTGCGAAGCGCTTGAAGAATAGTGGTTGGTAACGCTAGAAGTGACAAAGGTTTTTTGAATGGTGCTGAGCATGGAATTGGCTAAATCTTGCGTGTTCAAACTAGCGTTTAGATTGTAGTTTGTTTGACTCCCTAAGTTAGCGTAGTTGATCGGCAAGGCGTTTTGATTGATGAGCTGCTGCCAGACCGCTGCTGTTACCCCTAAAAAGCCAGCCGGAACATCCGCGCAATTGTGATAGATGGAATTAGGGTAGTTGCTAGGGAAAGCGCTCTGACCTGGACCATTGAAGCGAGAACACACATTATAGGGGAGGCCATCAGAATCTTTTGGCTTGCCATTTTCATTTTGACCGGTTGGCACTCTTTGATAAGTCATGTTCCCATTATGCCCATAACCTTTAGTGTGGCTGAATTCATGCAAGATGGTTCTTAAATCCTCTAAATTGATAGTCTTAAGGTTGTTGCTAAAGAGTTTTTGGGGTTCTAATGCATAAGCTTCTACCCCCAATGTGCCATATTCACCATCATTACCATATCCATTGGCTAACCCTACAACCCCTGAATTTTTTAAAACAACCGCATCAATTTCTATTTTTTTTCTAAAATTATTGACAATACCCTGCTTGTTTAACACATATTGTTGATCAACTTTAGAGTCAACAAGCCCGTTTGTTCCGGGATTTACGCATTTTGAAAGATCATTATCGCAATCTGTTGGGCTGTTAGTGAATTCAAAAGGAGCGTTTAAAACCGCATCGCCCCAAGATTGGGAGTCTAAGACAGCGATCATGTTCAACATTAAATTAGTGAATTCTTCTGCGGTTTGTGGGGTGAAAGGTTGCCAACAATCATTTTTTGTATTACCATTATTGTTGTAAGGACAAGTGTTGAAATTGCTTGGATTTTCATTACTATATTTCATTATAAGATTTGTCTTAATCTTATTGAGCGTTTCAAACACCCTTTGCGTGTTAGCGTCAGAAACAGAAGTGCTAGTGGCTTCAAATTTTGGAATAAAAAAAGTATAAGGGTCAATTTTATTAAATGCCTCTTTTAGACTATCAAACGCCTCTCCGGGTAAAACAATCTTAGAGTGTTTGGGGATAGTCTCTATCACGCCTAGATCAATGATGTTGCCTTGAGCGTCTGTAAAACTCAGTTTAATATTGCTTAAATTATAAGGCAAGAAATTTTCTATAGTTAATTTACCACTAATATACAACACTTTAACAGGAGATAAAGATGAAAAATTTAATTGTGATATGGATTTAGCGTCTGTGAACAAATTAGCCGCTCTTTTTAAAATCGTGTCTGTGGGTAAATAATTATAAGTCGCGTAAGTGTTTTTTGTGGTGGTGTGTCTCTTTTCTTGCGTTTGCGTGCCTTCTAATAGCCCAGTTTCAAACCCGGCTTCTATGAAAAAGCCATTTTTCTCGTTCGCTTCTAAAGCGCTGAATAATAAAAGTGGGATGAATAGTTTTTTCATGGTTATCCTTTGTTAGCTTATAGTGTCTTTATTATACAATTTAAGGGGGTTGTTTGTTTATTTTTTTCCAAAAATTAAAGTTTTAAAAGGGTTTAAAAGAGCTTTATATTTCAAATAGAAACAAATCTTCAAAAACAAGCGTTTATTTTAAGGATTATTTATCATTAATTAGGTTATTTTAATAAAAACTTGACACTCAAAACCCTTAAAATCCCCTAGCAAAAACTTGCACATCTTTAGCGGTTAGGGCGTTTCACGCCCCTTAATTTTCTAAAAAGCGCTTTATTTAGCGCACTTCTTGATATCAATATTCCAATCAGCGCCAGATTCAATTTGGTGTTTTTGCGCAAAATTATCCCTATTCAGCGCCACGGAAACATTCAACAAGCTGTTAAGATAGACCAACGGCTGGCCTTCTGGCACATCGCCAAAGCTCGCAACATACGGCATTTTCCCTTCGTATTTTTTCTTAGAACCTTTAGAAATCGTTACACACAGCGTGTCATTGAGTTTGATTTTTGCTTGATTGAGCAGTTTATCGCTGATATTGCTCCAAACATTGCCATATTGAATATCCAAAATTGGGATATTGCCTTTCACTTCCCCTTTTGTGGCTTTCGCTTTTTGATAAGGGAGTTCAACAACTTTTGGGGGAAGCTCTGGCCCAACCTGCTCGAATGTGATCGCTCCAGAAGCCAAGCGCGCCCCAGTATAGGCATACACATCACGACCATGGAAAGTGTAGGATTTTTCAGAACCTTTCAAGCGGTTAGCTTTTTCATCAATTTCACGCACGCTATCAATCCCCAAAGTTTGCGCCACCAAAGTCAGCGTGCCGTTATCCGGTGAAACAAAATACTGGCCGTTTTTAGTTTTCAGCACCACCGATTTACGCTTAGTGCCTACGCCCGGATCAATCACGCTCACAAATACCGAACCTTTTGGCCAATAACTAGCGGTCTGATACAAGCGGTAAGCGCCTTCCCAGATGTTATATGGGGGGATTTCGTGCGTTAAATCAAAGATTTTAAGATTAGAATCAACGCTGAAAGCGACGCCTTTCATCGCTGAGACCGCCCCATCTTTTAGGCTAAAATCCGTTTGTAAAATCAAAGCGTTACTCGCATAAACAGACGATAACCCTATGCACGCTGATAAAAACAACGCTGAAATCGTTTTTCTCATCTGTATTTCCTTATTTGATGCTGCTCTGTGTGTAACACTGAACAATAAAAGTGAAGTGAATATTTTTTCATGGTTGCTCCTTGATTAACTTTTATGAGCCTTTGACTTTCTTTATTATACCATTTAAAGGGGATGCTGTTTTTTTCTAAAAATCAAGGGTTTAAAAGGGCTTTACATTTCGTATTGAAACAAAGCATTAATTAGGTTTTCTTAAGAGAATAGGGGGTTTTTCACTTAAAACGCAATATCGCCAATGTTTTCACTATTCTCTATATAGTATTTAAAACGCTCTTTTTCTAATTCGTTTTTTAGGATTTGTTGTTCTTCTAAAAGCAGGCGTTTTTGATCTTCTAGGGTGTTGATTTTACGGCTAATATAATAGATATTATTGCTCAAATAGATTTTAGGCGCTAATAAGGCTAAAAACGCCCCCCCAAAAACCAATACCCCTATTAAAGCCATTAAAGAAAGGCCATGCGGATTTTCATTTGCAGTCCCATCAAATAATTCTTTCTTTTCGTCCTCTTCTATGCGTACAAAGCGTTCTTTTTCATTTGAAGCATTGTTTTTTATATTCATGGCTTACTCATGGCTTGAATTGAAACACTCTCATTTTAGCGCTTCGTGAACGCCTGTTGTGTTTAATTTCTTCTGGGCTTGGAGTGGTGGGCTTTTTGGTTAAAATTTCGCCTAAAGCGTGGTTGTTAGAGCAAGTGCATTTGAAACTTAAGGGATCGCAAATGCAATTTTTAGCGTAATCTTTAAAAGCGTTTTTCACTAACGCGTCTTCTAAAGAATGAAAAGAAATCACGCACAAAATCGCTCCCTTAAGGTTTCTGGCGTCTTGTAAAAACTCTTTTAACTCTTCTAATTCTCTATTGACTTCTATGCGAACGGCTTGAAACACCAAAGTCGCTGGATGGATTTTTTTATTTTTAGAAAGGGAGCTTAAAAAATCGCTCAAATCTTTAGCGTCTTTAAAGGGTTTTTTAGCGCGCCTTTCTACGATGTGGTGGGCGATTTTTTTGTATTCTTTGATTTCGCCATAGTCTCTAAAGATTTTTTCTAAAGCCACTACAGAATAGGAGTTGATGACTTTTTGAGCGTTTAAACCGCTCTCTAAATCCATGCGCATATCCAAAGCGTGCGAGTGGAAATTAAACCCTCTGTTATCGTCATCAAGCTGCAAGGAGCTCACCCCTAAATCCACTAAAACCCCCTTGATTCGCTCGCCATGCATTTTTAGGGCTTCTTTAAAGCGTTTGGCAAACCCTCCGCTTAAAATATGATAGCGCCCTTCAAATTCTTTCAATCGTTCTTTAGCGATTTCTTGAGCGTGCTTGTCTTTATCAATGCCAATGAGTTTTAGGTGCGTTTTTTGGGATAGAAGAGCTTTAGAATGCCCCCCTAACCCTAAAGTGCAATCTATCAAAACCCCTTCTTCTAAAGGAGCGAACGCTTGCAAAACTTCTTGCAACAAAACGCTTTGGTGCAAATTTTCTATTTCTTGCAAACAACCCCCTTAAAACCCCTAGATGAATTTTTCAAATTCCTACCAATGGTATTGGTTTTATTGGTTACGCCCAAAAGTTTCTTTATAATCAATTTCAGCTTTTTAAGATGCGAAAGTCCAAACCAAAATCCTTTTTATAAAGACTAAAAACTAAAAAGGGCTTAAAGATACCCTTTTAAAGAGTTTAAAAAGTGTAGTTATACCCTAAATAAAGCGAATAATCCCGTTTCAAATGGTAATAAAGATTGGTAGCGTTAGGACCCGCGCTCAAAAACTTGTTGATGAGTAGCGGCACTCTCACGCCAAACTCCACGCCATTATGCTTGTAGATATTGGCTCTCACGCCAAAATTCAACCATACTTGAAAAGCGACGGTTGAAGTTTTGGTGCTATAAGGAGCGTTAGGGTTACAATAAGTGGGGGTACAAACATCAGGACCTTTAGCTTCAATGATTTGCTCTTTCCAATAGTTCGCTGCGGAGCTTTTCCATGTATTACCGCCGATAGCGACCCCACCAAAAATACCAAATGAAGCGTTATCGTTATCAATAATATCAGCTAACAAATCGCTCCCCACACCCCAAGAGACCATATCCAATTGGATTTTATTAGGTGCATAAACTTGCTTGCCTAAAGTGGCATGCCCATAATCAAAAAGCCCATACACTCTAAAACCAAACCACTTGCTTGTCATATCAAAAGACTTGAACTGGAAGAACTTTTTATAACCCACATTCAACCCAAGACCATTCAAAGCCCCATTAGCGTATTTAGCATGCCAGTTGATATTGGTGCCTCCTGGATTATGCTTATTAGCAGTAAGACCTGGGGGGCAACCTACAACACTCCCTGTGCAATCCCCTGTATTATAAATATTACTATTCAAACGAGCCTGTCCAAGCTGATAATTAGTCCCTATATAAACACCATCACCTTCGGCTAACAACGAAGAGCTTAAAACTGCGGATAGAAGCCCTAAAGCTACAAACTTTTTCATAAATTCCATTCCTTTACATTCCTATCTTTAAAATTGTCTCATAAAATAATAGCATGTTTATCCTTAATCAAGCAAATATTTTTAACTCTTATGAATAAGAAATGATAATAAAACCATTCTTTTTTGAAGTATAATAGCTCCTTTTAATCCATTTTCTTATTTTAAGGAAACTCTTGCAACATAAAACCATTATGGATAAGATCATTATTCAAGGGGCTAGGGAAAATAATCTCAAAAATATTTTTTTAGAAATCCCTAAAAACCAATTTATTGTTTTTACCGGATTAAGCGGTTCGGGTAAATCCACTCTAGCGTTTGACACTTTATACGCTGAAGGGCAAAGGCGTTATTTAGAGAGTTTGTCTAGCTATGCGAGGCAATTTTTAGACAAAGTGGGTAAGCCTAATGTGGATAAAATTGAAGGCCTAACCCCAGCGATTGCTATTGATCAAAAAACCACTTCTAAAAACCCTAGATCCACTGTGGGGACGATCACTGAGATTTATGATTATTTAAGGTTGTTGTTTGCAAGGGTTGGGGAGCAATTTTGCCCCACATGTTCAGAGCCTATTAGTTCTATGAGCGCGAGCGATATTATTTCTCAAATCTGTCATTTAGAAGAAAATTCTAAAATCATTATTCTCGCCCCCATTATTAAAGATAAAAAAGGTTCGTTTAACGATAAATTAGAGAGCTTGCGTTTGAAGGGGTATGTGAGGGCTTTTGTTGATGGGGTGATGGTGCGTTTAGATGAAGAAATCCATTTGCACAAAACCAAAAAACACACCATTGAAGCGGTGGTGGATAGGGTAGTCATTAATAGCGAAAACGCTTCACGGATCGCTAGCGCGGTAGAAAAAGCCCTTAAAGAAAGCTATGGGGAATTAGAAGTGGAAATCTTGCAAGACAACGCGCCAAACATAAGAAAGCATTACAGCGAACATAAGGCATGCTTTAAATGCAAGATGAGTTTTGGAGAATTAGAGCCTTTGAGTTTTTCTTTTAATTCGCCTAAAGGGGCGTGCGAGAGCTGTTTGGGTTTGGGGACAAAATTTAGCTTAGATATTAGTAAGATTTTAGATCCTAACACGCCTTTAAATCAGGGAGCGATTAAGGTGATTTTTGGGTATAACCGCAGTTATTACGCTCAAATGTTTGAAGGCTTTTGCGAATATAATGGCATTGACAGCGCGCTTTGTTTTAATGAATTGAACAAAGAGCAGCAAGACGCTCTTTTGTATGGGAATGGCACTGAAATCAGCTTTCATTTTAAAAATAGCCCCTTGAAACGCCCTTGGAAAGGCATTATCCAAATCGCTTATGACATGTTTAAAGAGCAAAAGGATTTGAGCGATTACATGAGCGAAAAAACCTGTTCTTCATGCAAGGGGCATCGTTTGAAAGCTTCAAGTTTGAGCGTCCAAGTCGCTGGCTTGAAAATGGCGGATTTTTTAACTAAGCCCATTGAAGAAGTCTATCACTTTTTTAATGATCCCACGCATTTTAGCTATCTTAACGAGCAAGAAAAAAAGATCGCTGAACCCATTTTAAAAGAGATTTTAGAAAGGGTGTTTTTTTTATACGATGTGGGGCTAGGGTATTTGACTTTAGGGAGGGATGCGCGAACGATTAGTGGAGGGGAGAGCCAAAGGATACGAATCGCTAGTCAAATCGGGAGTGGCTTGACAGGGGTTTTGTATGTTTTAGACGAGCCTAGCATTGGCTTGCATGAAAAGGATACGCTCAAACTTATTAACACCCTTAGGAATTTACAAAAAAAGGGGAACACGCTCATTGTCGTAGAGCATGATAAAGAGACGATTAAGCATGCGGATTTTGTTGTGGATATTGGGCCAAAGGCTGGAAGGCATGGGGGTGAAGTGGTTTTTAGCGGGAGCGTGAAAGAGTTATTGCAAAATAACCATTCTACCGCCTTGTATCTCAACGGCACTAAAAAGATTGAGCGCCCTAAATTTGAACTCCCTAAAGAAAAGCATTTTTTAGAAATTAAAAACGTCAATATCAATAACATTAAGAATTTGAGCGTTCAAATCCCTTTAAAACAATTGGTGTGTATTACTGGGGTGAGCGGGAGCGGTAAAAGCTCGCTGATTTTACAAACCCTTTTACCCACCGCTCAAACCCTTTTAAACCACGCCAAAAAAACTCAAAGCTTGAATGGGGTGGAGATTGTAGGGTTGGAGCATTTGGATAAAGTGATTTATTTAGATCAAGCCCCCATAGGCAAAACCCCACGAAGCAACCCTGCCACTTACACGGGAGTGATGGATGAAATCAGGATTTTATTTGCCGAGCAAAAAGAAGCTAAAATTTTAGGCTATAGCGCGAGCCGTTTTAGCTTTAATGTTAAAGGGGGGCGGTGCGAGAAATGCCAAGGCGATGGGGACATTAAAA
Source organism: Helicobacter pylori (assembly GCF_003636935.1). Taxonomy (GTDB): domain Bacteria; phylum Campylobacterota; class Campylobacteria; order Campylobacterales; family Helicobacteraceae; genus Helicobacter; species Helicobacter pylori_CH. The sequence goes on from NZ_MVVH01000018.1 coordinate 18,140, forward strand.
TAGAAATGCACTTTTTGCCTGATGTGTTAGTCCAATGCGATAGCTGTAAGGGCGCTAAATACAACCCCCAAACTTTAGAAATCAAGGTGAAAGGCAAATCCATTGCCGATGTGTTGAACATGAGCGTAGAAGAAGCTTATGAATTTTTTGCTAAATTCCCTAAAATCGCCGTGAAGTTAAAAACGCTTATAGATGTGGGCTTAGGCTATATCACTTTAGGGCAAAACGCTACGACTTTAAGCGGAGGGGAGGCTCAAAGGATCAAATTAGCTAAAGAATTGAGTAAAAAAGACACAGGCAAAACCCTTTATATTTTAGATGAGCCTACCACCGGTTTGCATTTTGAAGACGTGAATCACCTTTTACAGGTTTTGCATTCTTTAGTGGCGTTAGGCAATTCCATGCTAGTGATTGAGCATAATTTAGACATTATCAAAAACGCTGATTACATTATAGACATGGGGCCTGATGGGGGGGATAAGGGCGGGAGGGTCATTGCGAGCGGCACGCCTTTAGAAGTGGCACAAAATTGCGAAAAAACCCAAAGCTATACGGGAAAATTTTTAGCTTTGGAATTGAAATAGCTTGCATTTGTTTGTTAAAACGATGTAGGGCTGAATAAAATAACAGACAGCCAAATATTAGAGAGCAGAAAAATTACAAGGCTAGAGGTAATAATAGCCGCTTGATCATGCAAGAGTTAGCAAGGAAGCCATGCCTTTAAAATCCATCGCATGAGAGTTTGAAAAATGAGAAAATATTAAGGAAAATAGAGACCAAGCTGACACTCTCTAATCATTACAGAAACGACAATAGCGTCTCAAACCTTAATGGGAATAATCCTACCACAAGAAAGTTTAAACCCCCCAAGCAGAAATCCCAAATATCTTTAGTGTTTGGGATGAATGCTTTAGTTCCGCTAGGAACTATATAAAAACCTTAAGTGAAACTAACCTTGATTTTCTATATACGCTTTGATCGTT
>NZ_MVVH01000019.1:0-15601 GCF_003636935.1 Helicobacter pylori
ATATCGCTAAATACACCAGATTAGTGGAGCAAAAACCTCCTTACCCACGACTAGAATACCTGCAAGCTTTAAAATTGGATCATAAAATTCTAATAGATGATTTAGCTAAAATGAGCAAAGACAGAGATTATAAGCCTGTGTTCAACCCTAAATCTAAAGAAGTCTTAAAGAATTTGAACGCTGAAAAAAGAGCGAGTTTAGTGGATGAGAGGGAAGAGCAAGGGGTTAAGGGGAACACAAAGAGCCATGATGAAATAGAGCCAGCTACAGAACAAGTGATTGAAAAAGAAATAGAAAAAGGAGCTGAAATTATCTATTCTAAGGAAGTTGCAACCACTAATAATGTTGATTACTACGAGAACGAACAAGAAGTGGAAATTACTAAATCAATGGGTAGAAGATGAGAAAGCAGTCTAACAAACTCTTTAGTTTTTTAAATGGCATTAAGTGGCGTGATTTACGCCTTATTATGCGAGTAGTCAAGCTAGTGAAACGATTAGCTAAGTTTAAATAATGGGAAAACAATGTTTGAATTAGGATTTTTTCTATTCTTAGGGCTTTATATTATCAATTCTATCTACTTGTATAAAGCCCTAAATAGCACCAAACAATCTCAAGAAGATTTTATGAATAAGCATAGCGAATTATTAGAAAGCTTGTTTGATGATGTAAGCGAGTGCGCAAAAAGAGATTAGAAATCTTAGAACAAAAATCAATTAAGGAGTTAAAGCAATGAATTACGATGTTTTAATGGGATTTTTAGCACTAATCTTGCTAATTCTTTGGTATGCCTATGGATTAAGGCAATATCTTAAATTAAAAGATAAGAATAAGAGATTAAAAGAGAAATTACAACGCTGTAATTGCAATATTAAAATTCCTAGTATTCTTGAAATGGCATATAAACCTATCATTATGGATATTAAGGGGGAATTGCTACCACATCTTACAGAGAGTTATAGAAAATCAAAATTTAAGGAGTAATAACAATGAGCAATACAGAAATAAAGCGTAGCAAATAGGCTAACGAAAAAATGGAGTTAATTAAGAAATTGGAAAAAGAAAGCGAAGTTTTAAAGAAAGATTTACAACAACATTCAAACGAGCTTTTTAAAATGTTGATTATTGATAATGAAGATTTGTTTAAAGAGCAATTTGAGATTATGTTTAAAGCATGGGTTGAAATCGTAAAAATGATGTTTGAATTAACCAAAAAAAACCAAATTTGATGGCGAAATGATTGGCTACACAGAAGAACTTTTAACCTTTTTAGTTAGAGATTTTTTTAATGGGATTTTTAAATCCAAAGTAATACCTAAAATGCCTATTTTTTGCGGTGATGTTAAATACGAAGATTTTAATGCTCTAAGAAGTTTAGTTTATCTTTCTGTGCTTGAGTTGGAAGAAACGATAAATCCTAATAAAATCCCATTTTAAAGGAGCAATCAAATGAATAACAGCGTCATCATTATTGAAAGTCCTAATAAGGTAGCTAAGATTAGAGAAATCACAGGAGCTAAGGTCTTTGCTACCATAGGGCATTTTATGCAACTTAAAAGCTATGATGAAAGTAATGGCTTTAAGCCGACTTTTGATTATGACCAAGAAAAGAAAAAACATATTTTTGAGATGATAGAGGTGTGTAAAAACAAAAAGGTTTATATCGCCACTGACACTGATAGAGAGGGCTATGCTATAGGCTATATGTTTTATCAAAAAATCAAAAATGTAGCTAGTTCTATTTATAGGGCGGAGTTTTTTGAAATCACACCAAGTGGGATTAACAAGGGATTACAAAACGCCCTTTTATTTGAAAACACCAATAAGCAAATGTATCAAAGCGCTTTAGCAAGACGAGTTGCAGATATGCTCTTAGGTTTTACGCTATCCCCTTATTTAGGTAAGGCTTTAGGACAAATGAAAGGTAGTAGTGTTGGGCGAGTGCAAACCCCTTGTTTAAAACTCATTGTAGATAGAGACAGAGAGATTGAAAAATTTAAGGCTTTACCTGAAAATGAGAAAGTAAGCTATCAAATTCAAGCTAAGATTAACGATAGTGCTAACAGAGAAGTAACTATCAAGCATTGTGATGAAAAGGGCGAAGAGATTAAATTCAATGATAAAGAAGAGGCTTTAAAACTCTTTGAGAGCTTAAAGGATAATAAAGCTTGTCTTTTAAAGAATTTAAAAAACTCTGTTGTAGAGACTAAACCTAAAAAGCCCTTTATCACTTCTACGCTTTTAGAAAAAGCAAGTTCTATGCTTGGTTTAAGTATTAGCGAAGTGCAATCACTAGCTCAAAATCTCTTTGAGGCTGGACTGATTACTTACATTAGGACAGATGCGGAAAGTTTGAGCGTGGAGTTTTTAGATGAGGCAGAGAGCTTTTATGCACCTATTTATAAGGACTTGTATTTAAAAAGAGAATACAAGGCTGGCAAGCAAAGCCAAGCAGAAGCCCATGAAGCAATTCGCATCACACACCCCCATACTGCTGAAGATTTAGAAAGCATAGTCTATAATGCTAATATTACTAATCAAGACGCTTTAAAACTCTATCAACTCATTTTTGAAAGGACTATTGAAAGTCAAGGCAAGAATGCCATTTATGACAAGCAAGATTTGCTCTTTAAAATCAAAAACGAGTATTTTAAATGTTCTGTAAAGGGTTTAAAAAGTGCTGGATTTTTAGCAATGTTTTCTAAAAAAGAGCTAGAAAATGATGAAAGTAATGATGATAAAGACAATAAAGAAAAAGAACAAAACGCACAATTTAATCTAAAAATTGATGATGTGTTAAGTCTAAATGACTTAGTTTTAGCCACCATTAAAAGAAATGCCCCAAGTGCTTATAAAGAGGCAGATTTTGTCAAGCTTTTAGAAAATAAAGGCATAGGCAGACCTAGCACTTATGCGAGCTATTTGCCTACGCTTGTAAAAAGAGAATATATCAGCATTAGCCAAGATAAAAAACACATTATTACGCCTACACATAAGGGTAAAAGAGTGGTAGAAGTGTTTGAAAATGCTTATCAATTCATTATTGATTTGACCTATACTAAACAAATGGAAGAAGTGCTAGATGAGATTGTAGAAAATAAAAGCTCTTATGTGGATTTTATCAGCAATTTAAATTCTAAATGCCCTAAGATTGAAAAGCTAGAAAGAAATGATGATGAGATAAAACCTAGCAGTGAAGGACAAATCACTTATATAGAAAATATTTTAAGAGATTTGCAATTAAATTTAAGCGAAGAGTTTAAAAACTACAAAGAAGACAACAGAGTGGCTAAGGCGTTTTTAGACCGATACATTAAAGAGCATGAGTTTTTTAAGAAAAACAACAAAAAGGCTAGTAGCTCTAATAATGATGAAAATAGATCCGCTACGCCTAAACAAATTAGCTTTGCTGAGATGTTAGCTAAAAAGCATAATGTCAAGCTCCCCAAAGGATTTAAATATAGTATGAAAGTGTGTGGGGATTTTATCAATGAGTATCATAAGAAGTAGTAAGTGAAATTTTGCTAAACTAGAACCTAATTAAAACTAATGAGGGAGTTTAGCATGCTTTATATTCCACCCACTTCAAAAGAAGTCTATGTTAGCTCTATTGTGGCTTTAAATATCCATAGCCCACAAGGCACAGGAGATTGGCACAGTAGCTATGCTTTAATGGAGAATGCGTTTGATGATATAGGGGTTTATATCTATGGTGAAAAACAAGCTCATAATACTAATAAACTACTAGGCAATCTAGGCATTATAGATGGCACAGCAAGGCTCAATAAAATGGGCTATTACCCTAAACATACTCCCACTTATATTGCAGAGCATCCAAGAGCTTGTGTAGATTGTCTCTATGTTTCTGTATTGCAAACTGGAAAGCTAGGGGTTGTTATGCTAGATGAATGGTTTCCTAGTATTGAAGATAAAGAGAGCGTCTATGCTCTTATAGAAGTGATGAAACCCAAATTAAACAAGCAAGAAAGAGAGAATTTGGATAAATGGATAGCAAGAAACCCCATTATAGAGTGAGTTTAAGCGAACAAGCTCTTAATCATGAAAAACTGATGAGAGCCATTGTTAAAAATCTAGCCGACACCCCTATGGTATTAAAAGGCGGAACAGCTTTGTATCTAGGCTATGGCTTAAATCGTTTTTCAGAAGATTTAGACTTTGATTGTCATAAAAAAATCAATCTCTTAGGCAGAGTAAAGAGTGCTATTCCTAATGGCATTATCTTAAATGATATTCATATTAAAAAAGACACTGATAGTGTGGGGCGTTATATGGTGCGTTATGCTACCAAAGACAATAAAGAAGAACAAACTTTAAAATTAGAAATATCTTATAGAGACGCACCAAAAGAGAGCGAAGTCAATGTGATTGAGGGAATGCGAATTGCTAAAATAGAGCGTATTATTGATAACAAACTCTGTGCTTGCTTTGATGGGGAGCATACAAGAACTAAAGCTAGAGATTTATTTGATTTGCATTTTTTAGCCAAGCATTATGAAGAACATTTTAACTTAGATTTAGCAAGTCGCTTAAAAGATTTTAGCAAAGACCCTGATAAATTAGTGAGCGATTATTTAGTAGATGCAAAACTAGATGCTTTATTAAATCAAATTATGGACTTAGAAGAAACAGCCCTAGAATTAGGGGTAATGGCTCAACTAATACATAAAAAACTTGAAAAACAATCTCATTCCCCTAATGCCTTGCAAGAGCAACAAGGCTATAGTAATAATGATAATAGCCTAGACAATTCTAATGAAAACACCTACACACCTAAGCGTAGGCGATAAGTAACCTTATTGAGTGGGTATTTGATAGTTTTTAGTTGTTTTGTCTTGTTAATTTAATTCTATTTAAAACTACTTAAATACCCTTGCTCTCTAAAATCTCTTTAAAACATTGTTGCAATTTTTTAGAAAATGGCTCTTTTTCTTTGTCATAGTCTTTTCCTAAGCTGATATAAAGTGCGGTGTCTTTGTCTTTAAAGTCTTTGATTTCTTTTGTAGGTTTATAACTCAAAAATTCTCTAATCTCTTTAGCATAACCTTTTACTAAAACTTGCAATAAGTCAATGTCATAAGAAAATTTATCTTTAAGGATATTTTGAGCGATTTCTATTAAGCACTCATCATAGATTTCTACACTTTCATTAAACACTTCTTCTACATCACTTTCTTTAATACCATTTAAAAATAGATAGTAATTAAAGAGCCTATCTTCTTTTTCTTCATTTAGCCATTCTAAATCATCTTCATATTCTTCTTCATCTATAGGCTTAAAATCACTAGGAATAGTGCTTTCATAATCAATAGGACTAAACTTACACATCAAGCGTGAAATAAGAATTTTAGGGGCATTCTCATTGCTTATCTTAGCAAACACCATATTGGCTAAGATATTAGCTAAGATTAACTTCTCTGCTAAACTAGCTTGGCTGATTTCTTGTTCTAGTGTATCCTTAAACTTTAAAGGGGTGTCTTTATAGATTATCTTATGCGTAAAAAATTCATTCAAGTTCATTGTTTTCATTATTGCCCTTTTCTTTGTTTTGTAATCTTTCTAGTTGCTTTAAAAGCTTTTGCTCTTGGGTGTTTTTTCTGTGTTTTAAATGCCTAATAAGCGCTTCTTCAATAAAAGTGCTTCGCGTCTCTTTAAATGAGCCAAATTCTAGCAAAAATTCATCAAGTTCTTTTATCACACAAGGACTAAAGGCAATGTTAAAGCTCTTTTTCTTATCTTCATCTAACAAGCTTTTTTTACGCCCCCTTTTTTTAGGGATTTTTACTTCCTTTGTGCTAGGCTCTTGTTTTAGGGGGGTATCTTGGGCTTGTTCTTCTTGTTCTTCAAACTTCTTTTTTAGCTCATCAATTTGTTGTAAATCCATACTTGTATGCTCCTTATTGTGTTTATTTTTGTGCTTTTTAACTCTTCTAAAACGCATGTCTTTTCTCTTTTTCTAAATGGCTTTTTAATTCGTTATAAAAATTAACCCACTCATTGATAGCCTTTTTATCGCTGTATTCTATGACCCCTAAGCCTTCGTTTACACTGCGCTTATAAACAATGCGCTCACTCAAAGAGCTTTCTAAAAGTGTAATCCTATCGCTAGGGTTATTTTCTTTAATAAACTCTATTAAGGCTTGTCTTTCTTTTAGGGTAGGAATAGTAGGCATTCTATTGATGACAATTAAGGCTCTTAGATTTTCATTAAGCTCTTGGAGTTGCTCAATTCTTTCTAGCATATTAGCTAAGACTTCAGTGTCTAATTGGCTAGGAGTTGTTGGCACTAGCACAATATCACTTAAAAGCATAGCTTTTTGGGTTTCTTTGCTGTATTCCCCCTTAGTATCAATAAGGATATTTTCATACTTAGATACCATTTGCTTTAAAGTATCGCTAAAGCCACTACTACGATTAAATAAGCTAAAAGTGGGGCGTTCTTTTTCAGCACGAATTGTAGCAAAAGTTTCCATAGACTTTTGGCTATCTGTATCTAAAACAACCACTTCTTTATTGTCTTTGAGTAATTGCACGGCTAAGTTTAAACAAAGCGTGCTTTTACCACTGCCACCCTTTTCATTAGCAATGCAAATGGTCATGTTATTTTCCTTATTTTAGTTGTTTTAAAAGTATATCACAATTATATAGATTTTGAATTAACTTTAAACAATTTGATTGTTTAAGATTGTTTATATAAACATAGTAAATAATTAAACTTAGTAAGGGATAATAAAACTATGTTATTTAAAGAGTATTTAGTCTTTAATTTAATATTACAATGTTAAAAGAATTTATTCTTATTTAGCTTATATCATTAAACTATTAATAAATTAAATTATCAATTAAATTTAAAGCATTTTAAGCGAACTTTCTCAAGAAATTCTAAGGTTTAATTTGTCTTTTTCATTTTTAAAAAAAGTTTTTTTAAACATTAAAAAGGAGCAAAAAACTATCATTTTAGCTTAAGATTAGCTTAAATTTTAACTTTTTTTCATTAAATTTTTATGTTTATTTACTTTTCATTTACTTTTAGATTAAGTTACGCATTTTAGGGGGTTGCATGGTTTGAGCCTAAAAAATGTGTGCGTACACACTTGTGTTTTTTGCTTAAAAATAGCTTAAAAAGTGGCATATGTGTACGCACACACTTTGAAAAAGTAAATAAGTCAAGACCTTGATTTCCTTGTAATTTTAATGGCATTCTAAAAAGATTTTTTAAAAACAAGGACAGAAAAAATGACACAAGATTTTTTAGAACTTAAAGAGGGAAAATACCCTATGAATGAATGGCAAATGATAGAGTTTATGCAAATGGGAGTAGAGCCTAAAAGCGAACAAGAAACAAAAATAGAGTTAGAACATTCCTTAGAAAATGAAGTCAATAAAAACAAGGAGCATTAAATAAAAGCGTGGAATGAAATGGATATTAAAGAGCAAAAAGAGGTTTTTGCTAGGTTTTTAGCGAGCGAAATTGCTAAAAGTTTAGAATCTGGATTAGAGTTTAAGCCAAATAATAGAGCTTATAATGGTAATGCTGGCAATGCCTATAATGGCTTAAATTCTCTTATTTTAGATGCCAAGCAACATGAGAATGGCTATGAGAGTAATGTTTGGGTAGGTTTAGATGATGCCTTAAAACTTGGGGCAAACCCTAAAGAAGTGGAGCATATTAAAAACAACACTAAGAGTAAAAATAATCCTAATGGCTTTTATGATAAGGCAAGTATTGCTTATATTAGAGATTATGAAATGCGCTATGTTAAAGCAAGAGATGAACAGGGTAATTTAATCCCCCTTAAAGACAAAGAGGGCAATCTTAAGCATTATTCTAATGGCGAAGTGATTTATGAGAATGAAAAAGTTCCTCAAAGAGACAAAGAGCAATATCAAGTATATGCAAGATGACAAAACGCCCTTTTACGAATTTAAAAAAGAAAAGATAGACATAGAGCCGACTTTAGAGATTAAAAATCTCTACAATGTCAATGTTTTTCAAACGCTAGACAAAACTAAGCTTAAAGAATTAGACCCTAAAACTTTAAGAACACAATACATTAGCAATACTTTCTCTATGAATAATCAAAATTTGGTGATTTATGATTTATCCAAGCATTTGAATGAAAAGCAGTATAACAAAGTGCTAGATTATGTCAATCAATATGGGGCAACCCATCATGAAAAAAGAAAGCAACACAAAATCTATCAAGAACCACAGCAACAAATTGCACCTAATATAGACAACAATGCCAAAGAAAACAACACTAAAGAGCCAAACAACAATGAAATGAATATGGCAGAGTTTTCTAAAATGCTTGAAATGGCTCAAAACAATCCCCAAATGTTAGCGATGTTGCAACAAACTCTTAATAAAGGAGCAGAGCAACAAAAGTATGACCACTACTTTGCTAATGATGAAGTAGTGCTTACTCAATCTAAAGGCAGGGGCAGATAATGCAAGATTTTATCAATGGATTTTTAAAGGCGTGGAAAGCTTGGAGTGATGATGGAAAGGACGCTTTTTTAGAGAGTTTTTTAGATGAAGTTAAAAATTCTAAAAATGACCCCACCAATTTTTTAGGCATTTTAGAACAAGAAATCAAGTCTTTAAGCCAAGAGGGCTTAAAAGATGACATTTCTTCTATGCTAGAAGTCATTGAGAGCATGAAAATGAAATCTCTAATACAAAAGACAATGAAAATGTAAGCGATTTTTTTAATGCGTTCCAACAAGAAATCAATGAAGAGCAATCTATCTCTAATGATAATCCAAGCGAGTTTGTAGAAAGTTTAGAAAAAGTGATTGTTGAGACACAAAATTCTAGCGAAAATGAAGTAGAGCTTACAGAAGAAAAAAGCTTTTTAGAAATGAGCGAAGATGAGTATTTATGAATACCAACAAGAGCAATACATACAAATGAATGAAGATGATGGCATTGCACGAGTTAGTGCCAAGTTAGAACAACAAGAGCTTGAAAGAGAAGAGGCTGAGCTTGAAAGTAAGGCACTACAAGATTATGAAGAAAATCAAATTCAAAGAACTGAAGAAATTAGTATTGCAGAGCATGAAAATAAGCTTGAAAAAGAAGAGCTAGAAAGATACGCCCTAGAGGGCGAAAATAAAGCCCTAGAGCAATATTATGAGAGCCAAAACCCTGATACTCTCTATGAGCAACAAGTTTTTCAAGAGCAAGAAAAAGAGCTTTTAAACCAGCAAGACTTAGAATTAGAGACATTAAGAGATAATAATACCAAGCAAGGTTTGGATAATGAAAGTGCAACACTTTTAGAGAGTTTGCAAGTTATAAGAGATGAAACAAACGAAGTTATCACTTTTTTAAATCCTAATGAGCTTGAATTGCTAAGACCTACAGGAGAAAATACTACAAGTAAAATCGCTTCTATTGCTTTAGAAGAAAGCAATAAGCTTAATGAAAAAGAGCCTAACACACAAGAACAAGGCGAATACGCACAAAAAGAGCAAGAAAAGAAAACACCTAGCAATGATATAGACCTTAAAGACAAATACGCTAGTTTGCATAGTTTCTTTAAACAAACCGAGCTTGATATTAAGCAAAAACGCATTAAGACTAAGCTTGATTTTAAAGAGAGCTTTTTAAATTACGCTAAAAACCACATGAATGAAGATGAATTGAAAGTCTTATTAGTAGTAAGCCAAAAAGAGCCAACCAAGCTCACTAAAGAGCATATCAATTTGATTAAGGATTGCTTAGAACAAGCACATGGTAATAAGCACATGCAAGATAAGGGCTTGCAATTAAGCGTTAAGTCTATCTTGGGACACCAATTAGAAAAAGAACACCACGAAGTCTTAAAAGATTATTTAGCTAAATCTAAAGATAGCTTAGAGCCTATGGATAATAGAGTGTATGAAGTGATGCGAAAGCATTTAGACAAGCAACAAGCAAAAACACTCAAAAATTTAGATAGCGCCACTCAAAGTGTGGGGGTAAATGCTATCAAAGAGCAAAATAAGGCTAATAAAAATTCAGAGCAACCTAAAAACTCACAAAATGAGCCAAGACAAGAGACTACTAACGCTCAAACTAATAGCACCGCTACACAACAAGAAAACACAAAACAAAACCAAGCTATAGAGCAAAATGGCACTACTCAAGCAAAAGAGCCACAATCTAAGCAAGAGCCAAAGAAAACCTTGCATCCTGATGAACCATGGCTAAATTATGACCCTAAAGCTCACAAATGCTTACAAGAACGCCAAAAAGAAGAAATCCAAGAGAAAGCACAGAGTAATAACAGCGATGAGCCTTGGATTGAGTTTGGTAAAAAAGAACAAGCTAGAGCTAAAGCACACTATCAAGCTATGCTAGAAAAAGAAAAAGCTAAAGAATTAGCTAAAGAGCAAAATAACGCTCAAAAAGAAGTGAAAAAAGAAATGCCAACTATAGATTATGGCTACACACAAAATACGCTCTCTAAGAGCAGAAGGCGTTAGGAAAATCCTATGAGTTATATCCCTAATCTCACTGCCTTGCCTTTGCATGAGATTTTATTAGATAATGGCTATGTTATCAACAAAAATAAGCATAGCAAGAATAACCCTTGCTTAAAGCATGAAAACGAAGAGGGAAGTTTAGTCATCTTTAAAAATCAAAATAAAGATGGCTCAATTAGTTACACCTACAAAGAAACTCATACCGATAAGGTTGGTAATATCATTACTTTTTGTAAGGATAGAAATATCAGCGTTGAAGACTTACTCGCTGGGAAGTTAGAAGGCTATCGCAATAAAAAAGATACTCTACAAGCAAGGGATAACTCTAGCGAAAATAACGAAGAAATTCAAAAAATCATCAATGAGTTTAAAAACCTTAAACCCTATGATTTACAAAACGCTACACTCATTAAAAAGCGTGGCATTGATACAAAGCTATTAGAGTCTTATAAAGAGCATTTAAAAACGGACAATTTTAATAATCTTATCCTTGCTACCTATTTAGCTTTTGAGAATAAAAATCTTAATGTCATACCCATTCATCAGTGTGGGATTAACAAACGCCCAAATACTCCCTTAAGCACAGACAAAGAGGGCAACATAAGAGACAAGCCATTAAAATCTATCGCACAAGGAAGTAAAGGCATAGAAGTCTTGTTCCCTAATAATTTAAGCTTAGTTAAAAATGTCATTGTTACTGAAAATATCTTTGATAGTCTAGCTTATTTAGAGTTACAAGGTTTAGAGCCTAAAGAGAGCGTTTTAATTAGCACCGCAGGGCAATTTAATGCACAAAAATTAGAACTCTTTTTAAAAAGTTTTTTTAAGCAATTAAAAGGGCGACAACAAGGAGCGTATAACCATTATCTAAAACAAGAAGAACAATGGCAAGAATTAGTGAGACAAGGCAGGGCTAGTGATGATTTTAATAGCGTGGTAGTAGAGACTTACACTGACATTATTAAAAATTATCAAAGAGAAAAAAATGCTCTTATTTACAACAAGCAAGTTGAAAGAACTAGAGAATACAGAAAGCCTAAGCCTGTTAATAAGCCACAAGATAGTTTTAATGTCATCTTAGCCTTTGATAATGATATTAAGGGTAAAAGATACAAAGAAAAATGCGAGGGTATTTTATATGCTCTTACACAGCAATTCCCCACTATCTATACGCCTTTTTCAAAAGATTGTAATGATGATTTGAAATTAGCACACATTATAGAAAATAAGGCGATTAACATTGACACTATGGCGGAGTTTTTAGAAAGCTCTTTAGAAAAATTAAAAGACAACTACACTTCAACACAAGAAAAGGAAAATATCATGGATAAATTAGAACAAATTGATAGCATTAAGCCCTTTAATGAAAGGCTTAAGGGCATTTTAGAAAATGCTAAAGAAAATTTACAAGCACAAAGTTGTGTTAAAGGGAGGGGGCGATGAATTTTTTTGACACCCTTATGGGCATGTTTGTTGAGCCATCTCAAAAAGTAGCCAAAAGTCTTGCTGAACATGTGGGTAGCTTTTTTCATGCACAACTCATTTTAAACACCATTATTACTATTTTATTTATGATATGGGCGTATAAGCGTGTGAAAGAGGGCGATATGTTTGAGTTTAAAACCGCTATGGGAGTGGTTGTATTCATCGTGTTTGTGGGGTTTATCAATTGGGGGATTAGAAATCCTAATGATTTTAACACCTATTTCATTAACACGATATTTTATCCAGCTGAAAAGCTTGCTATACTTATCGCTCAAAGCTTAAATGATGGCTTAGAAATTCCTACCAATGCTAATGCTAGTCCTAGTGAAACCTTTAACATAGGCAATCTAGTTTCAAGTGCTTATGCAATGATAGTTAATCTGTGGGATAATGCTTTTGATGGTATTAGCATGTTTAATTGGCTCACAATGATACCTAAAATAATCATGTTTTTTTTAGTGATTTTAGGGGAATTATTGTTTTTAGGCTTATTGCTTATTATTGTGTTATTAGTTACAGCAGAAATTTTTATGTGGTCAGCATTAGGTTTAATTGTATTGCCTTTAGGTTTAATCCCCCAAACCAAAGGCATGTTATTTAGCTATCTTAAAAAGCTCATTTCCCTTACTCTTTATAAACCTTGTATGATGTTAGTAGCTTTTTTTAATTATGGAATAATCTATAAAGTCAATGCTTTAATCCCCACTAAACACGAAGTCACACAAGGCTTTTATGGCAATGCGGATAAAATGGCAAATGAGGGAAAAATTATTGATGCCTTTGGCAATGTCTTAAAAGGAGATTGGAACTCGTATATAGCCCATAGTTCTATTGTAGGCTTTTTAACCATTATTGTTTTAGGTTCTGTGATTTGTTTCTTTCTAGTCAAACGAGTGCCTGATTTTATCAATAATATCTTTGGCACAAGTGGAGGCGTGGGGGCAGTAACAGAAATGATGCAAAAAATTGGCATGACAATAGGCGGAGCTGTATTTGGGGGTAGTGCAGTTATGGTTGCTAATCAAGTTAAGCAAGCCTATCAGAGTGCTGGGGGCGGACTAGCAGGACTTCAAGCTGGAGCTAAAGCTCTTGGACTTGCTGGACTAAGTGGAGGGGCAAATGCTGTAAATGCAAGAAGCGCTAAAGCTGGTGTGAGACACTTTGTAGCAAGTGTTAAAAGTGGCTTTGGATTTGATAATGATAAAAATAACAAATGAAAGGTTTAAAAATGAAAAAATCAATTTTTAGTGCGCTTTTTAGCGCTCTTTTATGTTGCAAAAGTGTCTTTGCAGAGGGGAAACTCCTTTGATTGTCAATGACCCAGAAACCCATGTAAGTCAAGCCACTATCATAGGCAAAATGGTAGATAGTATCAAAAGATACGAAGAGATTATTTCTAAGGCTCAAGCTCAAGTCAATCAGTTACAAAAAGTCAATAACATGATAAATACGACTAATTCTTTGATTAGTAGTAGTGCTATCACTTTAGCCAATCCTATGCAAGTTTTACAAAACGCTCAGTATCAACTTCAAAGCATTAGATACAACTATGAGAATTTAAAGCAAAGCATAGAAAATTGGAACACATAAAATTTGCTAAGAAACAAGTATTTATCGCAACAATGCCCTTGGCTTAATGTCAATGCTCTTACTAACAATAGGATTGTCAATCTTAAAGATCTCAATAACCTAATCACCAAAAATGGCGAACAAACCCAAACCGCAAGAGATGTGCAAAATTTAATCCAATCTCTAAGTAGCAGTGGCTATGAAAACATGCAATCACTTGCTGGGGGATTGAGTGGTAGAGCGTGGGGGGAAATGTTGTGTAAAATGGTAAACGATAGTAATTATGAAAGCGAGCAAGCTCTTTTAGCAACAGGCAATAACTCAGAAGAGCAAAAACGAAGATTTTTGCTTAGAGTAAAGAAAAAGGTTAATGATAATAGGCAGTTAAAAAAGAAACTTGACCCATTTCTAAAAAGACTTGATGTCCTACAAACTGAGTTTGGTGTAACTGACCCTACAGCTAACCATAATAAGCAAGGGATACATTATTGCACAGAAAATAAAGAGACAGGTGAATGCGACCCTATTGAAAATGTATTTAGGACAACTCGCTTAGATAACGAATTAGAACAAGAAATCCAAACGCTCACACTTGATTTAACCAAAGCCCCCAATAAAGACGCTCAAAGCCAAGCCTACGCAAATTTCAATCAAAGGATTAAATTACTTACTCTAAAATATTTAAAAGAAATTACCAATCAAATGCTCTTTTTAAATCAAACAATGGCAATGCAAAGCGAGATTATGGCAGATGATTATTTTAGGCAAAATAATGATGGCTTTGGGAAAGAAGAAAACCATATAGACAAACAATTAACGCAAAAAAGAATAAACGAAAGAGAAAGAGCTAGAATATACTTTCAAAACCCTAATGTTAAATTTGACCAATTTGGTTTTCCCATTTTTAGTATATGGGATTAAGGGTTTAGTGATGAGAGATAGAATAAGTATTTTTTTTCCAAACTATTGCTATTTTAGCGGTAGTGTTGTCATAGGACTTTACTTTATTCTTAATACATCCCCAAATCTTATTTCTCCAAGTTTCTGGGACTTTTGCCTTACCAAAAAATCCCCAATCTTTATGAATGGGATATTTAGAACCATCTATTTCCATATTACAGCCCATAACATATTCTTTTTTGATATTGGTTAGCTCTATCATATTTAACAACTCTGTGTTTGACATTAAGGGTTTAATATTATTTGAACTATGAAGCTGATATTTGGGTTTTAACCAAGTAATTTTATAATCGTTTTCGCCACTCATATTAGCCATAGCAGATAAGGTTTGTCTAGTATCATAAGTGCTTTCTTCAAAATCTTTTTTATATTGTCTAATATAACTTCTTTCGCCAAAGGCTAATATCTTTCCTTCATCACTATATTCTTTAATGCCAAGTGCTTTATAAGTATTCTCTCTACTTATACCCCCAAAGCGTTCGTGCCAATCATCAATAAAACTTTCAGCTCCATTATCAAAAGCGTTCTCAAGCATGGTTTGAAGTTGCTTTTTATTTGGGAATTCTTTAGAGTGTTCTTTCATTTCAAAAGCCATAAATTTTTGCCTTAAAACTTTAGCTTTTTCTTTAATTTCTTTGATTTTTTTTGCAAGTTCTTCTTTATCTTTAGTGTCTTCTTTATTGATTAAATTAAGGGCTTGTTTATGTTTTTCTTCTTCTACGCATTCAAAAATCTTTTCTCTATATTCTTGCGGAATTCTTGCGGAAATTCTTTAGATAAATTCCAACCACTATTCAAGTATTGAGAGACGTCCACCTTAGCATTACAGCTAGTCAGCGTATCTTCTTTGATATTGTGTAGTTTTACTCGTTTCAATAAGTCTTCATCGCTTAATAAAGGCTTTGCCATTAAGGGAGCAGTAGCACCTAGTAAAACCCCAGCTAATAAGCTTGTTTTTAAAGTTTTATTCAAACCATTTAATTTAATCATTTTTCTATTCCTTTTAACTTAACTTGAATTGTAATCATTATAGCATAGAAATTTAAAGAAATACTAATAACAATTAATATTAAGTTATTTTGTATGTATTTAGTAG
>NZ_MVVH01000002.1:0-242060 GCF_003636935.1 Helicobacter pylori
TCTTTTTTAACGCTTCTTTGCGTTGTTTTTCTTGCTCTTTAGCTTTTAAAAATTCTTGTTCGCTTTGTAACTTCTCGCTTTCTAACTTCGCTAACTTTTCAGCTTTGGCTTGTTCTAAGGGGCTTAACTCTTGTTTAAGCGCGTTTGTGGTAGGATTAGGTTCTACGGAGTTTAAAGAATGAATGTCCTTTTCTTTAGTGATTGCTTGCGAGGTCGGAAAATGCGTGGGCTTCTCTGTTGTATCTCGTAATTCATAACTGCTTATCACCCAATGATTTTCTAAATCTTTATTATTCCATGTGTTATTTAAACCTACTCTCTTATTTCCATAATCCACAAACACACGCCCTAAATGATCCGTTCCTTTAGTGCCTTTCTCTAACACTTCAGGGATAGATTTAACGATATTTAAAGCGTATTCTTTAGCTTCTGCTTCACTTAATCCATCAGCAAGCGCTTGCTGCTCTCTTCGCTCTAATACATGCGCTAACCCATAACCTACGCTCTCTTTAGTCTTTGGCGTTCCCCAAACAAAATCAATCCCTCCTAAATCATCCCTATACGCTGCTCCTGCGACTTGCCCGTTTTTCTCTTGTAAGAGTTTCTCTAACGCTTCTTTAGGCTTTAAGGCAAACTCGGGGTAATTAGTGCCAAACTCTTTGAGTGGGGTTGTAGCGTGTTGTAAATCGCTCGCTTTCTTGCTTAGCTCTTCGCTGGCTTGTTTGACGCCGTTATTAAGCTCTTCAATGATTTTAAGCGTGTTGTTGCTAAAGTGGGATTTTTGCGCGCTTAATTCTAAATTCTTGCTAAATTCGCTTATAGAGTGGCTTCTCTCAAGCGCTCTTTTAATGTGATACTTTAAGGCCGCGCCTGCGGTGGCTTCATTCAAGGCTTTGGGTAATTTCACTCCTAGAATGCGATCGGGCGCGTTTCGGTATAAAGTCCCTAAAGTAAATTTAGTCCATTGGTATTTTAACGCTCCGCTTAGAGTGGTTGCTAAACCTTGGCTTAAGTTTTTCGTAATAGCGGGTTTTAGGCTTTCGGCGATCTTAGCATCATTCTTAAAAAGCTTATGAAAACCGCTCGCTATGTCAATGTATTCTTTAGCCTTGGGCGTGGTAAAAACATCGCTCTTAAACTCGTTAAGCTTGTTTAAAAACTGCGTAGGTGTGGTGTTTTGTTCTAGTGTATTGAATATTGAATAGTAAAGTTAAATAAGGCTTTTTGAGTATTGATATTTGATTGGAGCAGAGCCTTCCAATATTTTAAAAAGGCTAATCAAAAATATCCATTAAGGATAAATGCTAGTAAATTCTAAAACCATAGGTGATGTTAAACATTATATGGCTTCGGTCAGAATACACATTGTGCGTTAAAGGCTGTGTCCCAGGCCCGTTAGGATCGACTGGAACATACATGCCACAATACCCAATACAATAGCCTTTTTTGGTGATATTGCCATAATATTCTAGTTTTAAATCCATTCTAATATTATACTTATTAGAAAAATAACTCAAAAAGAGCGCGAGACTCCTTTCATCAGCCCTTGGGCTATCCGTCCAACGGCCTAAAATTTTCCAACTAAACCCTCTATATTGTGAGCCTACATACAAAAACCCATTAATAACATTAGCGCCAACAATATTGTTAATTTCTGCGTCATAAATACTATTTGTCCAAATGTTATACCCCAAAGGGTCGCCATAAATACCTATATCACCATTAGCGTTACCGATATTTTTATAGACACTGCCCCCAAATTGCCACTTATTATAGTAAAAACGAGTGCGGAAGAAATAAGTTTGCCCGCTCTTTCCTAATGGCACTTGTTGGAAGAGGATAATATCATTTTGATTAGCCGGAGTGGCAAAAATGGGGAAAAACCCCACGAAAGTGCCTACAAAACGAAAGCCCTTATTGTTGAAATTAGGGTTGGTGTCATAAGTGATATTAATGCCTGGCGCATACATTCTTTGAAAAATCGCATAAAAATAAGGGTTGATTTTTAGGTTGTCTTTTTCGTATTTCAAATCAGCTACCATTAGAGCCTTACCGCTTGTATAGTAACGCCCAAAATACCAAAACCAGTCGCTTGATGCTGAAGCCCTAGCGTCTGAATACATCACTCTGAATCTGGTGTCTTTGTATTTGACAAAGCCTTCAACCCCTTGAGTGTAAGAAGTGAACCAATCATACTCTTCAGCATCATAGCGACCCCCTTTCACGCCAAAACTGAATTTGTCTTTTTTGTAGTTGTAGCTCAAAAAAGCGTTATGCACCATGGCTAAACGAGGTTTTTGCACATTTAAACCGCTATGTCCCGCATACCAACCAATATATTGCCAAAAGATACCCGCCCCAAAAGGATCCGTCCTAGAGCCAGGCTGGCCATTAGGGATATTGTTGCCTTGATAAGCGGTAGAGTCATAGGGGAGCGCTGCCATCATCGCCCCCACCTCCGCTCTCAAACCCTTGTATAAACCCATGCTCAAATTCAATTCGCCGAGTAAAGAAGTGTAGCTACCTGTAGGATAAATATCTTTAGAAGGCTGGTATCTTTGGTTGTTAAAACCAAACTTGGTATAACTACTCACCTTTCCAACAATACTCATGTTAAATTTATAAGCTTGAAGTTTGGATAAAAAGAGACCAGAAAAAAGCAAAAAAAATAGAGAGTAAAAAGAATATTTCTTAATTCCCAAAACCCTAACTCCCAAAGATACTGAATTAAAAATACAAGAAAGGCATATCTAAGAGATAGGGGAACTCTCTTAGAAACTATAACTAATGTGTGTCATCAAATGGCTTCTGTCTTGGGTAATACTCTTTTTAATGCCACCCATGTCTTGAGGACCTTGTGCAAATGCAGAAGATTCAAACAAACCATTATTCAAGTTAAGCGGCTGACCGTTTGGCCCAAGGAAACCGGTTCCAGGGTTGTAACCCGCACGAATTTGGAACTCTAACCACACGAGTTTGAGACCCGCTTTAACATGTTTGCTGAACTGATAGTCTAGATACATACCAATACCATATTCCAATGCCCTTGGAGCGGTAGTGAAGCGTTGATAGAGACTCCAACTGAACTTACCATGCTTGCCTCCACCTTTAACATACTCAGTGAACGCGTCAGCATCGGTAATGTTGTCGATCCCTGCAAACCCTAAGCTGTAGATACTGCCAACCCATTGTTCGATACCATCCACAGCGATGATGTTACCCCAAGTACCTAAGTTCATGTTAGGGTTACCGATGTTGAGATAAGCACCACCAACCACAAAGTAGTTGTTAATGTCTATATGGTGGCGTAAAAAGAGCGTCGCACCACCAGGACCTTGTAAGCCACGCCACTTACCATTATCCAAGAACGGATCCCAAGTGTTATAACGAGCGGGTGCGTAACGGCCGTATTCAGCATTATTCCAACGATAGTCATACAACACATAAAAAGTCGTTCTGTTCCTCATGCCCATACCGCTAAACTCAGGATTGGTATCATACTCTATTTTAGCACCGGGCAATGTACCTACTTCTGGGATAAGATACACATAAGGGTGGATCATCAAATTCTTTGTAGGGCGATAAATAATACCGGCTTTATGAATACCCCAAGGCTTTTCACGATAAATGGGGAACAACCATTGACCATCAGCGATACCACGACCCCAAGAGCTAAAGAGCAAGAATTTCATCTTATTCGTAAGCTTGAAAGTCCCATAAAAACCTTGGAACAATTGGTAAACCCAATCCATTTGCTCCTGCTCCGTAACGTCAAAGCGCCCCATGACCATATGGACTCTGTCGCTATCATAGGTAAGATTCGCTTTATAAACTTCATAGCGCCTTGAACCACCGGGCAAGTAGGCGTTAGCCGGATAGTAGTTAGGGAACAAGCCGTTCCACTCACCCATATATTCCCAACCAATACCTCTAGGGTCAATGATACCACCTGGCCCTGATTGTTGCCACATTTTAGTGGCGTTCATACAAAGGCTCATAGAATCAGTGCCACAAGAAGTTTTATCCCAATAGCTTGGGGGAGTAAAATCCTTTGCCCACCTATCATATCTAGTGCTATCATAAACTTGTCCGCCCAAAACACCGCCTAAATTCACGGTCCATCCCCTACCTAAATGCACAGAACCCTCTAGCTTACCTGTAAGGTTAACAAAAGTTTCTGTGGGATAGATACCTTTAACAGGGTTAATGGGCGAATGGTTAAAACCCACTTTAGCAAAATTGATAAAATCTCCATGCACTTCATAAGTAACCGCCCCTAATGAACCCGTAGTGAACAATAGTGGCAAGGTAAAACGCTTTAGCAATGCAGCCGCAACTTCTCGTTTCTTTAATTTCATTCCTCTTCCTTACTTTACCTGAGAATAGATAAATTACTCTGTAGAAGTAATTGTAGCATAAAAGAATATAGATTTAGTTTAAAATCAAGCTAATTTTTCTTAAAAATCACAAAATTTAAAACGCAAGTTTATTCTTAAAAGCTTGCTAATGAGCATGCAAATGGATAGGATAATCTTTTAAGATCCTAATAAGGTATCAAAAAAAGGCTTTTTAAAGGCTTAATAGGGAATTTACTGATACAATTAAAAGCATTGTTTTGTAAAAAATAATAATAAGGAAAAAAATGAAAAAAATTGGTTTGAGCTTGTGTTTGGTTTTGAGTTTGGGTTTTTTAAAAGCCCATGAAGTGAGCGCTGAAGAGATTGCGGACATTTTCTACAAACTCAACGCCAAAGAGCCTAAAATGAAAATCAACCACACTAAGGGGTTTTGTGCTAAAGGCGTGTTCCTCCCTAATTTGCAAGCAAGAGAGGATTTAGATGTGCCACTACTCAATGAAAAAGAAATCCCTGCGTCTGTAAGGTATTCTTTAGGGGGCGTAGCGATGGACGATAAAAGCAAAGTTAGGGGAATGGCGTTAAAATTGGAAAATCAAAACGCTAGCTGGACAATGGTGATGCTCAATACAGAAATCAATTTTGCCAAAAACCCTAAAGAATTCGCTCAATTTTTTGAGATGAGGATTCCTAAAAATGGCAAGGTGGATGAAGCAAGAATCAAAAAGCTTTATGAAGAAGTCCCCTCTTATAGGAATTTTGCCGCCTATATGAAAACGATAGGGATTAGCTCAAGCGTGGCTAACACGCCTTATTATAGCGTGCATGCGTTCAGGTTTAAAGATAAGAAAGAGAAATTATTGCATGCGAGATGGAAATTTGTGCCTAAAGACGGCGTTAAGTATCTTAACCCCCAAGAATTAAAGCAAAAAGATTCAAATTATCTGCTTTCTTCATTCCAACAACACCTTAAAACTAAGCCCATAGAATACCAAATGTATCTGGTGTTTGCGAATCAAAATGATGCCACCAACGACACGACCGCGCTTTGGAAAGGCAAACACAAGGAATTATTAGTGGGGACCTTGAAAGTTGAAAAATACGAAGGAATGGGTTGCAATAAAGATGTGTATTTGCCTGCCGATCTCCCTAAAGGCGTAGAAGCCCCTACTGATCCCTTATTCCAAATCAGGAATGAAGTTTATGGGATCACTTTTAGCAGGAGACAATAAAAGGCTAATGCGAATCAAAATATAAGTTGATAAATATAAGTTGGTTGAAAAAATATGTTTTTATGGGTTTGGGGGAGTGGGATTTTTGTTTAAAGCGTTTAAGCGCACCCACCCAAAATCACTCGCTCTCTCATTTGAGACACACCATAATCTAAAGCGTTTGATGGCATATGCTATAGAATAATGTCAATTGGAACGTGCGGTAAATTATGGTAATCAAGTTGCATAATATCGCATAAAATGGTTTGTGCCTCCTTATGATTGGCTTGATAGCTTAAAATGGCGTCCTTGTCTATATCGTTGGCCCATATTAATTCAAAATGGGGATGCACAGAAAAACCATAGCTCAATCCTCCAGCACCACAAAAAATATCTGCTACTTTATACAAGTTTTATTTTTTCCTTTCATCTAAACCCACATAAACCCACACTTTTTAAATGGAGCAAAAACTTAAAGCCCTTTTTTTGAGATTGGGTTAAGATCATTTATTCAATCTTTTAAAGTTCCGCTAGGTTTGTCAATCGCCTTTCTATGGATGGCCTTTTCTCTGTTTTGAGCTTTTTGAGTGGTATTGGCATGCTCATCTTTAATATCATTTGGCTAATCTTTGCCTTGCTCTTGCGCATTCCATTTGGGTAATGCGTCATTGTTATTGTTTCTATAATCCGTCAGGCAAGCTTGCTCTAAAAGTTTATAGCTGATGCTTGCGTCTTTGATTGCATGAAAACCAAACAAGCCTTTGACTTGAGTTTTAAAATTAGGCTGATAAATCATGTAAAATTCTATTTTAGCCCCTGTGAGTATTGTGTGATAAAGAAAATACCACACACCAAAACTTCTAATACTAGGCCTCCCTTTGACTCCCCCATCTTTATAAATATTGAGCGTGCTTTTAATCCCGCCATCTGCTTGAGAACCGCCGATTTTTTTAATCTCACCATCCACTACAATTAAATACACTCTAGCCACATTTTGAGTTAAAATATTTTGAGATAAAGATTGATTGTTTTCATCTTTTAAATCCTTAAGATAGTTGAAATTCAACTTTGTGCTGTCTTTCACATATTCTACTATTCTACATCAGCGATTTTAAAGGCAGTTTTGACTCCGCTAATATGCATTTTTACTCCTTGATAATCAATAACTCATGAGATTGTTTGACATGGTTATTATCGCCTCTTTCTAAGCGGTTTTTACCCATTCTGGTTTCGCCTTGTCCCATAGTGTATTGCCAAGATGGTTCTAAAATTTTAAAATCTTTATAAGCATTCCTTACAAATTCGCAGTCATTATAGCTTAAAATAAATGGCCCTTTATGTCTTTTTAGCATGTGAGCCAATACTTCATGTTTAAAACCATTATGGTGGATAGGGAAATTACGCATAGGGTAAATCCCCTTAAACATTTTAGAATTTTCTAACACATAAGGGGGGTCAAGATAGAAAAAATCATTAGGATAAGCGAGCAACACTTCTTCAAAACTAGAGCATTCCACCTTTAAACTAGGGGCGTTAAAATCTTTAATTTTTAAAAGGGCGTTTAGATAGCGTTCTTTGTCAGTGTAAATTTTACTCATCCACCCCAAAAATCCCGGCCCATAGCTTAAATTAAAGTTAAAGTAATAATCTCTAGCCAAAATTAAAGGGTCTAAAACGCATTCTTTTTTATAATGGGCTTTTAACTCTTGCTTAATGGTGCTGTAAGTTTCTAGTGTAGGTTCTAAAGAGAACAAATTATCATAAAGAGCTTGTTTGTCTTTGAGCAGCACTTGATAAAAATTCACTAAAATGTCAAAAATATCAAAGCCTAGCACTTCTAAACCCAACTCTGTTGCGCATGCAATTTCTACGCTCCCCCCCACCTATAAAAGGGCTAATAACCCTACGCACACCATTAGGTATATACTCCACTATTAACCCTACAGCTAAAGACTTGCCCCCACCATATCTTAAAGGGGCTTTTATGTAGCGTTTGTAACGCCCATTATTAGAGCGTAAATTGTGCAAAAAAACATCTTTTTTACTAGTGTTTTGGTTGAATAAATTCGCATGCATTCCAAAAAATTCTATTTATTTTTTCGCCCTTTTCCTCATGTTAGGGTCTAAAATCTTTTTCCTAATCCTTAAATTCAAGGGGGTAACTTCTAAAATCTCATCTTCTTCAATCCATTCTAACGCTCTTTCTAACACCATAGTCCTAGGCGGGGTGAGTTTGATCGCATCATCGCTCCCACTCGCTCTCATGTTGGTTAAATGCTTGGATTTGATAGGATTGACATCTAAATCATTATCCCGGCTGTGTTCGCCAATGACCATGCCCACATAAACCTTCGTTTGGGGGTTGATAAAAAGCGTGCCTCTTTCTTGGATATTGAAAAGGGAAAAAGCAGTCGCTTCGCCATTTTCCATGCTAATTAGCGCCCCATTTTTGCGCGATTCCACGCTCCCGCTAAAAGGGCGGAATTCCAAAAAGCTATGATTCATCACGCCTTCGCCTTTAGTGTCGGTTAAAAACTCGCTCCTATAACCGATAAGCCCCCTTGCAGGAATTTCAAATTCTAATCTTGTATAGCCATCACTCATGGGGTTCATCGCTTTCATCTCAGCTTTTCTTTTGCCTAATCTTTCAATGATAGCCCCGCTAAAATCTTGGGGCGTGTCAATCACCAAATGCTCAAAAGGCTCGCATTTAACGCCATTTTCTTCTTTAATAATGACTTCAGGGCGTGAAATGCTAAACTCAAACCCTTCACGGCGCAAGTTTTCAGCTAAAATAGTGATTTGCAATTCCCCACGCCCACTCACTTTAAACTTGCCCTCGCCCATTTCTTCGCATTTCATAGCGATATTGGTTTGCATTTCTTTTAAGAGCCTGTCTTTCAATTTATTGGCAGTAACATGCTTTCCTTCTAACCCGGCTAAGGGCGAATCATTGACAGCAAAATACACGCTCATCGTAGGCTCCTCTAAATGCATGGGATCTAAAGGCATGGGGTTAGTGGGATCAACGACGCTATCGCCCACATCCATTGCATTAAACCCGGCAATCGCTACAATATCGCCCGCATAAGCGTTTTCAATCTCAGTCCTAGCCAGCCCTAAAAAGCCTATAAGCTTAGTGATACGGCCATTTTCTTTACTCCCATCGCTTTTCATCAACAGCACGCTTTCATTCTTTTTAACTGAGCCATTAAACACTCTAGCGATACCGATTTTGCCTACATAATTGTCATAATCAAGCGTAAAAATTTGCATTTGCAAAGGCTCATCAACGCTCCCGCTAGGGCTTGGCACATGCTCTAAAATCGTTTCAAACAAAGGCTCTAAATTTTTCTTTTCATCGTCTAAACTTTTCATCGCATAGCCATCTCGTGCGGCGGCATAGACGACAGGGAAATCCAATTGTTTATCGCTAGCCCCCATCGCTACGAACAAGTCAAAAACTTCATCCACCACTCTGTCCGGTTCAGCGGCAGGCTTATCAATTTTATTCACCACCACAATAGGGCAAATCCCAAAACTCAAAGCCTTTTTAACCACGAATTTAGTTTGAGGCATGACCCCTTCTTGAGCGTCCACTAAAAGCAACACCCCATCCACCATTTTTAAAACGCGCTCCACTTCGCCCCCAAAATCAGCATGCCCGGGAGTGTCAATGATATTGATTTTAGTGTCTTTGTAATAAATAGCGGTGTTTTTAGACAGGATAGTGATCCCTCTTTCTTTCTCTAAATCGTTGCTATCCATCACCCTTTCATCCACTTTTTCCCTCTCACTAAATGTGCCAGATTGAGAAAGTAAGCCATCCACTAAAGTGGTTTTCCCATGATCAACATGCGCAATTACAGCGATATTTCTAATATTTTTCAT
This sequence comes from Helicobacter pylori, assembly GCF_003636935.1. GTDB lineage: Bacteria > Campylobacterota > Campylobacteria > Campylobacterales > Helicobacteraceae > Helicobacter > Helicobacter pylori_CH. Next base: position 9,458 of record NZ_MVVH01000002.1, read on the forward strand.
GAATGTCCTAACAAGCAAAATTGAAATTAGAAGTATAACACAATATTATAATAGCCCCAAATGGCGGAATTTTTTGGCTAAATCCTGTTCTATGGAATGGCTTTTATGGGCTTTTAGAAAATTTTCATTCTTAGGCGGCATGAAATCGTCATTATCCCTATAAAAAAAGATAAAATAATTTTTCTTTAAATAGTAAGCCAAATGGATCAAAAACGAATCCCCCCCTATATACAAATCGCTTTCTAAAATCAGGTTTTTAACTTCTTCTAAACTGGTTTTAGTGCGATAATGAGCGACTTCATCTTTTAAAAAAGCGTATCGTTCTTCAAAATCTAAAAGCGTAACACAAAAGGGTTTTAAGAGTTTTAAAACGATTTTTAAATGCTCTAAAGAAATATTCCTATCATTTTCTCTTGTGAAAGGGTTGATCAAAATCTTTTTGGGGTTTTTTACACTCATGGGATATAAAGGGTTATCAAAAACATGCCCATAAATTTGAGAAAACAACTCCTGGCGGTTTTGATAAGCATTTTTAATTTCTTTATTTGGAGTGGTTATGGAAACAAATGGGGCTAAAAGAAAACTTCTAAAATCTTGTTTTTCTAAAATCAAATGTTTGATTTTGTGCTTCTTAAGTGCTTTTAATAACCATAAAAAATCCTTCATCGCCAAAAAAACGCCTCGTTTTTTAAGATCATAAAAAGCAGGGATATTTTCAAAAACAGGGATGATTTCAAAATGTTTTTCGCATTCTAAAAGCTTGGCGATTTTTAAAGTCAAACGAGTGCCTAGGATTTTAAGGGGCTGTTGCTGTTTGAGAGCGATTTCTTTTAAAAGGCTAAGCGTGATGAGATTATCCCCTAAAGCCAAAAGACAAGCAACATGCATGGTTTTTCCTGATGGTGAAATGTTTAGGGTCTTTTTTTTCTATCCCTAAATTTTTTAAATAAAATTTTTCATCAAAACTATTGTTAATAAATTGCGCAAATAGGGGCAAACATTCCAAATCTTTTCTTAAAATTTTATGCGTTTTAAAAAGCGATTCAAAAATAAATTGCATTAAATCGCTGTTTAATAGTTCTTTTAACGCATGAGCGTTGATAGGGAAATTTTCTTTTAAAACAAACATGTTCGCGCTGTTTAAAAAAAGGCGTTGCTCATTGTCATAAAAAAAGACAAGCTTTGAAGAAATGAACTTATACACGATTTTTTCTCTAGCCTGATAAAGGCTTAAGGGAGCGACTTGCTGACAGTCTTTTAAATCAGCGTTAATGAATTGGCTAGGGGCTTTTAATCTGTCTTTTAAAATATCTGAACCCCTAAAAATAGGAATGGTATTTTTTTCTTGTTTGGAGTGTAATTTTTCTTTATTGTTGCCTGTAACAATCCCTAAAGCAAAGTGAGCGTTATTTTTTAAAGTGATATGAGGAATGGAAAAAAGGTGGTCTAAAATTTTATTTTCTTTATTAGAGCAATGGATATTAAAAATCTTTTTAGGGTTGTTAAAAAAAGAAGAGGGCGAGCGTTTGAACTTACTATTTTGATAAAAGCATGAGATTTTTTGATTCTTGTTAAGGGTTTTTTTAAGCACCAAACCCACAGCCTTAGTCATTAGATTTTTAAAGGGTTTGTCAAAATCAATCAGGCTTCTAATTTGAAACTTTAAAGCCATTTCTCGCATTTTGCTAAACGCATCAATATTCAAACAACTTTCGGGTAATAATAGCCCCAAATGAGCGTTTTCTTTTAAGCAATTCAAACTCGCTACAAAAAAGAGCGACGCGCTATCTAGGCTTTGAGAGAGGTTGAATTTCTGTTTGAAATTTTCTTTTTGGTTGTGGTTGTATTTCTTACCCCATGGCGGGTTAGTGAAAATGCAATCAAATTGCGGAGTGTGTTTTAAATTTAAAAAATCTTTTTGCACAATATTAGGGCAATCTAAATGATAACGCTCCTTAATACGCTTTTTAGTCAAAGCGACAGCAAAAGCGTCTGTATCATAACCATAGATATTTTCAACCTTAAAACCCAGTTTTAAAGCATGCATGATAAAATTCCCGCTCCCCACAGCCGGATCGCAAAAAATCGCTTGGGAGGTATCAAAATCTTTAGGGAGAGTGAAAAGTTGCTCTACTATTTTATTAGGAGTGTAGTAAATGCTTTCTAAATTTCTGGTGGTGTTAGAAAGTTCTTCTTCATAATAAGAACCCAACTTTTCTAAATCAGAGCTATTTTCTAACATTTCTAGGTATTTTAAAATCAATTCTTGATGGTTATGCGCGCTTTTTAAGGATTTGTTAGCGTATTTGTTAAGCTTGTTTTTCCCTAAATGGTTGTAGCAAAAATCTAAAAAAGAACTCGTTTTCACATAAATTTTATGATCAATCTCTAGTTTCTCTAAAAGATTGGTTTTGATCCAATTATGCACGCTGCTATGAGAAACATTGATTAAATGAGCGATTTCTTCAATCAAAAGAGCATTTGAAGGCATTTACCCCCCTAAAAACTATAAACATAACTCACATTAAACACCACAAGGCGTTTGAAAAAGAGGGAAGTGTTTAACCCTTTGCCATGCGTTTCATAAAAGGAATTGACCGCTAAAGGGATCTTTAAGCCCATTTCAAAGCCATTGTGCCTATTGACATTCACACGAACCCCAAAATTCAAAGGGATTTGGAAAAAACTCGTGTGCATTTTAGCCTGATAATTTGTCAAGTAATTGTTGATAAAATCCGTTTGACTCACCCACATGCTCAAACCACTCCCTACCCACGAACTCCCCGCTAAAGCAAAGCCTACATAAAAACCCACGCTCGAATGTTTTTGCTCATTATCAATGAAATTAAAAAGATAATCTATGCCAAGCCCATAAAGGTGGTTATTCATTTTGCCTAAACCATCAAAGCCATTGCCCACAAAACCAAAATTAGTGTAACCATAGTCATAGAACAAATAATAGCGAAACCCTTGATTTTTTTTCTTGGTAAAGAAATGCTTATACCCTACGCTCAAACTCACCCCATACATGCTTGAAATGTTTTTAGAATAAGAGTTAGGATCCAGCGCGTTTAAGGAATTTGAAATTTGAGCGATTTGAGAAGATAAAGAAGAAAGCATGCGGTTTTGAGATTGAGCAAATTGCAATTCTAAATTTTTTAAGTTTTCTATTAATTCTAAAGGGTTAGTAATGGGTTCTTGCATTTTTTCTAACGCTTGGGCTAATTGTGGGTTAGATGCAACGCCCCCGCTAAGCATGACTATTTTTTCAATGTTTTGAAGGGTGGATTGGAGGTAGTATTGCTCGGCTTGCATTTCAGTGGGGGTCAATTTAGCATCGTTTTTCAAAGCGTTGTTGATGTAATTAAAGGTGTTGGGCATGCCTTTGATTTCATTTTTAACTTGATTGAGTTTATAGATTTTGTTTTGAGCGTTAGAAATCGTTTGGATGCGTTCTTGATTTAAAAAAGGGTTATTATGCTCAACGGCATGGCTAATAGAATATTCAAACCCCACGCTCGCATACGCCCCATTTTCTTCAGCGATACAATAAGATAAAAATAATAAGGGTAAAGAAAATAAGGTTTTTTGAAATTGCATGGGTGATCCTATTAAAAATAATCTCAATGATACACTAATTTTAATAGAAAAAAGTGAAACCATTTTTAAGCCATTTTTGAATACAATAAGAGCATTTTATTTTTAAGGTTAGAATAATGAATTTGATCGTTACGCGCTTCGCCCCGTCGCCCACTGGCTACCTCCACATAGGAGGCTTAAGAACAGCCATTTTTAATTATCTTTTTGCACGAGCCAATCAAGGAAAGTTTTTTTTACGCATTGAAGACACGGATTTGAGCCGTAACTCCATAGAAGCGGCTAACGCCATTATAGAGGCTTTCAAATGGGTGGGGCTAGAATACGATGGCGAAATCCTCTACCAATCCAAACGCTTTGAGATTTATAAAGAATACATTCAAAAACTCTTAGATGAAGACAAAGCCTATTATTGTTATATGAGCAAAGATGAGTTGGACGCTTTGAGAGAAGAACAAAAAGCTAGGAAAGAAACCCCACGCTATGACAATCGCTATCGTGATTTTAAAGGCACGCCCCCTAAAGGCATAGAGCCTGTGATAAGGATTAAAGTCCCGCAAAATGAAATCATTGTTTTTAATGATGGGGTTAAAGGCGAAGTAAAAGTGAACACTAATGAATTGGACGATTTCATTATCGCCAGGAGCGATGGGACGCCCACTTATAACTTTGTGGTTACTATTGATGACGCTTTAATGGGGATTACTGATGTGATTAGAGGCGATGATCACCTTTCTAACACCCCTAAACAAATCGTTCTCTATAAGGCTTTGAATTTTAAAATCCCTAATTTTTTCCATGTGCCGATGATTTTGAACGAAGAAGGGCAAAAATTAAGCAAACGCCATGGGGCCACTAATGTGATGGACTATCAAGAAAGGGGCTATCTTAAGGAAGCTTTAGTGAATTTTTTAGCGCGTTTGGGGTGGAGCTATCAAGATAAAGAGATTTTTAGCATGCAAGAATTATTGGAATGTTTTGACCCTAAAGATTTAAATTCTTCGCCCAGTTGCTTTAGTTGGCACAAGCTTAATTGGCTCAACGCTCATTATTTAAAAAACCAAAGCGCACAGGAATTGTTAAAGCTTTTAAAGCCTTTTAGTTTTAGCGATCTTTCTCATTTAAACCCCACTCAATTGGATCGCTTGTTGGACGCTCTCAAAGAAAGATCTCAAACCCTAAAAGAATTAGCCCTTAAAATAGATGAGATTTTAATTGCTCCTATAGAGTATGAAGAAAAGGTTTTTAAAAAACTCAATCAAGCGCTCGTTATGCCCTTGTTAGAAAAGTTTAAATTGGAATTAAATACAACCAATTTCAACGATGAAAGCGCACTAGAAAACGCCATGCACCAAATCATTGAAGAAGAAAAGATTAAAGCGGGTAGTTTCATGCAGCCTTTAAGATTAGCCCTTTTGGGTAAGGGGGGCGGGATAGGCCTTAAAGAAGCGCTTTTTATTTTAGGCAAAACAGAGAGCGTCAAAAGAATAGAAAAGTTTTTGAAAAACTAAAAGATTGGCTCTGTTTTCATTGAACGCTAATCATAAAAGGACTTGATTTTAGCGGTTATTCTAAACAACTCCTTTTGAAAAATAAGAGGGTTTCAAGAGAAAATGAAAAAAATATTTCTAAAATTTTTTGTTTTGATTGAAATCAAGCTTAAAAGTTGGGTTCAGACAATCTTTGGGCAAACTGATCGTTTGAGGAATGATCTCATAATGGCAATAATTTTCATCTTCAAAGAGAGGTTTTACCCATAAGCGGTTTGAAAAAAGCCGATTTTCTTGATTGGGATCAATAACGCCATTGTTTAAAAAGAGGAAAGTTTGCGCGAGTTTGGTTATTTCGTTTGGGTTATGACTCACCAATAACACGCTTAAATTTTCACGCTTGATAAAATCAAGCAAACCTTGTTGCACTTCGTTTTTTAAGGCGTTATCTAGGGCGTTTAAAGGCTCATCTAAAAGTAATAAATTCTTGGCTGCGATTAAAGCTCTTGCTAAAGCGACTCGTTGGGCTTGTCCGCCAGAGAGTTGAGAAATTTTTTGCTGGCTTAGATTTTCTAAACGCATTAAGCGTAACACTTCGTGAATTTTATTTTTATCTTTAGGGTGAGCAAAGGCGATGTTTTGATACACATTTAAATGCGGGAATAGAGCGTAATCTTGAAACACAAAGCCGATTTTTCGTTGTTGTGGTTTTAAAAAAATCTTTTTTTGAGTGTCTAGCCACACTGAACGATTGACTTCAATATAGCCGCTATTCACCGCTTCAAGCCCCGCTAAAATGCGTAAAATCGTGCTTTTACCCGCACCCGATTCTCCTAATAAAGCGACAACTTCTGCTTTTTTAATTTCTAAGTCTATATCCAAATCAAACGCGCCCCTAGATCCTAAAAGGCGTTTTTTAAATTGCGCTTTTATCATAAAAAGGAGCTTTGTTTTTTATTCAAAAACAGGGTAACAAATAAGAGGCTAAAACTGATAAGCGTGAGCGTTAAGGCGTATTGATGGGCTTTAGAATAATTGAGCGCTTCAGTTTCGTTAAAAATCGCAATGCTCGCCACTCTTGTTTCCCCTAATATATCACCCCCAAGCATCACCGCCACGCCAAATTCGCCTATAGTGTGCGTAAAAGTTGTAATGATAGCCATCAACAGGCTTGGTTTGATGTTAGGGAGTAGGACAAAAAAAAGGGTGTAATATTCCCCTTTACCCAAGCTATAACTGGCTTCTTTTAAAGAAGTGGGCAAGGAAATTAACGCGCTTTTAATGGGGCTTACCATAAAGGGTAAGGAAAAAATCACACTCCCTAAAATAAGCCCTTGAAAACTAAAAACAAGTTTCACATTGAAAACATCTTGTAAAAACGCTCCCAAAAAAGAAGAAGGCGAAAAGATTAAAAGAAGATAAAACCCTAGCACGCTTGGGGGTAAAACTAAAGGCATATACACAAGCGTTTCTGTTAAGCTCGTTAAAAGATTGCGTTTAAGGCTTAAAAAATAGCCTAAAAAAATCCCTATAGGGAGTAAAATAAGGGTGGTAATCAAAGCTAAAGAAAAGCTCAAACGCATGGTAATCAAAAACTCATGATCCATTGTTCGCCTTTTTTATGCGTTTTAATCCACAATATAGCCGTATTCTTTAAAGACAGCTCTGGCTTTAGGGCTGAATAAAAAATCTTTAAAAACTTTGGCTAAAGGGTTATTAGCCCCATTTTTAGTGGTGATCAAAGCCTGTTCAATAGGGTGATAAAGGGTTTTATCAATGATGAAATAAGAGAGGTTTTTATCTTTTTTATCAATCAAAGATAACGCTCCAAAGCCTATTTGAGCGTTTTTAGTAGCGACAAATTGATGGGCTTGAGAAACAGAAGCGCCATAAATGATTTTAGATTTAAGACTGGAAGTGAGTTTTAAATGGTCCAAGACTTCCATACTGGCTTTTCCATAAGGGGCTAGTTTAGGATTAGCCATAGCGATACGCTTGATTTTAGGGTCTTTAAGAATTTCTAAAGAATCTATTTTTAGATCTTCACTCCATAAAACCAACACGCCTTTAGCATAGACTTCTTCTTTAAAAGGGGTTATTTTTTCATCATAAAGCTTTTTAGGTCTGGCAATATCTGCTGAAATGAATAAATCAAAAGGGGCGTTTTGAGCGATTTGAGCGTAGAGTTTGCCTGAAGAATTAAAGCTAATACTGATAGCGTCTTTTGGGTGTTCTTTTTGAAATTCTTTAACAAGGGCTTTTAAAGCGCGTGTAAGATTAGCAGCAGCAGCGATTTTTAAATCCTGTGCCAACAGAGCGCTTGAAAAAAATACGATTAAAAAGGCAAACGCTTTGAAAGTATTTTTCATAGAACTCCCTTTGATTAAATGATTGAAATTGGTGATTATACCTAATTTATATCTTAAAAATTTGTATCTTAAAAGTTTGAGGTGGTTTTGTAGGTGTATCCCACTTATCCATGATTTAATCAATATTTTCACTCTAAAACCCTCATCTTTGATAAAAAATTAAATCTTTTAGAAAAATAACCGATTTTAAGGTGTAACTTTAATTCAACAAGAAGGATTTATTATGATTAAAAGAATTGCTTGTATTTTAAGCTTGAGCACGAGTTTAGCACTGGCTGGCGAAGTGAATGGGTTTTTTATGGGTGCGGGTTATCAGCAAGGTCGTTATGGCCCTTATAACAGCAATTACTCTGATTGGCGCCATGGCAATGATCTTTATGGTTTGAATTTCAAATTAGGTTTTGTAGGCTTTGCCAATAAATGGTTTGGGGCTAGGGTGTATGGCTTTTTAGATTGGTTTAACACTTCAGGGACTGAACACACCAAAACCAATTTGCTCACCTATGGTGGCGGTGGCGATTTGATTGTCAATCTCATTCCTTTGGATAAATTCGCTCTGGGTCTCATCGGTGGCGTTCAATTAGCCGGAAACACTTGGATGTTCCCTTATGATGTCAATCAAACGAGATTCCAGTTCTTATGGAATTTAGGCGGAAGAATGCGCGTTGGGGATCGTAGCGCGTTTGAAGCGGGCGTGAAATTCCCTATGGTTAATCAGGGCAGCAAAGATGTAGGGCTTATCCGCTACTATTCTTGGTATGTGGATTATGTCTTCACTTTCTAATCCGTTCTTTCATCCGCTCTTCTTCATCAAATCAAACCCTAGCCAACTCTTAAAAGGTTGGGGTTTAAAAATCTTTTTCATAAATAGAAAGTTTGCCTTAGTGCAGTATAATCCTAGCGTTTCAATTTTTATTTTACTCAATAGAGTGTTTGGTGTTGGCGTTTAAAGATAGGTTTAGTAAGATTTAAATAATAAATTACTTATATATATTTGATAGATATTATTTTATTTAATAGTGTTATTTAATGGATCAATTTATTAAGATAGTTTCGCTTTTATTTCTTTAAAACAAATCGATTCTACTGGGGAAAGGTTTTTATGGAAAACAGCACACTTTATATTGTTATTGCTGGCTTATGGCTTGCTGTAGGCTTTGGAATCTTTTTAAAGAAATTAGACATGCCTGTTATCATTGGCTACATTTGCACAGGAACGGTCTTAGCGGCTTTTTTTAAAATTAATGATTTTGATTTGTTGTCTGATATTGGTGAATTTGGTATCGTCTTTTTAATGTTTATGATAGGCATTGAGTTTAATTTTGACAAGCTCAAATCCATCAAACAAGAAGTGCTCGTTTTTGGGCTTTTACAAGTCGTTTTGTGCGCTTTAATCGCTTTTTTAGTGGGGTATTTTGTTTTAGGTCTTTCACCCATTTTTTCCCTTGTTTTAGGCATGGGGCTTTCGCTCTCTTCAACCGCTATTGTGTTGAAATTCTTTGAAGATTCCAAACAGCTTAGCACGCCCATGGGAAAGAGCGCGGTGGGGATTTTGATTTTCCAAGATATTGCAGCCATTCCCATGCTTTTGATTTTGACAATTCTAGGCAGTAAAGATTCTAATGTTAATTTACTCATTCTTAAAACCCTTATTTCCGCAGGGATTATTTTAGTTCTTTTGTTATTGCCTGGAAAAAAAGGGGCTAATCTCATCTTAGAGCAAGCAAAAGACACGCGCCTGCCTGAAATTTTTATAGGCACGATTTTAGTGATTGTTTGCAGCGCAGCGGGGTTGAGCCATTTTTTTGGGTTTTCTATGTCTTTAGGGGCGTTCATTGTGGGTATGGCCATTTCTAAATCGCGCTATAAAATCAATGTCCAAGAAGAATTCGCACAATTGAAAAACCTCTTCTTAGCCCTTTTTTTCATCACGATAGGGATGCAAATTAATGTGAGTTTCTTTATGGAGAAGTTCTTTGTTGTCATCTTTTTACTCATTTTAGTGATGGGTTTTAAGACGGCTATCATTTATGCGCTCTTGCGTTTTTTTAGAGACGCTAAAACTGCCATAAAAACCGCCCTTTCTTTAGCGCAAATCGGGGAATTTTCTTTTGTTATCTTTTTAAATTCAGGCTCGCACCAGCTCTTTAATTTGCAAGAAAAAAAAGGGATTCTTGGTTTTTTGCACCAAAAAAATATCTTAAGTATCGCTCAAAATGACATCCACCAGCTCCTTATTCTTATGGTGGTCTTTTCTATGTTAGCAACCCCTTTTATTTTAAAATACCTAGAATCTATCGCTCAATTTATTTTGCACCAAAAGAGCCAAGAAAATGAGCCGGCTAAAAAATAATTGCGTGAAAACCAAATGATAAGTTTGCTTGTGTTGTCAGTGTTATGTTAAAATACAAGCATATTTTAACTCCAAATTGATATAAAAAGGGATTTCATGAAAGAGCAAGAATGGGATTTAAGCGCTTTATTTGAAAATAAAGAAAGTGCAGAAGAATTTTTAAAAACCTTACAAACAGAAGCGCAAGAATTTGAGAACGCTTATCAAAATAACCTTAAAAATTTAGACGCTACAGGATTTGCCAACGCTCTTAAACATTACGAAAATTTGTCAGAAAAGATTTCTAGGGTGATGACTTACGCTCAATTACTCTTTGCTAAAAACACTAAAGAAACGAAGTTTTATTCGCAATGCGAAATGGCTTGCACAAATATCCAACAACACCTTTTATTCTTTGAAATTGAATTTAAGAATTTAGACGCCAAAAAACAACTCGCTTTCATTAAAAAATGCAAAGACCATGCTTTTTATTTGAACAATCTCATAGAAAAGAAAAAGCACACCCTAAATTTAGATGAAGAAAAGATCGCTCTAGCCCTTTCACCTGTGGGAGTGGGTGCGTTTAGCCGTCTTTTTGATGAGCATTTTTCTTCTTTGAAAATCCCTTTTGAAGAGCAAAATTTAAGCGAAGAAGAAATTTTAGCCCTCTTGCACAACCCCAAACGCAAGATCCGTAAAAAATCTCAAAAAGCTTTCAGCAAAGCGTTAGAAAAATCCCGCCCTTTACTCACTTATATTTTAAACATGGTGCGTAAAGATTTGCTCATTGAAACTAGGCTAAGAAAATACGACAAAAAAGAGAGTTTCCGCCACATTGATAACCAGATCTCGCAAGAGAGCGTGGATAGCATGATAGAGATTGTGAACGCTAATTTTTCTTTAGTGCATCGTTACTACCATCAAAAAGCGCAAATTTTAGGGCATAAACTCAAAGATTACGATCGCTACGCCCCTTTAAGCGATGAAAATACCACCATGACTTACTCTCATGCTTTAGAAGAAGTGCTTAAAACCCTTAAAGCCTTTAGCCCAGAATTTCATAAAATCGCTTCTAAAGCGATCAAAGAAGGCTGGGTGGATTCACACCCCAAAGACTTTAAGCAAGGCGGGGCTTTTAGCCATGGCGGGGTGCCTAGCGCTCACCCTTATGTGCTGTTAAATTACACAGGAAACCGCCGAGACGCTTTCACTATCGCTCATGAATTCGGACATATGATCCACCAAGAATTGTCCAAAAAACAAGGCGTATTGAACATGGATACGCCCTTAACCACCGCAGAAACCGCTTCTGTCTTTTCTGAAATGCTGTTTTTTGAGCATTTAAAAAAAGGGTTAAAACAAGATGAACTCCTTTTCATGCTAGCCGGCAAGCTAGAAGACATTTTTTCTACCCTTTTTAGGCAAGTGGTGATGACTAATTTTGAAAGAAGAATTCATGAGATGGATGAAGAACTAGACACCAAAGATTTTGATCGAATTTGGTTTGAAGAAAATCAAAGAATGTTTGAAAAGAGCGTGAAACTCACCAAAAACTACCATTTGTGGTGGAGCTATATCCCCCATTTTATCCATTCGCCTTTTTATTGCTACGCTTATAGTTACGGACAGCTTTTAACTTTAGCGCTTTATGGGCTTTACAAAAAAAGCGACGCTAAAGAATTTGTTAAAACTTACACGGAATTTTTGAGCTTAGGAGGGTCAAAAAGCCCTAAAGAATTAGTGTCCATGTTTGGCTTTGACATTGATAGCAAAGAATTTTGGGAAATTGGCATGCAAGAGGTGCGTCATTTGTTAGAAGAATTTGAAAGGTTGCTCGCATGCAAAGAGAATTAAGGCTTTTAAACAACAAGCATTGCGTTGAATACTTGCAATTCCTGTCCAAAAACCATTTGAGTTTCAACCTTTTGTGCGAAAGAGATGCGATTGATTTTTCCCCCAAGCTCCCTAAAGAAATTCATGAAAAATTCGGCGCGTTAGTGCTGTTTGTTTTAGCCGGATACACCTTAGAAAGCTTGATGATTGACGCGCAAAGCGTGCAATTTGAAGCCGGGTTTGGCCCTAACAATATTGGCAGTGTGGTTCAAGTGGAACTTCCTGGCATCATTCAAATCCTTATCAAAGAAAAAAATGAAAATGCCGTTTTATTCAATCGTTGCGATTCGCTTGAATTGTTCCAAAAAAAAGAACCGCCCTTTCAAGAGCCAAAAAAAGACGAATTAGAGTCTAAAGAATGGTTGGATTCTAAAGAGGCTCTGTTTTCCAATTCCAAAAACCGTGCGATTTTAGAAAATCTGCACAAAAGCTAAAGGAATCATTGATGAGCGTTTTGAAATTGCATGTAAAGGTCTTTCGTTTTGAAACCAACAAAGACTACAACCCTGCTTATGAGTCTTATTTTTTAGAATACCAAGAAGATCAATACCTTTTGGATCTTTTAAAACAACTCAAAGGCGTGAGCTATAATGAAAATATCGCACTTAAAATCAATCAAATTGCGGTGTTTGAAGACGCTAAGGTGAGCGATTTGGTGGCGTTTTTTTCTAAAGAATGGGTGCTAGATCCCCTATCCAAACGATACGCTTTAAAAGACTTGATGATTGATGAAAAGGCGGTTTTAAAAAACTATGAAGATTTTTTCAAGCAAGTCCCCTACATCACTAAAGGCGAAAAAGAAGAATTAGAAAAGTTTATTCAAATCAATTTTATCAACCCCCAAACCAACCCTAAATATCTGGGCGATGGCTTTTTCTTGTATGTTAAATGGCTGATGAAGCGCTACCCCACAGAGCACAACCGGTTATTAGAGATGATCTCTCAGCCTGAAAGCGGCGTGATGAATTTTTTAAGCGTGGCGCATTACCTCTATAAAAACGATGACAACATTGACCATGAAATCTATGAGTTGCAAGAAATGCTCACCAATTCCAAAATCAAGCCATGGAAAGATTTTTCTAAAAACCTTTTAAGCCTTTTTCAATACCATTCTAACCCCCCTAAAACGCCTAACCCCCCTAAAACTTGCGCGCTCTTTAACGCTTATGCAAAGCATTTAGACGCGCAATCGCTCCTCAAAAGCGCTAAGCTCTATTTAGAAAAAATGGGGCAAAAAACCATTGATCTGCCTTTTTGTTATGATGGGGGCTATTATGGGAAGATTATCAGCACGCATGATTTCCTTACCGCTTCTGCGTATAATCTGGCTCTAGCCAAAGCCAATGGCGTTTCGCTCATTTTTTGCGAAGAAGATGCGTATTTGAATATCTTGCATGCTAAAGAGGTTTTAGACAACAACCCTGAAATCATCAACTCCGTCAATGAAAAATTGAAAAAATACCAGCTCGTTTATGAAAAAGGCGTTGAGATCGTCTATCTTAATGAATGGGTTAATGAATTTTTGGCATGGGAATTGAAAAGCCCTTTTGATGCGTTTTTAGGGGCTGAATTTTCTCGCATCAAAAAAAGCGATCATTTTTTCCATAAAATCCATTTAAAAGCCCCCCATTTTTTAGAATCTTTTCAAAATTACGCCCCCCTTTTGGAAGTCAATGAAGTAAGCGGCTTACTCCAGTGTGCGCATTTACGCTATTTGGGGATTGATTTGGGGGCGGATTTTTTAATTGCGCATTCTTTAGGGCTTTTTCACGCTTTTGAAAATTTAAGCTTAAAAGCTTCAAAAGTTTATAAAAGAGATAATGACAACACCCCCACTTTATTTTTACCTCAAATCGCACTAATGGCTATGGGGGAAAAAAACACGCAAGATTTAGGGCTTGATACGCATTATCATCAAGTTACTTTCATTTAAAATGAACGCTTTTTTAAAACTCGCGCTCGCTTCTTTGATGGGGGGGCTTTGGTATGCTTTCAATGGCGAAGGCTCTGAAATTGTCGCTATAGGGATTTTTGTGTTGATTTTGTTTGTTTTTTTCATCCGCCCTGTGAGTTTCCAAGACCCAGAAAAACGAGAAGAATACATAGAACGGCTCAAAAAAAACCATGAGAGGAAAATGATCTTACAAGACAAGCAAAAAGAAGAGCAAATGCGCCTTTATCAAGCCAAAAAAGAGCGAGAGAGCAGGCAAAAACAAGACCTTAAAGAACAAATAAAAAAATACTCATAAAGGAAAATCATGGAAATCATTTTATTAATTGTTGCGGCGGTTGTGTTGTTTTATTTTTACAACACCCTCAAAGAATATTTGAAAAACCCCCTAAACCCTAAAACCAAAACCGAAGAATACGACCTGAAAAATGACCCCTATTTGTTAGCGCAATCTAGCCCCTTAGACAAATTCAAGCAAACCCAAACGGGTGCGTATATGCGTCTTTTAAAGTTTTTAGACATTCAAAAAAACGCTTTGGATAACGCCTTAAGGACGCTTTTTATCCATGAATTAGAGCAGCCCTTAAACAGCGAACAGCAAAATTTAGCCAAAGAGCTTCTCAACGAGCCTGTGGATCAAAAAGAAAATTTTGAATCCTTATGCCAAGAAATCGCCGATCACACGCATGGGGAATACACCAAACGCCTGAAATTAGTGGAATTTCTTATGTTATTAGCCTATGCTGATGGGATACTAGATAGCAAAGAAAAAGAATTGTTTTTAGACGTGGGGGCGTTTTTGCAGATAGACAATCAGGATTTTAACGAGCTTTATGACAATTTTGAACGCTTCAATGCAATAGAAATCCCTATGTCTTTAGAAGAAGCAAAAAGTCTTTTTGAAATCCAAACTCACACCACCAAGCAAGATTTAGAAAAAAAAGCCTTGGATTTAAGCGCCCCCTACTACCATAAAATGAATGACAACAAACGCTACAGCGAACAAGATTTTATCTCTTTGAAAAAAATCGCTCTCGCTTCCCAACTTTTAGAAAATGATTTAAAAGACTCCTAAGGGGTCTTGTGAAAAAGGCTATTGAATGCCCTTTTTAAAAGCCCTAGAATCTTTTGATGCGCCCTTTTTAGAAAAAGAAATTTCAAAGCGTTTTAGGGATAATTTAGTTTTTTTCAAATCTTATCACCCTAATCTGTTTAACGCCCTCAATACGCCTTTTAAAAATTACCAATTGCTTTTTGAAAAAACCCACTTTAACCTCTTGCACACGCCTACAAACGCTTTAAGCTACCCTAAAAATCAAATGATAGAAACCGCTTTCAACATGGCTAAAAACCCCTTGAATAATCCCAGATACTCATTAGACAATAACCGCCTCTCTTTACATTATTTAAAAACTCAAAACAACCCCAAACTCCCCCTAACCCTTAAAGCCACGCATGCGATCTCAAACTTTTTAGACAATCATCAAACGCCTTGCTCTTTAGAGAAATTCTTACCCCCTACCATGATTTATGGTGTCTTAGACGGCTTGTTTTTGGCTATTTTACAGGCTCAAAATTACCGCTTCCATTCGCTTTATTTGTTTGAAGAAAATTTAGACTTGTTTAAGATCAGTTGTTATTTTGCGCGTTATGAAGATTTGATCACAAAAGGGGCTAAACTCTTTATTCAAGGGTTTTTTAACCCTAATGAATTAAAAATGGATTTTTTGAAACGCCCTGTTACGCATTCTTTTTTAAAGCTAGAAATCATGCCCTATAAAAGCGCTTTTAATTTGTGCATGCGAGAAAACATTCAAAGCTATTACAAACAAGCTTTAAGGGGTTGGGGGAGTTTTGAAGACGAATTACTAGGGTTAAAAAACACGCTCAAAAACTTACCCTTATATCAAACTCTAAAAACCAAACCCAAAAAGATTAACGCCCCCATTTGCGTGGTGGGTAATGGGCCAAGCTTGGATTTATTGTTGGATTTTTTAAAAGAAAATGAAGACCATTTCATTATTTTTTCATGCGGCACCGCTTTGAAGCCTTTAAAAACGCATGGCGTTAAAGTGGATTTTCAAATAGAAGTGGAGCGCATAGACTATCTTAAAGAGGTTTTAGAAAAAGCCCCCCTAGAAGACACCCCCTTAATGGGAGCCAACATGCTCAATCCTAACGCTTTTAATGCAGCCAAAGAAGCGTTAATGTTTATGCGTGGGGGGAGCGCTTGCGCGTATATAAGCCCTTTAAGTATAGAATACGCAGCGCCTTTTGTGGGCAATGCCGGGGTGGCTTTAGCGGGTTTGATGAGCGATGAAATCTATTTGTGCGCTTTAGATTGCGCTTATATTAAAGGGTTTAAAAAGCACGCTCAAAATTCCTATTATGAAAATGAAAAAGAAATTGACACTTCATCTTTAATCAGCGTAGAGGGTAATGTTGAAGGTTATGAAACTTTTAGCGACTCGCTTTTTTTGCTCTCTAAAGAAAGGATTGAAGAAGCCCTTCATTATTACCAGCCTAAAAAAGTCTATAATTTAAGCTATGGGGCTAAAATCAAGCATGCCGTTAGTCTCAATCGCTCTCAAGTAAAATTAAAGAATTTTAATAAAAAAGACGCTACCGCTCGCATTAAAAGCATGTTTAATCCCCCCAATAACCATGCTAAGGATTTAAACAATTTACAAAAAAATCTTATGAGTTTTAAAGAGAATTTTTTAAAATATTTAAACACGCCTTGTAAAACCAAGCAAGAAATATTTGAATGGGTGGATAGCTTGAGTGGGTTTTGCCAAACAACCAGCGCTAAAACCCCCATCATAGGCATTTTATTTGAAGGGAGTATCGCTCATATCTTACAAAGCGTTCTAATCGTTTCATTGTATCTTAATGAAAATGAGCTGACGCATTTTATCAAATTCTCTCAAAACACCTTAAAACAATTCCTTAAAAAAGCTTGTTTGTTATTGCAAATGCAACTCAAACAACCATGATTTTTATTTTTACACTATAATAACAACCTTAAATCAAAGAGGTGTGCATGCCATACAATGAAATCACAAGGGTTCAAGTCCCTGCCTTGATGCATTTAGCTGAGTTGGGCTATGATTTTATTTCTCAAAAAGATAAGCCTAACCTAGACACCGCCACCAATATTTTAACCGATAGTTTCACTCAAGCCTTTGAGCGATTAAACCCCAATAAAAACGCAAAAGATGCGCTTGCTGAAATCAAAAAACGCTTGAATTATGATGATTTAGGCAAAAGCTTTTATGAATACTTGCTCAAAAGCGAGCATCAAATCATAGACTTTGATAACCCTAACAACAATCTTTATGAAATGATGGCTGAATTACCCTATAAATCCTTTAGGCCTGACATCACCCTTTTTATCAACGGCTTGCCTTTGGTGAATATAGAAGTTAAACAGCCTTTCGCCGGACAAGGCATTAAAGAGGAAAAAGATCGCCATATCAAACGCTACGAAAACCCTGAAAATAAAGTTTTTTATAACCTTGCGCAAATCTGGCTCTTTAGCGATAACTCACCCTATGATGAAAAAAACCCTGATCAAGGCGTCTTTTATAGCGCTTCTTATTCGCCCATTTTCCAACGCTTTGTTGAAGCCAATAGGCTAGATATTACCCCCCCCCCCGAAAATGAACAAAGTCATCAAAAACATCAAAATCATAGATCGCTTGAAGAAATTCAAAAAAAGATCTTAAATGAATTCAATCTTAAAAACACCGACACCCCAAAAAGCCCTGAAGACACCCCCACAAACTCCCTTTTAACTTCGTTTTGTTCTCACAAAAGGCTTTGCTTTATCCTAAAATACGGCATTAGTTTTTTAAAAGAAAAATCAGAGTTTAAAAAACACATTTGGCGTTATGCGCAGATGTTTGCGAGCTTGAATGTTTTAAAAGAATTACAAAAGCATTATGAAAGCAACCCAAAAGACCCTCTAAAAGGCATCATCTGGCACACACAAGGCAGCGGTAAAACCGCCTTAACCTACCATTTAACCAAACTCATCAGAGACTTTTTTAGCCGATCCAACCTAAACAAAAAGACTAAATTTTATTTTATTGTGGACAGGTTGGATTTATTGGAACAAGCCAAAAACGAGTTTTTAAAAAGAGGCCTTTGTGTGCATGAGGCAGAAAATAAAGAGGATTTGAGCCAAAAATTAAAAAACTCTAGCGTTTTTGAAGGCCCTCAAGGGAATGATGAAATCATCGTTGTGAATATCCAAAAATTCAAAGCCCCCAATGAAGAAAAAGCCCCCAATGAAGACCTCTCTAATAGCGCTCCTAAAGAAATTATTTCTAAAACAGAATTACAAGAAGCGACAAAAGATAACCATGATTTACAAAGGGTGTTTATCATAGATGAAGCCCACAGGAGCTATGACCCTAAAGGTTGCTTTTACGCTAATTTGATAGAATGCGACAAGACAGCGGTAAAAATCGCCCTCACAGGCACGCCCCTATTAGAAGACAACGCGCAAGATAAAGCCACTAAAAAAACTTTTGGCAACTACTTGCACACCTATTCTTATGCAGAATCCATTAAAGACAGACACACTCTAAAACTCCAATTAGAAATCATTGAAAAGAGTTACAAAGAAAAACTACAAAAAATCTATCGCCTTTTACAAGAAAGCATCACTGTTGAAGGCATAGAGGTTAAAAAAGAAAGGATTTTTAATCATGAAAGATACATTAAAGAAATACTCTATTATATCATCAGAGATTTATTGAATTTCAGGCGTGCAAATAATGATGAAAATTTAAAGGCTGATGAAAATTTAAAGGCTATGGTAATTTGTTTTTCAAGCACACAAGCCAAGTTAGCTAATTTATTTTTTAATGAAGTCCAAGAAAAAGTCTTACAAGAAAACCCTAATTTAAAAATTTTAAAAAAACTCCAATCCAGCCTCATTTTGCATGACGAACAAGAAGTCAAAGAAAAGATTTATTCTTTCAAACATGAAAATACTGATATAGTCTTTGTGTTTAACATGCTTTTAACCGGCTTTGATTTACCCAATCTCAAACGCCTTTATATCCACAGAGAATTAAAAGATCACAATTTGCTCCAAGCCCTAGCCAGAGTGAATCGCTCCTATAAAAACATGTCTTTTGGTTACCTTATAGATTTTGTAGGGATTAAAGAAAATTACGACAAAACGACTGATGATTATTTGAAAGAATTAAACCAATTCAATCAAAGCGATTTTAATATCAAAGATAATCTCAAAGACATGTTTGCGGATCGCAATATTTTAGAAAAAGACATTAAAAACGCTTATGACGATCTTTTTGATTACCCCATTGATGATATAGAGGCCATGACTAGCGCCATTGTTAGTATCAGCAAAATGAACGAGCTTTTAAAAGTCTCACACGCCATTAACACGCTTAAAGAGCGCTATAATTTAATCCGCACTTCTAACGATGAAAAAATCCTTTCATTAAAAGAAAAAATGGATATTGAAAAGATCAGCAAAATCTCTTCAATGCTCAGCAAAAAAGCCAAACAACTCCATGCGTTAAAAAATATCAATGAGCCTAAAAACCCAAACGATTTAATCATCTTAGAAGACCTCATCGCTCTTTTAGACTTTAAAATAGAGTTTAAAGAAAGCATTAAATTACACTTCAAAGAAAAAGAAGAGATTAGTGCCAAATGCAAGCAAGCTAAAGAGATGTTAGAAAAAATCCCGGACAAACAAGACAAAGAAGTTCAAAAGATTTCTAAAGAGCTTTCAAAACTGCTCCAAGAACCCCTAACCAATCATAATTTTGATGGAATTTCTCATTCTTATAGCGCGATCATTTCACAACTAAAACAACATAAGGAGCAAACCACCAACCTATTAAATAAATACAATAATGATCGAGCTTATGTGATCACGCATAAGCGCCTTCATGATCGCCTTATGGAAGAAAACATTTCTAAGGGAATTTTCACGCTTTTAAGCGCCTTAAAAAAAGCTCTTGATACGCGTATTTCTAAGCGTCAAGAAATCTTAAACGAAGAAACCACCCTAAAAACTGCCATAAAAGCAGAATTAATGGACGCTTTCAACAAAGACCCCTCCTTAAAAGATTTAGAAAAAGAAGAAGAACTTATCGTTCAAACCCTTTTTAACGAACTCCCAAAAAAATATAATCAAGGAAATTCACATGCCTAATAACGCTTTATTGCAAATCAAACAAGACACTCTCAACCTCATTGACGATTTAAAAGCCATTTGCACGAGTTTTGGCTTAGGGAATGATGGCAACGAATACAAGATCATCACGCAATGCTTTTTGTATAAATTCTTATGCGATAAGTTTGAATTCCTTTTTGAACAAAAGTTCCCCAACCAAACGATACAAGATTACAAAGATTTTAAAAAGGAAGAAAAAAAATATTTTTTCATTACCTTAGACGATAAAAAACTCCCCAAACTCGCTTATGATGAGCTTTTAAACTATCTTTTTGAAAAACATTTTAACGATAACGATTTACACCTAAAGCTAGACGCTATTTTTAATCGCATTTCTAGCAATAATGCCGAACTTTTTAACACCCAAAGCACGGATAAAACCACTATCGCCCTATTTGAAAGCGTCTCACAATACATTAATGAAGAGTCTAAAAGGGCTAATTTTACAAGAGTTTTACTAGACAAACTCAAAAATTTTAATTTCAAACAAGCTTTTTTAAACTTACAAAACCAACAAGGCTATGACTTTTTCGCCCCCATTTTTGAATACTTACTCAAAGATTACAATAACGCCGGCGGAGGGAAATACGCCGAATACTACACCCCTTTAAGCATCGCTAGCATCATCGCTAAGCTTTTGATTAATGAGCCGACTCAAAGCGTCAAAATCTATGACCCAAGCGCCGGCACAGGAACGCTTTTAATGGCACTAGCCCACCAAATAGGCACCCATTCTTGCACCCTTTATGCCCAAGACATTTCGCAAAAATCCTTAAGAATGCTCAAACTCAACTTGATTTTAAACGACTTGACCCACTCTTTAAAAAACGCCATTGAGGGAAACACTTTAACCAACCCCTACCACTCTAAAGACTTTAAGGGGAAAATGGATTACATCGTGAGTAACCCCCCTTTCAAACTAGATTTTTCCAACGAGCATGCCGAGATTTCGCAAAACAAAAACGATTTTTTCTTAGGCGTGCCTAATATCCCTAAAAACGATAAAAGCAAAATGCCCATTTACACGCTCTTTTTCCAGCATTGCTTGAACATGCTTAGCCATAAGGGTAAGGGGGCTATTATCGTGCCAACCGGATTCATTAGCGCTAAAAGCGGGGTAGAAAATAAGATTATCCGGCATTTAGTAGATGAAAGGCTCGTTTATGGGGTAATTTGCATGCCCAGTCAAGTTTTTGCCAACACCGGCACTAATGTGAGCATCATCTTTTTTCAAAAAACGCCAAGCGCAAGGGAAGTCATTTTGATTGACGCTTCCAAACTCGGCGAAGAATACACCGAAAACAAAAACAAAAAAACGCGCTTAAGACCAAGCGATATGGATTTGATTTTAGAAACTTTTCAAAATAAAACCCCAAAAGCGGATTTTTGCGCTTTGGTTTCTTTTGATGAAATCATAGGAAAAAATTATTCTCTAAACCCCGGGCAGTATTTCACTATAGAAGACACGAGCGAGACAATCAGCCAAGCGGAATTTGAAAATTTAATACAACAATATTCAAGCGAACTGACAAGCCTTTTTGATGAAAGCCAGAGCTTGCAACAAGAAATTTTAGAAACTTTAAAAGGGGTTAGGTTTGAGTAAAACTCTACAAGACTACGCAACTTTAATCAATGATACCATACAATCAAATGAAATCAATCACTATATCACTACGGATAACATGTGCCAAAATTTAGGCGGTATTGATATATTTAAAAATATCAATGTCCCGCAAGGAAAGGTCAGATCATTTCAAAAAGATGATGTTTTGTTGTCAAACATAAGACTTTATTTTAGAAAAGTTTATAGAGCCAAACAAAAAGGCGGTTGTAGCTCTGATGTCCTGGTGTTTAGGGCTAAACACATTGATAGCGCCACACTTTTTGCGATTTTATCTAGTCAAATTTTTACTGATTATGCGTGTTCAGGTAGTCAAGGTTCTAAAATGCCAAGAGGCAATAAAACACACATGATGAATTTCAAAATCCCTACAATCAATTTTACAATCGCTAAAATTTTTAATAGCATTCAAAATAAAATAGAAAACAACCATAAAATCAATGAGCTTTTACACACCCTCGCTTATAAAATCTATGAATATTATTTCAAATACAAACCTAAAAATGCAAAACTAGAACAAATTATTATTGAAAATCCTAAATCTAGCATTATGGTTAAAAACGCTCAAAAAACCCAAGATAAATACCCCTTTTTTACAAGCGGAGATAATATCCTATCCTATCCTAAAGCGATCATTGATGGCAGAAATTGCTTTTTAAACACTGGGGGCAATGCTGGTATTAAATTTTATGTGGGCAAAGCTTCTTATTCAACGGATACTTGGTGTATTTGCGCTAACGAATTTAGCGACTATTTATATTTACTGCTTTCAAGCATAAAAAACCATATCAATCAAAGCTTTTTTCAAGGAACTAGCCTTAAACACTTACAAAAAAATTTGCTTAAAAAATATCCTATTTACATGCCGTCCGCGCATGAAATTAAAAAATTTAATCAAATTATTATCCCCCTACTCACGCTTATATCCATTAATACAAGAACTTCTAAAAAATTAGAACAAATCAGAGACTTTCTACTCCCCCTACTCTTAAAACAACAAGTCAAACCTAAATAAAAAATTTTAGAACAAAACTTTTTTAAGGGGTAAAAACCCTTTAGTTACAAGAAAGAGAAGTTTTGTCATCAAAAGAAATTTTTTAAAGAAAAAGAAGTTTCAAAAAATTAAAAGTTTGAGTCAAATCCGCTAGTAACCATAGATTTGACCCTAGCGCTCTTGCGCCAGAGCCAAAATTTTAGTATAATGGCGTTGCGGACACCATTAAAACTATGATTACTAATCTCATGTTAGGTTATCTCCTTTTCTGAGGTAACCGCCCACTGTTACCCCCAACCCTAACATACTCCAAATACCGCAACCAAAGAGAAGACCAAGAGATTACTACTTGCGTCCGTTTATTATAGAATAAATCAACCCAAAAAACGCTGAAAAAATTTTAAGCGATCTTTTAGGGTTAAATGAAGTTTTATTCAAAAAATGAAGTTTTACAAAAAAGAGTTTTTAAACAACAACTAAGCAAACTCGCGCTACAATCTCCCTTTTTGATTGCGGAGTATGGCGCAGCCTGATTAGCGCGCACCCTTGGGGTGGGTGAGGTCGTGGGTTTGAATCCCGCTACTCCGACCATGACTTTTTAAAAAAAACTTCAATCATTATCATTTCATTATATAATCACACCAAACAAACTGATTTTTAAACATGATGATTGAAAGGATTTTTATTGAATCGTTTCTTTAACCGAGAGCTTTCATGGTTAGCTTTTAACACAAGGGTTTTGAACGAAGCCAAAGATGAGAGCTTGCCTTTATTAGAGCGCTTGAAATTTTTAGCCATTTATGACACGAATTTAGACGAATTTTACATGATAAGAGTGGCAGGGCTTAAACAACTCTATGAGCATAAAATCGTCTCTAAAGGCATTGATGGCGCAAGTCCTGAAGAACAATTAGAAAAAATCAAGCATTATTTAGCGCATGAAATTGAAGAAAGGGAATTAGAATTTCAAAAAATCCAAGCCCTACTCTTTAAAAAAGGGCTTTGTATCACCCCCTATAATGAATTGAATTTAGAGCAAAAAGCTAAGGCTAAAACCTATTTTAAAGAGCAACTTTATGCGTTAGTTTTGCCTTTTAAGTTGGATTCTTCGCACACTTTCCCGCCTTTAGCGAATTTGACTTTCGCGCTTTTTGCCCGCATTAAAGACAAAGAAACCCAAACCACCTCCTATGCGCTCATCAAACTCCCCTCTTTTATCTTCCGTTTTGTAGAGCTGGAAAAAGGCTTGTTCGTGCTGGCTGAAGAAATCGTAGAAGCGCATTTAGAAGAATTGTTTTTAGAGCATGAGATTTTAGATTGCATGGCGTTTAGGGTAACTTGCGATGCGGATATTGCTATCACTGAAGACGAAGCGCATGATTATGCGGATTTGATGAGTAAGAGTTTAAGGAAACGAAACCAAGGCGAAATCGTGCGCTTGCAAACCCAAAAAGGGAGTCAAGAGCTTTTAAAAACCCTTTTAGCGTCTTTAAGGAGTTTTCAAACCCACTCTTACAAAAAGCACAAACTCACCGGCATGCATGCTTATAAAAGCGCGATCATGCTCAATTTAGGGGATTTGTGGGAATTAGTCAATCACAGCGATTTTAAAGCGCTTAAATCGCCCAATTTCACGCCCAAAATCCACCCTCATTTCAATGAAAACGATCTTTTCAAATCCATAGAAAAACAAGATCTGTTGCTGTTCCATCCTTATGAAAGTTTTGAGCCTGTGATCGATTTAATAGAGCAAGCCGCTAGCGATCCAACCACCCTTTCTATCAAAATGACGCTTTATCGTGTGGGCAAACATTCCCCCATTGTCAAAGCCTTGATTGAAGCGGCGAGCAAGATTCAAGTGAGCGTTTTAGTGGAATTAAAAGCGCGTTTTGATGAAGAAAGCAATCTGCACTGGGCAAAAGCTTTAGAAAGGGCGGGCGCTTTAGTCGTTTATGGCGTTTTCAAACTCAAAGTGCATGCTAAAATGCTCGTGATCACCAAAAAAGCAGACAGCCAATTACGCCATTTCACCCATTTAAGCACGGGCAATTACAACCCTTTGAGCGCTAAAGTCTATACCGATGTGAGTTTTTTTAGCGCTAAAAATGAAATCGCTAACGACATTATCAAGCTTTTCCATTCCTTGCTCACTAGCAGCGCGACTAATAGCGTATTAGAAACGCTTTTCATGGCGCCCAAACAGATCAAGCCTAAAATCATTGAACTCATTCAAAATGAAATGAACCACAAACAAGAAGGCTATATCATTTTAAAAGCCAACGCCCTAGTGGATAGCGAAATCATTGAATGGCTCTATCAAGCCTCTCAAAAAGGGGTTAAAATCGATCTCATTATCAGAGGGATTTGCTGTTTAAAGCCCCAAGTCAAGGGCTTGAGCGAAAATATCAGGGTGTATTCTATTGTGGGGAAATATTTAGAACATGCACGCATTTATTATTTTAAACATGAAAATATTTATTTTTCTAGCGCGGATTTAATGCCCAGGAATTTAGAAAGGCGCGTGGAATTGCTTGTTCCCGCCACAAACCCCAAGATCGCTCATAAATTGTTGCATATTTTAGAAATCCAATTAAAAGACACTTTAAAACGCTACGAGTTAAATTCTAAAGGCCGTTACGCTAAAGTTTCAAACCCTAACGATCCTTTAAATTCACAGGATTATTTTGAAAAACAAGCCCTTAAAACCTTTTAAAGGTTATCGTTCAAATCATAAAAGACAAGGATTTAAATGCTTTATTCGTTATTAAAAAAATATCTTTTTAGCCTGGACGCTGAAGACGCGCACGAAAAAGTTTGTCAAATTTTAAGAATGCTTTCTTCATCGCCCTTTTTGTGTCATTTAATCCATTCTCAATGGGGTTATCAAAACCCAAAACTTGAAAATGACATTTTAGACTTAAATTTCCCTAACCCCTTAGGTTTAGCCGCCGGTTTTGATAAAAACGCTTCCATGCTTAGGGCGTTAATTGCCTTTGGGTTTGGCTATTTGGAAGCAGGCACATTGACTAATATTGCGCAAAGCGGGAATGAAAAACCAAGGCTTTTCAGGCACATTGAAGAAGAGTCCTTACAAAATGCGATGGGGTTTAATAATTACGGGGCGATTTTAGGAGCGAGATCGTTTAAGCGCTTCGCCCCTTATAAAACCCCTGTTGGCGTCAATTTAGGCAAAAACAAACACACAGAGCAAGCGCATGCCCTAGAAGATTACAAGGCGGTTTTAAATCAATGTTTAGATATTGGCGATTATTACACTTTCAACCTTTCTTCGCCCAACACCCCTAATTTAAGGGATTTACAAAATAAAGCGTTTGTGAATGAGCTTTTTTGCATGGCGAAAGAAATGACCCATAAGCCTTTATTTTTAAAAATCGCCCCAGATTTAGAAACAGATGACATGCTAGAGATTGTCAATAGCGCTATTGGAGCAGGAGCGCATGGGATTATTGCGACTAATACCACGATTGATAAAAGCCTGGTGTTCGCTCCTAAAGAAATGGGGGGCTTGAGCGGGAAATGCTTGACTAAAAAAAGCCGTGAAGTCTTTAAAGAACTGGCTAAAGCTTTTTTTAATAAAAGCGTTCTTGTTTCTGTGGGGGGGATTAGCGGTGCCAAAGAAGCTTATGAAAGGATTAAAATGGGAGCGAGTCTGTTACAAATTTATAGCGCTTTTATTTACAACGGGCCAAATTTATGCCAAAATATTCTTAAAGATTTGGTAAAATTACTCCAAAAAGATGGATTTTTGAGCGTCAAAGAGGCTATAGGAGCGGATTTAAGATGAAACATTTTTCTAGTCAAAGACTTTTGAGGCTTTGTTCTGTCTTGTTAGTAACCTTAGGAGCGAGCATGCACGCACAATCTTACTTACCCAAACACGAGAGCGTTACCTTAAAAAACGGGTTGCAAGTCGTAAGCGTCCCCCTAGAAAATAAAACTGGGGTTATAGAAGTGGATGTGCTTTATAAAGTCGGCTCTAGAAACGAAGTCATGGGCAAGAGCGGGATCGCTCACATGTTGGAGCATTTGAATTTTAAAAGCACCAAAAACCTTAAAGCCGGCGAATTTGATAAGATCGTTAAGCGTTTTGGGGGCGTGAGTAACGCTTCTACGAGCTTTGATATTACGCGCTACTTCATTAAAACCAGTCAGGCTAACTTGGATAAGTCTTTAGAATTGTTCGCTGAAACCATGGGTTCTTTGAATTTAAAAGAAGATGAGTTTTTGCCTGAGCGTCAAGTGGTCGCTGAAGAAAGGCGATGGCGCACCGATAATTCCCCTATCGGCATGCTTTATTTCCGCTTTTTTAACACCGCTTATGTCTATCACCCCTACCATTGGACGCCCATTGGTTTTATGGACGATATTCAAAACTGGACTTTAAAAGACATTAAAAAGTTCCATTCGCTCTATTATCAGCCTAAAAACGCTATTATTTTAGTGGTGGGCGATGTCAATTCCCAAAAGGTTTTTGAATTGAGTAAAAAACATTTTGAATCCTTAAAAAACCTTGATGAAAAAGCTATCCCCACCCCTTACATGAAAGAGCCTAAGCAAGATGGGGCAAGAACGGCAGTCGTGCATAAAGATGGAGTCCATTTAGAATGGGTAGCGTTAGGGTATAAAGTGCCTGCTTTCAAGCATAAGGATCAAGTCGCTTTAGATGCGTTAAGCAGGCTTTTAGGCGAAGGTAAAAGCTCATGGTTGCAAAGCGAATTAGTGGATAAAAAACGCCTAGCTTCTCAAGCTTTCTCGCACAACATGCAATTGCAAGATGAAAGCGTGTTTTTATTCATTGCGGGGGGTAACCCTAATGTCAAAGCCGAAGCCTTACAAAAAGAAATCGTAGCGCTTTTAGAAAAGCTGAAAAAAGGCGAAATCACTCAAGCGGAATTAGACAAGCTCAAAATCAATCAAAAAGCTGACTTTATTTCTAACTTAGAAAGTTCTAGCGATGTTGCGGGGCTTTTTGCGGACTATTTAGTGCAAAACGATATTCAAGGCTTGACGGATTACCAGCGACAATTTTTGGATTTAAAAGTGAGCGATTTGGTACGCGTGGCTAACGAATATTTTAAAGACACCCAATCAACCACCGTGTTTTTGAAACCTTAAAAGAGCCTTATCGCATGCAATTTCATTCATCTAGCGCGTTAATTACGCCTTTTAAAAAAGATTTGAGCGTTGATGAGGCCGCTTATGAAACTTTGATCAAGCGCCAAATTTTTCAGGGCATGGACGCATGCGTGCCTGTTGGCACGACAGGAGAATCCGCCACGCTCACCCATAAAGAGCACATGCGTTGCATTGAAATCGCCATAGAGACTTGCAAAAACACTAAAACGCCTTCCAATTCACGCATGAAAGTGTTGGCCGGCGTGGGCAGTAACGCCACGAGCGAATCGCTTTCTTTAGCAAAGTTCGCTCAAAAAATCGGTGCGGATGCGATTTTATGCGTAAGCCCTTATTATAACCGCCCCACCCAACAGGGCTTGTTTGAACATTATAAAACTATCGCTCAATCGGTAGAAATCCCTGTCATGCTTTATGATGTGCCAAGCCGCACGGGCGTGTCTATTGAAGTTCCAACCGCCCTCAAACTCTTTAGAGAAGTCCCTAACATTAAAGCCATCAAAGAAGCGTCTGGTTCTTTGAAAAGAGTAACAGAATTGCATTATCATGAAAAAGATTTTAAAATTTTTAGTGGGGAAGATTCACTCAACCACTCTATCATGTTTTCAGGAGGGTGCGGCGTGATTTCAGTGACCGGTAATTTAATGCCCAATCTGATTTCACAAATGGTCAATTGCGCGATTAAACAAAAATACCAACAAGCCCTAGAAATCCAAAATAAGCTTTTTCATTTGCACCAAGCCCTTTTTGTAGAAACGAATCCTATCCCTATTAAAATGGCTATGCATTTAGCCGGCTTGATTGAAAACCCAAGTTACAGACTGCCTTTAGTGGCCCCAAGCAAAGAAACGATTAAACTTTTAGAAAAAACCCTACAACAATATGAGGTAATTGCATGAATGGTTCCAATCACATGAAAAATAAAACCCTAGTGATCAGCGGCGCGACTAGAGGGATTGGCAAGGCGATATTGTATCGCTTCGCTCAAAGCGGCGTGAATATCGCTTTCACTTACAATAAAAATGTTGAAGAAGCCAACAAAATTATAGAAGATGTGGAGCAAAAATATTCCATTAAAGCCAAAGCTTACTCTCTTAATGTTTTAGAGCCTGAGCAATACACGGATCTTTTTAAACAAATTGATGCGGATTTTGACAGAGTGGATTTTTTTATTTCTAACGCTATTATTTATGGGCGTTCTGTCGTGGGGGGATTTGCGCCGTTTATGCGATTAAAACCTAAGGGGTTAAACAACATTTACACAGCTACCGTGTTAGCGTTTGTGGTGGGGGCTCAAGAAGCGGCAAAACGCATGCAAAAAATAGGCGGTGGGGCGATCGTGAGCTTAAGCTCTACCGGGAATTTGGTCTATATGCCCAATTACGCCGGGCATGGCAATTCCAAAAACGCCGTAGAAACCATGGTCAAATACGCTGCTGTGGATTTAGGCGAGTTTAACATTAGAGTGAATGCGGTTAGTGGTGGGCCTATTGATACGGACGCTTTGAAAGCCTTCCCTGATTATGTGGAGATTAAAGAAAAAGTAGAAGAGCAATCGCCCCTAAAACGCATGGGCAATCCTAACGATCTAGCCGGGGCGGCTTATTTTTTATGCGATGAAACCCAAAGCGGTTGGCTTACAGGGCAAACGATCGTTGTGGATGGCGGGACTACTTTTAAATAAAGATTTTTTTTGAAAAACATTATCCACATCCACCAAAACAAAGAGTTGCAATTCATTAAAAAATGCTTGTTGGGCTATTTTTTCGCCCCTTTGTGTGGGGCTATTTTGTTGGTGCTTTTTCTTGTTTCAAGCGGGGCAAAATCGTTTCAAATTTCTAACCTCTTCAATAATCAACTAGCTTATATCGTGTTATTGTCTCTTTTTTTGTGCGCGATTGGGTTCATTGCCGGAGCGATTGGTTTTTACAGGCTTTCTAAAATCACGCGCCATCTGAGTTTTTTTGAAAATTTTGCTTTCAGTTTTTTGGCGGTGATTTTATGCGCTCTTTTAAGCTATCTTGTCCCTAGTGCCAGTAACGCCCTTTCACTAATCGGTAATGGCGTTTCTATTTTTTATTTGCACAAACTCTATAGAGAATTGAGCCTTTACACGCAAGAAAGGTTTTTTTTAAGCGGGTTTAGGTTATTGCTTTTTAGTTTCATGCTGGCTCTTTTAGGGGTTTTAGCACAAGCGTTAGTTATCATCTTTTTAACGATCGCTGTGATTTTAATGTGTGTGGCGCTTAGCTTTTTAGGGCGTGCGTTTTTGAATTTTTCACAAGTCTTTTTGAATGCATGAAAGTTTTAAAACTCCTGCCTAATTTTTTAACGATTTTACGCATTGTCTTATCCTTATTTTTATTGTTTTTATTGTTAAACACGCGCACTTATTTTAGTTTTTTAACCCCCTTTCACATCAACATGATCTCTTCATTGGTTTTTTTGTTTGCCGCGCTCACGGATTTATTGGACGGCTATATCGCCAGAAGCTATAAAGCCAAATCGCGCTTTGGGGAAATCTTTGACCCTTTAGCGGATAAAATCCTTATTTTGAGCGCGTTTTTAGGGTTAGTCCATTTGGATCGTGTGAATGCGTGGATCCCGTTTGTGATTTTAGGGCGCGAATTTTTTATTTCAGGGCTTAGGGTTTTAGCCGCTAATGAAAAAAAGGATATTCCTGTCAATGCGTTAGGCAAGTATAAAACCGTTTCTCAAGTCGTGGCGATTGGCGCTTTATTAGCCAATTTAACTTATTCCTATGCGCTTGTGGCTATAGCGGTTTTTTTAACCCTTTATTCGGGGATAGATTACACGATTAAATATTATAAATCTTAATGTTTTAGAAGAAGTTTTTAGCGTTCTTTAAAAAAATATCTTAAAAATCCGCTCTCATCAAATATTGATAAACATTAACTTTAGCATTCTTTCCTTTTTTTTAAATTTTATTTTCAATATTCAATTAAAAAAAATCATTTTATTTTATTTTTGTTATAATTCAAGCTATTTTTATTTTCAATCAAGGAGGTGTCGCATGGACAATCAAAAGATAACGCATCAAAATACCACGCAAAAACAAGGCGAGCTTAAAAGAGACATGAAAATGCGCCATCTCTTAATGATTGCATTTGGGGGAGCGATTGGCACAGGGCTTTTTGTAGGCACTGGGGGTAATATTGCGAGCGCTGGCCCTTTAGGGACCTTGATCGCTTATGGTTTTGGAGGGCTTGTGGTTTATTGCATCATGCTCTCTTTAGGCGAATTGGCTAGCGTTTATCCCACTACGGGCAGTTTTGGGGATTATGCGGCTAAATTCATAGGCCCTGGCACGGGCTATATGGTTTTTTGGATGTATTGGCTTGGCTGGGTGATCACGGTGGCGTTAGAATACATCGCTATTGGCATGCTCATGCAACGCTGGTTTGCGGGTATTCCTATCCATTATTGGGTTATTTTATGCATTGCGTTAGTTTTTTTATTGAACTTTTTTTCGGTTAAAATTTTTGCCGAGGGCGAGTTTTTCTTTAGCCTGATTAAAGTTTTAGCGGTGATCGCTTTTATAGGCATTGGCGCGATTGGGATCATTTATCAAATCTATTTGCATGGGTTTAGTTCTATTTTTAACAATTTCCATTTTGGCGATAAGGGGTTTTTTCCTAACGGGAGTGCAGCGGTTTTTTCTGCTATGCTCGCTGTTATTTTTGCCTTCACTGGCACAGAGGTGATTGGGGTGGCTGTGGGAGAGACTAAAAACGCTAGCGAAGTGATGCCCAAAGCGATTAAAGCGACTTTGTGGCGGATTGTCTTTTTCTTTTTAGGCTCGGTGTTTGTCATTTCTGTTTTTTTACCCATGAGCGATTCTTCTATCACGCAAAGCCCTTTTGTGAGCGTTTTAGAACGCATTAATTTGCCCTTTATTGGCATGGGTATCCCTTATGTGGCTGATATAATGAACGCTGTTATCATTACGGCGATGTTTTCTACCGCTAATTCAGGGCTTTATGGAGCGAGCCGCATGATTTATGGGCTGTCCAAACAAAAGATGTTTTTTAAGGTTTTTTCCCAACTCAACCGACAAGGCACGCCCACTTACGCGATGTTTTTTTCCCTTTCTTTTTCTCTCATAGGGCTTTTAGTCCAAATTTATGCCAAAGAAAATGTCGTGGAAGCTTTGATTAATGTGATCAGTTTCACGGTGATTATTGTGTGGGTTAGCGTGTCCATTTCGCAATATTCTTTCCGTAAGCAATATTTAAAAGCCGGGCATTCTTTAAAAGATTTGCCTTATAAAGCCCCCTTCCTGCCCTTTTTGCAACTCATAGGGATCACTGGGTGCATTATCGGCGTGATTGGTTCGGCTATGGATAAGGATCAACGCATCGGGATGATTTTAACAATTGTTTTTGCTGTTATTTGTTACATTGGATACTATTTTACACAAAAAGCTAATGAAAATAACAAAAAAGATTTGATATAATCCTTTCTTAATTTTGAAGTTTAGCACATTTTAAGGAAGTAACCATGATGAAAAAAACCCTTTTTATCTCTTTGGCTTTAGCGTTAAGCTTGAATGCGGGCAATATCCAAATCCAAAGCATGCCCAAAGTTAAAGAGCGCATAAGCGTCCCCTCTAAAGACGATACGATCTATTCTTACCACGATTCTATTAAGGATTCTATTAAGGCGGTGGTGAATATCTCTACTGAAAAAAAAATTAAAAACAATTTTATGGGTAGCGGTATGTTTAATGACCCCTTTTTCCAACAATTTTTTGGGGATTTGGGCGGCATGATCCCTAAAGAAAGAATGGAAAGGGCTTTAGGCAGCGGCGTAATCATTTCTAAAGATGGCTATATTGTAACTAATAACCATGTGATTGATGGCGCGGATAAGATTAAAGTAACCATTCCAGGGAGCAATAAAGAATATTCCGCCACTTTAGTAGGCACGGATTCTGAAAGCGATTTAGCCGTGATTCGCATCACTAAAGACAACTTACCCACGATCAAATTCTCTGATTCTAATGATATTTTAGTGGGCGATTTGGTTTTTGCGATTGGTAACCCTTTTGGTGTGGGCGAAAGCGTTACGCAAGGCATTGTTTCAGCACTCAATAAAAGCGGGATAGGGATCAACAGCTATGAAAATTTCATTCAAACAGACGCTTCCATTAATCCTGGAAATTCCGGTGGTGCTTTAATTGACAGCCGTGGAGGGTTAGTGGGGATCAATACCGCTATCATTTCTAAAACCGGGGGTAACCACGGCATTGGCTTTGCCATCCCTTCTAACATGGTTAAAGATATTGTAACCCAACTCATCAAAACCGGTAAGATTGAGAGAGGTTACTTGGGCGTGGGCTTGCAAGATTTGAGCGGCGATTTGCAAAATTCTTATGACAATAAAGAAGGGGCGGTGGTCATTAGCGTAGAAAAAGACTCTCCGGCTAAAAAAGCAGGGATTTTGGTGTGGGATTTGATCACCGAAGTCAATGGGAAAAAGGTTAAAAACACGAACGAATTGAGAAATCTAATCGGCTCTATGCTACCCAATCAAAGAGTAACCTTAAAAGTCATTAGAGACAAAAAAGAACGCACCTTCACTCTCACTCTAGCCGAAAGGAAAAACCCTAACAAAAAAGAAACCATTTCTGCTCAAAACGGCGCGCAAGGCCAATTGAACGGGCTTCAAGTGGAAGATTTAACCCAAAAAACCAAAAGGTCTATGCGTTTGAGCGATGATGTTCAAGGGGTTTTAGTCTCTCAAGTGAATGAAAACTCTCCAGCAGAGCAAGCTGGCTTTAGGCAAGGTAACATCATCACAAAAATTGAAGAGATTGAAGTGAAAAGCGTTGCGGATTTTAACCATGCTTTAGAAAAGTATAAAGGCAAACCCAAACGATTCTTAGTTTTAGACTTGAATCAAGGTTATAGGATCATTTTGGTAAAATGATAGAGGTGGGTTGTTAGCCGCATGTCTTTGATTAGAGTGAATGGGGAAGCTTTTAATCTTTCTTTAGAAAGTTTAGAAGAAGACCCTTTTGAAACTAAAGAGACGCTAGAAACGCTTGTTAAACAAACGAGCGTTGTTTTATTGGCCGCTGGGGAATCTAAGCGTTTTTCTCAAACCATCAAAAAACAATGGTTGCGCTCTAATCATACCCCCTTATGGCTCAGCGTTTATGAAAGCTTTAAAGAAGCCCTAGACTTTAAGGAAGTCATTTTAGTTGTAAGCGGATTGGATTATATTTATATCCAACGCCATTACCCTGAAATCAAGCTTGTAAAAGGCGGGGCATCAAGGCAAGAATCCGTGTGCAACGCTTTAAAAGTAATTGATAGCGCTTACACGCTCACCAGCGATGCGGCTAGGGGTTTAGCCAATATTGAGATGCTTAAAAATTTGTTTGTAACCCTCCAACAAACAAGCCATTATTGCATCGCTCCTTACTTGCCTTGCTATGACACGGCGATCTATTATAATGAAGTTTTAGATCGAGAAGCGATCAAACTCATTCAAACGCCTCAATTAAGCCACACCAAAACGCTCCAATCAGCCCTAAATCAAGGGGATTTTAAAGATGAAAGCAGCGCGATTTTACAAGCTTTCCCTGATTTGGTGAGCTATATTGAAGGCAGTAAAAATTTGCACAAACTCACCACAAGCGGCGATTTAAAGTTTTTTACGCCTTTTTTTAACCCAGCAAAGGACACTTTTATCGGCATGGGTTTTGATACGCATGCGTTTGTTAAAAATAAGCCTATGGTTTTAGGGGGAGTTGTTTTGGATTGCGAGTTTGGGTTAAAGGCTCATAGCGACGGCGATGCTTTGTTGCATGCAATTATTGATGCGGTTTTAGGGGCGATTAAAGGGGGGGATATTGGCGAATGGTTCCCTGATAATGACCCCAAATACAAAAACGCCTCTTCTAAAGAGCTTTTAAAAATCGTGTTGGATTTTTCTCAAAGCATTGGGTTTGAATTGCTTGAAATGGGGGCGACCATCTTTAGCGAAATCCCTAAAATCACTCCTTACAAACCGGCGATTTTAGAGAATTTGAGCCAACTTTTGGGTTTAGAAAAATCTCAAATCAGCTTGAAAGCCACCACAATGGAAAAAATGGGGTTCATTGGCAAACAAGAAGGGCTGTTAGTCCAAGCGCATGTGAGCATGCGTTATAAACAAAAACTTTAAACGCGATAAAAGGAAGAATTGATGAAAATCTTAATCATTGAAGACGATTTAGCGCTAGCTAGGAGTATCTCGCATAATTTGCATGATTTAGGGCATTTTTGCGAGATCATCTCTAGCATTTCAGAAGAAAACAAAGAGCCTTATGATGTGATTTTAGTTTCTTCTAAAGTTTGCACTCAAGGGCGTTGCGAACATTTTGTGCGTTATAATTCCAAGCAAATCATTATCATGATGGCTTCGCATGTCAATGAAGATGGCGTGAATAAACCCATTCAAGCAGGAGCGAGAGATTATATTCTAAAACCTTTTAAAATGGATGAGTTGTTGCGTAAAATCCAATACCACAAAGCCTACCAAGAAATGACCGCTCGTCTGGGATTTTATGAAAATTACTTAGACTTTATCCATGCGGAATTGCCCTTGCCTAAAGATTTTTCTTACCGGCCGCCCTTTATCATCCACACGCCCTCTCAAGAGCTTGCGAACGCTTATTTATTGCAATACGCTAAAGAAAGGCAAATGGATTTTTCTTTTTTCTCTTTAAAGGATACCACTTGGAAAGATCTATACAAAAATAAAGACAAACTAGAACGCCCTTTTTACATCATGCATTTAGAAGAGCTTAAAAAAGATGAGCAATTGAAATTGTTAGAATTGGCCCGTTCATGCCCTATTGTGTTGTCTTACACCCATAAAGAGCCTTTAGAATTTCCTAGAATCATCACCATTGAATGCGGCAACAAACCCCTATCTTTGTTTAATAACAGCACGACTTTCCTTTCCATTCAAGAATATGAAAAAGAAGCGATCAGGCATTTTTCTTCTACCTGCACGGACACGGAATTAGCCAGTAAGCTTGGCATTAGCCGTAAAAGCCTTTGGGAAAAACGCCGTAAGTATAACTTACCTCGCAAATAGTGGGGAAATTCTTAGGCTTTGTTCTCGTTGGGCGTTAGTTATAAAATGTGAAAATACCAAAAATATTTTTTAAAATTAAATATTAAAAAGCTTGTGTCAAGCAAGCGATAATCTCTCAAAATTTAGCGTATTTAATGAGAATAGAGCTAATTATTATTAAAATAACTTATTATTTGCTATATATTTACTATAATAGTTTAACTTTTAAAAAGAAAAATTCAGCTTAAGGATTAACCATTAGACAAGCGTTTAACAAGACAAGATTCACGCATTCAAGAACTCTTTTACTAGACATTGATTGCGTTATCCCTAATATTGTTAGGCGTTTGCTTTCTAATAAAACGCTCCCTAAAAGATTCGCCGCTTACAGCTTGCAAGAAGTGGGCGTTATTTTTCTCACCACTCAAATTTTATCCATCATGCGCAAGACCCGTTGCTCTAAAACGCTTTTTTTTATCACTAGGGGCAGAGAGAGTTTCCGCTACCAGCTGTGCGATCATTACAAACAAAAACGCCACCAATTTGATGAAGGTTTTAGATCCCTTTTAAAAGCTCTAAAGATCGCTTTAGTGGAAAAATACCCCCTAAAAAAAGGGGCTAGAATCCAGTGCGAACATTGTTTTGAATATGAAGCCGATGATATTATCTCTTTTTATAAAAAGAAAGACCCCAACAATTATGTGATAGCCAGCATGGATAAAGATATTTTGTATTCCAATAGAGGCTCTCATTTCAACTTGAAAACCAACGCCTTTTTTAATGTGAGCCAAAAAGAGGCTCATTTTTTTGCTTATTACCAGTGCGTTGTGGGGGATAAGGGGGATAATATTAAAGGGGTTAAGGGGATTGGCGGTTTCAACTATAAAGATTTTTTAAACGAAGACGCTAAAGAGCATGAGCTGTGGGAGCAAATCATTCAAGCGTTCAAAATCAAAGAAGATTTGAGCGACAGCGAAGCTAAAGAAAAGGCTCTTTTAAACATGCGTTTAGTCAATATGCACCAAATGACCCGCCATGGCGTGATCAAACTATGGGAGCCTGAGTTTAAAAAAACTTTTTTCCCTAAAAAACCCCAAAGACCTGATTTTAAAAGAATTTCTTAAAACAAAAACCTCTTTTAATATTGATTTTTTAAAAAAGAAATTACCGCTTGCTTTATCGCTTACTTTATTGCAAACTCTTCACTATTGATTGTAAAAATGGTATTTTTTTTAAAATAAAAACTTCCCAAAAAAGACAAAAGAACTATTTCCAAGGCTTTTTCTTGTGGCTTTAGAATTATAAGCATACACATACCCCCCACCCATATCAAAAGACAAACTCCTATAAGTCCAAACCCTAAAACTGCTCATTAAAGAATATTCTTGGTAATCCCCAAAAGCCACCATTGCGTCTAAACGCACCCTTTTAGTCTTAAGCCCTAGAAAAACATAGCCTGAAACGCTAGAATTAGCAAAATAAATCGCTGGCACGCCGGGTGCGTTGATCCCACGGCCATAGAATTTGGTTCTGTCGTTAAAAGTCCATAGATAGCCCTTGTTGTTTCTTGCCGGAACGATATAAAAACCCGTTCCAAAATTAAAAATTTTGTATTTAAAAGTTTGATCGATCAAAAACAAGCCGGCATTTTTAGCGCTTGTAGCAATATCAGTGTTGCCGTATTGATACATGCCATGCACTAGAGTGTGCGAAGTGAAACCCTTAGCTAAAGAAGCGTCATACTCCAACTTACCACCCACTTGCACTAAAACGTTTTGAGTGGGCAAAGGCAAGCGGGTATCCGTTAAAATAAAAGGCACCACTTTAAGATTTTCATGCCTGTATTCT
The DNA here is from genome assembly GCF_003636935.1 of Helicobacter pylori. Classification (GTDB taxonomy): domain Bacteria; phylum Campylobacterota; class Campylobacteria; order Campylobacterales; family Helicobacteraceae; genus Helicobacter; species Helicobacter pylori_CH. The sequence goes on from NZ_MVVH01000002.1 coordinate 47,021, forward strand.
GCGCCTAAAACAAACACTTCCCCCCCTACATACAAGCGTTTAGACACAGGATCATAAGACGCTAGAGCGTTTAGGGAAGTAGCGATCCGATTCCCTTGCTCTTTATTGATTTGATGCCCATTATAAAGCATGCTATCCATAAAAATCCCAAAATAACGCATGGAATTTTGCTTAAAAGCCACAGAGACCCCTTGAATATTGCCCCCTATCCAATCAAAATCCACAAAATCGGTATTGAAACGCCCTAAAGCGATTTTAAAACGCTGGTTAGTGTATTGGAGATACGCATCAGAAACATCGCCAGCGCTCAAATAAGGTTTAACATTTTTAGAACTACCAAAAAAATTCCCCAGACTGATGTAAAGGTTAGCCAAACGCTGTTTGTTATAAATATTCCAAGCTCCAATCGCTCCAATGCCAAAGGACCACCCATTACTATAAGAAAAATCCACCCCAAGGCGCGCTAAAGCCCCTACATAGCTGTGAGGGTTTTTTTGCGCCCCTTGATTATACAATAGCCCCAGATAGCCAAAAGGTTTGACTGCGATCTCTAAAGCTTTCAAAGACAGACCATTTAAAAAAAAGATCCCTAACGCTAAATAATAATATCTTTTCTTATTTTTCTTATATTGCATTAAAAACTCATCGTGGATTTAAACTCAATATTTTAGTTAAAATTCCTTTTAATTGCACTGAAACGGGTTTAAAATCTCAATTACCACTAAACATTATCAATAAACTTGATTGACTAACACTAAAGATTTATGATAGTATTCTAATAAAACTATTTTAAAGGTGATTCATGAGTAAGAGTTTATACCAAACTTTAAATGTGAGCGAAAACGCCAGCCAAGATGAAATCAAAAAATCCTACCGCCGTTTAGCCCGACAATACCACCCGGATTTGAATAAAACCAAAGAAGCCGAAGAAAAATTCAAAGAAATCAACGCCGCTTATGAAATTTTGAGCGATGAAGAAAAACGCCGCCAATACGATCAGTTTGGCGATAACATGTTTGGGGGGCAGAATTTCAGCGATTTTGCAAAAAGCCGTGGTCCTAGTGAAGATTTAGACGATATTTTAAGCTCTATTTTTGGGAAAGGAGGCTTTTCGCAAAGATTTTCTCAAAACTCGCAAGGCTTTTCTGGCTTTAATTTTTCCAATTTCGCCCCTGAAAATTTAGACATGACCATCACTTTAAATGTCTCTGTTTTAGACACCCTTTTAGGCAATAAAAAACAAGTGAGCATCAATAATGAGACTTTTAGCCTTAAAATCCCTATCGGCGTGGAAGAGGGCGAAAAAATCAGGGTTCGCAACAAAGGGAAAACGGGGCAAATGGGTAGGGGCGATTTGCTCTTGCAGATCCATATTGAAGAAGATGAAATGTATAGGCGCGAGAAAGACGATATTATCCAAATCTTTGATTTGCCCTTAAAAACGGCTCTTTTTGGAGGGAAAATTGAAATCGCCACTTGGCATAAAACCTTAACCCTAACCATTCCCCCTAACACCAAAGCGATGCAAAAATTCCGCATCAAAGACAAAGGGATCAAAAACAGAAAAACTTCGCATGTGGGGGATTTGTATTTGCAAGCTCGTTTGATTTTGCCTAAAACGGAAACGCTTTCTAATGAGTTAAAAACGTTATTAGAAAAAGAATTGTAAGGAGGAATCGTGTGCGATTATGATGAACCGCTTTATTTGATAAGCGTTGTGGCTAAAATCTTAGGCGTGCACCCTCAAACCTTGCGCCAATACGAAAAAGAGGGTTTGATAGAGCCTAGCAGGACTGATGGGAAAATGCGCTTGTATTCCCAACGAGACATGGACAAAATCAAAACGATTTTACGCCTTACAAGGGATATGGGGGTTAATCTAGCGGGCGTGGATATTATCTTGCGTTTGAAAGAAAAGCTTGATGAATTAGACAATCTCAATAAAGAACTGCAAGACGCTCTGCAAAAACACTCTAAAAACAACAAAACCCCAACGAAAAATTTAAACACCCCTACGAATTTTTACGAATTGATTTTATTTAAAAAATGAGCCTGACTTCGCTTTTAAACCCCACAAGCCTAGAAGATTTTTTAGGCCAAGAGCATCTAATAGGGAAAGACACCCCCTTATTTAAAGCCTTACAATCCAAACACTTCCCCCATGCCTTTTTCTATGGCCCTCCTGGCGTGGGTAAAACAAGCCTGGCTCAAATCATCGTTCGCTCCCTAGAGCGCCCCATTCTTTCATTTAGTGCGACGGATTTCAAATTAGAGGATTTGCGCCTTAAGCTTAAAAATTACCAAAACACCCTTTTAAAGCCCGTTGTTTTTATTGATGAAACCCACAGATTGAATAAAACCCAACAAGAATTTTTACTCCCCATTATGGAAAAAGATCACGCTTTAATCTTAGGGGCTAGCACGCAAGATCCTAATTACAGCCTAAGCCATGCGATCCGCTCAAGAAGTTTTATTTTTGAATTAACCCCACTAAATAAGAGCGATTTAGACAAGCTTTGCGATAAGGCTTTAACATTGCTCAAAAAACAAATAGAGCCTGACGCTAAAACCTATCTTTTAAACAACAGCGCTGGCGATGCTAGAGCGTTATTAAACCTTTTAGATTTGAGCGCTAAAATAGAAGATCCTATCACTTTAAAAACACTCCAATCCTTACGACCCCATAGCCTAAATGACGGATCTTATAGCGATGATACGCATTATAATCTCACTAGCGCGTTAATCAAATCTTTAAGAGGGAGCGATGAAAACGCTTCCATCTATTATCTGGCGCGCTTGATTGCTGGCGGGGAAAACCCGGAATTTATCGCCAGAAGGCTGGTAATTTTTGCGAGCGAAGATATTGGTAACGCTAACCCGAACGCCCTTAATTTAGCCTCTTCTTGCTTGTTTTCAGTCAAACAAATCGGCTACCCTGAAGCGCGCATTATTTTAAGCCAATGCGTGATTTATCTGGCTTGTTCGCCCAAGTCTAACACGGCTTATAGAGCGATCGATCAGGCTTTGGATTGCGTTCAAAAGGGCTTACTCTACCCCATTCCTAAACACTTATTACCCAATTCTAAAGATTACCTTTACCCGCATGATTATAACGGCTATGTCAAACAAGATTATTTAGAAAAACCCCTCAATTTGGTTTCTTCTCAAGGTATAGGGTTTGAAAAAACCCTTTTAGAATGGCTTGATAAGATAAGAAATTGATCTTATAAGTTACATTAAAATGCGATAATGGTAATAAAAAATCAATATTTTTTGATTAAATTAAAATAATAATGAGTTTTATCTATGGTTCATCGCATTATTATTGTATAATAATACTTCAATTATGAAAATCATTTTACGGATAAGGAAAATATCAGCATGAAAAGATTAGAAACTTTGGAATCCATTTTAGAGCGCTTGAGAATGTCTATCAAAAAAAACGGACTCAAAAATTCAAAGCAACGAGAAGAAGTGGTGAGCGTTTTATATCGCAGCGGCACGCATTTAAGCCCTGAAGAAATCACGCATTCTATCCGCCAAAAGGACAAAAACACCAGCATTTCTTCAGTCTATCGCATTTTGAATTTCTTAGAAAAAGAAAATTTTATCTGTGTTTTAGAAACCTCAAAAAGCGGTCGGCGCTATGAAATTGCGGCTAAAGAACACCATGATCACATCATTTGTTTGCATTGCGGTAAGATCATTGAATTTGCAGACCCTGAAATTGAAAACCGCCAGAATGAAGTCGTTAAAAAATATCAAGCCAAGCTGATTAGCCATGACATGAAAATGTTTGTGTGGTGTAAAGAATGCCAAGAGAGTGAAAATTAAAAGAATTTAAAGAAGCTAAAACTTAGATAGGGTTGTCTTTAATGGTTTTAAGGACTTCGTTCAGGTTAAAACGCTTGAGTTTTAGATTTTTGATTTCTTCATCGCTCAAGCGTTTCCAAGTGAAAGTCTTGCCGACATACCCCCATCTATCATAGCTTGAAGTGAATTCTAAATCCCCGTTTGAATTTTGAGTGACTCTCACATAGTAGGTCTTGCCGTCATAAAAATTATACGCTTTACCGCCTTTATAAGATCGTTTTCCAACCTTAATCAAATCGCTTAAAAACACCACGCCTTTATCGCTGCGATTCCTTAGCTTTGGGTTAGGATTAAGCTTGTCTTTTTTGGCTTTAGAGCCATCCACATCAGAAATACCATAAGCATAAAATTTCCCATTATGCTCAAAAAACTCCACAAAAGAGCTTTTCATGTATAAAAATTCCTGAGTTTGATAAATTCCAGGCAACTCTACAGCCCTTAAAAAATAACAAAAAACTAATGTTACAACAAGACTCACCAATTTCATAATTTTAATTTGATCAATCCTTTAGGCGCTTTAACGACCGCTTTAAAAATCGGCTCTTCCCTGTATTTTTCAAAAGACTCTCCATAAAACCTCAACGCATGCACATCGTTTTCAAAAAAAATAGCCAGCATGCCCGCATCCAAACGCAAAAAAGAAGCCTCTTTGACCGGCTCATAAACGATCAAATCTCTTTTTTCATTATAAGGGGTTTTAATGACAGCTTTTTTTGTATCCACCACCTTAGCCCCCTCAACGCCTTTGACAATCAGCTGGAAATCCACATATTGTTGGTGGCTTTCAAAAAAGCCTTTCTCGCTTTCTTTGGCATGCTCTAAACAATAACTCTGCTCTATGCTAAAGATGCCATGCCCTAAAGGCACTTGAAATTCTGTATTAGAAGCGAGGTTTAAAACCCTTTGATTCGATTTACTACCCTTTTGCATGATCTCTTTTAAATACTCATGCAAAATTTCTAATTCTTGCGTTTTTTTAAACAAATGCCCAAGCGAGCTTAATTCCCCAAAAATGGCCATATCCCTTTCCTTTTTATGATAAAATGGTTTAATTTTTCAGTTGTTCTAATCGTTCCTTTTTAGTGCCAATATCCGTGATCTGAATGCCAAAATTCCCGTCCACGATCACCACTTCGCCCTTAGCGATCACCTTGTCATCTACAAGAATTTCTAAAGGATCATTCACCAATTGATCCAACTCCACCACGCTCCCTATATCCATAGAAACCACATCTTTTAAAATCATCTTTTTTTGCCCGATGCGCACCTTAACGTTCAATTTCACGTCTAAAAGCATGCTGATATTGCGGATTTCTACGTTTTCTAAAGACGCATCATGGGTTTTAACCTCTTCAACAACGCCCTCTGTCGTTTCTTCTTTTTCTTCTTTATGCGTTTTTTCAAATTGGCGTTCAAAAGCCGCCGTAGTCAATAAAATGATTTGGCTTTCTTTAATGGCTTCCATTTTAAAAGAAAACACTACCGCTTTAGTATAATCTTCTTTTTTAGGAAGCTCTTTAGCGATTTCAGCGTTTGTGGTGGTGAAATTGAGTTTGGGGAGCAATTCTTGAGACTTCAAGCTTGTAGCGATCGCGCCAAAAATATTAGAAGCCATTTCTTTAAAAGCGTCTAAATCGTCATTATCCATTTCTTCCTTACTCGCCCCCTCACCTCCTAGCATCAAATCGCTTAAAGCGGTAACCAAACCTACTGGAGCCAGTAATTCAATAGGGCTTTCTTCTTTATCAATCGTGCTTATCATGACTCTTGCATAAGGCACGCTGATTAATTTCAAAAAAGATTCTTCACCATTAGAAACTTCTTTTTCTAATCCCACGCTCGGGGCCTTACCCACTAACCCTTCTAAAGTAGAAACAACCTCTTGAATAAAAATCTTAATAAAATCTTGCATTTCTCACTCTTCTTCTATCTTCATAATATCGCCCACTTTGCCTCTGCGCTGTTCTTCTAACATTTCTAAAATTTCTTTAGTGCGTTCTTTTTCGCTATAGATCACTTCTTTAATTTGAATGGTTTTCCTATACCCTTGAAACCCCACGCTCGCTAAATAACGCTTTTTTTTATGCACATAAACGCTCACTTCATCATTAGCGATTTTATTCAAGCGAATAGTATCCCCCACATCTAAATCCAACATTTCTTTCAAACTCAATTCCACCGCACCCAAAAACACGATCATATCTACGCTCACCCCGCTCAATAGCGCTTGCAATTCCTTATTACGGCTCTTTTTAGAGTTAGTCTCTGAAAGCATCAAATCCCTACTCCCCATTTTAGAAAGAATGCTCTCAATGGAAATCACCGGGTAACAAATATTCATCATCCCACGGCTATGCCCGATAATAATCTCTAAAACCACCATGATAGAAATTTCATTTTGAGCGACGATTTGGACCACATTCGCGCTGGACTCTTTAGCGTCAATGGTAGGATACATCTCCACCACGGGCGACCACACTTCTTTTAAAATTTGCATCACCTGGCGTAAAATCGTATCCAATAAATTCAATTCAATATCGCTAAACTCCCTGTTTTGATCATACGCGCTCCCCTTGCCCCCTAATAGTCTGTCAATCATAGGGAAAGCGATGCTAGGATTAATTTCTAAAACCCCTGTTCCTCCCATAGGCTTCATGGAAAAGACATTAAAACTTGTAGGACTAGGTAAACTCATCAAAAATTCGCCATAAGTCATTTGATCCACGCTGTGGAGCTGGATCTCTACAATAGAACGCATGATAGAAGAAATTTGACTGGAAAGATTCCTAGCCATTTTATCATGGATACTCCTAAAAGAACGCAATTGCTCCTTACTCACACGATTAGGGCGTTTGAAATCATAGAGGGTTACGCTGCGCTGCGGGATAATATCCTTTTTTTGGACATTTTGAATATCCACATTTTCATCAACGACTTCTAAAAGCGCATCAATTTCTTCTTGGCTTAAAATATCAGCCATGATCCACTCCTAAGGATTTACGCACCTTTTTAATCACTTCTTTAATGATTTGAGAAATGCGCGATTCAGTAATGCCTAAAATCTCTTTGATCTCGCTCAAATTCAACTCTTCAAAGTAATAAAGCTGGATAAGGATTTGCTCTCGTTCGCTCATTTGATTCAGTGCTTTTTGGACATGCTCTAACAACTCTTCTGCTTCAATCTTTTTAGTGATTTCATCTTGCTCAATCGCATTGAATTGCTCATCTATTGGCACTAACGCATAAATATCTGAGGCCGTTTTGGCTTCTCTAATTTTTTCAATATTTTCGCCTAAAGTTTGCGCTAAATACGCATCGCTAGGCTCTTTCCCATGCTCATTAAGGTGTTTGGTAATTTCAATATCAATGCTTTTAATCAGCTTCCTGCTAGAGCGAGAAATCACATCTAAAGAACGCAAATAATCTAACATCGCCCCATTGACACGAGTTTTAGCATACCCCCAAAAAGAATCGTTTAACGCGCTCTCATAACGCCTGGCTAATTTAATCAATTCTTCAGTGCCAATAGAAACTAGATCGTTAAAATCAATAGAGCTGGGCAAGCGCTCTTTTAAACGAAACGCCATAGCGCGCACGGCCGGTAGATACTGGATAGCGAGCGCGTCTTGATGGTGGTGTTGTTGCTTATCATAGGCGTTCAAAACCTTTTCTATATTTTTTTCGTTTATTTCGTTTGGTTCAGTTTTTTGAATTTCTTGGGGCATTCTATTTTCCATCGTCAAAGTCATAATTTCTAATGTATTCTAAAATACTAGCCACTTCTTTTTCTCTGTTCTTAAACTCATGATTGAAACGAAGCAAGCTCTCTTCAGTGCCTTTTTTGTCAAAAAGACAAATGTCTAAATCCGTGCAAGCGATAAAAATAGACGCAAACAACAACGCGATCAAGTATCCCCCAAGCGTGGATAACACCGTCCATAATAAAATGCTCTCTGGCTCATTGAATTTCAACACCGAAAACACTAACCCTAAAAAAAACCCTACCACAACAGAAAAATGGATAAAATTTTGAACTCTCATCAGCCTACCCCAAATATGTCAAAAGCCTTTTAAAAAAGCTTTTCAAACCTTCCTTTGGTATTTCTAAAGCGCCGGTTTCTAATTTAGAGACCAAAAGACCCGCTATCTGATCAATGGATTGCGAAAACAAATCATTAGGGGCTATTTTTCTTAAAATCTTTCGCTCTCTCACATAGCGTTTCAATAAGGAGCTGTTTTCAATCGCTCCTAAGTAATGCAATTCTAATGAAGCGATATTGTTTTTAGCCACTTTAAACAGCCTTTCATAAGTCGCCCTGCCTTCTTTGGGTTGGGCTACCATGTTAGCGATAAGAAACAATTCATCTTTATTCTTGGAGTTGATTTTAATGCATGCATACGCATCGGTAATCGCTGAAGGATCGGGTGTGGTAACAATCACCACGCAATCGCTCGCATTCAAAAACGCTTGTGTAGTGGCTCCAATCCCAGCTCCCGTATCAATCACAATATAATCTAAAGAGCTTAAAACCCCCTCTTCATCCACGAATTGATCTAAAGCTTCTGCGCCGCTAATATATTTTAAAATTTCTTCACCGCTATCCCCAGGAATTAAGCAAAGCCCGGGTTCAATCTCGCAAATGATTTCTTGCAATTTGGCTTCGCCTTTTAAGGCATGCAAGATATTTTTATGGGTTTTCACCCCAAAAATCACATCTAAATTCGCTAAACCAATATCCGCATCAAACACCCCTACCTTATAACCTTTCTTATATAAAGAGTAAGCTAAATTAGCGCTAATATTGGATTTCCCCACGCCTCCCTTACCGCTTGTGATAGCGATGAATTTGGTATTCCCCTTATTATCAAAAAAACTTTTAGGGCTTTTAAGATTCATCAAATTATCCAAGCGGCTCGCTTGATTGTTCATGCTTGTTCCTTATTAGGGTTACTAAAGCCATCTAGCATGCAATCCACTAAATACTCATTAGTAGCCACTTTCAAATCCATAGGCACTTCCTGGCCGACAGAAAGATAGCTGATAGGCTTTTGGCTTTCATGCACTAAAGAAAACAAATTCCCTAGCCCCCTACTCTCATCTAATTTCGTAAAGATTAAAGTGTCAATCCCTAACACTCCAAAAGAATCATAAATATCTTTCATGTCTTCGTATTTAGTGGTAACGGAAAGCACTAAGGACACATCAATATTATAACCCCCATCTATAAATTCCTTCAAACCGGCAATTTTTTCTTTATCGTATTGCGAATGCCCTGTCGTATCCACTAAAATAAAATCGCAGTATTCCAAAGCTTCAATTTCTTTCGCAAAATCCTTAGCGTCAATCACCGCTTCTATACTCATTTTCATTTTATTAGCATACCAACTCAATTGCTCTAAAGCCCCAATACGATAATTGTCTAAAGTGATAATGCCCACCTTGTATTTTTTCGCTAGCATTCTAGAATAGCGCGCGGCCAATTTAGCCAGAGTCGTCGTTTTCCCCACGCCTGTTGGCCCTACAAGCATTAAAATGCGTTTTTGCCTTAAATTCAAATCTTCAGGGCGGCACAAAATCATTTTACGCAACACTTCTCTAAAATAGCGCTTGATCGTTACGGAATTTTCCCGCATGCGTAAAGGCATCAATTCCAGGCTCAATTGCATGATTTCATCTAAATGGCTGGATTTCATCCCGCTTTGTTTGGCTAGTTTGTAAATTTCGGCAAATTCTTGAGGGATATTGATAGAATTGGGGTTTTTCTCATCCCAAAACATGTTTTGAATGAGTTTTAAGCTGTCTCTGATTTTACTTAATTGCAGATTAATATCTTTAATCTCTTCTTCTTGTTTAACCTCTCTTTTTTCTCTTTCTTTTTTATGGTTGGCTTCATCTTTTAAGGCTTGCAATAAAGCGTCCTGCTTATTAGCCTCTAAAGGCGTATCCTCTAACGGAGCGTCTTTTTCTAAAAGGGTCTTATTTTTTGAAAAACTATAGTTGTGCTGATTAGATGAAACCCCGGCGAGTTTGCGCATTTCTTCTACAGTGCTTGAAAGCTGCATGACCACGTCTTCTTCATTCAATTCTTCATCATACAAGCTTTCTGGAATAAGGGGGGCTTTAGGGGGTTTGTTTTCGTTTTCTTCTTCAACCGCCACAACGATTTCATAAAGCCCAGAAGAAGTGAGCGTTTTTTTACGGATTTCTTGGGTTTTAAACACCAGCGTATCCACCCCATGGTGGCTTTGAGCGATCTTTAAAGCTTCAGCAGCTGTCTCCCCACTATAGGTATAGAATTTCACCACTCCCCTTTTTTAAAAAGAATTTGTTGTAAAGTTAAAGGCACTAACACCGAATCCCTTTCACTCCATTTAGGATGAGGTAAAGTCAAATCATTCTGTCTTAAAATGACTTGGTTGAAAGCGATAATATCAATATCCAAAGTTCTTGGAGCGTCTTTAAAATCGCGCTTCCTTTGGCGCCCAAAACGCCTTTCTATATAAAAAACCAAAGCAAAAAAATGGCGCAAACTTAAAGATGTTTTAAGGATAATCGTAGCGTTATAAAAGTTAGGTTGATTAGTGTAACCAAAAGGCGGATTGATATAAATGGGCGAAGAAAAAATTTTCCCGATTTTACTATGATTTTTAAAATATAAAAAACAATTTTTTAATATTTTTAAAGGATTTTTAAGATTAGATCCTAGTCCTAAAACCACCCTGTTAGAAAAATCAAGCCTTTTTTTAAAAAGGCTGGGGAAAAAGCGGCTAGTAAGGATCTCTCGCATCACAAAAGCTCAGCCCTAGAATTTTTAATCACCACTAAATCTTCAATGCGCACCCCAAAAAATCCAGGGATATAAATCCCAGGCTCTACAGAAAACACCATGCCCTCTTCTAAAATGGTTCCACTGCACGATGAAATATAAGGAAGCTCATGGATGTCTAAGCCAATGCCATGCCCGGTGCTGTGAGTGAAATACTGCCCATAACCATAATCGCTAATCACTCCCCTAGCCAAGCTGTCTGCTTCTTTACCGGTCATGCCCGCTCTAATGCCTGAAATAGCCTTTTCTTGCGCTTCTTTCACAATGTCATAAATCTTTTGACGCTCTTTATCCTTGAAACTCTGCTCTCTTTTGAAGACAAAATCTTTAGGGTCAAAAAAAGCCGTGCGAGTCCTATCAGAGCAATAGCGTTCGTATTTGATCCCCATATCCAAAAGAATGCTATGCTCCGCTTTTAAAAAATCCTTCGCGCTAGGCAAAGCATGGGGTTTGCTCGCGTTCGCATTCAAGGCTAAAATAGGCTCAAAACTCAGATCATAAACCCCCTCTTTAGTCAAAAAGTCCTTAACCTTATGCTGCAAATACCGCTCGCTCAAGGACTCTTTTTCATCAAAAATTTTTTTCACATACTCGGCAAAATTTTCAAAAGCTTCAACATTCAACGCTTGAGATTTTTTGAGGAGTTGGATCTCATGATCGTTTTTAATGATGCGTTTTTGGCGGTGGTAACTAGGCACACTCTCTAAAATAACCTTATTCCCAACTGCTGAATCCAAACGCTTGTAGGTTTGCAAATTCACTTGATTGGGGTCAAAAAAGAGCTTTTTAACCGAACTCTTTGCGATCAAATCAATCGCGCTTTGGACTAAATCGCTAGATTCTATTACTTCCGCTAAAACGCCATTTTTAGGCTGAATGCTTTCTTTAGCTTCTTGAGTGTAGCGAGAATCAGTGATAAAAAACGAGCGATCGTCTAATTGTAAAAACAAAGCGTTATCGCAACTATAAGCGCACTCAAAAAACATTGCGTTTTCATCAAGCGTGAAATGGGAGTCTCTTTCTAATCCTCTCATCAGTAGCCCCCTTTTATTTTTGATTGTTAATGGGGTTATTAGGGTTGTTTTTTTGGGCTTCTTGGAACGCTTTCATTTCGGCTAAAATATTGACCATCGCCATTAAAGCCATGTTGTAGCCAAGCGGGCCAAATCCCATGATGACGCCTCCACAAGCTGCTCCAGTGTAAGAATTTTTCCTGAATTCCTCTCTGGCTTGAATGTTAGTGAGATGCACTTCAATAACGGGTTTGCCCGCTAGCATGATCGCATCTGCAATCGCAATAGAAGTGTGCGAAAACGCTCCAGGGTTAATGATAATCCCTTCATAATCGCTGCCCACGCTCTCTTGGATTTTATCAATGATTTCACCCTCAAAATTGGTTTGAAAAAACTCTAATTCCACATCTAAATTGCCTTGCTTCACGAAAGTTTGCATGATTTCATGGATTTGGTCTAAGGTTACCATGCCATAAAGTCTTGGGTCTCTGTGTCCTAACATGTTTAAATTAGGCCCTTGAATCACTAAAATTTTCATTAATTTATTTCTCCTTGTTGAATATGGAATGAAACCGCATTATAGCATAAGTTTTTATCTTACCCCTTAAATCCCCCTAAGAGCGCATTGTCAAGAAACTGCCGCTTGACTAGCGTTAAATTTTTTGATGCTAAAAAGCGCTTTTATCCTTTTTTTAAAAAAACAGCCATCATGACCATTCCTACAAAAAAACTTCCCGTAATGAAGAAATCAAAGGGGTCAAACCCGATGCCAAAAATGAGGTAAAAAGTGAATGCTGTTAATATAAAGAATGATATTAAAGAGTTTTGCTTTATCCCGCTCCAAAAAATCTTTACAATAACTAATAAAAAAAAGAGCCAGATTAAAAAGCCTATGATCCCCCTAGTGGCTAGAACATGAATGATTTGATTGTCATACCTTTCATAACAAAGAATTAAATCTTTTGCCCTATAAGACTTTGATAAGGATAAAATCTCTTCTAACCTCTGGCATTTCTCGCTAGCGGCCATACCAAAAAAGGGCCTTAAACGCAAAACCGTTAGGGCTTCTTTCCAGCGCTCCAAACGCCACCCGATACTGCTATCAGCGTCCTTTTTAGCGTAGCGTTTCAGATCTTCTTCAAAGGTTTGATTTTGAACCCTAGATTGCTCTATTGCCCCCCTTTTTTCTAAAGCGTTACTCCCCATATACAAAGCACTCAAAATAAGACTCACAACCACCATATAACCCAATGGTTTGAGCGATTTTTTGGCGTATAAAATAAAGCAAGAAAGGATTAAAAAAGTAGCTATAAAAGCGATTGTCGCGCTCCTTGTGGCGCTTAAAATAACGACTAAAAACCCCACAAAAACAGAAAGGGTGAAAAAAAGTTTCTCTTTTTGATTTTGCGAATAGAGCGCATAAATATAACAGCCTAAAATGGACACGCTCACTAAAACCACATACTCCTTAACCGTGCTAAACCCTTGCGCTCTGGGCATGTTAAAATAGATTTTTTGCACCAATGAAAGCAAGCCGTTGATGAAATTCGCAACAGCCATGCTGTAAAAAAGGATTTTTTGGTTTAATTTGATTCTTAAACGGCTCGCAAAAAGCAAGCATAACGCCCCGCAAGCGTAAGTTAAGGACATGTTTAGAGCGAATAAATTGTAGCGGAAGGTTTGGCTATCATACATGTTAAACATGTTAGGGAAGATGCTTAAAAACACGCCCAAAAAAGCCAGAGTGAGCCATTTAAAGGGCATGGTTTTTAAATGATTAATCGTGAAAGTTTCTTTCAAAGACGCTTGGAAATAACACCTAAGAAACAAAAAAACCATTAAAACAATCAACAAGACTTGAGTTAAAGGTTTTTTAAACGAAGTGAGAAAAAAAAGGGCAAAAATGAAAGTGAAGACAGAGTCCGCACTGAAAAAGGCTTTCAAACGCTCTTTCAACACAAACTCGCCATACCCTAAAACCGATAAAACTATCTGTCTTTAATGCCTAACTTTTCAATCAAAACCACATAACGCGCATGGTTGGTGCGTTTGATGTATTTCAACAAGTTGCGTCTTTGAGCGACTAATTTCAAAAGTCCTAAACGACTGGAATGATCTTTGGGGTTAGCCTTTAAATGCTCGGTTAAAAGCCTGATCCTTTCATTCAACAACGCCACTTGCACTTCACAAGAACCCGTATCGTTTTCCTTAGTGGCAAACGCCTTAATGATTTCTTGTTTTTTCTCCAGATTCAAAGCCATAACGACCTCCTAATTGGTAATTTAATAAAGATCGCATTATAGCGTAAAATAAGCTTTTTTGTGTCATACTCTTAAACTTTATATTATAATAAACCTAAGAAGACAAACACACCTACCAAAATTAAGGCATTGATTTTAGATTATGGCAAACGAACGCTCCAAATTAGCTTTTAAAAAGACCTTCCCTGTCTTTAAACGCTTCTTGCAATCCAAAGACTTAGCCCTTGTGGTCTTTGTGATAGCGATTTTAGCGATCATTATCGTGCCGTTACCGCCTTTTGTGTTGGATTTTTTACTCACGATTTCTATTGCGCTGTCGGTGTTGATTATTTTAATCGGGCTTTATATTGACAAGCCTACTGATTTTAGCGCTTTCCCCACTTTATTGCTCATTGTAACCTTGTACCGCTTGGCTTTAAATGTCGCCACCACTAGAATGATTTTAACCCAAGGCTATAAAGGGCCCAGTGCGGTGAGCGATATTATCACAGCGTTTGGGGAATTTAGCGTGAGCGGGAATTATGTGATTGGGGCTATTATCTTTAGTATTTTAGTGCTGGTGAATCTATTAGTGGTTACTAATGGCTCTACTAGGGTTACTGAAGTGAGGGCGCGATTTGCCCTAGACGCTATGCCAGGAAAGCAAATGGCGATTGATGCGGACTTGAATTCAGGTCTGATTGATGATAAGGAAGCTAAAAAACGCCGCACCGCTCTAAGCCAAGAAGCGGATTTTTATGGTGCGATGGATGGTGCGTCTAAATTCGTCAAAGGCGATGCGATCGCTTCTATTATTATCACGCTTATCAATATCATTGGAGGTTTTTTAGTGGGCGTGTTTCAAAGGGATATGAGCCTAAGCTTTAGCGCTAGCACTTTCACTATCCTAACTATTGGCGATGGGCTTGTAGGGCAAATCCCTGCTTTAATCATTGCGACAGCGACCGGTATTGTCGCCACTCGCACCACGCAAAATGAAGAAGAAGATTTTGCTTCTAAACTCATCACACAGCTCACCAATAAAAGCAAAACTTTAGTGATTGTGGGGGCGATTCTATTGCTTTTTGCAACCATTCCTGGACTCCCTACCTTTTCTTTAGCGTTTGTAGGGACTCTCTTTTTATTCATCGCATGGCTGATTAGCAGAGAGGGAAAAGACGGATTACTCACTAAATTAGAAAATTATTTGAGTCAAAAATTCGGCTTGGATTTGAGCGAAAAACCCCACAGCTCCAAAATCAAACCCCACACCCCAACCACAAGGGCTAAAACCCAAGAAGAACTTAAAAGAGAAGAAGAACAGGCGATTGATGAAGTGCTAAAAATTGAATTTTTAGAATTGGCTTTAGGCTATCAGCTCATTAGTTTAGCGGACATGAAACAAGGGGGCGATCTGTTAGAAAGGATTAGGGGTATTAGAAAAAAGATAGCGAGCGATTATGGTTTTTTGATGCCTCAAATTAGGATCAGGGATAATTTACAGCTCCCCCCAACGCATTATGAAATCAAGCTTAAGGGCATTGTGATTGGTGAAGGCATGGTGATGCCAGATAAGTTTTTAGCCATGAATACCGGTTTTGTGAATAAAGAAATTGAAGGCATTCCCACTAAAGAGCCGGCTTTTGGAATGGACGCTTTATGGATTGAAACCAAGAATAAAGAAGAAGCCATTATTCAAGGCTATACCATTATTGATCCAAGCACCGTTATCGCGACGCACACCAGCGAATTAGTGAAAAAATACGCTGAAGATTTTATCACTAAAGATGAAGTGAAATCCCTTTTAGAGCGCTTGGCTAAAGACTATCCTACGATTGTAGAAGAGAGTAAAAAAGTCCCCACCGGTGCGATCCGCTCAGTCTTGCAAGCCTTATTGCATGAAAAAATCCCTATTAAAGACATGCTCACTATTTTAGAAACGATTACTGATATTGCCCCATTGGTTCAAAACGATGTGAATATCTTAACCGAACAAGTGAGGGCAAGGCTTTCTAGGGTGATCACTAACGCTTTTAAATCTGAAGACGGGCGTTTGAAATTTTTAACCTTTTCTACCGATAGCGAACAATTTTTGCTGAATAAATTGCGAGAAAATGGCGCTTCTAAAAGCCTGTTACTCAATGTGGGCGAATTGCAAAAACTCATTGAAGTGGTCTCTGAAGAGGCTATGAAAGTCTTGCAAAAAGGGATCGCTCCGGTGATTTTGATCGTAGAGCCTAATTTAAGAAAAGCCCTTTCCATTCAAATGGAGCAGGCCAGAATTGATGTGGTCGTGCTAAGCCATGCGGAATTAGACCCCAATTCTAATTTTGAAGCCTTAGGCACGATCCATATTAACTTTTAATGGATAAATAATTGATAAAAAAGGAGAATGATGCAAGTTTACCACCTTTCACACATTGATTTAGACGGCTATGCATGCCAGCTTGTTTCAAAACATTTTTTTAAGAATGTCCAATGCTATAACGCCAACTATGGGCGTGAAGTCTCATCGAGAATTTATGAAATTCTAAACGCGATCGCTCAATCTAAAGAAAGTAAATTCCTTATTTTGATCAGCGATTTGAATCTGAATTTGAATGAAGCGCAGTATTTGCAAGATAAAATCCAAGAACACCGCTTGCAAAATAAAAACATTCAAATCCAACTCTTGGATCACCATATCAGCGGTAAGGAAGTGGCTGAGAGTTTCCATTGGTATTTTTTAGACATTAACCGCTGCGCGACTAAAATCGTGTATGAGTTTTTGAAAAAGCATTACGCTCTTTTAGAGCCAAAAAACACAACATGGCTAGAGCCTTTGGTGGAAATGGTCAATTCTGTGGATATTTGGGACACGCAAGGTTATGGCTTTGAATTAGGCAAAGTGTGCATGCGCATGATTAACCAAAGCTCTGAATTGAACCGTTTCATGTTTGACGAAGAGAACCGCAACTATAAATTAAAGCTTTTAGAAGAAGTTAAAAACTATTTGTTTTTAGAAAATGCCCCTGTAGCCTATGATAATGATTTGTTCAAGCTTAAGAAAATCGCTTTA
Source organism: Helicobacter pylori (assembly GCF_003636935.1). Classification (GTDB taxonomy): domain Bacteria; phylum Campylobacterota; class Campylobacteria; order Campylobacterales; family Helicobacteraceae; genus Helicobacter; species Helicobacter pylori_CH. The sequence goes on from NZ_MVVH01000002.1 coordinate 64,032, forward strand.
GGGGGCGACCCTGATACAGAAACGATGGACAATATTTCTTCAAACGCGCAAACGCATTTGCTCTCTTTAAAAAAGCATGATTGCAGCGTTTATTACCAGGATAAAAAAGGGTTTTTAAGTTATTCTATGGGGGGCATTAGCGTGTTGGCTAACCTTTTTTTAACGCAAAATCCGGATTTTGATTTTTATATGGATGTGAACGCTAAAGGGAATGTGAGCTTAAGAGCGAATGGGAATTGCGATGTGTGCGAACTCAGTCAAATGTGTTTTAATGGGGGCGGGCATAGGAATGCGAGCGGAGGCAAGATTGATGGCTTTAGAGAAAGTTTTAACTACAGAGACATTAAAGAACAAGTAGAAGAAATTTTCAATAACGCTTAAAACACTCAAACTTTCAAAGTTTAAGGTTGACCCCATTTTTTTAAAAAGCGTGGGTAATAAAAACTCTTTAATTTTTAAAAAATGGGGTTTTGGTTACTCTATTTTTAAAACTCATTTTCTCTTAAAATCCCCCTACTCTCAAAGATCGCTTTTTTAAGAAGTTATCGCTTGCTTTTTACAAGATCTTTTATTATTTGATTGTAAAAAATGTTTTTAGCATTCTTTAAGTTTTATGGTCAATATTTGTGATAGAGCTAGAGTTTGTATTTTTGTGTTTTGATGGATACTAAGATCAGCATGAACTTTAGTATTTTTTAATCAAAATACCTTACCCATAAAGCTACAGGTAAAACCCCCAACTAAGGGTGGCATAACATAATACGATATTATTAAATGTTATTAAAATATTGTCAATAACTTACCCACTCCATACCCCCATTATCATCAATAGTATTTTTTACAAAAAAGCCATGAAGCTTATTCTTCACACGCCGGTTTGGGGTAGCAAAAACGATAGCCTCTGCGCCTTACAGTTTCAACCGTGGAAATCCCCAAAGGTTTATCCATTTTTTGGCGGATTTGATTGATAGCCACTTCAATCACATTAGGGGTAACCATTTCAGGCTCTTCCCAAATAGCGTCTAAAAGCTGTTCTTTGGAAACGATTTGATCCCTATGTCTGGCAAGATGGGTGAGCACTTCAAAAGGTTTGCCCTTAACTTCAACTTCACGCCCCTTGTAAATAATCTTTTCTTCATCAGGGCTAATGGTCAAATCCCCAATTTCAATCACATTAGATCCCCAAAACCTCAAACGAGCCTCAATCCTTGCGACTAAAGCCTTAATACTGCGGTAAGGCTTAGCGATGTAATCGTCCGCACCTTGCTCAAACGCATGGACTTCTTCCTCGCTTGTAGGGTTATCAGAAGAAACTAAAACAACAATAGAAGAATGCTTTTCCTTGATTCTAGAAACAAAACTTAAAGCGTTTTTATCGCTTACCATAACTAAGTCGTAATTCCTAATATCCATAAGATATTCCCCATCCTCTAAACTCTCTGTTACATCAGCCATAAAGCCTTTAACATTTAAGCCCTTTTCAATTTCTCCACCCAAAACAGAATTTTTTTCAATCAGTAGAACGCGCATGGTGTATGGACTCCTGCATTTAAGAGTAATTCAAACACTGATTATATCATAATTTTAAATTAGTTTAAGAAAATATTAATAAAAGTTATCGTTTGCTGGGTGTAAGTTCTTAAATTTGGATTGTAAAAAATGCCTTTGAGCGTTTTTATGGATAATTTTTAAAATCATTTGCTAAAAATCACCATTTTATTGTATAATTACAAAGCCGCTAAGATTGAAGGGTCACCTCCCCCTCCTTTCCCTTTATCTTGGCGGTTGTTTTTTAACTCCTTGTTTTAATCCCTGTTTTTAACCGCTTGATTACGATTTTAAGATTTTGTTTGACTAAGCTTGATTTTTAGGTAAAAGCCTAAGGTATGCGATCTCGCTAGGGGCTAAAAACCTTAAAGGAACGCCCCAATACCCTGCCCCACTGCTCACATAAATTTGAGTGGTGCCGCTGTGCTTGTATAAACCATACAAATAGGTTTGTGCCAACTTGACTAAAAGGCTAAAGGGAAAGATTTGCCCTGCATGGGTATGCCCTGAAAGGACTAAATCTACAGAGTGGCTTTCTTTGAGGCTTCTAATTTGTTTGGGCTGGTGGGCTAAAAGAATCGTGGGCTTACTCTCATTGCGCTTTTTTAAAGCTTTGTCAATATCAGGGGCAAAATTTTGATGCTTTCTTGCGAAATAATCATACACACCGCACAAATTGATCCCCCCTAAATGCACGCACTCATTCCCCAAAATCGTCAAATTTAAAGTTTCAAGAAACGATAAAATCGGCTCTATGCCATGATAATATTCATGATTTCCTGGCACATAAAAAGTGCCATGCGTGCTTTTAAGGTTGTTTAAGGGCAGTAAAAAAGATTTGACTTTTTCAATGCTTTCATCCACTAAATCCCCCCCAATCAGCACCATATCCACTTCTTTTTGATTGACTTCTTCTACAATGTAATCAACAAAATCTTTTTGCAACAAACTCCCCACATGCATGTCTGTGAGTAAAATAATCTTTAATTCTTTATCCAGCTTGTCTAAATAAATAGGGGTTTCTTTGATTTTAGGGCGGGCCAACCCTTCATAAAATCCGCGCCAAAAATACCCTAATAACGCCAGATAAAACCCTAATTTTAAAAAGTTTTTTAAACTTTTACGCCTTGAATGCAAAAAATCTATTTTTTCTACAGAGTAAGAAAACCCGTAAAAACTTAAAGAAAGGATAAAAATAATAAAAGTTACAAACGAACACGCCGAAGTCAAAACAAACAAATGGCTAGGCATAACATTTCTGTAAAAAGCAAAAGCCGTCTCGCCCGTGCTCAAAAGGACAAAAAACCCCAAATAAGCGTATTGGGAGATTTTCTTTAAGGTTAAAAACGATTTTAACATCCTAAAAGAACTATAATTCAAAAGACACAAAACCAATAAAAACGCTATGGAGATCAGCATACCACCCTTTTTGTAGTCATAATGTTCCACTATATTAGCATGTTAACGCTAACATCCCCTTTAGAGCTAATATCCTTTTAATGCCTTATCTTATAATCCAAATCATTCTTAAGCGTTATAACTAAAACCATTTTTAACATTCAAAAACCCCATTTCACCACTCAAAAAGCGTTTTAACTTTCTTTAAGTCTTTATACTCCACGCTTTTAATGGTGTGATCCTCTAATTCAAAATCCGCGCTCCAATCGTTAGCGTCTTTAAGGACAGCTTGAAAGCTTTCTTTATTTATGAGTTTGACTCCCACTTTTTCGCCTAAAGAAAGCTTGAAGTGTTTGGGGGTTTTAAGCGTTCTTTCTAACCCCATAGAGCTCACTTCCAAAATATAAGCGTCTTGAATAAAATCGCACACATCTAATAAGGGCGAAATCATCTCGCTCACCTGTTGGCAAATATCCAAGCTAACCGCCCCATTAGGGTTTTTAAGGCTCACCCTTAAAATATTGTGTTCATTTTCTTTAACCAAACTCACATCATAAAGCAAGTAACCCAAGCTTTCAATCACGCCTTCTATTTTCTCTTCTATTTTTTTAGTCATGATCTTTCCCTTTAGCGATTTCATTGAATATGGCGTCTAGGCGGAGTTGCTTTTCTAAGCTATTGTCCAAAACAAAACTGAGTTTTGGGCATTTAAACCACCCGCTTGTTTGCAAAACAAACTGCCTAATCAAACCCTCAGCTTTTTTCAATTTAGAAAGGATTTTATGATCTGATGAAAGCACAAACACATAAGCATGGTGCTTCCCCTTAGAGCATTCCACCTTAGTAACGCTTAAAGAATTCAACTCGCTGTCGTTCAAGCTCGCTAAAGCCTCTTGCAATAATTCTAAAAGATTGGACTCTAAGCGTTCTTTATGAGCGTTCATTAGAGGGTTCTTTTTTTATGGATTTCTTTATAGGTTTCAAACACATCGCCCACTTTAATTTCATTATAATTTTCTAACATGATCCCACACTCATAGCCCTTAGAAACTTCTTTCACATCGTCTTTAAAGCGTTTCAAAGAAAGGATTTCGCCGGTATGAACCACCACGCCATCCCTAATCAAACGCGCCTTAATGCCACGAGCGATCACCCCATCGCTCACCACACACCCGGCTATCGTGCCCACTTTAGGGATATTAAAGGTCTCTCTCACTTCCGCTTGCCCGGTATGCTCTTCTTCAATGATAGGACTCATCAAGCCTAACAATAACGATCGCATTTCTTCAATCAAGGCATAAATCACCGTGTAAGTTTTAATGCTCACGTTGTATTCTTTAGCCTTATTTTTCACGTTACCGGTGGGGCGGATATTAAAGCCTAGAATCACCGCATGCTCACTGCTAGAAACCAAGCTCAAATCATTCTCAGTAATGCCCCCCACCCCTGAGTGGATCACTTGAATCGCTACTTCTTCGTTATTAAGCTCTAACAAGCTGTTTTTAATGGCTTCTAAGCTTCCTTGCGTATCCGCCTTAATGACTACAGGAATGTTTTTTAATTCCTTATTAGCGACCATTTCTGAAAGCTCATCAAAAGACACTTTAGTGCTTTTACTCAACGCTTTTTGGCGCAAATAAGTCGCCCTCTTTTGAGCTTGCAAGCGCGCGATAGAATCGTTTTCTACCCCTATTAAAACAGATCCCGCAGGCGGCACTTCGCTCAAGCCTGTGATGAGAGCCACCATAGAGGGTTTTAAACTTTGAATGCTCTTGCCTTGATCATCAGTCATCGTTCTTACTTTACCAAACGCCGTTTCAGCAAAAAAACTATCCCCCACGCTCAAAGTCCCGCTTTGGACAATCACAGTGGCTACTGCCCCACGCCCTTTTTCCACGCTCCCTTCTAAAACAACCGCTCTAGCGCTGCCCTCTTCTATGGCTTTTAATTCCATAATATCCGCTTGGATAAGAATGGTTTCTAATAAATTGTCAATGCCATCGCCCGTTTTAGCCGAAACAGGGATAAACTCATACTCTCCGCCCCAATCCACAGGGTTATAGCCAAGCTCAGCGCATTCAGCTTTGAGTTTGTCCGGATTGACATTAGGCTTATCCATTTTATTCATCGCAAAAATCACAGGCACATTAGCCGCTTTTGCATGCTCTAAAGCTTCAATAGTCTGTTGCTTCACCCCATCATCAGCCGCTATCACGATCACTGCAATATCTGTAACTTGAGCCCCACGATTACGCATCTGGCTAAAGGCTTCATGCCCTGGGGTGTCAATGAAAGACACCCATTTGCCATTTTTTTCTACCATGTAAGCGCCAATGTGCTGAGTGATCCCCCCGGCTTCCGTGTGAGCGACTCTTTTATCACGGATTTTATCTAATAGTGAAGTTTTACCATGATCCACATGCCCCATGATGGTAACCACAGGCGGGCGTTCTTTTTTCACCCCCTCTAGCACTTCTTCTACTTCAAATTCCTCTAATGTGTTTTGAACAGAAATTTCTAAATGGAACTCTTCGGCTAAAATTTCTATGCTATCCTTATCCAAAAAGTCGTTTTTAGTTACCATAAGCCCTAAATTAAAAAGCGTTTTAATCACATCAGCCAGATTCAAATTCGCTTTTTGCGCGAATTCATAGACGCGCACTTCTTCAGGGATTGCAATCGCGCTTTGGATCACTTTTTGGCTGTTATCGTTACGGAATGCGCACTTTTTCTTGGATTGTCGTTTGATCCCGCTTTCATTCATCCAAGGGTTTTTCCTTTGGACGCGCACCCTGTCGTTGATATTTTGGCGGATTTCTTTTTCTTCTTCTTCCTTATTGAGATTATCTTGTTCATGCAAATCAAACAATAAGATTTCATCGGTTTCATCATCATAAATATCATTGCCCTTAAAATCCCTCGCATCGCTAAAATCAATTTTATGGGATTTGTTGTTTTTGGCTGTGGGGGTGGCTTTGGGCTTACTGGGTTTTTTGGCTTTTTTAGCCTCTTGTTTGTCTTTTTCTTGCCATTCTTTTTTAATGTCTTCAAAAATAGCCGCCGCGCTTTGAGTGGGTTTTTTGCTTTCTGTTACGCTGTTTTGCGTTTCATTTTCTGTTTCATCGTTGCGTTTAATAACTCTAAAACCGGTGCGTCTTTTAATGTTTTCATGGCGTTTGATCTCTTGCTCTTGCTTTTTAACTTCGCTGATTTCTTTTTTAGCGTTATTAGTGTTGTTAGCGTTGTTGGTATTGCTTTGGGTGAGCTTGTTTAGGGCTTCTCGGCTTTTTTGGATTTCTTGGAGTTTTTGCTTGGCTTTTTCTATTTGAGATTGAGAGGGGGTTAGTGCTTTAGGAGTGTTTTCTATAGGGGGCGTTTTATTCTCAAAAGTATCAACAATCTCTATTCCTTTCTTTTTGATAATGGGCGTGGGAGCTTCTTTTTTCTTTTCTTTAGTTTTTTTGGGCTTTGGCTGGCTTTTTGTCTCTTCTTTTTTAGGCGTTTTAGAAACCTTTTTACTGGGCGTTTTAGGCGTTGCAACCCCATTCTCTTTATTGTCTTGTTCAAGATTTTTAGCGGGTTTATTAGCTTGCACCTGTTCTTTAATGCCTTCCACAATGTAATTGTACAGCTTGGCTGCTTGCTCTGGGGTCATTTTAGAATTTGTTTTAAGCTCCAAACCAATATCTTTGGCTTGCTCGATCACATTTTTAAGTTCTTTTTGTGTCTTACCTAGCTCAGTTACAAATTTTTTTAAATCAACCATCTCGCTCATGCTATGCTTCTCTCCTTAATCCAATTAATGATATTTTTGGTATCTTTTGGGGCGTTCTTTATTTTTGAAACCGCTTTCAACAACTTTTTTTCTCCATTCTTCAAACAATTTCCACACACATAAAAACTACGGCCTTTGCCATCAAATTCCATGATTTGATTTTCAAAGCTTTTCAAACGCAACAAATCCTTTTGAGGTTGGCGCATTCTGCACGCCACGCACATGCGGATTTTAATTTCAGTCTTTCTCAATAAGGACTCCATCATTATCAAAATCTAAAACCGCTACCCTGAATTTAGGGAATTTCTTGCTCAAAACCTGTTTCAATTTAGGAGCGTCTTCTTCATAACACATGTTAAAAAACGACGAACCACTCCCTGAAAGCGTACTCATTAGAGCGTTATTTTCTAAAGCGAGCTTTTGGATCGCAAACAACACGGGATAAGTTTGCATGCGCTTATATTGATGCATCCTGTCTTTAGAGCAACAACGCAATAAATCCCACTTCCCTTGCACAATCGCCATCGTCATCAAACTCGCATGCGAAAGGTTAAACACGCTTTCTTGCACGCTGTAACGCTTGGGCAAGAGATGGCGCGATTGCTTGGTGGAAATGGCCCTATTAGGGATCACCATCACCGCTTTTAAAAAAGAAGGGATTTTGGTTTTTAAACTTACCACTTTCTTTTTTTCCACAAACGCTGCATTATACCCCCCAAACACCGCCGGGGTGATATTATCCGGGTGGTTTTCATAAATTAAGGCGGTATTGACAATATTTTCTCTGTCAAAAGGAAACCCTAAAAACGCAAACGCCGAAGCGACTGCACCCACAATCATCGCCGAGCTAGACCCCATGCCCCTTGTAATAGGGACTTTATTATGCAATAAAAATTTAAACGAGCCGTCATTCCCATGCTTTTTTAAAATCTCATAAAACACTTTAGTGAAAATATTGTTGGTTAAAAATTTAGGGATCCCTTCACCCTCCCCAACCAATTTCACCGCATGAAAATTACTAGGCTCAATAAAAAAACGATTGCGTAAATTCAAGCTCAAACCCAAGCAATCAAAACCGGGGCCTAAATTCGCACTTGTTGCAGGAACACTCACTACCAAATTTTAAACCCCTATTGTTGATACCCTTTCATTTTTAAAACTAGCATTATACACTAAATAGGAGACAAAATGTAAAACGGCGTGTTCAATTGGGTGAATTTGTCTTTCTCTAAAAAAGAGGGCAGCATGAAATCTTTTGGTGCAATTTTCAAATCTTTAAAATCGCTCAAGCTTTCCATTTCTTTTGAAACAAAGTATTTATTGGCATACGCCAAAATGGGCGTGTTGTCGTTAAAATCAAAGCCTGTGGTTGAATAGAGTTCAAAGCCATGGATTAAAGCCAAAGTGTGTAGGAAAATGTGCGTGAGTTTTAAGCTAGTGAAACTCCCTGGTCCTTTAGCGTAATAAACCCCCTTAATCACCGGTAAAGTAGGGTTTTTAAAATCTTTGAATAATTGCGAAAAAACTTCCACTAAAGCTTCGCTTGTTTTTGATTTGGAAGTGTAAGAAGTGCATAAAAAATTGTTTTGATACACCCCAAGCAGAACCCCCTCTCCTAAAGAGATAAGCGCTAAATCCAATTCCAAAAAAATAAACCCTAATTCAGGATTAAGCGAAAGCCTTTTGCAACGCAAATTCTTTAATTGGATCTGTAGCGATCAAAACTTCGTAATTTTTAGCGTCCGCTAAAATGGCTTTGACCAACATGGAATTGAGCTTATGACTCCCTGAAAAAGAAGTGTATTTGCCCATCACAGGCATGCCTAAAACCATTAGATCCCCCATAGCGTCTAAAATCTTGTGGCACACGAATTCCTTTTCGCATCTCAAACCCTCTTTATTCAAAATGCTGTTTTCATCCAACACGATACAATTATTCAAGCTTCCCCCTTTCGCCAAACCAATGGATCGCAAATAATTCACCTCTTGCAAAAACCCAAAGGTGCGGGCTTTAGCGACTTGCTCTTTGTAAGCGGTTTTACTAAAGACGAAATGATGGGCTTGCTTAGCGATAACCGGATGGTTAAAATCAATCGTGAAATTCAAAGAAAGCTGGCTGTCTGGCTCAATTTTAACAAATTTATCGCCCTCTCTCACCTCAACGACTTGCTTGATTTCCATCACCTTTTTAGGAGCGTCCAATTCTTTAATCCCTGCTTCATCTAAAAGCATGCAATAAGTCAAAGCACTCCCATCCATGATAGGGATTTCTTCGTTATCCACAGAGATTTTAAGATTGTCAATACCATACGCATGGACAGCTGAAAGCAAATGTTCAATCGTAGAAATTCTAGCATTATCCTTACCCAACACGGTTGCCATTTTGGTATCCACGATGTTTTCAGGTTTTAAGGGGAGCTTCACGCCCAAATCAGAGCGGTAAAAAACAATGCCTTGATTTTCTCCTAAAGGTTCTAAAACAAGCTTCACAGGAACGCCCTTGTGCAAGCCTATCCCTACTAATTCCACAGAGTGGTTAATGGTTGTTTGTTTCATAATACTTCCTTTATGTCTAGTATATCGTCATTTTTAGTGATTATTTTAATATTTTTATTTACCAAAAGCCGTTCAATCTCTTTTAGAGATAAAATTTTATTTTGAAAAACGATTTGAGCGCTCTTGACTTCTTTCAAAATCAAGCATTCTCCAAAGCACACAATCGCCCCTTCGCACACCCCATAAACCGACACACAGCCCTCTGAAATAATCTTCGCTCCGTTATGGATATTACCCAAAAAAATAAGATGATTAGTGCTATAAATCTCTTCCCCACTCCTGATATGGCGCTCATAAATCGTTGTTTTAGGTTCTGTTTTAGAATGATTGGGTTTTGAATGATTGGTTTCTTCTTTTAAAGGCATGGTTTTGATATGGCGTCCGTTTAAAGCGCGACTCGTTTCTAAAAACAAAAGCTGGTGTTTGCGCAAAATGGCTTTGACTTCTGGTTCAATATCATATTTAAAAATAATAAGAAAATATTGCAAAAGGGCATGGTTTTTTTCTAAAAATTCCATGACCGCTTCAGGCTCTTGCTTTTCAATTTCAAACGCATGCACGTTTTTTTGATTCGTTTTTAACATGACTATCCTTTCATTAAAAGCCGTTTGGCTTGCTCTATGGGGGTGATGATATTGGTTTTTATCCATTGCTCATTAAGCCATTCATTAGGCCGGACAAAAACCCCTTGCAAAAGCATCCCTAAATGCAACCCGCTCCCTAATTTCAAACCACTACTCCCCACGCTTTCATCGTCTTTTAAATGCGCTAAAAAAACGCACAAACCCAATCCATAACAATTGATTAAACTATTACCATAAAAATCCAACTCCCCCTTAAAAACCCTTTTCACAGACGGATCAAACGCTAAAGATAAATCCTTACTGGGTATCAAATCCACCCCTAAATGCGAAAATTGGAACAACACCTGATCATCTTTTAAAAAACGCCTTCTCTCTAAAAAATTGCTTACCATTTTAAAAGGCCCATTCAAGGGTTTTAGCGCTTGAAAATAAGAAAAATCCTTATAAAAATCCCCTTGCTCTAAAGCGATTTTTTGGATTTTTTCTAAATCTTTTAAGCGCGCGTTGGAAAATATTTCTAATAAAGTTTGCTCAGTATCATTTTGAAATTTTTCTTGCTGTGCAATCTTGTCTTTTAAGGCGCTTAAGTCTATATCTTTTTCCCTCAAACGATGGGTTTTTCGCTTGAGTAATAGAGGGGTGGTATTAGAGTTATAGGCTTTATCTTTAGCGATAATGAACGCCTTAAAATCCTTATTCTCATAAGACCAAGGCACTAGAGCGATAAAGACATTACGCTGTTTGAATTCTAAAAGCCTGAAAGCTTTAAAATCCTTTTTTTTGACGCGAACAAACGCCTGAGACAAATTCTTATCCAAAGCTTCAAAGACAACTACCGCGCTCCCTTCATAAGCGATACTTGGGGAATGGGATAAAACTTTAATGGAAGGTTTTATCGTATCCACACACACTTCTTGTTTGAAAGACGCCTTATTGCCATTGAAAAAATTAGCATAACTCCAATCATTAGCTTTAATTTCATACGAAAGACACTTGTCTTCTAGCCCCATGATTTCAGGCCTAATTAAAGGCACTTCTAAAGACTTGGGTTTATCCAATACCAGATTTTCTTTTTCATATAGAATCAAATTATCTTGTGTGGTTACTTTTAGTGCGTAGCGTTTGATGCCCTTTGGGGCTGTTATTTTAATCTTAATGGGTTTTTTTAAATCCCAAAAAAGCGTTTCATTATTGTCATTGAGTGCATCCTCTTTGCTGCTTAAGCTAAAACTTAAAGCTTTGGTTTTTGTGATTAAAGCGTTAAAAATCAAATAACCCCCTAAAATCAAAACGACTAACGCTAGAATTTTAAATCTTAACTCCAAGATCAAGCCTTAAAAAATGAACGCATAATTCACTAATAAAAAACTGGAGCGTTTGAATTGGTTGTTAGCCGAAATCAACAAACGCTCATCTTCTTTATTTTGATAAATCGCTCCCTCTTCCACTCCCATTCTCAAATAGCTAATCGGTAATTTAGTGCCAATCTCTAAGCGGTGTTTCCTATAAAGCGTTAAACTCAAGCCCACATTAAAAGTGTAATCCACTTCAATCAAGGATTTCCACAAAAAATTAGGGCTTGAATAACCCCCCACTACCAAATTCCTCCCGTTTTGATTAGGCTTGTCTTGATAAAGCATAAGCCCTATCCCAAAACCCGCATAAACGCCTAAAAAATGCTTTTTAGTTCTAAAATCTAAAGGCATATCAAACAACAAATCGGTATTGACAGCCCCTAAAACATAAATAAACGAACCTACAGGTTGCTTGAGTGCATTCTCTTTTAACACCCCTCCCCCAAGCAATAAATCCCCATAAAATCGTGTCCCAAAATAAGGCACAAAGTATTTTTGATACCCAAATTTAGCGCTAATCATAGAAACAGGAGCGTTAATCTCAATATTGTTTTTAAACGCGCTAGGGGCATTCGCGCCATATCTGTCTAACATTTCCCCTTGATAAGACAAGTTAAGTTCCCCATAAGCATACCCACCCCCTAAAAAAACCCCACTCTTATCATCGGCTATGGAAAAAGATTTGAGTAATTTCTCTTTTTTCTTGGAGGAAATTTTAGGATAAGTCCGCTCCAAATATTCCTCTTCAAACTTATCCTTATCCATCTCTTTGGGCGAAACCCCTTTTTCGGTGAGCTGTTGCTTTAAATGGTTTATTTTTTCGTCTAATTGTTGGTTTTCTTCTTCTAAATTGTCATAATCTGTCGCTTGAAGTCCCAATATGAGCACGATATAAATCAAACAATATTTAAATTTCAACATTTTAGCCTTTACAATAAATAGTTGTAACTAATATAATAAATATTAGTGCTTTTAAAATAATATAAAAAGGTTTGCGAGGTTTCTTTTAAGGGAGGCATTTTTAAGGCTAATTCAAAGCGGTGTTTGAGATTAAGCGTCATGCTCACCCCTAAATTTAACACCAGTCCAAAGGCGTTAGGCTGTGAATACCCTTTAATCTCTTTTAAATTTTGATACATCCCATTCCACCCCACTCCAACGCCTCCAAATATCCCTAACGCAAACCTTTTTTCTTTGTCAATAGGCTTATCCATCAACAAATCAATATTCAAGCTTGCGGTTTGATAAGAGGCTAAAGAATCGCTTTTAAACCCTTTCATCGCCCCCCCTAAATATTCCCCATAAAAGCGTAAGGCGCTAATCCCGTTAGCAAAATACTTTTGATACCCGCTCCTTAAACCATACAACAAAGGAGAAGCTTGGATGCCGCTTAAAAACTCAAACTTCTCATAAGGATGAGCGTTAATCCCTATATCGCCAAGGATTACGCCTATAAAAAAACCGCTCTTATTTTTAGCCATTCGTTGGAATAAGATGGATTCATTCTTTTCATGCAATTCCCCTTTGAGCATGTAAAGTTGGCGTTTTTTCTTATGGATTTCTTCAAGCAGGCTTTTTTCATCAACACTCTTTGCAACTTCTTTTTTTTCTTCATTAAGCTCTAGCGTTTGGGTGCGTTTTTCTTCCAAAAGAATGGGAGCGTCTTTAGGGGTATTTTCTTCAATCATGTTTTCTTCAGTCGTATTCTCTTGAGCCGTATTTTCTTCAGCGTGCAAGCTTAATGCCAAGCTTAAACATAAAATAAGATTTCTTATTTTTTTAGAACACATATTGATACCCAATGCTTGCTATAGCTCCCCACCAAGTCTCTTTTGAAGAATTAGATTGCAAAAAAGGGAAATTATTTAAAATTTTAAATTCAAATTCAATGCGGTTTTTTTCTAATACCGTTAGAGCCAAACCCGCATTAAAAGACATCCCCCATTCCGCCGTGTAATTCACCCCATGCGCTACAACCCCTAAACCTAAACCCATATAACCCCCCATATAAAGGTATTTTCCCACGAAGGGTAAGGGAATGTCCAATAAAAAATCCCCATTCAGCATAACCGATTGAAACCCCACGCTCCCAAAGCCCGCTTTTTTAGGGGCCCCTCCATAATATTGGATATAAATGCGCCTGCCAATGATATTGGGCTTGACCAAGCGTGCAAAAAACGACGGCCTGAAAGTTTGATAGCCAAAACGCAAGCCATAAGCGAACAAATAATTTAAAATATTCCCGGTAATGCTAGAGCTATTAGTTCTAACCATAATCTCATGGTTATAAAAAAACCCGGTATTGATCCCTAAAATAAGCCCGCTTTTAGCGTTCGCCCTTTTTAAGTCTCTGATCAATTCTTCAACTTCTTTATCTTCATAGGCTTTATAATACTTGATATATTTGTAATACTTTGGGTCTAGGGTGTCATAATCAAGCGCATTCAATCCTGCATAAAACCCCATTAAAGACCATAAAATAGCTCGCTTCTTAAGACCCAAAATCGCCAAATCCCTTGAATTGTTTGTTAAAAGTTTCTTTCAATTATACTAAAATAATCAAAATACTCAGTTAAAATGGGGTAAAATTTTCACCCACCCTTAAAATCATGCTACAATGCCACCATATTTAAACCATAGGATTTTCCAATGAGCATGCAAACCGCCCAAACCAAAAAAATCACTCTCAACCATCTCCAAGCTAAAAAAAATCACGAAAAAATCATTGCCATTACCGCTTATGACGCGCTGTTCGCTCAAATATTTGATCCGCTAGTGGATGTGATTTTAGTGGGCGATAGTTTGAATATGAGTTTTTTCAATCAAAACGACACTTTAAGCGCGAGTGTGGAAATGATGCTCTATCACACTAAAGCGGTTTGTGCGGGCGCTAAGATTCCTTTTATCATCACGGACATGCCCTTTGGAAGTTATAAAGATGAAAAAACAGCCCTAAAAAACGCCATCAGAGTTTATAGAGAAACCCAAGCGAGCGCGATCAAACTAGAAGGCGGAAAAGAAAAAGCAAAGCTCATTAAAACGCTCACTAATGAGGGCGTTATTGTGGTAGGGCACATCGGCTTAATGCCCCAATTCGTGCGTCTTGATGGAGGTTATAAGATTAAGGGCAAAAATGAAGAGCAACAAAAAAAGCTTTTAGAAGACGCCTTGAGTTTAGAAGAAGCCGGGGTGGGTTTGTTGGTTTTAGAGGGTATAACCACCCCTATCGCTCAAACAATCACGCAAAAAATCAAAATCCCCACGATCGGCATAGGGAGCGGCAAGGATTGCGACGGGCAGATTTTAGTGTGGAGCGACATGTTAGGCTTTTTTGATAGCTTTAAACCTAAATTCGTGCGAGAATACCTTAAGGGGAAAGAATTGATTCAAAACGCTATCAAACAATACGCTGATGATGTGAAAAAGGGAAACTTCCCTAACGAATTAGAAAGTTATCATTAAATGAAAGAACGGATAGTCAATTTAGAAACCTTGGATTTTGAAACTTCTCAAGAAGTGAGTTTGCGCCCTAATCTTTGGGAAGATTTTATCGGTCAAGAAAAGATTAAAAGCAACTTGCAAATTTCTATTTGTGCGGCTAAAAAACGCCAAGAAAGTTTGGATCACATGCTCTTTTTTGGCCCGCCCGGTTTGGGTAAAACTTCAATCAGCCATATCATCGCTAAAGAAATGGAAACCAATATCAAAATCACCGCCGCTCCCATGATAGAAAAAAGCGGTGATTTAGCCGCCATTTTGACTAATTTGCAAGCTAAAGACATTCTTTTTATTGATGAAATCCACCGGCTTAGCCCGGCGATTGAAGAGGTTTTATACCCGGCTATGGAAGATTTTAGACTGGATATTATCATAGGCTCAGGCCCGGCCGCTCAAACCATTAAAATTGATTTACCCCCTTTCACCCTCATCGGCGCTACCACTAGAGCTGGAATGCTCTCTAACCCCTTAAGAGACAGATTTGGCATGAGTTTTAGAATGCAATTTTATAGCCCTAGCGAACTAGCCCTCATCATCAAAAAAGCCGCCGTTAAACTCAACCAAGACATCAAAGAAGAAAGCGCTGATGAAATCGCTAAAAGGAGTAGAGGCACGCCAAGGATCGCTTTAAGGCTTTTAAAAAGGGTGCGCGATTTTGCACTCGTTAAAAATTCAAGCTTGATGGATTTAAACATCACTTTGCATGCTTTGAATGAATTAGGCGTGAATGAATTGGGCTTTGATGAAGCGGATTTGGCGTATTTATCTTTGTTGGCTAACGCTCAAGGAAAGCCGGTGGGTTTGAACACGATTGCAGCGTCTATGAGAGAAGATGAAGGCACGATTGAAGACGTGATTGAGCCTTTTTTACTCGCTAATGGTTATTTAGAGCGCACCGCTAAAGGCCGAATCGCCACGCCTAAAACCCACGCGCTTTTAAAAATCCCCACTTTAAACCCCCAAACTTTATTTTAATCTTGTTTAGAAAGAAAATTACACTACAATAACGATAAAATTTTAAAGGGTGTAAAAGTAGATCATTATGTTTGGCATGGGCTTTTTTGAAATCCTTGTGGTGTTGGTTGTGGCGATTATTTTTTTAGGGCCAGAAAAATTCCCCCAGGCTGTCGTGGATATGGTGAAATTTTTTCGTGCGGTTAAAAAAACGCTCAATGACGCTAAGGACACTTTAGATAAAGAAATCAATATTGAAGAAATCAAAAAAGAAACTCTAGAGTATCAAAAACTCTTTGAAAATAAAGTGGAGAGTCTTAAAGGCGTTAAGATTGAAGAATTAGAAGACGCTAAAATAACTGCAGAAAAGGAGATTAAAAGCATTCAGGATTTGATGCAAGATTACCAACAAAGCCTAGAAAACAACGCACCCCCTAACCATTCCAATAAAGAAGTTTCCAATGAAGAAGCCTTAAATGAAGAAATTTCAAACGATGAATCTCTTAAAGAAGTCCAATTAGCAACCGATAACAACGCCAAAGAACACGACAAAGAAAAAGAGCATGTTTGAAGATTTAAAACCGCATTTACAGGAATTAAGAAAGCGTTTGATGGTTTCTGTAGGAACGATTTTAGTGGCGTTTTTGGGGTGCTTTCATTTTTGGAAAAATATTTTTGAATTTGTTAAAAATTCTTATAAAGGCACGCTCATTCAGCTCTCCCCTATTGAAGGGGTCATGGTAGCGGTTAAAATCAGTTTTTCAGCCGCTATCGTCATTTCCATGCCCATTATTTTTTGGCAATTGTGGCTTTTTATCGCTCCAGGGCTTTATAAGAATGAAAAAAAAGTGATTTTGCCTTTTGTGTTTTTTGGGAGCGGCATGTTTTTAATTGGGGCGGCGTTTTCTTATTATGTGGTGTTTCCTTTCATCATTGAATACTTAGCCACTTTTGGGAGCGATGTGTTTGCGGCTAATATTTCTGCGTCCAGTTACGTGAGCTTTTTCACGCGCTTGATTTTAGGCTTTGGCGTGGCGTTTGAACTGCCTGTTTTGGCGTATTTTTTAGCTAAAGTGGGCTTGATTACCGATGCGAGCTTGAAAGCGTATTTCAAATACGCTATTGTAGTGATTTTTATTGTAGCAGCCATTATCACTCCCCCTGATGTGGTGAGTCAAATCTTTATGGCGTTGCCCTTAGTGGGGCTTTATGGGCTTTCTATTTTAATCGCTAAAATAGTCAATCCGGCTCCCAAAGACGAAGAAGACACCAAAGAGAATACAAAGAGCGAGCTGTAGTTGAAAGAATTTGATTTAGAAAGCTATGATTACCATTTGCCTAAAGAATTGATCGCAAGCTATCCCATTTTGCCCAAAGAAAAGGCTAAATTACTCGTATATGAAAGGCGTTCGCAAACAATCACGCACACCACTTTTGAACATGTTTTAGATTTTTTCCCTAAAAACGCCCTTGTGGTGTTGAACGACACTAAAGTGATGAAAGCTAGGCTTTTTGGATCTAAACATGCCTTTTTGCCATCAAAAACGACCGAAGTGTTTTTCCACCGCTTTTTTAAAGACAATAGCGCTTTAACTCAAATCAAGGGCAAGATCAAAGTGGGGGACAAAATCTTTTTTGATGAAAATCATTACGCTGAAGTTTTGGAATTGCTTCATAACGGCCAGCGCTTGATCGCTTTTTATGACCATAAAACTCCTTTAAATCAAGCGAATATCTTAAAGCTTTTAGAACAATACGGGCATATGCCT
This sequence comes from Helicobacter pylori, assembly GCF_003636935.1. GTDB lineage: Bacteria > Campylobacterota > Campylobacteria > Campylobacterales > Helicobacteraceae > Helicobacter > Helicobacter pylori_CH. Next base: position 81,469 of record NZ_MVVH01000002.1, read on the forward strand.
TTGCCCCCCTACATTAAAAGAGCGGATGAAAGTTTGGATGTGCATGAATACCAGAGCGTGTTCGCTAAACACATCGGTGCAGTGGCTGCCCCTACAGCGTCATTGCATTTTTCTCAAAATACTTTAGAAAATTTATTGAAAGACTTTAAACACGCTTTTTTAACCTTGCATGTGGGGGCTGGAACTTTTCTTGGCGTAGAAACTAAAGATATTAGAGAGCATCAAATCCATACAGAAGTTTTGCATATTCCTAAAAAGAGCCAAGAAATTTTGCGAGAATCCCAAGAGATTTTATGCATCGGCACGACCGCTTTAAGGAGCGTGGAATATTTCAAGCGTTTAAAAACCCCTAATCAAGAGGCGTTTGAATGCGATATATTCTTGCATCTTGCTAATCCGATCCAGCATGCTAATCACTTGCTCACTAATTTCCATTTGCCTAAATCTAGCCTTTTAATGCTTGTGAGCGCGATGATAGGCTTAGAAAAAACCAAAGAAATCTACAAAATAGCCATAGAAAAGAAGTATCGTTTTTATTCTTATGGCGATGGGATGCTGATTTTATGAATCCCTTATTGCAAGACTATGCACGCATCCTTTTAGAATGGAATCAAACGCACAACTTGAGCGGCGCGAAACGTTTAAGCGAGTTAGAACCCCAGATCACAGACGCTCTAAAACCCTTAGAATTTGTCAAAGATTTTAAAAGTTGCTTGGATATTGGGAGCGGGGCGGGACTTCCGGCTATCCCTTTAGCCCTTGAAAAACCGGAAACGCAATTCATTCTTTTAGAGCCAAGAATGAAAAGAGCGGCTTTTTTAAACTACCTTAAAAGCGTTTTGCCTTTAAACAATATTGAAATTGTTAAAAAGCGTTTAGAAGATTATCAAAATCTTTTACAAGTGGATTTAATCACTTCTAGAGCGGTCGCTAGCTCTTCTTTTTTGATAGAAAAAAGCCGACGCTTCCTAAAAGATAAGGGGTATTTTTTATTCTATAAAGGCGAGCAGTTAAAAGATGAAATCGCTTGTAAAGACACTGAATGCTTTATGTGCAAAAAGCGCATTTATTTTTACAAATCAAAGGAAAGTTTATGTTAAGAATTTTAATCCCCTTACTCATTATTGTATGGATTTTATGGCGTTTGTTTTTGAGGCAAAAACCCCACAAAGACGACCCCAAAGACAACCACTCTTACACGCAACAAACCCCCAAAGAATTAGAAGATCACATGATTGTATGCTCTAAATGCCAAACCTATGTCTCTAGCAAAGACGCTATTTATAGCGGAGCAGTGGCGTATTGCAGTGAAACTTGTTTGAAGAATAAGAGGTAAAAATGCTTATTTTAGGACACCCTTTAATCCCTAGCGTTCGTTTTATTTTCATTAAAAACACCGATGGCATTCATTCTAGCACTAATAACGATATAGTGTGTTTTGAAGCGCACCCAAAAAATTTGGAATTAGCTAAGTATTGCTGTGAAAATGGCGTCAATTTTAGCGTGATCTTTTCATCGCACAAGATAGAGACGGACGCCTTTTTTTTATTCAACGCTTTCAAACCGCTCTATTGTATTTTTAAAGATATTAAGCAAGCCATACTCGCCCAACAACACGCCACTAATTACTTATTAGATAGCAAAATCTTGTTTTCTATGGATTTAAACGATACAGAATCATGGGAAATTTGCGCTAAAAATCAGATTGATGGCGTTATTTCTAAAGACTCACTCCTTTTAGAATAAGCCCTTTTTAAACAAATCTTAGTTATAATAAGCCCTTTTTAAGGGGAGATGTCCGAGTGGTTGAAGGAGCACGCCTGGAACGCGTGTAAGGTGCAAGCCTTCGAGGGTTCGAATCCCTCTCTCTCCGCCATTTAAAAATGCCACGAATGCGAAATAAAAAACAAAAAACTCCTTTCAAACAAGCTGCGCCTTTCAGGGGTTAGAAAGATTTTCATGCCAATTTCCACATCCACCTTATGATATAAAACGATCGTGCGAAACTGCACCCCAAATTTCCCGATAGCCCTAAAATAAGTGTTACGAAAATTGAAATCTTTTAATGAATCCCAAGTGTTCACCACCAAATCTTTGACTTTATTGTTGAGTATCCATGTGTTAGCGGCTAGTTGCAAGCCAAAGAAAAAAGCCCAGCGGTTGATAGGGTTTTTAGCGTAGGCGACCATGAAATCCCCTCCCACCCCATAAGTGAACATGTTCGCTTGCAAAGTGGAGTCCTCATTGAAAAGCACATTACCATAATCTATAAAGAAATAATACCTAGAATAAGCCCAATCGTTTTTAGGATTCACTTCATAGCCTTGAAGGATTGAAGCCCCTTGTAAAAGCTTGTTGGTGTTTAAAGGGCGCATAAACACCGTGCCTATTTGATAAGAAGAAGACATGTAACTCAAATTTTCAGCATTTAAAATATTTAAAAAACTTATACTCAGTATTAAAATTCTTAAATAATGCACTTACTTGTAAAATCCTTGTCTTTCTTTTTTCAAACCATCCAATGACCCTTTATCGCACTCAAAGAGTTATTTTATTACTTTTAAACGATTATCATAGCAAACAAACTGAATTTTTTTACAAATGAGAACGCTTGTTGAACGCTCCATTTAGCCAATGATTATTGTCGGTCAAGGTAATTTTAATCAAAACATGCTATTATTTGGAACGATTTATTATTATAAGGCGTTTAGGACGCTTTGGCTGTTTAAAAAGAGCCTGATTTAAATGCAATCTTAAAAGGAGAAGCGCTTTGAAACTACTGGTAGTAGATGATAGCTCAACTATGAGGAGAATTATTAAAAACACACTTTCACGCTTAGGCTATGAAGATGTTTTAGAAGCTGAGCATGGGGTGGAAGCTTGGGAGAAACTAGACGCTAATGCGGACACTAAGGTGCTGATTACAGATTGGAACATGCCTGAAATGAACGGCTTGGATCTCGTTAAAAAGGTGCGCTCTGATAGCCGTTTTAAAGAAATCCCTATTATTATGATCACCACAGAGGGCGGTAAGGCTGAGGTCATTACGGCTTTGAAAGCGGGCGTGAACAACTACATTGTGAAGCCTTTTACCCCCCAAGTTTTGAAAGAAAAATTAGAGGTTGTTTTAGGGACGAACGATTGAGTGTTAAAGCCAATGTATTATGAGTTTTTCTTTATCTTCCCTAAGGAGCGAGAGCTTTTTGAGAGCTTTCTTTTAGACGCCACGCATCTAGCCTTAGAAGAATCAAGCTTAGAGGATTTAAAAGCGTTTAATGATAAAGAAACCATTGAGTTTATAAGCCAATCCAATTGGCATTATTTCGCTACTCATGACCCCCTGAAGGAAGATTTGAAAGAAAATTTAAAGGAAAAACCCCCACACTTTGATCATTTCGTTATTTTACGCTCTCAAAAGGATTTGAATAACTCGCTCATTCCAGCATTAGAAGCGTTTTGCTTGAGTTTAAAACAAAACTTGCAAAACGAGTTTGATTTTTTTTATCTTTCACGCAATCTGGCTTCAAAAGACTGGCTAGAAGCCTACAAACAAGCTATTTTACCGGTGCAATGCGCCAAATTTTACATACACCCTAGCTGGCATCAAAAACCAAGCCATATCGCTACAAATGATAGCATAATGATTGATCCGGCTTTGGCCTTTGGATCAGGCCATCATGAAAGCACTTCTATGTGCTTGGAATTGCTTTCTAACCTTGATTCAAGGCATAAAAACGCTTTAGATGTGGGCTGTGGGAGCGGGATTTTAAGCATCGCTTTAAAAAAACAAGGCGTTAGTGCATTGATCGCTTGCGATACAGATAGTTTAGCCGTTGAAGAAACCCTAAAAAATTTTAGCTTGAATCAAATACCCCTATTAACGCAAGATAGAGTCATTCATGGCTCTACGCAAAAAATTGAAGGGCGTTTTGATATTATTGTGGCGAACATTGTCGCTGATGTGATTAAGAGTTTGTATAGTGAATTTGTGCGGCTTTGTAACCACACTCTTATTTTATCAGGGATTTTAGAAACCCATTTAAACTCTGTTTTACAGATCTATTATAATGGATTTGAGGTTTTAGAACAACGACAGCGTAACGAATGGGTTGCTCTAAAATTGCTTAAAAAACAATCAATAAATTAAGGATTATAATGAAACCAACGAACGAACCTAAAAAACCTTTTTTTCAAAGTCCTATTATCCTTGCGGTTCTTGGAGGGATTTTACTCATCTTTTTTCTACGCTCTTTCAATTCTGATGGCAGTTTTTCGGACAACTTCTTAGCTTCTAGCACTAAAAATGTGAGCTACCATGAAATCAAGCAACTCATCAGCAATAATGAAGTGGAAAATGTGAGTATCGGTCAAACTTTGATCAAAGCCAGCCATAAAGAGGGCAACAATCGTGTGATTTATATCGCTAAACGAGTGCCTGATTTAACTTTAGTGCCTTTGTTAGACGAGAAAAAAATCAATTATTCTGGTTTTAGCGAGTCTAACTTTTTTACGGACATGTTAGGGTGGCTTATGCCTATTTTAGTGATTTTAGGGCTATGGATGTTTATGGCGAACCGCATGCAAAAAAACATGGGTGGGGGTATTTTTGGCATGGGGAGCACGAAAAAACTCATTAACGCTGAAAAACCTAATGTGCGTTTTAATGACATGGCAGGCAATGAAGAAGCCAAAGAAGAAGTGGTAGAAATCGTAGATTTCTTAAAATACCCTGATCGCTACGCCAATTTAGGGGCTAAAATCCCTAAAGGCGTGTTATTAGTAGGGCCTCCAGGAACCGGTAAAACCCTTTTGGCAAAAGCAGTGGCCGGCGAAGCGCATGTGCCGTTTTTCTCTATGGGAGGGAGCAGTTTTATTGAAATGTTTGTGGGCTTAGGGGCAAGCAGGGTTAGGGATTTATTTGAAACCGCTAAAAAACAAGCCCCTAGCATCATTTTTATTGATGAAATTGATGCCATAGGTAAAAGCAGAGCGGCTGGAGGCGTGGTGAGCGGGAATGATGAAAGAGAGCAAACCCTAAACCAGCTCTTAGCCGAAATGGATGGCTTTGGGAGCGAAAACGCACCTGTGATTGTCTTAGCGGCAACGAACCGCCCTGAAATCTTGGATCCAGCCTTAATGCGTCCAGGGCGCTTTGACAGGCAAGTTTTAGTGGATAAGCCTGATTTTAACGGCAGAGTGGAGATTTTAAAAGTGCATATTAAAGGTGTGAAACTCGCTAATGATGTGAATTTGCAAGAAGTCGCCAAACTCACCGCAGGGCTTGCGGGAGCGGATTTAGCGAATATCATCAATGAGGCCGCACTTTTAGCAGGACGAAACAACCACAAAGAAGTCAAACAACAGCATCTAAAAGAAGCCATTGAAAGAGGGATTGCGGGGTTAGAAAAGAAAAGCCGACGCATCAGTCCTAAAGAAAAGAAAATCGTCGCCTACCATGAAAGCGGGCATGCCGTGATTTCTGAAATGACTAAAGGGAGCGCTAGGGTGAATAAAGTCTCTATCATCCCAAGGGGCATGGCGGCTTTAGGCTACACCCTTAACACGCCTGAAGAAAACAAATACTTGATGCAAAAACACGAACTCATCGCTGAAATTGATGTGCTTTTAGGCGGCAGAGCGGCTGAAGATGTCTTTTTGGAAGAAATTTCTACCGGTGCGAGCAACGATTTAGAAAGAGCGACTGATATTATTAAAGGCATGGTGAGTTACTACGGCATGAGCAGTGTCAGCGGGCTTATGGTGTTAGAAAAGCAACGGAACGCCTTTTTGGGAGGTGGTTATGGAAGCAGTAGGGAATTTAGCGAAAAAACCGCAGAGGAGATGGATCTATTCATTAAAAACCTGCTAGAAGAACGCTATGAGCATGTCAAACAAACCTTAAGCGACTACAGAGAAGCGATTGAAATCATGGTCAAGGAGTTGTTTGACAAAGAAGTCATTACAGGCGAAAGGGTGCGTGAAATCATCAGCGAATACGAGGCTGCCAACAATTTAGAAAGCCGTTTGATCCCTTTAGAATAGCAAGCGAGTTAAAAGTGCGAGCTTATAAACAGATTTTTGATAAGGGTTTAAAGCCTTATGATAAACATTCTGTTTGTGTAAAGCTTTTTTTTAGATTTTGTTTTCTAAAAACCAGCACTTATCAACAGCGTTATAAAGCGTTTGCTTTAACGCTCTTTTCTTGTAAGTTTTTTAACGCTTGTAAAGTTTTAATTCCCATAATGGATTTTAAAATCGTTTTTATTCCTATTCTAAAAGCCAAGTTAAAAAGAATCTCTAATGCCTATTAACCCTCTCTATCTTTTCCCCAATCTTTTCACCGCTAGCAGTATTTTTTTAGGCATGATGAGTATTTTTTACGCTTCCAGTTACCAATTTGTCATGGCATGCTGGTTAGTGGTAGCGAGTCTTATTTTAGACGGGCTTGATGGGCGTGTCGCAAGGCTTACCAACACCACTAGCAAGTTTGGTATAGAATTTGACTCCTTAGCTGATGTAATCGCTTTTGGAGTAGCCCCAAGCTTAATCACTTACTTTTATGTGGGGTATAACTTTGGGCGCATAGGCATGGCGGTGAGTGCGTTGTTTGTGATTTTTGGAGCGATACGATTGGCGCGATTCAATATCAGCACGAACACAAGCGACCCCTATTCTTTCATCGGTATCCCTATTCCTGCTGCGGCGGTATTGGTGGTGCTTTGTGTGTTATTGGATAACAAATACCATTTTTTAGAAGGGAATACCGAAAAGTTATTTTTAAGCTTTATTGTCTTATTAGGGGTGCTTATGGTGAGCAATATCCGCTACCCTAATTTTAAAAAAGTCAAATGGAATCTCAAGCTTTTCATCTTAGTGTTGATTTTTTTATCGTTAGTGTTTGTGCGCCCTTTAGAGGCTTTAAGCGTGTTTATGGGGTTGTATTTGATTTATGGCATCATTCGGTGGCTCTTTTTAATGGTAAAAATTATTTTTAATAAAAATAAAAGCGCATGAAAGAATCTTTTTACATAGAGGGAATGACTTGCACGGCGTGTTCTAGCGGGATTGAACGCTCTTTAGGGCGTAAAAGTTTTGTGAAAAAAATAGAAGTGAGTCTTTTAAATAAGAGCGCTAACATTGAATTTAATGAAAACGAAACCAATTTAGACGAGATTTTTAAACTCATTGAAAAACTGGGTTATAGCCCTAAAAAAACTCTAGCGGAAGAAAAAAAAGAATTTTTTAGCCCTAATGTTAAATTAGCGTTGGCGGTTATTTTCACGCTTTTTGTGGTGTATCTTTCTATGGGAGCGATGCTTAGCCCTAGTCTTTTACCTGAAAGCTTGCTTACGATTAACAATCATAGTAATTTTTTAAACGCTTGCTTACAGTTTATAGGCACTCTCATTGTCATGCATTTGGGGAGGGATTTTTACATTCAAGGGTTTAAAGCTTTATGGCACAGACAGCCTAACATGAGTAGCCTTATCGCCATAGGCACAAGCGCTGCCTTAATCTCAAGCCTGTGGCAATTGTATTTCGTTTATACAAGCCAGTGGTCTTATGGGCATTATTATTTTGAAAGCGTGTGCGTGATTTTAATGTTTGTGATGGTGGGCAAACGCATTGAAAATGTTTCTAAAGACAAAGCTTTAGATGCTATGCAAGCCTTGATGAAAAATGCCCCAAAAACCGCCCTTAAAATGCAAAATAACCAACAGATTGAGGTTTTAGTGGATAGCATTGTGGTGGGGGATATTTTGAAAGTTCTCCCTGGAAGCGCGATTGCGGTGGATGGCGAAATCATAGAGGGCGAAGGGGAATTAGATGAGAGCATGTTAAGCGGAGAAGCGTTACCGGTTTATAAAAAAGTCGGCGATAAAGTCTTTTCAGGGACATTCAATAGCCACACGAGTTTTTTAATGAAAGCCACACAAAATAACAAAAACAGCACCTTGTCTCAAATTATAGAAATGATCCATAACGCTCAAAGCTCAAAGGCAGAGATTTCTCGCTTAGCGGATAAGGTTTCAAGCGTGTTTGTGCCAAGCGTGATCGCTATCGCTATTTTAGCGTTTGTGGTGTGGCTCATCATCGCGCCTAAACCTGATTTTTGGTGGAATTTTGGGATCGCTTTAGAAGTGTTTGTATCGGTTTTAGTGATTTCTTGCCCTTGCGCTTTGGGGTTGGCTACGCCTATGAGTATTTTAGTAGCGAACCAAAAAGCGAGTTCTTTAGGTTTATTTTTTAAAGACGCTAAAAGTTTAGAAAAAGCAAGGCTAGTTAATACGATCGTTTTTGATAAAACCGGCACGCTCACTAACGGCAAACCTGTCGTTAAGAGCGTTCATTCTAAGATAGAATTATTAGAGCTATTGAGTTTAGCGAGCAGCATTGAAAAGAGCAGCGAACATGTCATTGCTAAAGGGATTGTAGAATACGCCAAAGAGCATAACGTTCCCTTAAAAGAAATGAGTGAAGTTAAAGTGAAAACGGGTTTTGGCATCAGCGCTAAAACAGATTATCAAGGCGCTAAAGAGATTATCAAAGTAGGCAATAGCGAGTTTTTTAACCCTATTAACACGCTAGAAATTCAAGAAAAGGGGATTTTAGTGTTTGTGGGTAAAGTGATCAATGAAAAAGAAGACGAGCTTTTAGGGGTGTTTGTTTTAGAAGATTTACCCAAAAAAGGCGTGAAAGAGCATATCGCTCAAATCAAAAAATTAGGCATTAACACCTTTCTTTTAAGCGGGGACAATAGAGAGAATGTCCAAAAATGCGCACTTGAATTAGGGATAGATGGTTATATCAGCAACGCTAAACCACAAGACAAGCTCAACAAGATTAAAGAGCTTAAAGAAAAAGGGCAGATCGTAATGATGGTGGGCGATGGCTTGAATGACGCTCCTAGCCTTGCCATGAGCGATGTGGCGGTAGTGATGGCTAAAGGGAGCGATGTGAGCGTGCAAGCAGCGGATATTGTGAGTTTTAACAACGATATTAAATCGGTTTATAGCGCGATTAAATTAAGCCAGGCGACCATTAAAAATATCAAAGAAAATTTGTTTTGGGCTTTTTGTTATAATAGCGTGTTTATCCCTTTAGCTTGTGGGGTTCTTTATAAGGCTAATATCATGTTAAGCCCGGCGATTGCGGGTTTAGCGATGAGCTTAAGCTCTGTGAGTGTGGTCTTAAACGCCCAAAGGCTAAGGAATTTTAAAATTAAGGATCATTGAATGAAAGCAACTTTTCAAGTGCCAAGCATTACTTGCAGCCATTGCGTGGATAAAATTGAAAAATTTGTGGGCGAAATTGAAGGCGTGAATTTTATTGATGTGAGCGTGGAAAAAAAGAGCGTGGTTGTGGAATTTGAAGCTCCAGCGACACAGGATTTGATCAAGGAAGCTTTATTAGATGCGGGGCAAGAAGTAATATAATAAAGGTGTGTGATATAGAAGTATCGGGTTAAAAAACGCAACATTCAAAAAGGTTGTTGGTCTTTTAATGCTTTGTTTGGGTGTTTTTGCAACCGCTAGAAAAAAGAGGAGTTTTAGGCAAAAACACTCGTAATCCAACATCAAAAAGAAGTTGTCAAACACCTAAAGGATAAGCATGGGTATCAAAGAAAAAGAAATTGAGCTTGAAACCTTAAAGCGAGAGATCGCACAAGCGGAAGCGAGTTTGGAGCAAGATTTTATTAAGCACATGGTGGATAAGACGAGCGAGAAAGTGGAAGATTTGTTTTTTAACAACAAACCCGAGTTTTATCGGTTTGTTTTCACGGAGCAAAACAACTACTTGAGAGAAAAACTCACGGACAAAGTGAGCAAAGCGATGGATCTAAGCGATGAAATCCAAAGAGATAAAACAGAAAACGAATCTTTAGAAAATGGCACGAAATTCAAAAAGAGGTTTGTGTTTGAGTTGCAAGATGATTTGATATTTTTGAAAACAAAAAGAAATACCTATACCGCTAAAACCGAGCATGAAAATTTTCAAGAAAGGTTATTAGCGGCTAAAGACGCTTTTAGATTGATCAAAGCAAATGATTTTAAAACTAAAATTTACCCCTTTCAAATCACCCTACGCTTAAAAACAAAACATGTCGTTGTTTTTAAATGGTTGAAAAAAGAAACCATCAAACGCTTTATTAAAAAGGATCTTTTCACCGAAACCCTATCCATAGAATAACGGATAAAAGAGGGCGAAAATACGCCTTAATCGCAAACTATAACCATGCAAGCGATATTATTGGGCTAACGCTTGATGATAAAACCTACACCACCACCCTCTATTATCAAAAACCGCTTTTTGACCTAATTAAAAATTCTAATTTTAATTTGAAAATCAAAGACAACACGCTAGAAATAAATCAAGCTAAAAACACCTATTTGCTTAAAGCGAAAAATGCCAAAACCCTTGAATATTAAAAGACAATGAGTTTTATCATTCCTACACAAATTTCACTAAGATCATCCCGCTAAACGCGTTGTTTTTGTAAAATTCTATGCGATAGATCCTTTCTTGCTTGTCCAGTGAAAAGCGTTTTTGAAAATCTTTAAATCTAATCGTATAGCCCGCTTCATTAGGTTTATTTTCATTAGAAACGCTAAAGCCAATCACATTCGCGCGGATATTATCCATGTCATGGATATAAAAACTCTCTTTCACTTCAACCATGCTCCCTATCTTAACCATTTGATCCTTATTGTCAATTTGCATTTTCACTTCTTCTAAAGAATGATCAAACTCTATGTAAAAGGGCGATAATCGTGTCATGAGCTTGTTGCCGTATTTTAAAAACACTTCTTGTTTGTTTTTGACTAGTCCTACAATGTAAGCGTTGCTCTCTATGGGGATTTGCGGGATTTTAGTGTTGTGGGGTAAAGGGAAATGGTTGAGTTTAGGGCGTAAGTTAAAAAGGGGCATTTGGGGTAGAGAGCTGATTTTTGCCCACAAACTTTTATCATTGATTAAAGCATGCACGCTGCTAGGGTTAAGCTCAAAATCGCGCTCAAAAGGGATATTGAGCTGATTGAGTAGGCCCTCAATGGCTTGCAAATGGTAAAACACCCTTGATGCTAAAGGGAGTTCTTTACTGGCTTCATTGGCAAAAGCGCTCTTTTTTTGGTTGATCGCATAAAAAGTCAGGGCTTTTTGCATTTCTGTATCGCCTTGTGCGGTGCGCGTGTTTTTTAAATGGTATTTTTCAATAGGGTGCAATAAATGGGCGTTGATGCTCTCAATCGTATTGTTTGCAAAAATAAGCAAATTAGGGAATTTCGCCCCCTTAACTTCATCTTGATCAATAATAAAGCAATTCCCCCAGCGCTTAGGATTGAGCATCGCATCAATATAATTAGGGCGGTAATACCCACCGCCATCATGCAAATGCAAGACGGCATCCACGCTGGGTTTTGCAATCAAGGATTTGATTTCTTGGATAGTGGGGTATTCAGGGTCATTCTTGTCTAAAGCGGCAAATTTGCGGTTCATATCCCCATACAAGCCCCTATGATTTCTTAACATAGAAGGCTTGTTTAATACCGGAACCACTTCAACCAAGCCTTTTAAAACGCTATAATGCATTAAAAACAAATTAGTTGCATTAAACCCTCCAGGCTCATCGCCTTGAATCCCTGCTAAAAGCAACAAATGGGGGGCTTTGTCTCTATCCTCTAAATCTGTAGGGGCTTTTTCTATCGTTTCTATCGCATGCGAAAACACCCAAGAACACAAGCCCCACACTAAAAACCATATTTTTTTCATCCAATCTCTCTACTATTTGAAACTAAAAGATCGCTAATTATACCTAAAACCTTTTTTTAATTGAGCTTATTGGGGGCTTATTTAATATTTCCATAAAAAAGGAACGAAAAATGCTTGTGATCGTTTAATTCTATTTAAAAGGTTTTTTATGGATATTTTAAAAACTCTTCAAAAGCATTTGGGCGGTGTTGAAACAAGCGATTTTAAAACCAATGCGATAGAAAAATCCCAACAAATCGCTAAATTCAGTAGGGACATGAAAAATATAAACGAGAGCGTTGGAGCGTTACAAGTCTTGCAAATCGCTTGCAAAAAGCTTTTCAATAAGAGCATGGGTTTAGAAGATAAAGACGCTTTGCAAGCTTCTATCATCAAACAGGAATTACGAGAAATTGTAGAAAATTGCCAGTTTTTAGCCTCCCCTTTGTTTGACACCCAGCTCAACATTGCCATTAACGATGAAGTTTTTTCCATGATTGTGGCTAATCCTTTGAATTTATTGGAAAATGTTGGCGGGTTTCAAGCTTATTTGGAAGAAAAATTAAACGAAATTAAGGAATTATTAGGCTATTTGAGCGAAAGCCTTTCAAACCCTAAAGCCTTTACGCCAAGTTTTTCAAATAAAAGCCTTAAAGATTTGTTGAGCGATAACTTGAGGGCTTAAAATCTAGCTCTCTAATTTAGAAAATTTGATTTTCCATAAAAAGAACGAGCCTAAAAACGCTATTACGAATAAGCCCACCAAGTAATAGCCCAAGTCTGTAAATTCCAGGCTTTGTAAGGTGTTTAAAAGGCGGTTTTCAAATTTTAAATGGAGTTTCTCGCTAACGACTTGAAAAAGCTCAATCAACCCAATAAAAAGCGCGATAAACACGCTTAAGGCTGTAATGGAGATGTTGTAGTAGATTTTTCTTAAAGGGGTTTTGAACGCCCAGTCATACGCCTTGAGCATGAACGCCCCATCTAAAGTGTCAAACAAACTCATGCCAGCGGCAAAAAGAATGGGTAAAGAAAGCATGCCCACCACACTCACTTTAATCGCGCTGCTAGAAAGGGCCAAAAGCGCAATTTCACTAGCGGTATCAAAGCCTAACCCAAAAAGAAAACCCACAGGATAAATATGCCACGACTTGGAAACGAAATTAAACAAGGGCTTAAAAAAGCGATTGAGTAAGCCCCTACTCGTTAAAAGCCGTTCAATCTCTTCATTTTGTTGCTGGCTCAAGCTTTCGTTAGAGTGCGATTTTTTGAATATTTTTAATAAATCCACTAAAATAATCGCATTCAATAGCCCTATAATGAGCAAAAAAAGCCCAGAAACTAAAGTCCCCACTACCCCCCCTATTTCTTCTAGCATCGGCGTATGCTCTTTAGCCCAAGCGATCGCAAACGCGCTGATGATAGTCATTAAAATCACCACGCTTGAATGCCCCATAGAAAAGTAAAACCCCACGCCATAGGCGTTTTTGCCTTGTTGGGTGAGCTTTCTTATGGTGTTGTCTATGCAAGCGATGTGATCCGCATCAAACGCATGCTTTGCCCCTAGCATGTAAGCCATAGACGCCGCCGCATAAAATGAAGTGTTATTAGCCATAAAGAGCAACGCTAAACCCAATGCATGCAAGAACACAATCGCTAAAAAATAAGGAAACCACAATTTCACAACGCGCCTTTTTGTAAAAATAATATTTTTTAGATAATTGTAATATATTTTGTTAAATTTAGAACATTTTAGGATTTGTTTTTTGATTATTTTCTGTAGATTTTTCTAAAAAATTTTTAAGGGGATTATTTTTTCCCACCCAAAAATTTGACCCATTCGTCTCTGTCAATCAAAAGCACTCCGTTAGCTTGAGCCAGTTTTTGAGCGGCGTGCGTGAAGTGGCTGTTGGTGATCACGCAAGCTTTTTCGCAAGCGTAGTAAGCTTTAGAAGAGACCACCTCTTGAATGGCTTTGGGCGAAACTTTATGCGAGTAGCGTTTGGCTTGAACCGCCCATTTGACGCCGTCTTTTTCCATAATCAAATCCGCTCCATAATCGCCGCTTTTTTGCGTGATGCTCACTTCAAAACCCTTTGAAGTGAAAAAGATTTTAGAATATTCTTCAAATTCAAAGCCGTTCATGGCGTCTATTTTTTGTAAAATGCGTTTGAGTTGGCGCTTCTTATACGAAGAAATAACGCCTTGAAAAAGCACTAATATGGAAAAAGCGCCAAGAAGCGCGAACAATTTTAAAAGCAAATCATTAGCCGAGACAGCTAATTTCAATTCTAGGGCTTTTTCCAATAAAACATGCCAAATTAAATAAATCCCTACCGAAAACAAAATGACAAAAATAAAGAATAAAATCTTTTTCATGCTTTAAAGCCATGTTGAATTTTCTGTAGCATTCAAACGCTTTTCTAAACCCTCCATAAGAGAGTAATAAGCTTTGTTAAGGGCTTTGATTAAAGCGTTATGATAGGTTTTGTCTTCTTGGGAAAAAAGAGAGGGGTTATCGCCCAAACGATTAGCGTAATAAACAGGCACGCTGAAAGCGGTGGGGATTAAAAGGGTGTCAAACGGGCAAGTGGTTTGCGGGACGCATTCTAAAATCAAGCTCGCTTGAAGGTTTAAAAAACGCATGACGGCTTTTGGGTCAGCGTTAGGCTCAATCGTCTTTTTAAGCCTTTCCTTAATGGCTTTTAAATCTTTAGGACTCTCTTCAAAAGAAAAAAAAACATTGCCTGAAACATTGAGAGTGAAACCCTTTTTATCTTTTAAAAAATAAGCGATTTGCTGGGTGAGCGCTTTTTTAAATTCTTTTTGGTAAAAGGGCGGCACAAAATGAGCGTTAAAAAAGATTTTAGGGGGGGTTAAAGTGAATGCGGTTTTTAAAGCACTATTTTTAGGGTAATCTTTATATTTTAAATGGAGCGTCGTTTTGTTGAAAAACTGACACCCTAGTAAAATAAAAGCAACACCAACGCTTAAAACCCTTAGCATTCTGTCAAACGCCCATGCTCTAATTTCACATGCTTAGTGGCTAATTTTAGCGTGCTTGGGTTGTGCGAGATGAGAATGATCAAGCGGTTTTGTTTCAATTCTAAAATGCTTTGTTTGATGCTCTCTTCTGTGTTATTGTCTAAAGCGGAAGTGGCTTCATCAAAGATTAAAACTTGAGCGTCTTTATACAAAGCTCTTGCAATGGCGATTCTTTGGCGCTGCCCGCCGCTAAGATTAGCGCCAAATTCATCTAAAACGCTCTCTATCCCATGAGGCATTTTTTCCACAAAATCTAAGGCTTGAGCCTTTTTTAAGCATTCTTTGATTTTTACCTCATCCATTTCTAAACCATAAGCCACATTTTCAGCCACGCTCCCGTTAAAAATAAACACCCTTTGAGTGACAACGCTAATCTTTTCCCTCAAGGATTTTTGAGTGATGCTCTCTATTTTTTGATCATTGATGAAAATTTCGCCCCTACTTGGCTCATAAAGGCGTAAGATCAGATTCACTAATGAGCTTTTACCGCTCCCGCTTTCGCCTTTTAGAGCGATGATTTCATTTTGTTGGAATTTCAAACTAATATCGCTTAAAACATAACGCTCTTGATTGTCTAGCGCATAAGCCAACCATACCTTTTTAAATTCAATGGTGTGTATGGCGTTATTTAGCGTCAATTCCCCATCAACAATAGCCGGCTCTCTTTCTAAAATCTCATGGATCCTGTCGCTAGCGACTAAGGCTTCTTGAAAATTAGAAACAATCCTAGTCAAGCGTTTAATCGGCGTATAAAGCATAAAAAGGGCTGTGATGAAAGAAAAAAACGCCCCCACGCTAATATGACCCCTAATCACTTCATTCCCCCCTAAATAAATCACTAACGCTATCGCAATCGAGCCTAAAAACTCCATTAAAGGCGAAG
Source organism: Helicobacter pylori (assembly GCF_003636935.1). Taxonomy (GTDB): domain Bacteria; phylum Campylobacterota; class Campylobacteria; order Campylobacterales; family Helicobacteraceae; genus Helicobacter; species Helicobacter pylori_CH. The sequence goes on from NZ_MVVH01000002.1 coordinate 97,145, forward strand.
AAATTTCAGCCACGGCGATGTTTTTGATACCGATTTTAAAAAACGCTTCATTTTCTTTCACAAAAGCCTTATGCTCTAATTTTTCGCCATTAGAAATTTTAATCGCTTCCACATTGTTAAAGACTTCACTCAAACGAGCGGTGATTTTGGCGTTACTCTCTTGATGGGATTTAGCGAGTTTTTTAACCTTACGAATGATTTTACTGATAGGAATAGCAGCTAGCGGCATGATCACTAGCCCCACTAACGCCAATTTAGGGCTTTGATAGATCACCACCCCCACTAACCCAACAATCGTTAACCCCTCTCTTATACTCTCTGAAAGGTAATTGGATAAACTCGCTCTGATCAATCCTATATCATTGGTGATTCTTGCGATCAATTCGCCCTTTTTAGTCCTGTTAAAAAAATCCATTTCCATTTTGAGAAGGCTTTCTAACATAGTATTGCGTATTTTTTTGACAATATCAAGCCCAATAAAGTTAGTGAAATAAGTGCCTAAATACATGCCCCCACTCTTACCCAAATACGCCAAAATCACTAAAAAAGGCAGGATTTTGAGCATGTGAGTGTCTTTATTGATAAAAATTTCATCTAAAGTGGGCTTGACTAAATAAGTCCCCCAAGCCGTGCTTAAAGCCACCACTAAAGAAGAAAATAAAACCACTATAAAACTTTTATAATGCTCTTTAAGATATTGAGAATAACGCCTGAAAAAGAGTTTCAAATGCTTAACCTTTGGATTTGATTAAACTCGTATTATAGTGTTTTTATTAGGGGATTTTTAACGCTTTAATAAACAGCTTAAGGCTATCTATTAAAATTTAGCGCTAAGGGTTGTCATCAAATGGCTTCTGTCTGAATAAAGCGCTTTAGAGCCGGGTGTGGGCCTGTAGCTCCCTACCGTAAAGCCTGCATGCGTCATCACGCCCAAATATTCTAATTTCACGCTCGCTGTCAAACTCTTACTGATTTTATAGCCCACATTAACAGCCGCGCTCGCTTCATTGGCTAAAGTGCCGCTAGTCCAACGCCATAAAGTCCCCCACAGCCATTTTTTATGCACGCCCCCACCAAAAACCCAACCAGAGACGGCATCAGCGGTTACCACATGGCTTAAGGCTTGCCCTATATCATAAACGCTATTGGTCCAAAAATCAATGCCTAAAGGGTTTCCTGTCGTGCCTATGTAAGCGTTTGCGTTTTTCCACACTTTATAAAACGCTCCACCAAAATTAAATTCATTGTAATCAAATCGTTGCCTAATGAGCAAGCTTTGCCCGGCGGTACCCGCTTTCACAGCGTAACGATAAGTATCCCTTTTTAAGGGGGCATGGACAGGGAGTAAAATATAAGCTTTTGTTTCGGATCTAAAGCCCACGCCATCAAAATTAGGGTTACTATCATAGCCTATAGCCACCCCAGGGCTATAATAAGTCCCGGGCGAAAATTGGAAAAAAGGGCTGACGCTAATTCCTTTTCTTTCATAAGTGTAATTCACTAAATGGATACCATAATTCAAAGTGCGCCCGTTCTTAACCACGGTTCTTGGAGAATAAAAATCATAAATCCACTCCCCATAAGCGAACGCCCTACCCCATGAGCTAAACCACCATAATTTATGGCTTCCTTCATTTTTATCCTTGACTTTAGCACTGATTTCAAAGCCTTGCGTGTAACCGCTCATATAAGGAGCATTGGATTGATAACGCCCTCCTTTAGCTAAAAAAATATCTTTATAGCGGTATTCTAAAAAAGCGTTATTCATCAAGTAATTACGGCGGATTTTATTGGCCCTAGCGTTCCCGCACGCTATAGAATCAATCACTTTCCCATCAGAGCCAAGCGTGCACTCATGGATACTCGTGCCATCAAGCAAGGCTCTTTTACCCCCTAAATAGCCATCCCAATAACCGATGTAGTTATAAATAACCGATCCGCCTTGATTGAATTTCGTGCTATCATAAGCGATCCCTCCTAGCGTGCCACCGACTTTTCCCTCTAAAACATGCCCTTGATCTTTAAGGCCTTTGGATAAAAAATCCGCATAAATATTGCCCTGCCCTACAGCGGTTACAAAAGTCTCTGTAGGATAAATCCCCCTAGCTATGTCAATCTTTTTTTTATTAAAGCCAACTTTAGAAAAGGACTCCGCTAAAACTTCAATTTTATAATCAAACGCTTGCAAAGAAGCGCTTAAACTTAAAACATATAACCCACAAAAAACTTGATTCTTTAAAGGCGTGCTATTTTTCATTTTTTTCCTTTTAATAGCCAATACATCTTATAAGGTTATGACTTAAAGACTACAATTCTTAACTGATCTAAAAACAAAGAAACATAATCAAGCTATTTATTTACTTTTAATTAACTCAACTATTTTAGATTATAACGAAATTTTTTTAGTTTCATCATAAAATGAGATAAAGTAAATCAAAACTTAATCAAAGTGGGGTTTTTGTGCCGTTTTATCACCAAACCCATTTTTTAATATGAAAGTTCTTGTATTGATTTTAAAAAATACTAAAAAGCATTTTTTAAGTTTGATGATCAATCTAGTAGCAAAAATTCCAACACCGCCATGCGCATTGCCACGCCATTTTTGACTTGCTCTAAAACTTTGGATCGCTTGTCTTCTAACACCGCGCTTTCTATATCAATATCCCTATGCACTGGGCCTGGGTGTAAAATAATGACCTCTTTATTTTTAGCGTGAGTCTCTAGGCGTTGTTGGGTGATGCAATAAGCGTTGCCATAATCTTTCAAGCTCGCAAAAATGGGCGCGTTGTGGCGTTCGGTTTGGGTTCTCAAACTCATTAAAATGTCTGCAAATTCTATCGCTTCTTCAATGTTGTGCGTCGTTTTTAAAGAAGTGCTAGGGAGCATGGAGCTTGGAGCGCACAGCATGATCTCAAGCCCTAGTCTTTGGAGCAATTTAATGTTGCTATTAGCCACTCTGGAATTTTTCACATCGCCTATAAAAGCGATTTTCTTCCCTTTTAAATTTTCTAAACCGCCAAAATGCCGATAAAGGGTGAGCAAGTCTAATAACGCTTGGGTAGGATGAGTGCTCACGCCGCTTCCTGCATTAATCAAGGGGCATTGTGAAAATTCGGCTAATTTAAAAGGCGCGCTTGAAAAAGCATGCCGTGTGATGATAGCGTCAGGCTGCATGGCATGGATATTTTTAAAAGTGTCTATCAAAGTTTCACCCTTTGAAGTGGAGCTTGTTTGCATGTTTAATTTCACTATTTTTGCCCCCAACCTTAGGCTTGCGATTTCAAAACTAGACACCGTTCTGGTGGAATTTTCAAAAAATAAAGCCACGATGATTTTATTGTGCATTTTTTCTTTTGTTTCTAAAGATACGGCGTTAAAATCGTTCGCATAAACGCTCGCTTTTTCTAATAGAAGCTTGATTTCATCTAGGCTCAAATCGCTGGTTTGGAGCAAGTGTCGGCATTTTTTTGGCATAAAACCCCCTTTTAGTTATAATACAGATTTTATTTTAGCTAAAAATGGCATGGGTTTTAGCAAGGAATGGGCTTGAAAAATCTCTCAACACTTCTGGTGTTTTTATTCTTTTGTTTAGGGTGTGTGAGCAATTTTAATGAAGACACTTACACGCTAGACTTAGTGTTAGAAAAAAAAATCCAAGCCAGTAGGAAAGGCGAAATCACCAAAGATAATGTGCCTATCATCACGGCTATCGCTACGCATTTAAACGATGTGGATAGCGGCACTTACTATGACCATGAGTATTTTTTAGTGGAGATTTTCACGCAAAATAACGACTGGATAGATGATGGCTATATCTCTTATGAACTTTTTGGCACAAAACCTACAGGCTCAGAGCCTTTATGGGTGCGAGAAATCACAAAAGATGAATTTGATGGCATTTTAGAAACCACGAACAGGTGGAGTCGAGCTTTTTTGCTCGCTTTTAACAAATTGGATTATTTAGCGGTGCAAGAAGCCAAACTAGAGCTTGATGCCTATAGTTTAGGCAAGATTGTTTTTAATTTCGCTTATCAAGTCCCCTTACCTCAATTTTAATGCGCCTAGATTACGCTTTATTCAACCAGCATTTAGTGAGTAGCAGAGAAAAAGCTAAAGCACTGGTTTTAAAAAATCAGGTTTTAGTCAATCAAATGGTGGTTTCTAAACCCTCTTTTATCGTTAAAGAGGGGGATAAAATTGAACTCATCGCTGCAAATCCATTCGTTAGCAGGGCTGGGGAAAAATTAGGGGCTTTTTTAGAAACCCATTTCGTGGATTTTAAGGGAAAGGTGGTTTTAGATGTGGGAGTGAGCAAGGGGGGCTTTAGTGAAGTGGCTCTTTTAAAAGGGGCTAAAAAGGTGCTTTGCGTGGATGTGGGGAAAATGCAATTAGATGAGGGCTTGAAACAAGACAAGCACATAGAATGTTATGAAGAATGCGATATTAGAGGGTTTAAAACGCCAGAAAAAATTGATTTAGTGCTTTGTGATGTGAGCTTTATTTCTTTATATTGTATTTTAGAAGCGATTTTGCCTTTAAGCGGTGAATTTTTAGTGCTTTTCAAACCGCAATTTGAAGTGGGCAGAGCCACAAAACGCAATAAAAAGGGGGTGGTAATGGATAAAGAAGCTATTTTAAACGCTTTAGAAAACTTTAAAAACCATTTAAAAACAAAGGATTTTCAAATCTTAAAGATCCAAGAAAGCTTGGTGAAAGGGAAAAACGGGAATGTTGAATTTTTTATCCATTTCAAGCGAGCCTGAGATTAAAAGCTTAGCTATCGGTAAATTTGATGGCTTGCATTTAGGGCATCAAGCCCTTTTTAAGGAATTAAAAGATCCCAAAGCCCTTTTAATCATAGAAAAAAAACATTACACTAAAGGCTATTTAACCCCCCTAAAATACCGCGCTAAACTCGTGGGCATGCCTTTATTTTTTGTGTATTTAGAAGAGATTTCGCAATTAAACGCTTTAGAATTTTTAGAGCTTTTAAAAAAGAAATTCCCCCATTTAGAACGCCTGGTCGTGGGCTATGATTTCAGGTTTGGGCATGAGAGGCAAAACGACGCTTTGTTTTTAAAAGAGCGTTTTGAAAAAACCATTATTGTGCCTGAAGTGAAAATAAAAGAGATTAGCGTGCATTCTAAAACCATCAAACTAGCCCTAAGCCATGGCGACTTATCTTTAGCTAACAAGCTCTTAGGCAGGCCTTATGAAGTGCGCGGGGAAGTCATTAGCGATCAAGGCTTAGGGCATAAAGAATTAGTTCCTACTTTAAATATCAAAACTAAAGATTTTATCCTCCCTAGTTTTGGGGTGTATGCGAGTTTAGTGAAAATAAAGGATCAGATTTATCAAAAAAGCGTGAGTTTTATAGGCAATCGCTTGAGCGCGGATCAAAATTTCGCCATAGAATGCCATGTTCTTGATACGATCATAGAAAACCCGCCCAAAGAAATCGCTTTGCGTTGGGTTCAAAAAATACGAGACAACATGCGTTTTTCTTCGTTAAAAGAGCTTAAAAATCAGATCCAACAAGACATCTTAATGGCCAAAGAGATTTTGAGATAATTTGTGTTAAAATGGCTTTTAAAAACCTTAAAAATGGAAAAATTTGATGCGATTGAGTAACGCTGACTTAGAACGATTAAAAAGCATGGCGAATGCGCTTCGCTTTTTGTGTGCGGACATGATAGATAAGGCTAATAGCGGGCATCCGGGCGTGTGCTTGGGGCTAGCTGATGTGATGGTGGTTTTAAGCTTGCACCTTAACCTAAATCCCACCAACCCTAAATGGCTCAATAGGGACAGATTGGTTTTTAGCGGAGGGCATGCGAGCGCGTTAGCGTATAGTTTGTTGCATTTGTGGGGCTTTGATTTGAGTTTAGAAGATTTAAAGCGTTTCAGGCAATTACACTCTAAAACCCCAGGACACCCCGAATTGCACCACACCGAAGGCATTGAGATCACCACAGGCCCTTTAGGGCAAGGTTTTGCTAACGCTGTGGGTTTTAGCATGGCGAGCCAATACGCTCAAAACCTTTTGGATAAAGAAGCCATTTCTCATAAAGTCTATTGCTTGTGTGGGGATGGGGATTTGCAAGAAGGCATTAGTTATGAGAGCGCTTCTTTAGCCGGGCATCTTCGCCTTGATAACCTCATCGTGATTTATGACAGCAACCAGATCAGCATTGAAGGCGCTATTGATATTAGTTTTAGCGAACAGGTTAAAACGCGTTTTTTAGCGCAAAATTGGGAAGTGCTAGAATGCGATGGGCATGACTATCAAGCCATTAATAACGCTTTAGAAGAAGCCAAAAAATCCACCAAACCCACGCTTTTAATCGCTCATACGATTATTGGTAAAGGGGCTATTGGCTTAGAGGGGAGTGAAAAAACGCATGGCTCGCCTTTAAATAAAGAAGTGTTAAAACAATCCAAAGAAAACGCTCAAATCAATCCTGATGAAAGCTTTATCATTAGCCCAAAAAACAAAATGCATTTTGAAGAAGTGAAAGTTAGGGGCGTTAGTTTAGAAGCCTTATGGGAAAAATCCCTAAGCCCTAAAATAAAAGAAAAGATCCATGCGTTAAAGAATTTTGATTTTAACGCCATCCATTACCCCACCTTTAAAAAAGGCGAATCTCTAGCCACGAGAGTGAGTAACGGCATGATTTTAAACGCTATCGCTAAAGAATGCGAAGGCTTTTTAGGGGGGAGCGCGGATTTAGCCCCCTCTAATAACACGCAGTTAAAATACTCTGGCGATTTCCCTTTAGGGCAAAACTTGCATTTTGGGATCAGAGAGCATGCCATGGGGGCTATCACTAACGCTTTAGCGGCGTATGGTTTGTTGGTGCCTTTTTGCGCGACCTTTTTTGTGTTTAGCGATTATTTAATGCCCAGCATTCGTTTGAGCGCTTTAATGAAACTGAAAGCCCTTTTCATTTTTACGCATGACAGCATTGGTGTGGGCGAAGACGGGGCGACGCACCAGCCCATAGAGCAATTGAGCCATTTACGCGCTTTGCCCAACTTCTATGCTTTCAGGCCTAGCGATGCTTTTGAAAATACGGCTTGCATGCAAATAGCGTTAAATTTGAACGCTCCTAGCGCTTTTATTTTATCGCGCCAGAATTTACCCGTGCTAGATGAGGTTTCTAAAGAGCAGGTTTTAAAAGGGGCGTATGTTAAATATGATGCTAAAGATCCCATTATCACGCTCGTTGCGAGCGGGAGCGAAGTCTCTTTGGCTTTAGAGAGCGCTAAAATTTTAGAGCGAGAAAATATCCCCACTCAAGTGGTGAGCGCGCCTTGCTTTGATTTGTTGATAGAGCAAGATGAAAGCTATCTTAAAGAACTCTTTAAGGGTAAAGTCTTAGTGATTGAAGCGAGCCGCGCGATAGAGTGGTATCGTTTTGCGGATAAAATCATTGGCATGGATTCTTTTGGGAGCTCAGCAAAGGGCGATAAACTCTTTGAAGAATTTGGCTTTAGCGTTGAAAATGTTACCGCTCAAGCTAAAGGGTTGCTCAACGCATGAATTTAGAAAAACTTTTTTTAGAAAAAACCCCCCTATTTGTTTTTAGCTCCACCAGGCGTTTAAAGCATTTCTATTTAGAGCAAGGCGAAGGGTTTTTGCCTAGCGCGATGAGCATGGGGAGTTTTTTTGAACAGGCTTTTTACATCCCCAATAAAAAGAAAATCCCTAACAGCGTGCGCCAAATTCTAATGATAGACACCATTAAAGCCATCGCTAAAGAAAAAAAATCCATTCTTGAAGGGCTTTTGCTTTTTGAAAACAGCTTTTTAGGGTATTTGGAAAGCACTTCTTTTTTGTTTGATTTGTTTGATGAATTGAGTTCTGCTTGTATCAAGCTCAATGAACTTTCTTCTAAAGACATTTACTTGGATTATGAAAAGCATTTAGAAGTCTTAGAAATGATTTATGATCGCTACATTAAAAAGCTAGAAAAATTAGGCTTTTATGACAAAATCATGCAAGAAAAGCCCGCCATTTTAAAAGAATTTTTTGAGCATTTTTCCTCCATTGAATGGCATTTAGACGGCTTTATGAGCGTTTTTGAAAGGCAATGCCTATTAGAAGTGGCCGAATTAGTGCCTATCACTTTACACTTATCTTGCGACAAATACAACCAAAAATTCTTGGAATTTCTCAATCTCAAATTAGAAACAGATTGCGATTATTCCATTGATTTTAAAACCCAAAAGATCTTTTCTCAAACTTTTAATGATCAAAAAATAGAGCCAAAGCTTTATGCCAACTCCAGTTATTTGAAACAAAGCGCTTTAGTTTTACAAACCATAGAAGAATATTTGCAAAAAGATAACGACCCTAATAAAATGGCGATCATCACGCCCAATGCGGATTTTTTGCCTTTTTTAAAACTCTTAGACCAAAACAACAATTTGAATTTCGCTATGGGATTAGGGGCTAAAAACAGCCCTTATTATACAGAGCTTGTAAAAATCTTAGAAGATTTACAAACAAGCGATTGTAATTTAAGCGAGTCTGCGTTATTGGATTTAGAAAATCTCACCCTTGCGCTTTTAGAACAACAAAGCTCTAAAGAAAAAGCGCCCTTGAAAGAAGTGCATTCTCAAATCATGCACCAGTATCATCTTTTAAAAGACACGCTTCAAAACTACAGCCTTAAAGATTTATTGCATTTGTATTTGCAAGAGTTTGAAGCCAATTTCCGCTTAGACGATTCTAGTGGGGGCAAAATACGAGTCATGGACACTTTAGAGACAAGGGGCATGCAATTTGATAAAATCGTTATTGTAGATTTTAATGAAACTTGTGTGCCAAGCCTTAAAGATTGCGATTTGTTTTTAAACTCTGCTTTAAGGAAATCGCTTAACCTCCCCACTTTATTGGATAAGAAAAATTTGCAAAAACACTATTACTACCAGCTCTTTAAAAACTCTAAAGAAATAGCACTTTCTTATGTAGAGAGCGAAACTTCAAAAGTTTCTAACATGCTTTTGGAATTGGATTTGCATATAGCGCCTATCAAAGACGCTTACACGCTTTTTGCACCAACCCCCTTAAAAGACTACCAAGAAGAAGAAATCAAAGCCGCTATCCCTAAAGATTTTAGCTTTAGCGCTAGCTCATTAAACGCTTTTTTAACTTGCAAGCGCCGTTTTTACTACCACTACATGAAGCGATTCAAAGAAAGCCCTAAAGATAAAAGCAATAGCGCTGTGGGCAGTTTGCTCCATGAGTTATTGAAAGAAGCTTATGAAAAAGACAAAAACCCCTATGCGTTAGAAGAAAGGCTCATTCAGTTATTAGAAAAAAAAGAAAACATTACCCCTAAAGAGCGTTTAGACGCTCTTGTAGTGCTCAAAAAAATCCAGGCTTTTTATCTTAAAGAAAAAGAACGCTTTAATGCAAAAATCAAAATCCTTGATCTTGAAAAAAGCTTTGAAACGATTATTCAAGGCGTTGTTTTTAAGGGGCGTATAGACAGGATTGACAAAACGGCTGACAATGAGATTATTTTATTGGATTACAAATTCAAAAACGATTTGAAATTAGACAACATGAGCAAAACACAAAGAGAAGGCTTAAGCCCCATAGAAATCGCTCAAATCAGCACCGATTACCAAATGGCCATCTATGCGTTTGCCCTTAAAAATCTGGGTTACAAAGAGCCTATAAAAGCCTTTTTTTATGATTTGAGAAAGAGCGAGTTACTAGAAGAAGACGAGCTTACTTTACAGGCTAAAATGAATCATTTAGAATTTTCTCTTATCCCCAAGCTCAAGCAAGAAATTGGTTTTGAAAAAACTTTAGAGGCTAAAGATTGTGAATATTGCTCTTTCAAAGACATGTGCAACCGATGAAATCTAAAAAACTTTATTTGGCTTTAATCATAGGGGTTTTATTAGCGTTTTTAACCCTATCTTCATGGCTGGGTAATAGCGGTTTAGTGGGGCGTTTTGGGGTGTGGTTTGCCGCAATCAATAAAAAATATTTTGGGTATCTTTCATTGATTAATTTACCCTATTTAGCGTGGGTTTTATTCCTTTTATACAAGACTAAAAACCCTTTTACAGAAATCGTTTTAGAAAAAACTTTAGGGCATCTATTAGGCATTTTATCTTTGCTCTTTTTGCAATCTAGCCTGTTGAATCAAGGGGAAATCGGCAACAGCGTGCGTTCGTTTTTACGCCCTTTTATAGGGGACTTTGGGCTTTATGCGCTTATAATGCTTATGGTAATTATTTCTTATTTGATTTTATTCAAACTGCCCCCTAAAAGCGTTTTTTATCCTTATATGAACAAAACACAAAGCCTTTTAAAAGAGGTTTATCAACAATGCTTACAGGCTTTTAACCTTGATTTTACCCTAAAAAAAGAGGGTTTTGAAAACGCCTCGCCAGATCTTCAAAAAAAAGAAACCCAAAACGACAAAGATAAAGAAAACCGCAAAGAAAACCCTATTGATGAAAGCCACAAAACCCCTAACGAAGAATCGTTTTTAGCGATCCCTACCCCCTATAACACGACTTTAAATGATTCAGAGCCGCAAGAAGGCTTGGTTCAAATTTCCCCTCACCCCCCTACCCATTACACCATTTACCCTAAAAGAAACCGATTTGATGATTTGACTAACCCCACTAACCCCCCTTTAAAAGAACCTAAGCAAGAAACTAAAGAAAGAGAACCCACACCCCAAAAAGAAACTCTTACGCCCACCACACTCAAACCTATCATGTCAGCACCCGTCATGCCCGCATCTGCACCCAACACAGAAAATGACAACAAAACACAAAACCACAACACCCCCAACCACCCTAAAAAAGAAGAAAGCCCACAAGAAAACGCGCAAGAAGAAATGATAGAAGAAACGATAAAAGAAAATATCAAAGAAGAAGAAAAAGAGGCACAAGACGCTCCAGGTTTTAGCCCAGTAACCCCCACCAGCGCTAAAAAACCCGTTATGGTTAAAGAATTGAGCGAAAATAAAGAGATATTAGACGGGTTGGATTATGGCGAAGTAGAAAAACCCAACAATTACGAGCTTCCCACCACGCAATTATTGAATGCGGTTTGTTTGAAGGACACTTCTTTAGACGAAAACGAGATTGATCAAAAAATCCAGGATTTATTGAGCAAACTGCGCACTTTTAAAATTGATGGCGATATTATCCGCACCTATTCAGGCCCTATTGTAACCACTTTTGAATTCCGTCCAGCCCCTAGCGTTAAGGTGAGCCGCATTTTAGGCTTGAGCGATGATTTAGCGATGACTTTATGCGCTGAATCCATCCGTATTCAAGCCCCTATCAAGGGTAAAGATGTCGTTGGCATTGAAATCCCTAACAGCCAAAGCCAAATTATTTATTTAAGAGAGATTTTAGAAAGCGAATTGTTTCAAAAATCCAGCTCGCCTCTAACTCTAGCTTTAGGCAAAGACATTGTGGGTAACCCTTTCATCACGGATTTAAAAAAGCTCCCCCATTTGCTCATCGCTGGCACGACAGGAAGCGGTAAGAGCGTGGGCGTGAATGCAATGATTTTATCCTTACTCTATAAAAACCCCCCTGATCAGCTCAAATTAGTGATGATCGATCCTAAAATGGTAGAATTTAGCATTTATGCAGACATCCCTCATTTGCTCACGCCCATTATCACCGACCCTAAAAAAGCTATTGGGGCTTTACAAAGCGTGGCTAAAGAAATGGAGCGACGGTATTCTTTAATGAGCGAATACAAGGTTAAAACCATTGATTCTTATAATGAACAAGCCCCAAACAATGGCGTTGAAGCGTTCCCCTATTTGATTGTGGTGATTGATGAATTAGCGGATTTGATGATGACAGGGGGCAAAGAAGCGGAAGTTCCTATCGCTAGAATCGCTCAAATGGGGCGAGCGAGCGGCTTGCACCTCATTGTAGCGACCCAACGCCCAAGCGTGGATGTCGTAACCGGCTTGATTAAAACCAATTTGCCTTCAAGGGTGAGTTTTAGGGTAGGCACTAAGATTGATTCTAAAGTGATTTTAGACACCGATGGGGCGCAAAGCTTGTTAGGAAGGGGCGATATGCTCTTTACCCCCCCAGGATCAAACGGGTTAGTGCGCTTGCATGCCCCCTTTGCCACTGAAGATGAAATCAAAAAGATCGTGGATTTTATTAAAGCCCAAAAAGAGGTGGAATACGATAAAGATTTCCTTTTAGAAGAATCGCGCATGCCTTTAGACACCCCTAACTATCAAGGCGATGACATTCTAGAAAGGGCTAAAGCGGTGATTTTAGAAAAAAAGATCACTTCTACGAGTTTTTTACAACGCCAATTAAAAATCGGCTACAACCAAGCCGCTACCATTACTGACGAATTAGAAGCTCAAGGCTTTTTATCCCCAAGAAACGCTAAAGGCAACAGAGAGATTTTGCAAAACTTTTAGGCTTTGTTTTCATTGGGTATTGGCAAACATTATTTTTAATTTTTAAAAAATTACCGCTTGCTTTTCGCAAACTCTTTATGATTGATTTTAAAAATGCCTTTGCGCATTTTTTAGATTTTATCACCAATCCTTTATTAAAAACAAAAACTTTTCTCAATGATACAAACGCCATAATCCTTTCATCGATTCATCAAATGTTATTGGTGTATTCCCTAACTCTTAGTAAAATCACCTAAAAATTTCATATTCAAGGATAGCCATGAACCCCCAAATCCAACCCGCCACCAAAAAACCCTTAAAATCCCTTTTAGCCGCTAGTTCAGGTAATTTAGTGGAATGGTATGACTTTTACGCTTATGCGTTCTTAGCGCCTTATTTCGCTAAGGAATTTACCCACACTAATGACCCCACTTTAGCGCTAATCTCAGCTTTTTTGGTTTTTATGCTAGGGTTTTTCATGCGCCCTTTGGGGAGTTTGTTTTTTGGTAAATTGGGGGATAAAAAGGGGCGTAAAACTTCTATGGTGTATTCCATTATCCTTATGGCGCTAGGCTCTTTCATGCTCGCATTGCTCCCCACTAAAGAAATCGTAGGGGAATGGGCGTTCTTGTTTTTATTATTGGCCAGGCTTTTACAGGGCTTTAGCGTGGGAGGCGAATATGGCGTGGTCGCTACTTATCTCTCTGAATTGGGCAAGAATGGCAAAAAAGGTTTTTATGGCTCTTTTCAATACGTAACTTTAGTTGGAGGGCAACTCTTAGCTATTTTTTCGCTCTTTATCGTTGAAAATATTTACACGCATGAGCAAATCAGCGCGTTCGCTTGGCGTTATTTATTCGCTTTAGGGGGTATATTAGCCCTACTCTCTCTTTTTTTAAGAAATATCATGGAAGAAACTATGGATAGTAAAACAACTTCCAAAACCACTATTAAAGAAGAAACCCAAAGAGGCAGCCTAAAGGAATTACTCCACCATAAAAAAGCCTTAATGATAGTCTTTGGGCTAACTATGGGAGGGAGTTTGTGTTTTTATACTTTTACGGTGTATTTAAAAATCTTTTTAACCAACAGCTCATCATTCAGCCCTAAAGAAAGCAGTTTTATCATGCTTTTAGCGCTCTCTTATTTCATCTTCTTACAACCCTTATGTGGGATGCTGGCTGATAAAATCAAACGCACCCAAATGCTGATGGTTTTTGCTATCACAGGGCTTATTGTAACGCCTGTTGTCTTTTATGGTATCAAGCATGCCACTAGCGTGTTTGAAGCCCTATTCTATGAAATGCTCGCATTGAGCAGCATGAGTTTTTACACTTGCATTGCTGGGGTCATTAAAGCGGAATTGTTCCCTGAACATGTGCGAGCGCTTGGCGTGGGTTTGGCCTATGCGATTGCGAATGCACTTTTTGGAGGGAGCGCGAGTTATGTAGCGTTAGAGTTCAAACAACATGGTTTTGAAGCGGGGTTTGTGGGCTATGTCATGTTGAGCATTATTATCTTTATGGTTATGGTTATCCTATTCCCTAAAAAAACCTATTTGGAATGAATCTGTTTTTATTTAATTTTTGCTATAATTTTTCCTTTTAAAAGGATGATTGCATGCAAAATGGGTATTATGCGGCCACAGGCGCTATGGCGACACAATTTAACCGCTTGGATTTAACCTCTAATAATTTAGCTAATTTAAACACCAACGGCTTTAAAAGAGACGATGCGATTACAGGCGATTTTTTAAGGCTTTACCAACAATACCGAGAGCAACTGCCTTTAGAAGATCAAACCAAAGCGAGCGCGAAGTATTTGAACCGCAATCTCAATCGTGTGCCTATTCTATCAGAAATCTATACGGATAAAAGCCTTGGCGCGTTTGAAGGAACGCATAACCCCCTAGATTTTGCCCTAACAAGCCCTAACCTCTATTTTGCGATACAAACTAATGAGGGAGTCGCTTATACCAGAGACGGGCATTTTAGCGTGGATAAAGACGGCTTTTTAGTAACTCTTAATGGCTTTAGGGTGCTTTCACGCTCTGGCTTGAACGAAAAAGGAGGGATCATGCTCATGCCTGACGCTGAAATTGAAGTTAATCAAAATGGCGGAATCACTTTTAGGGATAATGAAGCCCAAATTCAAGCGGGCGCGTTAGCTTTAGTGAGTTTTAGCGAACCTAAAAATCTTAAAAAAATAGGGCAAAACCTTTATATTTATCAAGGCGAAGGCGTCCATCAAGTCTCTGACTCTGGCGCATTAAGGCAATACATGCTAGAAAAAAGCAATGTCAATGCGGTGCGCGAGATGAGCGCGTTGATTGAAATCAACCGCTTTTTGGACATGTATTCCAAAGTGCTAAAAACCCACCAAGACGACATGAACGCTGAAGCGATCAACAAACTCGCTACAAAAGCTTAAGTTTTGGCGATTTTAAAATCCATAGGAGGGTTTTTACGATACCCTAACTCTCTAATAACGCTTTTTTAAAAGCCCTGTTAATCTTTTTTGTATAGGATTAGCCAAAAGAGTTTAAAGAATTAAATGCCTTTTCTTTTGTAATCGCTTGCAAAGTAGACGGTAACGCAAGCTTCTCTTTATTTCGTAGTTTATAGCCGCTGACTACTCAACGATAATTCAATTTTTAATTATTTCGCTTGTTGTTTAAAACGCTCTTTATTGTGGTATTCTGTAAGCAAACGCCCCCATTTTTCTTGTTATGGTTCTTGTGTCTTAAACTCGTTTGTGGTAGGATTGTTCCCATTAAGGCTTGAGACGCTATAGCCGTCTCTGTAATGGTTAGAGGGTGTCGACTTGGTCTTTAATTCCCTTAATGTTTTTATCGTCCCAATCAAGCTTTTTGATTATCCGCTTGATTATCAGCATTTATTTTAAGATAGAGCCATTCCAAAAGCTTGTAAAAATTTTCTTTCTGCTTCCACCAAACTAGGGTTTAAGAGCAAGTCATTCTTTAAAGCGTTGGTATAGGCGGTGTGTGAGCGAGAGCTTTTATTTTTTAAGTCCAATTTGATTTTATCCTTTTGGCTGAAACAATCTTCAATGTTTTTGAAATTTTTAAAACTATCATCGCAATCATTGAGTTTTAGAATGTTGAGCTTATTCTTTAATTCCTTATTCAACTCTTCGCATGCCTTACCCCTTGTATCCCCATCCACTAATAGCGTAGCGTTTGGCTCTTCTTCAGCCAAGGTTTCTAAAATTTGTTTCATTTGTGGCTTTTTTGATTCTTTTAAATCATCATTCCCTAGTCCGTTAACGGGTAAAAACACCATGTCTAAGGAGGTCTTTTTTTCTTGTTCATAGAGCAATTTAAACGCGCTCAAATAATTGTAATCGCTAATGCCTTCTACAAACAAAAGGCGATCGTTTTCATTGAGAATCTTATGGCTCACGCCTAAAGATTTTTTAATGGTTTTCAATGCCCCATTATCGCCCAAATCCACAGATGAAAAATGACGAATGCTAACGCTTTGCAAAGACTCTTCATTATGGCGTAAGACTCTCAATTCATTTAAATGATTCATATCCACTAAAAAGGGATCATGGGTTACCAAAACAAAAGTAACTCCCACTCTTTGCCCAAACTCTTTTAAAAATTTCCTACACTCTTTGCGAGTTGGCACAGAAAGGTTTGAACCCATTTCATCCATCAAAACAATGGCATCTTTTTTTAAGGAATTACCAAATAAAAGACCAAAAAACAAATTGAAAAACCATTTAAACCCATCGCTTTGATCGTCTAAATGCAACACTTCTTTTTGTTTGTTGGAATCTTTTTTAAAAAGCGATAGAGAAATATTGTGTAAGTCCAATCTAAAATCAAATAAATACGACCATTTTCGGTTTTGATCTTTTTGAAAATAAAGCCTGTTAAATCTATTGGTAATTTTAGAAATAACTTTTTCTTTGATCTCATCTTGCAATTGTGTCAAATAACCAATGTTTCCGCTCGCCTTTGAATAACTTTTCTTAACGCTTGATAAATTCACACCAATAGCTTTAAAAAACGCCCTAAAAAAGACACTTTTTTCCAATTCTTCTGGCTTGACAATCAAATCCTTATGTTTGAAACGCTTTTTGTTATCGTAGTAAATCACTTGAGGGAAGCGAGAGATTTTAGACACATCTATGGGTTCGCTATTCAATAAATCATCTACGCTTGTGTAAATTGCAGGTTGGTTATTAGAAACTTGTTCTAATTCATTGGTGGGTTCATCAGATTCTATTTTGAGAAAATCATTATCGTTGACAAAACGCCAGATAGTGATTTGAGAAAGTTCTAAATCAGACAAACTTCTGCAGTTGTAGTCGTCATTTTCAAGCCGCTCTTGAGCGATTGGGAGCAATTTTTCTTTGAAATTTTTAAGGATTTCATTTTTATCTTCTAGGGTTGTCTTTGCAGTTAAATCTTGAATCATTTTTTCTAACCAAGTGCTTTTAAACTTAGTTTTAAGATTATCGCAAAAATCACTCCTAAAATTTTGCACATTTTCTTCCCACAACGCCTCGCATAAATCTCTCATGTTAGAGATGACTTGAGAAGGCAATTCATTTTGAATGTTATTAGGGATGCAAGAGATGGTTTTATTATACCTATTGTATAGGTCTAACAATCTTCTCTCCTTTTCCTTTATGGGATCACCTATGAGATCATTTCGGTGTGGGTATAAACTTCGGCACTCTTCAATAGCCTTTTCATAAGACAACTTGTCTTCTTCGCTTAACAAATCATTGTTAAGGGCTTTATAGCAAACACCTTCAAGCAAATCAACCTTTGCAATACTCTCATCAAAAGTGATTTTTGAAGAACTATCTATGGTTAAAGTCATTTCATTTTGGAGTATTTTATCTTTAAGGGTGCTTAATTTTAAAGAACTTATCGATTCTTCATAACCCACATAATTAGGGGTGCAGTTTTTCTTAAATTCATTTACATGCTCGCTAAAACACCCTAAAGCTTTCAATAAATTGCTTTTACCGGTATTATTCTCACCAATAATGATGATCAATCCCCCTAACTTATCTGTGAAAGTGTGGTTTAAAAAAAGTTTGAACGCTTTAAACTCAATTTGTTGCTTAGGCTTATTATCTAGATCAAAACTATCAAATTCTTCAATAAAAATGTTTTTCTCTAAGCCAATATTTTTATAATTCTTAACCTCTAAATAGCGCGTGGTTACCTTTAAAGGCTCTGTAACCCCATCGTTACTATTATTGGGGGGGGGTAGCTTGCACCTTGTTTGTATTCTCTTCTTTTTTGTTGTTATAATGATTGCTCATGTGGATTTTTCCTTTCTTGGCTCGTTTTTAAGATAATTCAAGCGGATTTTCTCATCCGTCTCTCAAGCTTGGTTAAAACTCTTCATTATATCTAAATTTCCAACCATTACTACTAATTAGATTAAATGAACCCCACCTTTAATATAGTTATTTTATTTTATTTGCCCTATTAAGTGGTATTCTAAAATACTTTTTTGCTTCCTCTCGCATGCCTTAAATTCTAAATGCTTTAAGGGGTTAGCGATAGATAAAAGATAGGGTTTTTCACTCAAATTCAATACCACTACAAGCACATAATCATGGCTATACGCTTGCGCTTGATCGTATTCTTTTTGGGTCAATCTCAATGCCCCTTGCTTTTCTCTAATCCCCTTAACTTCCACTAAAAACGCCTGCTTGTTGGTTTGAATATAGAAGTCATACCCATCGCCAAAAAGACGCATGTCTTTTAAATGCCCACAAGAGAATATTTTGATGTTTTTATAGTGGTTTAAAAAATACAATTCGGCTTCTAAACCCGTTTCTTGCATGCTTTTATAGCGGGTTTTAAGGTAAGCGTTAGGGGTAATGCCTAAATCTTTGATTCCGTATTGTTCTTGCAAAAACAATTTCACAATATGGCTAAAACCTTTAGCATCTTCATCTTTAAACAAGCTATCAATCCATAATTTTCTATGGATATATGCATCGCCTTTTTGCCACCAACCTTTGCGTTTGTTAGGAAAAAAATAATCAAATAAATCCATGCGATTTTTGATAACACCAATCGTGTCAGCCAAGCCGATTTGGACGCAATATTCAAAAAAGGCGTTTTTAGTAGAAAAACCAAATTCTTTAATAAAATCATTATCAAATTTTGCTAAAGCATAGCCTATGAGATTTAAAATTTCATAGTTCTTATGTTTTGCCATAGAAGCTAAACGCCCTAATCAATCTTTAATATCGCTAAAAACGCTTCTTGGGGAAGCTCCACCTTACCGATAGCTTTCATGCGTTTCTTACCTTCTTTTTGCTTTTCTAAGAGTTTTCTTTTTCGTGTAATATCGCCCCCATAGCACTTAGCCGTTACATTCTTACCGACAGATTTGATCGTCTCTCTGGCGATGATTTTATTCCCCACGCTCGCTTGGATAGCGACTTCAAAAAGCTGTCTTGGGATAAGCTCTTTCATCGTTTCCACTAAAGCGCGCCCCTTTTCATACGCCTTGTTTTTATCTATAATGATAGAAAGCGCATCCACCACATCGCCTGCCACCCTCACATCTAACTTCACCAAATGAGCCTCTCTGTTTTCTATAGGCTCATAATCAAAGCTCGCATACCCTTTCGTGCAAGATTTGAGTTTGTCATAAAAATCCATCACAATTTCATTGCTCGGCAAGGAATAAGTGAGCATGACACGAGACTGGTTCAAATATTCCATTTTTTCTTGAATGCCTCTTTTATTGTTCAATAACTGCATTAAATTGCCCAAAAATTCACTCGGCGTGATGATTGTCGCTCTCACAAAAGGCTCTTTGATGCAAGCGATATGGTTTTCAGGGGGCAATTCGCTAGGGTTTTGAACGTATTTGATGCTATTATCCGTTAAATGCACTTCATACACCACCGTGGGAGCGGTAGCGATTAAGTTAAGGCCAAATTCCCTTTCCAGCCTTTCTTTGATCACTTCCATGTGCAACAACCCTAAAAAGCCCACCCTAAAGCCAAAGCCAAGCGCTACCGAGCTTTCAGGCTCAAAATTTAAAGCGCAATCGTTAAGCTGGAGTTTCAATAACGCCTCTCTTAAATCTTCAAACCGGTCCGTTTCTATAGGGTAAAGCCCCGCAAACACAAAGGGTTTAGCCGGCATAAAGCCTTCAATGGGTTTAGGGGTAGGGTTTTTAGCATCTGTGAGCGTATCGCCCACCGCAATATCAGTAACGCTCTTTAGCCCTAAACTCACAATGCCAATCTCACCGCATTCTAAACTTTTGGTGGGGATTTTTTTCAAAGGGTTAGGGTAATATAGCCCTAAAACGCCATGTCTTTTATCTGTTCCCATCACTAAAATTTCTTGCTCTGTGTTGATGCTCCCATCCATGATACGCACTAGCGCTAACGCCCCTAAATAATTGTCAAACCATGAATCATAAATGAGCGCTTTTAAAGCAGCGTTAGGATCACCGCTAGGGGCAGGAATGGTGGTAATGATTTTTTCTAACAAATCTTTAATGCCAAGCTTAGCTTTAGCGCTCACTTCATTAGCGCTAGAGCAATCAATCCCTATCGTGTCTTCTATATCCTGTTTGACTTCTAAAACATTCGCATTCGGCAAATCAATTTTATTGATCACCGGTAAAATCTCTAAATTGTTATCTAAAGCGATATAAGTGTTTGCAATGGTTTGCGCTTCCACGCCTTGAGTGGCATCCACCACCAATAACGCCCCTTCGCATGAACACAAAGAGCGAGACACTTCATAGCTAAAATCCACATGCCCTGGGGTGTCAATGAGGTTTAAAACGTAATCCTCCCCCTTAAAAGTGTAATTCAAACGCACGCTTTGAGCCTTAATCGTAATGCCCCTTTCTTTTTCAATATCCATCGTGTCCATCACCTGGCTTTTCATTTCTCTGTTACTGATAGCGTTGCATTCAGCGATTAAGCAATCCGCTAAAGTGCTTTTACCATGGTCAATGTGAGCGATAATGGAAAAATTGCGGATATTCTTCATTGGTGTAGGCGTCTTTTCTTTCATCTCTCTTGTCCTAAATCTTTTAAAATAGCGTCAGTCAAACTCTCTGTGTCTAAGCCTAAGGATTTTTCCACTAAAGCGGTGTTCCCATGCATGATAAATTCATCCATGATTTCAAAGCTTTTAACAGGCTTTAAAATATTTTGTTCGCTCAAAAACTCTAAAATCGCGCTAGCCACCCCCCCAAGCTTGTAATTATCGCTAAAAACATAGAGTTTTTGATAAGGGGCAATGATCGCGCTTAAATTTTGATCTAAGGGCTTTAAAAACCTGAGATCCAAAAGAGCGCATTCTATGTTTTTTTCTTTTAAAGCCAGTTGGACCAAATGCGCCCGCCCCACGCCATTACCATAGCCAATGAGTAAAATTTCGCCCTCTTTTTTCAACAATTCGCTTTGCCCTAAAACAAAACCGCTAGGCTCAAAAACCCCCTCTTTTAGTGCAAACGACCCCCTAGGGTAGCGGAACGCGCAAGGGCTTGAATGGTATTCATTAGCAAAATGCACGGCGTTTTTTAAAGTCTCATTGTCTCGTGGGGCAAAAATGACCATGTTAGGGATAGAGCGCAAATACGACACGTCTAAAAGCCCTTGGTGCGTCTCGCCATCTTCGCCCACAATCCCGGCCCTGTCAATGGCTAATTTAATCGGCAAACTGGAAATGCAAGCGTCATGCACAATGGAATCATAAGCCCTTTGCAAAAAAGTAGAATAGATACTCACAAAAGGTTTAAACCCCTCTTTAGCCATAGCGCTGCTAGAAGTTAAAGCGTGTTGTTCAGCGATAGCGACATCAAAAAAGCGCAAAGGGTAAGCGTCAATGAGCTTGTCTAATCCTGTGCCGCTAGGCATCGCAGCGGTTACGCCTACGATTTTTTCATCTTTCTTGGCTAATTCTAAAAGGGTGTTAGAATACGCTTCAGTGGGCGATAAAGTCGCGCTTTTGGATTTTTTAGACAAGCCGGTATCCAAATCAAAAGGCCCCACCCCATGCCATTTTTCATAGCGCCCTTCAGCGATTTTATAGCCTTTGCCCTTTAAGGTTTGCGCATGGATGAGCACCGGCTCTTTAAGCTCTTTGGCTAATTTTAAGGTTTCAATAATCGCGCTCAAATCATGCCCGTTAATAGGCCCTATATAATTAATGCCCAATTCTTCAAAAAACACGCCCGGGGTGATGAGCTTAAAAGATTCTTCAAAACGACTCGCTAAGTAATTCACGCTTTCAGGTAAGGTGTTTAAGATTTTTTTCACTTTAGAGCGGAAAGACTGATAAAACGGGCCTTTCATCAGCTGGCTAAGGGCTTTGGATAAAGCGCCAATAGGCGTGCTGATACTCATTTCATTATCGTTCAAAATCATGATCATGGGGTATTTCCTATCGCCCAGTTCGTTTAAGGCTTCATAAAAAATCCCTGCGCTAATGCTCCCATCGCCTAATAAAGCGATAGGCATGCCTAGCGCTTGTTTCAAACGAAAGGCTTTCGCCACCCCCACGCCTATAGACACCGAAGTGGAGCTATGACCGGCAATGAAATAATCGTATGCGCTCTCGCTGGGTTTAGTAAAGCCGCTCAAACCTTTAAATTGCCTTAGAGTGCTAAAGCTTTCAAAGCGCCCGGTTAAAAGCTTGTGAGCGTAAGCTTGGTGCGAAGTGTCAAAAATAAAAGGGTTTTTTTGGCAATCAAATAGGGCATGCATGCCCACAATCAGCTCCACAGCCCCTAAAGAAGAACTTAAATGCCCCCCATTAGCGCTCACCACTTCTAAAATACGATTCCGTAGCGTTTGGCACACCAACTCCAAGCCTGCAATATCATTAGGGTTTAAATCAAAAGTTTTATTTTGCAAAATCACACCTTAAAATTTTCCAACACGCTTTTTTTGAGCGTTTTAAAGCGCTCCATCAAATTCCCATCAAGACTCCCGTTAGAGCTAGTGATCATAACGCCTCCTTTAGAAATAGCCTCATTGCTCTCCAATTTGATTTTGGAAGCGTTTTGCAAACGCTCGTTCAAATAAGGGTAATCCAAGGGATTGACTTTTAAATGAACATCCGTTGCGTCTAAAACGTTTTTTAAAAGCTCTTCAGCCAAAGCGAGAGCCACTTTTTGGCTATTGTCTTCCACTTCTTTAAGGATCACTTCTTTAGCTATATCTATCGCAATCGCGCTCAATTCCTTTTCTAAAGCCATTAAATGATCTTCTGATTTTTTCATTTTTTCATCTAAAGCCGTGATCGCATGCAAAAGCTGGTTTTTTTCTTCATTCACGCTGTGGGTGAGCTCGTTACGCATTTTTTCTTCGCCCTCTTTAAAGCCGATTTTATAGCCGTCGTTTTTAGCGTTTTCAATCAAAGCTTTGCTCTCTTCTTGGGCTTTTTCAAATTGCATTTGCAATTTCACTAAATGGCTTGAAAGCTCATCGGTTTTTTTCAATAAGCAATCAATCAAATCGTTTTCTATCGCTTTTTTTTCCAAAGGCTCTTCTGGGTGGTTAGGCGTTTCTAAAGACGCGCCATTAGGATTAATTTTAGGGGGTAAATTCGCCATGCTTTTAAATTCGTATTTTTGGATGTCATGCTTATTCAAATGGTCTTTTTGGATCAAGTTTTTACGGCTATTCAATGACGTCTTCCTCTTCACCGGTTTGGATCACGCCTTTTTCTTGCAAGCTCTGCACGATTTCAATGATCTTTCTTTGAGCCACATCCACATCTTTGATTTTGACCGCTCCTAAATACTGCATTTCTTCTACAAACTGCTCTGCAGCCCTACTGCTCATGTTGTTTAAGAATTTATCGGTTAAATCTTGAGTAGAAGTTTTTAGCGCCAAAGACAAGTCTTTTTTATCCGCTACTTTCAAAATCTCTCTGATAGCGAAATTGTCTAGTTTGGCTATGTCTTCAAAAGTGAACATCATTTCTTTAATCGCACCGGCGAGCTTGTTATCCACGCTTTCAATGCGAGCGAGCGTGGTTTTAGCGCTCTTTTGGCCCAAGCGGTTAAAGATTTCAGCCACCGCTCTCAAGCCACCCACTTCAATTTTATAACTGGTGAGCGATTCTAGTTTGTTTTCTAGAACCGTGGAAACCCTTTTAACCACTTGGGGCGATATTTCGCCTAAATTCGCCATTCTAATAGAAATCTCGGCTTTCATTTCATCAGGAAAATAACTCAAAGTCTCAGCCGCATTAGGGGCTTCCATGTGGGCTAAAATCAAGGCAATGGTTTGAGGGTGTTCATTAATGATGAAATCAGCGAGTTGTTGGGGCTTGATTTTGCCTAAATAAGCGAAGTTTTTTTGCGTTTGCAAACTTTTAGTGAGTTTGTCCATCACTTTTCTGGCTTCTTCGCTCCCTAAAGTCCTGGTTAAAAGCTCTCTAGCGTATTCCAAACCGCCGGTATTGATGTATTGGTTAGACTGGAAAATCGCAAAAAATTCCTCTAAAACCGCTGCGCCGATTTGCTTGTCCGTGCCGTTTAATTGCACGATTTGCTTAGAAATCTCTGTAATGGAGTCAATGTCTAAATGCCTTAAAATCTCGCCTGTGGTGTCTTCGCCCACTTGAATGAGTAAAATAGCGATTTTTTCACTCATGGAGAGTTCGTCTAATTGAGCCTTTTGTTTGGGGGTAAGCTTGGTTGCCATTTTTAACCTTTTTTAACCTTTCGCGCTGTCTGAAGAGATTTCATCTTTGATTAGGAGTTTAAAGAGCGTGGCGATTTCATCAGGGCGCTCTTTAAGGGTCCCTCTAATTTTTTCTAAGATAATTTCGTATCTTACTTCTTCTTCGCTAAAGGTTGCATTAAGCCCTAATTGATCTTCTATTTTTTTCCTCAAATCGCCCAGTTTGTTCAATTCATCTTCTTCTTCATCCATTTCTTCAAACATGGATTTCACTTCCTTATCTTCATCAGGCACCACTTCTAGCATGCGCTCGCTGAAAGGCACGATCACTTTTTTATAGAAAATGAACAACACTATAAACACTAAAACATACTTGATTAAAGGCGTGAATGAGCCTAAGATTTTTTGAGTTTTGTGCATGATTTTTTCGCTCAAAGTAGCGTTATCAAGCATGGGCGCTATAGGGTTAAACTCAAAATTACTCACCGCCACATCATCGCCTCTATTTTGATTGTAGCCAATGGCTTGTTTCACTAGAGCGTTGATTTTTTTAAGCGCTTCATCGCTCAAAGGCTCGTATTCTAAAGCGTTTGCCCCGTCTTTAAGCGCAATTTTATACCTGCCATCCACCACAACCGCCGCATTCAAACGCACTAAAGTGCCAAACTCGCCCTTAATCTCGCTAATGGTTTTACCCACTTCATAATTGGTCGTGTTTTGAGACTTTTCGTATTTTTCTGGCTCTTTATTGTCTTTCAATCCTTGCACAGGCCCAATATTGCTCACAACCCCAGGCACACCGCCAACTTGTTTTTTAGGAGCGCCTTCTTTTTTCTCTTCTAAATTTTGCTCGCTCCTTACGACATTATTGGGATCAAAAGTCTCTTTGGTGCTTTTCTTTTGGCTGAAATCAAACTCCGCATTGACCCTTGCGACCACCTTGTTTTTACCCCCCACAATAGGGGCTAAGATATTGACAATCTTGTTTTCTAAAATATTTTCAAAATTTTGTTTGTAGTGCAATTGCTCTAGGGCCAATTCTTTGGAGTTTTCTAGTATATCGCCCTCGCCTATTGATTCGCCGTTTTCATTCACGATTTTCACATTTTCTATCGTGAGTTTAGGCACAGCTGCAGCGATTAAATTTTTAATCCCTAAAATTTGAGTGGGTGAAAGCTTCATGTCAGGCTTGAGTTTGAGCATCACTGATGCGCTAGGAGGGACTTCTTTAGCCACAAACACGCTGTCTTTAGGGATTGCAATATGCACATTGGCTTTAAGAATGGGGTTTAAGCTTTCAATCGTGCGCGACAATTCGCCCTCAATGGCGCGAATGAGTTTGATATTTTGATCAAAATCAGTCGCCCCAAAGTCTTTAGTGTCAAAGATTTCAAAGCCCACTTTACTCGTTTTAGGGATCCCTTGAGAAGCCAGAGTGATCCTTTCTTCATACACTTTATCTCTAGGGATAAGAATGGTGTCGTCTTTGGAGACTTTATAAGGGATTTGGTTTTGCTGGAGGTGCTGTAAGATTAAAGCGTTATCGCTAGAGTCTAATCCTTCAAATAAAACCCCATAACCCCCTTGCGCGTAGTCTTTTTCTTTAAAGGGATAGAGCAATAAAAACACGAGCAAAGCCGTGATTAAAACCCCCGCTGCAATCAGAGCGATTTTTTGTTTTTTATTGAGTTTGATGAAAAAATCAACAATCCGTTGCAACAATACCTTTAAATCCAATCTTAAAACCTTGATAAAATTTTCATTCTTTTAAGCCGTTCGCTTAGATCTTTTGAAACACGCTCAAATAAATCCCTATGGAAAAACAAGCCCCTAACACCCCTAAACAAAACCCTCCTAAAACACTGCTAAAAGACACCCCTAAAACAATCAGCGCTAAGCTTATTAAAAGAATCAAACCAAATAAGCCATAAACAAGAATATTTTGGAGCGTTTTATGAGCGATGAAATGGGGTATCAATAAAACAAGCAACCCATAAAATAGCGTCAAAGAGAGCGCAGTAGCGCTAGGGAAATTAGCGTTGTGCGAAAGCCACTGAATAGAATATGCAAAAAGGTGTTTTAAAGATTCTAAAAGGGCTTCAAACAGGATCACGCTTAGCACAAACCACACCCCAAGCGCTAAGTTTCTGCGATAAAGGCTTAAAAACACCCCCACTAACAAGCTCAAAGGCAACACGAATTGAGAAGAGCCTAAAAAAACAATGCGTTGGAGCGTTTGATCTAAAATAGGGTTAGAAGAATTTGAACGCATCAAGCTAAAAATGGCGTTATCCATTGAGTTGGTGTAACCAAAAAGGACTAAACCAGCAATCATAATAAAAAGCGCGCTAAAAACGCCTCCTAAAAGAAACAGGGTTTTAACTGGTAATAAGAAAAATGCTTTGGGTTGTGTAGAAACATTTTTGAAAGAATTTTCAGCCATTATTTAAAACCCTTTTAGTCAGTTCATTCAAACTTGATATTATACGCCGACGAACTTTAAAATTGCTCTTAAAAGTTTTAAGACAATGAAGTTTAAACACATAAAAGCTTTTCATTTTAATCAAACCTAGCTAATAAGAAACTGAAATTGTTTTTTTTTTTTTTTGAAATCGCTTTAATTTTTGCCCTCTTTTAAAGCTTTTTAACCCTTTTTAGACTACAATGCGAGGAGTAAAAATCAAAGGAACACGACATAATGGATAGAGCCAAATTTATATTCGTTACAGGGGGCGTGTTAAGCTCTCTAGGGAAAGGGATTTCATCTTCTTCAATCGCTACGCTTTTACAGCATTGCAATTACCAGGTTTCTATTTTGAAGATTGACCCTTATATCAATATTGATCCAGGCACCATGAGCCCTTTAGAGCATGGGGAAGTGTTTGTAACTAGCGATGGCGCTGAAACGGATTTAGACATAGGGCATTATGAACGCTTTTTGAACAGGAATTTAACCAGGTTGAACAATTTCACTACCGGGCAGATTTTTTCAAGCGTGATAGAAAATGAAAGGAAAGGGGAATATTTAGGCAAAACCATTCAAATCGTCCCCCATGTAACCGATGAAATCAAAAGGCGCATTAAAAGCGCGGCTAAGGGGTTGGATTTTTTAATCGTGGAAGTGGGCGGAACCGTGGGCGATATGGAGGGCATGTTTTATTTAGAAGCGATCCGCCAGCTTAAATTGGAATTAGGGAATGAGAAAGTCATCAATGTGCATGTAACCTTGATCCCTTATATCCAAACCACTAACGAATTAAAAACCAAACCCACGCAACACTCCGTCCAGGAATTAAGGCGCCTTGGCGTAACCCCTCAAATCATTTTGGCGCGATCGCCTAAGCCTTTGGATAAAGAATTGAAAAAAAAGATCGCTTTGAGTTGCGATGTGGAGCAAGACAGCGTGATTGTCGCCACAGACACTAAAAGCATTTACGCATGCCCCATTCTTTTCTTGCAAGAAGGCATTTTGACCCCCATTGCCAGACGCTTTAATTTGAATAAACTACACCCCAAAATGGCGGCTTGGAACACTCTAGTAGAAAAGATTATCGCTCCTAAACACAAGGTCAAAATTGGTTTTGTAGGCAAGTATTTAAGCTTAAAAGAATCTTATAAATCCTTGATTGAAGCCTTAATCCATGCGGGTGCACATCTGGATACGCAAGTCAATATTGAATGGCTGGATAGCGAGAATTTTAATGAAAAGACGGATTTAGAGGGCGTTGATGCGATTTTAGTGCCGGGAGGCTTTGGAGAAAGGGGGATTGAGGGTAAAATTTGCGCCATTCAAAGAGCAAGGCTAGAAAAACTCCCCTTTTTAGGGATTTGTTTGGGCATGCAATTAGCGATCGTGGAGTTTTGCCGCAATGTTTTAGGCTTGAAAGGGGCTAACTCTACGGAGTTTAACCAACGCTGCGAATACCCTGTGGTGTATTTGATTGAAGATTTTATCGATCAAAACCACCAAAAACAGGTGCGCACCTATAATTCGCCATTGGGTGGCACCATGCGATTAGGCGAATACGAATGCGAAATCATGCCTAATAGTTTGTTAGAAAAAGCTTATAAAAAGCCTAGCGTTAAAGAAAGACACCGCCATCGTTATGAAATCAACCCCAAATACCGCCAAGAGTGGGAAAATAAGGGCTTGAAAGTGGTGGGTTTTGGAGCGAATCATTTGATTGAAGCGATTGAATTAGAAGATCACCCGTTCTTTGTGGGGGTGCAATTCCACCCGGAATTCACCTCTAGGTTGCAAAGCCCTAACCCTATTATTTTGGATTTCATTAAGAGCGCTCTTTATAAATCCTAATCTAACAAATGAAACAAAAGCTTAAAGCTCAAATCAAAGAGCGCATGGCTTCTATCGCTTATAATGAAAAAGGGTTTCCTAGCCCCTTTTTATTCAAAGACTTGAAAAAAGCCGCGCTCAAGATTATAGAAGCGATGCGCACAAACACGGAGATTTTAGTAGTGGGCGATTATGACGCTGACGGCGTGATTAGCTCTACTATCATGGCAAAATTTTTTGAAAGCCTGAACTACAAGCATGTCCGCATTGCAATCCCTAATCGCTTCATGGATGGCTATGGGATTTCTAAAAAATTTTTAGAAAAACACCACGCCCCTTTAATCATCACGGTGGATAACGGGATTAGCGCCTTTGAAGCCGCTCAATTTTGCAAAGAAAAAAACTACACCCTTATCATCACCGATCACCATTGCTTAAATAATGATGAAGTCCCAGACGCTTATGCGGTGATCAACCCCAAGCAACCAGATTGTGATTTTATCCAAAAGGAAGTGTGTGGGGCGTTGGTAGCGTTTTATTTGTGCTATGGTATCCACAAGCTTTTAGGAAAAGAAAAAAGCCATTCTAGTGAGTTGTTATGCTTAGCGGGCGTGGCGACTATCGCTGATATGATGCCTTTGACTTTTTTCAACCGCTTTTTAGTTTCTAAAGCCTTGTATTTTTTGCAAAAAGAATCCTTAGGGGCGATGGGGTTTTTGCGCCAAAAAGAAGTTTTTAGAAAACGCTCTTTAAAAGCGAGCGACATTTCTTTTAATATCGCCCCTTTAATCAACTCCGCAGGGCGCATGCAAGACGCTAAAATGGCTTTAGATTTTTTAAGTGCGAATAATTTTCAAGATGGTTATTCTTTGTATGAACGCTTGAAAGCATGCAATTTGAAGCGTAAAATGATCCAACAGCAGGTTTTTGAAGAAGCCTTTAAACATGCGATGGTTGGAGAAAAAATCATCATCGCTTTTAAGGATGATTGGCATGAGGGCGTGCTTGGGATCGTGGCTTCAAAGTTAGTGGAAGCCACCCAAAAGCCAAGCCTGGTTTTCACTTTTAAAGAAGGGGTGTATAAAGGGAGTGGGCGTAGCTCTCCAAATATTGACTTGATTGACGCTTTGAATGGGGTTTCTTCTTTACTGCTCGGCTATGGAGGGCATAGGCAAGCGTGCGGGTTGAGCGTTGGAAAAAACAATATCGTCTCGCTCTTTGAAACTTTAGAAAATTTTGATTTTAAAGTCTTGCCTTTTTGTGAAACAGAACCCCCTTTAACGCTCAAATTAAAAGACATTGACAGAGAGCTTTTAGAGATTATAGAGATGGGCGAACCTTATGGGCAAGAAAACCCTGAGCCTTTATTCCAAGCAAAAAATTTAGAAGTCATAGAAGAAAAAATCATTAAAGAAAGCCATCAGGTTTTGCGTTTTAAGGATAAAGAATGCGTCAAAGAGGCGATTTATTTTAACGCTGAGCGGTTTGTGAAAGCGGGCGAAAAGGTGAGCGTGCTTTTTAGCGTGGAATTAGATGAGTGTTCTAATGAGCCTAAAATGTTTGTTAAAAGTTTGTTGTAGTGCCTTTTGTTGAAGAAGAATTTGAAATTTTAAAACCCACCAAAGCCTTGTTTTTGGTGCGCGACGTTTTAAAATGCTCTTTAAAAGAAGCCCAACGCCACCTTGACAAACAACGCCTGAAACAAAACCAACAAGCCGTGCGTAAATCTCAAATCATTCAAGGGGCCGTTCGCTTGATTCATTTCAAGCCCAATGAAAAAACTCAAGCGCTTGTTTTTGAAACGAAAGATTTTGGCGTGTTTGACAAACCCGCTCAAGTCTATACCCACCCTAAAGGCTATTTTTACCATGAAAGCTTATTAGATTGTATCCAATCACATTTGGGCAAAAACGCCCACCCAGCCCACAGGCTAGACTATGAAACGAGCGGGTTAGTTTTGGCGGGCAAGACCTTACAAAGCGTTAAGGATTTAAAAGCGCTTTTCATGCAAAAAAAAGTGGAAAAAACTTATTTGGCACTCGTGCATGGGTTGGTTGAAAAAAGCATGAAAATAGACAAACCCATTCTAACGCCCACAAACATTCAAAAAGATTTGTGCATTCGATCTCAAATTTCTCCTTTAGGCAAGCCTTCAATTACCCTTGTTGAGCCTTTAAACTATAATCCTTTTTTGGATATGAGCCTACTCAAAATAACCCCGCTCACCGGGCGCACGCACCAGATCCGCTTGCATTTAAGCAGTATAAATCATAGGATTGTGGGCGAGGGGCTTTATGGGGTGGCAGATGAAAACGCTAGAGAATACCTTCAATTAAAGCGTGAAAATAACGCCCCATTACTCATGCTCCATGCCGCTAGTTTAGAGTTTGAATTTAAAGGGGCGATCTATAAAATCGCTTCCCCCATGCCCGAACGCTTCATGCCTTTTTTAAAAGATTGATCCCCTTTATTGATTATCCCCTGATTGCTTTTTTTGATTATTTTTTGATTATTTTTATTGGGGGGTTTTTTTTGATTAAGGTTTTTTATATGCTTTTTTAATCCCCCTTATCCTTTCTGGCTTTCAATTCCTCTTGTTTTTTGAGAATCATTTCTTCAGTAATGTTAGAAAGCTTGTCTTTATGGTTTTCGCTATTAGAATCTTCTTTGTGGCGGGATTCTTCTTGTTTTTTTGAAATGATTTCTTCGGCGATGCTAGAGAGTTTTCCCGCATTTTTAGTGTCTTTGTAGTTGGAGCGGTTTTTTAAATTCTCTCTGATTTGCCTTTTTCTTTGAATGAGCGCAAACATTTTTTGGCTGAATTGGTAGCATTTACGCGTGCTTATGACAATCACGCCCCACTTGATCAATAAAGCGATCAAAAGCCAAATAAAAGAGCTAGAAGTGTCCAATAAAAACTGGCGCACATCGCTATAAACCCAAATATCCACTAAAATAACCAACAAAGTGATCAAAATAGAAAACGCAATGCTTTTAAACCTAAAAAGCCACGCCACTATCACAAACCCTCTCGTGTGCCTGTGGGCTAACAACCAGCGTTCATTCTTTTCGCTAAAAAAATTCATTAAACCAGAAATTACGCTATTTTTCTTGCTCATTTTCGCCCTTTTCCCAAACTTCTTTAAAATGCTTGGTGGTTTTTTCTTGTTTTTCTTTCAATTCTTTAGCGTGGATTTGCTCTAACAACCTTTTTTCTTCCGCTTCAAACATGATTTTTAATTCTTCTTCACTAAAATCGCTTAGTTGCATGTTTTCTTTTATCAAGCGTTTTTCTACGATTTTAACCGCTTGTTCCCTAATTTTTTGAGATTTTTCTTTAAAAAGCGCTCGCTTGGTTTTTTGAAGCGCTTCATTAGAATTTTTGTGGATCGTTTGTTTGCAAAAATCTAAAAAATCCTTGACTTGATGCATAATTTTCATGGTTATCCGTTTTTAAAGAGTTTTTAAGACTAATGACCCCTAAAAGAATACCAAAAAAAGATTAAAACTCTCTAGTAAAATATTTTCTCATAAAGAATAGGGGGCGTTTTGGCGATGCTCTTATCCCTTATTTTTCTTTGAGTATCTCGCATGTCTTTTGAAATCCTAGTTTGCATGCTTTAGAGTAAAAGTAAGCGGCTTTTGTTAAGTTTTTTTCCACTCCTTGACCAAATTCATACAGCATCCCTAAAGTACCACACCCCCCACTATTATTCAAATCGCAAGCTTTTTCAAACAGAGCAAAAGCTTTTTTAAAGTCTTTTTCCACTCCTTCTCCATAATAATATAGTCTCCCTAAATTAAAACACCCCCCACCATCTTTTAACTCGCATGCTTTTTCAAAATATTTTTTAGCTTGAATGTAATCTTTCGCTTCAATACTCTTTACGCCCAAATCAAAAAGCTCTTTAGGGTTTGGCTCTGCCATTAACCCCCCCCCCAATCAACACACAACACAAGCACAAAACCCTAAAAATCGCTTTTTTGAAACTTAGCATGACGCTCTCCCTTTTATTAAAAAATTCAGACTTTATTATAATCAAATTGCAATCAAATCTAATGATTTTTTAAAACCTGCTGATAATAGCGCTCTAAGATCCTGCAAGCACTCAAAGAATCTAGCCGGCCGTCTTTGATAGCGAGCCGCTTGTTTTTCTTACCCAAATGCTCTAAATTTTCATAGGCTTCTATGCTGGATCTGTCTTCATTAATAAAAACGATTTCGCCCTTAAAATCCAAAAGTTTGATAAAATGCTCAATGCGCGCGTTCGTATCCGCATAGCTTTCATTAGGCTTGCCCACCACCAGCACCTGAATGTTTTTTTCCCTCAATAAATCGCTCAAATCCCTAGAGGCCTGATTCCTGTTGTGGCGTAAAATCGCTTCTAAGGGCAAGACAACGCCGTTTAAAAGTGCAGCGATGCCAATGCGTTTTAGCCCCACATCGCATGCTAAAATCATGCTAACACCACGAGATGATTGATGCGCTTGATCTTACCCAACAGCTCGTATTCTAAAAGCTTATCCCCAAATTTGAGATACGCTTCTTCATAGCTCGGGTTTTTCGCACAATATTCTAAAAATTCATCTTTCATTTCAGGCATTTCTTTTAAATGGTAGTCTTTTAAAAGGGTGTTTATAAAATTTTGAATATTAAATATCCCTTGAGCCTGCCCTTTTTCTAAAAGTTCATTAGTGCCATCGCTTTCATTCAGGCGTTGGGGTAAAACAAACAAGGGTTTTTGGTATTTTTGGGCTAATCTCGCGCTGCTCATAGAGCCGCTTTTTAAATCCGCTTGGGGGATAATCACCGCATCGCTTAAAGCGATCACCAGGCGGTTTCTCGCTAAAAAAGAGCCTTTAATGGGCATGAAATCCTTTTCATATTCGCTTAAAATCAAGCCGTTTTGCGCGATTTCTTGGATCACTTTATGGTTGTTCGTAGGATAGATCAAATCCAAACTGCAAGGCGAAAGCATGATGGTTTTTGGTAAGGCGTTTTCTTGAGCGATAATATCCACGCCTAACGCTCCCCCGCTCACAACAACCGCGCCATTTTTAGCAAGCTCTCTGGCTAGAGTGATGGTGTGTTGCTTGCTATAAGGGGTGGGTCTTCTTGTGCCGATGATAGCCACTTTTAAAGGAGCTCTCAAAAGCTTGGTATCACCCACACAATAGAGCTGTTTAGGGGGGTCTTTGAGAATGTCAAAGGCTTTAGGGATATTTTCTAGTGCGCTGTATTGGAAATGGCTTTTCATTTTAAACTATTTAGGCAGTATAATTTCTACTTCAATCGTTTCCACGCTCTGGTTGCTGTCAAGGGTTTTGAAATGGATGTCTGAAGATTTAGTGTATTTTTGAATAACGGCAATGATTTCTTTACGCATTTCTTCCATGTAGGGTAAATTTAAGGTGCGCTCTTTGGCTAGAATCAATTTTAATCTATCGGTTGCAGTAGCCGCGCTCCCTTTGTTTTTGAAAAAATCAAACAAACTCATGAAAATATCCCTTTTAACGCGCTAAAAAAGTTTCTTTTAGCCTTAAATTCCACGTATTCCACTTCTTCGCCTAAAATCCGTCTGGTGATGCGTTGGTAAGCCTTCGCGCTCTCGCAGTCCGTGCGAATCACCGGCTCGCCCTTATTGGTCGCTGAAATGATATGGCTGTCTTCAGGAATGATCCCAATTAAAGGCAAGCATAAAATCTTAAGCACTTCTTCTATAGAAATCATCTCGCCATTTGCCACTAACTCAGGTTTTAAGCGATTGATTATCAAATGCTTATGCACTTCTTCGCCCCTTTTAGCCCGATTAGACTTCGCGTCAATAATGCCAATCACTCTGTCGCTATCCCTTAAGGAACTCACTTCGGGCGTTACCACCACTAACGCCATGTCCGCATGCAAAATCGCATGCTCAAAACCGCTTTCAATCCCAGCCGGTGAATCAATCAAAATATAATCAAAATCCGCCCTTAAAGCGTTGATTAAAATCGCTACTTTTTCCTTATCTAAAACATTTTTATCCTTGCTTTGTGAAGCCGCTAAAAAAGAAAGGTTTTTCGTCTTTTTATCCGTGATTAAAGCCTGCGAAAGGTTGCAATTTTTTTCCATCACATCCACCACATCATAAACAATGCGATTTTCTAACCCTAAAATCATATCCAAGTTCCTAAGGCCTATGTCAAAATCAACCGCTACGACCTTTTTACCGCTCTCAGCCAAGCCAATCGCTAAATTAGCCGTGGTGGTGCTTTTACCCACGCCCCCCTTACCTGAAGTGATAGTAACTACTATTGCCATATGATTCCTTTTATTTTGATGATTTATTTTTTATGGTTGAATGGGGCGCGTAAAATTTCCCCAATTTTTTCTATTTTAGTCTCTTTAAGGGCTTTCCTCTCTGTGTTTAACCTGGGGTAATTCAAGCTCTTTTCTAGTAAAAAATCCTTAGCGAATGCACCGTTTTGGATCTTTTTTAAGATT
Source organism: Helicobacter pylori (assembly GCF_003636935.1). Classification (GTDB taxonomy): domain Bacteria; phylum Campylobacterota; class Campylobacteria; order Campylobacterales; family Helicobacteraceae; genus Helicobacter; species Helicobacter pylori_CH. Next base: position 132,021 of record NZ_MVVH01000002.1, read on the forward strand.
TTTTGCATGCGTTTTTCCAACAGATTTGCCATAGGCTCTCTAGCTTTAATCGCCCCAAATTCAGCGGTGTTAGAAATGTGTTTCCTTAAGCCCTCTACCCCCTTATAATGCAATAAATCCGCCACTAATTTCACTTCATGCACGCATTCAAAATAGGCTAATTCTTCAGGGTATCCTGCTTTAATTAAAGTTTCAAATCCCATTCTCACAACCGCTTCTAACCCCCCACACAAGACCGCTTGCTCGCCGAATAAATCGCTCTCGCATTCTTCTTTAAAGCTCGTTTCTAAAACCCCCATTCTCCCTCCGCCCATCGCTTTAGCGTAGCTTAAAGCCACCGCTTTAGCGTTATTTTTTGAACTTTCTTGCTCTATGGCGATCAGATGGTATAAGCCCTTATTTTTAAGGTATTCTTCTCTTAAAGCGCTCCCTGGCCCTTTTGGCGCAACTAGGATCACGCCCACGCCTTTTGGAAGAATAACCTGATTGAAATGCACGCTAAAACCATGAGCAAAGCCCACAATTTGGCCTTCTTTTAAAAAAGGGATCACTTCTTTTTCTAACACTTCCTTATGCAATTCGTCCGGAAGAAGTGCTATGATCACATCAGATTGTTGGACTAATTCTTTGACTTCTAGCACCTCAAAGCCCTCTTTTTTTGCTTTTGAAACGCTCAAACTCCCTTGATACAAGCCAATACGCACCTTCACTTTAGAGTCCCTCAAATTGAGCGCTTGGGCTTCTCCTTGCGCGCCATAGCCAATAACGCCCACTTGTAAGGATTGGATAACGCCTAAATCAATGTCTTTATCATAATAAACGGGTAATGCCAAAATTAAATCTCCTAGCGTGTTTAAGCAAGTATTTATTTTACCATAATGGGAGCGATAATGTTTAAAAACATGCAGAATATTAAGAAATGGTGTGCTCGGAGGGATTCAAACCCCCGACCTACAGGACCGCAACCTGTTGCTCTATTCAGCTGAGCTACGAGCACTTTTAAAGAAGTGAAACGAGAATTATAGCAAGAAAAGCTAATTTTTCACTTAAACGATGCGTTTTTTCTATTATAATTTAAAGCATGCAAAAAGATTACCAAAAACTCATCGTTTATTTATGCGATTTTTTAGAAAAAGAAGTTCACAAACGCGGCTTTAAAAAAGTCATTTACGGGCTGAGTGGGGGGCTAGATAGTGCGGTCGTTGGGGTGCTGTGCCAAAAAGTTTTTAAAGAAAACGCCCATGCCCTTTTAATGCCCTCTTCAGTCTCTATGCCAGAAAGTAAAACAGACGCTTTAAATTTGTGCGAAACCTTTTCTATCCCTTATACAGAATATTCTATCGCTCCCTATGATGCCATCTTTGGCTCTCATTTTAAAGACGCAAGCCTTACTAGAAAGGGGAATTTTTGCGCAAGATTGCGCATGGCTTTTTTATACGACTATGCTTTAAAAAGCGATTCTTTAGTCATTGGCACGAGCAATAAAAGCGAAAGAATGTTGGGCTATGGCACTTTATTTGGGGATTTGGCGTGCGCGATTAACCCGATTGGGGAATTATTTAAAACCGAAGTTTATGAACTCGCTTATTATTTGAATATCCCTAAAAGGATTTTAAACAAGCCCCCTAGCGCGGATTTATTTGTAGGGCAAAGCGATGAAAAAGATTTAGGCTATCCTTATAGCGTGATCGATCCTTTATTGAAGGATATTGAAGCGTTGTTTCAAACAAAGCCCATCCATTTAGAAACGCTCACTCAATTAGGCTATGATGAAATTTTAGTGAAAAACATCACAAGCCGTATCCAAAAAAACGCTTTTAAATTGGAATTACCCACTATCGCCAAACGATTTAACCCTAAATGAAAAGCGATAAGCCCTTTTTAGAACGCTATTTTTATAATCCCACTCTTTTGCAAAAGGGGTTGATTTTTGCGCTCTATCCTTTTTCTTTAATCTATCAAGGCATCGCCACCTTAAAAAGAAAAATGGCGAAAAAACATGATTTTAAAATCCCCCTTATCAGCATAGGCAACTTGATCGCTGGGGGGAGCGGTAAAACGCCCTTTATTTTAGAGATCGCTCCAAGATACCAAGAAGTGGCTATTGTTTCTAGGGGGTACCAACGAAATTCTAAAGGCTTAGTGGTGGTGAGCGTTAAAGGAAACATTTTAGTTTCTCAACAAACAGCGGGCGATGAAGCCTATCTTTTAGCCTTAAATTTAAAACAAGCGAGCGTGATTGTGAGCGAAAAAAGAGAGTTAGGCGTTTTAAAAGCCCTTGAATTAGGGGCAAAAATCGTGTTTTTAGACGATGGTTTTAGGTTTAATTTCAACCAATTCAATTTGCTTTTAAAGCCTAAAGTCCCCCCCTACTACCCTTTTTGTTTGCCTAGCGGGTTGTATAGAGAAAGCATCAAAAGCTATGAAGAAGCCCATTTAGTCATTACCGAAGATAAGGATTATCAAAGAATCACCTCTATCGCCCGCCCCACCAAGCGCATGCTTTTAGTAACGGCTATCGCTAATCCTAGCAGGCTTGATGCGTTTTTACCCAAAGAAGTGGTTAAAAAATTGTATTTTAGAGACCATGCCCCTTTTGATTTGAAGCTTTTGGAAAAAGAGTTTCACAACAATAACGCTACTTCCTTATTGGTTACTCCAAAAGATCTCGTCAAATTACAAGATTGCGACTTGCCTTTAAGCGTATTGGATTTAAAACTAGAAATTTGCCCTAAGGTTTTAGAAGAGATTGATCGTTATATCCTTTCTTATCCTTATAATACAAAAGAACATCTATAAACTCCTTATTTTTAGAAACAAAGCCTTTCAAACGCCCCTCTAACTCATAATGGTTTTTTTCATAAAAAGCGATCGCTTTGAAATTGTTTTCCATCACTTCTAAGTGCAAAGAATTTAATTGGAACTCTTCAAAAGCGATGCATTCTAAAGCTTTTAAAATAATCTCTCCCCCATTTTTCAAAAAAGGGTTTTTATAAATCCCCAAATACCCATGCTTATGAAAAAAATTGATTTTAGTGATAGAGCCAACCCCTAAATAAACGCCCTCTTCTTTAAACAAAAAATAGCGGTGGTTGGGCGAGTTTTTTAAATCTTCTATGAATTGCAAATGCGTTTTTAAAGAAATATTAGCGCTATACATCCATAAGGCAGTGTTTGGGTGGTTACGAAACTCTAAAACCAACAGCTTTTCTTCATCGTTTAAATGGGTAAAATCAATCGCTTGGATATTTCCATAAGAATAATTTTTTTTCAAATTTCTAAAAACTCCCTTAATGCGCCCTCTAGCTCACTCCCAAAGGCCAGGTTTTTTGCCCATACTTGGTTTTTTTGCTCTTGTAATTTTTCAAAATCTTTAGCTAAAGTTTTTAAACTCGTTTGTTTAAAGATGCCCAAGTTTTCAAATTCTTGGCTTTGAAGGATTTGATTAGGTGCAATGGGGATAATGAGCGAGGGCGTTTGAGAAAGGGCTAATTCATAGAGGGTTTGGCCAGCAGCGCTAATAGCGCAAGCGCAAGATTTCATCAAAGAACTGAACTCCAAAGGGTTTAAAGGGTTGTAATAATGCGTGTTTTTTAGAGGATTTTTAGGGATATAAGGTGAAATGATATGCAAATTCACATTCTTATTTTCTAAAATTTTGACTATCTCTTTGAGTATTTTTTGCTCGCTCCCCCCTAGAGTGATCAACACTTCTTTATTTTCTGTATTGATAGGGCGCTCATAAATAAAACGAATATCAACAGGGTAAAATTCCACCCCCAAATAATACTGATAATCTTTTGATAAATAATGGTAGTGTTTTAAAGCGTTCAGCGTGGAATTCATGATCTTGGTGTTTTTAGGGTAAAACCCCTTAACATGCTCTGTATCTTCTATCACCATTAGGCTTTTGGCTTTTTCTTTTAAAAGGTAAAAATCCTTTGAATTTAAACAATAGCTGTCTGCAATCAAAAAATCATCATTGCCAACGCCCTCTAAAAAAGCGCTTATATTATTTTGCTTGTGTAAATAAAGATCCGCTTTAACCCCTAATTTTTCTATATAAGAAAGGATTTTTTCACCACGCCTCACATGCCCCAAACCGCTTGTTAAAAACGCATCGCACAAAATTTTTACTGGCATGCGTTTTTCAAACGGCTGTATTTGAGCTTGGCTAATTCTAAATCTTCTAAAGTGTCAATATCTTGGACTTCTAAGGGCGATAATTCTAAAGCGATAGAATTTGGACTAAAAATAGGCCGCATTTCTTTGAAGGCTTGAGCCTTCCCCATATAAAGCAACCCTGCGTCATGATAGAGCGTTTTTAAATCTTGCGTGCGCGTGTTTGAATGCTCTTTAAAAGCCATTTGAACGCCGTTTTCAAGGCTAAAAGAACGATAGGGCGAAGCGCTAAAGGGAGAGCATGTGAAAACATAATCCGTATTTTGATTTTTGTTTAAAGTTTCAAAAGCGTTTTTTAAATGCTTTTCTTGTAAAAGCGCTGAGGTGCCATACAAGCAACACGCAATATCATTATCTTTTAGCTCTAATTCTTTCATGTGATAGGCCATCACCTCTAAAGTCGTGGCTCTGTCATCTGCTAAAACTTTAGGGCGTAAATTCAAAAAACTCGCCCCATAATTTTTAGCTATATGAACATACTCCATGCTGTCGCTAGAGATAAACACCTTTTCAAAGAGCTTGGAATTTAGTGCCGCTTCAATCGGGTAAGCGAGCATGGGTTTATTGAAAAAATCAATAATATTTTTATTCTTGATCCTTTTACTAGAACTTCTGGCTAAAACAACAGCGATCGCTCTCATGCTAGGCTTTGCTCTTTTCAATAAGGCATTTGGGTTTCCATCGCATCAGCAGCGAATTTCTTTTTATTGGAATCGCTCAAATGCCCTAAATTCGTGTATTCAATCTTAGCGTCGGCTAAAAACTTGGATTGGATGGTGTTATTCCTTTCAATATCATAAGGGCGGATCACCCCACTCACCTTAAGGATTTGCTTTTCCCCATCCACTAGCACTTCCTTATTCCCATAGATGAAATAATTCCCGTTTTCTAGCACCTTAATGATTCGAGCGCTCAACACGATCTCTAAATCTTCGCTCTTTTTTTGCGAACCACCGCCTTTAAAATTCGTGTTATTGCTGGATTTGGTGAAATTGTAATTATTCTTATCGTCTAAATACTCCGCTTCTTGTTTCTTTCTTTCATCTAGCCCGTTATAAGTGAGTCTTGGGGGCGTGGAATTACCCCCTGAAGCGCTTTTATAATCTTTAGAGCTGGAATAATTCGCGCTCGCTTTTTCAGAAACAATGATTGTGATCAAATCGTTAGGCTTCATCGCTCTCCTGTCCGCAAATAAAGGGCGTTCGCCTTGCCCAAACAAACTCCCCAACTTGTTCAATTCAGGGATAAATTCTTTAGAGGGGGTTTCTTCTACATAATTGGGAGGGTTAAAATCAATTTTTGGCTCATTGGCTGATGCCATGCTGAATGCAACGCTAAACGCAACAGCCCCTAAATAAAGCGCTTTTTTCATCCACTAGCCTTACTTTTGAGTTATTTTGAACCTTGAATTATACTCTCTTATAAAGAATAAATGCTTAATTTTGAGCAAGTTGTTGTAAAATTTAGATCTTTATGATGAAACTTACTTGCAGGAGATAAAATTGAGAACCTTGTTAAAAATGTTAGTTGGCGCAAGCTTACTGACACACGCCTTAGTAGCTAAAGAAGAAAGCGCAGCGCCTTCTTGGACAAAAAATTTGTATATGGGAGTCAATTACCAAACAGGTTCTATCAATTTAATGACTAATATCCATGAAGTTAGGGAAGTTACTAACTATCAAACCGGTTATACCAATGTAATGACTAGCGTCAATAGCGTTAAAAAACTCACCAACATGGGATCGAATGGGATTGGATTAGTCATGGGTTATAACCACTTTTTCCATCCGGATAAAATCTTGGGCTTGCGCTATTTTGCTTTTTTAGACTGGCAAGGCTATGGCATGAGATACCCTAAAGGCTATTATGGCGGCAATAACATGATCACTTATGGCGTGGGCGTGGATGCGGTGTGGAATTTCTTCCAAGGGAGTTTCTATCAAGATGATATTAGCGTGGATATTGGCGTTTTTGGGGGGATTGCGATTGCGGGAAATAGCTGGTATATTGGCAATAAAGGGCAGGAATTGTTAGGCATCACTAACAGCAGTGCGGTTGATAACACTTCTTTTCAATTCCTTTTTAACTTTGGCCTCAAGGCTTTATTTATAGATGAGCATGAATTTGAAATCGGCTTTAAATTCCCCACCATTAATAACAAATACTACACCACTGACGCGCTCAAGGTTCAAATGCGTAGGGTCTTTGCCTTTTATGTGGGGTATAATTACCACTTCTAAAGGGCTTGTGAAGCACCCAAACGCTAAAAACGATTGGGATTTCTGCTTAAAAGCTTAAAACCCAACGCAACTCCCTAACATCTTTTGATAATAGCTCTTGGCTTTGAGGATCGTTTCTGTGTCATCGGTTTTTAAAAGCACTTCATAATTGTTTTCAAAAGCGTTTTTGCTCCAATTCGCTGAGCCTAAAAACACGATCTTATCATCAATGATCGCTACTTTTTGGTGCATGATGCCGTAATAATTCCCGTTTTTAGCCTTAAGCCCTTTCAATAAACACACTTTAGTGTTAGGGTATTTGTCTAAATAGCCAATAGTGGATTGCTTGTTATTGTGGTTGCTTTCATAATCATAAATGATTTGCACCTTAATCCCCCTACTCGCTACGCTTTTAATCGCTCTTGCAATATCTCTGTGCGTGAAACTATAAATAGCGATTTTCACGCTCTCTCTGGCGTTACTAATGCCAGAAACTAAAGCGTTCAAAGCGTCTCTTTGCTCATAAGGCAAGACAAAGAGGCTATTTTTAGCTTGCAAAACCCCTAAACAACCCACTAACACGCCCACGCCAACGATTTTTTTAAACTTGTTTAACATCAAACGATCCTTATTTTAAATTACACTCTATGATAAAAACAACCAACCAAGTGGATTTTTGATTATAATAAAAGATTTAAAAAAAGCGATAAAAATGAATAGGCTTAAAGAAGCGTTTCTTATCAAATAAGGAGTCCCTAAAATGAAAATGATTCTGTTCAACCAAAATCCCATGATCACAAAGCTGCTTGAGAGTGTCTCTAAGAAATTAGAATTATCTATAGAAAATTTTAACCACTATCAAGAGCTATTAGCGTGCCTTAAAAAAGATCCAGAATGGATTTTGATAGCCGATGATGAATGTTTGGAAAAACTAGACCAAGTGGATTGGCTAGAGTTAAAAGAAACCATCTCTCAAAATAAAAACAGCGTGTGCATGTATAAAAAGGGCAATGAAGCGCAACCCTTCTTAGAGGGCTTTGAGGTGAAAATGAAAAAACCTTTTTTACCCACTGAAATGTTGAAAGTCCTTCAAAAAAAGCTTGGCTCTAATACAAGCGAGCCAGAGCCTAGCCAGAATTTAGACCCAACTCAAGAAGTTTTAGAAACCAATTGGGACGAATTAGAAAATTTAGGCGATTTAGAAGCTCTCGCCAAAGAAGAGCCTAACAATGAAGAGCAATTGCTCCCCACTTTAAACGATCAAGAAGAAAAAGAAGAGGTTAAAGAAACTCCTCAAGAAGAAGAAAAACCTAAAGATGATGAAACGCAAGAGGGTGAAACCCCCAAAGATAAAGAAGTTTCTAAAGAATTGGAAACGCAAGAAGAGTTAGAAACCCTCCAAACGCAAGAAGTCGCAGAAACTCCGCAAGAACAAGAGCAAGTCAAAGAAGAAACACAAGAAATCAAAGAGGAAAAACAAGAACAAGTTAAAGAAGAAATGCAAGAAGAGCCAATCAAAGAACAAGAACCAATCAAAGAAGAAACACAAGACTCCCCAAGCGCTCAAGAATTAGAGGCCATGCAAGAATTAGTCAAAGAAATCCAAGAAAACTCTAACGAAGATAAAACAGAAACGCAAGAAGTCGCAGAAGCTCCCCAAGAAAAAGAAACGCAAGAAACGCAAGAAAAAGAAACCCCACAAGAAGAAACCCAAGAAGCCGTTACAGAAACCCCCAAAACGCAAGAAGTCGCAGAAGCTCCCCAAGAAATAGAAACAGAAACCCAAAACCAAGAAACGCCCCCAAAAGCCCAAGAAGAAACCAACGAAAAAACCCAAGAAGACAACTACGAAACCATTGAAGACATTCCTGAGCCGGTGATGGCTAAAGCGATGGGGGAAGAATTGCCTTTTTTGAATGAGAGCGCTGCAGAAACTCCTAATAATGAGAACACCACAGAGACCCCTAAAGAGAGCGTTACAGAGACCCCACAAGAAAACGCAAAAAACCCCCAAAAAAGCGATACAACTTCTAGTCCCCTAGAATTGCGCTTGAATTTGCAAGATTTATTAAAAAGTCTCAATCAAGAGTCCTTAAAAAGCCTTTTAGAAAACAAAACCTTAAGCATTAAAATCACTCTAGAGGATAAAAACCCGCATGCATAATGATTTTAATTTGCTCATCCTTTCAGGCCCTAGCGGGGCGGGTAAAAGCACCCTTACAAAGTATTTGCAAGAAAAGATCCAAAAAACCTATTTTTCCCTTTCCACCACCACACGAAAGCCTAGGGAGGGCGAAATTAATGGCTTGCATTACAATTTTGTCAGCGAAGAAGAATTCAAACAAGGCATAGAAAAAGGGCAGTTTTTAGAATGGGCGATCGTGCATAACCACTACTATGGCACTTCTAAAGCCCTTGTAGAAAAGGCCTTAAAAGAAGGCAAAATCGTGATTTTTGACATTGACGTGCAAGGGCATGAGATCCTTAAAAAGCATTACCCTAACGCATGCTCTGTGTTTATTAGCACCAAAAACCAAGAGGTTTTAAAAGAGCGCTTGCTTTTAAGGGGGACGGATTCTAAAGAGACGATAGAAAAACGCTTGATCAACGCTTATAAAGAAATGCAAAGCTTGGAGAGTTTTGACTACCTCATCATCAATGAAGATTTAGAAAAATCCAAAGAAATCATTTTAAGCATCGCCAAAACTCTCGTTTATCGCTTAAAAGCGTTTAATTTTGAAAAAATATGCAAGGCTTGGAAAAACGAATCCTTATAAAACCTATCATTTATTTTTTAAAAAAGCTATAATTCAAGTAAAAACCAACCAATAAATTCAAGGAGTAACATATGGGCGGATTCACAAGCATATGGCATTGGGTCATTGTTTTATTAGTGATTGTGTTGTTGTTTGGGGCTAAAAAGATCCCAGAGTTGGCTAAAGGTTTAGGCAGTGGGATTAAGAATTTCAAAAAAGCCGTGAAAGACGATGAAGAAGAAGCTAAAAACGAGCCTAAAACCCTAGACGCTCAAGCAACGCAAGCTAAAGTGCATGAAACTAGCGAGATTAAAAGCAAACAAGAAAGTTGAACATGCACACTCTCATTAAGGGCGTTTTAGAAGAGATTTTAGAAGAAGAGGTGGTGATTGAATACCCTAAAGACAGAGAGCATGGGCATTACGCTGTGCCCATTGCTTTCAATCTCGCCAAAGTTTTTAAAAAATCGCCCTTAGTTATCGCTGAGGAGTTAGCCCTTAAAATCAGCACGCACGAAAAAATTCAAGGGTTTTTTGACAGCGTAGTGGCTTGTAAGGGCTATATCAATTTCACGCTTTCTTTAGATTTTTTAGAGCGTTTCACCCAAAGGGCTTTAGAATTAAAAGAACAATTTGGCTCTCAGCCTAAAAGCGAACGTTCTCAAAAAATCTTTTTAGAATTTGTGAGCGCTAACCCCACAGGGCCTTTACATATAGGGCATGCTAGAGGGGCGGTGTTTGGCGATAGTTTGGCTAAAATCGCCCGCTTTTTAGGGCATGAAGTTTTGTGCGAATATTATGTCAATGACATGGGATCTCAAATCCGCTTGTTAGGGCTTTCGGTATGGCTCGCTTACAGAGAGCATGTTTTAAAAGAAAGCGTAACTTATCCGGAAGTCTTTTACAAGGGCGAATACATCATTGAAATCGCCAAAAAGGCGAGTAACGATTTAGAGCCAAGCCTTTTTAAAGAAAACGAAGAGACTATCATTGAAGTTTTGAGCGGCTACGCTAAGGATTTAATGCTTTTAGAAATTAAGGATAATTTAGACGCTTTAGGCATTCATTTTGATTCCTATGCGAGCGAAAGAGAAATTTTTAAACAAAAAGATGCGGTGTTTGAGCGATTAGAAAAAGCGAACGCCCTTTATGAAAAAGATTCTAAAATCTGGCTCAAATCCTCCCTATACCAAGACGAAAGCGATCGGGTGCTTATCAAAGAAGATAAAAGCTACACCTATTTAGCCGGCGATATTGTCTATCATGATGAAAAATTCCAACAAAATTACACCAAATATATCAACATTTGGGGGGCAGACCACCACGGCTACATCGCTAGAGTGAAAGCCAGCCTTGAGTTTTTGGGCTATGATTCCAACAAGCTTGAAGTCTTGCTCGCTCAAATGGTGCGCTTGCTCAAAGATAACGAGCCTTACAAAATGAGTAAAAGAGCGGGTAATTTCATTTTGATTAAAGATGTGATTGATGATGTGGGTAAAGACGCTTTAAGGTTTATTTTTTTGAGCAAACGGCTTGACACCCATTTAGAATTTGATGTCAATACTTTAAAAAAGCAAGACAGCTCAAACCCTATCTACTACATCCATTACGCTAACTCGCGCATCCACACCATGCTAGAAAAATCGCCCTTTTCTAAAGAAGAAATTTTGCAAACCCCTTTAACCAATTTAAACGCTGAAGAAAAATACCTGCTTTTTAGCGCTTTAAGCTTGCCTAAAGCAATTGAATCCTCTTTTGAAGAATACGGATTGCAAAAAATGTGCGAATACGCAAAAACCCTCGCCTCAGAATTCCACCGCTTCTATAATGCCGGTAAAATCTTAGACACCCCTAAAGCTAAAGAGCTTTTAAAAATTTGTTTAATGGTGAGCTTGAGTTTGACTAACGCTTTCAAACTTTTAGGCATAGAGATAAAAACCAGGATTTCAGTCAAAGATTAAGCTCAAAATTAGTTTTTTTGATTATAATATTCTCATTATTTATAAAAAATAAGGAGAATATTTTGCTTAATCGTATTATAGAACACATGAACGCTCACCATGTTGAAGACATGAAAGGCTTGTTGAAAAAATTCGGGCAAGTCCATCACGCTGAAAATGTCGCCTTTAAAAGCGTGGATTCTCAAGGTATTGTGATTGGTTATAACCACAATCAAACCTTAAGGATTGAATTTAACCACGAAGTTAAAGACCCCAAAGACTACAAAAACGCTATCATTGAATTGTGCCAAAGCGTGGAAAAAACCCATGACTTAAAAGGCGTGGAAGAAGAGGTTAAGGCTTTTAAAGAAGGCTTTGATTCTGTTTGTTTGGCGACTTTACACCCTAATGGGCATGTGGTATGCTCTTATGCGCCTTTAATGAGCGATGGCAAACAATACTACATTTATGTGAGCGAAGTGGCTGAGCATTTTGCAGGCCTTAAAAACAACCCCCATAATGTGGAAGTGATGTTTTTAGAAGACGAGAGCAAGGCTAAATCAGCCATTTTGAGGAAACGCTTGCGTTATAAAACCAACGCTCGTTTTATTGAGAGAGGGGCGGAGTTTGACAAAGCGTTTGATTCTTTCGTTGAAAAAACCGGTGGCGCTGGGGGCATTAAAACCATCCGCACCATGCAAGATTTCCATTTGATCGCATTGGATTTCAAAGAAGGGCGTTTTGTGAAAGGCTTTGGTCAAGCTTATGACATTTTAGGCGACAAAATCGCTTATGTTGGGGATAAAGGCAACCCACACAATTTCGCTCACAAAAAATAAACCTTTTATTCAAAACCATTTAGAAATATTTCCCAAACGCCTTAGTGTTTGGGATAAATGGTATCATAAACGCCTTATTGACCCCTTTTTTTAGTGCTACGCTTTGAATGTTTCTGTCTTTTTACAAAACAAGCAAAAAGCCCATTAAGTTTAAGATTTTATCAAAGACTCTTTTTTATCAAATACGATCATCAAGTCATAAAAATAAATATCGCACCAAAACAATCCAACAAAATAACTAAACTTTTTATAGTTACTTCTATTCAAACAACCTCATTCCTTTAAAAATTACCCTTATTGGTTTAATATTTGTTTAGAAACTCCACAAAAACCTTTTTTTTTTTTTTTTTTTGAAAGGGCAAAAACGCCCAATTAATGTCAAAATCCCATTAATTTATACTATATTAACGAAAGCTTGCGGTATGGTTTCACTTAAAGACACACTTCCGCAAGATTTACAGATAAAATCAATCTTATTTCAAGTAATAAAAGGAGAAAACATGAAGAAAAAATTTCTGTCATTAACCTTAGGTTCGCTTTTAGTTTCCGCTTTAAGCGCTGAAGACAACGGCTTTTTTGTGAGTGCCGGCTATCAAATCGGCGAATCCGCTCAAATGGTGAAAAACACTAAAGGCATTCAAGATCTCTCAGACAGCTATGAAAGATTGAACAATCTTTTAACGAATTACAGCGTTTTAAACACTCTTATTAGGCAGTCCGCCGACCCCAACGCTATCAATAACGCAAGGGGCAATTTGAACGCGAGCGCAAAGAATTTAATCAATGATAAAAAGAATTCCTCGGCGTATCAAGCGGTGCTTTTGAGCTTGAATGCGGCAGCGGGGTTGTGGCAAGTCATGAGCTATTCGATCAGCGTTTGCGGCCCTGGCTCTAACAAAGATAAAAATGGGGGCGTTCAAACCTTTGAAAACACACCATCAAATGGGGGGACTACCATTACTTGCGATTCATTTTATGAACCAGGAAAGGGGAGCGGTATCTCCACTGAAAATTACGCGAAAATCAATAAAGCTTATCAAATCATCCAAAAGGCTTTTGGGAGCAGCGGGCAAGATATTCCTGCCTTAAGCGACACCAAAGAACTTAATTTTGAAATTAAAGGGAAAAAAAATGATAGCGTCCAGCCAGGAGAAAGATGGAAATTCCCATGGACTAACGGATTTGTTTCAATCAAGTGGGTGAATGGGGAGTATAAAGAAATTAAAGAAGACATCAAAGTCTCCAACAACGCTCAAGAGCTTTTGCAACAAGCGAGCATTATTTTGACCACTATTAATGAAGCATGCCCATGGTTGAGTAATGGAGGTGCAGGCGGTGGCAATAGTTTATGGGCTGGGATAGATAAAGGCGATGGGAGCGCGTGTGGGATTTTTAAAAATGAAATCAGCGCGATTCAAGACATGATCAAAAACGCTGCAATAGCCGTAGAGCAATCCAAGATCGTTGCTGCCAACGCGCAAAACCAGCACAACCTAGACACAGGGAAGACATTCAACCCCTATAAAGACGCCAACTTCGCCCAAAGCATGTTCGCTAACGCCAAAGCGCAAGCGGAGATTTTAAACCGCGCTCAAGCAGTGGTGAAAGACTTTGAAAGAATCCCTGCAGCGTTTGTTAAAGACTCTTTAGGGGTGTGTCATGAAAAGGGTAGCGACGGCAATCTCCGTGGCACGCCACCTGGCACGGTGACTTCTAACACTTGGGGAGCCGGTTGCGCGTATGTGGGAGAGACCGTAACGAATCTAAAAGACAGCATCGCTCATTTTGGCGACCAAGCGGAGCAAATCCATAACGCGCGAAACCTCGCCTACACTTTAGCGAATTTCAGCGGCCAGTATAAAAAGCTAGGCGAACACTATGACAGCATCACAGCAGCCATTTCAAGCTTGCCTGACGCTCAATCTTTACAAAATGTGGTGAGCAAAAAGACTAACCCTAATAGCCCGCAAGGCATACAGGATAACTACTACATTGACTCCAACATCCATTCTCAAGTGCAATCCAGGAGTCAAGAACTCGGCAGTAACCCTTTCAGACGCGCCGGTCTGATCGCCGCTTCTACCACCAATAACGGCGCGATGAACGGGATCGGCTTTCAAGTGGGCTATAAGCAATTCTTTGGGGAAAAGAAATGGTGGGGCTTAAGATACTACGGCTTTGTGGATTACAACCACACCTATAATAAATCCCAATTTTTCAACGCCTCTTCTGACGTTTGGACTTATGGCGTGGGGAGCGATTTGTTAGTGAATTTCATCAACGATAAAGCCACTAAACACAACAAGATTTCTTTTGGCGCGTTTGGCGGTATCCAACTAGCCGGGACTTCATGGCTTAATTCTCAATATGTGAATTTAACGAATGTGAATAACTACTATAAAGCTAAAATCAACACCTCTAACTTCCAATTCTTGTTCAATCTGGGCTTAAGGACCAATCTCGCTAGAAATAAGAGAAGAGGCGCTGATCATAGCACGCAACATGGCATGGAATTAGGCGTGAAGATCCCCACGATCAACACGAATTACTATTCTTTGCTAGGCACTACCTTGCAATACAGAAGGCTTTATAGCGTCTATCTCAACTATGTGTTCGCTTACTAGAAGCTAAACCCCTTTTTAAACTCCCTTTTTTAAGGGGGTTTTTTTGAACCCTTTGTTTTGGGGGATTTCTTTTAAACTCCCTTTTTTTGAACCCTTTCTTTTTTTAAATTCTCTTTTTGGGGGGCTAATCTTTTTTCACTGATTTTTTCACTGACTTCTCACTCGCTTTTTAATCTTTTCATAAAGTTTTTATTTTTCTAAACTTTTTTAATTTTTTCCACCAAACAAAGTTTTTTAATTTTAATCTTTTTTCTCAACGATGCTCTTTTTAAGCCTAGCCCATAGTTATTAGTCTTTATTCCACCAATGAAAACCACCGCAAAGAAGCTTTATTCTAGTAGAATCCCTGTTTTTATGAAGCGCTTTTAAAACAAGCTCTATAACGCCAATAACCAACTCTTTTTTATTCAATCGTGTAGCCTCTTTAATAATACGGGTATTGATAAAGAACACTCTTTCAATTTATTCTTATCTCGCTTTTATTATGTGCTATCAATTAACAAGTTTCAATATAATACAAGATCTTGTTTTTTATAACTTGTCGTTTGTTAAGGATCAAAATGCGCGTGTTTGTTTGCTTTTTAGGGGTTTTTGTGTCTAACGGCCTGGCTCGTTTTGGCTATGTGGTTTTAATCCCCCTACTCATTTTATCAGGGAGCTTGACCCCCCACCAAAGCTTCCAATTAGGTATTGCGGTGCTAATGGGCTATGTTTTTGGGAGTTTTTTAATCCAATTCTTAAGTCCGTTAATGTCATTAGAAAGCATCGCTAAAATCAGTTTTTTCTTGATCGCTTTGAGTTTTTTAATCTGTTATTTTGATACTATCCCTTTCTTTTGGCTTTGGATCTGGCGTTTTATTGCTGGTGTGGCCAGCAGCGCGTTAATGATTTTAGTCGCTCCTCTCTCTTTGCCCTATGTCAAAGAACATAAAAAAGCCTTAGTGGGAGGGCTTATTTTTAGCGCTGTAGGCATTGGATCTGTCTTTAGCGGGTTTGTTCTGCCTTGGATCAGCTCTTATAACATCAAATGGGCATGGATTTTTTTAGGGGGCAGTTGCTTGATAGCTTTTATCCTTTCCTTGATTGGGTTAAAAACCCGTTCTTTAAGGAAAAAATCCGTTAAAAAAGAAGAAAGCACGTTTAAAATCCCCTTTCATTTGTGGTTATTGCTGATTTCTTGCGCGCTCAATGCGATTGGTTTTTTACCGCACACGCTTTTTTGGGTGGATTATTTGATCCGTCATTTAAATATCTCCCCCACTATCGCTGGAACTTCATGGGCGTTTTTTGGTTTTGGGGCTACGCTTGGCTCTTTAATCAGCGGTCCCATGGCTCAAAAGCTAGGGGCTAAAAACGCCAACATCTTTATCCTTATTTTAAAATCCATCGCATGCTTTTTGCCCATTTTTTTCCACCAAATCTCTTTACTCAATTTAAGCATCTTCATAATGGGAGCGGCCACAACCGCCAATATCAATTTATTCAGCATGATGGCTTTAAAAATTGCAGGCGCCAAGCATTTCGCTCAAGCGTCTTCGTGGGTGGTGTTTTCTTTTGGCATTTTCCAAGCGCTTTTTTCGTATCTCTTTACGATCTTTTTAGGGGATTTGGGCTATCTTTTGATTTTTGTTATTTGTGGGGTGTGTTTGGTTTTAAGCTTCATCGTTCTTTTCCCTATTAAAATGCAACCAGCTACCAATAAATAGAAAAATTATGGGGTTTCAAAACCCTTGATGCCAAGAAATTCCTTAAAACCCTTTAAGGAATTTAAGATTTTTTCACGCTCTAAATGGCACATGATAAAAACGAGGTTAGAGCCGTTTTTATCCTTTAAAATGTGCTTGGGCGGGTAAATTATATGCATCACGCCGTTAACACTCACCAAAAAATCGCTTCCAACATCAATAATCCCCTTTATGCGTAAAATCTGCGTGCCGTATTGATGCAACAACAAACTCAGCCAAATCCCAAACGCGCTCCATTCCATTGTGCCTTCAAAAGTAATGCTTAAAGTTTCAAAGCCCTGCGAGTGCGAATCTTTTGGCATTCTTGGCATAAAATTTTGCGCCCTATTGTTGCGTGAAAAGAGGCTCTCATAGTCTATCGCTCTCTTGTCAAAAATTTCCGCGCTGGGGTTAATGGCTTGTATCCGCTCTTTTAATTTGATTAAAGCCGCGCTGTTATTTTGCAAATCCGTTTTGGTCAATAAAACGCTATCAGCAAAAACGATTTGCTCTTTAGCTTCATTGTTGGTTAAATGCTCTCTAGCATTCAAAACATCCACGCAAGCCACCACGCTTTGAATCTCAAAATGCGCCCCTAAAAAAGTGTCGCTCAAAATCGTCCATAAAATCGGCGCCGGGTTGGCTAAACCGGTGGTTTCAATGATGATGCGCTTTAACATTTCGCCGCGCCATTCATAGTTGTTGAGCGTGGCTTTTAAAGACTCCACTAAATCCATGCGTTTGTTGCAACACACGCACCCTGCGTTAAGATAGAGCATTTTTTCACCGCAATATTGAACGCTTAAGATGCGCTGATCCAAAGCGGCTTGACCGATTTCATTGATAATAAGGGCAACGCCTTGGTGATCTATTTGGTTTAAATATTCGCTTAAAAAACTCGTTTTACCGCTGCCTAAAAAACCGGTGATGAGCGTGATAGGGATTTTGGGCATCAGTGAGTGGCGTGTGTCTGTTGGTTTAAAAACGCTAATAAATTAGAATCTAGCGCATCCATCTCTTTTTTGGCTAATTTTTGCGCCTTATCCCACAAATCGCCTAAATCATTCACGATCACGCTCTGTCCTTTTTGATCGCACAGCACAAACTTCGCGCCTTGCCAATCATCAATTTTTAGCCCATAAAACGCCAGGATTTGATTGAGCAATCTTACTCGTTTGAGCCGCGCTCTTTTGCGTTCTCTAGCGTTTTCATTGACGCTAATTACCGCATTTTGCCCCCTCAAACTCCCATCAGTCCCATCGGTCCCATCGGTCCAATGAAAAGAACTGATAAGCTCCCCGCATAAAACGCACATCTTTCAACCTTTTAATCAAACGCCAAAAATCTTTTTGGCGTTACCGCTATTTTTTTCTAGGGTTTCGTTTTAAGAAATCATCAGCGATTTCATTGAATGTTACCCAACGCACGCCCTTATGCTTGTTGATATGCTCAATGATTTTTTCATGCATGAGCAACACTTGCGGACGCCCACTCACATCAGGGTGGATTGTCATGCTAAACACCGCATAATCCATCTCACGATAAACCCAATCAAATTGATCGATCCACATTTGCCCTATATCGTGCGGGCTTACAAAACCAAAACTATTGGGGGATTTTTTGATAAACATCATCGGCGGCAAGTCATCCAAATACCAGTTCGCAGGGATTTCCACCAGATCGGTTTCCACCCCACGGATTAAAGGCTTCATCCAATCCTTGGCTTCCAAACTATAATCAATCTTGCTCCAATTATCCCCCACGCGCACATAATAGGGCGTGAAATCATTGTGCATGAGCGAGTGGTCGTATTTGAAGCCGTGTTTTAGAAGCAATTCATTAGTGATATTAGAAAACTCCCACCACGGCGCCACATAGCCTGTGGGGGCTTTGCCGGTGAGATCTTTAATCAATTCAACGCTTTTTAACAAAACATCTTCTTCTTGCTTGGCCGTCATAGCGATAGGGTTTTCATGCGAATACCCATGCGCGCCCACTTCATGCCCTGCATCCACGATCATTTTCATTTGCTCTGGAAAAGTTTCAATAGAATGCCCCGGCGCAAACCAAGTCGCCGGGAGATGGTATTTTTTAAACAATTTCAAAAGCCGTGGGATCCCCACTTCCCCTGCAAAAAGCCCGCGCGAAATATCATCAGGCGAATCCTCCCCACCATAGCTCCCTAACCAACCAGCCACCGCATCAATATCCACACCATAAGCCACTAAAATTTCTTTTGCCATAATCGCTCCTTTTTAAGTGAGTTTTCCAAACCCCTTTTTGGTGAGTTTGGTGTCAAAATCTTGTAAATAAGGGATTTTTTGGCGTTGCAGTGCCACTTCGTTTAAATCCATTTCGGCGATAATGACCTCATTGAGTTTAGTGGCTTGCGCGATGATTTTCCCATTGGGTGCGATGATTCTTGAATCACCGGCAAATTCTAGCGTTTGTTTTAATTTAGGGTTAGTTTCTTCCCCACTATGATTGCACGCGCACACAAAACAGCCATTTTCTAACGCTCTAGCCATGCTCAATAAATCCCAGTTATAAGCCCTAGCTTTGCCAAACGCACTAGGATAGATTAAAATCTCCGCCCCTTGTAACGCTAAAAGATTCGCGCCCACGCCAAAGCCGATTTCATAGCAAATTTGCAAACCCACTTTCGCGCTAAAATCCCCAAAATCCAGCGTAAAAACCTCGTATTTTTTACCCCTTTTGAAGCGCGATTTTTCATCGCCCCACAAATAAATCTTGCGGTGTTTGCCAACGATTTTACCTTCTGGTGAAACGATATAAGCGCTGTCGTAGAGTTTTTGATTCGTTTTTTCAATGCTGCACGCCACTAGATGCACTTTATTAGATTTTGCAAAACCGCTCAACGCGCTCAACGACTCGTTTTTTAGCGTTTTTTCGCCATGCTTTAGGGCTTTAAAATCTATCCCAAAATCTGCATCCTTATCATTCACGCAATAACCGCTATCAAACAATTCCGGTAAAACAATGAGATTCGCGCCTTTGTTGTGGGCTTCTTTGGCTAGATTGAGCGCTAATTGCAAGTTTTCATTTAAGGCGTAGGATTTGGATTGCATTTGAATCACGGCGGTTTTTAGGATTCTTTTAGCGGGATTTTTTGTTTTCAAGATCCACTCCCATTTTTGTTTTTATTGTATAGGATTAGAAATTAAAAGAGGGTTAAAGGGGTTAAAATCAATACTAATTCGTGTCAAAACTTATCAAAACAGCGATAAACCTACCTGTTTTTTAAAAATCGCAATAACGCGCTAGAGAGCGAACTCACAAACACGCCGATAAGAAAGATTAACCCGTTAAAAAGATTCAAGAATAAAAGTGCTCCTAAAATGCCTAGTAAAACCCCATACCCCCCTAAACGCCACACATTGAAAGACATTTCCAAACCCAGGGCGAATTTTTGGAATTTTTGCTTTTCTTCTTTTTCTGCTGAATTTTGTTTCCTCAAATCCAAACGCTTTTTAACGCCGTAATACGAAGACAACGCCACGATAAAAAATCCCAAAAACCCCCCTTCAAAATTCAAAAACCCATGAAATGCTTGGAAAAAATAAACAATGATCGCGCTGACTATATTGATAGAAAGTAAAATAAGCAAGCATTGGATTTGGCACATGGGCTTTTATGGTATTTATTTTGTTTTGTTTTGTGTGTATTTAGGGTCTTTGGCTAATTCTTCATAGTCTTTTTGCATGTTTTTATAAGCTTTATAGACATTGAGAAAGCTCGCTAACACACCCCAAATAACCCCAAGCCAAAAAAGCCACGAAATGTGGGTGAGTTTTTTAAGCCCATAGCCTATAGCCACGCCCATAAGGATCGCTATGACCATAGAAAGCCCCAAACTCAAATAATTCGCCCCCTCTATGAATTTATAATACTTTGGCTTTTTCAAAAAATTCACACACCCTTTATGATTTCATCAAAACTTTCATCGGCCTTTGCGATCGTAAAATCAATCATCTCTTCAGTCATAGGCTCACAAATAAAGCCGGTTTCAAAGCTTGAACACGCCAAATACACGCCCTTAAAGAGCATTTTTTGGTGGAATTTTGCAAACATTTCCGTATCGCTTTTTAAAGCGTCATCAAAATCGTGCACCGCATTTTCGTTAAAGAAAAAGCCAAACATGCTCCCTCTGTTGAGCGTCTCTAAAGCGATGTTATAGCTTTGAGCACTCTTTTTTAAACCTTGAGTCAAACGAACGGCTAAAGCGTTTAAGCGAGCATAAAGGGTTTTGTCTCTTTTAATTTTATACAATGCACTCAACCCTGCACACACCGCCAAAGGGTTACCGCTTAATGTGCCGGCTTGATACACGCCTCCAATAGGCGAAAGCAAGTCCATAATTTCCGCACGCCCCCCAAAACACGCCAAAGGAAGCCCTGCACCTATCACCTTACCAAAGGTTACCAAATCCGGCACCACGCCATAAAATTCTTGCGAACCGCTCAAACTCGCTCTAAACCCGCTCATCACTTCATCTAAGATCAGCACCGCTTGGTATTTTTCACACAAGGCCTTTAAGCCCAATAAAAACTCTTTTTGAGCCGGCACTAACCCCATGTTCCCGGCAATGGGTTCAATGATGACGCAACCCACATCGCCTTTTTTGAAGCATTCTTCTGTGGAGTTTAGATCGTTATAACGGGCCACTAGAGTGTGTTGGCTAAAATCGTTTGGCACGCCCAAAGAAGAAGGCGATCCAAAAGTAGCGCACCCGCTACCCGCTTTCACTAATAAAGAGTCGCTATGCCCATGATAGCACCCTTCAAACTTGATCAAATCGTCTTTTTGGCTATAAGCTCTAGCGAGTCGTATTGCGCTCATGGTCGCTTCTGTGCCGCTATTCACTAAACGCACCTTATCTAAGCCTTCATAACAAGAAATGATTTCCTTAGCTAAAGTGGTTTCTAACTCCGTGGGAGCGCCAAAAGAAGTGCCTTTTTTTAATACATTAATAATATTTTCTTCAATTTCTTCATCCGCATGCCCAAAAATCAAAGGCCCCCAGCTTTGCACAAAATCTATATAATGATTGTTATCCACATCATAAAGATACGCTCCCTTACCCTTTAAGATAAAAGGCGGAGTGCCTTTAACGCTCTTAAACGCTCTTACGGGCGAATTGACCCCCCCAGCGATCACTTGCTTAGCTTCATTAAAATCATTAATACTGTGCAACAACTCCATGATTTAAATTATCCCTTAATCATGCTTTCAAATTGGATCTCCACTTGCGACCAAGTCAAGCCCTCATGAAAACTCTCGCATCGTTTAGCCAAGCTCGCTAACTCGTTTTTCAAGCCAAAATTCAATAGATCCAAGACCCCTTTAACCACGAGCTTATCCTCAGCAATCGTGTATTGCATAGGCACTTTCACCAGCTTTTCATTCATCCTCACATAAGCCGTGAGAGAACCTGCATGATCGCCTTCTATCACATTTCTAAAGGTTACTTTAATGTTAGTGTTTTTAAAAAGAGCGAAAAAAGCTTCTTTAACATTTTTGTTTTTAGTGTCATCGCCTAAATTGACTTTCAAGCTATCCATGCTCGCACTCGCCCCTTCTAAAAGGGTTTTTAAACTATCTTGAGATTTACCCAGTTTATAAGTGATGCTTTCAAAACTCCCACTTACTGGTGTTTTAGCCTTAGTTTTAAAGGCTGTCCATGTCGTTTTAGCTGAAGATAAATCCAAATTCACCGCTTGTAAAAACCCTGCTAGTAAAACCGATACCAAAACCATTTTTTTCATTCATTATCCTTTAATGTGGTCTTATCAATAACGCTTATTATTTTAGTGTAAACAAGCATGCTTACAGCTAAAATAATTCATTTTGATAATCATTTGCACTCTAAATACAGCCTAGAGATACAATTGCGTTTATTTTAAACTCTTTTTGTAAATAATGCCGACTGGACCAAACACTCCTAACCATTCATAGAGAAGTTAAAAACACGAAGTAAGAAAAACTGGTGCCAATAACTTAAGAAGATTTAAAAAACCCACTCAAGTTAGCTTGAACTTTAAAAGATTCACAGCGATCGGAGTTTGAGCCTGAAACCATCTTCATGCAAATCGCCTTGTCTTAAAAGCTCATTTGCACTAGGGCTAGAATAGTATTTAGCTAAAATAATAAAATAGGCGTTGTTATGCACCCCGATAAGGTTAGGCTGGAAATAAGGGAAAGTTTCAGGGTTTAAAATCCATGTTGCGGCTTTGTTATACGCTACAGAGAGCCTTTTTCCGGCCTCACTACCCCACAAATCATACCCGTTCTCAAAAAGCAATTCGCCTGATATGGTTAGTGCAAGAAGCGCGAAATTGGTATAAGCTATCCCTTTAATGCCTTTCGTAGGGCCCCCATGATAATCGCTCGTATCGCTCCTAGTGATCGCGCTAGCAATAACCCCATTCTCATCTATGGCTTTAAATATCCAATCCTGCCACCGATTAGCGCTATTGTGCAAAAGGGCATGATCATCTAACGCTAGTGCAGAGCTCACGTCAAAGAGAATGCCCCACGCCCCATGGTTAGTGTTAAGAGCGGATTGAGAATACTGGCGCATCCGCTTGACAAAATCTTCATATTCTGGGCTAGGAAACGCCTTTTTGACAAACCAATAAGCCATATTCATATAAGGCATGTAGAAATTGATATTATCCTCGCTCTGATAAGTATCCACGCTTTGAAGCTCTTTAGCCCAAGCGTTTAAAATTTCTATAGCTTTTAAGCCGTATTGTTTGTTTTGGCTCACTAAATAGCCTAGCGCTAAGTCATAGGACATGGTGGCGGATTTTTTAAAACTCTTTGTGCAGGCATCAGGCTCTCTAACCCCGGTAGAAGTGTAGTGTTTTGACGCGTTAAGTTGCGCGCATGGCTGTATTGTTTGGGAGAGCTTTTTATCAAGATGGAGTTTTTGGGGCAAATCTCTAGATTTAAAATCCCTAAAAAAGTAATCCTGCTTGGCGTAAGCTTGAACGCAAATGAGCAATAAGGATAAAACAAATCTTTTCATCTCTCACCTTTATTTTAATGGATTGGTTTAAAAATAGCGTTTTTAGGGTAACGCTTTTAACAACACAAATTTAAGCGCATGCGTATTAAGAGCGCTAACCGCTGAAAGGGGTAAAACAAAGAGCGCGGATTTTTCATTAGGGTGTTTTTCAAAATCGCTGGTTAAATTGGGGTGCAAAAACCCTAAATACGGCTCTAAATCAAACGCCTCTAATTTTTGTGCTTCTAAGTTTAAAAAGGCGCAAAAATCCTTCGTCATGCTATCAATACCTTCTACAACATCGCATTTATTGAGCAACACCCCAAAAGGCTTATTGGCCAAAGCGGGTGAAAATTTTTCCAACTCCAACCTCAAGCGTTGGTATTGCTCTTTAATACCCAAATCCAACCTGGAAGCGTCTAAAACAAAAGCTAAAACTTTGGTGCGTTCAATATGCTTTAAAAAGCTAATCCCTAAGCCTTTTCCTTGACTAGCCCCTTCAATAATTCCAGGAATATCCGCCATTAGAAATCCGCTTTTTTCATCCACGCTCACAACCCCTAAATTAGGCACTAGAGTCGTAAATTCATAATTAGCGATTTTAGGCTTAGCGTTAGAGATGGTGGAAATGAGCGTGGATTTACCCGCATTAGGGAAGCCCACCAACCCTATATCAGCAATGAGCTTTAATTCCAAACGCACGCATTTTTCAACCCCCTCTAAGCCTTTTTGCGCGTAAGTGGGTTGCTGTTTAGTCGCGCTTTTAAAATGCGCATTCCCTAACCCCCCCTTGCCTCCTTTTAAGGCTAACACCCTTTCTTTAGGTTCCACTAAATCAAGCCACAACTTATCACCTACAAAAACTTGCGTTCCTGGTGGCACAACAATGATCTTGTCTTCGCCCTTTTTGCCCGCGCAATTTCGTGTGCCTCCTGGAGCCCCGTTTTTAGCCTTATGGTGTTTGGTGCCTCTAAAACTCGCTAGAGTGTCGGTATTGTTATCCACTTCAAAATACACATCGCCTCCATCGCCTCCATCGCCCCCGTCAGGGCCTCCTTTGATGACAAACTTTTCTCGCCTAAAACTCACCATTCCAGGCCCCCCCTTACCTGAAGCGATGATGATTTCCACGCTATCTACAAACACGGCTTAAATATCCTTTCTTTTATTTGGCAAATCTTTGCATGGATTTTTCCAAATGCGGCACCGCATTGAGTAATTTTTGCGTATAAGGGTGCTTTGGAGCGCTTATCACGCTATCCACATCCCCCGTTTCTACGATTTGCCCTTGATTCATTACGATGATTTTATCGCTTATATGCTCCACCACCCCCAAATCATGGCTGATAAAAATATAAGTCAGCCCCATTTCTTTTTGCAAATCCAAGAGCAAATTCAACACTTGCGCTTGAATGGACACGTCTAACGCAGACACAGGCTCATCGCAAATCACCACGCTAGGGTGCAAAATGAGTGCCCTAGCAATGCCAATCCGTTGCCTTTGACCGCCTGAAAATTGGTGAGGGTAACGATCGATCCATTCTAATTTCAAGCCCACTTTTTGCATGATCTCTAGCACTTTTGCTTTGATTTCTTTTTTTGAAAAATGAGAATTTAAAAGCAAGGGTTCAGCGATGATCTCGCCCACTTTCCAGCGAGGGTTCAGGCTAGAATAAGGGTCTTGAAAAATCATTTGCACCTTTTTGCGGTAATCAAACCAATCCTGTTTGCTAAAATGCAAATGGCGCTTGCCATTGAAATAAATCGCCCCGCTATCTTGCCTTTCAATCCCAGCTAAAATTTTGGCTGTCGTGCTTTTCCCGCAACCGCTCTCCCCCACAATGCTTAAAACTTCATTTTGTTCCACCTCAAAACTGATCCCATTGAGTGCATGGATGATCCTCTTGGGTTTGAATAACCCCCTGTCTATCGCATAAGATTTTTTCAATTCTTTAATTTCTAAGAGCTTCATCGCAACTCCTTTGGAAAACTCAAATAATCTGTATTTTCATCCACGGTTTCTAAGCGTTTTTTGCGGTATTCTTTGCCCGGTTTAGGGATCGCACTCAAAAGAGCTTTGGTATAAGGGTGTCTTGGATCAGCAAAAAGCTCTTTCGCGCTCGCTTGCTCCACCACATGCCCTTTATACATCACCACCACTTCATCAGCGATTTGCGCCACCACGCCTAAATCATGGGTGATAAACAAAATAGAAGTGCCTTTTTTTTGTTGCAACTCTTTCATCAATTCCAAAATCTGCGCTTGAATGGTTACATCTAACGCTGTCGTAGGCTCATCAGCGATCAAGATTTCAGGCTCACACACCATAGCCATAGCGATCATCACCCTTTGGCGTTGCCCCCCGCTGAGATTGAAAGGGTATTCGTGGTATTTATCCCCTGCATGGGGGATGCCCACACGCTCTAACTCATAGACCACCCTTTCTAAGCGTTCTTTTTTATTAAGGTTAGGGTGGTGGATTTTCAGCACTTCATTGATTTGAAACCCCACCGTGTAGGAAGGGTTTAAGCTTGTCATAGGCTCTTGAAAGATCATGCCAATTTTTTTACCCCTGATTTCTTTTTGCATTTGCTTTTCTTTGAGCTGCAACAAATCCTGCCCTAAAAATTGAATGCTCCCTCCCACAATTTGACCCGGTTTTTCAATCAACCCTAAAATAGAAAGCGAAGTGATGCTTTTTCCGCTCCCGCTCTCCCCTACAATGCAAAGCGTTTGAGACTTTTTCAAGCCAAAACTCACGCCATCTACTGCTTTATTCACGCCCTTATCGGTGAAAAAATAAGTTTTTAAATCTTTAACTTCTAAAATCATGCAAGCTCCTTTTAAGAGACCCGTTTAGGATCTAAAGCGTCCATGATGCCATCGCCTACTAAATTAAAACTCATGACCGTTAAAAAAATCATCACCCCAGGGAAAACGAGCATCCAAGGAGCGGTAGCGATATATTGCATGGAGTTCATCAGCATCGCTCCCCATTCAGGTTTGGGAGGTTGGGCCCCAAGACCTAAGAAGCTCAGCGCGGCCGCTTCTAAAACCGTGGAAGCAAAACCCATTGTCGTTTGCACGATCAAAGGGATGATGCAATTAGGGAAAATCACCTTACACATCAAACGAAGATGCGAAGAGCCATTGATTTTAGAAGCGATCACGTATTCTTTTTCTTTTTCGCCTAGCACAGAGCTGCGCACCAATCGTGCAAACCCAGGAATGCCTACAAACCCAATAGCGAGCATGGCGTTAGTGAGCGAAGGCCCTAACACAGCGACCACAATCACGATCAATAAAATAGAGGGTAAAGCGAACATAATGTCCATGATACGCATGATAATCGCATCTGTTTTCCCCCCAAAATACCCCGCTATTAGCCCTAATATCGTGCCAAAAAAGACTGCAATCCCCATAGAAACAATCCCTATGGTTAAAGAAATCCTAGCCCCATAAACCAAGCGGCTCAAAATATCGCGCCCCAAATCATCGGTGCCTAAAAGGTATTTAGCATTCCCCCCATGCTCCCATATAGGTTTTAAAAGGCGATCTTGTGCGTTTTGGACATAAGGATCATGCGGGGCTAAAAGGGGCGCAAAAATCGCGCAAATTACCAATAAAAGCACAATCCAAGCCCCAACTACCGCCGCCTTATTTTTTTTGAATTGTTGGATAAACTCTCTAAAAGACTCCATTATGACAACCTTATTCTAGGATCAATAAAAGCGTATAAAATATCCACCAAGAGATTAGCCCCAATATACATCATGGCGATGATCAAAGACATGGACTGGATAATTGGGAAATCGCGCTGGTTGAGCGCATTAACGATCCACTTGCCAATCCCAGGCCATGAGAAAACCGTTTCAGTTATCATGCTCCCCCCTAAAAGCCCGGCCAACATCAAGCCTGCGATAGTCGTTACAGGGATTAAAGCGTTACGCAAAGTGTGCACAAAAATCACCCTAAAGGAGCTACACCCCTTAGCTTTAGCGGTGCGCACGTAATCTTCTTTAGACACTTCTGCCATGCTCGCGCGAGTCATTCTGGCAATAACAGCAGTAGAAACCGTGGCTAACACAATGCTAGGCAAAATCAAGTGCTTGATCGTATCCACAAACGCCCCATAATCCCTTGCGATCAAGCTGTCTATCAAATAAAAACCTGTAGGGCCATCTAAATAATACACATCGCTCAAACGCCCAAAAACAGGCAACCACCCCAATTGCACGCTGAAGATATAAATCAGCATAAGCCCTAGCCAAAACACCGGCATAGAAATCCCGGCTAAAGCGAAAGTCATGCTGGAATAATCAAACACGCTATAGCGTTTGATCGCGGCTAACACGCCCACGCTAATACCCAAAACAAGAGCCATAAATAGAGCGATCAAAGCTAATTCCACCGTAGCCGGGAATCGTTGCAAAAATTCATGCATCACAGGCTCACCAGTCATGATAGAAGCGCCAAAATTGCCGTGCAACACATTATTGATAAAGAAAAAATACTGCTCTATCAAGGGCTTATTCAAGCCAAATTGCTCCCTTAAAGCGTCAATAGCGGCTTGATTGGCCTTTTCGCCTAAAATCACTAACGCCGGATCTCCTGGCACTAAATGCACCATCATAAACACAATGATACTCACCCCAAACAGCGTGGGGATCGCCCACAAAATACGCTTGATGATAAAACTCAGCATGCAACCCCTTTTATTTTTCTAAATACACTTTAAAGAAGCGATTCACGCTCACTCCGGTCGTTTTATAGCCTTTGACTTTAGACAAATGCGGCACCACCGAATAAGGATAAGCTAAAGGCACATAGGGCGCATCTTTATGGATGATTTCTTGAGCCTTTAAATAAAGGGCTTCCCTCTCCTTTTGATCCGAAACCCGTTTAGCCTTTACAAGAAGATCGGAAAAGGCGTCGCTCTTATAAAAAGAACCATTTTGAGTGGGTATGGCTGAAGCGGCTTGCTTGCTCCATAAGGTGTATAAGAAATTATCCGGATCCGCAATGTCTGCCATCCAGCCTGAAAACGCCATTTCATGCTCTCCTAATCCCGTTCTTTTCAAATAAGCCCCCCATTCATACACTTCAATTTTCACATCAATGCCAATTTTAGCCAGGCTCGCTTGTATGAACACCGCTCCCTTTGGGTTACGAGTGGAAGTGGTAAAAATGGTGGTTTTAAAGCCGTTAGGATACCCCGCTTGTTTCAGTAACTCTTTAGCCTTTTTCAAATCGTATTTATAAGGTTTGATATTATAGTTATAACCCCATATGGTGGGCGGGAAAGGATTGACCATTTTTTGGGCAAAACCTTCATAAATCACCTTAATATAATCATCCACATTGATCGCATGGTTGATAGCCAAACGCACCAAAGGGTTGTTAAAATACTTTTTTTGCGTGTTCAATGAAAGCCAGTTGGCGATTAGTCCAGGGCTTTTATCCACCACGACATTAGGAAGTTTTTCTAACTGCTCCACTTCATTGAGATTAGGCCCGGTCATGAGCATGATTTCGCCGGTCCGCAGTGCCAAAGCGCGAGTGGAAGAATTAGGAATGGTGCGCACCACCACCTTATCCAAATAAGCTTTAGGCCCCCAATAATCTTGATTTTTTAAAAGGATGATTTTTTCATCTTTATTCCATAAAAAGAATTTGAAAGGCCCTGTCCCAACAGGTTTTTTGGCTAACTCGTCTTTTTTATTATTTTGTTCTAAATAATCAGCGTAATCTTTACTCAAAATGCTCAAAAAGTCCATGCCCAAATTGGCTAAAAACGGCGCTTCTGGCCCATTAAGCGTGAATTTGATCGTGTAATCATCTAAAGCTTCAATGCTCTTAATAATATGAGACATGCCCATGCCTTCCCAATACTTATAGCTTTTAGCCCCCGGGCTGTAGTATCGTTTAGCCTTATCCATCTGGCGCTCAAACGAAAACAGCACGTCTTTAGCGCTAAACTCTACTTTTTTATTCCAATACTTCGTCTGGTGGAAATAAACCCCTTTGCGTAAATGAAAGGTATATACAAGACCATCTGGGGATATTTCCCAACTTGTCGCTAAGGCGGGTTCAATTTCTGTGGTGCCGTATTTGAATTGCACGAGCGTGTCATAAATATTGCCCGTTGCCACATAGCTTTCGCCATCAGTCACTAAGGCCGGATCCATGCTTGAGCCATCAGCGCCTCTAGCAAAAACTAAAACACCTCCAAAACGCTTTTGCTCTTCAACAGAAACATTTTCTTTAGATGGATTAAGAGTAGCGTTTGGGCTTTCTGAGGCTTTCAAAAAGAACCCAAACAACAAAAGAAAAAAAAACAAACCCTTAACAAAAACATTATTCATAAGCCAGTCTCCACAACAAATTCTATAAAGGATAGAGATCTAAATTATAAATATTTTATTGCGTTTATAGGCGTTTAACAAACACCCAAAGGTTTAATTGGTCTTTAAAGGTTACCCTATTCCCCAAAATTTTGACTAACCACAGAAACTTTTTTGCGGTTTCTGTCTTTATGTTCAAACTTCACAACGCCATCTATGAGCGCGTATAAGGTATGGTCTTTCCCCATGCCCACATTATTACCAGGATGCATTTTAGTGCCTCTTTGGCGCACGATAATATTCCCTGCTCTCACAAATTCTGAGCCAAATTTTTTCACGCCTAAGCGTCTTCCTGCAGAATCTCTGTTGTTCTGCGTGCTCCCTTGACCTTTCTTGTGTGCCATTGTTTAATACTCCTTTAGGCTACAATTTTAGTGATTCTCACACGAGTGAAATCTCTTCTAAAACCACGCTTGGTTTTGCTGTCTTTTCGGCGGCGTTTTTTGAAAGTGATGACTTTTTTGCCACGCCCTTCATTGATCACTTCCGCTTCAATTTTAGCCCCATTCACAAAGGGTTTCCCGCAAGAGAGCTTGCCCTCTTTGGATACGGCTAACACTTCCACTAATTCCACTAAAGCCTTAGGCTCTTTATCCATTTTGTCCAGTAAAACAATATCGCCCTCAACGACTTTGTACTGCTTACCGCCATGCTTGAATATTGCGTATGACATTTCTATTCCTTAAAAATTGAACGCTCTTTTTAAAATAAACGCTTATTATAGTGAGTATTTGCTAAAATTTAACTTTAAATTTAGATTAAATTCACATTAAAAGATTTTTTTTACTCAAAAACACCCCATTTAACCCGCCATTATTACCCCGCATTGCCCCACTCAAACCACTCGCAATTGTTATTAACTTGTTTTGGAATACTTTTCGCTTGTTTGTTAAAAAACCAATAAGGATTTGATCATGCGCGTTACCTTTGGCTCAAAATACAACCAAATGAATCACTATCAAAACGCTTTACAAAATAAAATCAACGACGCTAACACCCAGATCGCTTCAGGGCTAAAAATCCGTTATGGTTATCAAAACAGCGACATTAACAACCAGAATTTAAAATTCCAATACGAAGAAAACACCTTAGATCAAGGCATTGATGTGGCTCAAAACGCTTACACTTCAACGCTCAATACCGACAAAGCCTTGCAAGAATTTTCTAAAACGATGGAGGCATTTAAAACCAAACTCATCCAATCCGCTAACGATGTGCATTCAGAAACTTCTCGCGCCGCTATCGCTAACGATTTAGAACGCTTAAGAGAGCATATGATGAATGTCGCTAACACCTCCATAGGGGGGGAATTTTTATTTGGGGGCAGTAAAGTGGATAGACCCCCTATTGATAGCGAGGGAAAATACCATGGCAATGGCGAAGATTTAAATGCGCTTATTAGCTCTGATAACCTTGTGCCTTATAATATCAGCGGGCAAGATTTATTTTTAGGCACGGATAAAGACAAGCACAAACTCATCACCACCAACATTAAATTACTCAACCAAAACAAGCTCCACCCTGATGTGATGGACGCATTAGAGCGTTCTTCATTGCCTGAAGAAGTTTTTATTAAACCCAGCGATACCTTGCGAGAACTCATTGGCGATAACGATAAAGACCCCACCAACGACCCTAAAGAGTTTTTTTATTTGCAAGGCGTTAGGCCTGATGGCTCTAGTTTTAAAGAAAAATTCGCGCTCTCTAAAGCCTATCAAAACCAACAAAGCGCGACTAAAGTGAGCGATTTGTTGGATAAAATCGGTCATGCTTACGGGAACACTTCGCAAAATAAAGTCGTGGATGTGAGTTTGAATAATTGGGGGCAAATTGAGATCAAAAACCTAACGCCCGGCAGTGAAAATTTAGACTTCCACTTGATTTCTAGCGATGGGGATTTTGATGATTTAGACGCCTTGCGTTCGAGCGGTAAAAGGGTTACTGAATACGTCAAAAGCGCGTTTGTAACGGATAGGAGTTTGAGCCAAGTTAAAGCGGTACAAAGCATGTATAATCCCAAGGTGCTTGAAATCCCTAGCGTGTTTGTCACTAAAGACAATGTTTTAGCCAACAAAAACACTAAATTGAGCGAGATTTTTGGCGATAGCGTGAAAACTTTAAAAATCAATGCCAGCCGTTTGGACGATACAGGCGCTATTAAAATCCCAAACCTCCCTGTTTATTTGGATATTCCCATTCTTTTAGACGTGAAAAATTCTACGATTAAAGATTTGAAAGACGCGATTAAAGAACGCTTTAACAATGAAGTGGATGTGGAAATTGCAACAAACGGGCGTTTGAGGATCATTGATAACGCGCCTAACCAATCGCCCATTTCTTTGGCTTTAAGCACCCTAGATGATAAAGGGTTAGAAGTGGCTGGCATTCCTACGAATAACGCGAGCGAATACCAAAAAACCTATTTCAATAAAGAAGGGGCAAAATTAGAAAGCAATGTCGCTCAAATTGCTCAAAATGGCACGGCTAATGGCTCCACTAAACTGAGTGAAGTCTCTAAGGGGAGTTTAGAAAATAGCGTTTTTAACATGAAATTAAACGATGTGAATGGCTTATTTTTGGAAGCGCAAATGAACTTGGATAATAATGGGGCTTTTTTGAGTTTGCCTAATGGCGTTAAAATCCCGCTTTATGACCCCACAACCGCTGATATTCAAGCTTCTAAACCCAATGAAGTCACTTACAGGCAACTTATGGATGCGATGAGTATCGCGCTCAATTACAGCAACATTGACCCTACAATCTACCAACAAATCAGCGATAACCCTACTTCAAAAGAAAGCAAGGAGCGCTTTATTGGATTGTTAAAACAAGCTAAAGACAACCTTTCTGTCAATTTGAATGAAGAGGGAAAAGTTATTATCCAAGACAACATGCATTCAAACACCAAAATGCAGTTCATGCTTTTTGATAAAGACGCGAATGATTTTTCTCAAAACGCCTTACACAGCGACAAACCAAGCCTTAAATTAAACGCTAATAACGCTCTCATTATTGACAAGCCCAGCGTGAATTTTTTTGATCAATTAGAAAATACCATCACTTCTGTAAGAAAAGGGATTTATCGCCCGGACGCTTTAGGGGATACTTATTCTAGCGACATGCGTAATCTAGGCATTCAAAACGGCATCACCCTTATAGACCACTTGAGCGATCACATAGAAAAAATGATCGCTAAAAACGGCGCTCATGGTAAGGCGTTTGAAAACATTATCAGGCGTAATGAAGTTTTAAAAACACAAGTTCAAAGCATTCGTGGGGAAACAACCGGCACGGATATGGCAGAAACTTATAATAAATTTTCCAATCTCACTAACAACTATAACGCTGTTCTGGCTTCCACGAATAAAATCAATAATTTGTCTTTAACGAAATATTTGTAGTCTTTTGGCGGTTTTTAAGCGTTCTTAAAAGAGGTATCAAAATGGCTTTTAAGCCTCTAAAGCCCCCTCCTTTTGCCCTTTATTTTGTGGGCAAATCGCCCACAGGACAAGCGGCCACACCCACGCTTGGGCGGGTGAATTTTTCTACATTTTCTTGAGCTTTTTTGGGATCATTAACCCAAGTTTTATAGAACTCAAAAGGGCATTCCGCCACACCCTTATCCCCATCGCCACTAGCAAAAACCCCACTATAACCTCTGTGTAAGAGTTTGAAGAGTTGATTTTGGCTTTGGTCGTATTTCCTCGCATCACGGATTTGTTGCACGGAAAGTTGGGCGTATTGAAGACCATTTTCTTCTTCCCCGCATTCGCCCAAAGTATGCCCGTCAAAACCAATAATGCTAGAATGCCCAAAATAGGAATACACCCCATCAAAGCCGGTCGCATTCGCTACCGCTACATAACATTGATTAGCCCACGCCATAGCTTTCACTATCGCAATTTGCTGCTCCTTAGCCGGATACATGTAACCTTGACAGCGCACAATGAGTTCTGCCCCACGCATCGCACAATCGCGCCAAATTTCAGGGTAGTTGCCATCATCGCAAATGATCAAAGAAACTTTCAAGCCCTTAGGCCCATCAACCACATAAGTTTTATCCCCAGGATACCAACATTCAATAGGACACCAAGGCAAGATTTTGCGGTATTTTTGCACGATCTCTCCCTTATCATTGACAAGAATCAAAGTGTTATAAGGATTCTTTTTAGCTTGCTCGTGTTTTTCCCCAGTCAAAGAGAACACTCCCCAAACCTTGTTTTTCTTACAAGCCTCAGCAAGGATTGCAGTTTCTTCTCCAGGAACGCTTGCAGCTGTGTCAAACATTTCTTGTCTGTCATACATAATCCCATGCGTGCTGTATTCGGGGAAAATAATCAGATCCAACCCGGGCAGACCCTGTTTGACCCCACCAATCACCTTAGCGATATTGCGACAATTTTCCAACACTTGCTCTTTAGTGTGGAGTCTAGGCATCTTATAATTAACTACCGCTACGCCCACAGTATCGGGGCTGCTACTAATATCTCCATGTCTCATATTATGTTCCTTGTTTTTTGATGAGAGCTCCTACAAACCCTCTACTTGAATTTATAAAATAATTGTGTAAACGGATTTATAATGAATATGAAAACTTTAATTATTATGATTATTGTGGGCGAGTTTTAACTTTTTTGCTCCATTGGGTAACCTATTTTTAAAAAATGAGGTTTTAGCCGCTCTGTTTTTATGGTTATTTCATTTTCACTTTTTATGGTTATTTCATTTTCACTTTTTATGGTTATTTCATTTTCACTTCCACTAAGCCATATAAAGCATTGATGCAATAAATTTTGTCCGCTCTTTGCAAGTCTTGTAATTTTAAGCTAGCATGCTCAATAAGACCCTTTTTTAACAATCCCATAACACCCGTCCCGCTCAACGCGCCCGCGCTAAAATAAGGGGTTAAAAGCTTGTTATGGATTTCTAAAACAAGATTGCTCCTAGCGCCCTCAGTGAGTTCTAAATTTTGGTTATAAAAGATTTCATCAAAAATAACGCCTTTTTTAATGAGCGCTCGAGCGTTTTGATAAAAAGGGGCGTAAGTGGTCTTATGGTATAAAAAATCGTTGTGTTTATCAATGGGGGCTTCACTCAAACGGATTTCTAGGCTTTTTAAAGGCTCTAAATTTTTGTATTCTTTAATGAGCTTGCCCTTTTTATTGAGCAAAACCCTTAAAACCCCTTCTTTTTCCAATTCAAAGTCTAAAAGATTGTCATCGTATTTAAAGTTAAAGTATTGGGCGCTATGCATTAAGCGTTCTTTATGAGCGTTTTTATTCTTAATCTCTAATTTTTGATCCTTTTTGATAATTTTCATCGTCTCTACAATCTCAAATTCTATTTTGGGCATCACAAAAAAGGATTTTAAAAAGCTTTCTTCATATTCCTTTGACGCTTTACTTTGATAAGTTACCCCACTCCCTACCCCTAAATGCAAAAAATTTTCATGCGCTCTTTTTTCTAAAGTGCGGATAGGCACGCTAAAAAGGGCTTTTTTTTCTCCAACCATGCCTATCGCCCCGCAATACACCCCCCTAGGGCGTTTTTCTAAATTTTCAATGATTTGCATGGTTTTGATTTTAGGGCATCCGGTCACAGAGCCGCAAGGGAACAACGCCTTAAAAATCTCAAACAAGCTGGTTTTTAGGGGCAATTTCGCTTCAATCTCGCTTATCATTTGATACACGCTAGGCAAGCTGATGATTTCAAACAATTGATTGACTTTCACGCTGTTTTTTAAGGCTAAACGGCTCAAATCGTTACGCAATAAATCCACAATCATCACATTTTCGCTTCTGTTTTTGTCATCATTTTGCAAAAACAATCGGTTTTTTTCATCTATCAAGGGGTTATTTGAGCGAGCGATCGTGCCTTTCATGGGTTTTGTAATAATCTTAATCGCTGTGTCCAAAAACTCTAATTCAAAAAACAATTCCGGCGAAAAGCTTAAAACACTCCTAAACTCATTTTCTATCAAAGCCTTAAAAGGCGTGTTTTGGTTGTGCGCTACCTCGCAAAAAACGCGCTTCAGTTTGGCTTTAGTGTCTAAAAATAAATCCATCGTGAGATTCACTTGATAGGTATCGCCGTTTTTTAAATGTTCTTTAACGGCTTTAAACTGCTTGAAATAAGTTTCTTGATCTAAAGGGCTGTGGATTTTAGGGTAAAACGCATGCTCTTTTAAAGGCTCTAAAGAATATTTTTTTCTTTCTAAAAATTGTTCAAAATACAAAAAAGGGGTTTGGCTTTGAAAATTTTCATCTAAAAACGCTAAACGCGCTTCATACAAAAGATACCCCACAAAATACCCATCCCCCCTATTTTGAGAGATGAAATCCAAGGCGTTTTTAAGCTCGTTAAGATTAGTGGCGGTGAGTTTTTTAACGCTTTTTTGATATTTAAAATCCCCAAAAATCATTTAATTTCTAGCAACCGCTTCGTATTTGTCTATCAAAAAAACCGGGTTATAGCTCATTTTAGACCTTCTCAAGCCCTCTAATCCTAGATCTTCTTCTCTGTTAGCGTAAGTTAAATGGCTAAATTCATTCAAAAGCAATTGCTGGTTGATGATCTGATACGCGCCTGCAATATCTGCGCGGGCTTTTTCAATGTGAATGAGTGCGCTCTCTTCGTTTAAAACTTCTCCAAAACTAAACGAGACTATTTCTCCATTAACCCTAACCAACCCCCCTTTCACATCCAAGCTTTCATAATTTTCTAACACGCTTTGAATGCCCTTATTTTCGTTAATTAACCCTATATCATCGGTCTGGCTTTCTAAAAACCATTCTTGAAAGGCTTCTAGAACTTCCTTTTTATTTTGAGGAGAAATCTTTTCATAAACAAAATTGGCGTAGTTGGTTAGAAACTGGTTTAAGTGGTTTTTTTTCTTATGGTATTTTTTCCCTTTGAGCGCGATCAGTTCTTCAATAGAATAAACATAATCGCTCCTGTCTCTGTTGTAAGTGAAATCAAACGCCCCTACAAAATTGTCTTTCAAATCGTCTTTTTGCTCTAAAGTCAGGGAGTGGAATCTTAAATTTTTTTCTATATTCAAAAGCTCTTTCACGCATTCATGCGCATTCTTGCCGATAGGATAGAAATAAAAGGGTTTTTGATTTTCATAAGTGGTTTGAATCACCAAGCAATCCCTAATCACAGCCACTTGAATGAGCCTTGCGTGCTGCCATAAAAAGCAATTGGTAAAACTCACATCCGATAAAACGATTTTTTGAGTTTGTAAAAACCTTGAAAACAAGTCCTTATGCGCTAGGGTAATTTTTTCAAACATAACAACTCTCTTTTATTTTTTTAATTTTTTTAGGGCGTTTTCTTGAAATTTTCTAGAAATCTTAAAAACCTCTGCATAAAAACCCGTAAGAATTTCTCCATTCAAATGCTTGAAATCCCTCTGGCTGAGTCGTTTTAAAATTTCTTGCTCTCTTTTTGGGCAATAAATGGGGCTTTCTTGCTTGATGAGAGCGATTTTTAAAGCCACTTCTAAGCGTTTGTCTAAAAGATCGCTCAATCCATTATCCAACGCATCAATTTCAGCCCTTAAACTCTCTAAAAGACCATCCAAATTCTTTTGCATCTGATCAAACCCCTTTTAAGCCTTCTTCTTCTAACCGCCATAAATCTTCTAAAGCCTCTCTTTTTCTTATCACCCTGATTTTGTGATCTTCTAGGGCTAATTCTAAGAGTTTGGGGCGCGAATTGTATTGACTGGCCATGCTAGAGCCATAAGCCCCAACCTTCTCAATCGCTATTTTATCGCCTGGCTCTAATTCTGGCAAATGGGCATCTTTTAAAAAAGTGTCGCTGCTCTCACACACAGGCCCTACCACATCGCAAGGCGAGATCTTACGCCCTTTAGAGGGCGTTATAACCCTTATGGCATGCTTAGCATGGTACAAACTCGGGCGTAAAAAATCATTCATGCCCGCATCCACGATCACAAAGCGCTTGTTTTGAGCCTTTTTTTCATACAAAACCTGCGTGATCAATTCCCCACTCTCAGCCACGATGGATCGGCCCGGCTCACAAATAATCGTCAAATCCAAGCCTTGAAGCGTGTTTAAAATCCCTTGCGCGTAATCATAAAGCTTGATAGTCTCTTCATTTTCATAGCTCACGCCAATGCCTCCGCCCACATCAAAAAAACGCAAATCTATCCCTAGCGCTATCAAAGATTTAGCGATTTTGGCCACCTTTTGGCTCGCTTCTATAATCGGCTCTAAATCTAAGAGCTGTGAGCCGATATGAAAATGCACGCTAACAGGCTCTAAAAACGCGCTTTTTTTAGCCCAAAGAAACATTTCTAAAGCTTCTTTTTCTCCCACGCCGAACTTATTTTCTTTCAAACCGGTAGAAATATAGGGGTGCGTTTTAGCGTCAATGTTAGGGTTGATTCTAATGGAAATCCTGGCCTTTATCCCTAAAGACTGGGCGATTGTTTCAATCGTTGTTAATTCCATAAAACTTTCTACATTCAAAAATAAAATGTTGAGTTTTAGGGCTTGCTCTATTTCAAACGCGCTCTTACCCACCCCGCTAAACACGATCCTATAAGGCTTGATCCCAGCTTTTAAAGCCCTATATATCTCGCCTATGGAAACGCAATCTGCCCCACTCCCTAAATTCGCCAATAAAGAGAGGATACTCAAATTGGAATTCGCCTTTAAAGCGTAGCAAATCAAAGATTTACGCCCCTTAAACGCCTCTTTATAGCTTAAAAAAGCCTGTTTGATTTTGTCAAAATCATAGAGGTAAAAAGGGGTTTTGTGAGTTTGAAACAGCTCTTCATAATTAAACATGGAAAAACCTAACCATAAAATTTGAACGAAGCATTATAGCAAAAAAGCTAAAACGCCACTCGCATGCCCACGTTCCCAGTTATATTAATATCTTGGTATTGCAAGCCCATCTTAAGCCCCACCCCCGCATTCACATACACCAAACGCCACAAATGCATCTCACCCCCTGTAACCACGCTCGCAAAAGTATTGAAAACTTCCCCCTTGCGATACAATAAAGCGTTTTCGCCCACAAAACGCACCGTATTGCCGCCTTTAGATTTGATCAAAAGATCCCTACCCAATCTCGCCGTTACAAAATAATAGGAATTTTGACCAAAATACTTACGGCTCTCCAACCCCATGTTGAGCGTTAAAACCGATTCGTTAGAGGGGTTTGAATGCATGAGAAATTGTTTGTAAGCGGCATCATTCATTTTGCCTTTCATCCCGCTCAAGCCTATGAAATGATAGCTCACGCCCACTTGAGGCTTTAACACCACGCTTTTTTGTTTGAACATGAAATCATAGCCGTAATTCCCGTTCACGCTCGTTGTCCAAGTGCTATAATGGTAGCGTTGGTTGATTACAGAAAGCAAGGGATTAGAAGAATTGATATTATTTGCATTGCCTCCATAAGTTTCATTCGCGCTCAAAGTGAATTCGTTTCTTTTTAAAAACGCTCTCGCATACATCCCCACATCCACATTATTACCTAAAGAATGCATGATATTCCCATTAAAGCCGCTATAGCCATAAGCCACATAACCCCCAAGGATCACATTTTTAACCAACCGATCATAGCCCGCATTCAAGCCATAAAGCGTGCCATTGCCTCCAGCAATAAAGCTCGCTCCCCCAATCCCTTGAACCCAAAGGTTATTTGGGTGTTTGCTAGGTTGAGAGTATTTGACAAAAACCTCTCCAGGGTTAGGATCGCTAAAACGCTTGTTTTTAAGCTCTAACAAGCGCTCAGAAAAAGCAGACTCTCCCTCTCTAGTCCTGAAATCAGAGAGTTTGGTCAAACGGCTGGTTTGTTGGGTGTAACTCGCCAATTCTAAAAGGTTGGTAGCGTTATCCCTAAAATTAGGGTTAGAAATCAAGCTCGCGGTGTTTTGAAGATCTTTTGTTACGCCTAAGATTTCATTCAAAGAGTGGTTTTCTAAATAAATCGGTGCAAAAAGCGGGTTTTCTTTCGTTTCCATCATCAATGTTGAAAGCCACTTGATAGCGCTATTCCCCCCAACAGCCTCAATTTGATTGAGCGCGCTTTGCCCTTGAATGCCTACAATGTAATCTTGTAAAGTAGGCGGGGTAAAGTCCATGATCTTGTTGCCGTAAGACATTTTAATCTGATCATGAAGAACAGAAAGGCTTAAAATGTTGTTTTGAGAAGCGTTGTTTGAGTCAGGCAGCGCTACGCTTAATAATAACCCCTTATCTTGTAATAAAACCCGTTGGCCCAAATAAGTCAATACGCCGTTTTTTTCTTCTATGTGGTTTCCGTTGATATTGATTAAGGTATAGAGCTTTAAATACGATTGCAAGCTATTAGGATTGATATTGTAATCAATGTAACGGCTGCTTTTTAATAAAGTGTAAGTCGTGTTATTGGCCATGCTGTTATTGACATTTATAAAAGGCGTTTGGGCGGTGTTGAGATTGATGATCCCCTCTGCTTGAATGAGCGGCATTGCAGGCGTTTGAGAATTTTCTAAATTGAAATTAATCGTTCCAAAATGATTCAAGGTCCCCCCCACTTCTAGCCCATAAATCCCGGTGCTTAAAGAAGCGTTTGAAGCGATTACTAAATTTTGAAGCGCCTCTATTTTTTGCGTGGCGTTGTTGTTAAACGCTCCTTGAATGTTTAAGTTATTCGTTACAAAGCTAGCGTTTTTCTCTAACACCGCTTGGTTGGAAATCGTGAGATTGTTGGCTTGGAATTGGGCGTTATTGTAAAGAT
Organism: Helicobacter pylori; assembly: GCF_003636935.1. Classification (GTDB taxonomy): domain Bacteria; phylum Campylobacterota; class Campylobacteria; order Campylobacterales; family Helicobacteraceae; genus Helicobacter; species Helicobacter pylori_CH. The sequence continues at coordinate 172,499 of NZ_MVVH01000002.1, forward strand.
ACAGGTTTTTAATGTTGGCAGAGCCTTTAATCTTTGAAAAATCAACCACCCCATTAGCGTAAATATTGCCTGAAAAATTGAAATCATTCGCCGTAACCATCAAGCTCTCATCGTTATTGTTCAAGGCGATTGGCGCGTTATTTGACGCATTGCTAGAAGAAGAGTCATTAACGCTAGCGTTAAGCGTGCAAGGGTTTGTAGCGTTAGCTGCAGTTGGATCGCTTTGTTGCGTGCAACTAGCGTTGATAAAAAGATCGCCTTGAGACACGGAAACATTGTTATTAGCGGCGTTAATCTTAAGGCCGTTGCTCGCGTTAAGCGTGGTGATGTTAATGTTAGAAACTTGATTAGACAATAATTGAAGCGTTCCAGCGTGGTTAGTGAAAGCGATATGATTATTTCCGGCAAAAATGAGCGAATTTCCTGCGTTAAAACTGAGCGTGCCTCCATTGGCGTTAGAGAAAGTGGAATTTTGCACAAAAACATTGCCTTGCGCGTTGAAACTAAAATCCCCTTTTTGCCACACTTGACTCAAGCCATAGGGAGCGAAAATCCCCTTTTTACCAAGACTAGGGATCAAATCCCCCAAGCCTTGCTCATAAACAGACCCTAAGCCTTTAGCCGCTAGGACTTTGTCTAAAACGCTTTTAATCTGCTGGTTTTGCAGCAAGCTTTCTAAAGAATTGAGCGTGTCTTGGCCTAAAAATTCGCCAATCATTTGTTTGCCTAAAGCCGCTACATCGTTTTGTAAAGCCTTACTCGGTTTGACAATATCTTGCAACACCACGCTTATGACTTGCCCTATATCGTTAGCAGAAATAAAGCCAGTGATCTGATTGAACAACCCTTTTTTACTCAATAAATCATTGATGGACATGCTCCCTATAAGCTTTTCAGGGTTTTGCAAATCAATGCCCCCTAGTCCAGCTAACCCCCCCACTAACCCGGTCCAAAAGCCTAATTTCTGTCTGATCAAATCCTTAATCGCCGTATTCAAACCGCTATCATTCATGAGGTTATCAAAGTTATTCTGCCCCAAAAGCTGGCTTAGGGTTTGATTTTTTTGTTCAGGCGTTAAATACCCCCCAATCACGCTACCACTCCCTAGCGTATTTACTATCAAATTCCCTAATCCCCCGGCTTTATTAATGGATTGCACCGCCACTTCGCCCAAAATATTAGCGAGCCCAGCTTGATTGAAAACCTTATTAATTCCCTCTTGGCCTAGCATGCTAAAAATCCCATCGGTTTGTGAGCTTACGATATTAGCCTGGTTGAGAATGAGCGAAGTTTGGCTGTTAAAAGTTACGCTAGCACTCCCCCCAGTCCCCCATGCGTTCCCGCTCCCTAAAGTGCCGGTAAGATAAATTTCTTTAGCGTTAAAAGTCGTGTCAATATAGCCCAAATCAGCCGAGCTGGACTCCAAAAGCTGCCCTAAATAAGTGCCTCTAAATTTTTGGCACACAATGTCGGTGTAATCGCAAGGTGTTTGATAGCCCAAGCCCCCAAAAACCACCGCGCTATTGGTGTCTGTTTGCCCTATTTGAGTCGCTCCTATAATCAAAGCGCCGTTATTGAAATTTTGCACAACCGAATTGTTTGCGTTATCAATAAACTCGTTAATGTTTTTCCAATCGCTAGGCGTGATGAGTTTGGTGAGCTGGTTTAATGCGTTAGAATTTAAATTGCTCAAACTTGAAAGCGAAAAATCATTCCCTAATATCTTTTTGATTTCAGGGTAGAGTTTGAGTGCCATTTGCCCTAACGCTTTGATATTATTGAAATTATAGCCCTTGTTATAGATGTGTAACGCGCTAATAGGGTTGCCTTGCGCGTTATAGGTTTGCGAAATGACAGAAGAATCCGAGCTGATATTATTGTTTATGATGGTGTTATTGTTACCGTTAGCTTGATAGGATTGATTAGGGTCATAATAGCCTTTCACATTGCTTGTGAGGTAAAACACGCCTTGTGCATCATCGCTATAAGAATACACGCCATTAGCGTTGTTATAGACTTTTTGGTAGTTAAAGATTTCAGAGCCAATGCTATAAAGCGTGTTTTTAATACCTGGGATTTGAGAGAGCGTAACGCTTAGTTGGTTGTCTTTAAAACTCTCGGTGATTTTTAGGGCGTTATTAAGGGGGTTAGTGAAACTATAAGTTTGGTTGATAGCGTTATAGACCCCATCATTGATGCGCATGCCAAAGAAGCTGATACGCTCATACCAATTACTACTCATACCCGCTTGAATGATATTATACACACGATTTTTATTATCGTTTAGATCGCTTAGTAAATCAATGTTAGCGATATTCAAACTCCCTTGATCGCTAAAAACAAGCTGGCTGTTTTTCAAATTCAGCACGCTGTTATTGTTAGGGTTTAAGAGGTTGCCTCCCAAACTTAAGGGTGCTTTAATATCAAGGGCTTGATGGAAAGTGATGGGGCTTTGAGAAAAAGCGTTATCATAGAAATTAAACGCCGTGTTAGAGGCAATAGTGCTAGAGCCTTGAAAATCTAAAGAAGAGTTATTGCTTAAATTAAACTGCCCTCCTAAAGAGCTCGCTCCCTTAAACACGATAGAGGAATCACTCAAACTCGTAGTAATATTCGCTGAATTAAAATTAACCGCTCCGTTAAAATTAAGGTGAGAGCCATTACTCGCAATCAAGCTCGCATAATCGTTGATCGTGGCGTTGTTGGAAACATTAATGGCGCTTTGGTTGAGGTTGAGCGAGCTGGTGTCGTTTAAATTCAAACCGCCTTGAAGCTCTAAGGTTGAATGGTTGCTCGCATTAATTGAAGCGTTTTGAGAAAGATTGATCGCACTAGCTTGAATACTGCTTGTCCCCACTGAAACGCTTAAATTGGAATTGTTAAACGACACGCTATTAGCTGAAATTTGATACAAACCAGAGCTTAAATTCGTGCTGTTGGTGAAATTAATCGCATTCTTGGCATTGAATTTAAAAACAGATTGCGTTTTCCCCACATAGCCTCTAAAAGAGCTGTTAGAAAAATCCAGATTCAAAGCGTTGAAACTAAAATTAGGGTTGCCGCCATTTTGCGCCGTATCGTCTATAAAATAGGAGTTTTGAGCCTGAATGTTCGCGCTGTTAGAGACAAAATTCATAGACGAGCTTTGCGTGCCAGCGGCGCGGTTATACAAAGTCGCGTTCGTTAAAAGAATGCCTTGAAGCCCGTTAAAATTAAGGCTCGCGCCCCCACCGCTAGAAATGCGGTTCCCGCTTTCAATGCTTGCGGTAATGTAAATCTTTTGCGCTTCATAATTCCCTGTAATAAAGCCTATGCATTGCAAATTCCAGCAATGCCCGCTCGCATCATTACTCCCTGCTCCCTTATTGTCCCCAAAGCGGATGATCACATTAGATTGCGGTGCATCGCTTAAGCTCGTCCATATGCTTTTAGCCCCAAAAACGATCGCGCTGTTTTGCCCGGTGAATGTTTGAGAAAAATCCGCCTTAGTGAATGAGGTTTTCCCGCTCGCATAAAAATCAATACTCTTGTCGTAATAGTAAATGGTGTTGTTTGCATTCCCTAAATTATTGTTATAGCTGTTGGGCATGTAGGTCATAAAACCGAGAGCGTTTTGATAATATAAGTGATCCGATTTTTCCATATCCATATAATCAAACACCATGCCAACGCCCAAACGCCGGATAGAAATGCTGTTTGGTGAAAAAATCTCTTGGAAATTGTAGGTTTGGTTGTTGAAAGAATACACCACATCATAGACGCCATTACCCACGCTAGAAACGAGCTTTTCACTGCTAGCCCCATGCCCTTGGTAGTTGATGAGCTGCCATAGATTTTTACTGAAAGCGTTGTTGTATTCAATTTCTTTAGAAGAGCTTACAAGGGTGATAGGGTTGCCATTCGTGATAGCTTCACCAATATTAATCACCGAATGAGCGTTAAAAGTAATTTTCCCATCGCCAAAAGACAAAGGAGCGTTCAGGTTTTTTAAAGTGATGTTGTTTAAAGTAACCTGCCCTTTCACACTTGTATTCGTAGGGCTGTTAAATACCACATTATCAAAAGTTGCATTCCCGGAAATATTGACAGAACCGGTATTGTTAAAATTAGCGGTATTTTGAGAGCCATTAGTAGAGTTCCCAAAAACAGCGTTCCCAGCGATTTGCAAATTTGAATTAGCGTTAGTGAAATCCCCCATAAACGAAGTGGTCGCGCTAGAATTATTGAAATTAAAAGAAGCGCTGTAGTTAAAGTTAGCGTTATTGAACGAAGCGTTTTTTGCACTAATCTCAAACGAACCGCTATTGAACTGGTTGTTATTTGAAAAATTCAAGCTATCGCCGCTGAATTGGTAACTCCCTCCATTAAAGTTGGTGTTTTCAAAAACCGCTTGCCCCGCATTGAAAATAAATTTCCCGTCTTTGGCTTGGTTAGTGAAAGTTGCGCCATACACGGAAAGTTTGCCGTTAGAATTTAGACCATTCAAATTATAAGAACTATCCATGCTTTGCGTGGAAAAAGTCATAGAGCTTGAATAAATCCCGGCGTTATGTTGTTCGATCTTAGCGTTAGCGATATTGATACTATCTACCCCATTAAAGACCAGATTGGCTGCCCCACCGGTGCCTATACGATTGCCAGAACGCAGATTCGCTGTGATATACACATGATAAGCGCTATAAGTGCCGTTAGTCGTGCCTGTGCATTGGTAATAGGGCCAAGGCCCGCAATGCCCATTAAGAGCGCTCCCTGAAGTGTCCCCAAAAGACACCGTGTCGCTAGAAGAAACATTATGATCAGTCCATGTTGAGTTATACCCAATCACCAGATTACTATTATTCGCGCTAAAGGTTTGTTTAAACGAGTTGGTGTAGCTCCCCCATATTTGAACGCTCGGCAAGTAATAAGTCCCGCTCTCTGTAAAATTTTGGGATTTGGGGATGTAATATTTATGGTTATACCAAGGCATGTCAGCATTAATATAATTTGAAGCGGATAAGTCAAATTGTGATCCGCTGATTGTAGGGGGTGGCGTGTAAGTCCCGCTCTCTAAAGCTTGGATAATAATGGAATTAGGGCTAAAAGTTTCTTGTAATTTGTAGATAGTATCCCCTATTTTGTAGCCCACTTGATAGACTTGCGTAGAGTTTGAGGAGGATTTAGGGGGCGAAGAGTCAGTATTTTTAGATGTTGTAGCGTTTCCGCTCAAAAGCTGCCCGGTAACCCCATTGTAAGTGATCATATCCCACAAACCTTGAGTGAAACTTTGCGGATCTGAAGGGCTTTCGCTCGTTTTTAGGGCGTTTGTCAAGCTGTTGATTGCATGATTTAAAAAACCGCTATAAGTGATCCCACCGCTAGAATTTAAAATCGTTACGCTCTTCTCACTGCCTAAACTTGTGAGGTTGAAAGTTGTCCCTTGAGTGAGAATGATTTTAGAACTCCCAAAATCAAGGGTTGAGCCATTTTTCAAGTCATTCTTACCGCTTAAAGTAACGCTACCGGTAACACTCATGTTGTTTGTATCAACAGAAGTGTTGAATGTCGTGTTGTTAAAACTCGCATCTTTTTCTATAGTGATTTTACCGGTATTGTTGAAAGTAGCGTTATTAAAGGAAGCGTTTTGGATTGTTAGCTGGTGGTTTGAATTGTTAAAGGCTTGCTGGAAATTCACAAAGCCTTTAAGAGTGGTAGCGCCACCACTAAAAGAGCTGTTTTCAAACACAATTTGGGGATGCTGAACGCTTTGATTGGTTTGGTTATTAAAAGTAAAAGTCCCCCCATTAAAGGAGCTGTTTTGGAAAGTGGCTTGATTGTTGAAAGTGTATGTAGCGTTGTTGAAATTCGCACCATTAAAAGAGCTTACGCCTTTAAAATTAAAACTACCGCTATTAAAGGCGGTATTATTGGTAGCGCTAAATCCTTTATTGAAAGTGAATGCCCCCCCATTTAATTTCGCCCCGCTAAAAGCGGCGTTATCTTCAAAAGTGAAACTACCGCTTGCATTGCTAAAAGCCGTATTAGTAGCGTTAGTCGTCCCTTTAAAAGAATAGCTAGGCCCTGAAGTGGAGCAATTAGCCCCTATCCCAACGCTAGCTAAAGAACTGCAAGTATCCCCACTTAAAGAAACCGAATTAATGGTAATGGTGCTGTTAGCATTGCCTATATTCACTTGCGAAGTTTTATACGCGCTGATATTGGAATTGATATTGACTTTATTAGCGTTCAAGTTTAAAGTGGCTGTGCCGGTGTGCGTGCCAGCTCCCGATCCCACACGATTGCCCACTTCTACGCTGTTATTCACATTGATAGTCCCAGCGCTAAAAGTAACATTAGTATGCCCATTAGGATACCAAGAAGTGAAGCTATTCCCACTACTCGCACCTAGATTAAAGGTAGCGTTACTGCCTAATTCAATATTTAAATTCCCCCCATTATATTCCCCTCCGGTGTAGTTATACAGACCGCTTAAAAAATAAGTGCCGTTATCATTTTTTAAATTGGCTGTAATGTCTTGGTTGTTTTGAGTGTGGTAGTAATTAGCCGCATTACCCCCTGCCCAAGTTTTTGTGATGAGTTGGTTTCCTGTGTATTGTTGTGTTTTTTCCTCCCATTTATCGCAACTCCATAGAGCATACCATGGACGATACACGCATACCCTTTGGCTTTTTTCCCCCCAACTAAGCCCCAAAATATCCGTTCCATTCGCATACACCCCACTAGCAAACCCACCGAGCAATAAAGGTGCGAGCCATAAGGGACGCTTTAAAATGGTTTTTTGCTTGCGTGTTATCTTTTTTGGTTTCTTTTTAAACTTCTTCATTTAAATGCTACTTTCTTTTTCTCTAAATAGTAACTAAAAACTCTCTCCTTTAATCAAACCGCATTTTTCCCAAACAAACGCCAAAAAAACAAAGCGCACACCAGCACAAACAATTCCTTAAACAGCCATTCGCTTTGAGTGTGCAAGCGGGCAAATTCAGTGCTTTGAAGCACGGCTTCGCCTGCTTTTTGAGCGTTTAAAATATAAGGCGTGTAATAAAAAACAAAGAGCAAGCACAACGCCCCTATCGCCACGCCAAGGATCAAATACACTAACGATCTTTTAGAGTAGATAAACGAAACGATTTCATAAAGCAACACTATAAACCCCATCGCACCCAAAAGATAATTGAAACGCACAAAGATTTGCGCCATGAGTTTCCCGCTCTCAAAGGGAGTCAGATTCAATTCAGGTAAAATGCTTGAAGCTTTGAAAACAATGGGCGCGACTATCGCTCCTAGAATGATCAAAGAGCCGCCCAAAATGCCTAAAAGAAGCAAATACACCCCTAAACCAAATTTTTTCATCTTCCACCTTTTTTAAGATTTTTGCAACAAATGGTTACAATCCTTAAACTGCCACACTTGAACTAATGGCGTAAAAAACTCTAAAAGGGCTTGAATGTCAGTGATCCTGTCTTTTAACCCGATAAACACTTCAATCTTCACGCCTTTTTCTAATAAAAATCTAATTATAGGATCACTATACTTGTAATTCAATAAAAATTCTAATTCTTCTAAAGAACCCTCTTTTTTAAAACGCTCCAATCGGGCGTTCAAACCCACTGCTTGATAAAAGTTATCCATGTAATTTTGCGGATCTTTTTGAAACGAAGAAAGTTGCAAGCGTTTGAACGCCAAACTCTTATGCGCTAACATGCAAGGCGAAAACAATAACAAAGAATGGATGCGGCGCTGTTGTAAGATTTCATTATAAGCGTATTCTATCGCCTTAATCGCCCCCATAGAAAAGCCTGACACATCATAAGCCCCTTTTAAAAGCCACTCTTCAAACAAAACGCTTTCATTAATGAACCCAAAACCGCTAAAAAAACGCATTTTCACCCGTTCAACAAATCATACAAATGAGAATACTCTAAATACTCTTGCTCTAATAGTAGAACGCTTAATCGCTTGCAAGTCGTTACTTGGGGTTTTAAAAACTCCAATTGCTCTTCATAAAGAACGCTCAAAGACTCTTTTGTAGGGGCTAAAAGAAGCTCGCTGGCCATAAATTCATTCAAAAATTTCGCTTTTTGCAAGTCTTGTTTAGACAAACTATAACGCTCCTTATAGAGCAACTCTAAAATAATCGTCCCGCTCAAATACACTTTAATGTAATTTTTAATCTCGCTTTCGCTATGGATTTTATTTTCATTAAAAGCGATAAATTCCCCTAATAATGGCGCTTTATCAAATTCAATTTCTAGCCAATACGCGCTCAAGGCTTTCGCGCTTTGATACAAAGCGACTAATTCTTTTTGGTTTTCGTCTAAGGTTTGGGGCTTTTTCTTGCCGTAAGCGATCTTGTCTTTCACTTCTAAAATGTCGCTCTCAGTGATTTCGTTTCGTTGGTGTTTGAGGGCGTTTAGAGCGCTTTCATTGATCAAAGTCGCTAACATCGCTCCGCTAAAACCCACGCAAATTTTAGCGATCTTAAGATAATTGAGCGCATGCTTTTTGTTTTCTAAAAGCTTTTCTAAAATGCTCTGCCTTTCTAGTAAATCCGGTAAAGAAATGAAAATGCGCCGATCAAAACGCTTGCTCCTTAATAGCGCTTCATCCATCACTTCCATTTGGTTAGTCGCTCCTATCACCACCACCTCATCGTTTTGTAAAAACCCATCCATTTCGGTTAAAAGCTGATTGAGCGTGGCCTCTCTTTCATCGCTCCTATGCCCTCCCCTAGCCTTACCCAAAGCGTCAATTTCATCAATAAAAATAATAGAGGGGGCATGCCTTTTAGCGTGCATGAAAAGTTCATGCACTTTTTTAGCCCCAGCCCCCACATAAATTTGAGAAAACGCGCTCCCGCTCTCATAAAAAAACGGCACTCTGGCTTCACTCGCTAAGGCTTTAGCGATCATGGTTTTCCCCACTCCAGGAGGCCCGATTAAAAGCACGCCTTTAGGGAGAAAAATCCCTAAATCCTGGTATTTTTTAGGGTTTTTTAAATAATCTATCACTTCTAATAATTCTTCTTTGACTTCATCCACCCCTGCAATGTCTTCAAAACGCACCCCTAGCGCATCGTATCGTTGGAACGCGTTTTCTAATTCGTTTTTGTGCGCGCTTTCTAAACTCATTTTAGTATCCAATCGTTTAGGCAAGCGCCAAAAGATCCCAAAAAGCATGCTAGAAATGAAAAAAAGCAACGCTAAAAAGATTTTAGAAACCTTGTTTAAACTTTCTCGTCTTTCTATGGGCATGTTTTCTGGGATTTTATAAACTCTTAAAAAGGCTTCTTTGTTGGTTTTATAAAGTCCTTTATTGGCATAAAAATAATTTTCATCTTCAATTAGAGTTTGCTTAGGGTGGGATTGGATCACATAGAAAAAGTCCTTACCCGATATGAGCCTAGAAACATCGCTCAAAACCAAAAAAAGAAGCAAGCAAAAAGTAAGGATCAAAAACCCTAACGCCAACACAAGCGAGCGGTTTTTGATGCGTTTAAAGGGAGCGGTGAGGTTTTCTAAATTTTTAGAAAACGGCATGATTTTCCCTCTCCTTAATTTCATACTCTTTGATTTCTAAAAAACTAGCCCTTAAAGGCTTATCGCTTTTGATTTTAATGGGGTTGAAAAATTGATCTAAAGCTTTAAATTCGCCGTCTTTTTGCGCTTCCACTAAGGCTTTTAGGGGCGTATTGAGTTTGAGTTGCAATTGCCTGAACGCTTTATTTTTATGAAAAATCAAATCTTTGATCGCATTCAAACGCTTTTTGGAAACTTCTAAACTCACGCTATCAGTCATCAAGCTAGAGGGGGTGTCTTTTCGTTTGCTGTAAATAAAAGGGTGGATGTGCGTTAAAGGCAAGCTTTCTAAATTTTTAAACGCTTTTTCAAAAACGCTTCCGCTCTCGCCCGGATGCCCTACAATAAAATCCGTGCCAATAGCAAAATTCTTAGAAGCGATTGCCTCTAATAATTCCCTATCGCTTTTAGTGCGGTTTCTTCGGTTCATCCTTTCTAGCATGAAATCATGGCTGTGCTGTAAAGCGATATGCAAATGTTTTTCTAAAAAATCCTCTTCTAAAAGCTCTAAAAATTCATCGTTGATTTGATTAGGCTCTAAGCTCCCAATCCTTATGCGTTTTAATCCAGCAATCTGGCTTAATTTTTTAATCAACCTTGCGATATTGCTTCCTCTATCTTTCCCATAGCTCCCCACATTGGTGCCGGTTAAAACCACTTCTTGAACCCCTTTAGAGCATAAAAGACCCACTTGCTCTAAAATTTTCCTCTCTTCAAAACTCCTAGCCCTCCCTCTCACGCTTGGGATAATGCAATAATTGCAATCAAAATCACAGCCCTCTTGGATCTTGATAAACGCCCTGGTTTTTCCCACAAACTCGCTCACCATCGTGGTGTCTAAGTGCTTGTTTTCTAAAATGTCGTCTATAAAAAAACGCTTTTTTTCTTGTAAAAGCGCGTTAATCTTTTCTTTATTGTCATGCCCAAAAACGCCCTTTAAAAACCCTTTTTCAAAAAGCTCTTTGCCTTGGGTTTTCACCCCGCAGCCGGTAAATAGCACTTCTTTATTTAATCGCGCCATTTTTTTAGCGTAACTCCTTACCGCGCTATCGGCCCCATTGGTCACGGTGCAAGAATTGATCACAATAATATCGGCTTCTTGTTCTTCTAAAGTCGCGCTAAAATCTTTCAAATTTTCGCCCATCACTTGCGTGTCAAAAAGATTCGTCCTGCACCCAAAAGTTTTGAAATAGACTTTTTTCATTTTTGTTCCCTTTTATTCCCAAAACCATCGCCTAAGGCGTCAGCATCCACTTTAAGCAGCTTGCTGGTCGTATAAGCGATATGGATATTTTCTTCTTTCAAAAAAGCTTCAACGATTTCAGCCACAATCTTGCTCCTTAAAGACATGGTCGCATACGAATTGGTTTGATACCACACCGAGATCTTTATCCCATTATTTTCAGGCATCAAAAAGCATCGTGGTTTCACGCTCAAACTCCTTAAAGAATACCGGTCGCGCATTTTATTGAGCTGTTTATAGGTAATATCCGTGTATTCTTTAGACAATTCTGTAGCGATATTGAGCGCAATTTTAGAAGCTTTTTTAAAATCAGAATCAAATGTAACGCAAAAATCCACCCCATCCCAAACCGTTTTCATCCCAAAATGGCTGTAATTCGCGAACATGGTGGTGAAAATATAATTATTAGGCACAAAGATAATTCGGCCCGCTCTCCTGTTATTCGTGTAAGTGGTAAAGGTTACATCTTCTAAAATCGTAATGTGCAACATAGAAATATCCAACACATCGCCAATAAAAATATCCGTCCCCTTAGCGATACGCACCCTATCGCCCACATGCACGCTCCCTCCAATCAAAATAATAAACCACCCGAGCAAGCTCATGAACAAATCTTTCATCGCGATCGCTAAGCCCGCGCTCGCAAAGCCTAAAACCGTGACCAAGTAAGTAACGTTTTCTAAATAAGAAAAAAGAAAGATTAAAATGATCACGCTCACATTCACGAAGTTAATGGCTTTATTCACGGTATAGACGCGCTCATTATTTTCAATGTATTTACTGGAAATGATTTTTAAGATCCAAGCAAACACCACGCTCAAAAGGGCTGCTAAAAACACATAAATCAATTTAAAAAACTGATTTTTAACTTGAGATTTAACAATGCTTATAGCCTCATCGCTGTCTTTTTGGAAAATCCCGATCGTGGTTTTTAAAATGTTTTGAGCCCCTTGCAATTCCAGGCGTTTGGCTTGAGTTTGATAAATTTCATCGCTTAATTTCGCGCTTTTATCCAAAGCGTGCCACTGATTTAAAAGCTGGTGTTTTTGATCTAAAAGCCTTAAAACTTCTTCTAAAGCAGTCTGGTTTCTTTTAAGATTTTCATGCTTTAAATGCATGCTTTTAATGAAAGAAATGCCATCAATGATCGCAATAGGGTTAGCGATATTAGGGATATTGGGGATATTGGGGCGCTCTATCAAATCCTTAAAAGGATTGACCCCATAGCTTTCAAACATTTTTTGCTGGGATTCTAAAGCCTTTAGGGTGTGCTCTAAAGTGCTAATCTTTAATAAATCCTTGCTTTTTTTATTTTTTAAACGCCTTAACTCCTGCCTCACGCTCTCTTTTTCGGTATAAATTTGGTTGTAAATCTTATAGTTTTCAAATTTTTTCAACCACACGTTATCGTCTTTGGCGAGTTTTTTATCCACCAAAGCCATTTGTTTTTGTATGGACAATAATTCTTGGCTTTTATCTTCTGCTTGTAAAAACAAAAAACAAAAGAATAATAATACCCTTAATGCCATTTTTCTAACACCTTTAAAATCGTTTCTTTAGGGATATGAGAGGCAATCTCAAACGCTCCAACGCCTTTAGGCAGAATGAATTTGATCGTCTTATTTTCGCTTTTTTTGTCTAAAAACAAGCGTTCGTAAAATTTTTGAATATCTGTGATTTTGTAATGGAATATCAAACCAAATTTTTTCAATAAATTTTCTATGCGTTCGTATTCTTTTAGAGTGAGCATGCCTAAAGAAAGGGCTAAATCATTCGCCATGTGCATGCCAATAGCGATCGCTTCGCCATGCAAAAATCGCTCATAATCAGTCTCTTTTTCTATCGCATGCCCAAAAGTATGCCCATAATTCAACCCAGCCCTGATATTTTGCTCTTTTTCATCTTGCATAATAACTTGAGCTTTGATATTGACGCTTTGAAAGATTACTTCTTCTAAACAATCTTTTAAATCCTTTGTTTCCAATCTTTCTACCAAATTTTTATTAAAACACACCGCCATTTTAATGATTTCAGCCACCCCTGCTTGAAATTCCCTTTTTTCAAGGGTTTTTAAAAAAGCTAGATCAATATAAACCGCTTTAGGTTGGTGGAACGATCCGATTAAATTCTTGCCATAAGGCGTATTGATCCCTGTTTTCCCCCCCACGCTCGCATCCACTTGAGAAAGTAAAGTCGTAGGGATATTAATAAAATCAATCCCCCTAAAATAAATACTGCTCGCAAACCCCACCATATCGCTTACCACTCCCCCACCAAGGGCTATCATTAAAGAATGGCGGTTTAATTGCATTTCAAAGGCGTTGTTTAAGATGCGCTCTAATGAATGAAAATTCTTGTATTTTTCCCCGGACTCTATCACGCACACTCTGACTTCTAAGGCGTTCAAGCGCTCTAATAAATACGATAAATGCAACCCGGCTACGATGCTATCGCTAATGATGAGCGCTTTTTGTTTCAATTCCATTTTGGGCAATTCCCCCAAAAACACTTTATAGCTTTTTTCTTTTAAAGGGATTAAAATTTCTTGCATTCTTTCACTCCGCTATGGGGATAAAAATTTGAGGGTTATCATCGTTTAAAAACGCTAATTTTTCCACTTTAGTGGATAAAAACCACCAAAAGCGCGTGTGCGTGATGCACTCTTCAAAAGGCATGAAATGCAAAATGGGATTTCTTAAAGAATTGAGATACATGATAGGATTTCTAATATCGGTTTGAAAAATCTCAATCTTGCGGTTGAGCGCGTTGGCTAAATTTTCATAATGATTGACAATTTCGTTTTTATAGCGCTTGTTAGGGTCAAAATCATAGAGCAACAAGCCCAAATCCATCTGCATAGACACGTCAAAAATCACTGAAGACATGTCCTCATTAATATCCAAGCTTTCATTCAATACCACCACGCTTTGAGTGGTTTTAGACAAGCCGGAAGTGTTGGTTTTATAAACCGGGGTGGCTGTTTTATGCAAGGCTCTTCGGTGTTTTTTAGATAAAAAAAGCTCTCTGCCTACCACGATCAGGCCCATTTTTTTCTGGTGGTCTTCATGGAGTTTTTGGATAAAACTTTTCCCATAAAAATCAAAATTCACTTCAATGCTTTCGGTTTCTAGCGCTAAAAATTTATGGTAAAACTTAGGGCTAGTGGGGTGTAAAACCTGAATGTAGAGCTTGTAGCTCTTTAAATGTTTGTGCAAAAACAAGGCTTGATACACATCGCGCATCATCGCTTTTCGGCTCTGTAAGCGCATATCAATGTATAAATAAATGCTCTTACCAAAGGGGGCTGGGAACTGCCCCACATTGCTTTTGACTTGATGATACACCGCGTTTAAAATTTCCGGATTGCCCGCCACTAAAAGAATGTCTCGTGGTTGGATAACCAAAGATTTAGTGGAGAGCAACAAAACATCGTTGCGATAAAGCCCTACAATTTTGTATTCTTTTTGCCTGATAGAGCCAATATGCCTGTAAGCAAAAACGCTCCCAAAAGGCACATCAATTTCCATGATCTCGCCCTTGCCTAACCCAAACTCTCTAGGGGTGCTAGGGATATTAGGCAAACGAGAAATGAATTTATTGGCTAAAACTTCAAATTCATCAATCAAAATAAGCTTTTCATCTTTATTTTCTCCATTATTTTCTAAAGCTTTTTCACCATCTTTTTTCACGCTCAAAACCACGCGCATGCGTTTGAAATGGGTCTGAATGATTTTATGGATGATGCGCTGTTCTTTAAAATCTTGTATGATTAAAAACGCATCGCTCACCTCATCGTTTAACACTTGCAAGAGCCTAAAACTAGAAGTCGCATCAAAACAATAAAAAGCGAAAGTGCTCGGGTAATTTTTAGGGATAAGGCTCTCATCTTTGACAACCACTATATAAAAATTATGATTAGAATAATGCCTTAGCACCAAGTCTAAAAAATTTTTTGCTACAATGCCATCTAAAATAAGGGCGATTTTTTTCAATTCCAAACTTCCTAAAAAATGATTACGCCATTATATCCAAGATTAAGGCTTAAACAATGGATTTTCAACTCCAAGCTATTGATGATAACGCGCGAGCTGGTCTTTTAAATTTAGCCCATTCTCAAGTAGAGACACCCATTTTTATGCCCGTAGGCACGCAAGGCTGTATCAAATCTTTAGACGCTATGGATATGCAAGAAATTTTAGGCGCTAAACTCATTTTAGCCAACACCTATCACATGTATTTAAGACCGGGCGAGGAAGTGGTTGAACAATTAGGAGGCTTGCATCGTTTCGCTCAATTTCAGGGGAGTTTTTTAACCGATAGCGGAGGGTTTCAAGCCTTTAGTTTGAGCGGCAATGTTAAATTGCAAGAAGACGGGATTGTTTTTAAATCCCATATTGATGGGAGCAAGCATTTCTTCACGCCCGCTAAAGTTTTGGACATTCAATATTCTTTAAATAGCGATATTATGATGGTTTTAGACGATTTGGTGGGCTTGCCCGCTCCCTTAAAACGCCTTGAAGAATCCATTAAAAGAAGCGCTAAATGGGCGAATCTTAGCCTAGAATACCACAAAGAAAAAAACCGCCCCAACAACAACCTTTTTGCCATTATCCAGGGCGGGACGCATTTGAAAATGCGCAGCCTTAGCGTGGGATTAACGCATGGGGGCTTTGATGGCTATGCGATAGGCGGTTTAGCGGTGGGGGAAAGTGTAGATGAAATGCTAGAAACGATCGCACACACCGCCCCCTTACTCCCTAAAGACAAGCCTCGCTACTTAATGGGCGTAGGCACGCCTGAAAATATCATAGACGCTATCAGTTTGGGGGTGGACATGTTTGATTGCGTGATGCCCACCAGAAACGCCAGAAACGCCACCCTTTTCACGCATTCTGGCAAAATTTCTATCAAAAACGCACCCTATAAATTGGATGATACGCCTATTGAAGAAAATTGCGCTTGTTATGCTTGCAAACGCTACTCTAAAGCCTATTTGCACCATTTATTTAGGGCCAAAGAACTCACCTACGCTCGTTTAGCCAGCTTGCACAATTTGCATTTTTATTTAGAGCTGGTTAAAAACGCCAGAAACGCTATTTTAGAAAAGCGGTTTTTGAGTTTTAAAAAAGAATTTTTGGAGAAATACAACTCTCGCTCTCATTGAATGATGGAATACAAAAATACTAAAAAGCGTTTTTTACCATCAATGACAAAGAACTTGCAAAGCAAAATAAAAGTTTTTCTTAAAATAAGACTTTAGTTTTCAGTTTTTGATTAAAACAAAACCCTACCTTTGATAAATCTCAGGGTGGGTGCTTTTAAAACGCCTATGGAACCAAAAATAACTTTCCGGATGCTTTCTGATCACTTCTTCGCACAAACTCGCTTGGGCTTGCGTGCATTCTAAAATATCCTTTTCAGCGTTATCGGTGATTTTAGATCGAATGCTTTCATAATAAGTCGCTGTGTAATGCGAATAATCGTCATTAAAATCAATGAATACCGGCTGGATGTCTATATTGTAACGGCGCGATAAAATAGAAGCGATCGTGGTGTGCGTAGCGTCTTTATTGAAAAATTTCACCACCACCCCATCTTTAGGCACGACATTTTGATCCACTAAAATCCCCACAAGGCCGTTGCCTTGATTATACATTTTAATGAGTTCTTTCATCGCTCCCACTTTATTGACAAAACGCACCCCAAACGCCTCTCGCCTACTCATAATCATGTGATTGATGGGGGCGAATTTAGTCAAACGCCCCAAGCACCCCCTACCATAATCCTCATAATATTGCGCTAAAGTCGTGCCTACCGCTTCCCAATAGCCAAAATGCATGCATAAAGTGATCGCTTGGCCTTCCTTGTTTAAAGACTTCCACACGTTTTCTTCATTGATGAGCGTGAAACGAGCGTCGTATTCATCTTTAGGGATAAAGATCACTCTAATGGTTTCTAAAATAATGAAAGCAAAATTTTCATAACCCTTTTTGATGATTCGTTTTTTCTCTTCTTCGCTTTTAGAATCCCCAAACACAAAATCCAAATTGGCTTTAGCGTCAAAATAACGGTGCCTATCAAAAGTTCTCATCAGCCACGCCACAGCCTTAATGCACCTTAAAAACCACGAATGGGGCATTTTAGCCAAAACAAACCCCAAAATATTCACTAAAAATTCCACAATAAAAACGCTCAAAATGCGCAGTTCTGTTTTAAAACCCTTATCATCTTTGTTCAATATTTTTTCGTGTATGAGTCGTTCTTTGTAAGTCATTCTTTTTCCTTTAAAAGGTTTAAAACGCATTCTTTAATTTTTTTAGGCTCTATGTTTTGGATAGAAAAATCCTTTTTATGATAGCGGGCGTTTGAATTACCGGTGAGGGAAACATTGATCGGGCTTTCTAATTTAAAACGCTCCATGGGCGTGTTGCCATAAAGGGTGATGCTAGCTTTTTGCAACGCCCATGCTAAATGCGTAATACCCGTATCGCCCCCAATAATCAAATCCATTCTAAAGAGCAACGCCTTAACCTCGTTTAAAGTGAGTTTGGGGAGCAATAAAACATCGCACTGGTTTTTTAAAGCGCGATAAAGCGTAGTAGCCTTATCTTCATTAGCATGCCATAACAAGCAAATTTGAAAATTTTCTAGCATTAACGCTAACTCTTTAAAGCGCTCTATGGGGTAAGTTTTATTGATTTTAGAAGTTTCTAAAACAAAAAGGATTTTAGGCTTGTTTTGGTTCAAATTTAACGCATCAATTTTTGGAGAATCTTGGTAAGAAAACACTTTAAATCTAGAGCTTAAAACCTCTGAAATCTCTTTTTTGGGCAAGTTTAGGGCTTGAGAAAGGAGCGTGAAATTACGCTTTAAAACAGGCTCATCATAAGCGATAGAAACTTTTTGCGAATAAAACAATGCGCTCAAACCCTCTCTAGCCGAAGCGTAATCAAAGCCGACTTTTTTAGGGGCTTTCAACATTTGTGTGATGAGAGCGGATTTGACTAGGCCTTGCATGTCAATGATTATATCGTATTCATAAGCCCTTAAAGATTTAAAAAGTTTGAAAATCTTTAAAGGGTTAAAGGTTTTGAGCGCGCTTTTTAAAGCGATGGGGTGTAATTTATCAATATAAGGGGAATGCTCTAAAATCGCACCAAATCTTTCATCCACGAACCATTCTATTTGAGCATCAGGCAGACACTCTTTAATTGCCGCCAAAAACACCGCGCTCACGATAATATCCCCGAGCGCTGAAAGCCTGACAATCGCTATTTTCAAGCAAACTCTATCATCAAAGGAATGGGCTTAATGAGTTTAGGGAGCATTTCTTTAGCCAGGTAAAGCGTATCGTTAGAATGGATCACAAGCTTGTTTTTTTCTAGCGTGTATTTTAAATGATGGCTGTCTGTCAGACACAGATTTTCGGCTAAAGAAAGGATAAAACTCAGCCATTGCAAGGTTAAAAGGCTTGGCATCATCGCACTCATGTGGGCGATAGCGTTGTCTTTAGGAATTTTTTTATGGCTGAATTGAGCTAATAGGCAAATGATCGCTCTATCTTGGTGGCTAAAGCCATAACTCAAAGCGTTTAAAATAAAATACGCACTGTGCTTGTGGGCTAAATAGACGCTTAAAATCTTACCCATGCTCGCTAATTCCCCCGCAATCTTTAAATGGAAAAGGTATTTTTCATCTATTTTATGCAAAGGCAATAAGGCTTCAAACAATTTCACGCATTCTTTTTTGACCTTTTGGCTGTGCTTTTCATGGGGTAAAAAGCGATCTTTTAAAGAGATGAGAGAGGGGTTGATATTAGGGGGGAATTTATGGTAATGGTTTCGCAATAAATCGCTTAAAAACACGCCCTCCCTCACCCCTACGCCACTGGTGATCATTAAAGAAGTTTTTAAATGCTCCAAAACGACTGATAAAATCAACGCCCCGCTCCTGATGCTATCCAAACGCTCTTCATTCACCCCTAAAAGCCGTAATTGATCTTCTTTGAGCATGACAATCTTTTCAATGAACGCCAAATTTTTATGTGCATCTATTTCATAACCATGCAAAGAATCAATAGGGTAATCAAAGCGTTTCATGAGTATCTTACTCAAGGCCCTAATTGTCCCCCCCACCCCAAAGGCGTTTTTATGCTTAAAAGGCAGTTTAGAGACCTCTTTTTGGATAAAGGCTTTAGCCAATTTGACATCTAAATCTTTGTCTAAAAACATTTCTTTAATGCGAATCGTGCCGACATCAAGCGAGATTAAGTCCTTAATCTTGCCTTTTTCAATCAACGCGCACTCGGTGCTACCCCCTCCAATATCTATCGTGATCCCTGAATTTTTATGCAACAAATTCGCGCACGCGATCCCACCATAGAGCGCTTCTTTTTGCCCATCAATGATTTTGATTTGCAAACCGCAAGCCTTTTTCACCCTCGCTACAAACTCCAAACGATTAGGGGCATCGCGCACCGCTGAGGTCGCTACGCACAAGATCTTTTTGCTTTTGTATTTGAGGGCGATTTCTTTAAACTCGCTCAAGGCTTTAATGGCTCTTTGCATGGGGATTTCTTGCAAAACCCCCTTAAATGCATAACAGCCCTCTGAAATCCTAACCCTAGATTTAGTCTCAAAAAGCAAGTAAAACCCAAACTGGCTCGTCTTTTTAAAGATAGCCAAACGCACTGAATTAGAGCCTATATCAATCACGGTTGTGATTTTAGCCATTACTAGCCTTTAATCTTGCTCTTTTAAGCTTTCGTATTTGTATTTCAATTCCTCTGTGCTTTCTGTATTGTTAGGATCCGGTAGAATCGCATCTACAGGGCATACGCTCACGCAACTTGGCTCATCAGAATACCCATAACACTCCGTGCATCTGTCTGGGTCAATATTATAAATAGGATCGCCTTCTTCAATCGCCTCACTAGGGCATTCTTCTCTGCAAGCATCGCATGCAATGCATTCATCATTCACCAATAATGACATGACTAACTCCTTTTAAAAAGTTTGAATACGATTTTTACTCTAAATTAGCTTAAAATTCAATCTAAAAAGACTATTTTTTTTTGATTATGAGAATGAGGGACTTTTTCTAACACGCCTAAAACCCCTAAATCTTTCAAATGGGTGTAGTCTGGCTTGTCAGTTTCTACAAACACGCTCAAGCCCAAACGCCAAGAAAATTCTACCATGCCCTTTAAATCTTCTTTTAAAAGCTCTTCATCTAAAATGACCCCATCAGATCCTTGAACAAGGGATTCTAAAAGCTGGTAATGGCTGATGAAAAAATCCTGATGGACTATCATAGAGCTTGCATGGCGGCGCAATAACCCTAAAACTTCTAAATCAAACACGCTTGGTGCGCCTATTTCGTATAATCCTTTGAAATTGACAATGACGCAATCGGTGTGGGTGTTTTCTTTCAAAAGCTTTTCTAAAACCTCATCAGGGGTTACAAAAACACAATTTTTGGTTTGAGAAATGATTCTAGGCAAGTAAGGGTTATACGACAGGCTTTTACCCAGCATTTCATAAGAAAGCATACCCTCTTTTAAGGCTAAGCTTTTTTGTAAATTTTCTAAAATCCCTATTTCTTGCATTCTTGAATGATCTTATTGTGTTCTTTCAATTCGGGTTCGGCTTGGATAGACTCTTTAGCGATGCTAGAAAAAATTTTTTTAGCCTCCAAGCAATTCCCCAATTTGTAATAACCCCATGCTAAAGAATCCAAATAAAGCACTGATCCAGAATCCAAAGCTAAGGCCTTCCTCACAAAATCCATGCCCCTTTTAATATCCATGTCATAATCTATTAAGGAATACCCTAAAAAATTATAAAAGAAAGCGTCTTGCGCGTCTTCTTTATCTTTAGTTTTAGCAAGCCAAGCTTGGCGCTCTTTGGTGGCTTGCTCTAATTTTTGAATGATAGGCAGCATTTCTTCTTTGGTGAGCTTTTTATTTTTCGCGCTCAAGCTTTCATAATGATAAATAGCCTCTAATCCTAAGAATTTAGGGTCTTTTCTTTCTTGATAGATCAAAGAAGCTTGTTTGGAAGCTTGATCGAATTTTTTTTGCGCGGTGTATAAATCCAACAACAAACGCCTATCAAAAGGGAATAATTCTGCGATTTGCTGGGCCTTATCAAACTCTTTTAACAAGATTAATACCCCTATGTAAAATTGGGCGTTTTGAACGATAGGGTTTTTTTCATACAAACGAGCGAAAGTCGTTTTAGCCAAATCAAGCTCGTTAAATTGCGTGAAAGTGTTGAGCGCTTTTTGGCACAATTGCTCTGAGCAACCATACCTGTCTATATGAGATTGCAACAAGTCTAAGCCTTCTTTTTTGCGGTTTTGCAAAAAATAGATTGTAATGAGTTTTTCTAGGCTGTCTTCATCATGCACTTGGTTATAAAACTTATTCAACAACGGGAAAGCCTTATCCAAACGCTTTTGAGTCAAATACAAAGTCCCTAACACATTATCTGTGGCTATGGTCTTTTCTTCTTTACGGATTTTGTGTAATAGTTCAATCGCCTTATCAATCTGCCCCATTTGCACATAGCCATCCACTAAAATCTTATTGATAGAAACATCGTTACGATTGTTGGTGACTTTTTGATAGAGCATGGCTAAATGCATAGCGGTTTTAATGTCCCCTAAGCTCGCCGCTGAAATGGCCGCTTCTTTAGCATACACCACCTTATTGGTTTGCTTGTAAAGATTCATATAGCCTTTTTGAGCGGCAACAAAATCCCCTCTATGGAAAGCGTCTGAACTCAATAGGATTTGATGATCTTCTGAAAGGGTTTCAGCCTTAAGGCAAGAAAACAGACTAAAAAGCAATATATTTGCTAAAAATCTTTTCTTTGTTTGAATATTCATTATTTTATTTCCTTTTTTGTATCACTGAAGTGAATTTTAGCGCACTTTAGTTTCTTTGGTTTTTTGTGTGATGCCCGGACAGCTTTTACAAAAAGCTTCCTTTCGCTCTTTAGAAAAAGTTTTCACGCTCTCCCAAAAAGGGAAAGTTTGGCATTGTTTAGGGCGCACGCTATAAATCTGGCATTTTTTCGTCTCTAAATCCAAAAACACGCACGCTAAACCCAAATCTTTAGCGTCTTTTTCTAATAAAGAGAACTTATACCCCACCTTTTTAACGTATTTTTGGCTGAATTCTTCTAATTCTAATTTTAAAAAAGCGCTAATTGTTTGCATTTCTTGGATATTTAAAAAAATATACCCGCTTTCTCCCACGCAACACTTCGCCCCACAACTCTCGCATGCCTTATGGTCAAAACTAAAATCAAAATCTTGCATCAAACTACCCCTAATCCTATTGGAAATCAATGCTCACGCTAAATTGCACCAACAGCCCTTCATTATCTTTAGAAATCTTAAAAGGTAATTGGCTTTGAGCGCTCGGTAAATACTTGTTGATTAAGGTGAAAAAAAGATAGGTTTTTTCTAATTCGCTCGCTCTGGCCATGATGAAAAATTGGGTTTTTTGAAGAGGGTTTTGAGAGAGCAAGGGTTTGATTTTATAAACATCAAAACATTTTTTTAAAATCTTTTCTAAAATCCGCCTGGACTCTTCATCATTAAAAATTTTTAATAAGGATTCACCCGTTTCTTTTTGACTGCGATAGTTTGCTAGAGCTGTTTCAAAATGCCTTTGCGCGTATTCTAAAACGCTTTTTTTACGATTTTCTTCTAAAAGGATTTTTTTTAATTCCAACATGCTAGGCCATAGAAAATACTCGGTATTGAGCCAACCAAATAAGGAAAAAACCCCTAAAAAAACAAGGTTTTTAATGATAAAACCCACATCGCCTGATTGCTCTCTGTCCAGGTGTGAAAAATGCAATGGTTTCATTTAAGAGACTCCGGGTTTTTTATCAACAAGGAATTAGAAAAGTTGGTGGAAACAAAATTAAACCACCCGTCGCTTAAGGGGAAAAATTCCGCCCTAGAATAATCAAACATGGGGTTTAGTTTGTTTTGAAACAAAAAATAAAAGGCTTCTTTAGAGGGGGTTTTACCACTCACCACCACGCTTTGCTGGTCTATTTCAATACTATTAATAGTAATAAGATCCGGCACAATATTCAAAAGCCCTTGCAAAACATCTCGTATATCATCATTGTAATTCAAACGCTTTTTGGCTTCTTTAATCAGTTTTAAAGTTTCATCAGTCTTTACCTGCAAGCGGCTGATTTCATGGCGATAGAGCCTTTCTTGGATCGTTAAATCAGACGCGTTGTCTTGAGTGCTTTTAATAGCGTTGTGCATAAACCACACTAACCCCCCTATTATTACAAAAGATAAAAAAATGTAAAAAACCCAAATTTTAGAAAGCTTGCCGATAAGGTATTTCGCTCTTGGCTCAATGTAACTAAAACGCATGCTTTTCATTCTCCATGCGCGCTAAAACATTTAATTGTTCCACTAAGGAAAAATCAAGCCTATCCACTTCTATCATCAAAGTTTCTTGCAAATGCATTAACGCTTTTTGATGGATTTGACAGCTATCCAAAACAACCACTTTTTCCACAAAGTCTATATCTCTAGAATAATAGACGCTGCGCAATCCCTCTTGCAAAACATCTGCAATCAAGGGGATATTCGTCATGCCTTCAATCAAACTATAAGCGTCCTCTGTTATTTTTTCGCCATTATCCTTACTGCTATCTAGGCCTATCGCTTCTTCAAGGCTGTCAATATCTTCTTGGATTTCACTCAAAAACAAATTCACAGTCTCATTATCCATTTCCATAGAATCTTCTTCTTTGCTCTCTACAAACTGTTCAGGTTGTTCTTCTAAAAACACAGATTTAGCTAAAAAAATCTCTTTTTTGTCCGCAATCAAAAAATAAAACCTTGAACGCTCCAAAAGCAAATACAATAATGGCTTTTCTTCTAACATGTCGCGTATAAATTCATAAATAAGGCTAAAAGGCGAAAACAAAAAATCCACGTCCTGGATTTTAAAACGCTTGAAATCCTTTAAAAAATCCTTAGATTCCACATAAACGCAATACTTTTGATTGACTTCACAAGTTTGATAATCCTGATTTTCTCGCTTGATTTGTTCAAACGCCTGTTTTTCGCATAAAACCTCTTTAGCTTTAACCATTGCGCTAAAATAAGTATAAGGGTATTTTTGGCTATAAGTTCTGGCGATTTTTAAAGCTTGAATGGGGACTTCGCCGTTTTTTGTTTCCACTTTAGCCTCAAAAGTTTTAAAAAATTTCTCTTTAATGCGATCGTTTTTGATCCTTATGACTTGAGTGGATAAAAGATTGTGATCCACATTAAAAGAGATATACACTTGAGAGCAAAATCTCTCTTTAAGTGCTTTTTTTAACCCTTTAAGCACCCAAACCCCTTTGAGATTCTTCAAATCCAACAGAATCCATACGCGTCTTTAAATATTCTTTAGCCTTTGAAAGCTCCCATTCTTTAGGGATAATTACAGATTCTAGCATGTGATAATGCACTTCGCTAAAAGGTTTAGGGATTTCAAATTGATCCCAAGTGTTCAACCGCCATGCGTTTTTACAAACCACCCGACAAGCACTAATCCCCACGCCTGATTTTTGAGCCAAAGCGATCACCCCATCCGCTATGCTGTGTCGTGGGCCTTTGGGGCCATCAGGAGTGATAGCGACATCACAGCCCTCTTTTAAGCGTTTAAGCCCTTCTATCAAAACCTTAACCCCCCCTTTTTTGCTAGAGCCTCTAATGTTTTTAAAACCAAAGCTTTCAAACAAACCCGCCGCAATAGAGCCGTCAAAATGCTGGCTTGCGATCACATAAACAGAAGGTTTTTGAAGCCTTAAATACGCAAACCCGATCATGCCAAGCTCCCCATGCCAACAGCTCACAATGAAGGGTTTTTCTTTTAAATTTTGAGCTAAAAAATAGCGGTTTTTACAAGTTTTATGCAACAACCAAAGGACTCCAAACGCCAAACGAGGGACAACCTTTAAAACGATATTTTTCCTGAAAAATTTTAAGCTCAATTCTCGCCTTTAAACCCGCTATTCATTAGTTATTTTGATTAGTTGCCTTTAGCGGTCGCTATCAAGCGCCCTTTGGAATGAGAAATGATTTCCACTTTTACAAGCTCGCCCGGGTTTCTTTTTTCTTTACAAGTTACTTCAATGAATTTCCCCGTATCGCTGCGCCCCTCAAAACCCACGATTTGATTATCCATTTCACGCCTATTTTCCACCAACACCACATGCGTTTTACCCACTTCTAACTTGGCTTTTTCTTCTAAAATTTCTTTGTGCCTGTTTTGCAACCTCTCTAACCTTGAAGATGAAACCTCTAATGGCACTCTTTCCTTCCAAGCTCCCGCTTCCGTGAAAGGGCGTGGGGAGTAAATAAAGCTATAGAGCGTGTCAAAGCGCACTTTTTCTAGCACCTCCATCGTGTCTTCAAAATCCTTATCGCTCTCATTAGGAAAGCCCACGATAATATCCGTGCTAATGCCCACTTCAGGCACTAAGGCTTTCAACCTCTCCACCCGATTTAAAAACCACTCTTTACTATAACCTCTTCGCATCATCTTTAACACCGCACTAGATCCGCTCTGTAAGGGCATGTGGATACTCTTACACACTTTAGGGTTTTTGGCAAAGCGCTCTAAAAATGCATCATTCATGTGCAAGGGGTGAGGCGAAGTGAATCGTATCCTTTCAATGCCTGGAATTTCGCTCAATTTATCCAACAAATCGCTAAAATTAACTTTCGCATGCTCGCTACTGAAACGCGCACCATAATTATTCACATTCTGTCCTAAAAGCATGAGCTCTTTAGTGCCGTTATTCGCCAATTTCTCAGCTTCTTTTAAAATCAAATCCATAGGGATAGAAATTTCTTTCCCCCTAGTGTGTGGGACAATGCAATAAGCGCATTTCTTATCGCAACCTATGGAGATGTTTAATAACGATCGGATTTGAGCCTTTTTTTCAAAAAATTCAAACGCATACACGCTTTCATCATAATCAATCGCTACCTCAACGGCTTTTTCTTTATGGATCACTTGAGAGATTTTAGACACGTTCCTAGCTCCTAACACAAAGCTCACGCTCGGGGCCTTTTTCAAAATATCCGCTCCCATGTGGCTTGCAGTGCACCCGCAAACCCCAATTTTGGCGTTAGGTTTTTTGATTTTAGCGAATTGACCGATTTCTGAGAATAATTTCCGCTCAGGCTTTTCGCGTACGCTGCAAGTGTTGATCAAAATCAAATCCGCTGTTTTAGGGTCATTGGTCTCTTTATAGTCTAGTTTGGAAAGCTCGCTCAACAAATGCTCGCTATCCCTAGAATTCATCGCACAACCCATGGTTTCAATATAAACTTTCAACACAAGCCTTTAAATAATGTGCAATTCATAAAGAAAATCTTTTTCATCAGTGCTGACCCTCACCTCATCTAAATAAGCCGTATGGCCTTTTTCTTTGAAAAAATCCACCGCTTTAAGCATGTCTTTGTGGGCGTTTGTGGGGGCAAAATAAAAAATAGAACGCTTGTCTTCATTGAATTTTTTATACAAATCCTCTAATTCCACGCTCTTAGCGTCTGATTTTCTCGTGTTTTTGGCTAAAACTAATTTCATAAACTCTCCTTAATTGATTTAATCTTCTCATTTTAACGCATTCTGTCTTTAAAACAAATTAGATCACCCTTTTCCCCCCTAAAAACAAGCGCTCCACTTCTTTAGCATGCAATAAAAATTGCAAAATCGCTTGCTCTTTAGTGAATTTTTCATCAAAACCAAACACGCTCAAATCCGCCCTCTTGTTGGCTTGTATCTCGCCATTATTCAAAGCTAAAGCTTTAGCCCCATGCCTAGTCGCTCCTAAAAGGGCTATTTTAGCCAATTCCAATAACGGCATGTTATGGGTGAGCAAAAACGCCCTTAATTCGTCTAAAAGGCTCAGCGAAACGTTAGAACTCAAGCCATCAGTGGCGACGCTCACGCTCAAACCGGCTTCTTTGGTTCTCTCTAAATCCAACGCTTTCCCGCTCAATAAGCGGTTAGAAAAGGGGCATGTGATTAAAAAAGCGTTTTTGACTTGAGACTTGATCTTTTTTAACACTTCCAAAGAAGCGAACTGGTTATGCACGAATAAAGTGTGCGTGTCTTTAAACATGTCAATGTAATCGTTCGTGCCCTCATAGAGCGATTTGAAATTAGACTCCTTTAAAAAATGCTGGTAAAAATTTTCAAACCACCCTTTAGAGTTTTCTACCCATTCTAATTCTTCAAACGATTCTAAAAAATGCGTAGAAAGCAGGCTTTGTGAATCTTTAGCTAATTGAATCACGCTCAAAGCCATGTCTTTTTGAACCGAATAAGGGGCATGCACCGCGAGAGCGGCTTTAAGCTTTGCATCTTCTAAATCTTTTAACTCTTTAAATTTTTTCTCAAACGCTTTCAATTTTTCTAAAGAATAACGACTCCCTAAAAACTCTAAAAACACGACAGCGTTCAAGGGGCTTTCTTTTAACAAATTAACTTCTATCAAGTGGTTAGAAATCGCTCCCACGCTCCCCACCCCGCTTTTTAATTGCACAGCGATAGCGTTTTGAATAGCCCCTTGGCAATTTTCTAAAATCGCCCCCCCATTGTTTAACACGCTCCCTAACCAGCCAGAAAAACTCCCGTAATCAAAACTCGCCTTGTTGTTGGAAAATTCAAAATGGGTGTGCGCGTTGATAAAAGCGGGCAACAGAACGGAATTTTCAAAAAACTGCGCCTTTAAGTGGGGGTATTTAAGCGTTAAGCTTTGATAATCGCTTATTTCAACAATCTTTTCATCAAAGACCACGCCATAATCTTCTAACACTTCGCATTTTTCATTGCATAAAAAAACTAAAGACGCTCCTATGATTTGCATGCATTCTCCTTAATAAATGTGGTTTGCCCTTTTAAGATCATTCTTTGCACTTCGCCATACAATTCCAAACCATAAAAGGGCGAATTTTGATTACTCACTCTTGTTTGAACGTTTAAATCCACGATCATCAAATTAGCTAATTGGTTTTCTTTAACCTCGCCTGCATTGAGTTTTAAAAACTCCGCTTGATTGATCGCCATGACTTTAATGAGCTGTTGGAAACTGATAACCTTTTTTTGAACTAAAAAAGTGTAAGCCACGCTAAAAGCGTCCTCTATGCTCTCACACCCAAACGCGCTTTCTTCAAAAAGCTCTGCGTTAGAATTTTTAGAAGCATGAAGGCTTGTGAGCATGGCGATTTCGTTATTTTTTAGGGCTTCTTTTAAGGCGTTTTGGCTTTCTTTATCCCTTAAAGGAGGAGCGATTTTAAATCGTGGTTCATAATCTTCATACACGCTCTCATCTAAAACTAAATGGCTTAAGGGCGTTTGGGCTTGTAATTTCGCCCCTAAATCGTTAAAGGCTTTGATGAGTTTGAGCGTGGCGATGCTATTCACTTTATCTAAAAGCACAGGGATTTGTAACGCTCTAGAAACCTCCATGAAACGCACCAAGCGCGTGTTTTCAAACGCATTTTCCACAAAATTTTGTCCCAATTCATAGGCTAATTCCCCGCTATTTAGGGCTTCAAAAGAATTTTCCAAAGAGATTAAAAGAGGCAAGTTGTAGGATTTGGCATAATGGCTGATGAGTTCTAAAAAAGCGTCAGATTGCGCAATTAAAATTTCCCCCCCTTTATTTTTAAGCGTAGCGATGTCGGCTAGTTGGTTGTTTTTGAGCGCCATGATATTTTTAATACCGCTTTGATCGCAATTAAAAACATTGAGTAACCCTACCCCCCCTTTAAAAGCCTTTTGTTTTAAATTTTCATAACCCTCTAAACCAGTAACGCTCAAGTCAATGAAGCTTGGCAGCACGAATAAATCCCCACACTCAACCACTTCTTCATTATTAATAGGGCTTAAGTTTTCTTTAATCTCTATAATGAGGGAATCTTTTAAGCGAATGTCTGCTCTTTTTAAAATCTCATCATCATAAAACGAAGCGTTTTTTAACAGCATCAAACCCTCCTAATTTTGTAAAAAGTTAGTCAGGCTTTCTAAAGAATTTGTCATGATCAATATTCCCATTAAAATAAGCACCACCCCTGAGACGATTTCAATCGCGCGGTTGTATTTCTTTAAGGATTTTAAAAATAAAAGCGCTCTTTCTAGCATTAAAGCCACCAATAAAAAAGGGATCGCTAAACCCATTACAAACACCACCATAAGCATTAAGCCGTAAGCGTCCTTACTCGCGCTCATGATCACTATAGAAGTGAATATCGGCCCAATGCATGGCGTCCAACCCAAAGCGAAACTCATGCCCAAAAGAAAGGGGTAAAAGCGTTGCATGCTATTAGATTTGCTCGCTAAACGAACGCTTTGAGTTTTATACAAAAATGAAAAACGAAACACGCCTAAAAAATGCAAACCAAAAAGGATCACAATCCCCCCAGCGATATAATTCACCCAGGAAAACGAAAAGCTATGGATAAGCTTGGCCATAGACATGCCTACGCCCAAAAACACGAGCGAAAACCCCACTACAAACATCAAGGATTTTAAAAAAACCGAAACCCTTTTAGCCTTACCATCTTTAATATCCTCTAAAGAAATTTGAGAAATATAAGACATATACGCTGGGATCAAAGGCAACACGCAAGGGCTTAAAAAAGTTAAAATCCCAGCTAGAAGCGAAGTTAAAAGAGGCGCTGTGTCAAAGAGATTAACAAGCGTGTTATCAAACATCATTCAATCCTTTTTTCAAAATAACCATTTCTTATTTTTTAGGATAACCAAACTTCACTTAATCTTAGGCACAATCTCGTTATTTTCTACCACAAACGCCACGCTGTCATTCTCTTTAATTTTATCTTCTAAAATGAGTTCAGCGAGCTTGTCTTCTACCATTTCATAGAGCACGCGCTTTAAGGGTCTAGCGCCATAAAATCTGTCAAATCCCGCTTCGGCGATCAATTCTTTTGCCTTTTCGTCTAGGGTTATATTAATACCCCTTTCAAGCGCTTTTTTTTGAATGTTTTCAAAGAGTATCCCCACGATATTAATGATAGCATGGCTATCTAGGGCGTTAAAGGAGATGATTTCATCTAAGCGGTTTAAAAATTCCGGCTTGAAAAATTGCCTCAAGCTCTCTTTGATCGCTTTTTGTTTGTCGGCTTCACTCAAATCTTCTTCTAAAAGCGCGCCGCTAGCCACATTGCTGGTTAAAATCAAAATCGTGTTTTTGAAATCCACCCTCACGCCCTTGCTATCGGTTAAATGCCCCTCATCTAAAACCTGCAACAAGAGGTTAAACACATCCGGATGGGCTTTTTCCACTTCATCTAACAGCACCACGCTATAAGGCTTTCTGCGCACCGCTTCGGTCAATTGCCCGCCTTCTTCATAGCCCACATACCCAGGAGCAGCCCCAATAAGACGGCTTATAGCGTGCTTTTCCATGTATTCGCTCATGTCAATTCGTATAAGATTTTTATCGCTATCAAACAAGAATTGCGCCAAGGCTTTAGCGCTCTCGGTTTTACCCACGCCTGTTGGCCCTAAAAAGAGGAAACTCCCTATGGGTTTATTGCTATCGCTAAGGCCGGCCTTATTCCTTTTAATCGCTTTAGCGATCGCTTTGAGCGCTTTTTCTTGCCCCACCACTCTTTTTTGCAATTCGCTTTCAATGTTTAAAACCCTATTTTTTTCGCTTTGGAGCATTTTTTGGACCGGGATGTGCGTCCATTGGCTCACAATCTCAGCAATGTTGTTTTCGGTTAAAGCGTTTTGTAATAACGCCCCGTTTTGTTGCATCGCTTCCCATTTATGCTGCAATTCCTCTTCTTTCTTTTTATTTTCAGGGATTTTAGAGTATTCAATTTCACCCGCTTGCTGGTAATCCCCATTGCGCTTAAATCTCTCAGCCTCTTTTTTCAAGCTTTCCATTTCCATTTTCAAGCGTGAAATTTCTTTGAACACTTCTTTTTCGTTTTCAAATTGCGCTTCTAATTGGATTTTTTCTTCTTTCAAATCGCTCAATTCTTTAAGGATTTCTTGCATGCGTTTGGCATTGCTCTCTTTTTTTTCCATTTCAAGGGCTTGTTTTTCCATTTCCAGTCTTTGAATGGAGCGCTTAACGCTAGAGAGTTTGGCCGGCTCTGATTCCATTTGCATTTTTAATTGAGCCGCTCCCTCATCAATCAAATCAATCGCTTTATCGGGTAAAAACCTATCAGTGATATAACGGCTAGAGAGTTTGGCGCTCGCTATGAGCGCGGAGTCATTGATGGTGATATTATGGTGCGTTTCTAAAGTTTCTTTTAACCCCCTTAAAATCTGTAAAGCTTCATTGATGCTAGGCTCATTGAGTAAAATGGGTTGGAAACGCCTTTGTAACGCCATGTCTTTTTCAAAATACTTGCGGTATTCTTTTAAAGTGGTCGCTCCAATCGTGTGCAATTCCCCCCTAGCTAGAGCCGGTTTTAAAATATTCGCCGCGTCCATGCCCCCCTCACTAGCCCCAGCCCCCACGATCGTATGGATTTCATCAATGAATAAAATCACATTCGCGCTTTTTTTAACTTCTTCAATCACCTTTTTCAGGCGCTCTTCAAACTCGCCTCTGTATTTCGCCCCAGCCACCAACAAGCTTAAATCTAAAGCGACGACTCGTTTGTTCAAAAGCGTTTTAGGCACTTCCTTATTCACAATGCGTTGGGCTAACCCTTCCACAACCGCTGTTTTCCCCACTCCAGGCTCGCCCAGTAAAATAGGGTTATTTTTTGTTTTTCTGATCAAAATTTGCATCATGCGAATGATTTCTTCATCTCTTCCGATCACGGGATCTAGCTTATTTTCTAGGGCTTTTTGCGTCAAATCAATGCCAAATTTTTCTAAACTTTCCAAATTGGAATCGTCGTTTTTATCCTGGATAGTCCTGCCTTTTCTTAAAGATTCTAAAGTTTTTTGCAATTCCTTAGTGTCTAAATAAGGTTTTAGAACGCTTTCAAAAAGGCTCATGTTCGCCACAAGATACACATCGGTAGCGATGAAAGAATCGCCCCTTTTAGCCATCAAACCTTGAGCGTTTTCTAAACTTTCTATTAGAGCTTGGTTTAATTGGATATTTTGCTTGCTGATTTGTGAAACTTTAGCGAACTTATTTAATTCGCTTTGAACGCTAAGCCTTAAAGCTGGAATATCCACAGGCATTTTTTGTAAGGCTTGAATGAGAATGCCTTGGGAATTATTGAGCATGGCAAAAAGCGCATGTAAGGGCGTTACTTCAGCGTTTTTATGGTGTAAGGCTAGAGCGATCGCGCTGTCTAAAGTTTCATGCAATTGGTCAGTCATTTTTTCAAATAAATTCATTATCAATCCTTTTTGAGTTTTAAAATCTTTACTATTTTACACTATTTTAACCCTCAAAGGTTTTTAAAACGCTCACACTAACGATAAACTCTCTAAAATACGCTTTTTAGACAACTCGCAATATTCTTTTTCAACCTCTAAACCCACGCTAAAACGCCCTAAAGCATTAGCCTCTAAAATAGTCGTGCCAGATCCGCTAAAAGGATCAAAAATCGTGTCTTCCAAAAAAGAAAACAATTGGATGCAACGCCTGGGTAATTCCCTTGGGAATGGGGCTGGGTGCTTTAAGCGCTTTTTGGATTCACCGCTAAAATTCCATAGCCCATTAGTGTAGAGCAAAAATTCCTCTTTACTGATTGTAGAAGTTTGTTTTTTTTTCGTTTGTATTCGTTTTTATAAAAAACGACAATCAACTCCACAGGAGCGATCGCATAGGGCGCGCTAGCTTGAAGCCAACTCCCCCAAGCGGTGCGTCTTGAAATATTGCTTTCATTCCAAATGATCGTATTTTGGTATTTCCAACCGCATTCTTTAGCCACTGTAGTAATATCAGCCCCTAAACTTTGCTTGCCATGTTTATTCGTATCCAAAGGGACATTCAAGCACAATCTCGCTTGCTCCTTACCCCAAAAATAACAATTTTTAAGCCAATTTTTACACCAATTCAAATAATCATCATAAGCCCTAAAATCATTACTCCATTGGTATTCAATGCTCAAATTATAGGGCGGTGAAGTAACGCACAAATCATAAAAACCTTTTTCAAAAGTCTCTAAAACGCTCGCATCGCCATGGTATAAATGCAATTTTTCCAAACTGAAATAAGGTTTCATAAAAGCCTTTTTAAATCTTCTAATAAATTCTCTATGCCCTTAATTTTAGAGCTTTGATCAAAATGGCTTTTGGCTAAATAAAGGCCATCTCATTCATGCTCCATGACGATGCTTTTTTGGGCTTGTCTTTAAAACTGATCTCCTCATCGTTATCCGGTGTTATCATAAAGACTTTAATGTGAGAAGTTACAGGCGATCGTAAGAGTTTTAATTTCCAATAAGGCGTTTCTGTGAAACGCTCTCTAAACGAATTTTTTACCGATAAAATCGCTGGAATTTTGATAGTATCCTTGTTAGTTTGATAAAGAATAATATCGGGTAACACGCTATATTCTCCAAAATGCACCCATAAAGCCCGTTTGACTCTATCCAACTCGCCATTAATGCGCTTAGCCCTTAAGATTTTATCGTTCGTCATTTTGACATTGTTTTTAATACAGAAATCTTTTAATAAAAGTTCTATGATTTTTTCTAACACCCTTCCTATGGTGCTGACAAAACCTTGTCTGGCCAAAATGCTGGCTTCTTCTTTGCTTTTATTTTGCTTGATGTAATCGTTCATTTTATGGTTTAAAAAGCGTTCTTTTTCTTGCGCGTAAAAAACCTGCAAAAACTTGTAAGGCTCAGGTTGTTCTCTCATAAAATCTTTAAAACGCTCTAAAATAATATCCGCTAAACTCAATCCAAACACCTTAATCCATAGAAATCCATCAAATTATAATACAAAACCTTTTTATAATGGCTGGTGTTTTAAACAGGCTATAATATTGACAGAATTTAATCAAAGGGCTAGATATGCGATTTTTAAATCAATCTTTAGGATTTTTTAATAAGGGGTGCTTTGAACCCATTGACAGAAACTTCATTACAGAAAGCTATCAAGCACTAAAGCCGATTGAAGAAATTCAAAATAAATACAATAAACATGATAACGATTCATTTTTGAATGAATTGAGAGATAGCATGGTGGCTTTATATTTAGATTATGATCTCATCAATACCCAAAAGCATGGCCTTGATGCCAAAAGAAGTTCAAGCGATGAATTTTTAGAAATCAAACAAGTATCTTTTCAAAGTAAAACTTGGAGCGCGACTTTTAATGACACCACTTTAGAAAAAGCCAAAGTTTTTTGCGATATTAAAACGACTTTAGCCGTGGGCGTTTGGAATAATATTTCTAATCTCTTATTCATTGTTTATGGAAAGCACCCTGAAATAGGATTGTATTTAGAGCAAAAAGTAAAAGAGTGTCATAATGAGAGCAGGCGTTCAACTCAAACGATAGGGGTTAGTAAATTAATCAAAGAATTTGAATTTAAAATGAAACCCATTGATTTAAAAGGACAAGAGCTTATCAACCTTTTTAATCTTAAATTTGGCCATTTTTCTTGGGAAAACCACCTTGCATAAAGTTTTTATCATGGAAGCTTTGGAGTGTTTGAAAAGGATAGAAAAAGAAAGCATCCAAACGATCTATATAGACCCCCCTTATAACACTAAGAATTCTAATTTTGAATACGAAGACGATCATGCTGACTATGAAAAATGGATTAAAGAACATTTGATTTTAGCAAAGGCTGTGTTAAAACAAAGCGGTTGTCTTTTTATTTCCATAGATGACAATAAAATGGCTGAAGTTAAAATCATTGCCAATGAAATTTTTGGAACGCGCAATTTTTTAGGCACTTTTATCACTAAACAAGCCACAAGGTCTAACGCTAAACACATCAATATTACCCATGAATATGTTTTAAGCTACGCCAAAAATAAAGCGTTCGCTCCTTGTTTTAAAATCTTACGAACGCTTTTGCCTGTTTATGCTAAACCATTAAAAGATTTAATGCGAACGATTAAGAATGTTTTTAAACAAAAAGGACAAGCTCAAGCCCAACTTGTCTTAAAAGAACAAATCAAAGAGTTATCCCAAAAAGAACATTTTAATTTTTTAAAAAATTATAATTTAGTGGATGAAAAAGGTGAGATTTATTTCGCTAAAGATTTATCCACGCCTTCAAACCCACGCAGTGTAGCGATACAAGAAATCAATCTTTTTTTAGAACCCCTAAAAAGCAGAGGGTGGAGCAGCGATGAAAAGCTTAAGGATTTATATTATCAAAATAGACTTATTTTTAAGAACAACCGCCCTTATGAAAAACATTACCTAAAAGAATCGCAAGATAATTGTTTGAGCGTGTTGGATTTTTATAGCCGACAAGGCACAAAAGATTTAGAAAAATTAGGCTTAAAAGGGCTTTTTAAGACACCAAAACCTGTAGAATTGATCAAATATTTATTGCTATGCTCCACCCCTAAAGATTCTGTTGTTTTAGATTTTTTTG
The DNA here is from genome assembly GCF_003636935.1 of Helicobacter pylori. Classification (GTDB taxonomy): domain Bacteria; phylum Campylobacterota; class Campylobacteria; order Campylobacterales; family Helicobacteraceae; genus Helicobacter; species Helicobacter pylori_CH. The sequence goes on from NZ_MVVH01000002.1 coordinate 207,883, forward strand.
CAGGCAGCGGGACAACAGCGCAAGCGGTTATAGAAGTTAATAGGGATTATGATTTGAATTGGTCTTTTTATTTGTGTCAAAAAGAAGAAAAAATTAAAAATAACCCGCAAGCTGTTAGCATTTTAAAAAACAAAGGGTATCAAAACACGATTTCAAACATCATGCTATTGCGTTTAGAAAAGATCATCAAAAGAAGTGAATACGAAATTTTAAAAACAAAATCCATTTTATTTTAAATATTATTTTTCAAACCCCTACGCTTTACTCACGCTCAAAATTTCAGCGCTCGCTCTGGCTTTTTCATTGCTCAATTCAATTTTGTCGCCCCTTTTTAATACCTCTAATTCCACCGCTTGATTATTTTTACTCACAAACGCCCCGAATTGGGGTAATTTCAAATGCGCATGAGCGAGTTTAAGGGCGTTTTCTAGCCTGTTTAAGCGCTCTGTTTTAGTGTGTAAAAAAGGGCTTGTAAAGAACTGGGTAGAAATCTTTTCTAAAAGCGTTTTTTTAAAGCGTAAAAATTCTAGGATTTTATTTTCTAGGGCGATTTTTAGTTTCTCTAGTTTTAAAGCGTTTAAATGGTGCTTGTTTTCAAAACTCAATCGTTTCAAAGAAGCCGCTAAATGCTCTAAATGCGCCTTTTTTTGGTGGAGCAAAATTTTAAAGGAGCGTTGCAATTTCACATTAAACCCATCAAGTCTTTGCAACCATTCATCGCTGCTAGGGAGCAAAATTTCCATCGCGTTTGAAGGCGTAGAAGCCCTTAAATCCGCCACTAAATCGCTCAATAAAAAATCGCTCTCATGCCCAATAGCTGACATGCTGAAAGTTTTAGCCAAATACAGAGCATCAGCGATTTTTTCATCATTGAAAGAATACAAATCCTCCATGCTCCCCCCACCCCTAGCCACTACAATCGCATCAAAAGCGTTTTTTGTGTTATGAAAACTATCCGCATAAGCGATGCTCTCCACCACGCTTTGAACGCACCCCTCCCCTTGCATTAAGGTATTGATGCAGACTAATTCGCATATCGGCCATCGTTTGGAAGCGATCTTTTTCATGTCCGTCCAAGCGGCTGAATTTTGAGAAGTGATGACTGCCACTCGTTTAGGAAAACTTGGCTTGGGTAATTTATTTTCTTCATCAAAATAGCCTTTAAGGCGTAACTTTTCTTTCAATTGCTCTAAAGCTAAAGTTAATGAACCTATATCTTTAGGCTCTATTTCAAAGCAATTGATTTGATAATCCCCCCTTGGAACATACACGCTAACACCCCCAAAAACAACCACTTCCTGCCCTTCTTTTAAAGCGAATTTAAGCCTGTTAGCGTTCCCTTTAAACAGCACACATCTAATGACTGATTGGCTGTCTTTGAGCGAAAAATACGCATGGCCGCTCACCTTATGGATAGTCAAATTACTCACTTCCCCTTGAACCCTAACTTGTAAAAAAGTCGCTTCTAAAAGGGCTTTGATTTGCGCGTTGATTTCGCTCACGCTCAACACATGCATCAACTCCCCCTTTTATAGCAAACGAGTGATGTCATTGAAAAGCCCTAAAAACATGACAAAAACCAAAAACCCCACCCCCACTAGCCACAACGCATTTTGTATGATCACAGGCAAAGTGATATTAAAAATATTTTTAAAAATAACCCCTAGCATTTGCCCCCCATCTAAAGCGGGGATGGGCAGTAAATTTAAAATCCCTAAATTGATAGACAAAAACGCCCCAAACAACAAAAGCATGCTCAAATTATTGGCATGGCTTAACGCTCCCACAATGCCTATTACCCCACTCAATTCCTTAACTGAAGCGCTCCCCATAATCAAACGCCTTAAAGAATCCACAATCAAAACAACACCCTCTTTAAACCGACTTAAGGCCTGCTTGAACGCTTGAATTAGGGAATAAGAAACAATGCCTGTTTTTTGCATGTCCGGTTTAATGCCTATCACCTTGTATTGGATCATTTCATTAGGATCATTAGATTCGCTTACCACCGCCACGATTTTGGGGGTCAGTCGTTTTTCTAAAACCTGGTTGTTTCGCTCTATTTCTACAACCAACTCGCCTTGAGAGCGCGCCACTATCCCTCTAATCTCTCCAAAACTCGCTATTTTTTTGTGGTTGATAGAAAGGATTTTATCCCCCTTTAACAGCCCAGCTTCTAGCGCGTTATTTTCTAAACCGCCAATGACGGGCAGTAAGACTTTTTCCCCGCTCAATGCCAGAAAAAAATACACTAAAATCGCAAAAAGAAAATTGAAAAACGCCCCCCCAAACAATATCCATAGCTTTTGAGAAGGGCTTTTTTGCACATAGCTATCATCCGCTTGATTAATTTCATTTTCTTCATTTTCTTCTTTATCCATGCCCTTTAATTTCACATAGCCCCCAAGCGGGATCAAAGACAAAGCGAATTGCGTGTCAAAAAGCCTAAAAAACCAGAGTTTTTTACCAAAACCAATGCTAAAAACTTCTACCTTCACCCCACAAAACCTAGCAATAGTGAAATGCCCTAACTCATGGACAAAGATCAAAAACGCCAGCATTAAAACCGCTGCAATCAACATCATACCCCTGCAGGCTCTTTGGTGTTAGGATCTTTTATCATCGGCTCTTTTAAAGGCGTGGGCGCTGTAGTTTTTTGGCTTTCTTTATTTTCTTTTGGGGGTTTTTGCCACAACTCTGTCAAAGCCGCCGCTTTTTTAGGATCCATTTTGGCCAAAATTTTACCTAATTCTTGGGGTTTTAGCGCCATTAAAATTTCTAAGGCGTTTTTGGTGGGTAAATTTTCTAAAATCAGAGCCGATTTAGAATCTTTCATTTTAGAATAAGTCTCGCCGATCTTACTCTCTTTAGCCTGCTTGATTTCTCTTAAAATTTCTTCATTTTCTTCTACCAAATTTTTAAGGCGTTTTTTTTCTTCAGCTTGTAAGGTTTTAAAGGCTTCTTCTTTAGCGGCTAAATTTTTCAGTTTTTCTTCCACTTCTTTTTCTTTTTGGTTTAGCAGATCGTTTTTTTCATCTAAAAGGCGGGCGTTTTCGGTTTGTAAGATCCTTAAAGACTGCTCTTTTTCGCTCAATCGGCGCAAATCGTCTTTTAATTCGGCTTTTTTAGATTCAAAAATCGCAGAGCATCGCAACAATTCTTGTGCGGCTTCTTCGCTAAAAAGCGCTTGTAAAATCAAGCCCATTAACAAGATTTTACGCATGCAAGCCCCCTTTTTGCCAGTGTAAAATCATAGCGTTTTCGTCCAAAAGAGCCTGCTCTTTTTTTTCCACAATTTCCTTTTCTTTTTGCTTTTCATTTTCTAAAATGATTTTAGCTTTTTCTAATTCCTGGTTAGCCAAAAAATAATCTTTTTCTAAAACTTTTAAATCCTTAGTTAAATTCTCGCCCTCTTGTTGGTAATATTCTATCTCCATTCTTAGAGCGCTTTTTAATTGCTGGATTTGTAAAAAAAGGCTCATTCCCCCCAACTCAGGGTTTTTAAACGCGCTCAATTGGGCTTGTTTGTCCAAAACTTCTCGCTCGTTTTGTTGCAATTCTAAACGCTTGCTTTCAAGCTTTTGCTCTATTTTTTCTAACGCAAGGGTTTTTAATTGCACCAACACAGAAGCGAATTTTTTCATAGAAAAATCGTGTCTTCTCTTTCAGGGCTTGTAGAAATAAGGCCAATTTTTACCCCCACTTCTTTTTCAATAAAACGAACATACTCTCTAGCGTTTGGCTCTAAATCCTCTAATTTTCTCACGCCCGCGCTTTTTTCCCAGCCTTTAAAAGTTTGATAAATAGGCATGCAATCTTTCAAATCGCTAGGGAAAGCCTCTAATCTTTCGCCCTTTCTTTCATAAGCCACGCACACTTTAATCGCATCAATCCCATCCAAAACATCTAATTTCATTAAAGCTAATTGCGTGCAACCATTCAAAGCGCAAGCGTATTTTAAAGCCACCAAATCCAGCCACCCGCAACGCCTTGGGCGCTTGGTTGTCGTGCCAAACTCCGCGCCCTTAGTCCTTAAATGATCGCCCATGGGTGTAGTGTCTTCGCTAGGAAAAGGCCCGTTCCCCACACGAGTAGAATACGCTTTCGTGATGCCTATCACTTCATTGATCGCTTTAGGGTTTAAACCGGTGCTCACGCATGCGCTAGCGCTAGTGGTGTTAGAGCTTGTTACAAAAGGGTAAGTCCCTAAATCAATGTCTAAAAGCGTGCCTTGCGCCCCTTCTAATAGGATTTTTTCACCTTTTTTATTCGCTTCTATCAGCATGCTTGTGGTGTCTTTGATAAAGGGGCGGACTTTTGGGGTGTATTGTTTAAAATACTCCCTCAAATCTTTTTCGTAATCCTCGCCCAAATCATACGCTTCTTTAAAAGGCTCAATGGCTTTGAAATGCGCTTTTAGTTTCTCTTCTAATATGGTATCGTCTAATAAATCCCCCATTCTTATCCCGCTTCTGGCCATTTTATCCTCATAGCAAGGGCCTATGCCTTTTTGAGTCGTGCCGATGTTTTGAGATTTTTCTTTAAAAGCGTCTTTTTTGGCATGATAAGGCAAGATCACATGGGCTCTGTCGCTGATGAACAAACGATTTTCTAAATCCTCAAACGCGCTGATTTCTTCGCACAAATCCTTAATACTCACGACCACCGCGCTAGAAATGATATTCTTGCATTTGGGGTATAGTGCTCCTGAGGGCATTAAATGCAAAGAGTGCTTAACCCCCTTATGCACAATGGTATGCCCCGCATTATGCCCGCCTTGATAGCGCACCACAAAGTCATAATCTTTAGCGATCCTATCCACAATTTTTCCCTTCCCCTCATCTCCCCACTGGATCCCCACAACGACATCTGCCATAAAATATTATCCTTAAAACAAAGTAGATTGGATTGTTTAAAAGCTTGTTAGAATACCAAAAAAAAGTAAAAAGCCTCTTTATAAGCCCTAAAAAGAGCTTAAAAACCTATCGTGTAATTGATATAGAACGCATACAAACGCCTGTAATCCACATCAGCCCCATTCGCTTTCAAATACCTTTGATTGATCGCTGGGATTTTCACGCCAAATTCCATCCCATGCTGAATGCTTTGAGACGCGCTCAAAAACCGGCGGTGCATGGTGCTGACAAAATGAGCCCTTAAGCCCAAATTAAATAAAAATTGGAAATTCGTGGGAGTGGGGTATTCTTTAAACGAGCCTTCAATTTGACCTCTTAAAGAGCTATCCCAAGTGTTACCCGCTATTTGAATGCCTCCAAACACCCCCACATTCAAGGACTGATCGCTAAAAACCCTCCTAAAGATATTCCATAAAAAGTCTGTGCCAGCGCCATAAGTAAAGATATTCGCCTTAACAGCGCTGCTAAGACTGCCCAATTGCGTAAAGCCGTAATCAAAGAAAGCGTAATATCGTAAGCCTATATTCCTCTTGTTCCCAAAAAATTGCTTATAGCCCATTTGAATGCCAAAGCCATTAATAACCCCATGCTGAGAGCTTTTGCCTGGCCCAAATTGGGGCAAGTAAGGCTCATCGTAATTATTTAGCATTCCTCCTAGCTGTTTTAGATTCTCTTGGTAAGTAGCGATTCGATCCGAGATGGTTTTCACATCCTTTTGGAGCATGGCCCCTGCACCACCGCTCTTATTCAAGCTTTCTGCGATTTGGCCTAGCTTTGCTGCAGAAGTGTCATTAAAAAGTTGCATTTGGGCTAATAGCCCTTTTAAAAACACCGAATTACTATCCAGATTCACTCTTGTGAGCGCGTTTAAAAGCGCCACACTCTCCGTGGCTAAGAGACTGAATTCATTTTGAGAACCATAGAGAACTTTTATAATTCCTACATATTCAGGAACGACTCCATTATTACTGCCATTATTACTATTATTGACCAAGTTATACAGCACATTACTCAAATACACTTGCAAGGCTTGAACGCTATAAGCGTTTTTATCCGCTTCAAAGCGTTGCTCAATTTGGGGGAGTATTTTTTTAAACTGGGTTAATTCTGCGTTGTTGTTGCCAACAGTTGTATTAGTATTGACAATTTGGTTGCCTATCCCTAAAAGAGCGTCCATGGTCGTGTTTGTCGCTAAGGTTAAAAGCCCATTACCCCCTGCCATACCCACGCCCACTTGACGGAAATCATCAATGACATTATTCCTTAGGGTGCTGCCTTTGTTATTGATGTTTTGTTGCGCGCCGCCGATTTGATAGCCCACTCCCATATAAAAGCCATCGTCTTCAGCTAACGCTATGCTTAAAGGAAGGCTAAAAAGCAGAGCGGTTTTTAAAAGCCCTTTTTTGAGCGCTTGGTATTGACTATAACCTTTTTTCATTCTTGTATTCTTTATCTCTTTTGTATTGGTATTTTTCATCAAGAGCCTTCCTTAAAAACCGACTGAATAGCCCACATAGAAGCTAAAATTCCTCATATAGCTCGCGCTTGAGCCTTGGGTTGCAAAATATTTATGAGCGATAACAGGGATTTTCACCCCAAATTCTATCCCTTGGTCCAGCCTATGCTTATTGAAATTGGTTTTTGCAAAGTTGGTGCGCACGCCCAAATCAAACAAGAATTGGAACGAACTGGACTTGACATCAGGCCTTTGCCCGCTCAACAAGTTCGTTACATTCGTGCTCCAAGTCTGCCCTGCAATTTGAGCGCCAAAGAAAAGACCGATTGTAGTCCTTTCCCTCCTTCTAGAGCGTTCATACACATTGTATAAAAAATCCGTTCCTACCCCATAAGTAACAAGATTCGCTCCCACTTTTAAATTCGTATCGCCAAAATTCGCATAGCCATAATCCAAAAACCCATAATACCTTAAGCCAATATTTTTCTTATGGGTGAAAAATTGTTTATAACCCATCTTAGCCCCAAAGCCGTTCATACTCGCTGACTGATAATCTTTGAGCGAAAAGAGATTAGGGATATAAGAAATCTTATAAAGAGAACTAGCCGAATATTCAAACTGATTCAAGCTCGTATTAATGATGTTTATGGTTCTATCTAGCCCTTTCTTATAAATAAGCTGACCCCCAGTAAAACAAGACGATGCACCGCTACAAATATTTTTTTCAATAAAACTCCCTAACCCCAAAGTCTCACGATCTAAAGAAATCCCGCTCTTAATCAAAGCGTTGAGCTCGCTAACCGTAGAATTAGCCCCTATCAAGCCCGTTTGCGAAGAAAAATTTTGCATGCCTGTGGCAATATCGCCCACGCTCACGCCGTTATACGCTCCATTAGTCCCGCCTGCGCCTAAAAGCATGACTTTCATGATATTTTCGTATAGCTGTTCGTTATTGTTTTGTTGGATTTTACTCAAATCCACTTGCCCTAAAGCTAAAACGATGTTTTGAGCCACTAAGAGCATGCTATCAGTGATACCGATTTGCTCTTTCCCCACATCCACCACCAAAGGCTTAATGACACCCTGATTAGCGTATTGTTGGGATAGATCTAGTAGTTTTCCTAAAATCCCTAGAGATTGCTCTAAATTGACTAAAGCTTGGTTGGGTTGTCCGTTTGGTTGCGATGGTTGCACATTGTTTTTCAGGCTTTCACTCAAAAGAATTTTTGTTTTATTCCCTAAAATATCCAAGTAGTAGGATAAGGGAATGGCAGAAGTTTGCAACCTCACAGCCCCATCTCTAATGAGTTGCTTTAATTCTTGCGCTTGAGTGAAGCCTGGATTTTTCAATTCCTGTCTGGCCAAACTCGTTTGATAATCTATGACAAAAAACGCCCCGTCTTCTTCAGCGTTACACAAAGACATGCTCGCTAGTAAGAAAAGAGCGATCGTTTTTTTAAAGGAGTGGTTTTTCAAAAATATCCTTTTTGCTTTGATAAGTGATTTTACTTAATCCATAAAAGAAACTCTCTAATTTTAAGATAATCATTCTTAATTTGCTATTAAGCGTTTCAAAAAAGCATCAAATTGACATCTTTTAAGCAAAATGTTATAATGCTTGTTTAATTTTATTTGGGGTGTTAGCTCAGTTGGGAGAGCACAACGCTGGCAGCGTTGAGGTCAGGGGTTCGAACCCCCTACACTCCACCATCATTTATTACGCTTATCCTTTTTACTTTATTGATCAAACCCATTTTCTTGCTAGTATTACCCATAATTAATTATAATCTTAGGAATTGTTTTTCATCAAGGGAGTTTGAGCGTGAGCAGTTTGTTTAAAATGCGTATTCTTAGTTTTAAAAAGAATAAGCGGGCGGTGTTTTCACTCTATCTTTTTATCGCTTTATTAGCGCTTTCTCTTTTAGCCCCCTTGTGGGTGAATGATCGCCCTTTATTCATCTATAAAGACAATAAAGCGTATTTCCCTATGTTTAAAAACTATGCGGAAGTGGAGTTTGGAGGCGATTTTTTCACCCCTACGGACTATAACGATCCTTATGTGCAAAACACGCTTTTAAAAGACGCTTTCATCATCCATGCGCTCATTCCTTATAGCTATGATACGATCATTATGGATTTAGACTCGCCTGCCCCCACCCCCCCAAGCTTCAAACACCTTTTAGGCACAGACGATCAAGCCAGAGATGTGTTAGCCAGACTGGTTTATGGCTATCGGGTTTCGTTAGTGTTTGGGATTTTACTCACCCTTTTTAGCGTTCTTATTGGCGTGAGTTTGGGAGCGTTTCAGGGGTATTATGGAGGGTTAGTGGATTTATTGGGGCAAAGATTGAGCGAGATTTGGAGCGCGATTCCCATGCTTTTTTTACTCATTGTGATTTCTAGCGCGTTTAATTCTAATTTCTGGATCATCTTGTTTTTAGTCTTGCTCTTTAGCTGGATGGGGCTTTCTCAAGTCGTGCGCACGGAGTTTTTAAAAGCGAGGAATATGGACTACACCAAAGCCGCTAGAGCGCTTGGGGTGAATGATTTAAAAATCATTTTCTACCATGTTTTGCCCAATGCTTTAGTGGCGACGATCACTTATGTGCCGTTTTTAATGGCGGCTAGTATTTCCACTTTAGTGTCTTTGGATTTTTTGGGTTTTGGCATGCCTATAGGGAGCGCGAGTTTGGGCGAATTGGTCAATCAAGGTAAGGATAATCTCACCACGCCCCATTTAGCCATCGTTGCGTTTGTAGCCATTAGCTTGTTGCTTTCTGTTTTAGTGTTCATTGGCGAAGGGGTGCGCGATGCTTTCAACGCTAACATGCTCAAATAAGGGGGTTACATGCTAGAAATCAAAAACTTGAACTGCGTTTTAAACGCGCATTTTTCGCTCCAAAACATCAATATTTCGTTAAATCCTAGCGAAAGGGTGGCGATCGTGGGCGAGAGCGGGAGCGGGAAAAGCTCTATCGCTAATATCATTATGCGTTTAAACCCTAGATTCAAACCCCATAATGGCGAAGTGCTGTTTGAAACAACCAACCTTTCAAAAGAAAGCGAAGAATTTATGCAGCATTTAAGGGGGAATGCGATCGCTTACATCGCTCAAGACCCCTTATCCAGTCTAAACCCCTTGCATAAAATCGGCAAACAAATGAGTGAAGCCTATTTTTTACACCATAAAAACGCTTCTAAAACGCTCCTTAAAGAAAAAGTTTTAAACGCCATGAAACAAGTCCAATTAGATGAAAAATTTTTGGATCGTTACCCTTATGAATTGAGCGGAGGTCAGCGCCAAAGGGTGTGTATCGCTATGGGCATTATTAATGCGCCCAAACTGCTCATTTGCGATGAGCCTACCACCGCATTAGATGCGCAAATCCAAAACCAGATTTTAGACTTACTCAAGCAATTGAGCACGGAAAAAAACATCGCCCTTTTATTCATTAGCCATGATTTAAAAGCGGTCAAACGCTTGGCTGATAGGGTTTATGTGCTAAAAAAAGGCGAAATAGTAGAAACCAATTCCACTAAAGATCTTTTTAATGACCCCAAGCATGAATATTCAAAACTCTTGATTCAAGCTTCAAACTTGCCCGCTAAAAATTTAAAAGCGCTAGACGAGACGCTTTTAGAAGTAAAAGATTTTAGCGTTTATTACTTGCAAAAGCGCTTCTTTAGGCCTTCTTTAAAAAAACCCCTTATTGCATCAGTGAATTTTTCCCTCAAAGCCAAAGAAAACATCGGCATCATTGGCGAAAGCGGGAGCGGGAAAAGCTCTCTAGCGTTAGGGCTTTTAAAACTCGCTTTAAATAGCGGGGAAGAAAAGATTTTAGGCCAAAGCGTGGGGCTTTTAAATTCTAAGGCGTTCAAACCCTACCGCAAGATCTTGCAAATGGTGTTTCAAGACCCTTACGCTTCATTAAACCCTCGCTTAAGCATTCAAAGCATTTTAATAGAAGCTTTGCGCTTTGCTTACCCTAAATCTTCCAAAGAAGAATGGCACCATTTAGCTGAACTTTGTTTAGAAGAAGTGTGTTTAAACCCTGAATTGCTTAACTTTTACGCTTATGAGCTCAGTGGAGGGGAACGCCAAAGAGTAGCGATCGCTAGAGCGATTGCCTTAAAACCTAAAATCATTCTTTTAGATGAGCCAACCTCTGCTTTAGACAAAAGCATTCAAAAAAGCGTGTTGGAATTGTTGTTGGATTTACAAGAAAAGCAGGATTTAAGCTATTTGTTTATCAGCCATGATTTAGATGTGATCAAAGCGTTTTGCGATAAGGTGTTAGTGATAAGTGAGGGGAAAGTCGTAGAAACAGGCGCTATTGAAGAGGTGTTTGACAACCCCAAACACGCTTATACGAAGCGTTTGTTAGAATCCAGGCTTTAAAAAACTCTATTTTAAAATTTATACTTTTAGCGTTTTTAATCGCTTTTTAATGGGTGTTATCTTTTAGCTTTCTACAAACAAAACAAAGAAACTTGATAGGGGGCTGTTTTTGAATAAGGGTAATTATCAATAAAGAATGAAAACACCTTAGATTCTTTGGACAAAATCTTTTCTTTAAAGGTTTTTTCATAGCTTTTTTTGACAAACCATTTAAAAGCATGCTCTTCTACAAAATTGTGAGGGTTTTTAAGCACTTCTAGGCGTAAAACGCATTTGTTTAAACTGAATTTGGAATGGTTTTTGACTCCCACTTGCAAAGAAAAGGCGTTGCTATAGCTTAAAGGGTTAGCGTGCAAGATGCGTGTTTCTATGGGATAAATCGCTTGAGTGAGTAAAAATTTTAAAACAAAAGGCATGCTCAAAAACGCACCCAAAAAAGTTGTTGTTGCTATATAGCTAGCCCAGCGGTTTTTTAAAAGCAGAGCTAAAAGGAGCAAAACCGCACAAAAAAGGATTAAAACGCTCGCTGTTAAAACGCTAATTAAAGTCGCTTGACTTAAAAAGCCCTTAAAAGACTCCAAAAAAGCTTGGATAAAGGCAAGAGATGCCATGCGTTTTTAAGGCTCTTTAGTCTCAGCGATACTAGATTTAACCTTACTTTTAGTGTCAATCCAAATGTTAGGCACAGCCCCACCTGGAGTGAGCATGATTTGAGCGTTATTGTTCGTTTTTAACGCTTCATTAAACTGACCTTGAACTTCAATTTGGCGCAGCCTTAAAAGCTTGTCGCTCAAGCTTTGTGAAATGCTTAAATTAGCTTGAGATTTTGCCTTAGCCTCAATCACAATCGCATCCGCCACGCCCTGAGCCTTAATCCTGTTAGCGTCCGCTTCCCCTTTAGCCAGAGCGGCTTGTTTTTGAGCTTCTTGTTTGGAGCGCTCCACCTCGTATTTCACCCTTTCTGATTCTTGGCGCGCGATTTGGACTTTTTCAATTTGCTCTTTGATCTTAGCGGGCAAAACGATTTCTCGTAACTGGATAGAGCTTAATTCCACAGGGGTGTTGGGGAGTTTAGAGACTTCTTTATTGATACCGCTGTTGATAAGAGCGGCGATTTCATTGCGCTTAATGGGTAAATCTTCAGCCGGATAGCGCCCCACGACAGAGCGCACCACATCGCGCACCACAGGGTTGATGATTTTTTGCTCCCAAGACAAGCCATAAGTAGCGATCGTTTGGGGGGTAGTTTGGGGGTTTAGGCGGTATTGCACGGTGAGTTCAATAGAAACGGTCAAACCCCTACTATCCATCACATTAATAGCGTCGTTTCTAAAAATCCCTTGATTTTTACCCGCCACACCCATGTCTTCGGTGCGTGAAAAGTTGATATTCCTGATCCTTGTATCTACAATAAGAATGTCTTGAATGATAGGCACAAAAAAGTGGATTCCTGGCTGTAAGGGGGTGGGTTCGTATTTCCCGGCGGTGATTTTAATGCCAATTTCTCCTGAGCTAATCACTTCAAAAGGCTTGGCTAAAAAAGCGATAACGCCTAAAAGGACAATGACAATTAAAACCGATAGCTTTTTAGAATTAAAAGAGTTAGACGGCGGGATGAAACGCCCCCCATTATTAGACCCATTAGGCACAGAGTTGTCTGGGGGTCTTTGAGAATTTTTCTTTTTTAAATGTTCGTTCAAATCAATGGGCATGAATTTCCTTTTTTAATATTTTAACGGCGTTTGGGTTTTTTAGAATAATGGTTCGTTTTAGGGTGTTTGTCTTTGTGGTGGCTCTTTTTAAAAGAACGCGCTTGCTCAGGCTTGTGCGTTTTTTTGTGAGAGGGTTTTGGCGTTTTTTCTTTAGGGTTTTGAATCGCATCAATTTCTTGTTGGTTTAAGCCAATTTTACTGGTTTCAAACTGCAAGCTCAAAAGTTTTAACACCAATTGAGAAGGTTCAAAAATTTCGGTAAGCTGTTCATAAAGGCTGATAGTCCCTTCAGACACTTTAGCGTCATGCAAGGTTTTGATGATCTGATTTTCGTTGATGGTAGGGATTTCAAAAAGTTCAATCTCTGAATCAATTTCTTTTTGCATGCGTAAAAGCTCTTTGTATTCTAAGGGCGTTACTAAAGTGATCGCCATGCCTTTTTTGCCTGCTCTTCCGGTTCTGCCAATGCGATGGATATAGCTCTCAGTGTTTAGGGGCAAGTGGTAATTAAACACATGGCTTACACCGCTAATGTCTAGCCCACGGCTCGCCACATCTGTAGCCACTAACACATCAGCGTCATTTTTTTTAAACGCCATGATAGAAGCGTGCCGATCCCTTTGATCCATATCCCCATGCAAGGCGGTGCTTTTGTAATTTTTAGAAGCAAGGAATTGGTGCAATTCATCGGCTTCTTTTTTAGTGCGCATGAAAACAATGCTCTTTTTGGGCGCTTGGGTGTCTAAAAGGCGCATGATCGCTTCAGATCTCTCATGCTCATTGATCACATAAAAGCGTTGGGTGATGTCGGTGTTGGTGATATTAGAAGGAGCGATATGGATTTTAATAGGGTTTTCTAAAATCTTATCCGCTAGTCTTTTAATCGGCTCTGGCATCGTGGCTGAAAAAAGCAAGATCTGCGCTTCGCTAGGGAGGTAGTCAAAAATCTCTTCAATATCGTCTAAAAACCCCATATCTAGCATTTCATCGCTTTCATCTAAAACGACCACTTTAGGCACAAATTTATGGATGCGTTCGTTTTTTAAATGATCCAACAACCTTCCTGGTGTAGCGATCATCACTTGGGGGTTTTTCTTGATAAATTCGCATTGTTTTTTAACGCTCTGGCCTCCATACACGCACACGGTTTTAGTCCTGGTGTGTTTGCCCAATTTAAAAATCTCATCGCTAATTTGCATGGCTAATTCTCTAGTGGGCGTGATCACTAAGGCCTCTATGGTGTGGTTGTTTTTAAGGTTGTTGATAATGGGCAGAGCGAAAGCAGCGGTTTTTCCTGTGCCTGTTTGGGCTTGCGCGATGACATCTCGGCCTTGTAAAACAGCCGGAATGGCCTTTTCTTGAATGGGGCTTGGGGAAGTGAAGCCGGCTTCATAGACGGATTTTAAAACCGATTCTTTTAAGCCCAAATCATTAAAACTCGGCTTATGATAAGCGTCATCATCAATTTCTGTAGGGAGTGGTGGTTGATTCAATTCCATGGGAGATTCATACCTCAATTTAATTTGAAACTTCATAAAAAGCTAATAAAAGGCTAAAATTAAAATCTTTGATTTAAAGTTTATAAGATTTTTGAGTATAGCATAAAAATGCGCTCAATTAAGTTTAAAGTTTTTATAAAAGGCTTATGCTAAAATAATTAGAATTTAAGGAATAAAGAAAGGGTTTGATTGAAACGGGTGTTTTTGTGGCTTATTTTTGTATTAGCCTTTCATAAGCTTTTGGCCGAAAAAATAGGCGATATAGCGAGCGTGGTGGGCGTAAGGGATAACCAGCTGATTGGCTATGGGCTTGTGATTGGCTTAAATGGCACAGGGGATAAATCCGGCTCAAAATTCACCATGCAATCCATTTCTAACATGCTAGAGAGCGTGAATGTTAAGATCTCTGCAGATGATATTAAATCTAAAAATGTCGCTGCCGTGATGATTACAGCCTCTTTACCCCCTTTTGCAAGACAGGGCGATAAAATTGATATTCACATTTCTTCTATTGGGGATGCAAAATCCATTCAAGGGGGGACTTTAGTGATGACCCCTTTAAATGCGGTAGATGGGAATATTTACGCCCTCGCTCAAGGATCAATCACTTCAGGTAATTCCAATAACTTGCTTTCAGCCAACATCATCAACGGGGCGACTATTGAAAGAGAAGTTTCGTATGATTTGTTCCATAAAAACGCCATGACTTTAAGCCTAAAAAACCCCAATTTTAAAAACGCTATCCAAGTGCAAAACACTTTAAATAGTGTGTTTGGTAAAGGGGCAGCAATAGCGTTAGATCCAAAAACCATTCAAATCACTCGCCCAGAGCGTTTTTCTATGGTGGAGTTTTTAGCCTTAGTGCAAGAAATCCCTATTAATTACAGCGCGAAAAATAAGATCATTATAGATGAAAAATCAGGCACGATCGTTTCAGGAGTAGATATAATGGTGCACCCGATAGTGGTTACCAGCCAAGACATCACGCTTAAAATCACTAAAGAGCCTTTAAATGATTCTAAAAACACGCAAGCTTTAGATAATATGTCTTTGGATACCGCTCATAACACGCTGAGTTCTAACGGGAAAAACATCACCATTGCCGGGGTGGTAAAAGCCTTACAAAAAATTGGCGTGAGCGCTAAGGGGATGGTTTCAATCTTACAAGCCCTAAAAAAAAGCGGCGCGATTAGCGCTGAAATGGAGATACTATGATAAACAACAATAAAGCCATGTTAGAGCAATACCATGTTTCTAAATTAGCGAGCAAAGAGAAATTAAAAACGCTAGCTCAAACTAAAAACGACAAGCTCCTCAAAGAACAAACCGATTCTTTTGAAGCGTTGCTTTTAAAATTCATGCTAGATACCGCCATGAAAATGGATAACCCTTTGTATCCTAAAGCCCCAGGCGATGAGATTTATGCGTCTATGTATAAGGACACGCTTTCTAAAGAATTGAGCGGGAATTTTGGCTATAGCGAAATGCTGTTTAATTTCTTAAAAGAGCAAGAAAAACAAAAACCATGAGAAAATCCAAGTGCTTAAAACGCCCTTATTTAAAGCGTTCCCATTTGAAACACTCTGATAAGGCTTCTCCTTTCAAGGGGTTGTTAAAAAAAGAAGATAATGTGATTTCATTAGAAAATTTTAAACCCAAAGAGAGCGAAGATTTATTAGAAAATTTTTCCAACAAAAAAGACATGCAAGAATTGCTAGGGCTTTTAAACCAATTTATTTTACAAAGCTACAAGGTAGAAAAGGAATTTAAGGATTATAAAGCCCTTTATGAATGGGTCATAGAGATTTTACCGCAAGCCATTTGGGTGGTGAATGAAAACGGGAGCTTTTTTTATAAAAATTCTTTAGCCAATCAAAGCCATGAGGTGTTTAATAAGGCTAAATTAGAAAATTTTAATACCGAAATTGAGCATGAAAATAAAAGCTATTTGGTCCAGCAAAACAGCATTCAAGGCAAGCAAATCATCACCGCAACCGATATTAGCGCTCAAAAACGCCAAGAGCGGCTCGCTTCTATGGGGAAAATCTCAGCGCATTTAGCCCATGAGATCAGAAACCCCGTAGGCTCCATCTCTCTTTTAGCTTCAGTGTTATTAAAGCATGCGAACGAAAAGACTAAGCCCATTGTTGTAGAATTGCAAAAAGCTTTATGGCGCGTAGAAAGGATCATTAAAGCCACCTTGCTTTTTTCTAAAGGCATTCAAGCCAACCGCACCAAGCAAAGTTTAAAAACGCTAGAGAGCGATCTCAAAGAAGCCCTAAATTGCTACACTTACTCTAAAGACATTGATTTTCTTTTTCATTTCAGCGATGAAGAAGGGTTTTTTGACTTTGATTTAATGGGGATTGTGTTGCAAAATTTCTTGTATAACGCCATTGATGCGATTGAAGCATTAGAAGAGAGCGAACAGGGTCAGGTGAAGATTAAAGCGTTCATTCAAAATGAATTTATTGTCTTCACTATTATTGATAATGGCAAGGAAGTGGAAAACAAAAGCGCTTTATTTGAGCCTTTTGAAACCACTAAATTGAAGGGTAATGGCCTAGGGTTAGCCCTGTCTTTACAAGTCGTTAAAGCCCATGAAGGGAGCATTGCGCTGTTAGAAAATCAAGAAAAAACCTTTGAAATTAAGATCCTTAACGCTTCTTGATTTGGATAACTATCCCCATTAAAAAATGATTTTTACGATAAAACAAAATTTTAAAAAGATTAAAAGATATTAAATTGAATAGGGTTTATCAATATTTGACAAAAATAAGATCAAAAAAATGTTTCATTAACTCTTTTGGTGTAGGATAGCGATCAAGGTTTTTATGAAATAAAAGCCTAAAACAATTTTAAAAAAGGACTTTTGATGAAAACATTTGAAATTTTAAAACATTTGCAAGCGGATGCGATCGTGTTATTTATGAAAGTGCATAACTTCCATTGGAATGTGAAAGGCACCGATTTTTTCAATGTGCATAAAGCCACTGAAGAAATTTATGAAGAGTTTGCGGACATGTTTGATGATCTCGCTGAAAGGATCGCTCAATTAGGACACCACCCCTTAGTCACTTTATCCGAAGCACTCAAACTCACTCGCGTTAAAGAAGAAACTAAAACGAGCTTCCACTCTAAAGACATCTTTAAAGAAATTCTAGGCGATTACAAACACCTAGAAAAAGAATTTAAAGAGCTTTCTAACACCGCTGAAAAAGAAGGCGATAAAGTCACCGTAACTTATGCGGACGATCAATTGGCCAAGTTGCAAAAATCCATTTGGATGCTAGAAGCCCATTTGGCTTAAGCGAACAAAAAGAAGCTAGCATGAGAGATTACGGCGAGCTTGAAATTTTTGAGGGAAACCCCTTAGACAAGTGGAATGACATTATTTTTCATGCGAGCAAAAAGCTTTCTAAAAAAGAGCTAGAAAGGCTTTTAGAGCTTCTGGCTCTCTTGGAAACTTTTATAGAAAAAGAGAACTTAGAAGAAAAGTTTGAATCTTTTGCTAAAGCTTTAAGAATTGATGAAGAGTTGCAACAAACAATAGAGAGCAGGAAAACGGACATTGTGATCCAATCCATGGCGAATATTCTTAGCGGGAATGAATGAGCTTATCCGCTATGGCTTGATATTTCTCTTTTTTTTAAAGGCGTTTGGGCTTGATTATGGGATAGATAGAACGCTAGAATTAAAAAAAGATGAAGTGTTTAAAGCGATCATCAAAGACACTTCAAATGAACAAACCAAAGAAATCACGCTCTATTGGACGCTATATGCAAATAAAGGTTTAGTCATCAACATGCGTTTTAACCATTTCCCTTACCAGTTTATTTTATACACCGATCATGCGAGAAACACCTATAACCTTAAAGTTTTTGAAGAAAAATTTTCTTCTAACAGCACTCTGTCGCTTGTGTTTAAAGACTTTAAAGAAGATAAAGCCACTTTAAAGCTTTTAGCCCTTATGCCCCTTGTTTTTTCCCCTAAAGAGCCTTAAGGGATTTGCATGCAAGAAAAACAACTTCAAGCCATTCAAAATAAAATCGCTTCTTGGATCAAAGAAATAGAAAGCGGCTTTATCGATGCATTGTTTTCTAAGATTGGCCCTTCAAAAATGCTGCGCTCCAAACTCATGCTCGCTTTGTTAGACGAAAAAACAGACGCTATTTTATTGGATAAAGCCTTCAATTTGTGCGCGATTGTAGAAATGATACAGACCGCTTCCTTATTGCATGATGATGTGATTGACAAGGCGGCCATGCGCCGAAAACTCCCCAGCATTAACGCTCTTTTTGGGAATTTTAACGCCGTGATGCTTGGGGATGTGTTTTATTCTAAAGCCTTTTTTGAACTATCCAAAATGGGCGAAGCAATCGCTCAAATCCTCTCTAATGCGGTTTTAAGGCTCTCTAGGGGCGAGATTGAAGATGTGTTTGTGGGAGAAAGTTTTAATAGCGACAAACAAAAATACTGGCGCATTTTAGAAGACAAGACCGCACACTTTATAGAAGCGAGCCTAAAAAGCATGGCGATTCTTTTGGATAAAGACGCCAAAATGTATGCGGATTTTGGATTGCATTTTGGCATGGCGTTTCAAATCATTGACGATTTATTAGACATCACTCAAGACGCCAAAACTCTAGGCAAGCCCAATTTTAGCGATTTTAAAGAAGGCAAAACCACTTTACCCTACTTGCTTTTATATGAAAAACTCAATAAGAGCGAGCAAGGGCTTTTAATTTCTTATTTCAAACAAGATAACGATGAAATCATTGAATGGACTAAGGAAAAATTCAAGCAATATGCTATCATAGAAGAAACCCTTAAGATCGCTCAAGTTTATTCTAACAAAGCCCTTGAAGCCATTAAAGGGGAAAACAATTTGATTTTAGAAAAACTAGCGCAAGATGTCATTTACAGGACTTTTTAATGGAGTTAGAAACCACAAAATATTTCATCCTAGCCTTTACGCATAAAAGCATGAGCTTAGAAATGCGAGAAAAACTCGCTATCAATTCGAGCGCAACGCTTAAAGAATTTTTACAAACCATCAAAAACCACTGCCCCAATATCAAAGAGTGCATGGTATTATCCACATGCAATCGCTTTGAAATCTATGCGAGCCTAAAACACGGCGCTAATACTCATGAACAAAAAAACGCACTATTAAAGATTTTGGCTCAAAATAAAAAAATGAGCGTGTCTGATTTAGAAAAATGCGTTTTAATGAGCGTTGATGAAAGTGCGGTCCATCATGTCTTTAGCGTGTGCAGCAGTTTGGATAGCCTAGTGGTGGGGGAAACTCAAATCACAGGGCAGATGAAAAACGCCTATAAATTCGCTTTTGAAGAGAAATTTTGCTCCAAAGATTTAACCCGATTGCTCCATTTTGCTTTCAAATGCGCCGCTAAAGTGCGCAATCTAACCGGCATTTCCAAGCAAGGGGTCTCCATCTCTTCAGTAGCGGTCAAAGAAGCGCTTAATATTTTTGAAAAAGAAAGGATTAAGGATAAAAAAGCCCTTGTGATAGGGCTTGGCGAGATGGCTCAATTAGTCATCAAACACCTTTTAAACAAGCAATTTGAAGTGCTTATTTTAGGGCGTAATGCGGCTAAATTTGAAGATTTTTTCAAGGAATTAGAAGAGCCTAAAAAAGTGGGCTTTCAAAATGTAGAAAATTTAAACGCTTATATCAATGAATACGAACTGCTTTTTTGCGCCACTTCTTCGCCGAATTTTATCGTGCGAAATTCCATGTTAAAAGAAACGATTTTCAGGCGTTTTTGGTTTGATTTGGCCGTGCCACGGAATATTGAAAAACCGGTATTTAATAATATTTTCTTATACAGCGTGGATGATTTAGAGCCTATGGTGAGGGAAAATGTGGAAAACAGGCAAGAGAGTAGGACGAAAGCTTATGAGATTGTAGGGCTTGCCACAATGGAATTTTACCAATGGATCCAAAGTTTAGAAATAGAGCCTTTGATTAAGGATTTAAGGGAATTGGCTAGGATTTCAGCCCAAAAGGAATTGCAAAAGGCACTCAAAAAACGCTATGTGCCTAAAGAATACGAAGGCAATATTGAAAAGATCTTGCACAACGCTTTCAACACCTTTTTACACCACCCTACTATCGCCTTAAAAAAGAACGCTCAAAAAGAAGAATCCGATGTGTTTGTGGGCGCGATTAAAAACTTGTTTAATTTAGACAAATCTAGTGCTTGTCATGCCCAGAATTTGAATCTCTATAAATGCGAATATTACGAGGAATAATGCATGCTGTTTTCAAAACTTTTTGCCCCCACTCTCAAAGAACCCCCAAAAGATGCCGTGTTAAAAAGCCATAAGCACTTAGCTCAAGCAGGATACATTTATCAAGTAGGAAGTGGGATCTATAATTTTTTGCCCTTAGCTAAAAAAGTGCTGGATAAAATAGAAAACATCACGCACAAACGCATGCAAGAGCATGGGGCGCAAAATATTTTAATGAGTTTTGTGGTTTTGGCAAGTTTGTGGGAAAAATCAGGCCGTTTGGATAAATACGGCAAGGAATTGCTGGTTTTTAAAGACCGCAAAGACAATGATTTTGTTTTAAGCCCCACTTTAGAAGAAAATATTACCGAAATTGCCGCTAATTTCATTAAAAGCTACAAGCAATTACCCGTGCATCTCTATCAAATCCACACGAAATTCCGTGATGAAATCCGCCCACGATTCGGGTTGGTGAGAGCGAGGGAATTTATCATGAAAGATGGTTATAGCTTTCATGAAGACGCTGAGAGCTTGGATAAGGAATTTTTAAACACGCAAAGCGCTTATAAAGAGATTTTAAGCGACTTGGGTTTGGATTTTCGCATTGTGGAAGCGGATAGCGGGGCGATTGGGGGGAGTAAAAGCAGGGAATTTGTCGTTTTAACAGAATGCGGGGAAGACACGATTGTGGTGTGTCAAAATTGCGATTATGCCGCCAATATTGAAATCGCTAAACGCTCTAAAAGACCTGAGCCTTTAAATGTCCCCAAAGCGCAATTAGCGAAATTCCCTACCCCTAATACCACCAGCGCTCAAAGCGTGGCGGAATTTTTTAAAACAGAGCCTTATTTTATTTTAAAAGCGCTTGTTAGAAAAGTGATCCACAAAGATAAAGAAACCCTAGCGTGCTTTTTTGTTAGGGGCGATGACAATTTAGAAGAGACTAAAGCCCTAAACGCCTTAAATTTTTTAGGGGCGAACGCTTTAGAGTTAAGAGAGGCCAATGAAGAAGATTTAAACCACGCAGGGTTAATAGCGGGATTTATAGGGCCTTATGGCTTGAAAAAGCATGTTTCTTACATTATTTTTGATGGAGATTTAAAAGAGGGCGATTGCTTGATCGCTGGGGCTAATGAAAAGGATTTTCATGCAGTGGGCGTGGATTTAAAAGGGTTTGAAAATCTTGTTTATGCGGATATTGTCCAGGTTAAAGAGAGCGATTGTTGCCCTAATTGTCAAGGAGCGTTGAAATACCATAAAAGCTTGGAAGTGGGGCATATTTTCAAACTCGGGCAAGGCTATGCTAAAAGCTTGAAGGCTAGTTTCTTGGATAAGAATGGTAAGGAGCAATTTTTTGAAATGGGGTGCTATGGGATAGGCATTAGCCGATTACTCAGCGCGATTTTGGAGCAAAAAAGCGATGATCTAGGCTGTGTGTGGACGAAAAATACCGCTCCTTTTGATGTGGTGATCGTGGTTTCTAATTTGAAAGATGAAGCGCAAAAAAAACTCGCTTTTGAAGTGTATGAAAGGTTGCTTCAAAAGGGCGTTGATGTGCTGTTAGATGACAGAGACGCGCGTTTTGGGGCGAAGATGAGGGATTTTGAATTGATTGGGGAACGGTTAGTGCTAATTGTTGGGAAACAAACTTTAGAGAATAAAGAATTTGAATGCATCAAACGCGCGAATTTGGAAAAACAAACGCTTAAAGACACCGAATTAGAAGAAAAAATTTTAGAAATGTTAGCGAGCGAATAAGGGGATTGAGTGGGAAAATTAGTGATTGGCTCTAGGGGGAGCGAATTAGCCTTATGGCAAGCGAATCACATTAAAGAACGCCTGAAAAAAGAATGCTCTATAGAAAGCGAAATTCAAATCGTTAAGACTAAAGGCGATAAAATCTTAGACACCCCTTTAAATAAGATTGGCGGTAAGGGGCTATTCACTAAGGAATTAGAAGAATTGCTTTTAAAAGGCGCCATTGATTTGGCGGTGCATTCTTTAAAAGACGTGCCGGTCGTGTTTGAAAAGGGGTTAGACTTGGCATGCATCACTAAAAGGGCTGATGTGAGGGACACTTTTTTGAGCGTGAAATTCCCTGATTTGATGAGTTTGCCTAAAGGGGCAAAGGTTGGCACGACTTCTTTAAGACGCTCCATGCAAATCAAACTGAAGCGCCAGGATCTAGACACAGAAAGCTTAAGGGGGAATGTCCAAACCCGTTTGAAAAAGCTTGAATGCGGTGAATTTGACGCTATCATTTTAGCTGAAGCCGGACTGCAGCGTTTAGAAATTCAAGGGGCGAAATACCGCAAGGCTTTTAGCGTAGAAGAAATGATTCCTAGCATGGGTCAGGGGGCTTTAGGGGTAGAAATGCTCAAAAACCACAAGCATTTTATTGTGCTTCAAAAACTCAACGATGAAGAAAGCGCGTTTTGTTGCCATTTAGAAAGGGAGTTTATCAAAGGGCTTAATGGGGGGTGTCAGATCCCTGTTGGCGTGCATGCGAGTTTAATGGGCGATAGGGTTAAAATCCAGGCGGTTTTGGGCTTGCCTAACGGGAAAGAAGTCATCACTAAAGAAAAGCAAGGGGATAAAAATAAGGCGTTTGATTTGGTGCAAGAGCTTTTAGAAGCGTTTTTACAAAGCGGAGCGAAAGAGATTTTAGAAAAGGCGCAATTGTTTTAATGCGTTTGTTTATCGCGCTAGTTTTGTTCTTGTGGTGGTTAAGTTTAGGCGCTAAAGAAGCGGATTTCATCTCTGATTGGGAATACGGGCTGGCTCTTTATAAAAACCCTAGGGGTATTGCGTGCGCGAAATGCCATGGCATTAAAGGCGAAAAACAAGAAATCACCTTTTATTATGAAAAAGGCGAAAAAAAAATCCTCTACGCCCCTAAAATCAACCATTTAGATTTTAAAACCTTTAAAGACGCCTTGAGTTTTGGCAAAGGCATGATGCCTAAATACAACTTGAATTTAGAAGAAATCCAAGCGATTTACCTCTACATCACCTCTTTAGAGCATAAAGAAGGGCGTAAAGAGGAAAGTAAAGATCCTTCCAAGCCTTAATCAAAGCGCTTGATTTATGTTAAAATGGAGCGTTGCATTTTTTGTTTTGATTAAAAGAGGGTTCTAAAAATCAGAATTTAAAAGAAGGAAGAAATGAGTGTCAAAATTTTAAAAATATTAGTTTGTGGGTTATTTTTTTGGAGCTTGAACGCCCATTTATGGGGGAAACAAGACAATAGTTTTTTGGGGGTTGCTGAAAGAGCCTATAAAAGCGGGAATTATTCTAAAGCTACATTTTATTTTAAAAAAGCATGCAACGATGGGGTGAGTGAAGGTTGCACGCAATTAGGAATCATTTATGAAAACGGGCAAGGCACTAGAATAGATTATAAAAAAGCCCTAGAATATTATAAAACCGCATGCCAAGCTGATGATAGGGAAGGGTGTTTTGGTTTAGGGGGGCTTTATGATGAGGGGTTAGGCACGACTCAAAATTATCAAGAAGCCATTGACGCTTACGCTAAAGCATGCGTTTTAAAACACCCTGAGAGTTGCTACAATTTAGGCATTATTTATGACCGAAAAATCAAAGGCAATGCCGATCAAGCGGTTACCTACTACCAAAAAAGCTGTAATTTTGATATGGCTAAGGGGTGTTATGTTTTAGGCGTGGCTTATGAAAAAGGCTTTTTAGAAGTCAAACAAAGCAACCATAAAGCCGTCATCTATTATTTGAAAGCGTGCCGATTGGATGATGGGCAGGCTTGTCGCGCGTTAGGGAGTTTGTTTGAAAATGGCGATGCAGGGCTTGATGAAGATTTTGAAGTAGCGTTTGATTATTTGCAAAAAGCTTGCGGATTAAACAATTCTGGTGGTTGCGCGAGTTTAGGCTCTATGTATATGTTAGGCAGGTATGTCAAAAAAGATCCCCAAAAGGCTTTTAATTATTTCAAACAAGCATGCGATATGGGGAGCGCGGTGAGCTGCTCTAGGATGGGCTTTATGTATTCCCAAGGGGACTCTGTTCCAAAAGACTTGAGGAAAGCCCTTGATAATTATGAAAGGGGTTGCGATATGGGCGATGAAGTGGGTTGCTTCGCTCTAGCGGGCATGTATTACAACATGAAAGATAAAGAAAACGCTATCATGATTTATGACAAGGGCTGTAAATTAGGCATGAAACAAGCATGCGAAAACCTCACTAAACTCAGGGGGTATTGAAAAATTCAATCAATCCCCTAAATTATCATCGTGTTTGACTCAAAACCTTTCAAAGATTTGGCTCTGTTTTTAAAAACCAAAGCAGAAATCCCCCCTATTAATTTTTTAATCTTTAGTGTTTTTAGGGCTTTGTCTATTTTCAAAAAGAAAACTTTTTGAATGTTTTTGCGGTTGTTTGGTTGTGTTTGTTAGTGTGTTTTTATAGTATAAATTTTTGTTAGGTTAGCTTGAAGTGGGTTTTAGGTTTAAAAGTCCTATAAAATAAAAATGTTTTAGCGTGTTTTTGCGCTATGGGATAGATATGCGTTTGGTCGTGTTTTTTCAATGGCTTTAATTTATGGCTTTTGTGTGGTTGTTATTATAAGCACGCTATAAACACGAATTACACAATAATAAAGCGGTATGCGCACACACTATAAAAAGACTTGATAAAAATAACGAAAAATAGTTAAATTTCAAGCGTTCTTTTAAAAAATGTTGTCAGATGAGACAGATAAAAACGCTTTTAGTTTAAAGATAGAGTTTTAGGGGTTTTTTGTGTTGGTTTAGTTATTCTTTAATTTTTTAAAAAATGGGGTTTTTAAACTCATAAGGGGGTATTTTGCACTTTAACGCCCTCTTCAAACCCAAAACTAAATTCTCCTAATCCCCTAAGAGCGCGTTATGAGAAATTATCGCTTTCGCAAGCTTTTTTATTTTGGTTGTCAAAACACCCAAAAGGTATTTTTTAGATTTCATAACCAATATCCAAAACAGAGCTGATATTTAAAACCCTACAAAGACCAATAGATCGCTCCAAAGAACACCACACTCCCTATCAAAACGCTTATAAACATGCGTTTAGTGTCCTTAAAAGCCACCATTAAAAACGCGCTCAAGTAAAACAACAATAAAAACACGCAAAAAATCCCCAAAAGCGCTTGAAACACAACGCCCACTTTAGCCTTATGCAGCATGATGAGTGCACCTAAAAAGCCCCTTTCAATGGTTTTGATTTTTGTTTGATCGCCTTTAGTTTCAAGGTTGATTTCATACAAAGGCGTGCCAATGATTAACACTCCTCTATGCTCTCTAGACTCTATCTTTTTAGGCATAGCGATATGGTTTTCTTTTATAAAGTCTTTTAAAAAGTCCAATCGTTCTTCTTTTTTTAAAGATTTTTCTAAAACCCACTCTTTGATCTTAGCGCCAGTATCTTGGCGTACCCCAAAGAGCAATGAAAGCCCGCTAACCGCAAAAAGAAGCGCCAAAGGGAAGAAAAAAGTGGTCGCATAGATGTGAAAATAACGCATCATTGCGGTCATTATTGCAACCTGTGGCTCACGAATTTAGAAAAATTATCCAAGATCAACCCCCCTTTTCTAAACCCTAGCGCGCAAGATTCATAAGCAAAAAACACATTAGGCTGGTAATACAACCCGTTATGCGAATTGAGCTCGTAAAACTCTTGATAAACGGGCTTGTGGTTAGAATAAACGCCATCCGTTTTCAAAAGCGATTGCATGGAAGCTTCAAAGATTTCACTATTCGCCCCTTCCCTACCAAAAGCCACTTTTTTGATTTGCTTTTTATGGGCTAAAGGTTCATAGCTCGTTTCTAACAATAAGGGGTGGTTGGGGTATCTGTCCCATAAGAGTTTTAAAAAACGCTTGGATTGGAAAAGGATCGTATAAGCCGGGTTTAAAAAAATCGTGTTTTTATTTTCCATCATGCTTTGCATCAAAAGGGCCAATTCTGGCTCATCAATAGCGATGTTTTCCCATGGGATTAATTTGAATAGAAATTCATAATTCAAGCCGTTTTTAAACACGCCCTCTTCTGCATTGAACTCCACCTCATCAATGTAAGAAAAATCCGTTTCAAACCCCACGCTCTGAGCAGCATCTTGCAAAAAACGCATGGTACGCTCTTCTTCAATATTCCCCCTAACGCTTGAAAAAAGGATTTTCCACCCCTCATACATTTCCTCAAAACGGCTCGTGTCTTCGCCCAAAGTTACCATGCGTTTGAAATTTTCGCCAAGCGCTTCATAGAGGTTATTGAATTGCTTGTTTTCATCATAGCCATTGGCTTTGAGTAACGCCCATTGAATCACCGCCGTTTCATAGAGCATGGTAGGGGTATCAGCGTTAAATTCCAATAATTTAATGGGCTTGCCATCAAGCCCTCCGGCTAAATCAAAGCGCCCGTAAATATGCCAATGCACTTCTTCTTCAAAACTCTGTTTGATCATAGGAATGAGCGCGTTAGGAATATCCAATTCAAAAAAGCGATCGTTTTTAATGGCCTCTTCAGCCGTCTCTACAAACATGTCATAAAGCTCATTACAAGCGTCATAATAAGCATCCGCTTCTTTTTGAGAAACAACCACCATTTCATCAGCGATATAAGATGACATGTCGTCATTAGTGTGCCAATCTAAACCAATTTCTTCTAAGGTCTTATTGTCTAAAGGTTTTAAAGGAATCACTTGCATTTTTTAGCCTTGAATAGATTAAATTATGAGTTAAAGCCCCTTGTCCCAGAGCTTACCGCCGGCGAGCTAGTAGGCCTACTAGAGCCAAAAAACCCGCTCTGCCCCTTACTCGCTCCGCCCACGCCTGAAGCACTGGGTGCACTTTTAGAAAAGGAATTTTGAGAGCGTTGGTAAGCTTGTGGGGATTTGTAGGTCCGTTGGGCGTTTTGCTGATAATTAGGGTTATTGAAAAGCTTATTGCCAATATAACTCCCTAAAATCGCCCCCGCCGCGCTCCCTAAAATCGCGCTCCCCAAGCCAAAGCCTGAGCTTTCATTACTCCCACCCCCATTATTAGGCTGGATAAGCTTGCTCGTGCCGTTATCAATTTTGGCTTCTTCTTCTTTGATGAGCTTTTGAATCTCTTCATTGCTCAACACGCGTTCATTGCCTTGCAAATCGCGCACTATAATGTGGGTTCTTGAGCTAGGGTATTCTTCAACGACCTTGTAAGATTTATCCTTTTGTTCTTCTAAAATCACAAACGCGCCTTTTTGAACGCTTTGGCTTAAATGGCTCTGCTCTTTGGGTTTGTCATCAGCGTTGCTCTTACACCCCACAATGCTCACCATCACTAACGCGCTCAAACCACCCACAATCGCATAATCAGAAATCTTTCTGTAGGGTTTTTTCATGAGAATAGCCTTATACTATGCCTTATAATGGTATAAAAAAGGCACGCCCTTAATCACGCCAGATTCAAAAATCTTTTTCGTGATATTTTCCACTTTGGTGCGTAAATCTTCAGGCTCTTTTTGGGCGTTAATATCGTATTGGGTGGAATAAATCTTTTCAAGAATAGAGATTTTATCTTCCACGCTCGCTCCCCTAGCCCTAGCTTTCGCCATTTCTTCTTGGATCAAAGCCGCTTTTTTAGCTGAATTGACCCCAAGCCACCCCACTACAACCATTCTCACGGTGTTTTCTTTCAAGTGATCCCTGAGTTTAGTGAGCTCTTTTTGGCAATGTGGGCACATGGGATCAGAGACAATATAAAGGATTTTGTCCTTATTTGCAGCGTTAGTGGAAGGTAACTCTATCGCATAATCAGCCGGTATTTCATTAAAAATAGCGTTCAATTTCGCGCTATTTTGTTGGGTGGCGTTAAGGGCTTGGATTTTTTGATTAGTTTCTGCGACTAATTGCACATCTTCGCTTTTATTACTAAAAAAGATATTGCTAAGCCCTATGACTAAATTACCATCCTTGCTCACCACAAGCGGGATATTGTATTTAGTGTCCGGATCTTCTATGACGACCATTTTCAAATCCTGGCTGGATTTCAAAGGTTTGACTTCTAAAATACGCACCTTCTTATTGGTTTGTTTTTCAATCACCTTAACTAAATTGTCTTGCATTTGCTTATTAGCTGCTGGGGTTTTAGGGGCTGCCCCTAAGCTTACAAGAAGTAACGCGCTCAACACGCTCGCTCTTAATATCATTAAAAACTCCTAAAGTTCAATAGTCTCAATCCCTATAATAGAAGGAATAAGCTTGTTAAATGGGTATAATACCATAAAATCCCTATTTTATAAGGCTTAAAGATGATTATCATTCCTGCTAGATTAAAATCCAGTCGTTTTGAAAATAAAGTGCTAGAAGATATTTTTGGCTTGCCTATGGTAGTGCGTTGCGCTAAAAACGCGAATCTAGTAGATGAATGCGTAGTCGCTTGCGATGATGAAAGCATCATGCAAACATGCCAAAAATCCCGCATTAAAACGGTGCTAACCTCCAAACGCCATAATAGTGGCACAGAACGCTGTTTGGAAGCGGCGCGAATTTTAGGGTTAAAAAGCGATGAAAGGGTTTTAAACTTGCAAGGCGATGAGCCTTTTTTAGAAAAAGAAGTCATTTTAGCCTTATTAGAAGCCACCAAAAACGCCCCTTTCATGGCGACTTGCGCTAAAGTCATTGATGAAGAGCAGGCCAAAAGCCCCAATTTAGTCAAGGTGGTTTTAGATCATCAAAATAACGCCTTGTATTTTTCGCGCTCCCTTATCCCCTTTTTACGAGATTTTAATACGAAACGCCAAACCCCCCTTTTAGGGCATATCGGTATCTATGGCTTCCACAATAAAGAAATCTTAGAAGAACTATGCGCTTTAAAACCTTGCGTTTTAGAGGAAATAGAAAAATTAGAGCAATTAAGGGCTTTGTATTACCAAAAAAAGATTGCAGTAAAAATCGTTCAAAGCCAAAGCGTGGGCATTGACACCAAAGAAGATTTGCAAAACGCTTTGAAACTTTTTAGCCCCGATCTCCTTGAGCGGTGAAATTCAAAAATATTCAAGGCATTCTTCACTATCAAAAACCTTTTTTTAAATCCAAGAAAAAAGCAAAATTGGTTGATTTTTGCTCAATTTTATTAAAAATTCAATAAATTTATGTCATACTTTAAACGAATTGTAAATAAAGTTTCAATTTGATACGATTTTACAAATAAAACATTACTTTAAGGAACATTTTATGAAAAAAACGATTTTACTTTCTCTTATGGCGTCATCGCTCCTTGCTGAAAATGACGGCGTTTTTATGAGCGTGGGCTATCAAATCGGCGAAGCGGTTCAACAAGTGAAAAACACCGGCGAAATCCAAAAAGTCTCCAACGCTTACGAAAATTTGAACAATCTTTTAACCCGCTATAACGAGCTCAAACAAACGGCCTCTAACACTGATTCAAGCACCACTCAAGCGATTGACAATCTAAAAGAGAGCGCTAGCCGATTGAAAACAACCCCAAATACCGCTAATCAAGCCGTGTCCTCAGCGCTCAGCTCTGCGGTGGGCATGTGGCAAGTGATAGCCTCTAATTTAGCTAATGGCACGCTACCCACTAGCGAATACAACCAAATCAATGCGATTTCTCAATTGCTCCAAAACACCCTAGAAAATAAAAACAATGATCTTAAAATTGAAAATGATTACGAACATCTTTTAACTCAAGCTAGCACCATTATTACCACCCTTCAAAGCCAATGCCCAGGAATAGACGGAGGCAATGGCAAACCATGGGGCATTAATGCAAGCGGGAACGCATGCGCTATTTTTGGCAGCACCTTTAGCGCCATTAATAGCATGATTGATAGCGCTAAAAAAGCCGCCGCAGAAGCCCGAAGAACTAGCCCAGAAAATCCAAACCAACAAAGCGCGTTTACCAACGCTGATTTCAATAAAAACCTTAATCAAGTCTCAAGCGTTATTAATGACACTATCTCTTATCTCAAAGGGGATAATTTAGAAACCATCTATAACACCATTCAAAAAACGCCTAATTCTAAAGGGTTTCACAGTTTGGTGAGCCGGTCTAGCTATAGTTATTCTCTCAACGAAACCCAATATTCTCAATTCCAAACCACCACCAAAGAGTTTGGCCATAACCCCTTTAGAAGCGTGGGATTAATCAACTCTCAAAGCAATAACGGGGCGATGAATGGCGTGGGCGTGCAATTAGGCTATAAGCAATTCTTTGGGAAAAATAAATTTTTTGGGATCCGGTATTATGGCTTTTTTGATTACAACTATGCGTATATCAAATCCAACTTTTTTAACTCCGCTTCCAATGTTTTCACTTATGGCGCGGGCAGTGATCTTTTATTGAATTTTATTAATGGCGGATCTGATAAAAACCGCAAAGTCTCTTTTGGCATTTTTGGAGGCATCGCTCTAGCCGGCACGACATGGCTTAATTCCCAATTGGTGAATTTAAAAACCACCACTAGCGCCTACAACGCCAAAATCAACAACACTAATTTCCAATTCTTATTCAATACCGGTTTAAGGCTTCAAGGGATTCATCATGGCGTTGAATTAGGCGTGAAGATCCCCACCATCAACACGAATTACTATTCTTTCATGGGCGCTAAATTAGCCTATAGAAGACTTTATAGCGTGTATTTCAATTACGTTTTGGCTTATTGATATTGAATCGGTTCTCATTATTAATGAGGACAAAGCCAATTTTTTGGCTCTCAAGCGAATAATGGCATCATTTTACTTGACTTTTTACAAAAAACACACTAAAATTTCTTTTTATTTTTTGAGCGAAATTCCAGATTAGCTCAGCGGTAGAGTAGGCGGCTGTTAACCGCTTGGTCGTAGGTTCGAATCCTACATCTGGAGCCATACTTTTAACTACCTAACTTTTTATAGCAAAGCTTCATGCAATCCCTTTAGATTTGATCCATAACGCATTGACTAACACCCCCACCACAACCCCTATCGCTAAATTATGCGTGTATAAAACCACCGCCACGACTAAGAGCATGTTCAGCGTGTCATAGAGCTTGATTTTTTTAATGTTGATAATGGATTGGAAATTAAAAGTGGTGAAAGAAATCATCACCATCACCGCCACAACCGCTACAATGGGGATCTTAACCACGTATTCATTAAACACTAATATTAGCACCATTAAAGAAAAGCCGGCAAAAAAAGTAGAAAGCCTTGTTTTAGCCCCGGATTTTGCGTTGATGATAGACTGCCCCACTAAAGCGCACCCTGTCATTCCCCCCAAAAGCCCTGAGATGATATTCCCCAAGCCTTGCGCTTTAGTTTCTTTGTTTTTATCGCTCACGCCGTCTTTTAAAATAACGTCTAAAGTTTTAGCGGTCAATAAGCTTTCTATCGTGCCTACTAGCGCTAAAGAAAGAGCGTAAGGCAACAATTCTATAACGATTTTAAAATCCAAATTTTTGGGGATAATGAGAAAATGAAAGCCTGAAACCCCTTGTTCAATACTCCCCAAATTCGGCGCATGCACATCAAAAATCAAAGCGATCGCGCTGATTGCAAGGATACAGATTAAATTAGAGGGGATTTTTTTAGTGATTAAAGGGAAGAGATAAATGATCAATATCCCGATAAAAAGTAAGATAAACACCCCTAAATTTTGGTTTTGAAGGAATTTGAATTGCTCTGTTAAAAGCAAAATGCCTAGCGCGTTCACAAAACCATACATCACTGATTGAGGGATAAATCTTAAAAGATTCCCTATTTTCAAATAGCCTAAAAGAATTTGCAATATTCCTGTCATAAGAGTCGCCACGCCCGCGTATTCAAGCCCATAGTTTTTCACCACGCCCACCAAAATGAGCGCCACTGAACCGGCCGCTGCGCTAATCATCGCCTTTCTAGCCCCAAAAAGAGACAACACAAAAGCCATGTAAAAGGTCGTATAAAACGCTACGCCCACATCTAAACCCACCATGATCGCAAAACCGGCCGTCTCTGGGATCACAGAAAGCCCCACCACAAAACCAGACAGCAAATCTTTTTGAATGTTGCTCAACCATTCTTTTTGTATCTTTTCCAACATGCCTTTCTTTCCCATTAAAATGGCTTGATTGTAACCAAAGATTTAAAAACCAATTTCAAACCGGATAAAATCCCTTTTCTTAAATCAAGCTCTATGATATTTTATTGTAAAAAATACTTAAAATTGTTTTTTTTTTTTTTTTCAAAATATAAATTTTAAGCTAAAAATAAGCACTTTATGGTAAAATGGCGAAATTTCATAAACATGACCATCATGGGAATGTGAAATCAAGAAAATCTATAAAGGAGAAAACATGAAAATCAAAAAATCCCTCTTTGCTCTCTCTCTTTCTCTCATGGCTTCATTATCAAGGGCTGAAGATGACGGATTTTATATGAGTGTGGGCTATCAGATCGGTGAAGCCGCTCAAATGGTAACAAACACCAAAGGCATTCAAGATCTTTCAGAACATTATGAAAGTTTAAGCAACCTTTTAAACCAATACAACTACTTAAATTCCTTAGTCAATTTAGCCAACACGCCGAGCGCGATCACGAGCGCGATTGATAATCTAAGCTCAAGCGCGATCAACCTCACTAGCGCTACCACCACTTCCCCAGCCTATCAAGCTGTGGCTTTAGCGCTCAATGCCGCTGTGGGCATGTGGCAAGTCATAGCCTTTGGTATCAGCTGTGGCCCTGGCCCTAATCTTGGCCCAGAACATTTAGAGAATGGAGGCGTTCGATCGTTTGATAACACGCCAAACTACAGCTACAACACCGGTAGCGGAACGACCACCACCACTTGTAATGGAGCCAGTAATGTAGGGCCCAATGGCATTCTATCTAGTAGTGAATACCAAGTTCTCAACACCGCTTATCAAACTATCCAAACCGCTTTAAACCAACATCAAGGGGGTGGGATGCCTGCCTTGAATAGCTCCAAAAATATGGTAGTCAATATCAATCAAACTTTCACAAGAAACCCTACCACAGAATACACTTACCCTGATGGAAATGGCAATTATTATTCAGGCGGGTCTCCAACCACAATCCAGCTAAAAATTAGCAGTGTCAATGACGCTGAAAACCTTTTGCAACAAGCCGCTACCATCATCAATGTCCTTACCACCCAAAACCCGCATGTGAATGGTGGCGGTGGGGCATGGGGGTTTGGCGGTAAGACTGGGACTGTGATGGATATTTTTGGCGATAGCTTTAACGCTATTAACGAGATGATTAAAAACGCTCAAACAGCCCTAGAAAAAACCAAACAACTTAACGCTAATGAAAATAACCAAATCACGCAACCAGACAATTTCAACCCCTACACTTCTCAAAACAAAGGGTTCGCTCAAGAAATGCTCAACAGAGCTAACGCTCAAGCAGAGATTTTAAATTTAGCCCAACAAGTTGCGGACAATTTCCACAGCATTCAAGGGCCTATCCAACAAGATCTAGAAGAATGCACCGCAGGATCAGCTGGTGTGATTAACGACAACACTTATGGTTCAGGCTGCGCGTTTGTGAAAGAGACTCTCAATTCTTTAGAGCAACACACCGCTTATTATGGTAACCAGGTCAATCAAGAAAAAGCCTTGGCTCAAACCATTTTGAATTTTAAAGAAGCCCTTAACACTTTAGGGAACGACTCAAAAGCGATCAATAATGGTATCTCTCACTTGCCTAACGCCAAGTCCCTTCAAAACATGACGCATTCCACTCAAAACCCTAATTCCCCAAAAGGTTTGCTCACTTATTCTTTGGATACCAACAAATACAACCAGCTCCAAACCATCAACCAAGAATTAGGCCGAAACCCCTTTAGGAAAGTGGGTATTGTTAGTTCTCAAACCAATAATGGTGCGATGAATGGGATCGGTATTCAGGTGGGCTATAAGCAATTCTTTGGCCAAAAAAGAAGATGGGGCGCAA
>NZ_MVVH01000020.1:0-13310 GCF_003636935.1 Helicobacter pylori
TCCCCCACCATAGCTTAATTGCTGGATTTTTTCATCGTTAGCCTGAGCGTAGTTGTATTTGATGATGCCGTAATAGGCTAACCCTATGTAGTCATTGAAATAATGTTGGTAGCCTATTTTAACATTAACCCCTAAAATAGGGCTTCTAAAAGATTGTTGGGCGCTAGAAGTTAAAAAATTCTGATTGAACGCGTTAAACACAGAGCTAGCGAAAGCTCTTGCGTTCAAACTGGCGTCTAAATAGTTGGCTTGACTGCTCAAATTAGCGAAATTAATGGGCAAGGCGTTTTGATTGATGAGCTGTTGCCAAACAGCGGTGGTAACCCCTATAAGCCCAGCGGGGACTTGAGCGCAATTGGTGTAGATGGAATTGGGGTAATTGCTGGGGAAAGCGGGCTGATTTTTGCCGCCAAAACGAGAGCAAACATCATAGGTGTAACCATCCTGATCTTTCACTTCATGCCCGTTACTAAATTCTAGCTCTTCTTTGCCGTTTTTCTCCACTTCATGCCCGCCCTCACAACGCACCTCTGGCCCATTTCCTTCTTGACACAAGCGCACCCTTTGATAAGTCATGTTCCCATTATGGGTATAACCTAAAGTGTGGCCGTATTCATGGATAATGTCTCTTAATGCCAAAATAGCCACTTTATTCAAATTTTTACCGAACAATTTTTCAGGATTTAAGGCAAAAGGCGCTAACGCTAAAAGACCTTGATTGAAGCCATTATCACCGGGAGCATTCGCGCTACCCAGTTGGGATCCTAGCCCTAAAAACCCCTTGGCCGCATTCAAGAGGTTCACCGTAAGCTCATTGGCGACTCTATAACTATTGATAACTTCTTCTGGGGTTAGCACGTATTTTTCATCTTTAGGATCAACAAGCCCGTTATTGAAAGGATTCACGCATTTAGGGTAATCAATGCCGCACTCTGATGGGCTGTTAGAAAATTGGAAAGGAGCGTTTAAAACGGCTTCTTCCCACGATTTAGAGTCAAACACCGCCATCATATCCAACATTAAATTGGTCAATTCTTCTGCGGTTTGTGGGGTGAAATCCACCGAGGCGACTTGACAGCTCTTTTTATAACCAGGGCATTCATAATGAGGTTTAGGAGAAGCGAGAGGGCCATTAGGATCATTGTTGCCGCTAGAAAACGGATCTGTATTCTCATAAGTCATTTGAAGATTGGTTGTGATTTGACTGAGCTTTTCAAACAAACTCTGCGTGTTAGCGTCAGAAAAGGGAGTGGTAGTGGTTTGAAGTTGTTGGAGGCCATTAGAGTTGAATGGTGAATCGTTGGAAAAATTATTAAACAAGCTTGCAGGCAAAATAATTTGAGAATCTTTGGGGATAGTCTCTATCACGCCTAAATTAATCACCTTGCCTTGAGCGTCTTTAAAACTCAGTTCAACATTGTTTAAATTATAAGGCAGAAAGTTTTGTATCACAACCACGCTGTTATTGCCATAGCCTTCAAACTCGGCATTATCCTTATTGTATGCCATCACATACACAGGGTTTTGGGAATAAAAGGTCAAGCCATTGCCATCAATATTAGCCGTGGTGAATAGTTCGGTCGCTTTTTCTAAAATGGTGCTTTGGAGGATGTAGTATCTCCCATAGACGCTTTGGGGGGTGGCTGTATCGCTTTTGTTTTGCTCTTTAGGCTGTTCTTTAGTTTGTGTGTGGGTTAGGGGGTTTTCATAGATTTTTTGGGTGTTTTGGGTATTTTGAGTTGTTGCTTCTTTAGTTTGCGTACCTTCTAATAGCCCGGTTTCAAACCCGGCTTCTACAAAAAAGCCGTCTTTTTGGTTTTTTTGAAAGGCTTCTAAAGGATTGAACAGGCCGATTAAAGACAAGCAAATCGTTTTACTAACGAGTTTTAGCATGATTTTCCTTGATTATTTTTAGCACTTTGTCATAAAATAAGATGATAACTTATGCAGACTAATATTTTCTCATTATACTATCTTTTTTAAAATATTTAAATACTATTTGGGATAAATATCTAAACTTGTCATTTTATTCAAGCGCTATTAAAACGCTCGCAGATCAAAGCCTTAAAAGTGGCGCTAAGAAAGGGGTTTTTAAATCATCATTAATACTAAAATAATACAAAAAGAGCTTGCGCTAAATTGTGCAATAACTTCTAAAGCGTGGGTAGAAGCGGATTTTTAAAGTTTAAAACACCCACCCGTAATTGAAAAACACTTTAAAATGGCTGCCCCCTTCATTCAGGGTGATAGAATTGGTGGTTGCACCATCGCTAGAAACGACCCTAGATTTCAACTGGACTAAAGGAACGCTAATGCCTACAGAATATTTAGAATGCTTGTAGCGGTAATTCAACCCACCGGTTACATTTAAATTACCGCTCCCTTTGTATTGGTTCAACAAATAATAGCTGTTGTATAAGCCCCTTAACCCCCCAAACACCCCAAGAGAGGAAGTGAACACTTTCTTGGTTAGATTGTTTTTAGGGTTCTTTTCGTTAGTGTAATTGGTGATGAAATCAAACAACACATCCATTCCCACACCATAGCTTAATTGTTGGATCTTTTCGTTATTGGCTTGAGCGTAGTTGTATTTGATGATGCCATAAGAAGATAGCCCTAGATAATCGTTAAAATATTTTTGATAGCCCATTTTAAGATTAACGCCTAATAGGGGGGCTCCAAAGGGTCGTGAGGTTTTTGAAGCACGATAGGTAGTGGCGCTAGATTTAGAAGATGAAAGGCTTTGACTGATCGCGCTAAACATAGTGGTCGCAAAATCTTGCGTGTTCAAACTAGCGTTTAAATAGTTGGTTTGGCTGCTCAAATTAGTGTAATCCACCGGTAGGGCGTTTTGATCAATGAGTTGCTGCCAAACCGCGCTGGTAACGCCTATAAGCCCGGCGGGGACTTGAGAGCAATCAGTATAAATGGAATTGGGGTAACTGCTAGGGAAAGCGGGCTGGCCTTGGCCGCCAAAACGAGAACACACATCATAGGTAGAGCCATCGGTGTCTCGCACTTCGTGCCCGTTGTCAAACACTTGCACTTCTTGTCCATTCACTTGCTCTATCTTCCCGCCCTTACAGCGCTCTTCTGGCCCATTGTTTTCTTCACACATGCGCACTCTTTGATAAGTCATGTTCCCATTATGCGTATAGCCTAAAGTGTGCCCGTATTCATGGATGATGTCTCTTAATTGCATGATGGCGACTTTATTCAATTCTTTGCCAAACAGTATTTCAGGATCTAAGAAAGGAGACAATATCCCTAAAGCGCCAAAATTGGTGCCATCATCGCCTGGACCATTGGGGCCGCCATATTGAGACCCTAGCCCCAAATCCCCTCCTCTTGTGGGCAAGAGATTCACATAAATATTATTTGTAACTCTATAGCTATAGATAACATCTTGTGGCGTTAATATCACTGAGCCTGTTTGTCCGTTTTCTATATTGTATTCATCTCCAGCGTTTTTAGCGATCAATTTAGGATCCACAAGCCCATTGTTGTAAGGATTCACGCATGTAGAATAATCAGAATAACATGGCTTTGACAGGTTGTTGTCGCTAAACTGGAAGGGGGCGTTTTTAACAGCATCTTCCCAAGATTTAGAATCAAACACCGCCATCATATTCAGCATTAAATTGGTCAAATTTTTAGCGTCTTGAGAGGTGAAAGGCGGCACTTTAGCCACACAATTTTCTTGATTTTCGTATGGAGGGCATGGGGGTTTAGAACCACTGCCGTTACCGCTAGAAAATTGGTTGTAATTGATATAAGTCATTTGAAGATTGGTGGTAACCTTACTGAGCTTATCAAACAGATTCTGCGTGCTGGCATCAGAAAATCGTGTGGTGGTGGTTTGGAGCTGTTGGAAGCCATCAGCGTTAAGTTGCGGATCGTTAAACAAGCTTGCGGGCAGAATGATTTGAGATTGTTTAGGGATAGTCTCTATCACGCCCAAACTGACTATATTGCCTTGATTGTCTGTATAACTCAGCTCAATATTGTTTAAATTATAAGGCAGGAAGTTTTGTATCATAATCAAGCTGCTATCACCATAGCCTGCTTCTTCAGCGCTTTCTTGGTTATAAGCGGTTACATACACAGGGTTTAAAGAATAAAAGGTTAAGTTGGTGATATTGTCCTCTGCAAACAACTCAGTCGCATTCTTTAAAATGGTGCTTTGGGAGATATAGTATTTCCCATAGGTGCTTTGAGGGGTAATGGGTCTGGGCTTTGGTTTGGGTTTGGGTTTTTCTTGAGTCGTGGCTATGGTTTGTTCTTGGGTTTGTGTGCCTTGCAATAGCCCGGTTTCAAACCCAGCTTCTATAAAAAAGCCGTCTTTTTGGTGTTTTGGGTAAGCCTCTAGAGCGGTGAATGAGCCGATTAGGGACAAACAGATCGTTTTACTAGCGAGTTTTAACATGCAGTCTCCTTATTGTCTTTTTTAACATTTTTACTCAAAAGTAGTTGATAGTGTGTATATATTTTAAATTAGCTTATTTTACCCCTTTTTGAAAAATTGCAGTATGGTTTTCTGTAAATACGGATATTAAACGGTGCTAATGGGTAAAAAATTCTTAAAAAGCAGCGCTAAAAAGGGGTTTTAATCCATTCTTTAAACGATTTTATTTGCCTAAGCAAAATTCGCTGAACATGCTATCAAGCATCTGGCTGGTTTCATAAGGGCGGGTGAGCAAGTTCAAGTTTTCTATCGCGCTTAAAATATGATAAGAAAAAAGCTCCAAAGTTTCTAAATGGTTTTTAGCGTTTTGCAATTCAATAATGGCGTTTTCTAGGGCGGTTTTTTGGGCTAGGGAAGTGAGCAAGAGCTTGTTTTGAGTGTCTAGTTTGGGGAAAAAGGCGCTGATTTTTTGGCCCAAATCTTTCAAACAAGCCTTGGAATTTAGGGTGTTGGTTTCTAGCAAAGAATAAGGGATTTTAAGAGAAGATTTTAAGATTTCAAGCTCTAGTTTGGGCACTAAATCGTTTTTATTCAAAACAACAATGCAAGGCTTTTTAGCGCGATTAAGGGTTTCAATAAGGTTAAAATCTTCTTTTTCTAGGGGCTTAGAAAGATCAAACACGCCTAAAATAATGTCGCAATTTTCTAAACTTTTAAGGCTTTTTTCAATCCCTAAACGCTCTATTTCATCCGCGCTCTCTCTAATACCGGCCGTATCAATCAAGCGCACCTTATGCCCTTGTAATTCAATGACTTCTTCTATGGTGTCTCTTGTCGTGCCTTTAATATCGCTCACTAAAGCCCTTTCTTCTAAAAGCATGGCGTTTAATAAAGAGCTTTTACCGGCATTGGGTTTGCCAACAATGCTTAAGGCATGCCCTTTGTTTTTTTGTTTTTGCATGTTAGAAAAATCCAATAAGTCTTCAAAAGAGGCGATTTGTTTTTCTAAATTAAAAGACACTTCATGTAAAAAATCGCTAGGAATGTCTTCTTCGCTATAATCAATCAAAACTTCTGAGCTCGCCAAAAGCTTTAAAAGATTGTTCCTGGCCTCTTCAATAAAGATTTTTAACTCGCCCTTAAGCTGCCTGGCTAGAGCGTTTAAAACGCTTTCATCTTCACAAAGGATGAGCTGAACGCTCGCTTCAATCTCGCTCAAATCCATTTTATGGTTTAAAAAGGCTTTTTTGCTAAATTCCCCCGCTTGAGCAATCCTGGCTCCTAAATTCAAGCAAGCTTGAAGGATGTTTTGCGCTAAAAGGGGGCTTCCGTGGCATTGGATTTCGCACACGTCTTCGCCAGTGAAACTATAAGGGGCTTTGAAATAAATGACTAACGCTTTGTCCAATAAAACACCATTAGAAAAAATATCGCACACGTAAGCGTATCTGGGGGTGAAATCTTGTTTTTGGGTGAGTTGTTTGAGGATGTTTAGAGCGTTATGGCCGCTGATTTTAATGATGCTAATCGCTCCCTTGCCCAAAGGGGTAGCGATAGCAGCGATGGTGTCATTCATTGTTAAAGTCGTTGATGACGATGTATTTTTCATCGTTTAAATTGGTTTTGATAGAAACATATTTATTGGGGAACGCTTTTCGTAATTTCTTTAAAGCGATATAGGTTAAAACGCCATCAGGAGCTTTCATCTGCCCCTTACCCACTTCATGCACAGTCATGATTGTGCTTTGGAGTTGGGTGTCCATAACCTTTTCTTGGTTTTGTAAAAAAGTGGAAATTTCTAAGCGGATACTATAGCCATAAGTAGGGTGGATCCAATTAAAGAGCAAGTAAGAAAGGGCTTTGTAGCGATAACCTTTTTCGCCAATTAAAAGAGCGGAATCTTCGCCATCAATATTAATCAATAACACCCCCGGTTCATAAAGGCTGACTTCCACTTTATTGATTTTATAGGGCAAATGAGAGAAGAGTTCTTTCAACTCTTGCTTGATCGCATGGAGTTTGTCTTCGCCATGAGATTCTTCTTTAAGGTTTTTTTTAGGGGGTTTAGGGGTGATTTTTTCTTCTTGAGGCGTTTCTGTTTCTAATTGTTTTTTTTCTTCTGTATTGTTTTGATGGTTTTGATGGTTTTGATGGTTTTCTTTAGCGCTGGTTTCTTTAAGGCTATTTTCTTTAGTTTCTTTAACGCCCACTAAAATGATGGCTTCTTTTTTACCGATGTTTAAAAACCCTTTGGAGGGCATTTGAATGACTTCGTATTGCAAATTAATGATGGGGCAATTCAAGGCGATAGAAGCCTGGATAAGGGCTTCTTCTAAGGTTTTGGCTTTGATTTCAATAGGATTTTGCATCAATGTTCCTTTTTGTTTTGTGCATGCATGCGTTTTTTATTCTCTAAAACTTTATTGATAATGAGTTGTTGCAACACCGAAAGGATGTTGTTCGTGGTCCAATACAAGACTAACCCTGCAGGGAAAGTGATTAAAAAGATTGTGAATAATAGGGGTAAGAGTTTAAAAATCTTCGCTTGCATGGGATCGGTCATGGTGTTTGGCGTAACGCTTTGGTGCCAATACATAGACGCTCCCATAAGAAGCGGTAAAATAAAATACGGATCCATGATAGATAGATCATGAATCCATAGAATCCACTCTGAGCTTTTCAATTCCACAGCGTTATAAAGCACCCTATAAATCGCAAAAAACACCGGGATTTGTAAGATTAAAGGCAGACAACCCCCTAGCGGGTTAGCCCCATGTTTTTTGTAAAGCTGCATCATGTGGGCTTGCAACTTTTGGGGTTCGCCCTTGTATTTTTCTTGGAGTTCTTTCATTTTAGGGGCTAATTCCTTGAGCTTTTGCATGCTCACCATGCCCTTATAGCTTAAAGGATAAAGGATGATGCGCACGATAATCGTTAAAAGAATGATTGCCCAACCCCAATTACCCACGAATTGATACAAATAATCCAGTAAAACAAACACGCCTTTAGCAAAGAAAGTGATTAAACCATACTCTATCACATCCGTAAGCATCGGCGAAATCGCTTTCAAAGAGCGGTAATCTTTAGGGCCAATATAGCCATGCAAATTCGCTTCATTTTTAAGGGAAATGAACCCTAAGGGGTTTTTAGTGCCGATTTCTGAATCGATTAAGGCTTCAAAACCTTGAGGATCTTTAGTGAAAAGCAAGGTGGTGAAATACCTATCCACGCTGGATAAAAAGAGGATATTGGAAAAGCGTTTGATCTCTTTAGCGTCTTTATCCTCAATTTTTTCAATTTTTTTGTCGTTATTTTCTAAAAGCACGCCTGAAAAGGTGTAGCTGTCTAAATCAGCCACCGGCCTGTAACCATTGGTGATCACATAGTTAGGGATAATGTTGCTTGG
This sequence comes from Helicobacter pylori, assembly GCF_003636935.1. GTDB lineage: Bacteria > Campylobacterota > Campylobacteria > Campylobacterales > Helicobacteraceae > Helicobacter > Helicobacter pylori_CH. The sequence goes on from NZ_MVVH01000020.1 coordinate 7,812, forward strand.
TGATTTGAAGGCGATTTTTAAATCATAATGCAAATCATCATAAAAAGTCAGGGTTTTAATGATGGTAAGAGCGCCTAAATCTTGGGTTAAAACAAGCTGTTCATTAGGTCCAAGAGTGGTTTTTGAAGCGCTATAAGGGGTGTTGAACGCTTTATTATTGAGCGTGGGGTCTAAAAAACGCACTTCTAAAGGCTTGAGTTTATCGGCCGCTAAAAGAGGGAGCTCTTTTAGGGGGGGTTGCATGTTTTCTTTGGAGCTAAAAAGATGGCCCACATGCTCTAAAAAGCCCTTTTGTTTGGGGGTTAGATACTTTTTATCCTTGAGATAAACCTGTTTGATGCGCCCTAAAAAATCAATTTCAATTCTGGCATGCTCAAAAGAAATCGTGCTTAACAAATTCTCTTGGGGGATGGTTTGAGTAACGCTAAAATTTTGGGTGGTGGTAGGCGCATTGGGGTTTAAAGCTGTGTTGTTGGTTGTTTCTTGCTTTGTGGTTTCGGTTGTTGTTTTGTTGGGTTTTTGGAAAAAATAGCTATAAATAGCGATAAACAAGAAAGACAGAGCGATCGCTAAAATCAAGCGGAGATTATTGTTGTTTTTATCCATTGTGATTAAACCTTAATGATGTAATAAGTTGTGCGGCTTTTGGTGGGGACGAGCCAAAAAGTGATGGTTTTAAAATTGCGATTAAAATCTTTATGAGATTGGAGCAAATTAGGGCGTTTCAAGCAGGTGGTAGGGTAAGCAATACCTCCAGAGCAAAAAGGGTTGCATGAGAGTATCCTTAAAATAGTTTTACCTATAGCGCTCAAAGGGTTTTCAAAAGAGAGTAACCACAGAGCGTAGTTGGAGCAAGTGGGGTAAAACCGGCAGCTTGAAGGGGTGAAAGCCGAAAAAAAGCGTTGGTAACCCCTAATTGATGCCGTAAAAATCGCGCTCAAAAAAGGCGTTTTATGGTTTCGCATAGGTATGAGTTATTCCTTTTTTCAAGTCTTTTAAGGCTTTGTTCATATAGTTTTTAATGGAAGTTAGGGTTTCTAAAAAATATTTTTCTAAATCCCAAAAATCCAAATGATAGCAATCGCTTCTAGGCACAAACACCAAAGCAAGCCCTTGACAAAGAGCGGCATGCTTTGATGTAAGCGAACGCAAACGGCGTTTGATAAGGTTTCGTTTTGCGGCGTTGCCGACTTTTTTGGACACGCTCAAACCTAACAAACAAAGCGCTTCTTTGTCTTTAAGCCTACAAGAGAGCGGATCTTTAAAACCCTCTCTTTCTTTTGGTGGCTCTTTTGATAAATCCAAAACAAAGAGCGAAAAAAAAGGGTTGTGCTTTTTAAAACCCTTTTGATAAACCCTATCAAACTCGCTCTTATTTTTTAAAGAGTCATAGGGTTTAGACGGAAAGCTTTTTTCTGCCCTTAGCTCGTCTGGCATTAATCACCTTGCGCCCGTTTTTGGTTTTCATTCTCACAAGAAAGCCATGGGTTCGCTTTCTTGGTGTGTTGTGTGGTTGGTAAGTGCGTTTCATTTAAAACTCCCTTGATAAAAATTAAACATAAGCACAAATTTTAGCTAAAGAATGCTAAAAATTGACTAAAACTAATTTTTTTGATTCTTTTTATCTTCAACAAGAATGTAAAGCTGCTTCAGATTGTTCGTTTGCAATAAATCCACGACTTTGATAAAGTTATCCAAATTGCTTTTCTTATCGCCTTGCAAGACAATAGGGGTGTCTTTAGCCAAAGTGGAAACCTTGTGCTTTAAATTTTCAAAGCTGATTTCTTTATCGTCAAAATAAAAAGAACCCTTATTAGAAATGGCGATTGTAACTTGTTTTTTGTCCAACACATCTTTAGAATCAGTGCTGTCTTTATCCACTTGAGGAATGCTAATAGGGAGCTTTGAAGTTTGCACAAAAGACGCCGTTGTAAGCACGATCACCAACAAAACAAGCATGATGTCAATGAAAGGCACCACATTCATGGATTCTACTTTTTTCACCGCTCAATCCTTAGGCTTTGTTATAAATCTCATGGGATTGCGTGTCGACCGGATGGTGGAAAATATCCCATTTAGTGACTAAAATCTCGCTTTTTCTCACGAGCAAGTTATAAATCACAATCGCAGGGATCGCTACCAATAGTCCCATGCCAGTCGCTTTTAAAGCAAGGGCTAAATTAGTCATAATCGCTTTAGTGTCAATGCCAGAAGCGGATCCTAAATCCATAAAAGTGAGCATGATCCCCATAACCGTCCCTAAAAGACCGATATAAGGAGCGTTTGAACCAATCGTGGCCACTAAAGTCAGTCGTTTGTGTAGGGCTAATTCTAACTTACGCCTGTCTGTGTAGTCATCTACACGAAGAGTGGCAAAAAACCACAACCTTTCTATTGCGATCGCTATAACGATGACTGATAGGAAGATCAAAAACCCTATAATCCCATAATCTACCATTTCTTTCATTATTATCCTTTAAAGTGGTGTTTTAAATCAGCAAGAATTTCTTTATTGAGTGCTTTTTCTTTGAGACTTTGTCTTTTGTCGTGCAATCTTTTTCCTTTCACTAAAGCAATTTGGATTTTAGCTCTATTTTTTTGGTTAAAATACAATTTCAATCCTACAATACTCAAGCGTTCTTTAGACGCTTCAATTTGCCATTTCAATAATTGCTTTTTGTGTAAAAGCAACTTACGCTCTCGCCTTTCATTGGGCTTGTAATACGCATAGATTGTATCTAAATAGGATATATGAACACCAAATAAAAAAGCTTCTCCTTTGATTATTTTAACAAAATTATCTTTTAAATTCACCCTAGTTTGCCTCAAAGCCTTCACTTCAGAGCCTAAAAGCACTAATCCTGCTTCTAAAGTTTCCAAAATTTCATAATCAAAATAGGCTTTTTTATTGCTGGCAATGAGTTTCATTTTCCCCCTTTTGCGTAGGCTTTAGCCTAAAAAACGCACTCCCGCTCCCGCTAAAAAACCACTCCTTGCCTAATTGGCTCTCTATATCTTTTAAGGCTTGGTTAGTGAGTAAGGCTGGTTTTAAAAGATCGTTTAATTCGCTTCTATCATAAGTCTTTAGGCATTCTAAACTCGGTTTTTTAAGCCATTCTTTAGCTTGAGAAAAACAAGTTTTAGGCTTATAAGCTTGATAAACGGCTTTGGTGCTGCAAAAAACATGAGTTGGAGCATAGATTTCTAGGCGATTTTCTAAAGGCTCTTCTTCAAAATTTTCAATGACTTCGCCATAAGAAGTGGCGTTAGCGCTTGTGTGTTGCGAGATGAAAAAGTTAGTGTCCGCGCCCACTAAAGATCCCATAGTATAAAGCTCTTCTAAACTCAAACGCCAGTCAAAAATCTGATTCAAATGATACAATAGCCCCCCAGCATCAGCGCTCCCACCGCCTAGCCCGGCTTGAGTGGGGATGTTTTTTTCCACTTCAATCGCTAGGGTGTCTAGGGATTTGATGGCAGAATGGGAGAAATTTTTTGATTTTAAAAAATTCTTTAAAATTTGGAGGGCTTTAAAGAGCGAGTTTTCTTCTAAAGAGCAGTCAAAATCCCCTTTTAGCGAAAAGGAAAGCGCGTTTTTGACGCTAATAACATCTTTTAGCTTATCTTTGACTAAACACATGCGAGAAATGAGCTTGTGGTAAGCCCCTTCTTTGTGAAGGATTTTTAAAAAAATATTGACTTTAGGATAAACTTCAAAAACATGCGTCAAGGCTTAATGACCTTTTTGATGTTTTCTAACAAGCTTTCATCTACGGACGCAGAAGCTTTTTGGTTTTCGCTCACAACGGCCTCTTTAAGCTCAGCACGCAAGATAAGGGTGCTTTCAGGTGCTTCAAACCCTAAACGCACATTCCCTCTATCTATGGAAATGACTTTAATATGAATGTGATCATCAATGACAATCCCTTCATTAACTTTGCGGCTGAGTATGAGCATCTTTAATCTCTTGTTCCTTTATAGAGAAGAACTAAACACAACGCTCTCTATAATATCGCCTTGTTTGATTTTATCCAAAACGCTAAGACCTTCTGCGTTAGTGATTTTACCAAATACGGTATGCTCGCCATCTAAATGGGGCAAATCCACAAAACACAAGAAAAATTGACTCCCTCCTGTGTCTCTTCCGGCATGCGCCATAGAAATAGAGCCTCTTTTGTGCTTGTTGGGGTTGTGGGCCACTTCGCATTTAATGCGATGCCCTGGCCCGCCTGTGCCTGTGCCATAAGGGCAACCTCCTTGAGCCACAAAGCCGGCAATCACACGATGGAAATTAAGCCCATCATAAAAACCCTCTTTAGCCAGAGTTACAAAGTTACTCACCGCTTGGGGCGCGTCTTTATAAAAAAGCTCTAGGGTGATATTGCCTTTGTTGGTTTTGATCGTGGCGTAAGCGGTTTTTACAAGCTCTTCTTTTTTAATTTCATAAGTTTTAATTGGATCCATCATAAACCTTTGCGATAAACTATTCAAGTGGTCTATTATAGCAATAAATTAAAACAAATGGTATTTTAGCCGATAGTGTTGCAGGATACTTTTGAAATTTAAGCGGTAAGTTGGTGTGGGTTTAGTCATGACGCGTTGGTATAAAAGATTGGCGGTTGGTTGTTGTATCGTTTTATTTTCATGCATGATGAACGCTAATAACATTCAAATCGTTAGAGACGATCCGCCCATAGATCCAGAACTCCCTAAATGGGTTTATTCTGTTGCGTTATTGAAAGTGTATTTTAGCGATGGGACTTATAAAGAAGGCTATGCGACTTTGCTCAAAAACGGGCGTTATATCGCTTCTTCTGAAACGCTTTATTCTAATGGCTTATACCCTAAAACGATTTTAGCCAAGATGCAAGACAGCAGCGCTAAAGAGTTGATTTGTATAGCCAGCCTACGCCTTGAAGCGATGGATAGAGATCAAGGGCTTTCGCTTTTAAAAACCGCCGATTTTAGAGACGATTATTGCCATAAAAGAGAAGAGGGTTATTATCATGCAAGGATTTATACAAAATACGCTCAAACTTTTTATTTAAGCTCTTATCCAAATAATGCAATGTCCAATTCAGAGCTTTACTACCCTGCACTGAATGGTGAAAATTCTTTTTCTATACAGATAACGGACATTTCTGTGGCTGAACTTTTAAAATCCAAAAAGTTTCTTTCGCTTGATGCTTCTTTTAAAAAGGGGAGCGTGTTGTGGGGAGGGAGGCCTTATTTTAGCGAAGTGGGGGAGTTTATGGGAATGGCTAGCAGCGCTTTAGAAAACCACGAAAGTTTAGTGATTATCCCTAAAGAAAAGATCGTGCAATTTTTAAGCACTCTAAAAAATCAAAATATTTTTCAAAACATTCCCTAGATTTAAGCAAACCTTAAGCTTTCTATGACTATACTTTCACTTCCTTGTTTCAGCAAGGGCTTTTAAAAGGCCGCTTGATACCTTACAAGGATAGCTGATTGAGCAAACGATCTTTGAAAACTAAGCAA
>NZ_MVVH01000021.1:0-9165 GCF_003636935.1 Helicobacter pylori
ATAGCATGAAGTTAAAATATTAATTAAAACCCACAACCTTATTTTATAAAAAATAACCCTTTATTGTAAATTGGTTTAAAATTAAAGGATTAAAATCATATATTTGTTACTTTTAAAGAATGTTTTATTTTTGATTAGATCCGCTACCCATGAAATCCTCATTTTTAGATCCATTATTAAAACTTATAAGAAACTTCAAATCTAGCGTTAAAGCCAGGCTCTGCCATGCCCCTTGCGTATTTGTCTTGATTGGGTTCATCAGGGCTCATCACCGGGCTTGCTTGATCAATATATTGTTGGTTAAAAACATTGTTAAACACCGCATTCAGGCTCAACCCTTTGAGTTTTTTGTAAGCGGGCTTGTAAGTGATAAAAAAACTGCTCACCCCATAGCCGGGTTTATGCACATGAAAAATCCCAGGCGTTTTAGGGCAATTGCTAGGCTGTCTGTCAATATCCGTAGGGCCGTTACGATAAGGGCTATAAGAGCAATAATCTAAATCGGTAACGAATCGTGAAAGCCAAGTGATGCTAAGGCCTGTGCGTGGGATTGTATAGCTTGCCGTTAAAATAAACACATTGCCGGTTGTGGCAGCCAATTCATACACATCAGCGATCAAACGCCCTTTTAAAGAAGGCCATGATCGCGCCACGCTCAAGCCTAAAGAAAAGCCCTTGTATTTAGCCGTCCCTGAAACTTCATAACCCGGCACATAAATAATATCTTGCGCGGGCAAGTTGGTTACAAAAAGCGTTGAAGAAAATTGATTGATGTAATTAGAAATCAATTGGACAAAACCGGCAGCCCTGAAATCAAAATACTCACTGCTGTATTCGGTGTTAAATTCCGCATTTTGCCCAATTTCTGGCTTTAAATTGCGGTTATAGCGCAAATTGTCTTGACGCATCCATACCAAACCTCCAGGCATAGGGCCTCTGGTTACATACGCGTAAGAAAGCCTGAAATTCAAATTTTCTAAAGGCGAGACATTTAAAGCCGCACTAGGGCTAAACCCTTGAGTTACGTGCAATTGCCAGTCTTTATCCACTAAAGTATAAACGTCATAACGAGTCCCTGCCCCTAAAGTAACCATAGGGTGCAAGGTGTAATTCGCTTGCGCATACACCCCAATTACATTCGCCGTAGCACCATTTCGTTGGCAACGCCCGTTCATGTTAGGATCATTGGGGCTTGTAACCCTTAAGCATGCATCAGGGGCATCGCCGGGCTTGACTAATTCGCTATTAGGGATCGCTTTATCAAAAGTGGTTAAGTTTTGGTAATTCAACCCGTATTCCAAAAGATTGTCATTTTTATGATCTATGGTGTGGATCACGTTCGCATTAAACCCGGAATTGATGATGAATAAATTTTTATTAGCGACCACAGATCCCCCTCCAAGGCTTTTAAAAGTGATGGAGCAGGTTTGTTTAGTAGCGTCATAAATGCCCCCTTGCGCCACGCATTGATTTTCTTCATTTTGAGAGAGTTGTGGGTTTGGGGTGAAAGGGATGATAGTCGCTATATCGTTAGGCCTAAAAAGCGGGTCAATTTGGACATTCCTAACGCTGGTATAGCCGTTGATTTTTAATTTAGGATCGCCAAAACGACTCCCCCCTTCTCTTTCATAGTTCAAACTCACATTATGCACTAAATTGACGCTATAAGTTTTAAACAAACTAGCGTCATTTTCAAACAAACAATCATCAGGGTTTTGTTCGTTAGGGAAAGCGTTAAAATCACCGCAAGAATAGGGTAAAAAAGTGCCTGTAAAATTCGCTCTTAAAGGGCGATTAGCGTTATCTCTAGTCATGTTATAACTGAGCATTAAAATATCCCTTTCGCTCAAATAACCATTGATCTTAGCCATCACATTGTTTTGCTCGCTAGGGCTTGCTGTAACTTTATTATTTTCTTTAGGGTCAAAAAGATTTTTCATCGCATTATCCCCATCACGATAATAGAAAATATTTTGGTGCGTGTAATACAAAAGCGCATCAAAATGATGGTTACGATAAGCACCCATCACGGTTTCTCGATCCCCAAAGTTGGTTAAAAAAGTTGCAGCCCCACTTATGGCGTAGTCTTTACCTTTAGGGATAAAATCGCTTGCGCTTCTAGTCTCCATTTTAATCGCGCCAATCAAAGCCATAGGCCCCGCGCTCGCTTGAGCCGCCCCCTTAGTAACCACCACGCTTTTGAGCATTCCAGGATCAATAATCGTATTGCCTTGATGCCCATAGCTCGCGCCCATTTGCGCCGCTCCATCCACCGTAACCCGAGCCAATCTGTCTTCAATACCGCGCACATAAATCTTTTGCGCTATCACCGCACCACCGCCCACATTGATGTTGGGGTTTCTTCTAAACATGTCGCTGATTTGGTTGGCTTGCCTTCTTTCTAATTCTTTACTTGAAATAGTTGTCTGATTGTTGTAATTAAAGATTTTAGCCGCTTGAGTGGTAACCTTGCCTAGAGTGTGTTGGGCGTTCTTTTCTTTATCTTTTTTTCTTTCTGTCTTTCTTTCTTCTTTTTCTTCTTCTTTGGCCTCTAATTCAAACATTCCCAATAAAGACAAAAAAACAGAAAAACTACAATACTTCCTAAAACGCTTGTCATTCATTCTTAAAATCCTAAATATGATAATAATTTCTCTTAAAAAATAAATGTGTTATTATAATCAAAAAAATATTACAATCACCTTAAAAGAGCTAGCCATTTTTAATAAACAAATGATAAACTTTTAGAAAAATCCCACAAAAACCCCTTTCAAAGCGCGCAGAATGCGAAAGGTCTTTTTTATCTTATTCTCACTTTTTTATTTTTATAAAGCCTGAATATTTTAGAGCTAGAGCTTTCAAACAAACCTCTTTCATCGCTCACAATCACATCAGCGAGACTAAAAGCGATTTCTTTATCATAAGCGCATTGGGTGAGGTTGGCTGAGGTGCTATAGAGCGTTTTAAAACGCTTTAAAAAATCCCCATGCCTGCCCCTAACCACACGAACGGCCTTAGAGTTAGGGTAAATAAAAGTGGTTTTAGCGCTTCTTCTAATGAGGCTTTTAAACGCATTGGGTGCACGCACTAGGCTTTTTAGGGTGCTAAAATCAGTGCTTTCTATTAAAACGCTTTGGTTTTTAGGGCGGCCTTTTAAGGCGTTGAGCTTTTCGCTGTCTTTAGAAAGCAATCCTATCGTGGTATCGCTTTGAACGAGATACACTAACGCCATCAAATTACTTCAAATAATCTTGTAAGGTTAACAACTCGTCTTTTTGAGAGCTTTCTTCTAACGCTAAAAGTAAGACTTCTATCGCGCTTAAAGTCGTGAAATAACTCACATGGTTTTTAAGCACAGAAGCGCGAATGAGTTTGGCGTCATCTTGAGATTTGTGATCGCTGGTGTTGATAGCCATGCTGATTTCCCCATTCATCATTAAGTCCATGATATTGGGGCGGCCCTCGGAGATTTTAAGCACTTTTAAAGATTTTACCCCGGCTTTTTCTAAGGCTTTATGCGTGCCTTCTGTAGCACACAATTCAAAACCCAACTGAACCAATCGTTTCATTAAAACGCATGCTTCTTCTTTATCCTTATCTTTAATAGAGACAAAAATAAGCCCCTTGTTTTTAATGGGGTTAAAGCAAGCCGTTTGCGCCTTGAAAAAAGCCAACCCTAAAGATCTAGCAATCCCCATCACTTCGCCGGTGCTTTTCATCTCAGGTCCTAAAATCAGATCCGATCCATAAAGTTTATTAAAAGGGAAAACCGCTTCTTTTAAGGCCACAAAATGGGGCATTTTAGGCTTATAAACGCCATTAGAATACTCTACTATATTTTTTTTATCATAGAACTTCAGGGCTTCTTTCAAATCTTCTAATACCATAACCCTAGTCGCTACTTTGGCTAAAGGAACGCCTAAAGCCTTGCTTAAAAAAGGCACGGTTCGGCTGGCTCTGGGATTGACTTCAATCAAATACAGCGCGTTTTCATATACGGCAAATTGGATATTCAATAGCCCTACCACGCCTAAATGCAGAGCGATTTTCGCGCTCACCCGCTCAATTTCATCTAAAATTTCAGCCCTTAAAGTGGAAGGGATAAAGCATGCAGAATCGCCTGAATGGATACCCGCCTCTTCAATATGCTGTAAAATGCCGGCAATATAGACCTCTTGTTTATCGCAAATAGCATCCACGTCTAATTCCACCGCTTTTTCTAAAAACTTATCAATGAGGAGCGGGTTTTTAGGGCTGATCTCTAAAGCATGCGTAACGCTTTCTAAATAATGGTGCAGTTCTTCAATATTTTCTAAAATTTGCATGTGTTGGCCGCCTAGCACATAACTAGGGCGCACAATGATAGGGAAACCAATCACATTAGCGATGCTATAAGCTTCATCAACGCTTTTAGCCATGCCGTTTTCAGGCTGCTTGATGTCAAGCTCTTTTAAAAAGAGGGAAAATTTTTCCCTGTCTTCTGCAATATCAATCACCTTAAAAGGCGTGCCAATAATGGGGGCTTGCATTTTGGCTAAATCTTTAGCGAGTTTTAAAGGGGTTTGTCCCCCAAAATGCACGATAATGCCATCCACGCGCTCCCTTTGAATGATGCTTTTCACGCATTCAAAATGAATGGGTTCAAAATAAAGCGTATCGCTGGTATCATAATCCGTGCTAACGGTTTCTGGATTGCAATTGAGCATGACGCTTTTAATGTTCAAATCTTTTAAAGCAAAGCTCGCATGCACGCAACAATAATCAAATTCAATGCCTTGACCGATGCGGTTAGGCCCAGAGCCTATGATTAGGATTTTCTTTTCTTTCTTGTCTTGTTTGTTTTCAACAGGGGGCAAAGGGTTAGGGGCATAGGTGGAATACAAATAAGGCGTGAGCGATAAAAACTCCGCCGCGCAAGTGTCCACTTCTTCAAAATTGGGTGCGATTTGTAAATTAGATCTAGCTAATTCCACTTCAAAAGGACTCACCTCTAAATTTTCATTTTCTTTGATTTTAGCGGCAATCCTAGCATCGCTAAAGCCTAAATTTTTAAGCCCTCTTAATTTTTTGGCGTCCGTTAAAACGCTAGAATTGATGCCTTCTTCTGCTTTGACTAGCTTTTGAATTTGAGATAAAAACCACCTGTCAATCTGGCACAATTCAAACACTTCATCAACGCTAACGCCGAGCCTGAACGCATCAGCGATATAAAGCAAGCGTTTGGGATTGGGCCGGCGGATTTCCTTTTTTATTATTTCTAAATCTTTGCTTAACGATTCAAACCCTAGCCAATTGTTTTCCAAAGAGCATAACGCTTTTTGTAAGGCTTCTAAGAAATTCCCCCCTATCGCCATCACTTCGCCAATGCTTTTCATAGAAGTCCCTAAAGTGCTAGAAACACCGGCAAATTTTTCAAACGCAAAGCGAGGGATTTTCACCACGATATAATCCAAACTAGGCTCAAAACTCGCCGGGGTGTTGGTAATATCGTTTTTAATTTCATCTAAGCTAAAACCCACCGCAAGCATGGTAGCGACTTTTGCAATAGGAAACCCGGTCGCTTTTGAAGCTAATGCGGAGCTGCGGCTCACCCGTGGGTTCATTTCAATCACAACCATTCTTAAAGTCTCTGGGTGGATCGCAAACTGCACATTGCTTCCGCCCGTATCCACGCCAATTTCTCTCAAAATCGCAAAGCTCGCATCGCGCATGCGTTGGTATTCTTTATCGGTTAAAGTAAGGCTTGGAGCGATGGTGATGCTATCACCGGTATGAACGCCCATGGGGTCAATATTTTCAATACAGCACACAATGATGCAATTATCCTTGCTGTCTCGTATGACTTCCATTTCATATTCTTTCCACCCCAACAAGGACTCTTCAATCAAAATTTCATTAATGGGCGAAGCGTCCAGGGCGTTTTTAGCCAATTCTTGAAACTCTTCAATATTATAAGCGACCCCACTCCCTCCCCCAGCCAGCGTGAAACTCGCTCTGATAATGGCTGGAAAACCAATTTCATTAATGGCTTCTAGGGCTTCTAACTCGCTATAAGCGTAACGCCCTTTAGGCAAATCCATCCCGATTTTTAACATCGCTTCTTTGAAAGCCTGCCTGTCTTCGCCTTTTTTGATCGCTTCAATCTTAGCCCCTAAAAGTTCCACGCCTTCTAACATGCCCTTTTGGTGCATTTGCATGACCGCATTCAAAGCGGTTTGCCCGCCCATTGTGGGTAAAATAGCGTCAATTTTTTCCTTTTTGATGATAGCGGCGATATTTTCTCCAGTGATGGGTTGGATATAAGTTTGATGAGAAAATTCAGGGTCAGTCATCACGGTGGCCGGGTTAGAATTGATTAAGATCACTCTATAACCTAAAGATTTTAAGGTTTTACAACTTTGAGTCCCTGAGTAGTCAAATTCGCAAGCTTGCCCGATCACAATAGGGCCTGATCCTATTAGTAGAATGTTAGAAATATCGGTGCGTTTAGGCATAACTCATCCTTAAAGAAAGAATATAAAATGAAGTGTTATTAGTTTTAAAATATTTTTTAAGTCGGATTTTTGCGTGGCGTCCCCCCCCTATTTTTTCAAACTATTTGTCTCTGTCTGAAAAAATACCAATAATTTGCAAGATAGAAATAAAGACATTCAAAAAGTCTAAATACAAGCTCACCGCCGCATCAATGGGACTATCATACATGCCTTTAACGATGTTTTGGGTGTCATAAGCGATGTAAAGACTGAATAAAATCGCACTCGCTCCCGCAATGACAACCTGGAACATGGGGCTACCCAAAAACAAGTTAATGAGCGAACACACCACCACCACGATCAAAGCGATAAAGAGCATTTTACCCATATTCGCTAAGTCGTTTTTAGTTTTAAGGGCATACACGCTCATCAAACCAAAAACAATAGTCGTCATGCCTAAAGCTTGCCAGATCGCTCCCAAACCAGCTTTTGCAATCACCATACCCAACAAAGGCACTAGAGTAACCCCTGATAATGAAGTGAAAGCAAACAGCATGAATAGATTCAATCCGGGTTTGGATTTAGAAAACATCAAACCAAAAAGCGCCGCAATTTCAGCGATAAAAAACACCCATTTATACTGCACTACGGCTTGAAAGTTCATTAAACCCAGTAACGCCCCAATAGTCGCTAATAACAAACTACCCGCAAAGAACTTGTAAGTCGTTTTAACAAAACCCACCAGCTCGCTTTCATGCAATAAAGAATTTTCTGCATACGCATTACGAGAATCAGCTCTGTCATACAATGCCATGTTTTACTCCTTGAATTTCAACTTAATAAATAATTTTAATTAACCCTACAGATAGGTCCAATATAATAGCGCAAAATGTAGTAAAATACCAAACAAAACCCCCTAAAATTGAAATTGAAGTCTGAAAATAGGATAATAGTTACGATGAAAATTTTTATCAATGGATTTGGCCGCATTGGGAGATGCGTTTTAAGAGCAATCTTAGAGCGCAATGATACAAACCCTGACTTAGAAGTGATAGGCATCAATGACCCTGCTAATTGGGAAATTCTCGCTTATCTTTTAGAGCATGACAGCGTGCATGGGCTGCTCAATGAAGAGGCGCGTTACTCTAATGGTAAGCTTATTATCGGCTCGTTAGAAATCCCTGTTTTTAATAGTATCAAAGACTTAGAAGGCGTGGATGTTATCATAGAGTGTTCAGGGAAGTTTTTAGAGCCTAAAACGCTAGAAAATTACCTTTTGCTTGGGGCTAAAAAGGTTTTATTATCCGCTCCCTTTATAGGCGAATACGATGAAAAACAATACCCTACTTTAGTGTATGGGGTCAATCATTTTCTCTATCAAAACCAAGCCATTGTTTCTAACGCCTCTTGTACGACTAACGCTATCGCGCCCATTTGCGCGATTTTAGATAAAGCTTTTAATATTAAAGAGGGCATGCTAACGACTATTCATAGTTATACGAGCGATCAAAAACTCATTGATTTGGCCCACCCTTTGGATAAACGGCGCTCCAGAGCAGCTGCAAGCAACATTATCCCCACCACCACTAAAGCCGCTCTAGCCTTGCATAAAGTTTTACCCAACCTCAAAAACAAAATGCATGGGCATAGCGTGAGGGTGCCTAGCCTTGATGTGTCCATGATAGATTTGAGTTTGTTTTTAGAAAAAAAGGCTCTCAGAGATCCGATCAATGATTTATTGATGGAAGCTTCCAAAGGGGTTTTAAAAGGCGTGTTAGAAATAGATTTAAAAGAAAGGGTGAGTTCTGATTTTATTTCTAATCCGCATAGCGTCATTATCGCGCCTGACTTGACTTTCACGCTAGAGAATATGGTCAAAATCATGGGGTGGTATGATAACGAATGGGGGTATTCTAATCGTTTGGTGGATATGGCGCAATTTGTGTATCATTATTGAGTCATTTTGCGAATCTTTTTGAGCTTGTTTAACATCAAGTTGTATAATGTGGGATTTACAAAAACGATTGGAGTTTTAAATGGCGTTTAAAAAGGCTAGATTGATTTCTAGGTTTATTTCAAAGAGATCTTTCAAATTGAATAAGGTCTCAAAGAAATTTTTCAAATTGAATCAAATCTTAAAATGTGAAAAGCCCTTAAAACGCCATAAAAAAACAAAATCCATTGAAAAGCCCTTTAATAAAAACAAATCTTTTTTAAAAGCTTCGGTTTTATTGATAGGAGCGTTGGGGGGATTATCCCACCTAAGGGCTAACGAATGCACTTATTGGTCATGGTCGACTTGGAGTTATCATGACAATATTGAAAGCGGTCCTAATTCGCCCACGCACAACTCCTATTGTCTTTTTAGTAGCGCTCAAGGCTCTGGGACTTATTATTTAAACACTCTTACCACTTATAGCGCTGGGGGGGATAGCTTCACGCAAAAATTCAATAACGGCACGCTTGATATAGGGGGGAATATCCGTTTTGGAGGCATAGGTATTAATGGGGGTGATGTAGGCTATATCACGGGAACTTATGACGCTCAAACGATTAATTTTAATTCTAGCCATATCACAACCGGAAACTCCTATTCTGATGGCGGTGGGGCCACGCTCAATTTCAATGCAACTAACAATATCACTATCAATCAAGCGAGTTTGGATAACAGCCATGCAGGGACGCAAAAATC
>NZ_MVVH01000022.1:0-6258 GCF_003636935.1 Helicobacter pylori
GAGGTTGAAATTAGGGACTTCATTTTCGCCGGTGTAAAACACTCGTTTAGTGTTTTTGTAGGATAGGATTTTTCTGGCTCTTTCAAGGGGGTTACCCAAAACGATGTCTGCGGGTTTTTTAGGGTTTTCATGAAGAACGATTCTATAATGCCGACTGAGGATAAAATAAAGAGTGCTCTTTTTAAATTCTTCAGCGCCTCCCCACCAATTCGCCACAGCGATTTTTAGGGGGGGAGACTTAGAGGTAATTTTTTTTAATTGGAGCGCTTTCTATAAAGGCGTCTAGTAAAGGTTGGAACATTTTTACCCTTTAAACCAATTTAGGCAAACTCAAATGGCGTTTGAAATACGCCAAGATCACGAGAGCGAAAGGTATCGCTACCAAAAAGTATAAAAAAGTAGGGATCGGCAAGGGATCGCCTGCGGCATAGCTGTGCAAGCCAGAAAGGTAGTAATTCACGCCAAAATAAGTCATTAAAACCGAATAAAACCCTAGCACGCTGCTACTCGCTAAAATAAAGGGCCAATTTTGAGAGCCTAAAAAACGCAAATGCAAGATTAAAGCATAGACGCAAATAGAAATCAACGCCCAAGTTTCTTTAGGGTCCCACCCCCAATAGCGCCCCCAAGATTCATTCGCCCACACCCCGCCCAAGAAATTCCCGGCCGTGAGCATGAACAGGCCTAAAATCATGCTCATTTCATTGATAGCGCTAATGGAAAGAATGGTTTTGTCTAAATTGAAACGCCCTTGTTTGCGCAAGATAAACAAAACCAAACTTAAAATCCCTAGCACAAAACACAAGCCCAAAAAGCCATAACTGGCGGTGATGATAGAGACATGGATATTGAGCCAATAGGATTTTAACACCGGCACTAAATGGCCGATTTGAGGGTCCATAAAGCCTAAATGAGCCACAAAGAGCGCGATACCGGCTAAAAAGCTAGAAGCCGATAAGGCGAGTTTGGAGCGTAAAATAAACCCTGCGATAACAGAAGCCCATGCGATATAAAGCATGGACTCATAAGCGTTGCTCCAAGGCGAATGCCCGCTCACATACCAGCGCAAGATTAGCCCCATAGAATGAGCGATCGCGCAAAGCAAGATAGCCATATAAAGGATTTTAGTGAGCCAAATATTAGGGGGGGTGTTTTTAATAAGAGAGCTGATCACAACGATAAAAAGCAATAACCCTAAAAGGATATAAGGCAAGGTTAGGCTGTTAAAAAAATTGGTGTGGTTTAAAAAAATTTCAGAATCCACTTTAGAAGAGGATAGATAGAGATTTTTGGCATGCTCTTGTTGGTAAATGCTTAAATCTTTTAGGGTTTTTTCTACCTTATCCCATTGGTTGGTTTTTAAAGCGTCATCAAAGCCGCTAAAAATATTTTTTAAAAAATCTTGCACCACGCTTGAAATTTCTTTATTAGGGCTGTTGATCGCTTCAATGGGCGAGAGCCAAGCGCTGGTTTTATCGCTAGGGAAAATGCGTAAAAATTGAGCGCTAAAAAGCGTATAGACTAAGTTGATGCGTTCATCTACTTTTAAGACATCTTTATCCAATTCGTTGCGCGCGTTAGGGGATTTTTGATTGACCTCTTCAACCAAATTTTTTAATTTATACCCACGGCTATCAAACATGTCTCTAAAAGCGATACGGCTTTCATCTAAAGGCGTGCCGATAAGCTTTCTTAAGGCTTTAGTGGAAGTATGAATCATCTTAATACTGCGCCAATCATTGGGGAAAAACATGATCCCTAAAAGCACCTGCATGGCGTTTAGCCCTTGAAAATCATCTTTTTTTAAAATCTTATGTACATATTCAATGCTAATAGTATCAAGGGGTTTGATACGCCCGTCAAAATCCTGGACTTGAAGCCTTTGAAAGGCTTTTAAATGATCTTTAGAATACTCTCTCAAATGCTTCAGACGCTCTAAAATCGCGCTTTTAGAATCTTCTTTATTAGTGGAATTTTCTATTTTTTGTCGCTCAATTTTAGCGCTTTTGCCCCCATGCATGTCAATTTGGCCTTCATTGGCGAACGAAGAAGTAAAAGGGCTGATTAAAATTAAAGCGAGCAAGAAACTAGCGGCTTGTTGGGATTTTAAAAAGCGTGAAAGCTTTAAAAAACGCCCGTTTTTATCCAAAAGCAACCACAAAGCCCCCAAAATAAGCATCGCATACCCTAAATAAGTGGGGATTTTACCCGGGTCTTTATTGACAGAAAGGATCGTGCCTTTTTCATCCGTATCATAGGAAGATTGGAAAAAGCGATAGCCTTCATAGTCTAAGACATGGTTCATAAAGATCCTATAAGGTTTGATTAAAGTGTTATCTAGTTTCAACACTTCCACTTCTGAAGCGTAAGATGAAGGACTCATAGAGCCGGCGTAACGCTCTAATTCAAAACGCTTCAGTTTGATTTGAAAGGGCAATTCAATGTAAGCCGATCCAAAACTCAAAGAGAGCTTGTCGTCTTCAAACATTTCGCTTTCTTCTATGCCTTCATTCCTGTTGGTTTTAATGAGGTTGAATTTGCGGCTCACGCCATTATAAGTCGCTTTTAACACTAAAATGGTAGCGTCATCTTTTTTAATGGCGTTTTGTTTGTAAATCTCTAAGGGTTCTAAAATCAAAGGCTTGTGATCTAAAGTGGCATGAATGGGTCTTAATCGTTTGGAATAATAAAAGGTTAAAGGCGTTTTTAAAGAAAGTTTTTTTTCGTCGTTTAGGGTGATATTAAGGTAAGTGTCCGCGCTTTCAAAAGAGCTTTGAGCGCTATCTTCTCGCACATGCATAAGCCCTTCTACGCCAAAAAAGCGCGTGATGGCTGCCCCTAAAATGATTAAAATCAAGGAGCTGTGGAAAAAAAGGCTCGCATACCTTTTGCGCTCCAAAGCTTTAGATTTAATGAATGTGCCTATTAAAACCACCAACAAATACGCATGCAAGAAATTAAACCAAGGGGTGTTATACACAATAGCCTTACTCGCGCTCGTGCCATAGTCATTTTCTATAAAAGTGGCTATCGCGCATGCACAAGCGTAGAGCGCGATTAAAGGGATAGCGACCCAAAAAGAAGCCAGCAAAAAAGAAAGCAGGCTTTTGAGATTCTTCATTAGGCTTTCCTAGTTAGACTTGCTTTTAGAAAGGTTGGTTTTATACTTGATGTAAGCCTTTAATTTTTTAGTGAGATCCTCATCGTTTTTCGTGTCTTGATACTTCCCATCGCCGATAAATTCTAACACGGCTAAAAATTGCGTGGAAGGCATATAGCCGGGCAATTCATAGATGGTTTTACCGGTTTTATCGGATAAAACAATCGTAGGGGTGGATTGGACGGCATAAATTTGCTCTAATTCTTCTGTAGACATTTTGATTTCTTTTTCATTATTTTTATCGCCGACTTTAAAATTATGCTCTTTAGAGTAGCTGATATTGACGTAGTAAGCGCTAAAATGCTCTTTAATGTAGTTGCGCAATTCTTTGACATTCTTGAGATCTTTTTTAAACCTTTCACAATAAGTGCAACCATTACGACCAAAAACTAAAAGCATGTATTTATCATTAGGGCTAATGGACTTGTTGTCTAAAAAAACATCTTCTAAACCGGCATAGCTTTTTTTGTCTATATTGTCTCGCTCATCGTTTAATTCTTTGGAGCTTTGAGAGCCAGAGCTTAAAAGATTTTCATCTAATTTGTCCTTATTGTTGGACTTGCAAGCGCTTAAAAATAGCGAAATCAATAGCACAATGCTTAAAAATTTCTTGGAAACATAAGAGAATGAAAACATACAATAACCTTTATCTTTTAATGGGTTTGAAAACTCAGTATCTTACTACAATAATCGCTTTTTTATGCATATTTTATCTGTCTTTGAGATTTTCAACCCATTCAATAATAAACTCTGCAAATTCTATGGAATCGTTCAAGCATGGGCAAACTAAATATTCTTTAACTGCCAAGCGCTCTGCCATTAAGCGGTATTGCATGTCTAATTCATAGATCGTTTCAGAATTGTCAATCGTGAAAGCCAAAGGGTAGATGATAATGTTAGACTTGCGGTGCTTTTCTATCAACTCTTCAGTGCTTGGCTCTAGCCATTTCATAGGCCCTAGCTTGGATTGGTAAGAGAGTAAAATCTCTTTAAAAGGGATATTTTTTTGTTGCATCAACTCTTTTAACAAACTCACATGGTGTTCGCATTCTTGCTGGTAAGTATCGCCGGCATCAATAATGCTTTTGGGTAAGCCATGGACGGAAAAGATTAAGACAAAATCCTGGCTCTTGCGGTTGTTTAGGACGCTTAAAATCGTGTTTAAAATGATTTCATTGAGTTTTTCGCTCGCATAAAAGCGCTCTATCACCCGCACTTTGGGGCGGAAAGTTTCTAAAGATTTTAGGGCGTTAAAAGCGTCATTGAAACTAGAAAGGGTGGTGGTGCTAGAATATTGCGGATACATGGAAAAAAACACCAAGCTTTCTACCTCTTTTAAGGCTAAATCTTGCAAAACCATAGACGCATAAGGGGGGGTATAACGCATCGCATAAGTGTAAAAACGAGAAGGATCCAATTCGTTCAAACGCTCTGTAAGGGCGAATGTGATAGGCGTTAAAGGGGATTTGCCTCCTAATTTTTCATAGATTTTTTTGGATTTTTCTATGCGGCTATTGACAATCATTTTACCCACCATTTTACGCATGAAATTATTTTTAATGGTAAGGATAAAGGGGTCATCAAACATGTTTTTCAAAAACACCCCCACTTCATAAAGGCTGTTAGGCCCTCCCATATTCAAAAGAATAACCGCTTCTTTAGGGAATTTTATGGTATTATTTTCTAGATTATTAAGCTTTTCATTGATCAAATTCATTGGTGCATGCTAAAATAAAACGATTAATAAAAAATAAATCGTTAGAAAGAAGTTAATGTTAGAGATGAGTTTGCAGGCATTAAATACACAAGATTCTTCTGTGATGGCTCAATCCTTGCTTATCCATGCCTTTTTTGCAGCCATGCTCGCCCTAGCTTTTATGATCAATCTTTACACCCTTTTTAAAGAAAAAAATTTCATCCAATTGAACAAAAAAATCTATCTTGTCATGCCAGCGATTTACATTCTTTTAAGCATCGCTCTTTTGAGCGGGATTTTTATTTGGGCGATGCAGCAATTTGAATTTTCTTTTAGCACTGTTGTCATGCTTTTAGGGTTGTTGTTGATGCTGATAGCAGAAATCAAACGCTATAAAAGCGTGAAATTCGCCATCACTAAAAAAGAACGGATGGAAGCGTATATCAAAAAAGCTAAAATCCTGTATTTTTTAGAAACGATTCTAATCATCGTGTTAATGGGTCTTTGAATGCGTTTTGTCTACCACCCTTTAGCCAAAGAGCCTGTTTTAAAAATAGAAGGCGAGAGTTATATCCATTTATACCGATCAAGGCGTATCAAAAGCGCGAGTGTTTTGGATTTAAGAAATTTAAAAGACGGCTTTTTATACACCTATGAGCATGCAGAAATCACTAAGAAACACGCCCTTTTAAGGTTAGTAGGCGGGCGAAAATTAGAGGTTATGGCTAATAAAAAAACGCATTTGATTTTAAGCGTGATTGAAATCAAAAGCATTGAAAAAATCCTACCTTTTTTAAACCAGTTAGGCGTGAGCAAGTTGAGTTTATTCTATGCGGATTTTAGCCAGCGTAATGAAAAAATAGACAGCGCCAAATTAGAGCGCTTTCAAAAGATTTTGATCCATTCTTGCGAGCAATGCGGCCGTAGCGCTTTAATGGAATTGGAAGTGTTTTTAAACACTAAAGAGGTGTTAAAAGCCTACCCAAAGGCGAGCGTTTTGGATTTTAACGGCGAAACCTTATCCGCAAGCACGAATTTTGAAAAGGGCGTTATCATAGGGCCTGAAGGGGGCTTTAGCGAACAAGAAAGAGGGTATTTTAAAGAGCGTGAAATTTATCGCATCCCGTTAGATATGGTGCTAAAATCTGAGAGCGCATGCGTGTTTGTAGCGAGTATTGCGCAAGTTTAGTGGGTTATCGCAAAAGTTTTAAAAACAAAATTTTAAAATCTTAAGATCTTAATTTTTTGCTAAAAAGCTTGAGTTAAAGCCAATTTTTAACCCCTAAAATACCCACCCATAGTTGAAAAACACTTTAAAATGGCTGCCCCCCTCATCCAAAACAACAGAGTTCGCATAGATGCCATTATTAGAAGCGATTTTAATACCGCTTTGGATTAAAGG
>NZ_MVVH01000023.1:0-6064 GCF_003636935.1 Helicobacter pylori
TTCTTTCTTTTTTACTTCTTGATTTTTTGATTTTTGCTTAATTTTTGGTTTTTTTAAATCTTATGTTTGAGTTTTTACTTCTTATTTTTTGTGTTTAATGCTTTGTTTAATGATTTTGCTTACTTGACTTCAATGTTGAGTTTAGATATAACAGTTGCCCTTGGTGTTTGGAGATTGCTCTCGTGTATTCGATCCGTTTTCTCTCCATAGGCGCTAAAAAGAATTTAATCATAGGAGTATTCTCAAATGATAAAATTACATTTTGGCATTAACGATCCAAACGGATTTGTTTCATGCGGTAGATTTGTTCAATTTACCAATAAGCAAGGTTTGGGTTGTCCGCTCTATAAACTTACAAAAAAAGGAAATTAAATGAAAAAAGACAAAAGTAATGTTGGTTATAATTATAGAAATGCAAATGATAATTATCAAGGGCTACATGGAACTGCGACTCTTTTAAAAGAAATGTCGGATTTGGGTGGACCGAACAAATTTATAGCTAAATATGGTTCACGCATTAATGGAATAGTAGAAGAACTGCTTAAGCTGGACAAACTCTACAAAAAGGTTTCTGGAGATGTCAATGAGTTTTTGCTTGACTTGGTTGATGATCATACGCCAAATAATAGGTCAAGATAACTTAAGCTCTCATCAAGGAGCTTTAAGTTACTGGGCATGCGGTGTTAAACAGGTATACAATTAGATTTCTCAAAGCTTGATTTAGAGAAACGTCTTAGTATTTTTAAATAGATATTTAATTTTTAAAATAGCAAAAACCACTCATAAATCAACCACCAATCAGATCACCAAACCAGTTCAAAAATGCCAGTGTTTAGTGAATTAGTGGGTTATAAGCCTTACTATAGCGTAAAGCATTCAAAAAAAATGAGTTTGTAAAAGGAACAAACCCTATCAATAGGATAGAAAGTTTTTGGGATTTCTCAAAAATTCGTTTGAGCGAGTTTAAAGAGACAGACAGAGAGAACTTTTACTCCATTTAAAAGAGCGTGAGTTTAGGTAAAAACTTATATCAGGTTATGGGAATGGATATGGAAAGTGGTGGGTTATTTTGCGATACTCTAAATCCTAAAACGCTTCAAAAGTTATCGTTTGATTGGAGTCAAGTTGTTTTATAGCCAGTGCTTCATTGAAACAGAATTAAAAACAAACCATAGCCCACCAAACAAAGAGCTAACACCCAATAGGGGAGAAGGCTAATTGAAGAAGGGCTAATTGAAAACATGGCGGATAAGAGTTGCGTTAATTGGCAAGTTTGATGAGTAGGAAAGACTTCAAACAGCCTTTCATCGGTTTTAAGCCTGTTTTCTATCAGCCATTGGTATTGCTCCCTGAATGACCTTTCTTGCGTGAGATAATAAGCGTCTAAAAACCAAAAACATAGAAGTAGCACCCCTAAAACGCATAACCCATAAGAATTAGAAATCGCTTCTATTTTAAGGGATAAGACACCCACAGCGAGCGCGAGTGTCCATTTCTTGCACTCTAAAGAATTTTGCGCCATTCTATTGATAACGCCTTGCAAGATTTTAAGCTCTTCTATAAGGATTTTTGCTCTGTCTATCGGGGTATTTTCCATGTTTGATATTTATCTCTTAAAGTTAAAAGTCCAAGTGCCTTTGTCGGTTTTGACTCCAACTTCTATGAGATTTTGACACTTATAATGCGCTGTGAAACTTTCTCCAAATTTTAAATACACTGATAAGGTGTTTTTCTTGCTTTCTAAATCTTTAATGATTTTTTCCATTTTGTCAATATTTTGCGTCGCTTCAGTTAGTTTGACTTGATTGGCTTTGATAGACTTTTCTTCAGAACTAATCTGCTTTTCAGTAACTTCTTTGGCATGCCTTGGGATAGCTTCTTTCAAACAAGCGAAATAAAATCTCCCTACACTAGGCCACATGGATTTTAGTTTAGCAAGGCTTTGGAGACCTTTTTTTGATACCTCATAATTCCTAAAATCATTTTCAATCAAAAAACCATCGGCCATATGGCCATTATCATCAACAAGACTATCTATTAATTTTTTGAGTTCTTTAAGGTTGATATAGGGGTAGTCTTTGGGGTTTTTAGTGTCTTCAATAGCATTTCTTATGGAGTACAGAATTTTCCATAGATCGTCATCTG
Organism: Helicobacter pylori; assembly: GCF_003636935.1. Lineage (GTDB taxonomy): Bacteria > Campylobacterota > Campylobacteria > Campylobacterales > Helicobacteraceae > Helicobacter > Helicobacter pylori_CH. The sequence continues at coordinate 2,146 of NZ_MVVH01000023.1, forward strand.
GCACCTTTGATTCATATTTATAGCTATCAAGGTTATCAAGCATTCTCTTAACAGCATATATTGGGTCATCATCTTTTATGTATTGATAATGATCATCTAACGATACTGCTCCTAACAAGGCTTTAGCTAAAACAGAGTCATTAAGAGAAGTTGCACTAGAACCAACTGTTTGGTAAAGAAGCTTGAATTTTCTAGGAGCTTTATCAAAAGCTTTTGCATCACCATATGCTGGATTATTATATTCTTTAGCTTGTTTAAAGTAATCCATTTGAGCGATAGCATTATAAATACTTTCTAAGAATTTATCAAGATTGCTGAATTGTTGCACCCACTGCGTGAGCTCTTCTAAATCTTTTTGAAGTCTTGCGATTTTTGCTTGGTGGTTTTTAATCGCTTTTTCTTTTTCTGATGCAAACAGGTATGTATTGGCTGTTTCTTGTATTAACTTTACCAAGAAATTTTGATCATGCTCGCAATTCCCACGATTGAGCTTCAAGTCTTGGATTTCTATGTTATCGGTTTTAGAAATGATTTTCACGGTAGAATTGAAGCTATTTTTTTCAATCCCAACCAAACCAATGGTTTGCCACTATCACCCCCACAGCCCACTAAATACAGCACCAAACAGCTCGCGCCTAGTAATTTTTGATAAGTTTTAAAAAACATGCTTGTTCCTATGAATTGATTTGTTGTGATAGTTTGCTAAGGGTTATGGTCTCAAAACTTTTTAAAAATGGCGATATATCATGAAAGACTTGCATGCTTTCCATCATTGGAATTGGGCGACTCTCGCTAATAGCGCTAATAGAATGAGCGATTTTCAACTCTTCATAAATCCATGCGGAATAAGTGATTTTTAATAGATCTTGATTAAGAGAAACACTATTCTTGCTTTGTAAAAACACGAAATAAGGGCATTTTTTGATCATGTCTTCTAGAGATTCTCTGAGAATGAGCGTGAAAGCGTCTTCAATCTTGCTAGCATCAATATAATGTTTTTTTATTTCTTTTAGAATATCATTTTTATAATCCCAAAAGAGAGAGTCTATAAATATTAAATTAGAACGATCGGTTGGTTCTAAAAAGGACTTGATATTTTTAACGCCTAAAAAATCATTATTTTTCATATCAATATGCGAATGAGAAAGAAAAACCTTAGTTTTATTTAATCGCTCTTGTAAGGGATTAAAAAAGGCTTCTTTAATTTCATTGCGATTTAGCAAAGTGTGTTCATTATTTTTTAGACTCTTTTGAATGAGAGTTTTAATCTTACTAGCCACTTCAAGTATGTTTGAAACAGCTTGCTTGTCGTAATAAGCGTATTCAAGCTTACTTTTCCCCCCTCTGTCAAAATGAAACTTGCATAAAACTTCACGATTTTCTCTTTCATCTAAATCAACCTTAAAAGCTTTCATGATATATTTTCCTTTAATATTTTTATCAAATTCTCAAATATACATACGATTTTAAGTTTTCTTTAAAATCTTTTGATTATAGTAGACTTAGACTTAGACTTAGACTTAGACTTAGCTTAAGAGTGCTTGAATTTTGGGGTGTTGGGGGTTGTTGGAATAGCTAAAAACCACCGCTAAAAAAAAGCCTTTTTGCAAACCAAAAGGGCGTATAAAATTTACACCCTAAAAGCGCAAAAACAACAAAAACAATCTAAAAAACCTCTTCGCATGCCTTTTTGTCTTTATGGAGTAAGCATTCTTTTTGCAACTCTATAAAACGCTTTTTCCTTTCTTCTTCGGTCATATTGTTAGGCTTTTCAATGGGGCGTGAAAGAGGGTGTGAAGATTTTGAAGTGGGGGTGAATTTGGGTGCATACCCTAGTTTATTGACCAAATAAAAGCCTAAAGCAGCGATTAAAATAAAAATCCAATCTGTTTTTCTGATCTTAGGGCAAAATTTACACGCCATGATTTAATCCTTAAAACATTTGAAGTATAATACACTCTTATGGTCAAATATTAAGTTTAGGAAAAGCTGCATGTGGAGTTTCATTCAAAAAATCTTTAAGGCTTTAGTGATTATGCCTTTAGATTTTATCACGAAGTATTTCAAGTCGTTTGTGCTGTTACTCATTGTATTAGTCTTTTTTAGCGCTAAAGAAAGCGCGCCAAGCAATCCGCCTAATTTAGCTAAACTCTATTTAAATGGGGCGATTTTTAGCACCGAGGATTTTGACAAAGAAGTGGATAAAATCTTAAAAACCCCTAGCATTAAGGGCGTTTTATTGTTGATTGATTCTCCTGGTGGGGCGGTGTCAGCGAGCGTGGAATTGAGCGAAAAGATCGCTGATTTGAAGCAAAAAATGCCCGTTTTAGCGTATGCTAGGGGGGTTATGGCGAGCGGGAGTTATTATGCGGGCATGCAAGCGAGCGAAGTTTATGCCTCTAAAGCGAGTTTGATAGGATCCATTGGGGTGATTTTTTCGGGCGCGAATGTGGAAAATTTGCTCAATAAAGTCGGCGTAGCCACTCAAGGCGTGCATGCGGGCGAATATAAAGAAATAGGCACTTTCACCAGAGCATGGAAACCGAATGAAAAAGAGTTTTTGCAAAATTTAGTCAATGAGCAATACCAAATGTTTGTGAATGATGTCGCAAAAGCCAGGAAATTAGACGCTAAGGATTATAAGGATTTTGCTGAAGGGAAGGTCTTTAGCGCTCAAAACGCTCTAAAATTAAAACTCATTGATAAAATCAGCACGATTAAGCAAGCGCAAAACCGCTTAATGGAATTGAGTAAGGTTAAAAAAGCTTATTGGCTGGAAAAAAGCCCCATGGAGTGCTTCATTGAAAAAGCCACGCAATCAGCCACAAATATTATCACGCAAGCCTTTGGCTATCAATTATTAATGAGATAAAGATGTTAGAATTTATTTTAAAAATTCAAGCTAGAGACTCTAAAGGTTTGGTGAGCGCGATAAGTAGTACTATCGCTAACAAGGGCTATAACATCGTCAAAAACGATGAATTTGTTGATCCCTTAAAACAACGCTTTTTCATGCGGCTAAAAATCCAAAAAGAAATCAAGCCCTTGAATGTTGAAATAAAAGAGCAAGAAGAGCGAGTCTTAAAAACCGCTCTTTTTAAAGCCTTAGAAAACTTTAACGAGCTACTGATTGAAGTCATTTTAACGCATAAAAAAAACATTATTCTGCTCGCTACTAAAGAGAGCCATTGTTTAGGGGATTTGCTTTTAAGGGTGTATGGGGGGGAATTGAACGCTCAAATTTTAGGCGTTATTTCTAATTACGAGGTTTTACGCCCTTTAGTGGAAAAATTTGACATCCCTTATTTTTACGCGCCTTGCGATAATCAAAACTTGCATGAAAAAGAGGTTTTAGCGATCATTAAAGACCTAGAATTAAAACACAAAGTGAGCGCGGATCTGCTCGTTTTAGCCAAATACATGCGCATTTTAAGCCATGATTTTACGAAGTGCTATGAAAATCAGATTCTCAATATCCATCATAGTTTCTTGCCCGCATTCATTGGGGCTAACCCTTACCAGCAAGCGTTTGAAAGGGGCGTGAAAGTCATCGGGGCCACGGCGCATTTTGTGAATGAAAGCCTTGATGCTGGGCCGATTATTTTACAAGACACTCTGCCCATTAACCACAACTACAGCGTGGAAAAAATGCGCCTAGCGGGTAAGGATATAGAAAAACTGGTTTTGGCTAGGGCGTTAAAACTCGTTTTAGAAGATCGGGTGTTTGTGCATGAAAACAAAACGGTGGTGTTTTGAATGCTTTCATTAAGGCGTTTTAGGATTATTGGATAGAACGCATGGACGCATTAACAACGCCCTCAAATTGGCAAAGAGTGAGGCTTGGGGATATTGCCGAAATTAAAAGAGGGGCATCACCTAGACCTATTGAAAATCCTAAATGGTTTTGCACTAATTCTAA
>NZ_MVVH01000024.1:0-4200 GCF_003636935.1 Helicobacter pylori
AATCAAATAATGAAATCAAATAAAAAAGCAAGACAAGATTAAAACATTTCCCTATCCCTGCACCGACCTACATTCCCACTCTTGAAAAGAGCAGTATTATCAGCGATGAAGAGCTTGACTTCCAGGTTCGGAATGGTTAACTGGGTAGTTCCTCTTCTCTAAAGGCACAAGGAAAAGGGAGCTAAAGATAAATCGCATTTACCCTTAACTCCCCTTTCTCTTTAATAGGGAGCTGTTTTTAACAAAGAAGATAGTTAATAGCCTTTAGCTTTAAATCATTGAGATGGTATCTCATTCCTCATTAAAGTTTAATCCTATAAAAGTCTTTATAAAACTCCAACTCTCTTACACTCAGTAAGGCAGTGGTAACTTATCCGCGCTTATTGCCGTTATCTTATCAAAAAGCAAAAAACAAGCCAAACGCTCTATTAGTAGTAGTCAGCTAAATGCATTACTGCACTTACACATCTACCCTATCAAGCACATAGTCTTTGTGCGAGCTTCAGGGAAAGTTTATCTTGGAGTTGGCTTCCTGCTTAGATGCTTTCAGCAGTTATCACATCCGTGTGTAGCTACCCAGCGATGCTCTTGGCAGAACAACTGGTGCACCAGTGACACGTCCATCCCGGTCCTCTCGTACTAGGGACAGCTCTCCTCAACTTTCCTACGCCCACGGCAGATAGGGACCGAACTGTCTCACGACGTTCTGAACCCAGCTCGCGTACCGCTTTAAATGGCGAACAGCCATACCCTTGGGACCTGCTCCAGCCCCAGGATGCGATGAGCCGACATCGAGGTGCCAAACCTCCCCGTCGATGTGAGCTCTTGGGGGAGATCAGCCTGTTATCCCCGGGGTACCTTTTATCCTTTGAGCGATGGCCCTTCCACACAGAACCACCGGATCACTATGACCGACTTTCGTCTCTGCTTGACTTGTATGTCTTACAGTCAGGCTGGCTTGTGCCATTACACTCAACTTGCGATTTCCAACCGCAATGAGCCAACCTTTGCAAGCCTCCGTTACTTTTTAGGAGGCGACCGCCCCAGTCAAACTACCCACCAAGCATTGTCCTGCCTGTGGATAACACAGGCCAGTTAGCTAACAGAAACATCAAGGGTGGTATCTCAAGGATGGCTCCATAAGAGCCAAAGCCCTTACTTCAAAGCCTCCCACCTATCCTGCGCATGATATTCCCATTAGCAGTGCTAAGTTGTAGTAAAGGTCCACGGGGTCTCTCCGTCTTGCCGCGGGTAGGAGGAATTTTCACCTCCACTACAATTTCACTGAATCTCTGGTTGAGACAGCTCCCATCTCGTTACGCCATTCATGCAGGTCGGTATTTAACCGACAAGGAATTTCGCTACCTTAGGACCGTTATAGTTACGGCCGCCGTTTACTCGGGCTTCAATTCAACGCTTCATCTTGCGACTGACGCATCCTCTTAACCTTCGAGCACCGGGCAGGCGTCACACCTTATACTTCCTCTTACGAGTTGGCAAAGTGCTGTGTTTTTGGTAAACAGTCGGGAGGGACTCTTTGCTGAGACCACATCGCTGTGGCACACCTTATCGCGAACTTACGGTGCTAGTTTGCAGAGTTCCTTAACCAGAGTTCTTTCACGCGCCTTAGAATACTCATCTCATCTACCTGTGTCGGTTTGCGGTACGGACGACTATGGATATGCTTAGAGGCTTTTCTTGGCACGACGGTATCAGCGATTCTCCCTTTGTCCTAAAAGGACTCAAAGAGCCTGTTTGGGTTTCAAATACAGAGGTGGATTTGCCCTCCCTCCAATCTACGCCCTTAGACTAGCACTTCCATCAGCTAGCTCGCTTAACCCTATGCGTCCCCCCATCACGCTCCATAGTCGGTATTGGAATATTAACCAATTTGCCATCACCTACCCCTTTCGGACTCGGCTTAGGACCCGACTAACCCTACGATGACGACCATCGCGTAGGAAACCTTAGATTTACGGCGGATACAATTCTCATATATCTTATCGTTACTCATTCCTGCATGCTCACTTCATACCGCTCCAGCACTCCTTACCGGTATACCTTCAACGCTGGTATGAACGCTCTTCTACCACTGTGTTTAACACAATCTACAAATTCGGTGTCTATCTTAGCCCCGTTATATTTTCAGCGCATGACCACTAGACCAGTGAGCTGTTACGCTTTCTTTAAAGGATGGCTGCTTCTAAGCCAACCTCCTGGTTGTTTGAGTAGCCACACATCTTTTTCCACTCAGAATAGAACTTAGGGACCTTATTTGGTAGTCTGGGTTGTTCCCCTTTTGACGATTGATTTTATCACCCACCGCCTGACTCCCAAGATACGATAAAAGGTATTCGAAGTTTGATAGGGTTTGGTACCGCGGCGAGCAGCCCTAGCCCAATCAGGGCTCTACCCCCTTTTATTATCACTTGAGGCTATACCTAAATATATTTCGAAGAGAACCAGCTATCACTAAGTTTGTTTGGCCTTTCACCCCTATCCACAGCTCATCCCAACCCGTTTCAATGGGTACGAGTTCAGTCCTCCACGCGCTATTACACGCGTTTCAACTTGGCCATGGATAGATCACTTAGCTTCGGGTCTGCAGCATCTGACTTGTTCGCCCTATTAAGACTCGCTTTCGCTACGGCTTCGCATCCGCTTAACCTTGCCAGATACCACAACTCGCAGGATCATTATGCAAAAGGCAGTCCATCACCCTGATAAATCATAGGGCTCTGAATGATTGTAAGCAGATGGTTTCAGGTTCTATTTCACTCCGCTCACTGCGGTTCTTTTCACCTTTCCCTCACGGTACTTGTTCGCTATCGCTCAAAGAGTAGTATTTAGGGTTGGAGAGTGGTCTCCCCGGCTTCAACCTGGATTCCTCGTGTCCTGGCCTACTCTGGATACTGCTACCTAAGAACGCCTTGTCGCATACAAGGCTATCACTTTCTATGGCTTACCTTTCCAGGTAACTCTGCTAAAGCGTTCTCTTGGATGTTGCAGTCCTCAACCCCGAATGCAAGCACTCGGTTTGCCCTTTTCCCCGTTCGCTCGCCACTACTTAGGGAATCTCGTTGATTTCTTTTCCTCTAGTTACTGAGATGTTTCACTTCACTAGGTTCGCTCTCTAAATTAGAGTAACTAATATCTCTATTAGTTGGGTTGCCCCATTCGGACATCTACGCATCAAAGCTCCTTGACAGCTCCGCATAGCTTATCGCAGTCTAGTACGTCCTTCATCGCCTCTCTTTGGCAAGGCATCCGCCATCTGCTCTTAAAAGCTTGTTTTAAATTTTAAAATATCCTTTAAAACCCGCCCTTTTATAATGAATAACGACAATTGCACGAATATTCTTCAGCGCTACCACTGCCTTAATGAATATAAGACAGAGTTATTGTAGTTTTACTTTACTTTTACATAGGCTATTAACAATGTTAAATCAAATAACTTCGTTTTTCTTTAAAAACTTGCTATAATCACTCTCAAATGTTAAACCCTTTAAAGAAGACTAAAAATGCTTGATCCCTAATCTTTTTTTTAACGCTCAAGTTTTACCAGCTAGTGGGCTTTTATTTAAAGCTTTTTAGCTTGTAGAACTTGTTTGAGTGGTTTCAAATTAAAGAACTTTTTAAAGCTTGTCTTTAAAAACGAAATGTAATTATAGACATGCAATGCTTAAAGTTTGCTTAAAGTTTTTGGGATTTGAAAGAAATTTGAGAGTTTGAAAGAAATGGATAAAAATCATTAGAAATGATGGGAATGGGGGGGTGGAATAAAGCTTTAAAATAAAACGCATCATTAAATTTAAATAAGAACGCATCATCATTAAATCAAATGCATCATCATTAAAAACAAAAACACAAAACAAAAACGCATCATTAACCATTGATTGAATACCGCTAGATACAATACCCAAGTCATCTTTTTTTCAAAAAAGGGGTAGAAATGGCAATCATTCAATCATTCAATCATTCAATCATTCAATCATTCAATCATTCAATCATTCAATCAAGCAACGCTACCCTACTTTTACCGCTTTTACAAAAACCTATTTAAAAATCCCTTACTTTTTATTATTCCCTCTTTCATTAACCCTTTCATTAACCCACACCACATTTTTCAACCATTTGATTCCATAAGCCCCATTTTTAAATCAGTGGGGCTTACAGAGTTAAATTCAATACAAGGAGAAG
>NZ_MVVH01000025.1:0-2497 GCF_003636935.1 Helicobacter pylori
TTAAGCCCCTTAGAACAAGCCAAAGCTGAAAAGTTAGCGAAGTTAGAAAGCGAGAAGTTACAAAGCGAACAAGAATTTTTAAAAGCTAAAGAGCAAGAAAAACAACGCAAAGAAGCGTTAAAAAAGAAATTAGAACACGAGCGAGGCAATGCGGGCAACATTGAAAGCCAGACTAAAATAGAAGTAGGAGAGGATATACCTACAGAAATCCAAGCGCAGATACCCAAAAGCCGAGTAAGATTGAACGAAAGAGAGATTTACGATCTAGACTATGCGATCGTTAAAGCTAAAGACTTGAAACCAAGCTTTACCACAGGCGGAACGCAAAAACGCACCGACATGAACGAAGAACAGATTAAAAGCATCGCTGAAAATTTTGATCCTAAAAAGATATTCGGGAGTGGAGGGTTTGAAGATTTACCGATTATCTTACATGACGGGCAAGTGATCGCAGGAAACCACCGCATCCAAGGCATGCTAAACTTCACGCCTAAAAGCCGTTACATTTACAACAAAGCGATCAAAGAATACTATCATATAGACCTAAAGCCTAACGAGCTATTAGTAAGAGTGCCACACAAGCGCCTAAACAACACCGAGATCAACAATTTAGCGGCTTCAAGCAATCAAGGACGCTTTAATAGCGAAAGCGATCATGCGATAGCGGTTTTAAGCCATTACGAAGCAAAGTTAAAAGAATTAGACCACAAATTAGACGCTGATAGCATCTACTCATTAAAAAACATCGTAGCTAAAAATTTGAATTTTGATAAGGCTACTTATCCTAATGTAGGAGATAGTAACCTCGCGCTTTTAATGTTTAACATGCCAAGGACGAAAACGCAAGGGATTGAATTACTGAATCGCTGGCAAAAAGAATTTTCTAACGACATTAAAAGCTATGAAAAAGTCAAAAAAATGTTTGTAGATAACGCCGGAAGTTTTCACAATTTAATCCATGACATGAATTTCCCTAATGTGAGTTTAAACGCTTATTTAAGCGATATTATGGATCGCAGTTTTGCCAATTTAAAGAATTATACAAGCACGAGCGAGAGCCTGAAAGATTTGAGCGAGAAATTCTATAAAACGAGTTCTTTAGAGATGTTTGAGAAAACCGATCAAGCGACTAGTGATATAAGCGAGATTTTAGGAGGTGCGATCGCGCGATTTGCGAGGTTTGATGATCCTTCTAAAGCGTTATTTGAAGCCTTAAGAAGTGATAACATTAAAAAAGGCTTGAAAGATTACAAGATCGCAGATCTTACAAAAGACATGTTTAATCCTAAAAGCAAGGAATTTAAGGACATTGATATTTACGACTTCACGCATTACCTTTTAATGGTCAATAGAGAACCGAATGAAAATAATCCCGTATTAAACCGCTTGATACAAGCCGTTAAAGACATGCAAAAAGAAGTAAGCAAGAAAAGCGCAGAAGAAACAGAGAAAAAGATTAAAGAACGAGCCTTTAAAGTCATAGAAGACAAAGAAGCGTTTTTGAAAGATTTGAACGCTATCAAACCAACACCATTACCTAAAGCGATTGACACCGATAGCTTTTTAAACGCTTTTAACGGCGTTAGCAATAAAGAAAATTTCATTAAACATTTAAAAAGTAAGCCTGATGCTAAGCACCGATTAGCTTATTTGCATTTAGTAGAACCTACCTTGAAAGAACCCGACATTACGCTTATTTTCAAAGAACAAGGTAAGGAAGTTAAAAAAGAATATATCAAAGCCTTTCAAGGCGATCCTAAAACCATTTATTATTTTTTAGTTACACAAGATAATGATAGCAAGCTTATAACAGGATTAAAAGTTAAACCAATTTACATTAAAGCAGAGATTGACAAGGCGGACATTATCCACTCTTTCATTCCGCAGGCAAGAACGCTTAAAGAATAAGCCGATGGAGTGGGCTTGCATTGAAACTATAAAACAAAAACTTGAAAAAGTCAAGGAGTAAGAAAAAAATGATCAATTACCCTAATTTGCCTAACAGCGCGCTAGAGATCACCGAACAGCCACAGGTAAAAGAAATCACTAACGAACTTTTAAAGCAATTACAAAACGCTTTAAAAGGTAATCATCTTTTCACGGAGCAAATACAGCTAAGCCTTAAAGGGATTGTTAGGATTTTAGAAGTGCTTTTGAGTTTGGATTTTTTTAAGAATGCGAATGAGATTGATAGCAGTTTAAGAAATTCTATTGAATGGTTATCTAACGCCGGCGAGAGCTTAAAAGCGAAAATGAAAGAATACGAGAGCTTTTTTAATGATTTTAATACGAGCATGCATGCTAACGAGCAAGAAGTAACCGCTACCTTAAACGCTAACACTGAAAACATTAAAGCCGAAGTTAAAAAGCTAGAAAATCAAATAATAGAAGCCACTACAAGGCTTTTAACGAGCTATCAAATCTTTTTAAACCAAGCACGAGATAACGCTAATAACCAAATCACAGAAAACAAAACCCAAAGCCTTGAAGCGATCAC
>NZ_MVVH01000026.1:0-2210 GCF_003636935.1 Helicobacter pylori
TTTAAGCAAACCTTAAGCTTTCTATGACTATACTTTCACTTCCTTGTTTCAGCAAGGGCTTTTAAAAGGCCGCTTGATACCTTACAAGGATAGCTGATTGAGCAAACGATCTTTGAAAACTAAGCAAATTGATAGAAGTTCTTTTTAAAGGGATATTCTAACTTAAGGATAACTTATTTGAAAGAGTGAGGGTTTGAATAGCTTTCATTCTTGTATAAGAAATTCTTATCCAACCTAGTGCCAATCAATTCCATTGATTATATTATGTATAATTGATGATTGGATGGCATGAGAGTATTTTATTATAGGTTAGCGTTTGGCTAACCTTTTTAAAAAGTTTCTTTCTGTTTTGTTGTTGTAATACTTAAGAACACAACCCGTTTTATTCAATAATCAAATAAAACGAGTTCTTGTGATACGCTAAAGCTGTTGTTAGAAATAACAACAGCCTATCAAAAAACAAAAGAGCTTTAGGACAAACACTTTTATGGAGAGTTTGATCCTGGCTCAGAGTGAACGCTGGCGGCGTGCCTAATACATGCAAGTCGAACGATGAAGCTTCTAGCTTGCTAGAGTGCTGATTAGTGGCGCACGGGTGAGTAACGCATAGGTTATGTGCCTCTTAGTTTGGGATAGCCATTGGAAACGATGATTAATACCAGATACTCCCTACTGGGGAAAGATTTATCGCTAAGAGATCAGCCTATGTCCTATCAGCTTGTTGGTAAGGTAATGGCTTACCAAGGCTATGACGGGTATCCGGCCTGAGAGGGTGAACGGACACACTGGAACTGAGACACGGTCCAGACTCCTACGGGAGGCAGCAGTAGGGAATATTGCTCAATGGGGGAAACCCTGAAGCAGCAACGCCGCGTGGAGGATGAAGGTTTTAGGATTGTAAACTCCTTTTGTTAGAGAAGATAATGACGGTATCTAACGAATAAGCACCGGCTAACTCCGTGCCAGCAGCCGCGGTAATACGGAGGGTGCAAGCGTTACTCGGAATCACTGGGCGTAAAGAGCGCGTAGGCGGGATAGTCAGTCAGGTGTGAAATCCTATGGCTTAACCATAGAACTGCATTTGAAACTACTATTCTAGAGTGTGGGAGAGGTAGGTGGAATTCTTGGTGTAGGGGTAAAATCCGTAGAGATCAAGAGGAATACTCATTGCGAAGGCGACCTGCTGGAACATTACTGACGCTGATTGCGCGAAAGCGTGGGGAGCAAACAGGATTAGATACCCTGGTAGTCCACGCCCTAAACGATGGATGCTAGTTGTTGGAGGGCTTAGTCTCTCCAGTAATGCAGCTAACGCATTAAGCATCCCGCCTGGGGAGTACGGTCGCAAGATTAAAACTCAAAGGAATAGACGGGGACCCGCACAAGCGGTGGAGCATGTGGTTTAATTCGAAGATACACGAAGAACCTTACCTAGGCTTGACATTGAGAGAATCCGCTAGAAATAGTGGAGTGTCTGGCTTGCCAGACCTTGAAAACAGGTGCTGCACGGCTGTCGTCAGCTCGTGTCGTGAGATGTTGGGTTAAGTCCCGCAACGAGCGCAACCCCCTTTCTTAGTTGCTAACAGGTTATGCTGAGAACTCTAAGGATACTGCCTCCGTAAGGAGGAGGAAGGTGGGGACGACGTCAAGTCATCATGGCCCTTACGCCTAGGGCTACACACGTGCTACAATGGGGTGCACAAAGAGAAGCAATACTGCGAAGTGGAGCCAATCTTCAAAACACCTCTCAGTTCGGATTGTAGGCTGCAACTCGCCTGCATGAAGCTGGAATCGCTAGTAATCGCAAATCAGCCATGTTGCGGTGAATACGTTCCCGGGTCTTGTACTCACCGCCCGTCACACCATGGGAGTTGTGTTTGCCTTAAGTCAGGATGCTAAATTGGCTACTGCCCACGGCACACACAGCGACTGGGGTGAAGTCGTAACAAGGTAACCGTAGGTGAACCTGCGGTTGGATCACCTCCTTTCTAGAGAAAAGCTTTTAACATTCGCTTGTTAAAAGCCAAAGAGTATTACCTGACAAAAGAACTTCTTGTTGCTTAGTTTTGAAGGATTGGAGTTATTCTTTCTTTTTTACTTCTTGATTTTTTGATTTTTGCTTAATTTTTGGTTTTTTTAAATCTTATGTTTGAGTTTTTACTTCTTATTTTTTGTGTTTAATGCTTTGTTTAATGATTTTGCTTACTTGA
>NZ_MVVH01000027.1:0-1889 GCF_003636935.1 Helicobacter pylori
TTTAAACCCCCCAAGCAGAAATCCCAAATATCTTTAGTGTTTGGGATGAATGCTTTAGTTCCGCTAGGAACTATATAAAAACCTTAAGTGAAACTAACCTTGATTTTCTATATACGCTTTGATCGTTTCAGGATTAGCCTCACCGATAGAGCAAGCAAAAAAACCATCAGTCCAAAAAATTTTTTCTTTCCAAAAGTGTTTTTGCAATAAAGGGATAAATCTCTTATCACGCCAAACTCTATAAGTAGTGATTTGTTTGATTCTAGAAATAATGGAACTAATGGACATTCTAGGGATATATTGAACCATTAAGTGCAAATGATCTATATCGCTTTCCATCGCAATGATAATGAAATGACTTTGGGTGGCTATCTCATCTATAACAGACTTAATAAAATCATTCAAATCCCCTTGCAACAACTTTTTTCTGTATTTACACACTAAAATCAAATGGGCTTTTAGATTATGCTTGCTTCGGTTGGTTGAAACATACCCCCTTAATGGATAATGGTTTTTTCTCATTCCTCTATCCTTATTCATTATTTATAAAAATATTGTATAATAATACAAGATAAAGATAAGGAGTTATTTTTGCTTAACGCTATCAAGTTTAGAATCTATCCTAACGCCCAACAAAAAGAATTGATTTCTAAACATTTTGGCTGTTCTAGAGTCGTGTATAACTACTTTTTAGATTACCGACAAAAACAATATACAAAAGGCATTAAAGAAACTTACTTCACCATGCAAAAAGTCTTAACCCAAATCAAGCGGCAAGAAAAATACCATTATCTCAATGAATGCAATTCTCAAAGCTTGCAAATGGCGTTAAGACAGCTTGTGAGCGCTTATGATAATTTCTTTAGCAAAAGAGCGAGATACCCTAAATTCAAATCCAAGAAAAACGCTAAGCAATCTTTTGCAATCCCTCAAAACATAGAAATCAAAACAGAGACTCAAACAATCGCACTCCCTAAATTCAAAGAGGGCATTAAGGCTAAATTACACAGAGATTTGCCTAAAGATAGCGTTATCAAACAGGCTTTTATTTCTTGCATAGCCGATCAATATTTTTGTTCTCTATCCTATGAAACCAAAGAGCCTATCCCTAAACCTACCATCATCAAAAAAGCGGTAGGTTTAGACATGGGCTTAAGAACGCTCATTGTTACAAGCGATAAAATAGAATACCCACACATCCGCTTTTATCAAAAATTAGAAAAGAAACTCAAACAAGCGCAAAGGAGGTTAAGTAAAAAAGTAAAAGGCTCCAACAACAGGAAAAAACAAGCTAAAAAGGTGGCTAGATTGCATTTAGCTTGTTCAAACACTAGAGATGACTACTTGCATAAAATCAGTAATGAGATAACCAATCAATACGATTTGATAGGGGTAGAAACTTTGAATGTTAAAGGTCTTATGAAAACCTATCATTCTAAAAGCCTTTCTAATGCGAGTTGGGGGAAATTCCTTACTATGCTAGAATACAAAGCCCAAAGAAAAGGGAAAACCCTATTACACATAGACAGATTTTTCCCTAGCTCTCAATTATGTTCTTATTGTGGGTTCAATACAGGCAAAAAACATGAAAGCATCACTAAATTCACTTGTCCTCATTGTAAGATCACACACCACAGAGATTACAATGCGAGCGTCAATATCAGAAACTACGCTTTAGGCATGCTAGATGACAGGCATAAAGTAAAGACAGATAAAGCTAGGGTAGGGATTATCCGAAGCGATTACACTCATCACACTAATGAGTGTGTCAAAGCTTGTGGAGCTTTCTCTAACAGGGTTAGTTCATATGGCAACATATTGGATCTAGCTAGTTATGGAGCGATGAAGCAAGAAAAAGCCCAATCGCTTTAGCGGTTGGGTAATTCACA
>NZ_MVVH01000028.1:0-1552 GCF_003636935.1 Helicobacter pylori
TTGTATGTATTTAGTAGAATTTGGTTATTTTAATTACTCACTATATATTATCTTAACAAGCAATAACAATCTTTTATAACTAATTTTGTTTGTGTTATAATTTGGTTTAACAATTATTTTAAGAGATACTATGCAAGATTTACAAGATTTCAAAAATGATATTACGCTCATTCTATCCAAAGACAGACTAGAGACTTATGACAACCTAGAGCAATACAAAGAAAATTTAAAGCTCATTAGTCTAATCACACCTAAAATCTCTAATTTAGAGATTTACTTACGCAACGCACTAGATTATTGCCTAACTCAAATTAAAGGGAATGAGTGGGTGTTTGATGAAGTTTCTTTAATCCCCTTAATAGAAGAATTGAAAGACAAGAAAAAAGAAATCACGCATTCTTTGGTCTTGTCTAAAATGTCTTTAGAAGCGGTGATTAAGCTTATCTTTTTTTACAAATTAGAGGGGGTAGCATTAGATTTGAGAGCCTATAGTATTAAGGCTTATTACAAAGATAATAAGGATACTTTGCTTATTAAGGGTAGAAAACAACATCTTTCTAATTATGCTAAAGCCTATATTGCTTTAAACTTACTATGGGCAATTAGAAATCGTGCGTATCATTGGGAAAATTTACTAAAGCTAAGGGCAAACAACCGCTCACGCATTACAACACGCTTTATCAGAGAATTAGAAAAGAAGCCTACAAGTAAAAGTTTTAACTTTGGTATCATGCCTAACAAAATTGTTTCATTTTTAGATGATTTAATCAAAAGTATTGGAAACAAAGACTTGGAAAAACTAAGTAGTCTATAAGCTATAAGAAAGTGGGCTTCGGTCAGCCCTACGAATGTAGGCGTATTATAGCTAAACAATCATTATAAGTCAAACCAAAACCAACACAAAATTTGCTAAACTACAATCAAATCAATTTAGGGAGGATAAAAATGTCATTTGCCCCTATGTTATTAGCTACAATCAATAACTCTATTGGCAATAAAGATAAGCATGTGAGTTTAGAGTATCTTATAGGGCTTTTTATGGATAAAAAAACAACTAATCTAAGCAATACTGACAAGTATATTATAGGCACAATTCAAACAGAGGCACTAGAGCAAGAAATAGAATGGTTTTCACAAGACTATCACATTCCTATGGAGAATATTTTACATGTCCTTTCTATCAATCCCTATCAATGAAAAGAGCCTTAGTTTTATCAAAAACAACTTTCAAGCTCAAATTCAAGCCCTAGAACAATTTTATCCCATTATTAAAAATGCTTTGAATTTAGGGCTTAATCCTAGTAGTATTAAGTTTGGAGGAGACACAGCTTTGAGCATGTATTACTTCCAGCATAGATTAAGCTTTGATATTGATTTGTTTGTCAATGATGCTCAATGTTTGGGATTTTTTAGCCCTAAATTATGGATAGATAATTGCAGTCATTTTGATAGCACAAGATACATAGACCAACATAATCATATAGGCGTAACGAATAAAGACAACATTAAAATAGATGTTTTAGTGGATTATGCTAGTAATGAGGGATATGTA
>NZ_MVVH01000029.1:0-1416 GCF_003636935.1 Helicobacter pylori
AACGCATGGACGCATTAACAACGCCCTCAAATTGGCAAAGAGTGAGGCTTGGGGATATTGCCGAAATTAAAAGAGGGGCATCACCTAGACCTATTGAAAATCCTAAATGGTTTTGCACTAATTCTAATGTAGGGTGGGTAAGAATTTCAGATATTTCAAAAAATAGCCGTTTTCTATACAAAACAGCCCAAAAACTTTCTAAAAAAGGCATTGAAAAAAGCAGGTTTATTAAACAAAATAGTTTGATTATGAGCATGTGTGCGACAATTGGTAAGCCTATTATCACTAAAATTGATACTTGTATTCATGATGGTTTTGTAGTTTTTGAAAATCCAAAGATAGACTTAAATTACTTATATTATTTTTTATGTTATATAGAAAAAGAATGGCTATAAAGCGGGCAACAAGGCTCACAAGTAAATTTAAATGTAGATTTAATTAAAAATAAAGAAGTTTTCTGCCCTAAAAATTTAAACGAACAAATCGCTATCGCTAACATTTTAAGCGATGTGGACCGTTATCTTTGCTCTTTAGACGCCCTCATTCTTAAAAAAGAAAGCGTTAAAAAAGCTTTAAGCTTTGAACTATTGAGCCAAAGAAAACGCTTGAAAGGCTTCAATCAAGCTTGGCAAAGAGTGAGGCTTGGGGATATTGCTGAAATTAAAAGGGGTGTTCGCATAACAAAAAATGAATTAGATGTATTTGGAAAATACCCTGTGGTTTCAGGTGGAGTTGGCTTTTTAGGTTACACAAACAACTTCAATAGATATGAAAATACAATTACTATCGCTCAATATGGAACGGCTGGTTATGTTAATTTTCAAAAAAATAAATTTTGGGCTAATGATGTTTGTTTTTGTATATACCCTAATAAAGATATTATAAAAAATATTTTCTTGTATTATTTTTTGAAAGTTAATCAAAATTATTTATATGAAATTTCAAATAGAAATGCTACACCTTATAGCATTTCAAAAGATAAAATTTTAGATTTTGAAATCCCCCTACCCCCCCTAAACGAACAAATCGCTATCGCTAATATTTTAAGCGCTTTGGATAATGAAATCATTAGCCTTAAAAACAAAAAACGCCAATTTGAAAACATCAAAAAAGCTTTAAACCACGATTTAATGAGCGCTAAAATCAGGGTTTTAAACAAATAAAACGCCCCAAAAGTCAAGGACAAACCCGCTTCATAAGGAAACCCCTAAGCTTTTAAACTCAGGGGAACTTTGGCTAATACATTACTTTTCTATAGAAAAGACCACTTTAAACCCCTTAAAAGAGATTTTAATGTATAATACTAACCAAGAGTTTTTACCATGTTTTCTTCGCATGATAAACCCTTTTAACCGTGATTTGCCCCATAATGCAACTATGGGGCGTGATGAGATTTTACAACAAACCCCTTAAAAC
>NZ_MVVH01000003.1:0-164597 GCF_003636935.1 Helicobacter pylori
GCTTGGGGGTGGGCTATGCGGGGGGCTTGGGCGTGCTTGTTTTGTGCTTGTTTTTAGGGCTAAATCCGGGCAAAATCCCTTTTGATGTGATTTTAATCATCATGGCAGTCATTAGCGCTATTAGCGCCATGCAAAAGGCTGGGGGCTTAGATTACTTGGTCAAAATCGCTGAAAGGATTTTAAGGAAACACCCCAAGCAAATCAATTACCTCGCGCCAAGCGTGGCGTATTTTTTAACGATACTAGCCGGCACCGGGCATACGGTTTTTTCTTTAATTCCGGTGATTGTGGAAGTGAGCCAGAGCCAAAACATCAAACCCAAAGCGCCCTTAAGCTTAGCGGTCGTCTCCAGCCAAGTCGCTATTACTGCAAGCCCGGTGAGTGCGGCGGTGGTGTTTATGAGCGGTATTTTAGAGCCTTTAGGAGCAAATTACCTCACCCTTTTAATGGTTTGGATCCCTACAACTTTTTTAGCATGCATGCTCACGGCGTTTATGATGGGTTTTACTGATTTAAAGTTAGATAGTGATCCGCATTATTTAGAGCGTTTGAAAGTGGGCAAAATCTCACCCCCTAAAATCAAAGAAGAAAAAGAAATCTCAAAAAGCGCGAAATTATCGTTATGGATTTTTATCGGTGGGGTTGTAGCGATCGTTTTTTATGCGAGCGCGATTTCTAAAAATATCGCTTTGATTAGCCCGGTGGTTTTAGGCAGAGATTATGCGATTGTGTCTTTCATGTTGAGCGTGGCGACTCTCATTGTGATTTTTTGCAAAATCAACGCTAATGAAATCGCGCATTCAAGCGTGTTTAAATCCGGCATGCAAGCGTGCGTGTGCGTGTTAGGCGTGGCGTGGCTAGGCGATACTTTTGTGAGCAATCATATAGATGAAATCAAGCGATACGCTTCTTTTTTGATCGCTGATTACCCGTTTTTATTAGCCGTAGCGCTTTTTTTGGCTTCCATGCTTTTGTATTCGCAAGCTGCCACCTCTAAAGCGCTCATCCCAAGCGTGATCACAGCCTTAGGCATTAGTGCTCATCACACCGAGCATTTGTATATTATCGTGGCTTCTTTTGCGAGCGTTTCGGCGTTGTTTGTGTTACCCACTTACCCTACTTTACTAGGAGCGATCGCTATGGATAACACCGGCACCACTAAAATGGGCCGTTATGTGTTTGATCATGCGTTTTTGATCCCTGGAGTTTTAGTCGTGTTTTTGAGCGTAGCGTTAGGGTTTGTTGTCGCGCCGTTGGTTTTGTAGATTTTATCACCAACGATAAAAAGCTTGACGATTTTTCTAAACCCCCCTTAAAAAAGAGGGTTTAAAGCATTCAGTAAGCGAACACATAATTGAGGTACACGCTATAGAGCCTTCGGTATTTTAGTTGAGTGCCTAAAAAAGAATAGTAATTGGTGTTAATGGTGGGGATTTTAACGCCTAATTCCATGCCATGTTGCGCGGAATGTTCGCTGTCTTTTTTCTTTTTCATAGCGAGATTGGTTCTCAAGCCGAGATTGAACAAGAATTGGAAATTGGAAGCATTGACTTTCGTGCTGTAAGGGTTATTGAACGCTGTTAAATTCACGTATTGGGAATTAAGCCATGTAGTCCCTGCCAGTTGGATGCCTCCAAAAAGACCCACAGAGAGCTTGTTGTTCTTTTTAGTGGCTTTATCGTTGAGAAAGTTAAACAACAAATCGCTCCCACCGCCATAAGTCCATACATCAGAAGACGAATTGAAAAAGCTAGATTTGATATAGCCGTGGTTGTAATCAAAAAAGCCATAATACCTTAACCCCCATCTTTTCTTTTCCCCAAAGAATTGCTTATAGCCCACTTGCACGCCAAGCCCATTCATTGCGCCGTTGTTGTTTTGAGAACTGATCATGCCCACTTTTTTAAAGGGGTTATTGCTCATCGCCGCTAAAGCTTGAGAGAGTTGGGATTGCTGCTCTGGGTTGATTTGGTAGTTGTATTGGCCTGCTGCTGGGGCGTTTTTATCGTAAGGTAGCGTAACGATGTCGTTTGTATTGACTTGATTGTGCGGGAGTTTAGAAATCTCTTGGCTCAAATTCCTAGCGTTGTTATAAGTGGTTACGATTTCTGCTTCATTGGATTTTAGGTTATAAACATCTCTAGCCACGCTTAAAGCCGCATCCACCCGATTGCCGTAATAACTCACGTTGTTTTGGATCGTCTGAACTTCTTGGTTCAAATTCACCTCCTGTCTGTAAGGGTTAGTGGGCGTTGAACCCGCATTGGGTATTTTCAAGTAGGCTTTCTCTAGATACTTATACTGCTCTGCAGGGATAGAACTAAAGAGGTTGAAAATGTCTTGAGCGTAAGAGATGATTTGCTTTTGGTTTTGAGCGAAAGCGTAGATGTCTTTAGCGAAATTAGGGTTTGTTTGAGATCCTGTAGCTTGAGCCTGCAACTGAGTGGATAGGGTGTGGTTGCTTTGAGAAAGCGTAACCGCTTGTTGCAAGATAGGTATCATCGCCTTAATGTTGTTAAACACCGCGTATTGCGTGGGGTAATTAGTGGATGTGATAGCACCGGATACGTTTGAAACGCCACTGATGACGATATTTTTCCATATCATAGCCGTCTTGGTTTCTGCGATCAAATTCATAAGCTTTTGCGCGGTTTCAAGAGCGCTGCTTACGGTTGAGTTTGGTGTGTTTGATGAGTTTGATGCTGAGTCTGTTGCAGCACACCCGGATAAAGCGCAAAGATTGTTGCCTTTAGTGGTAGCGTTTTGTTGGGCTGCTTGGAGGCTTTCAGCGAGTTTTTTCATCTCGTCGTAAGTGGTTTGATTCATCGCGCAGTTTTCAAGTCCTGAGCAGTTTTTTACAATCGTTTCAAAAGGAGGGTTACCCTGGACATTAGCGGGTTTTTGATTATTCTTATTGCCCACAAAAAAAGTGAGGTAATTCCCCGCATAAAGACTCCAAAAACCCAATACCGAAGTGATAACGGCTTGCACGGCGTTAAAGATGGGTGATTGGGTGGTGCTGTTGTAGTTGTTGTTGGTAAAGCTTTTTAAAAAGTTTAAAGAGCTATTGACCAGCTCAATGTTGTTGGCGTTTTGAATGCTTTGCTTCAATGAAGCCACTTGGTTTAAATACTGGCTTAATTGCTCGTATTTTTCGTTCAAGTTTTTCAATTCACCGGTGTTTTTGACCATTTGCACCGCTTCGCCGATTTGATAGCCCGCGCCCACAAAAAAGCCGTTGTCTTCAGCGTGGAGCGATGAAGCGAGAGAGAGAGAGAGAGTAAAAATCGTTTTTTCATAAAAGTGTTCCTTAAAGTAATTTTTTGTTGCAAAAATATTCTAAAATGGTAATAGATTTACAATGAATTTAATTTTACAATAAATTTATTGGATTTCAAAAAAAAAAAAAAAAAGGATTTGGGGTATTTTAACTTTTTTATCTTTGAAGCGTTGATTTTTGTAACGATAAAATCATCTTTTGAATCTTATCATCAGTATTTAATAAGAACGAAGCCAATCTAAAACAAAAACGCGTAGCTCACAAAAACTTCTTTATTCCTAAAAACGCTGAAGTTTTGTCGGATCGTTTGTTGCTGCCACACATTGCTAACGCCAAAGTTTTTCCAACTTTGCGCGCTCAAGCTGTAATAAGGGATTTTTAGCCCCACATTGAAGCGGTTGTGTTTGCCTATATACAAAGAGCCTCCAAAATTCACAAAAAACCCCCCACCTGCGGCAAAAAATTTATTCTCTTGATTGGTGTTTTGATTTTTATATTGAGAACTCCACAATATGGCGTATTCCACCCCACCCCCACCAAACACGCCTATTTTAAAAAACAGCATTTTTTCCGTTTTTAAAGCGAGTTTTAAAAGGGTGTCTATAGGGAGATTAACAAACACATTCACATTCAAACCAAACGCCATGAAATGCCCGTTATCAAAAAGGAAGTTTTGGGGGTTTGGGGTTTTTTGCAAATTTAAAGAGCCTTGAGCGTTTGAAGCAGGATCGTAGGTTTTAATCGCGCTTGGGTTATAATTCGCTTGGGATAAAAGGGTATTACCCCCCACTTTTTGACCTAATTGCGCTTTAGCGTATTCTACATCCCCCCACACCCTTAAGCCTAAAATATGGTATTTATCAAAAGCTATTTCATCGCCTATTTGCCCGGTATAAGATAAGTTTTTACCTCCCTTATAATAGGCTTCTAATTTCTCGCCATAACACACGCTATTAGGGCAAGTGGGGTTGTCTTTATAGGCTTGTTGCCACATGCTTGTGCGCATATTAGCCCCTGTGCCTAGCCTAAAACCCAAATAAATGTGGTTTTTCGTTTTAAAAAAAGGCGTTTTTTCAGCGGCATTGCCCCACAAAACCCCCAAACTCGCTAAAAAAATGAACGCTTTCAAACGCTTTTTTGATTCAATTCTACCCATAATGGCACTTCACTTTGTAACATCTCTTGATTAAAAAATTCCTCTATGCCCTCTCGCATGCTCTTTATTTCTGTAAGGGTATTGACGCAATTACGAAACGCGCTCGCTTGCATTTCGCCCTTAGCGTAAGCATGCAAATTTTTCCTGAACATGATTACCCCCCTATCCCCATAAAACTCCACCATTTTATCAAAATGTTCTAAAACCAAATCTTTTTTCACGACTGCGGGCAATTCGGTGGTGTTGTTTCTGATTTGCCAAAATATCCATGGGGCTCTTAAGGCCGCTCGCCCTATCATTAGCCCATCCGCTTGCGTGATTTGCAAGACTTCAAAGGCTTTTTTCACGCTGTCAATTTCGCCATTGGCTATCACAGGCTTTTTTAAAATCTTTTTCATTAAAGCGATGCTTTCATAATCTATTTTGTCTTTTTGGTATTTGTCGCTTCGTGTCCTCCCATGCACCACCACATAATCCACCGGCGCATCATTTAGGGCATGAGCGATTTCTTTAGGGATTTTCTTTTCAAAGCCTAAACGCACTTTCACGCTTGTGATCTTTTTATTGGTGTTTTCTCTAATCACTTTTAAAAGCTTCACTAAGTGGTTTAAATCATTCAATAGCCCGCTCCCGTTACCATGATTAGCCACTTTAGGGGCAGGACAACCGCAATTAAAATCAATCCCACTCACATGATCTAAAGCGTTGATTTTTTCAACCGCTTCTTTGACTACGCTTTCTTTAGAGCCTGAAATTTGCACCATGAAATGATCTTCTAAAGGGGATTTTTCCAACATTTTAGAAGTTTTATCAAACGCATACACTAACGAATGCGAGCTCACCATTTCGCTTATGGTAACATCCACGCCAAATTTTTTCACCACGCTTCTAAAAGGCAAATCCGTATAGCCTGCTAGAGGAGCTAGAAAAAGCCATTTTTTATTCTTAAAGTCCATCCGCTCTCATATCAAAGTTTTTTGCTGTATTTTGACACAATCAAGGTTAAAAAGCGCTTTAAAACTTATCGCTTGATTAAAATTAACTTTTACAGATCCATTAAACTCTGTTTAAAACGGGTTAAAAAATCATGCGTTGGCTGTTTTAAAAATTCTGCGTATAAAACAGGTCGTAAGCGTTTAGGGATATTCAACCGCCTAGCCTTGTCTTTAAAATCCTTTGGCATGCTTAAAGTTTTTGGGGGTTTAAGAGCGATAAACGCATGCTCTTTGTCGCTTTCAATGATGAATTTTTGAGCGATTTCTAGGCTAAAAAGATTGCGTTTGATTTCTTCTTTTTGAGAAAAGCTCAACACATACCCCTTTTGCTTTAAGATTTTATCCACCATAAACAGCGCGTTTTGCGAATACTTAAAAAAAGTGATCCCATGCCTTTGTGAAACGGGCGTCAAAGAATAAAGCCGCTCTTTTTCTTGATCCAAAAATTTAAAACTTTGGATAATGCCCTTAGAATAGTGTTGCATCAAGGAATTAGCGTAATGTTTCCTGAAAAAATTGCGTTTGAATTTTAAAGAAGAATTAGAATCGTCTTCAAAAAATTTCCGATCTTTAGCGAGCGTTTTAAGGGTGTCTTTAGGGGTGTAGAGCAAGGGGCGCACAATCGCATAAAACCCTCTTTTTTCATAGGCTTGAAAGCCTAAAAGCGTGTTTAGTCCGGCACCTTTACTTAATTGCATCAAAAACCATTCCAGCCTGTCATTCAAATGGTGCGCTAAAATCAAATGCTTGTAAGAATGCTCTTTGATTAGGGTTTCAAAAAAATCATAACGGATCTTTCTCGCTTGCATTTCAAAATTGCACACGATTTTTTGAGCGTAATGGATGTAGCATTTTTTATGGTGTGTTTTTGCGAGTTTTTGAGCGTGTTGGATGATTTCAAGGCGTTGTTTTTGCGTGTTATAATCCACTAAAGCGATGTCAAAAGCGATATTTTCTCCAACTAAAAGATGAAACAAGCAAGTGGAATCCAACCCACCTGAAAAACCCAATAAATTTTTCCCCTCCCTTAAAGGCTCTAAATAGGGTTTAAAATCTCGTGCTGTCAAATCGGTATTAAACGCATGCTGAATGGGTTGCGCTTTTATGAAGTTTCCTTGTGGGTTAAAACGCCTTTGAGTAAGCTTGCGCCTTCTATGCCTAAAATTTCATTCCTGAGTTTTTCCACTTCATTCAAACCTGGAGCTTTTTGATGAACGGCTTCGTTGCGGATGTTTTGAATAAGGCTTAGGCTTCTTGAAAAAGGATAATTGATGAATCTTTTTAAGTTTTCTTCTAAATGGCATTGGATTTTTTCGTGTCTGAGTAAAAATTTAACGCTCCCAAGATTAGGCTTTTGAGTGAAAAAATCTTCAAGTGTAAAAGATTTTCCTTGGACTTTATAAACTAAATCATAAAGGTTGGGATCTTTTTTGCAAGCCTTTAAAAGAACTTGTTTAGCAAAAGTATAAATTTCGTATTCTAAGGTTTTGGAGTATTTGATGATGATGCTGGTAAAATCATTCAAAAGATCGTTTTCGCTTTCTAAAAGCTCTAATTCGGCATGGATGATGTTATTGATGCTGTCAGGGTGTAAGAGATAAAAAAGCCTTTTGCCAAAAACAAAACGCATGAAATTTTCTTGCATCATTAAATATTCTTTGCTTTTATACACGCTCAGATAATGCTTTTCATCGCCTAAAAAGTAAGAACGCTCTTCTTTTAACTTAAACCGGCAAAGGATAGACATAATTATTCCCATAAATAGCGTAAGTGTGGTTGTTTGGGGCGATAAAATTGGCTAAAAATCGATCCCTTAAAAGGCTAAAATCTTCCCTGACTAATTCCCTTAAATCGCTAATAACAAAAAAGTCTTCCACTTCCAGATTTTTTTCTTTATAATAGCTAGGGATCAAACTCTCATCAATCTCTTTAGAAACCTTTACCACCTTAGCGGCAAATAAATTAGCGTAATCGGTCAAAAAAAGCTGCAAAAAATTTTTTTCATTGGTGGCTTTGTAAATCTCTTCTAAGGAGTCTTGCTTTTCTTGATCATTAAGCTTTGATCGGATCTTACCAAAGCCCACTTGGGATTTTTCCTGCAAAACGCTTAAATGTTGTTGGATAACATCTTGTTGATAGTAAGGGTTATAAAGGATTAAAAGGTGGTTCATGCCCTATCTTATTTTAGGATTTCTTTGAGGTTTTGTTTGATCTCATCAGGATTTTGTTCGTATTCTTGGATGAGATCTTTTAAGATTTCAAACAATTCGTTAAAATCTTGCGGGTATTCTTTCTTAAAACCCACGATCAAATCCAAAGTCTTGCTCGCCTTGTTTGATGGATCGTTTTCGCCCTCAAGAGCGTTTTTTATATCCAAAACCATATTGGCAATGCGAGCGCTTTGCATGGGGCTTGAAATGCGTTTGAATAAAAAACCCTTAAGCGCATTGGCGAGCTTAAAAGATGAGCAAATTTTAGAAAACATCGCCTTTCCTTATTGAAATATTTAAAATACCGCTTACTAGCCAAAAACTAGTAAGCGTTCTAGCGTTGGTGCATTCGGTATTTTAACATAAATTCAGTTCATTCCTCTTCAGGCTCAACATCTATGAAATCTTCGCCCTTGATAAAATCTTCGCCAGCTTGAATCCATTTTTCAAGACCTCGAGCGCACTCTTGCGTTTTTTTAACATTTTCTTCGCATTCTTGAATGCATTTTTCTAGTTCAAACACGCTTGGGAAACATGTTTGTTTGAATCTGGTTTCATCGTTGATGAGGGCTAAGATTTCTTGTTTTTGTCCGTCAAAATTAGATTTCATTTCTTCTTTAGCTTTTTCAAGTTTTTCTATTTTTTGGCTTTCTTTCCAAGAATCCCACATTTCAAAAGCAAGACCGATAAGCGGTAAACCTTTTTTTTCGCTGCCTTCTATCCCTGGCACATCCAGCAAAGTAAAGTTTTGATGGTTGTATTGGAAAGGATAAGATCGTGTTTTTAAAGTGAAATCGCTCCTCCCATCGCCTATGATCGCTCCATCTTGCAATGAATGGAGTTCGTTTAAAATATTTTATTTTTTGCGTTCATCATTTTGATAGTTGTTTTGGTAATTGGAATAAAGCCGCTTGAATCGTTCTTGTTGAACTACTTTACTTTGTTCTTTAAAAAACAGCCTCAAACATTCAATAAGGGTTGATTTCCCCGCACCGGTTTCCCCATAAAAGGCAATGGTAAAATTTTCCCACTCTTCATTATTTTTCAAGCTTTCAAGCTCTTTTAAACTTTCACGCTCTAATTTTTGAAACACCTCCAACGCTTCTTGGTTGAATTTCTTTAGTCTTTCATTTTCATTATCAGTGTTCTTAAAAATATTTTGAAGATTTTCAATACTGGCTTTCACATCAAGATAAATGTTTTTCATTTTTGCCCTCATGTTCGGATTTTTCTGACGCATTTTAACAAAAAAAAAAAAACGCAAACCCCCACGCTCTAGCCGCACTTTTAGCCTTATGGCTAACCTTTAAAAAGGGCTTAAAACCTTAGCGAGTAAGATATTGTCTTTAAAGGCGCTAGGCACAATCGTGTAATGCCCGGGTTGTAAAGGGGTGGTTAAGGCGCTGTCATTGATTAAAATTTCCCCATCCACTTCAGGCGCCCATCTCAAATCCCTTGCTTTGTAAAAATACTCGCCCTCTTTATGTTCCACTAACGCCTTAATGGGCTTATTCAACAAAGCCTTAAAAGAATGGTTTTGGTGTTTTAAAGCGATTTTATTCAAGGCTTTAATGCGGGCGTTGATGGTTTTTTTAGGCACTTTCTCTAAAGAATAGGCATGCGTGTTTTCTTCCGCGCTGAAAGCAAAAATATTCAATCTGTCAAACC
Source organism: Helicobacter pylori (assembly GCF_003636935.1). GTDB lineage: Bacteria > Campylobacterota > Campylobacteria > Campylobacterales > Helicobacteraceae > Helicobacter > Helicobacter pylori_CH. Next base: position 9,310 of record NZ_MVVH01000003.1, read on the forward strand.
GGAACTCGTCTAAAAACGCGCTCAATTCTTCAAATTCGCCCTCATTTTCTTCCGGATGCCCTACAATGATCGTGCTTCTGATAAAGCTTTCTTTAACCTGCTTCATGGCATCTAAAAGCTTTAAATGGTGCGCTTGGCTGGAGTTGCGCCGCATCTTTTTGAGCATGGAGTCGCTGATATGCTGGATGGGCATGTCAAAATAATTTTGAAAAATGGGCGAGTTTTCAATCGCACCAATCAACTCTAAAGTGGTGCTAGAGGGGTAGAGGTATAAAATACGCGCGCTCTTTAAGGCTTGTTGCTTGTCAATCGCTCTAATGAGTTGGATCAAGCCGTCTTTTTGCCCCTTATCGTATAAAAATGAGCTAGAGTCTTGAGCGATAAAAGTCATATCCTTATAGCCTTTAAGAGCCAGATTTTCCACTTCTTTTAAAATGGAGTCCAATTCCCTGCTTTGTAATTTCCCCTTAAAGCTAGGGATAGCGCAAAAAGAGCATTTTTGGTTACAACCCTCAGAAATTTTAACATAAGCATGCACGCTCGATCCCGTGATGATGCGCGCGTTATAATGCTCGCTTAAAAACACTTGCTCGCTGAATTGGTTTTGTTTTTTAGCGATCAAAATATCAATTTTGTCATAATCCCCAACGCCGGTGAAAATATCCACTTCAGGGATCAGCTCTTTGATTTCATCTTTATAGCGCTCGCTCAAGCACCCGCTCGCAATTAAAATCGCTCCCTCTTTTTTGTCTTTAGCGGCGTTGAGAATGGTTTGGATACTCTCTTGTTTAGCGCTTTCAATAAACCCGCAAGTGTTAATAAGGATCACATCGGCTTTTTTAGCGTCATCAGTGAGCGTGTAGTTATAAAGCTTGCCTAGCATCACTTCTGAATCCACCAAATTTTTAGAGCAACCTAATGAGATTAGGCAAAGTTGTTTGTTCTCTTTAACCTGCATGTTAATGGCTTTTTAAGTTTTTCAAATCCACTTCCCAAAAGAAATCAATCCATTCAGGAGCGTCTTTTAAAAACGCATCGGCTTTGTATTTCGCGCTTGTTTTTTGGAACAAACTCGCGCTATAAAACTTTTTATCAGGGTGTTTGTCTTGCAACACTTTAAGCACCGCTTCTAAAGAATTGCCGCTATCTACGATTTCATCTACCACCAAAATGGTTTTTAAATGCTCTTTGATCGTGGGGATATTTTCAATTTTTAGGGCGTTTTGTCGGTGGGTGGTGTCATAAGAAATCGCATTGATGCTATAAACTTCCCTTAAATTCCAGTGCAAACTCAAAAAATGCGCTAAAGTCATGCCCCCTCGCATCACACACACAAGAGCTTCTGGGATACCGCAAAGGCGCTCCACTTGTTTCACTAATTCCAAGCTGTCTTTCAAAAAGGTTTCATAAGAATAATGCATTGTGATCCTTAAATTTCATGATATTGCTTCAAAAAGGTTGTATTCGCCGTGCCGTCAAACTCCCTTAAATCCAAATCGTTTAAGGCTAATTCTAGGGCGTTTAAAGCGTAGGCGCTTTTATAAACAGGAATGATCCCCATGTGGTTGATGCGAATGAGCGCGTCTTTATAAGGCTCTTGCCCGCCCGCAAATTGCACTTGGTATTTTTCTTTTAAAAGGTTTCGCAATTCTTTGGCATGCTCGCTGACAATCGTTGTCATGCTCAAGCTCGGGCTTTTAGGGAAAAGCTTCAAACCGAGCGCTAAAACGGCTTTTTGAGTGGCTAAAGCAACTCTTTTAGTCTCCTTATAGAGCGCTTCAAAGCCCCCTAAATTTTGCACCAATTCAAAATAGCGCTGCAACCCTAAAGTGTGTAAAATAGGAGCGGTGTAGCTTGTGGTGTTATTCCTTTGGTTTTTCAATTCGCTCTTCAAATTGAAATAAAACCCCACATTGCGTTCTTCTATGCGATCAATCGCTTTTTGGCTCAATGCGATTAAGCTCATCGCAGGAGGCAGCATGAACGCTTTTTGACTCCCTCCAATGAGCGCATCCACATGCGTTATTTCTAAAGGCTCAACCCCTAAAGCGGTGATCGCATCTACTATTACAAAAACATTGGGGTTAGTTTCTTTGATCGCTTGAGCGATTTTTTCTGCAGGGTGTCGTAACCCCCCACTAGACTCGCATGCTTGGATGCAAAACGCATCAATGTTAGGGTTGGCTTTAAGCGCGTTTAATATTTCATCTACTTTGGCGGGTGTGTCCCATTCATAAACTAATTCATGGGCTTTGATAAAATGGGCTTTAGCGATCTTGCCAAACCTTTCGCCAAACTTGCCCGCATTAACAAAAAGCAACTCTTTTTGACACAAGGAAATCACGCTCGCTTCCATAGCCCCCGTCCCGCTGCTGCTTAAAAGCAAAACTTCTTCTAAACCGGTCATTTTTTTTAAATTTTCTCGCACGCTTTGGAAAATCTTTTCAAAATCTTTGGTGCGGTGGTGGGGCATTGGCTGAGAAAAGCTTGTGCGCATCTCTTCATTAATGGCTACAGGGCCTGGAGTGAAAAGCAACATTTTAAAATTAACCTTTAATTTTTAAAGAGAATTTAAAAGTTATCATACTAAAACGCGCTTAAAATTAAGCCTTATTGTTTAAGAAAATCGCTTTTTAATGCAAATAAAATGCTAAAATGCCATGATTTAAAGAGAATTTAAGGCAATGATTGAACAAATTTAGTCTTCGTGCGTGTTTTTTAACCCTTTTTTTTAGCGGGTATTCTAAAAAAGCTCCAGGAACGATAGGGAGTTTAGTAGCGTTGTTACTGGGCTTACCCATTTTAATTTTTTCGGCTAACACTTTGTTTTTAGGGGCGGTTTTCATTGGGCTTATCGCTATCGCTCAAATAGATAAGGAAGAAGAAGAGACTAAGAGGCATGACAGCTCTTATATTGTGATAGACGAATTAGTGGGCATGTGGTTGGCGATGGCGGTTAGCGGGTTATCGTTAGCGGGTGTGGTTTTGAGTTTTATCTTTTTTAGGATCTATGATATTACTAAGCCCTCACTCATTGGCAAGATAGACAAAGAAGTTAAAGGGGGTTTAGGGGTGGTGGCTGATGACGCTTTAGCGGGTGTTTTAGCCGGATTGAGCGCGTTATTAGTCATCCATATTTTGGGATTTTTTAACATTAAACTTTGATTTTAAGAAAATTCAAAAGCCTTTTTTTAGGTAAATATAGATAGACTTTAATTGCAATCGTTTTTAGGGAGTTTGATCGTGGAGTTTTGCGTTTTATTTGGTGGGGCGAGTTTTGAGCATGAAATCAGCATTGTGAGCGCGATTGCGCTTAAAGGAGTGTTAAAGGATAGGATTAAATATTTTATTTTTTTAGATGAAAACCACCATTTTTATTTGATTGAAGAATCCAACATGCATTCAAAATACTTCGCTCAAATCAAAGAAAAAAAATTACCCCCCCTAACCCTCACACACAATGGCTTGCTTAAAAACTCATTCTTAGGCACTAAGATAATAGAATTGCCATTAGTGATCAATCTCGTGCATGGGGGCGATGGCGAAGACGGGAAATTAGCGAGCTTGTTGGAATTTTATCGCATCGCTTTTATAGGCCCTAGGGTTGAAGCGAGCGTGCTGAGTTATAACAAATATTTAACCAAGCTTTACGCTAAAGATTTAGGAATAAAGACTTTAGATCATATTCTTTTGAATGAAAAAAACCGCGCTAACGCCTTGGATTTGATCAATTTTAATTTCCCTTTCATAATCAAGCCTAATAGCGCCGGGAGCTCTTTAGGGGTGAATGTTGCGAAAGAAGAAAAAGAATTAATTTACGCTTTAGATAGCGCGTTTGAATATTCTAAAGAAGTCTTAATAGAACCTTTCATTCAGGGCGTGAAAGAATACAATTTAGCCGGTTGCAAGATCAAAAAGGATTTGTGTTTTTCCTATGTGGAAGAGCCTAACAAACAGGAATTTTTAGATTTCAAACAAAAATATTTGGATTTTTCACGCAATAAAGCCCCTAAAGCGAATCTTTCTAACGCCCTAGAAGAACAATTAAAAGAAAATTTTAAAAAACTCTATAACGATTTGTTTGATGGCGCGATCATCCGTTGCGATTTTTTTGTCATAGAAAATGAAGTGTATCTTAATGAGATCAACCCCATTCCTGGCAGTTTGGCCCATTATTTGTTTGATGATTTTAAAACAACGCTAGAAAATTTAGCGCAATCATTACCCAAACCCCCTAAAATCCAAATCAAAAACTCTTATTTGTTGCAAATCCAAAAGAATAAATAAATGGCCAAACGCAGTATCGTTTATTTGGATAGCGTTTTTGACATTTCCTACACTTTTATAGACCACCATAGCCCTTTAAACGCCTTGTTTTTGCATGGCTGGGGGAGTTCTAAAGAAGTGATGCAACAAGCGTTTCAGGGCTGTTTTTTAAATTACAATCATTTGTATGTGGATTTGCCCGGCTTCAATCAAAGCCCTAACGATGAAAAAGTCTTAGAGACTAAAGATTATGCTAATATCATCAATTTGTTCTTAAAAAGCGTGGGTAAAAAAGCGCATGTCGTTTTTGGGCATAGCTTTGGAGGGAAAGTAGCGATTTTGTGTGAAAACGAACGGATGGTTTTATTGAGCAGCGCAGGGATATTAGAGCCAAAACCCTTAAAAGTGCGTTGTAAAATCCTTTTAGCTAAAATCTTTAAAAAACTAGGCTTGAATTTAGGGTTTTTGAGGAGTAAGGACGCTATGGGACTTAATCAAGTCATGTATGAAACCTTTAAAAAAGTAATTAGCGAAGACTTTAGCGATCATTTCAAACGATGCGAGAAGGAAGTTTTATTATTTTGGGGTAAAGATGATAAAGCAACCCCCTTAAGCTCCGCTCAAAAAATGCAAACCTTATTGAAAAGAAGTGCGTTATTCGTTTTAGAAGGGGATCATTTCTTTTTTTTAAACCAAGCAAAAGAGATTGAAAAACTAGTGGAGAATCATTATCATGCAAAGTCTTAGTTGGCTGAATTTGGCGTTTCGTTGGCTCTTTATAACAGGGCTTGGCTATTACATAATGACTTTATTGCAGTGGTATCATTACAGCGTGTTTAGGATTTTAACTAAGCATCATAAAATGCGTTGGCATGGGATTTATTTTGTATTGCCTTTAGGGGTGTTTATTTTATCGTATGCTTTCAAAATGCCGTTTGTTTTTGATTTCTTTTGCGGCGTTGTTCAAATGCCCATGCTCATTATTTGGGCCAAACGCAACGACAAGCCTTTAGTTTTCACGCCAAGGGTGAAGCGCTTTTTCATTTTCTTATTACTCTTTTTAATCTTGCATGAAATCTTAAATATAGAATTAGTCCCTTTGAACGGGATTTCGCTCGCGCTTGGCTATTTGTGTTTATTTATATTCGTTTTAAGCGCTTCTTTAATCTTTGAAAAAGTCCTATCCAAGCGGTATTTGCAAACCGCTAAAGACAAAATCGCCTCTTTAAAAAATCTAAAAGTCATCGCCATTACCGGAAGCTTTGGGAAAACCAGCACCAAAAATTTCTTGCTTCAAATCTTACAAACCACATTCAACGCGCATGCAAGCCCCAAAAGCGTCAACACCCTTTTAGGCATTGCGAACGATATTAACCAGAATTTAGATGATAGGAGTGAAATCTATATCGCTGAAGCTGGGGCAAGGAATAAGGGCGATATTAAAGAAATCACCCATCTCATTGAACCGCACCTTGCCGTGGTCGCAGAAGTGGGCGAACAGCATTTAGAATATTTTAAAACTTTAGAAAATATTTGCGAGACTAAAGCGGAATTATTGGATTCCAAACGCTTAGAAAAAGCCTTTTGTTATTCTGTAGAAAAAATCAAACCTTATGCCCCTAAAGATAGCCCTTTAATAGATGTTTCTAGCCTGGTTAAAAACATCCAATCCACTTTAAAAGGCACTTCTTTTGAAATGCTTTTAGATAGCGTTTGGGAAAGCTTTGAAACAAAGGTTTTAGGCACATTTAACGCTTATAATATCGCTTCAGCGATTTTAATCGCTAAGCATTTAGGATTAGAGACAGAAAGGATCAAACGGCTTGTTTTGGAACTCAACCCTATCGCCCATCGTTTGCAACTTTTGGAAGTGAATCAAAAAATCATTATAGACGATAGCTTTAATGGGAATTTAAAGGGCATGATAGAGGGCATTCGTTTAGCGAGTTTGCACAAAGGGCGTAAAGTCATCGTAACACCGGGCTTAGTGGAAAGCAATACAGAAAGTAATGAGGCTTTAGCGCAAAAAATAGACGGGGTTTTTGATGTCGCTATCATCACAGGGGAGTTGAATTCCAAAACGATTGCCTCCAAATTAAAAACCCCCCAAAAAATCTTACTCAAGGATAAGGCGCAATTGGAAAATATCTTACAAGCCACCACGATTCAAGGCGATTTGATTTTATTCGCTAATGACGCCCCTAATTACATTTAGGAAATGAACATGCAACATTTATACGCTCCTTGGCGCGAAAATTATTTGAAAGAAAAAATTAAGAGTTGTGTCTTTTGCGGGATTTCTCAAAACCCCACAAAAGATCCAGAAAACAGAGTGCTTTATAGAAATAGCGATCTCTTTGTGGTGATGAACGCCTACCCTTATAACCCAGGGCATTTGTTGATCGTTCCTCATGCGCATCAAGCGAGCGTGGAACTTTTAGATCTGAATACTTGGCTGAACATGAATAAATTAGTGCCTAAAATTTTAAAAGCGTTGTATGCTTATGGTGCTCAAGGGATCAATGTAGGTTTGAATTTGCACAGAAACGCCGGAGCAGGGATCCCTGAGCATTTGCACATGCATTTAGTGCCTAGGTTTTTAGGCGATAGCAATTTTATGAGCGTTATCGCTCAAACCAGGGTGTGCGGGATGGATCTTAATGAAACCTATCTTGCGTTAAAAAACTTATTAGAAAAGGAGCTTGGTTGAAAATTAACGCTTTTAGTTTGGGTGCGCTACAATTATTTTTAATTCATTTTAGGGAGTGTCAGCGATGAAGGCGCGTGGGTTTAAGACAAAGATGCGTGGGTTTAAGATTTTTTCAGGGAGCGCTCACCCTGCATTTGGCAAAGAAGTGTCAAAGCATTTAGGCATTCCCTTATCCAAAGCGGTGATAGGCAAATTCAGCGATGGTGAAATCAATATCCAAATCAGCGAATCGGTGCGCGGTAAGGATATTTTTATTATCCAGCCCACTTGCGTGCCTGTCAATGACAATTTAATGGAATTGTTAGTCATGGTAGATGCTTTAAGGCGCAGTTCGGCTAATTCTATCACAGCGGTGTTGCCGTATTTTGGCTATGCCAGACAGGACAGAAAAGCGGCTCCACGAGTGCCTATCACGGCTAAAATGGTCGCTAATTTGATGCAAGAAGTGGGGATTGAAAGGATCATCACGATGGATTTGCATGCCGGGCAAATCCAAGGCTTTTTTGATGTGCCGGTGGATAATTTATACGGATCTATCGTTTTTAGAGACTATATCCGCTCTAAAGCGTTAAAAAACCCTGTGATCGCTAGCCCTGATGTGGGTGGGGTTACAAGAGCCAGGTATTTCGCTAATCAAATGGGGTTGGATTTAATCATCGTGGATAAGCGCCGTGAAAAAGCTAATGAAAGCGAAGTGATGAATATTATCGGCTCAGCCAAGGAACGCGATGTGATTTTAGTGGATGACATGATTGATACCGCAGGCACGATCTGTAAAGCCGCTTTGGCCTTAAAAGAACAAGGGGCAACTTCTGTCATGGCGTTAGGCACGCATGCGGTTTTGAGCGGGAATGCGATCAAGTGCGTTAAAGAAAGCGCGTTAGATGAAGTGGTGGTAACGAACTCTATCCCTTTAGTTCAAAAATGCGATAGAATCACCACTTTAAGCGTAGCGCCCTTATTTGCGGAAGTGATCAGAAGGATTTATCATAACGAAAGCGTCCAATCGCTTTTCACTTAAAAAGGGGAATAAAAAAAGTGGGAGTGGTGGATTCTGTAGGACTTGAACCTACGACCAATCGGTTATGAGCCGAGCGCTCTGACCAGCTGAGCTAAGAATCCAAAATTCCCAAAGGATGGTTTGCTATTGTATCCAAAAATATAGCGAAAAGCAAGCAGGTTTTCTAGGATTGCAAACAGGATCATAAAAGTGATAAAACTGCTCCCCCCATAGCTGAATAAGGGTAAGGGAATCCCCACCACAGGGGCTAACCCTAAAGTCATGGCGATATTCACGCTGGAATAAACAAAGATTAAAATAGAAATCCCAAGCGCTACAATCTTTAAAAACCAATCGCTGTTGCTCTCAAACAGATAAAAAAATAGATGCAAACTCAAGCCTATATAAATCGCAAAAAGCAACATAGCCCCTAAAAACCCAAAACGCTCCACGAAGTAAGCAAAGATAAAATCGCTCGTTGCAATAGGCAAGAATTTGAATTTGGTTTGTGTGGAGGCTTCTTTAGATTTGCCTAAAAACCCGCCTGAACCTATAGCGATAATGGATTGCATGACATGGTAATTGGGCTTTTCAGAAAGAAAGTCTGCGATGCGCTTTTTTTGGTAATCATGCAAAAAATGATAAGCGATAGGCGAAGCCACTAATAGAGCGATAAAAAGAGGGAGCCACACCCTAGTCCTTAAACCCACGATCAATAAAATCCCAAAACCCATAATCAGCACAATAAGAGCCGTGCCTAAATCAGGCTGTTTTAAAATCAAAGCCGCCGGTAAGCAAATGTAAAAACTAAGCTTTAAAAACATGCCCCAATCATAGCCTTTAAAAGGGGGTGGGTTGATTTTAATCAAATGCGCTAATAGCAAAAGGATAGCGATTTTCACGGGTTCGCTGGGCTGTAAGGTGATAGAAGTAAAGGGAATGACTAGCCATCGCTGCGCCCCAAGCTTGCTCGATCCCATAAAATCCACTAACGCTAATAGAATCACGCACGCCCAATAAAACACAAACAGCCACCGATCGAGCTTCCTGAAAGGGATAAAAAACACGATCCAAAAGAGAAGAAACCCTATCGCATAATAAACCCCTTGCTTCAAGCTCAAAACCGCACTGCTCTCAAAAATCAATAAAAAAGAAACCACCAACAAGGGGATGATAAACACAAAAGGCAAAAGATCAAAATGCATCCAAATCCTTTTGTCTAATGCCATGCGTTTTTCATAACCCCTAATCTTATGGTTTTAATTTTTTGATTGTATCCAAATTGAGATAATTCTCCTTAAAGAGAGAAGTTATCATGCCAACTTCATCAGGCAAATTCACTTCGCCCGTCTCATCGTTGAAGCACTTTTCTAGCACTTTCAAATACGCAAACCCAAGAGCTTCTGTGATAACAACAGCGGTTATGCCAGAAATTGCACCCCCTACAACACTCCCCAAACCAGGAACAAATTTGATCATATTAACAAACGCTCTCGCTCCTTGCCCAATAGCGGTTACGCCTAAAATCCCTGTTATAAATGTTGGGGCTACAAATTTACGCAAACTCACTTCAAAAGCGTCATTCATTTTATAAATCATCCCTGCTTGAATGGGTGCAATAGCGAGCGCATCGCTAAAAGGTATGGGGATAAGCCCAGCCGCTCCTGCAGCACCGGATGCAACATGGATAATGGTTTTACATTCCTCTATCATGGCTTGTTTTCTCGCTTGGATATTAGCCTTTTGAATACTCAAAAAATGCCTTCTCTTATTTTCTTTAGCGTCTGAAAGACATTTTTCTGTTTCAGCTACCAACTCTTCTAAACCTTCAACAGGGACTTTCAACCCCCTAAATGAAAAGGCAACGGAATTGACCCTCACATAAGCTCTGACAAAACCTTTAAACCCCCCATTCTTCGTCTATGATCTCTTTAGTTTTTTTAACAAAGGCATCGCCGGCTTCGGCTTGAGTGTTTGTGAAAACGACAATCGTTGGGATATTCCAATTTTTAGCGAAGCTTAATAACTCTCTCTCTCTTGAATCCTACCAAAAGTCTCTTTAACGCACAAATACGCCACATCAATGGCTTCTTTTTCATTAAGCGTTTTAAAAGAATCTTCCATTTCTTTTTTAACGCTTTGCATGGTGTCGTGGTAATCTTTATCTTCAATGCCTTTAGTGTCCCACAAAATCAAGCCCTTCTGTTCATCAATGTATTTTTCAAGATGCTGAGTGATAGGCTTTCCTACGCCTGCTTTAGCGATTTCTTCACCAAATAGAGCGTTAATGAGCGAGCTTTTACCCACCCCAGTAGCTCCCATAAGCAAAACATTCATCTTTGGTTTTTCCTTTTTGATGACTTCGTGCAATTTTTCCATATTCAATCCTCCCTCTTTCCCATCAAGCGTGAATGAGTCGCCTAAAAAGCCACGCAAAACGCCGTTCAGTTTATCATGCCCATTATGTTCCATTAGAACCCCTTTTTTAAAATGATTTGAGCCACACAATGTTGTCGCACCGATTATAGCGTATTAAAATAATGAAATAGGATTTTTTTAAGGTTTTGAGTAGAATAATGGTTTTTAAAAATGCAAAAAGAGTTTGAATGCAAAAAGTTTTCATCGCCCCAACTAACCACAAACGCCTTGATGAATTTTTAGCCAAAGAATTGCAAATTTCTAAAAGCCAGGTATTGAATTTGATTAAAGAGGGGCTGGTGTTTTGTCAAAAAAAGGAGGTCAAAAAAGGCGGGCTAGCCTTAAAAGAGGGCGATAAAATCACGCTTTTAACGCCCAAAATCGCACCCAAACCCTTAAAAAAAGAGCTTGATTTAGAAATAGAAGTCATTTTTGAAGATGAAGACTTGTTGGTGTTGAACAAGCCCCCTAATCTAGTCGTCCATAAAGCCCCAAGCGTGAAAGAGCCTACTTTAGTGGATTGGTTAAAATCTCAAAATTACGAGCTTTCTAATCTTGGCTTAAAAGAGCGCTATGGGATTGTGCATCGTTTGGATAAGGATACGAGCGGAGGGATTGTCATCGCTAAAAACAATTTTACCCATGTCCATTTGAGCGAGCAACTCAAAACTAAAACAATGGGGCGCTACTATATCGCCTTGCTTTCAACGCCCTTAAAAGAAGAAAAAATGAGCGTGGAATGCTATTTGACAAGAAACCCTAATAACCGCTTAAAAATGATAGCGCTCAAAGCGGCTAAAAAAGAAAAAAGCCGCTATTCTAAAAGCGCATTTACTAGCTTGCTGACTTCTCAAAATGGCATGGATTTGATAGGGGCTAAACTATTCACCGGGCGCACGCACCAGATCAGAGCGCATTTAGAATATTTGAACAGACACATCATAGGCGATAATCTTTATGGGCTTAATCAAGTGCTTCCTAAAGAAGACATAAGAATCATGCTGCATGCCTATTTGATAGAGTTCAAACACCCTAGAAGCGAGCAAAAACTGCGCTTTAAAGTTCCCCTATTAAAGGATATGTTAGAATATCTTAAAAAAGTTTTTGACAAGGAGAATTTAGATGAGGTCTTGGATGAAGAAAAAATACTTCACGCTTTTATTACAAAGTAGTGTGGTATTAGCGGTTTTTATAGGGTGTTCTTCTACCAGGAATCATACTTTTTCAGCCCTTAACAATAAAGAAAATACAGACACTAAGCTTCCGGTAGTCCATTCTGTTAAAACCATTAACGATGTGAGTTCAGTAGGCTTTGAATGGCCTAAGATCGCTGACACTTACGATATTGATGGGTTTATTTTGTATCGTTTGAAAAAAGACTCCCAACTCAAAAGAATCGCCACGATTAAAAACCCTTATGCGACCCATTATTATGATGAGGGGCTAGAAACGGAGAGTTCTTACACTTATCAAATCGCTACTTACAAGGGCGATAAAATCTCTAAACTTTCAGAACCCGTTTTAATCAAAACCTCTTTTATCAATCCCGTAGAAAGCGTGTTTGCAAGTCTTGAATACCCTAAAAGCGTGAAAGTCTTTTGGAGCCCGCACCCTAACCCTAGCGTTTCTAAATACATCATTCAAAGACAGGATAAAGACGGCAAATTTTTAAATGTAGGGGCTGTGAAAAACCGCTTGTTTGTGGAGTATTTTGATAAAGATTTAGAAGATGGGAAAAAATACCGCTACCAAGTTATTGCGGAAAATTTCATGGGGGATAAGTCTAGACCCAGCATCATAGTGGAGGGAAAAACCAAAGATTTACCTAAAGAAATCACCAATGTTAGAGTGAGTCAAAACCTCACACGACAAATTGAATTGAGCTGGGATAAATCCACCCAAGAAGATGTGGTGGCTTATCGCATTTACGCTTCCAATAACCGCAACGATAAATACAAATTCATCGCTCAAACCACCAACACTTCCTATGTGGATAAGATAGAAAAAGACAATCTCGCTCGTTATTATAAAGTCGTCGCCCTTGATAAAACGCATCTTGAAGGGGCTTTACCCAAAGATCCTGCAATGGGCGAGACCGCTGACAGACCCGAAGCCCCTATCATCACTAAAGGGACTATTCAAGACTCTTCAGCCCTAATCCAGTGGGAAAATAACCCAAGCGCTAAAATAGCCACCTATGCAGTGTATCGTTTTGAAGCCAATTCTAAAACCCCTTTGCGTTTTGGGAATATCACCAAAAACCAATTCGTGGATAAGGACATGAAAGTGGGCGTGGCTTACCGCTATCAAGTGGTGAGCGTGGATAAAGATGGTTTAGAATCGCACCCCAGCAAAGAAGTGCGTTTGTTTTTAGAGCGCTAAAAGAGTTTGAATGCCCCATTTTTTAGCCAAGTTAGATTCCAAACCTTTAGAATACCCAATAACAAATGGGGATTTTTGTTTTTACAGGGAATTTTCAAGCTTAAAACACCCCACTAAAAGCTGTGTGTATGCGAGTTTTAAAGACCATGTTTTTTTATTGCAAAAAATCCAACGAGCGAATGATTTTTTAATCAAAAGCGAAAAAGCAACGCCCTTAAAAAGAGAGGTTTTAAAACAAGCTTTAAGGATTTATTCGCAATCTTTTGAAGTCATTTCGCATAATTTGCAAGAAAATTCTAAACATGCGAGCGGGAAAAAAGCCCTTGATTTAGAGGCTTTTGAAGACTTTATCCAAAAAAATCAAGCCCCTATTTTAGCCGAAATTGGTTTTGGGAGTGGGCGGCATTTGATAGAATTAGCCAAAAACAACCCCACTAAAACATGTTTAGGGATAGAGATTCACACCCCCTCTATCGCGCAAATATTGAAACAAATAGAATTATGGGATTTAAAAAATCTGCACATCTTGCAAGGCGATGGCCGTTTAATTTTAGAGAGCATGCCAAATTATAAGTGCGAAAAAATTTTTGTGCATTTCCCTGTGCCATGGAATGAGAAAAAACACCGCCGGGTGCTAAGCGAAAGATTTTTAAATGAAGCTTTAAGGGTTTTAAAACCTAGAGGGTTTTTGGAATTACGCACCGATGACGCTCTTTATTTTGAAGACAGCTTAAAATTAGCCTTAAAAAACTTTCAATGCGAGATAGAAATCAAAAAAAACGCTCAAATACCGGTGGTCAGCAAGTATGAGGCGCGTTGGAATAAACTCAAAAAAGATATTTATGATTTAAGAATTTATTCTTTAGAATCGAATGAAACCCCTTTTGATAACCATGCATTTGATTTTTCTTTTGATACAATAACAATGAGTAAAAAGAGCGTTAAAACGATTTTAAAAACCAAAAAAATCATCCAAGAGGGGTATTTTGTGCATGTTTGTAATATTTATGAGAATAAGGGGGATTTTTTAGTGGAATTGAGTATGGGGGATTTTGATTGGCCTGTGCGTTTGTTTGTTTTATTGGCAGAAAATCAGATTTTTTACCTCAATAAAAGCCCCTTAAAAACTTTAAACAACCACAAAGCGCATCTTTTGCTTCAAAATATCCTAAAGGAATTTGATTGAGTATAATCATCGCAGCGAACAATCTATGCTTACAATACCAGCAAAACGAACCGGTCATTAAGCATGCTAATTTACGCATCAAACGGAAAGATTTTGTGTTCATTTCAGGGCCTAGTGGGAGCGGTAAAAGCACGCTTTTGCGATCGTTTTATGGGGATTTAAAACTTTTTAGCGGTAAATTAGAAGTTTGCAATATCAACATGAACAACGCTTCAAAAGCAACGATTTTAGACTTGCGTAAAAATATTGGCGTGGTTTTCCAAGATTATAAATTGATCCAAGATTATACGATTGAGCAAAACATCAAATTACCGATGGTAATTTGTGGCGTTAAAAAAGAAGAATGCCACTTGCAGCTAGAAAAACTTTTAGGGCATATTGATTTACGCCATAAGGCTAACCGCTACCCCAAAGAACTCAGCGGAGGCGAACAACAGCGAGTAGCTATGGCTAGAGCTATGGCGAACTGCCCTGAACTCATTTTAGCCGATGAGCCTACCGGGAATTTAGACGATTATTCTAGCGATAAAATCTGGAGCTTATTAAGGGGTATGAACACGCAATTAAACGCTACAATCGTGGTGGTTACGCACAAATTCCCTAAAAATTTTAGCGCTTATCACCGAAAATTTTACATAGAAGATGGGGAAGTTTATGAATACTCTTAAAAAGCATTTAGCCTTTATCATTCCCCTAGTAGCGTTATTGTTTAGCTTGGAGTGCGTGTTGTTTATCAATCAAGCGATCGAACAGAAAGAAAAAAAATTGATTGAAGATTATTCGGTCGTGTTGGCCAGCACGCAAAAATTAGGCTTGGAATTGTTGCGTCAAAATTTTAACGAAATCATAGCGTTAAAAGAAATTGATCCTAATTATTCTTTAGAGCCTCTTCAAAAAACTTTAGGCACAGACGGACTTAAGGAATTAAGAAAAAATTTACCCTTTTTTTATTCTTTACAACTTTCCCAATTCCCCACTCAAGAGCGTTTAGAAAGCATTAAAGAAAAATTGCTCAAAATCCCTGGCGTTCAAAAAGTTGAAGTCTTTGCCAAAACTTACATGCAAGTGTATGATCTCTTGAGTTTTATTAAAACAGCGGTCTATATCTTTGCGTTAGTGGTCTTTGTCTTATCGGTTTTATTGATGTTCAAACAAGTCCGCATCTGGATCTATCAATACCATGAGAGATTAGAGATCATGGATTTATTAGGGGCTTCAGTGTCTTTTAAAAACGGGTTTTTGTATAAAATAGCTTTAATGGATTCTGTAATCGCTAGTTTTTTAGCCCCCATGCTCATGCTCTATGCCACTTCGCAAAAAGGTTTTGAAAAAACGATGGATACTTTGGGTATTATAGGAGGCGCGTTTGTTTTAAACCATTTTTTATGGGGACTGCTTTTTAGCCTTGTGGTCTCATTTGTTTCTGTTTTACTTGTAGCTTGGAGGACTAGGCATGTATAAATTAGGGGTGTTTTTGTTAGCCACCTTACTATCAGCTAACACGCAAAAAGTGAGCGATATTGCTAAAGATATTCAACATAAAGAAACCCTTTTGAAAAAAACCCATGAAGAAAAAAACCAACTAAACAGCCGTTTGAGTTCTTTAGGCGAAGCGATCCGCTCCAAAGAGCTTCAAAAAGTGGAGATGGAGCGCCAAATGGCCGTCTTAAAAAAGAGTCTTGAAAAAAATCGTAACGAAAGTTTGGCACAAGAAAAAGTTTTAACTAATTACCGCAAGTCTTTAGATCATTTGCAAAAACAGCGATCGTTTTTACAAAAAAGGGTTTTTGATACGCTTTTACAGGATTTTCTTTTTTCACAAGCCCTAAAGGGGCAGAATTTAGCCTCTTCTAATGATGTGATTTTACAAGTGGCGTTTGAAAACTTGCACCAAAGCACTCTGTCTAAAATGTCGCAACTAAGCCAAGAAGAAAAGGATCTCAATGTGCAAGCTTTAAAAGTCAAAAGCAGTATTCAAAAAATCTCCTCTGTTATAGATGAGCAAAAAACTCGTGAAGTAACCTTAAAATCCTTGCAAACCGAACAAAATAAGCTCATTTTAAGCATGCAAAAAGACTATGCGATCTATAACCAACGGCTAACCCTTTTAGAAAAAGAGCGCCAGAATTTAAACGCTCTTTTAAAACGCTTGAATATCATCAAACAAACTAGAGAAAATGAAGAAAAAGTCAGCTTGAAAAAATCTTCTCAAGCCTTAGAAGTCAAACAGGTAGCGAACTCTTATCAAAATATCAACACCACGAGCTATAACGGGCCAAAAACGATCGCTCCTTTGAACGATTATGAAGTGGTGCAAAAATTTGGCCCCTATATTGACCCGGTTTATAATTTAAAAATTTTTAGCGAGTCTATCACGCTGGTGTCAAAAACCCCAAACGCTTTGGTACGTAATGTTTTAGACGGAAAAATCGTGTTCGCCAAAGAAATCAACATGCTTAAAAAAGTCGTTATCATTGAGCATAAAAACGGCATCCGCACGATTTATTCCCAACTAGATAAAATCGCCCCCACCATTAAAAGCGGCATGCGGATTCAAAAGGGCTATGTTTTAGGGCGCATTGAGCAACGCTTGGGCTTTGAAGTTACCATGAGAGAAAAACACATCAACCCCTTAGAACTCATCGCACGCAATTAAACAAATCGTCTTTATTGCCGATATTTTCTGTAAAATTGAGCAAAAAATAGCCATGCGTGTGAGCATGCGAAATCTGGAGGTTTTTATGATCAATGAAGTTCAAGGGAGCAATCGTGCGTTTTCAGCATCTCACATAAACGCTCAAGCAACCCCCATCAAAGAAGTGAGTCGTGCCAACATTATAGATGAATCTAAAACAACGATAGACCCTGAGCAATACAAACCCAAACTAGAATTATTGAGCGAGCGTTTGAATGAAGAAATGAAACGCATTGGCACGGATATTGATTTCAGCTATAACGATGAGATTAAGGGGTTAGTGGTTTCAGTCAAAGACGCTAATGGGGATAAGGTGATAAGAGAAATACCCTCTAAAGAAGCCGTGGAGCTTATGCAAAGAATGCGCGATGTGATAGGCATTATCTTTGATAAGAGAGGCTAAACATTAGAGGTAAAACATGGCAATAGGTTCATTAAGCTCATTAGGGCTTGGCAGTAAGGTTTTGAATTACGATGTGATTGACAAGCTTAAGGACGCTGATGAAAAAGCTTTAATCGCCCCCCTAGACAAGAAAATGGAGCAAAATGTTGAAAAACAAAAGGCCCTTGTAGAAATCAAAACGCTCCTTTCATCTCTAAAAGGCCCGGTTAAAACGCTTTCAGATTATTCCACTTATATCAGCCGAAAAAGCAATGTTACAGGCGATGCGTTGAGCGCGAGCGTGGAGGCTGGCGTGCCTATCCAAGACATTAAAGTGGATGTGCAAAATTTAGCGCAAGGCGATATTAATGAACTAGGGGCGAAATTTTCTTCAAGAGACGATATTTTTAGCCAAGTGGATACCACGCTCAAATTTTACACGCAAAACAAGGACTACGCTATTGATATTAAAGCAGGAATGACTTTAGGCGATGTGGCTCAAAGCATCACAGACGCTACCAATGGCGAAGTGATGGGCATTGTGATGAAAACAGGAGGGAATGACCCCTACCAATTAATGGTGAATACTAAAAACACTGGCGAAGACAACCGCATCTATTTTGGCTCACACCTCCAATCCACGCTCACTAACAAAAACGCCCTTTCTTTAGGACTTGATGGAAACGGAAAAAGCGAATTGAGTTTGAATTTAAAGGGGGCTGATGGGAACATGCATGAAGTCCCCATCATGCTAGAACTCCCTGAAAGCGCTTCTATCAAACAAAAAAACACCGCAATCCAAAAAGCGATGGAGCAGGCTTTAGAAAACGACCCTAATTTTAAAGATTTGATCGCTAATGGGGATATTTCCATAGACACTCTTCATGGAGGGGAATCTTTAATCATTAATGACAGGCGTGGGGGAAACATTGAAATTAAAGGGAGCAAGGCTAAAGAGCTTGGGTTTTTGCAAACCACCACCCAAGAAAGCGATTTGTTAAAAAGCTCTCGCACCATAAAAGAGGGTAAATTAGAAGGGGTAATTAGCTTGAATGGCCAAAAATTGGATTTAAAAGCCTTAACCAAAGAGGGTAACACTAGCGAAGAAAACACAGACGCTATCATTCAAGCGATCAACGCTAAAGAAGGCTTGAATGCGTTTAAAAACGCCGAAGGCAAGCTTGTGATCAATTCTAAAACCGGAATGCTAACGATTAAGGGCGAGGACGCTTTAGGTAAGAATAGTTTGAAGGATTTGGGTTTGAGCGCTGGCATGGTGCAATCTTACGAAGCTTCACAAGACACGCTTTTTAAATCCAAAAATTTACAAAAAGCGAGCGATTCGCAATTCACTTATAATGGGGTGAGCATCACGCGCCCCACTAATGAGGTCAATGATGTGATCAGTGGGGTTAATATCACTTTAGAGCAAACCACAGAGCCTAATAAACCTGCCATTATCAGCGTGAGCAGAGACAATCAAGCCATTATAGACAGCCTTAAAGAATTTGTCAAAGCCTATAACGAGCTTATCCCTAAACTAGACGAAGACACGCGCTATGACGCTGACACTAAAATCGCCGGGATTTTTAACGGCGTGGGCGATATTCGCACCATTAGATCCTCTCTTAATAACGTGTTTTCTTATAGCGTGCATACGGATAATGGGGTAGAAAGCTTGATGAAATACGGGCTTAGTTTAGACGATAAGGGCGTGATGAGTTTAGATGAAGCTAAATTATCAAGCGCACTAAATTCTAACCCTAAAGCGACTCAAGATTTTTTCTATGGGAGCGATAGCAAGGATATGGGGGGCAGAGAAATCCACCAAGAGGGCATTTTTTCTAAATTCAATCAAGTCATCGCCAATCTCATAGACGGAGGGAACGCTAAATTAAAGATTTATGAAGATTCTCTAGACAGAGACGCTAAAAGCCTGACCAAAGACAAAGAAAACGCTCAAGAGCTTTTAAAAACCCGCTACAACATCATGGCGGAGCGTTTTGCCGCTTATGATAGTCAAATCTCTAAAGCCAATCAAAAATTCAATTCCGTGCAAATGATGATCGATCAGGCAGCGGCTAAAAAGAATTAACAATAAAAGAGCGATTAAATTTTAAAGGATAAAGGATTAAACCCATGCAATACGCTAACGCTTATCAAGCTTATCAGCATAACCGAGTGAGTGTGGAATCCCCGGCAAAACTCATTGAAATGCTTTATGAAGGGATTTTAAGATTTTCCTCGCAAGCCAAACGCTGTATTGAAAATGAAGACATTGAAAAAAAGATTTATTATATTAATAGGGTTACGGATATTTTCACGGAATTGTTGAATATTTTAGATTACGAGAAAGGGGGGGAAGTGGCGGTGTATCTTACAGGCTTATACACCCATCAAATCAAAGTTTTAACGCAAGCCAATGTGGAAAATGATGCGAGTAAGATTGATTTGGTGTTGAATGTGGCTAGGGGGTTGTTAGAAGCTTGGAGGGAAATCCATTCAGATGAACTCGCCTAATGCGTTATTAGATTCCTTTAAAATCGCTCTTGTTAAAAAAGATTCTAAACTCGCCTTTTCATTGATAGAGCGCCTTTCTTTAGAGCAAATAAAAAGCTTGGATCTAGAAGTGCTTTTAAGCCTTAAGGAAATGATAGCCCAAAGCATTGAATTGTTAGAAAAAGAAAAAGAAGAACTGCAATCGCAAATGCATAAGGCTAAGAAGATTCAAAAATTTTTGTCTTAGATTTTTTAAACTACGATACAATAAAAGCACTATTTTTATTGAAGGCTAAAGATTGTCTGAACCCATAGATAGATTCACGCGCATAAGGTGGTTGTTTAAAAACGATTTTGAAAAAATCCGCCAACAAAGGGTTTTAATCTGTGGTGTGGGGGGCGTTGGGGGCTTTGCGCTAGACGCTTTGTATCGTGTGGGGATAGGGCAAATCACTATCATTGATAAAGATGTGTTTGATGTTACCAATCAAAACCGCCAGATTGGATCAGAAAGGATAGGAGAATCTAAAGTGTTGGTGTTGCAAGATCTCTATAAGGGCATTCAAGCTTTGAATTATCGCATAGATGAAGCGTTTTTAAATTCATTTAATTTTAGAGATTATGATTACATTTTAGACTGCATGGACGATTTGCCTGTTAAAACGAGTTTGGCGATAGAATGCCAGAATTTCGCTTACGGGAAATTTATCAGCTCTATGGGGAGCGCGAAACGCTTGAACCCTAAACACATCCAAGTGGGGAGCGTGTGGGAAAGTCATGGCGATAAATTTGGGCGTAAATTCAGGGATTTTTTAAAAAAACGCCGTTTTAAAGGGGATTTTAAAGTGGTTTTTAGCCCTGAAATTCCGCATTGCATAGAGCTTGGGAGTTTTAATGCGGTTACGGCGAGTTTTGGCTTGCAAATAGCGAGTGAAGTCGTGCAAGATATTATCAAATAAGATATTAACAACGAAAGGCAGTGGAATGAAAGATTACGAAGACGAATTGGAAGATTTTGAAGAAGAAGAATTAGAGGGCTTTGAAGAAGAAGATGAAGAGTATGGGGATTATAAGAATGTCTATGATGATGACGATTATGAAGACTATAACTCTGATTATGAAGAAGAGTGAAAAATGATTTATGCAGGCATCCTCCAGCATGCTTATTGCGGCTCTAGAAAAAAAACCATAGAGCATACAGCGAACTTGCTTGAACAAGCACTAAAAAAACACCCTAAAACCAATTTAGTGGTGTTGCAAGAATTAAACCCTTATAGTTATTTTTGCCAGAGCGAAAACCCTAAATTTTTTGATTTGGGCGAGTATTTTGAAGAAGATAAGGCTTTTTTTAGCGCTTTAGCTCAAAAATTTCAAGTGGTGCTTATCGCTTCTTTATTTGAAAAACGCGCTAAAGGGTTGTATCACAACAGCGCGGTTGTGTTTGAAAAAGACGGATCAATCGCTGGAGTGTATCGCAAAATGCACATTCCTGATGACCCGGGGTTTTATGAAAAATTTTATTTCACGCCGGGGGATTTGGGCTTTGAGCCTATTCTTACAAGCGTGGGTAAATTAGGGCTTATGGTGTGTTGGGATCAGTGGTATCCTGAAGCAGCAAGGATCATGGCTTTAAAAGGGGCAGAAATTTTAATCTATCCTAGCGCGATAGGGTTTTTAGAAGAAGATTCTAACGAAGAAAAAAAGCGTCAGCAAAACGCATGGGAGACGATTCAAAGAGGGCATGCGATCGCTAATGGCTTGCCTTTGATTGCGACTAACAGAGTGGGCGTGGAGTTAGATCCTAGTGGCGCGATTAAGGGGGGTATCACTTTTTTTGGCTCTAGTTTTGTGGTGGGGGCTTTGGGCGAATTTTTAGCTAAAGCGAGCGATAAAGAAGAGATTTTGTATGCGGAAATTGATTTAGAACGCACCGAAGAAGTGCGCCGAATGTGGCCGTTTCTAAGAGACAGACGCATTGATTTTTATAACGATTTGTTGAAACGCTATATTTAATCAGTCAATTAATTTAAGATTTAAGGTTAGAAAGGATTAAAACATGGTAGGTGTAATTTTTTGCGCTAAACAAGCGCAAAAATTCTATCATTTTTGCGCGGTATTTTCATTTTAACAAGGAGCAAAAATGCTAGAAAATAGCTCTATATGGAGCAATCCTGCCTTTGTGGCCATCATTTGCATGTGCGTTCTTAGCCTTTTAAGGCTCAATGTCATGCTTTCTATGATTAGCGCGACTCTCATAGCAGGGATTATGGGAGGGCTTGGATTGACAGAGAGTTTTAATGTGATGATAGACGGCATGAAAGGCAATTTAAACATCGCTTTAAGCTACATCCTTTTAGGGGCTTTGGCGGTAGCGATCGCTAAAAGCAACCTCATTAAAGTCGCTTTGAGTAAATTAATAGGTTTAATGAATTACAAGCGATCCACTTTTTGCTTTTTGATCGCTTTCATCGCATGTTTTTCGCAAAATTTAGTGCCGGTGCATATCGCTTTTATCCCTATTTTAATCCCCCCTCTTTTGCATTTAATGAACCGGCTAGAACTGGATAGAAGAGCGGTCGCTTGCGCTTTAACCTTTGGCTTGCAAGCCCCCTACTTGGTGCTTCCTGTAGGGTTTGGCTTGATCTTTCAAACCACCATTTTAGAGCAATTAAAAGCTAATGGCGTGAGCACCACCATAGCGCAAATCACAGGAGTGATGTGGATAGCGGGGTTAGCGATGGTTGCTGGGCTGCTTTTAGCGGTATTAACACTATACAAAAAACCCAGGCGCTACAAAGAAAAATCTTTTGATATAGAAAATTACGCCTCGCTTAAATTAAACTACCATGACTACTTGACTTTTATAGGGATTGTCGTGGCGTTTGTGATCCAATTAGCCACCGATTCAATGCCCTTAGCCGCCTTTTTAGCGTTAGCGATCATCTTACTAGGGCGTGGCATTAAGTTTAAAGAAACAGACTCGCTTATGGATGATAGCGTGAAAATGATGGCGTTTATCGCTTTTGTGATGCTAGTGGCTAGCGGATTTGGAGAAGTGTTGCAAAAAGTGCATGCGATAGATGGCTTAGTGAATGCGATCACAAGCATAATCCAAGGGAAGCTTTTAGGGGCTTTTTTAATGCTTGTTGTAGGGCTTTTTATCACTATGGGGATAGGGACTTCTTTTGGCACTATCCCTATCATCGCTGTGTTTTATGTCCCTTTATGCACGAAATTAGGATTCAGCACAGAATCTACGATTTTGCTCATTGGCATAGCCGCAGCTTTAGGCGATGCAGGCTCACCGGCTAGCGATAGCACCATGGGACCCACTTGCGGGCTTAACGCAGACAACCAACACAATCATATCTATGACACATGCGTGCCGACTTTTTTAGTCTATAACCTCCCTTTGATTGTTTTTGGAGTGGTTGGAGCGTTACTATTAGGCTAATCTATCAAGTTAAGAAAATCTTTTCTTTAGCCTTACCCTCTGGGGTTAATGCTTTTTTAGATGTGTTGGTGGTCGCGCTCTCGGTTTTTTTTGTGGGCAAGATTTCGCACCATCACATTGTGGCTTTAGGGGTGGGTTTGCAATTTTTGATGCTTTTTTATGGCATCAATACGATTTTATACACCGGCACTAACGCCATTCTTTCTAGGCTTGTGGGGGCTAGGGATTTTACTCAAATCAATCGCGCTTTTTCCAGTATTTTCATTGGGGCGTTTGTGATTTGTTTGGGCGTGCTGTTTGTTTCTTATTTTTTGATTGAGCCTTTTTTAAATTGGATGCAATTACAAGATCCTTCGCACCAATTGACGCAAGATTATTTAGAAGTCTTAGTCATCGCACTACCGAGTATTTTTTTAAAAAATGTTTTAGTTTCAGCGCTCGCTAGCTTTTCAGACACTCTAACCCCCTTTATCGTTAAGATTATCATGGTTATAGCATGCATTTTTTTGAATCAAGCCTTGATTTTTGGGGATTTTGGTTTTAAAGAAATGGGGATTGTAGGCTCTGCTTTAGCGAATGTGGTTGTCTCTTATTTGGAATTACTCGCGCTTGGCGTTTGGATACAAATCAAAAAAATCCCTTTAAAATTCAAAATAACCTTTCGTTTTTCTTTTTTAAAAACCATGTTTAGAGTGGGTTGGCCGGCCGGGTTTGAGCGTTTATTGAGCTTGTTTTCTTTAATCCTCTTATCCAAATTTGTAGCGAGCTATGGGGATAAAGTGTTAGCGGGCATGCAAATAGGTATTAGGGTTGAAACCTTTTCGTTCATGCCAGGATTTGGGTTTATGATCGCTGCCATGGTTTTAACAGGGCAAAATTTAGGGGCGAACAAGCCAAAGATCGCCACACAATACGCGCATTTGATTTTAAAAATCTCTATGGGTTTAATGGGGGTTTTAGGGGTCGCTTTAATCTTATTTGCCAAAGAATTCGCGAGCCTTTTTTCTCAAGATGAAGAAGTTTTGGAAGTGGCGCGCTCTTATTTGATCGCTGTGGGCCTCTCTCAAGCCCCCTTAATTGGGTATTTTGTGCTAGACGGAGTTTTTAGAGGAGCTGGCATTTCTAAAGTCTCACTATATATTAACACCCTAAGCTTATGGGGGTTAAGGATCATGCCTATTTACTTGCTTTTGACTTATCATTTTAAGGTGGAATTTATTTTTGCAGTGATCGCGCTAGAGACTTTTTTGCGCTCATTCATCTACTATAAAGTTTTTTCTAAAGGCATTTGGAAAAGGTGCGGGAAAAAGGCTTAAAAATACTTATTGCTTGAGTGTGGCTGTCGTTTTGAAACGATTTTCTCGCACCACTTGCACGCCCACTTCGCCCACATACTGAGCGCTCTCTTCTATCTTTTTAGCGATCTTTCTGGCAATAATTGGCACTTGATTGTCCCTAACTTGGTTGGATTTGACAATCACTCTTAATTCTCGCCCGCTCTCCATTGCATACGCCTTTTCCACCCCATCAAATTCTAGCGCGATCTCTTCTAAAGCTTGCATGCGTTTAGCGTATTCTTCATCGCTCTTTCTTCTAGCCCCAGGACGCCCCGCAGAAAGCGCATCAGCCGCGCACACGCTCGCGCACTCCACGCTCATGATCTCTTCATGCCCATGGTGGGCATAAATCGCATTGATCACAACCGGGTCTTCTTTATGGCGCTTGCACACCTCAACCCCTAAATTCACATGGTCTCTCCCAAGCTCTTGGGTGAGTGCTTTACCAATATCATGCAAAATACCGGCTCTTCTGGCGAGCTTTTTATCCCCCCCAAGCTGCTCTGCAATCAAGCCGGCTAAAAGAGCGACTTCTTTAGAATGCTGCAAAGCGTTTTGCCCAAAACTAGAGCGGTAACGCATTTTGCCTATTAAAATTTTAAGCTCATCTTCCATAGCCCCAAGCTCCAATTCTAGCACCACGCTCTCCCCTTCAGAAAGCAATTCTTTTTCTAGGTTGCGCGCGACTCTATTATAAACCTCTTCAATCCTGTTAGGCTGGATACGGCCGTCTTCTATTAAAATTTTAAGCGTCTCGCTCGCTACTTCACGCCGATAAAGATTGAAACTAGACAAACACAATTCGCTGCTGTCTTCGCTAAATTCTATATCCACCCCGCTGACCTTTTTAAACGCTTCAATATTTTTCCCGTCTTTGCCTATCACACGACCGATATAATCTGAGCAAGGCAAAGCGATACGGCTTGTTAAATTCTCTGTCGCATAATTACCCGCAAAACGGGCTGTCGCTTCCGCTAAAATGGCATACGATTTTTTCTTGCCCTCTTCTTTGGCTTCTTTTTCATAACGCCTGATTAAGGCGCTTTTTTGCACTTCTAATTCTTCTTCTAATTGCTCTAAGATCATGCTTTTAATTTCATCTTTAGTGTAAGCCATGTAATTGAGCATCGCGTCTAGTGCTTTATCTTGAGCTTCTTTACAAACAGCACGCTGTTTTTTAAAATTTTCTTTTTCTTGTTCTAAAATCTGGCGTTCTTTTTCAAGCTCTTTTTTTTCCTTTTCCAAATAGCGTTTTTCATCTCTTACAAATTCTTTGTGTTGCGCTTCTAAATGCTTCAGATGCGCTTCTTTTTTGTCAAAATGGGTTTGGAGCTGCAAATTCTTGTTTTCATATTGTTGTTGCAACTTGGATTCTTGGCTTTTCATGCGCATTTCTTCAGCTTCCACAAAAGATTTCGCTTGAAACTCCATCAATTTGGCTTTAGCTGAAGCGCTTTTTAAAATGGCTTGCCCTCTAGCATAATAGATCTTTTTCATCACATAATACATGATTAGAGCGGTAATCAAACACGCTACCAAGACTTCTAATGAAATGTAAATTAACCCGCTGCTCATAATGTTTCCTCTTATTATTCTTCATAACGATACGAGCATTCATGTAAAGATCCGCTTCAATGTCATAGACGTCTGTAAGAATACCATTAGCCAGCGCTAACTCCCTACTTACAAATATGACTAAGGGGCGTTTTAGTTGCTTTTTGAGCAATTGGGGCAAACTCCTATCATACATGCCTAGCCCAAAACCCACGCGCCTAAAGCTTGTATCCATTCCTAAAATCGGCACGACAATACAATCTAATTCCCGCTTATAATAGCGCGATAAACTCGGCTCATCAAACCACCCCAAACGCCTTAAGGGCAACCTAAAGGGCGCGATAGTAAAACCCTCTTTAGAAAAATGAGCGCCTTTTTTGATGCTTTTAGGCAACCACACGTGCTTATTTTTTTGTCTTAACTTCAAAATCAAAGGCCTAATGTCAAGCTCATGCCCTAACGGGCTATACAATAAAATATTTTGATAATCTTTGAGTTTCCAAAACAAAAGCTTGCAAGCCAATTTATCCCTGACTTTATTTTTTGCTTTAGCCCTTTTCAAGCGTTCTTTACAAAAATCTCTAAAAATCGTTTTAATGGTTATAATCCTTAAATTTTAGACTTACATTATAGTATAATTTTAGGTTATTAGTTACCATTTTATTATTCTTAAGGATGTATTTATAATGAGAATTAAGGCTTATTTTTTGCGTTTTATCGCGCTGGTTTTTATCGTTTTGTTGGGTTTTAGCGCTTGTAAAAATTCCCAAAAACCTCAAGATTCTCAAAACAATACCACCCAAAAAGATAGCCCTAAAACCTACACCGCTATGGATTTGAATAACCAAGAATACACGATTACAGGCGATTTAGATTCCCTAAACATTAGTCCGGATTCTAACGCCCCTACCCTATTGATTTTAAGCGCTTTAGACGATTTTTTAAAAAATTACGCTCCCACCTTTAACATCTTAAAAAAAACTTTTAAAGATCGTTTGAGGGTGCTTATTTTACTCAACAAACCCTATTCAAGCGATGCAATCAAAGACTTTATTGCACCCTTTCAAGCTGATTTGATAGTTTTAAACCCTAAAGATACCGCTCTTTTTGATCATTTAAACCATAACACTTTAAAAAATTCTTTGAGCATGCTCTTATATCACAAACACCAATTGATTAAAATATATCAGGGGATCGTGCCAGCAGAAATGCTCCAATTTGATATTTCCAATTTAAAGGATTAAAAACCATGTTTAATTTTTTCAAAAAAATTGTCAATAAATTTAAGGGTGAAGAGGTTAAAGGAAAAAAGCGTGAAAATATTCCTAAAGAGGAATTAGAAGAAATTTTGATTGGCTTTGACATCCAATACGATTTGATAGAGAGCTTGTTAAAGCATTTAGGCGATTTAGTTACGCCCAAGCAATTAGAAGTCGCTTTGTTGCGTTTTGTGCGTGGGGAAAGCTATTATGATAAAACCCGCCTAAAGACTATCACCACAAAGCCCTTAGTGCATTTGATCGTGGGGGTTAATGGGGCGGGTAAAACCACAACGATCGCTAAATTAGCCAAGCTTTCTTTAAAACAGCATAAAAAAGTGCTTTTAGGAGCCGGCGATACCTTTAGAGCGGCCGCAGTCAAACAGCTCCAATTATGGGGCGAAAAACTTAACATTCAAGTCATCAGCGCTAAAGAAGGGAGCGATCCAAGCTCTCTAGCTTACAACACCATAGAAAGCGCGATCGCTAAAAATATAGATGAAGTTTTTATAGACACCGCTGGGCGCTTGCACAACCAGACCAACCTTAAAAACGAACTTTCTAAGATCGCGCGCACCTGCTCTAAAGTTTTAAAAGACGCCCCCTTTTATAAATTCCTTATTTTAGACGGCACGCAAGGGAGTTCTGGGCTAACGCAAGCGAAAATTTTCCATGAGACTTTGGCGCTAGATGGCGTGATCATGACTAAACTTGATGGCACTTCTAAAGGCGGAGCGATTTTAAGCGTGCTGTATGAGTTGAAATTACCCATTCTTTATTTAGGAATGGGTGAAAAAGAAGACGATTTGATCGCTTTTGATGAAGAACGCTTTATAGAAGACTTGGTTGATGCGGTGTTTGTGGAACAATAAATTAAAAACCCCTAACCCCACTAACTCCAAAAGACCGCTTTTTTAAAAGCTACCGCTTGTTTTTTCAAGCTTTTTTATTATTGATTATAAAAAACGGCTTTTTAGTATTTTTATAAGGGGTAATTCGCTTAATTTTTGGCTCAAAATTGGGGGTTAAAATGGTTAATTTAGCTTTATTTTCTCATTTTTAACTAATTTTAAAAATGTAACTCAACTCATTCTTTTTCAGATATTTTTGCGAGCCATAGCGATCAATTAGCTAAATTTCTAAAAACTATGCTATTCCGTAATAATAACCCTAAAACTCACATCCATGTGGTTTGCTTCTTGCAAGGCGTTACAAATTTCTGCGTTTTTGGCATAAAACTCCTTAAGCGGGATGTGGGAATAAAGCTTTTTGTGCGCTTCATCAATCCTGCAAATTAACGGGCGCGATTCATAAATCTTGCACAGATTCGTTTCTAAATCCAAAAACTTGCACACACCATTGCCAGCATCAAACTCAATAAGCTCAATAATCCCGGTGATATTTTTACAGCAAAGCCCACAAGAGGTGCAAGGGAAACGATCAAGTTTTTCTTTTGATCCTTTCATCTTTTTATCCCTTTATCTTTCAAGCCCCCAAGCGATCCCTTTTCACAAGTTTTCAAGACCTTTTCGCTTGGATTGGATCATCGCCACATTATAATGCCCGCTTTCTAGGGCATTCATCTGACCTTTCATGAGATTAAGGGCTTTTTGCACTTTTTCGTTAAGCTTTTGGTGTTCGTCCATGATAGAGACTTTCAAAAAAGCGCTCAAACTAAAGAGCGTTGAAACGGTAACGCTGAGTTGATCTTTTTCTTTTTGATTGTAGCGAGAGGTATCGTAGTGATGCTTTTTCATCGTGGCGATGGCGTCTTGAGCAAGCGAGAAAAACAGTGCATCAAACTTTGTGATTTGCCTGGTGAAAAGATCTGCCATTTTCCTAACAGCTTGAAGATTATCAATCATCACATCGGCTTTTTTAACAGCTGCTTTAACTTGAGAGTAATAAGCCTTGGCTTCTTCTAACTTTTCTTCCATGTCATCAGCTCTCACAGCTCCCAAGATAGCGAGTGCAGGTCCGGCTATAAGCCCTCCAAATACTGCCATACCTGCAAGACCACTCGCAGCGAGCCCTCCACCCAAAATAGCACCAGTAGTAAAACTAGAAACACCTAAACTACCATAACCTATAAACATTTTCTCTATAATACTCTCATCAGTCATACCATTGGTATTAAGTTGGCTAAATAAATTTTGTGCATTTGAGACTTGTTTGCAGAGATCCTGCATGTCGGTAACTTTGACAACAAACTCACGACCTTTCAATTGATTGAACTCTTTTACAAAACTTGACATGCTATAACTTTGGACATGGAATTTCTTCTTACCCAATCTCATAAGAGCATTTTTACAATCAGACTCCGCAGACTCAGCCTTTTTAGTTGCTTCCTCTTTTAAATCATTGGCTTTTTCGATAACTTTATTGATTTCATCAGCAGTGTCGCTTGCATCAATACTTTTTTTAAACCCATATCCTGCTGCCGCTAGGGCTAGCCCTCCTAAAATAAATGGTAATGGCATGTTTTCTCCTTTAAATGTTTATGATTTTTTTTAAAACTTCTAGATTTTCATCAATGCTTTTTTGGAGCTCAGCGCGCACGGCTTTCTTCTGTTCTCTTAGCAAATCGCTTGCATCAATAAGATCTTCATGGCGGTAGATAAGGCTGAGCGTTTGACCAATATCAATCACTTCTTCAATAACGCTGTCTTCAATCCCATGCGTTCTAGCGACTTGTGCGAATTTCTCACGATCTCTTTGACTGAAAGAACCACCATTTTCTAACGACTTCAGCACTTTGGTTAAGATCACACTTTGACCCATATCTTTTTGTTCTTCCATGATTTCTCCTTTAAATTTCTGTTCTTCCACGGCTAGTTATGAAATCCCAACCCTCTTTGGAATTATCAAATAACGCCTTTTGGCCTCGTTTTTCTTGGATCTTGTTATTGATTCCTATACCTGAATCCGCATCCCCTGTATAACTTGCTCTCAAAAGTGCATCAAAACTCTGATTGAAAAACTTGGTAGTTTCATGAAAATACCGCTCAAACACCTCCTTAAATTGATTTTGATAAATCTCTAACAGCTTGATGAATTCATGGCATTCTCTTTCAATCTCAATACGCCTTTGGCGCGCCAATTCAACCTTTTTAGAATTTAAGATGCTAAAACAAGTTTCACTCAGAATCGCACCTACAAAACCCCCAACCAACGCCCCAACCACAGGAATGGGTATGAGTGCTTGGCCAGCAACTGCCATCGCCCCACTACTTACAAGAGTGGTGTTGGCTTTCACAAGTTGTTTAAGAAGCTCTGCCTCATCAATCTTTCCAGAAAAATAGCGAGTTAAAGCCGTAGCACTTGCCACACAAACACCCACAATCATTGCAGGCACTGAACCCTTGCCAAGGCTTTGGATGATTCTATTAGCGCTGCTTTGCATCCAACCTCCCAAAGATACGCTCGCAAACGCACTGCCATAACTAAGCACTCCACCCTTTGCGGTAGCAATGGCGGTGTGCTTGAGTGCTTTTATAGGATCCTTGCCATTTGCGAAACATTCATAAACATTCGTTATGAGTGAGAACCCACCACTTATCCACGCACCGGTTTGTGCGGCGTTCATTCCTGCTTGATGCGAAACTCTGGTAACATCTTTGGCAGTGGAGAGATTTGGGTTCAATCTGGATTCAATTGCCTCTGCTTTAGTGGCGCTCGCAGGTCTTGTATGGGCTTTGATGGTTTTGCATTTTTGGAGTTTTTCCTCTAAATGAGCGGCTTTTTGAAAATCGCCAAGCCCCTTTTGTTTCGCGATTTGAGATTCTAGGCTCTTGATTTTAGCATCAGCGGCTTTTTGAATATCCCTAAAAGAATCCTTAGGGACATTTATCTTCACGCCATTTTCCAAGTATTTTTCATAGTCTTTAGATAAGAATTTTTCAAAACACTCCTTACCATTTCTGCCCACAAATTTACTTTGCGTGAGCGTGCTAGGAATGATATTCCCCTTTTCATCCACACTGACATAATCCACGATTTCGTGGTTCTTACTGGGCGTGGCATAGTTTGGACGAAGATTCTTAACCTGAGCCTTTTGCTCACTAGAAAGATCATCATACTGCACTATCCTTTCTCTTTTTCCTGCAAGGATATTACGCACATTAACACGGGCTTGCTCTTTGATTTCAGCAGAATACCCCGCCTGTTGGTTGATATTTTGTTTAATATAGTTAGGGTTTATTTTCCTTTTTGAGATCTCTTCTAATCTATCCCAGGCAGAAAAATGCTCTCTATTGGCACTAGCATGAAGCACACTTTCTTCGCTAGTTGAACCCACGATGGTTGCGTCTGTAATGTTGCTGTATTTTTGTTTTTTTTCTCGATCTTTTTTCATGACCTAACTCCAAAAAAGAGAGATTTAAAAAAAGCGAGAGATTTTGGGGATTTTAAAAGATTTAGGGTAGGCTTATAAGTAACCCCCCCCCCCGAAAGACCGGAAACTAAAAAAGCCGGAAATAAAAAACGCTAGGAATTTTTCCATAGGACACTCCTTATTGTTTGATTCTAGCCACTATAGCCAAAAATCCTAAACAAACCGCCTTATTTTTAATAAAAAGGTTTAAAATAATAAATATTTTACGCCCCTACCCCCCTGTGTAGTAAAACGCCCTTGTGGGAGTGTCGCTGTTTTTATCATTCCACATGTTTTTTTCTGGTTTATTGATGATGGATTGCTTCAAAAGCCTTTTTATATTTTTTGTATCCTTATTGATGATCGCCTCTTTAGCGTCTATGGCGTCTTGATAGTATAAACATGGGCAAATTTTGCCATCAGAAGCCAAACGGATACGATTGCAAGATTGACAAAAGTCATCGCTATGCGGAGCGATAATGCCAAATTGATAGCCATTTTCTAGCGTGTAGATTTTAGAAGACCCTTGTTTGGGTTTTTCCATGCCCATAATCTTATATTTTTGAGCGATCAAATCTAAAATTTCTTCCTCTTTCAAGCCTTTGACAAAGCTCTTAGCATGCGTGTTTTCCATAAATTCAATGTAGCGGATTTGTATGCACTTATTTTTTGCGTATTCTAAAAGATCTAAAATTTCATCATCATTAACGCTTTTCATCACAACCGTGTTTAATTTGATTTTTAAACCCGCTTTCAAGGACTCTTCAATCCCTTCTAAAGTATTTTTAAGAGCGTCTTTTTGAGAGATTTTTAAAACTCTATCGCTTTTTAAAGAATCTAATGAAACATTCACTTGCACTAACCCGGCCTTTTTTAAATCCTTAGCCATTTTTTTGAGTAAAAAACCATTAGTGCTTAAAACTAACGCCACTTCCTTATTGTAAGCATGCAATTTAGCGATAAATTCGTCTAAACCCTTGCGTAATAGTGGCTCCCCACCCGTGATTCTAATTTTTTTAACGCCCTCATCAATAGCGATTTTAAGAAATTCTAAAACATTATCCAAAGGCAATAATTCTTCATCATCAAAAAAATTTAATGGCGTAGCAGGCATGCAATACTGACACCTGAAATTGCATTGTTTGGTTACAGAAACCCTAATATAGTCAATAACCCTATTAAAACTATCTACTAACACTCCCTTTATTCCTCATGCCCTTTATTTAAGCTTTTAGTGTAACATAATAAACCATAACTTAACAACATCAAACATGGATAGATCTTTTGAAAAACCCTGTCATTGATAACATTCCTTGCGTTGTACTGGCTGGGGGCAAAAGCTCTCGTTTTATCATTAATGGCGTTCAAATCAATAAGGCTCTTGCGCCTTTTGAATCGTATCCTAGCCTTTTAGAATACCAATACTCACGCCTTTTAAAACTTTTCAAAAAAGTCATTATCAGCGCTAAAAAATCGCATGAATTAAACGCTCCCTATCTTTTAGAAAAAGAGAGCGATCTTTTTTCACCCCTTGTTGGCATTCATAACGCTTTTTTAACGCTGCAAACCCCTTATATTTTTTTTATCCCTATAGATACGCCTTTAGTCTCCTTTGAGAGCATTAAGGCTCTTTGTCAAATCCAAAACTTTAGCGTAGTCTATGCTAAAAGCCCTGCAAAAGAACATTATTTGATTTCTTTGTGGCATCAAAATACCCTTAACGCCCTTTTTTACGCTCTTAAAACACACAATTATCGCCTGAGCGATCTTGTGAAAAATGCCTCTTCTGTCGCTATCCATTTTAATCAAGAAGAAGAATTTTTAAACCTAAACACCCTAAAAGACTATGAATTAGCCGTTCAAATTTTAAAAGAGAGATCAAATGGCTGAAGAAGAAAAAACCGAACTCCCTAGCGCGAAAAAAATCCAAAAAGCCAGAGAAGAAGGCAATGTGCCTAAGAGCATGGAAGTGGTGGGGTTTTTGGGGTTATTAGCCGGGCTAATTGGTATTTTTGTTTTTTTTATATGGTGGGTGGATGGCTTTAGTGAGATGTATCGCCATGTGTTGAAAGATTTTTCCCTAGATTTCAGTAAAGAAAGCGTTCAAGAGCTGTTTAATCAGCTGGCTAAAGACACTTTTTTATTGCTTTTACCGATTTTAATCATTTTAGTGGTGGTGGCGTTTTTATCTAATGTCTTGCAATTTGGCTGGCTCTTTGCCCCTAAAGTCATTGAGCCTAAATTTTCTAAAATCAACCCTATCAATGGCGTCAAAAACCTTTTTTCTTTAAAGAAGCTCCTTGATGGGAGTTTGATCACTTTAAAAGTTTTTTTAGCTTTTTTTCTGGGGTTTTTCATCTTTTCCTTATTTTTAGGGGAATTAAACCATGCGGCTCTTTTGAATTTGCAAGGCCAGTTATTGTGGTTTAAAAATAAGGTGTTATGGCTCATTTCTTCGCTTTTATTTTTATTTTTTGTCTTGGCTTTTGTGGATTTAGTCATCAAACGCCGCCAATACACTAACTCTTTAAAAATGACGAAACAAGAAGTTAAAGACGAATACAAACAGCAAGAAGGAAACCCAGAAATCAAAGCCAAAATCCGCCAAATGATGGTAAAAAACGCCACGAATAAAATGATGCAAGAAATCCCTAAAGCCAATGTCGTGGTGACTAACCCTACCCATTACGCCGTCGCTCTTCAATTTGATGAAGAACACCCTGTGCCTGTGGTAATCGCTAAAGGCACAGATCATTTAGCTATTAGGATTAAGGGTATCGCTAGAGAGCATGATATAGAAATTATAGAAAATAAAACGCTCGCTAGAGAGCTTTATAGAGACGTGAAATTAAACGCTACCATACCAGAAGAATTGTTTGAAGCGGTAGCGATTGTCTTCGCTCAAGTGGCTAAATTAGAGCAAGAACGCCAAAAACAAAAGATCATCAAACCTCTTTAAGATTTTATAAACCCGCTTTTAAGCCCTAAAAAGACACTCAATCAAAGACACTCAAAAAACTTTAGCTATCCCTATTGAATAAGAGCCAAGCCTTTAAATCTTATGCTCCAAACGCCTTAAAGTGTTATGGATGTATTCTAAAAGCCACCCCAACAAGCCTAAAAAATAAAAACCCAACCGCATGCCATAGTATTCTTTAGTTTGAATGAACATGCTAGAGCATAGCACCACCACGCTAAGCCCCACGATCAAAATAAGTGTGTTAGCGTATTCATACAACCCAAAAAGGCGTTTGTGGTAGATTAAAACCAGTATCAATAAAATAAGAGCGAGTGTAAAAAGGGAAAAATCCACGCAATCAGACACGCTTAAAAATCTAAAACTCTGTAAAGAAGAAGCAAAAACCCACACGATGCAAATATTCATAGAGGGCAAGAAAGATTGCTTCATGCTAGCCCCTAAAAAACGCCACAATAAAGTCGTTAACAGCGCAAAATAGAAAACATAAAGCACGATTAAAGAATCTTTGATAGGAAAATTCCAAGCGTAGAAAGAAAGGCATAATATCCCTACGCAAGCGCATTTTTGGCGCGTGAGGGTGAAAGGCTTTAGGATAAGCACAAGCAGATAAATTAAAGAAACGCCTATTAGCCCCAAGTAATCTAATTTGACAATGAAATCATAAACATGGTTTTCAAACAAAAAAAACAATTGCGAAAAATCATCGCTGAAATGCGAAAGCAACAAAGTTTCCACATTGAACAAAAACAACAAAAAAAACAATGAAGAAAAAACGACTTTATGCGTGTATATTTTTTGATAAAAATTCATCTACAACCTAATCATTGCCTAATCATTCTTGCTGAAGAAACTATCAATGCCATCAGCAATGCCCTTAGCCAAGATCTTTTGATACGGTTTGCTTTGGATGCGTTTAGATTCTATCGCATGGGAATTATAACCAATTTCTATTAAAATTGAAGGCATTAAAGCCCCAGCTAACACCCAAAAAGGCCCCTCCCTCACGCCCCCATCCACCACATCAGGGTAATTTTTGCGGATACTTTGGAGCATGCCGTATTGCACATCAATCGCTAATTTGTTAGAAACAATCAGTCGCTGCGTGTTGAGTGAATTTAAAAGCAAACTTTTAGAAAAATAATCCATCAAATTCACATCGTCTTTATTTTCTTGCTCAGCCACTTTCCTAGCCCTTTCACTCCTTGCTGTGGATAAAAAATAAGTCTCTATGCCATGAGCGTTAGAGGTGGAATGCTTGGGGATGGAATTGGCATGCACTGAGATGAATAAATCCGCGCTTTTTTTATTGGCTAATTCCGTGCGAGCCACTAAATCAATATAAATGTCCTTATCCCTTGTCAATAAAACGCTATAGCCTCTTTTTTTAAGCTCTTTATGCAAAAACTTCACCACTTCTAAAACAATGTCTTTTTCACACACTAAATTCGCGCTCATCGCCCCACAATCTTTCCCCCCATGCCCAGCGTCTAAAACGATCTTTTTGTGTTTTTTGCGTTTGGTTTTGATGAAAGTATCATTTTTTTCTGTTATAAAGATTTGGTTCTTACTCTCATTTTCCGCTTCTTTTTTAGGAATTTCTTTTTTAGGAATTTCTTTTTTAGGAATTTCTTTTTTAGGAATTTCTTTTTTAGCGCTCCTTTCGTTCAATGGAGAGTGTGCATGTTTTGAGTGCGCATGCTTAGTTGGCGTTTTTTCTTTAGCCTCTTTAGACTTTTTGGCCTCTTTTTTAATGGGCTTAGGGGTGGGTTTTGGCGTTGTGTGTTTGAGTGCATGGTGTTTGGGTGGTTTTAGCGCCATTTGATGCCTAATTAAGGGCTTTTTCTCCACGATAGAAACATAGAGCTTGTTTTTAAGGATTTTAATCTCATAAGTCATCTTAGGAGCATAGCCGATAACCACTCGTGCTAATTTAGGGCTGAATTGTGCGATCGTGATGGACGATTGCTTGGAAAATTGGTAATGCTTTTTAGGAATGGTTAAAATGGCTTCTAATTCCAAATAACTCTTGAAATTTTTGAGCGGAACTTCTTTGAATTTCTTAATTTCTTGATTAAACACCATTTTAACGCTGCTAGAGCCAAAAGGCACAATGTTAGTAATTTTAAGGGTTGTAGCGTAAGCAAAATGCAACCACAAAAGACATGCAACAACCCCTAACCTCACAAGCACTACAAATTAACCCTCTGTAAGCTCTTTGATCAATTCATGCACGCTGATAATCTTATCCACTCTATAGCCATTAGCCCCGGTAAAATAAAGCCCCTCTTCTCTGTTTCCTAAATAACCGCGCCCCAAACCATCAGCGATACAATAGCCCACCTTTTTAGCCTCTTCACCCCTGTTGCAAGGTGCTACACAATTGCTCACGCATGCGATTTTGGGCGCGTTACCCTCTTCAATGCGTTTGATCACCCCAGTGTTAATAGCCCTAGCCGGATAGCCTACAGGCGATTTAATGAGTAAAATATCTTCTTTTTTGAGCGTGGGCAAAAGATCGGCATACACTTTAGCGTCGCATTCTTTCGTGCCTAAAAAACGAGTCGCCATCTGCACCCCACTCGCTCCAAGACTTAACATGGTGTCTATATCTTTCCTATCCCAAATCCCCCCAGCTGCAATAATAGGGATATTCCCCCATTCTTTAGAAGCTTCCACGACTTTAGGCACTAAGTTTTCTAATCGGAATTCTTCTTTAAAACAATCTTCGTATTTAAAGCCCTGATGCCCCCCACTCAAAGGCCCTTCCACAATGAATGCGTCCGGGATTCTTTTATAGCGATCGCTCCATCTTTTACAAAGGATTTTTAAAGCTTTCGCTGAAGAAATAATAGGGATGAGCGCCACATCGCTAAAATCCTTAGCGAATTCAGGCATGTTCGTGGGCAAACCAGCCCCTGTAATAATGATGTTCGCTCCTGCTTCACAAGAGTCCCTTAAAACACGGCCATAGTCATTGATAGCGTATAAAATATTCGCTCCTAAAGGGTTGTTCCCGCAAATCTTCCTAGCGTTTGCAAAAATCTCATTCAACGCTTTTTTGGAGTAAAAATTCAAGGCTTCAAAGGGTTTTTTAGCCACAATCCTTTCTACAAAACGCATGTTTTTATAATAACCAGTCCCTACGGCTGAAATCACTCCTAAAGCCCCTTCTTTGGCAACATTTCCAGCCAGTTCATCCCAGCTAATCCCCACACCCATTCCCCCTTGAAAGATGGGGAATTTTATGGTGTGCTTACCGATTTTTAGCGGTTTGAGTGTTGATACCATAGCTCTTTCCTTAATATTAGTTAATATTTAATTTCATAAATCTTTTCTTACCAAGCTGTATAACATAATTTCCTTTAACAAAACGATAACTCTCATTTTTTATCACTTCTTGATTAATCTTTACCCCTCCCCCTTGAATATCGCGCCTGGCTTGTGAAGTGGATGGGCAAAAGCCAATCTGTTTTAAAACATCTAAAACCCCAACCCCCTCATCAAAATCGCTTTCTAATAAAATTTCAGGCAA
The DNA here is from genome assembly GCF_003636935.1 of Helicobacter pylori. GTDB lineage: Bacteria > Campylobacterota > Campylobacteria > Campylobacterales > Helicobacteraceae > Helicobacter > Helicobacter pylori_CH. Next base: position 47,336 of record NZ_MVVH01000003.1, read on the forward strand.
AAGGTTTGCGCTAAACACTTTAGAAAATTGCTCTTTAGCCTTAAATGCTTGATCATTGTCATAATAACGAGCCACGATTTCACCAGCGAGATCTTCTTTAACGGCTTTAGGGTGCAGGGTTTGGTTTAAAATACCATGTTTTAAGTCTTCAATTTCTTCTAAAGTCTTAGCGCTCAAAAGGGTGTAATAGCGCCACATGAGATCATCGCTCACGCTCATGATCTTCCCAAACATCGCATTAGGCTCTTCAGTGATCCCCACATAATTCCCCAAGCTTTTACTCATTTTTTGCACCCCATCAAGCCCCTCTAATAAAGGCATGGTAATGATAGACTGCTCTTTATTCAAACCGTAAGCTCGTTGCAAAAAACGCCCCACCAGCAAATTAAACTTTTGATCATTGCCCCCAAGCTCAATATCCGCACCCATCGCCACTGAATCATAGCCTTGCAGCAAAGGGTATAAAAATTCCACGATGCTAATGGGGCGGTTTTCTTTGTAGCGTTTAGCAAAATCGTCCCTTTCTAGCATTCTAGCGACTGAAAACTTCGCGCACAATTCTATCATGCCCTTTGCACCTAAAGTATCCAACCAAGTGGAATTAAAGCACACTTCGGTGTGTTGTTGATCTAAAATTTTATAAATTTGCTCTTCATAAGTTTTAGCGTTTTCTAAGACTTGCTCCCGGTTTAAGGGTTTTCTGGTTTCATTTTTCCCTGTAGGATCGCCTATCATAGCGGTAAAATCCCCAATCAAAAACTTAACCCTAGCCCCATATTGCTGCAATAAAGCTAGTTTTTGGATCAATACCGTATGCCCTAAATGCAAATCGGGAGCGGTAGGATCAAACCCAGCTTTAACGATAAAGCGTTCATTGGTTTCATAATATTTCCTCACCAGCTTTTCAATGTATTCTAACCCAATGACTTCATTAGCGCCTCTAGCGATCTCTTTTAAGGCGGTACTGATTTTTTGTTCCATGTTTATTCCTTTTATGACTCATAAGCGTCATCTAGACTGGATAATTCTACAATCCTATCCTGATATTTGCGATTGATTAAGGCTCTGATCCAATCCGCCTTATCCGTGGCTATTTCAAAACTCACTTCGCAATGGCTAGAATACTTGTCTTTATAGCCCAAGTAAGACACGCCCACAATATTGCATTCATTCCTGTTTAAAAAAGTTAATAAACCCGCTAAAACCGACTTTTTTTCGCCCAAATAAAACATCATTTTATAAATCGTTCGATCGCGCTTGTGCCATTCTATATAAACCATAGGCGCTTTAGCGTCCACTTCCGCTATCGCTTTTTTGCAAAATTTATGGTGTGCAACCGCCTTTGGATCTTTTAAATCCGTTACAATCGCAATGATTTCATCGCCGTATTTAGGATAACAACAATCATTCAACAACACCTGTTTGATTTCTAAAGCGTTGCTTGAACAAACGCTGAAATGTTCTAATTCCTTACACTGCCACTGCCGGTTTGGGGCTAAAAAATTCAAAACGCTGGTTTTAAAACCCAAATACCTTAAACCCCGAGTCCATAAACTCATCTCTTGGTATTCTAAAATCGCATCTTCTTTTAAAGAAAACACCTTATTTTCAATTTCTTCAGTGAGTTTGGCTAAATTTTCAAAGCTTTTCATCGCTTCTGTTAAGGTGGTCTCCACCCCACAATCTGTCAATTTTTCTTCAAAGTTTTTATAATCCTTTAAATCCACATCTTCAAAAACAGAGCGCCCAAAAAAAGTCGCTAAGATATTAATCATGCTCTTAGTGTCAATTTCTTTCAAGCGGTTTCTTCTTTGGATGCGTAAGTGGTTTTTAGCCTTAGAAGTTTTAAGCTGATCCATCCAAATGAAACGAGGTATTATTTTATCGCCTTTAATGATTTTAACCACATCCCCGCTTCTTAATTCCTGGTTGAGTAAGGCTTTTTTACTATTGATATAAGCGTCCGTGGCTTTATCGCCCAAATCGCTATGCACCATGTAAGCAAAATCTAAAGCAATCGCTCCCACCGGTAAGGTGTAAGTGTCCCCATGGGGCGAAAAAACGACAATATCTTCACGATACAAATCGTTCTTAGCGAGTTCGTAAAATTCCTTAGGGTCGTTTTTCAAATCGCTGTCATGGTATTTAAAATTTTGCAACCACCTCATGCCCTCATGGTGATCTTCATTATCCACGCCCCCGGCTTTATACTTCCAGTGGGCTGAATTACCATACTCCGCCCCCATATGCATATCAAAGGTGCGGATCTGCACTTCATAAACAGAAGATTCATCAAAAATGGTCGTGTGTATCGTCTTATAGCCATTTTCTTTGGGCAAAGCGATGTAATCTTTAAAACGAGAGACAATGGGTTTGAAATTCAAATGGATGATCCCTAAAACTTTATAGCAATCAATCGGGTTTTTCAATAAAATCCTAATGGCTAACAAGTCCAAAATTTCATCAATATTGACCGCCCCTTTTCGTTGCATCTTAAGATAGATAGAATAAGGGCGTTTCACCCTTGTAACGAGTTTAAAATCCGAATGGCTAAACCCGCTGTCAAAAAGTTTTTTTTCTAACTTGCTCGCAAAAGCGTTGAGTTTTAAGAGTAAAGATTGCTTGTTTTTGTGCAAATATTCCTTGATATTTTTATATTCTTCCGGATAAATATAATAAAAGCTCTTGTCTTCTAATTCATTTTTAATTGAAGACATGCCCAATCGGCTCGCTATGGGAGCATACACCGCTAGAGTTTCTTTAGAAATACGCACTTGCTTGTCATGAGGCAAGGCGTCTAAGGTGAGCATGTTGTGCAACCTGTCGCTAATCTTTACCACTAAGGCTCTTGGATCTTGTATCGCACTAATTAAAATCTTTCTAAAAGTGAGCGCTGAAACCACCATTCTGGGATCTTGAGAGCTCACTCCTAACTCTTCTTTCCTGATTTCAGTGATTTTGGTGAGTGCATCCACTAAATTAGCCACATCTTGCCCAAATTCTCGCTCAATCGTTTCAATCTTGCAAGGCGTGTCTTCTACCACATCATGCAAAAGTGCAGCGCACACCATCGCCTCATCGCCCCCACAAAACGCCACCACGCTCGCCACACAAATAGGATGGACAATATAAGGCTCACCGCTTTTTCTGTATTGCCCCTTATGGCTTTTAGTCGCTAAATTTAGGGCGTTTTCAATTTTGGGCGTGAAATCAATTAAAGTCCTTAAGATTTCAATGCCACCCTTTGGGGTCGTAACTTTTTTGATAACATCCAAAATCCGTAAGAATCCGATATCAACGGATTTATCAATTTCGTTCATCTATCCTGTCTATATCAATTTTCCCTTCAGCGATTTCTCTGATGGCAATATCCACTAATTTATGACGCTTGGGGTCCATGTTCACTAAAGTTTTGGCTCCAGCGTTTAATTGTTTCACCCGAGCGAAAACTAAATTATCTAGCATGTAGCGGTCGTTCCCAATATTTTTTAAGGCTTGAGCGACTAAACTCTCTGTTCTCTCTTTTTTCAAACTGATCCTTCTTATTTTGAGTTCTATCCAATTTTAAAGGGCTTATTTTACCATAGAAAACACGCCTTGTTGGTGCTTAATCACCTGCAACAAATTCCCTTTTTTGAACATGTTACACACCACAATAGGGAGCTTATTGTCTTTAGCTAAAGAAATAGCGGTATCGTCCATCACTTCAATATCCCCTATCAAGGCATCGTTATAGCTTAAAGTGTCTAATTTTTTAGCGTCTTTAAACTTGTTAGGGTCTTTGTCATAAATGCCATCCACTTTAGTCGCTTTAATGATTAGATCCGATCCAATTTCAATCGCTCTTAAAGTGGCCGCCGTATCCGTAGTGAAAAACGGGTTTCCCGTGCCAGCGCCAAAAATCACCACCCTACCCTTTTCTAAATGCCTGATCGCTTTCCTGTAAATATAACTTTCACAAATTTCTTTAATTTCAATCGCGCTCTGCACCCTTGTGTCTAAGCCGATATGCTCTAAAGCTTCTTGCATCGCTACCGCATTAATCACGGTGGCTAACATGCCCATATAATCCCCACTGGTGCGCCTGATAATCCCCCCTTGAGCCGCGCTAACCCCCCTAATGATATTGCCTCCACCTATCACAATACCCACTTCAATATTGTTTTCCACTAAGCTTTTGATCTCTTTAGCGATGTGATCTAACACATGGATGTCAATCCCAAACTGGTTGTCCCCAGCTAACGCTTCCCCAGAAAATTTCACCAAAACCCGTTTGTTTTTTATCTTTGCTTGCATGATCCCTTCTTAATTAATTAATAAAATTTTAATAAAACTTGTGATTGTAACCTAATCTTGCTTAAAAACACTTTCTGGGTTTTTTAAGCCCCTGTTTTCAGTGAATCACTAAAAACGCTTGGGTTTTTGGATGCGTTTGAATAACAATTCACGATAGAACGCTTTAAGGCCTGATTGTTCCTTTTTGCCTAAAGTGTAGTAAATTTTTTGCAAGTAGTTTAGAATGTCTTGGCGTTTCAAGTTGGTTTTTAAAGCGGCTTCTTTAAGGATGTAGTAAGGGATTTTTGTTTTTTGATGTTTGAAAGCTAAAGACAAGCGCTTGTAAAAATCCTTGTTTTTATGGTAACACAAACGCCCAAAAACAAACGGCAAGCGTTTTTTTTCATACCAAAGAGCGGCTAAATCTATAAAATCTTTTTTAGGGTTGGAATAATAAAACTGCAGCGCTTTATTGCCGATTAACACTTCGCCTTTTAACCCTAGAACTTGAGAGAGGGCGTTTGAAGAAGCGCTTTCTTTGTCAAAAGCGTTTTTTGTATCCACAACCAACACGCTTAAAACTTCCTTATAAGCGACAATGCCTAGAGAATAGGAATGGAGAGCGAATGAATAGCCGGCGATAGAAGAAATAAACCCCGCATCAATACGCCTGAACAAAAAACTCCTATTAAGCTTGGAAGGGTAGGTTTTTTTAAGCCGTAAAAATTGTTTGAAATAACAAGGGGTGGGGTAGGATTTGATAAACACATCAAAAGGGAGCATGTTCAAATAATCAATTTTACCAAAACGCACTTAAAATCCTTTTTTGTATCGCATGGTAGCTAAAGTTTCTTACAACTTAACTAAAAGTAAAAAGAGTTTTGTTATCATGGAGTAGTTTGTAATGCATTAGTGAGTAATACTATTTAAAAAGGAGAAATGATGAAAGATTTTTTAGAAGATTACAAAAAAAGCGTTTCAGAAAGAGAAAGTGAGGGTATCCCGCCACTCCCCTTAAGCGCTAAACAAGTGGAAGCGGTTGTTGAGATTTTGATGAAAGATCCCACAAACGCCGCTTTTGCTAAAGAATTACTCATTCATAGAGTAAGTCCTGGGGTTGATGAGGGGGCGAAAGTCAAAGCAGAATTTTTAGCCAAATTGTCCCAAAAAAAACTAGAATGCACGCACATTAGCGCTTTAGAAGCGACCACTCTTTTAGGCACGATGCTTGGAGGCTATAATGTAGAGCCTTTGATTGTGGGCTTAGAGAGTCAAGACAAAAACATCGCTAAAGAGAGCGCGAAAGCTTTAAAAACCACTCTTTTAGTCTATGGATCGTTTGATAAAATCGCTGCAATGAGTAAAACTAACGCTTTGGCTAAAGAAGTGCTAGAGTCTTGGGCGAATGCAGAATGGTTTTTGAATAAAGAGCCTTTGAATGAATGCATTGAAGCGTGCGTGCTTAAAATTGATGGCGAAACCAATACCGATGATTTAAGCCCAGCGAGCGATGCTTTCACACGAAGCGATATTCCTTTGCATGCCAAAGCCATGCTAAAAAACCGGATTGAAAATTACGAACAACGCATTGAAGCTATTAAAACTAAAGGCGTTCCTGTAGCGTATGTGGGCGATGTGGTAGGCACAGGAAGCTCTAGAAAAAGCGCGACAAACTCTATCATGTGGCATTTTGGTAAGGACATTCCTTTTGTGCCTAATAAAAGGAGTGGGGGCATTGTGATTGGGGGGGTGATCGCTCCGATTTTCTTTGCGACTTGTGAAGATAGTGGGGCGTTACCCATTGTGGCCGATGTTAAGGATTTAAAAGAGGGCGACACCATTAAAATTTACCCTTATAAAGGTGAAATCACGCTCAATGATAAGGTGGTTAGCACCTTTAAACTAGAGCCTGAAACTTTATTAGATGAAGTTAGGGCTTCTGGGCGTATCCCTTTAATCATTGGTAGGGGTTTGACGAATAAAGCGCGTAAATTCTTAGGGCTAGGCGAATCTGAAGCGTTTAAAAAGCCAGCCGCTCCTAAAAGCGACGCTAAAGGCTACACTTTAGCCCAAAAAATTGTAGGCCATGCTTGTGGGGTAAAAGGGATCTTGCCTGGGACTTATTGTGAGCCAAAGGTTACCACCGTGGGCAGTCAAGACACCACAGGGGCGATGACCAGAGATGAGGTTAAAGAATTAGCGAGTTTGAAATTTGATGCGCCTTTTGTGTTGCAGAGTTTTTGCCATACCGCCGCTTACCCAAAACCTAGCGATGTGAGTTTGCATGCGACCTTGCCTAGCTTTATCACCCAAAGAGGGGGCGTGGCGTTGCACCCGGGCGATGGCGTGATCCATACATGGCTGAACCGCATGGGATTGCCTGACACTTTAGGCACAGGGGGGGATAGCCACACTCGTTTCCCTTTAGGCATTAGTTTCCCGGCAGGGAGCGGGTTAGTCGCTTTTGCAGCCGTTACAGGCACGATGCCATTGAACATGCCAGAATCCGTGTTGGTGCGTTTTAAAGGGGAAATGAATCCTGGGATCACCTTAAGGGATTTAGTGAATGCGATCCCTTATTATGCGATTAAAAAAGGACTACTCACGGTGGAGAAAAAGGGTAAAATCAATGTCTTTAACGGGCGTATTTTAGAGATTGAAGGCTTGCCTGATATTAAAATGGAGCAGGCTTTTGAATTAAGCGATGCAAGTGCTGAAAGGAGTGCGGCTGCTTGCGTGGTGCGTTTGAATAAAGAGCCGATGATTGAATACTTGAAATCCAATATCAAGCTGATTGATGAGATGATTGCAAGCGGTTATGAAGACAAAGAGACTTTGAAAAAACGCAGAGATGCGATGCAAGCTTGGGTGGATAATCCGGTTCTCTTAGAGCCAGATAGTAACGCTCAATACGCCGCTATCATTGAAATTGATGTGGCAGAAATCACTGAGCCTATTTTGGCATGCCCTAATGACCCTGATGATGTCGCTACTTTGAGCGAAGTTTTAGCGGATACGACCGGCAAAAGACCGCACGCTATTGATGAAGTGTTTATTGGATCTTGCATGACGAATATCGGGCATTTTAGAGCCTTTGGCGAAATCGTTAAAAACGCTCCTCCCAGTCAAGCACGCCTTTGGGTAGTGCCACCCAGTAAAATGGACGAACAAGAGCTGATTAATGAGGGCTATTATGCGATTTTTGGGGCTGCCGGGGCAAGGACTGAAGTCCCAGGCTGTAGCTTGTGCATGGGCAATCAAGCGAGAGTTAGGGATAATGCGGTTGTCTTTTCCACTTCCACGCGCAATTTTGATAATCGTATGGGCAGAGGGGCTAAAGTGTATTTAGGCAGCGCGGAGCTTGGGGCGGCGTGCGCTTTACTAGGGAGAATCCCCACTAAAGAAGAATACATGAATTTAGTGAGCGAAAAGCTAGAAAGCCAAAAAGACAAGATCTATCGCTACATGAACTTTAACTTAATGGAGAATTTTAGGCTCTAGTTTTATTTCCATTAAAAGGGGTGATCCCTTTTATTGAGCTATGACTGAGTGTTGAGAGAGGATAAAAAGGAGAGTGGCGATGAAAAAAATCGTTGTGAGTTGGTGTGTAGCGTTGGCTTTTTTAAACGCGGATCCAGTGCAAGCCAATAAAGCGATCAGCAATGCGGATTTGATTAAAGAGATAAGGGACTTGAAAAAAATCATCAGCACGCAAAACACTGAGATCAACAATTTAAGAAGAGTGCAAGAAGTCTTATCTGGGCAATTAGGGGACATGCGTAAGGATATATTAAGCACTAGAGATTATTGCATTAGCTTAAGGCCTTATATCTATAATTGGCGCTAGGGGATCATCAAAGCATGAAAGCATGCACCATTCAATGATGCAATCCTTTAATGGTTGAAAATTAAAGTTGGTGGGGGTTTGGTTTTCGCTTTGTGTCTTTGTAATGGGGATTTTACAGAGTTTGAGCGTCCAAGCGTGTTTATTCTCGCATGCTTTAGAAAAATCCTCTCAAGTTTTGTAGGGGTAAAATCAGTCCCCTTGTTAGGGTTAATTATCCTATAATAATAAAATTTTAGGAAATTCATTTTAAAGATATTAAAAAATGCCATACGCCTTAAGAAAAAGATTTTTCAAACGCCTTGCGCTGATTGTTTCCACTTTTTGCGCGATAAGCTTGAACGCTAAAAGCTATCTGTTTTCCCCTTTGCCCCCAGCGCACCAGCAAATCATTAAGACAGAGCCTTGCTCTTTGGAGTGCTTGAAAGACTTGATGCTGCAAAATCAAATTTTTTCTTTTGTGTCTCAATACGATGACAATAACCATGATGAGAGTCTAAAAACTTATTACAAGGACATCTTAAACAAACTCAACCCTGCATTCATCGCTTCTCAAACTCCAGCTAAAGAAAGCTATGAGCCTAAGATTGAATTAGCGATTTTACTGCCTAAAAAGGTGGTGGGCCGTTATGCCATTTCGGTGATGAACACCCTTTTAGCGTATTTGAACACCAGAAACAACGATTTTAATATCCAAGTCTTTGACAGCGACGAAGAGAGTCCTGAAAAATTAGAACAAACCTATAAAGAAATTGAAAAAGAAAAATTCCCTTTTGTGATAGCCTTATTGACTAAAGAGGGCGTGGAGAATTTGCTCCAAAACACGACGATTAGCACCCCTACTTATGTGCCTACGGTGAATAAAACGCAATTAGAAAATCATACCGATAATACCGAGCGTTCTTTAAACGAGCGTTTGTATTTTGGTGGGATTGATTATAAAGAACAATTAAGCATGCTCACGGCTTTCATTAGCCCTAATTCGCCCGTGATTGAATACGATGATGATGGCTTGATAGGCGAACGCTTGAGGCAAATCACGGAGTCTTTAAACATTGAAGTCAAACACCAAGAAAATATCTCTTACAAGCAAGCCACGAGCTTTTCTAAAAATTTTAGAAAAAACGATGCGTTTTTTAAAAATTCTATTTTGATTTTAAACACCCCCACCACTAAAAGCGGCCTGATCCTTTCTCAAATAGGGCTTTTAGAATATAAGCCCTTTAAAATCCTTTCCACGCAAATCAATTTCAACCCTTCCTTGCTCTTACTCACCCAGCCTAAAGACAGAAAAGATTTATTCATTGTCAATGCCTTGCAAAATAGCGATGAAACGCTTATAGAATACGCCTCCTTATTGGAGAGCGATTTAAGGCATGACTGGGTGAATTATTCTAGTGCAATAGGGCTAGAGGTGTTTTTAAACACGCTAGATCCGCATTTTAAAAAGTCTTTTCAAGAAAGTTTAGAAGACAATCAAGTCCGTTACCACAATCAAATCTATCAGGCTTTAGGGTATTCTTTTGAGCCGATAAAAAATGAAAGCGGAACAAAAAAAGAATAATATTTAGATAATTATTTGAATACTTTCATTTTTAATCGGTTTTTTAATAAAATTGGAATATGATACGAGCGAAAATTAAACAAAGGTTATTCTGTGTTAAAATTTCAAAAATTATCTCTATTGTTTGTTTCCATTCTTTACAATCAAAGCCCTTTATTGGCTTTTGATTATAAGTTTAGCGGGGTAGCGGAATCTTTTTCTAAAGTGGGGTTTAACCATTCCAAACTCAATTCCAAAGAAGGGATTTTCCCCACAGCCACTTTTGTAACCGCCACGATCAAGCTTCAAGTGGATTCCAATCTGCTCCCTAAAAACATTGAAAAACACAGCTTAAAAATAGGCGTTGGCGGGATTTTAGGAGCGCTCGCTTACGATTCTACCAAAACGCTCATAGACCAAGCGACTCATCAAGTCTATGGCTCAGAACTTTTTTTCTTCATAGGGCGTTGGTGGGGGTATTTAGGCGACGCTCCTTGGAAAGACTCCCGCATAGAATCTGACGCTCACACTCGTAATTATGTGCTGTATAATTCCTATTTGTTTTATTCTTATGGCGATAAATTCCACATCAAACTGGGGCGTTACCTTTCTAACATGGATTTTATGAGCGGTTATACAGAGGGTTTTGAATTAGAATACAAAATCAAACCTAAGGTGTCGTTAAAATGGTTCAGCTCTTTTGGGAGGGCTTTAGCTGCGGGGCAATGGATACGAGATTGGTATTCTCCTATTGTAACTGAAGACGACAGAAAAGATATTAATGATGGCATCCATGCGGTGCAACTCTATTTTTCTAGCAAACATGTTAAAGCCACGCCCTTTTTTTATTTTTCACCTAAAACTTACGAAGCGCCCGGGATTAAAATCCATATTGATAGCAACCCGAAATTTATAGGTTTAGGGTTGCGATCTCAAACCCTTATCAATGTGATTTTCCCCGTTTATGCTAAAGATTTATACGATGTGTATTGGCGTAACTCTAAGATTGGCGAATGGGGGGCATCGCTTTTAATCCACCAACGCTTTGACTACAACGAGTTTAACTTTGGCTTTGGTTATTACCAAAATTTTGGCAACGCTAACGCAAGGATTGGCTGGTATGGTAACCCGATCCCTTTTGATATAAGAAGTAACAGCATTTATGGTTTGGTTTTTAGTAACGCTGTTACCGCAGACTCTGTTAGCGGATATGTCTTTGGTGGAGGCGTGTATAGAGGGTTTTTATGGGGGATCTTAGGCAGATACACTTATGCCACCAGGGCGAGCGAAAGGTCCATTAACTTGAACTTGGGTTATAAATGGGGTTCTTTTGCTAGCGTTGATGTGAATTTAGCATACTATGCGGTGAGCATGCACAACGGCTATAAGGTTAATGATCTCACTAGCCCTTTTGATAAAGCCTTTAAGGCGAACACACAAGACAGAAGCAATCTCATGGTGAGTTTGAAATTCTTTTTTTAAACCCTATCAATTAGGCTTGGTGGAGTTGAGCCATTGTTTTTGGAAATTAATGGATTTTCTCAATTCGGCTTCTAACTGGGCTAAAACATCTTTTAAAGGCTTAACATCAATCAAATTGTCTTGCTTGAAGGAATCTAGCTGTTTGTCAATTTGCAAAGCGGCATCTAGCGCATCTTGGGGATCAACCGGATTGCCTAAAGCCTTTTTAATCGCTTCGCCGATTTCAATCGTTTCAGAACCTTGATGATCTTTTAAGTTAGGATTATTTTCTTTGTCCTTAGGCTTAGGCTCTAAAATCAAGCGCAAATGTTTGATTTTTTCATGCAAATCGTTAAGATCTTTTAAGTGATCGGTATTGCGCCCCCTATCCACCGCTTTTTCTAAAAGCTTATCGCTCAGGCTCACTAATTGATCGCTTAATTTCACGCTGTTAGCTTGAGCTTCTGTCACTTCATCAATATCAATCGCTGCTAAAGCGCTCACAAAATAAAAGGGCAACGCCCACCTTCTAAAACGAGAGAAAAACTTCTGCATTTACCTTCCTTAAATACGCTATAAAAATGATACTTTTTAATATGGTGGAGCTGTGGGGAATCGAACCCCAGTCCAAAAATCTTGTCCTAAACACAAACTTCTACAATGCTTAGAAAATTGGTTAGCTTTTTAGCCTTAAAACTAGCTCTGGTCCAACTTTCTAAAACCTTGAGGTAGTTTCAAGAGTTCTTGTTTCTTAGTTTAAAAGGCGAACCACCTTTTAAAAGCGTCTAGCTTAAGGTTATGGAGTGATTAAAACGCTAGAAATTCTAATCAGTCCAGCTCCAAAAGGAGATTAACTCACGCAGCTTTAGCGTAAGCTGGAGCGTAATCTGTGTTGTTTACAGTTATTTTTGTTGCTGTTTTACAAGTAGCACTTGGCATGCTATCTGCGCGACAAGAAATCTGTCGAAATCCAAGTCAGCCCCATGGTTTTCAAAAGCTTGGTTATTGTAACTAACTTTTATTAATGAGCGGCTAAATCATTGGCGCACAATATCAATGTTTTCATCTTTAGGCTTAAAGACAAAGATTTCATCAGCAATGGTGGGGTTAATTTCTGCTTGAGAAAAAGTGATCGTTACAAGATTGTTCATTCCATCTTTAAATTCCAGTGAAAAAGGCTTGCCGTCTTTAAAAACCAAACGATAAGTGGTTTTGTTGATAGTCGTTTGAAACGAGCCGTCATCTTGCTTTTTTAAGCGCTTGAGAATGGTGAAAAAATCCGTCTTGTCTTTTAAGGGCGTGATGGTCGCTTGAAACAAATTAGGCTCATAAATTACCACTTCTTTATCGTTCATGTAAATTTCTTTTTTTAAAGGCTTTTCATAAACCCATAAAGCCCAATTAGGGGCTTTAACCTTTAAAACCCCGTAATAAACTAAGGGCTTTTCATTTTTTAAAACCTGCTTGAAATGCGCGCTAAAACTTTGCAAATGCTGCAAAACCTCTTCTTCTTTAGAAAGCGTTGGAGGATTTTTAGCATGAGCAACGCTCATAAAAATTAAAACCATTACAATCTTTAAAAAAGCTTTCATTGTTCAAACCTTAAAACAATCTCTCATCTTTAATAAAACCCTTTATTTTACAAGACTTTTATTTTATCCATGCTAAAATGGGATTAAAAACTGACGCTTTAATAAAATAAATGAGATTGAAGCACTCTTAATAAGGTTATTACTACTATGATAAAAGCAATCATTGGAAAAATCATTGGCACCAGAAACGATCGTTGGATCAAACAATACAAAAAACAAGTCCTAACGATCAACGCCTTAGAGCCTGCTTATGAAAAAATGAGCGATGTTGAGCTGCAAAACGCTTTTGAAGAATTAAAAAAACGAGTGCGATCCACAGAAAAAGATTTGCAAGAAAAAACCCTTTTAGAAGTTTTACCAGAAAGCTTTGCTATCACTAGAGAAGCGAGCAAAAGGATCTTAAAGATGCGCCATTTTGATGTGCAACTCATTGGGGGCATGGTCTTAAACGATGGCAAAATCGCTGAAATGAAAACTGGGGAGGGTAAGACTTTAGTCGCTACTTTAGCGGTGGCTTTGAACGCTTTAAAGGGCGAGAGCGTGTATGTGGTAACGGTCAATGATTACCTAGCCCATAGGGACTCTAAAGAAATGGAGCCGTTGTATCAATTCTTAGGTTATAGCGTAGGCACGATCACCGCGAGCGTGCGAGATGATGATGAACGCTTAGAAATTTATTCTAAAGACATTGTTTATGGCACTAATAATGAATTTGGCTTTGATTATCTAAGGGATAACATGAAATATTCTTTAGAGCATAAGGTGCAAAAATCGCATGCGTTCGCTATTGTTGATGAGGTGGATTCCATTTTAATTGATGAAGCGAGAACCCCTTTAATCATTTCAGGGCCTGTGGATAGGCGCATGGAAAATTACAACAAGGCTGATGAAGTCGCTAAAAGCATGCAAGTGGAAACCGATTTCACCATAGACGAAAAAAACCGCGCGATTTTGATCACTGAAGAGGGGATTAAAAAAGCCGAAAACCTCTTTGGCGTGGATAATTTATACAAGATTGAAAACGCCGCCCTGTCGCACCATTTGGATCAAGCCTTAAAAGCGAATTATCTCTTTTTTATTGATAAAGATTATATTGTAGCCAATAATGAAGTGGTGATTGTAGATGAATTTACCGGCCGCTTGTCTGAGGGGAGGCGCTTTAGTGAGGGCTTACACCAGGCTTTAGAGGCTAAAGAGGGCGTGAGCATTAAAGAAGAGAGTCAAACCTTAGCCGATATTACTTTCCAAAATTATTTCAGGATGTTTTCTAAACTTTCAGGCATGACAGGCACGGCTCAAACCGAAGCCACAGAATTTTTAGAAATCTATAATTTAGAAGTGGTGTCTATCCCTACTAATCTAGCGATCAAGCGAAAAGATTTGAACGATTTGATCTATAAGAGTGAAAAAGAAAAATTTGACGCGGTGATCCTTAAAATTAAAGAATTGCACGATAAGGGACAGCCCGTTTTAGTCGGCACGGCCAGCATTGAAAAGAGTGAAACCTTGCACGCTTTACTCAAAAAAGAACGCATCCCTCACACCGTTTTAAACGCCAAGCAGCACACCAAAGAAGCTGAAATCATCAAAGACGCCGGGCTTAAAGGGGCGGTTACGATTGCGACTAACATGGCAGGGAGGGGCGTTGATATTAAGCTCACTGATGAAATTAAAGAGCTTGGGGGGTTATATATCATTGGCACTGAAAGGCATGAGAGCCGCAGGATTGACAACCAATTAAGGGGGCGGAGCGGACGCCAAGGCGATCCAGGAACAAGCCAATTTTATTTGAGTTTAGAAGACAATCTGTTACGCATTTTTGGGAGCGATAGGATTAAGGGGGTGATGGAAAAATTAGGGCTTAAAGACGGCGAACACATTGAATCCAAGCTCGTAACAAGAGCGGTGGAAAACGCACAAAAAAAAGTGGAGAATTTGCATTTTGAAAGCCGTAAGCATTTGTTAGAATACGATGATGTGGCTAATGAGCAACGAAAAAGCGTGTATAAATTTAGAGATGAGTTGTTAGATGTTAATTATGATATTGGCGCTAAAATCGCTGAAAACAGAGAGTACGCGCTCAATCAAATCTTTTCTAAACTCAAAGCCTTTGACCATCAAAACCTGTCTGAAGAGGAACTTTTAGGGCTTAAAAACGTCTTAAAAGAAGATTTTAACGCTCATGTTGCATTAGAAGATTTAAAAAAAGCCTCTCCTATTGAAGAATTTGTAGCTGAAAAATTAAAAAACGATTATGAAAACAAAATGAAAGTTTTGGATAGCGAACAAAGAAGCCGGATCGAGCGCATCGTGTATTTGCAGATTTTAGATAACGCATGGCGAGAGCACCTTTACACGATGGATAATCTCAAAACCGGTATTAATTTAAGAGGCTATAACCAAAAAGACCCCCTTGTAGAATACAAAAAAGAGAGTTATAACCTTTTCTTAGAACTCATTGAAGACATCAAAATGGAAGCGATCAAAACCTTTTCTAAGATCCAGTTTGAAAACGAGCAAGATTCTAGCGATGCGGAGCGTTATTTGGATAACTTTAGCGAAGAAAGAGAGCATGAGAGCGTAACTTACCGCCATGAAGAAACTTTAGATGAAGATTTGAATATGTCCATGAAAGCTTTTTCTAAAACCCCTAAAAGAAACGAGCCTTGCCCTTGTGGGAGCGGGAAAAAATATAAAGATTGTTGCGCTAAAAGCGGGCCTAAAAAGGGCTTATTTGCCAAATAGATCCTTAATCTTTTTCCTCATCAAGCGTTATTTGCGTTTTGATAAAAGCCAGCCTTTTATTAGCATCACCGCTTTGTTAGCCTTTTTTGGCGTGGCGGTTGGCGTGATGGTTTTGATTGTGGCTATGGCGATCATGAACGGCATGAGTAAGGAATTTGAAAAAAAGCTTTTTGTGATGAACTACCCCTTAACGCTCTATACCACAAGCCCTTATGGGATCAGCAAAGAAGTGGTTCAAGCTTTGGAAAAAAAGTTCCCTAATCTGCTTTTTAGCCCCTATTTGCAAACCCAAAGCCTAATCAAAAGCGCGCATTCCATGAATGGCGGCGTGGTGTTTGGGGTTGATTTTTCTAAAGAAAAACGCATCAATGAAGTTTTAAACGACGCTTTAAAAAACACCAATACAAACGATCTTTTTAAAAACCCTTTTAATTTGATCGTGGGGAAAAGCTTGAGATACAGCTTGAATTTAGATCTCAACCAAAAAGCCGATTTGTTTTTCACCGAATTAGAGCCAACAGGCCTAACTCTCTCCCCTATCATGAAGCGTTTTACCATAAAAGGTGATTTTGATTCAGGGCTAAAATCTTACGACATGAGCTACATGTATACCAGCCTTCAAGCCATAAGCGCGATCAGGAGGTTACCTTTAGGGCTTTATGATGGGGTGCATGTCTATTCTAAAACGCCCATGAAAGATATTGAAATTTTACGCAACGCTTTAAAAACCATCAACCACCATGGCATAGGCATTGAAGGGTGGTGGCAGCAAAACGGGAATTTTTTCTCGGCTATGGAATTGGAAAAAAGAGCGTTATTCATTGTGCTCATGCTCATTATTTTAATGGCGTCTTTGAATATCATTAGCTCGCTTTTAATGGTGGTGATGAACAGGCGTAAAGAAATCGCCCTACTCTTTAGCATGGGGAGCAGTCAAAAAGAAATCCAAAAAACCTTTTTTTATCTGGGCAATATCATTGGTTTAGGTGGTGTGGTGCTTGGAGTAGTTTTAGCGTTTATAAGCATGTATCTTTTAAGCGTGTTCCCTATCATTTCACTCCCGGCGGATGTCTATGGCATTAACACTTTGCCTTTAGATTTGTCTTTAATGGATTTTATGCTCACTCTCATAGGTTCTGTGATTATCGTAGCCCTTTCTTCTTATTACCCGTCTAAAAAAGCTTCTGCTATTGACGCTTTAAGCGTGTTAAGGAATGAATAAATTAAAAAATTAAATAATATTGAGATGAAATAAGGCTTTGAGTGTCTGTATTTGACTAACAAAGAAAAATTTTATTCTTAAAATTAAAAAAAACCATAATATTATGCTAGTATTAACGCACGACTTAGTTAAGAATTAACTTTGTAAGTCGGACTTCGTAGCAAAAAGGACGGAAGATGAACAGACTGATTAGATGTTTAAGATCTGTAAGAAAAAATTTTCTTTGAACGGTGTTGACTTACTCTATTTAGAATTTTTGGTTTATACTAAAGGTTAAACACATGAACTATAAAGTTGCATCTGCTAAAAATATCGCAACGCTTCTTTTTTTATTCTCTTCTCAAAGTGAAGCTCTTGATTTGGGTAAAATCGCTAAAATTAAAGCGGGTGCTGAAAGTTTCTCTAAAGTCGGTTTCAACAACAAACCTATCAACACTAATAAAGGGCTTTACCCTACCGAAACCTTTATGACGATTATGGCTTACATGCAAGTGGATTTTACGGAGCTTTTGCCCAAAAGCGCTACGGCTAACGGGCATCATTTAGACGGGAGCCTTGGGGGTTGGGGGGGTGCTGTAATTTATGATAGCACTAAGGATTTTATTAACGAAGTTACAGGGAAACCCTATGGGTCTATGGCTTGGAACTATGTGGGCTATTGGGGCGGTCTTGTAGGGCAAAAACCATGGGCAACTTGCGGGTTAGCCACAGGGAATTTAACCCAAGGCCAATACGATAAGATGACTCAGGCTGAAATGACGCAGTTATCCGATCAAGAAGCTTTAGCGGCTTCCACTTGCGCAAAAACTTATGCCGATCACACCAGAAACTATGTGATTTATAACGCTTACTTGCGCTACAACTACAAAGATATTTTTGAAATTAGGGGCGGGAGATACGAATCCCCAGCGGATTATATGAGTGGTTACAACCAAGGCTTGGATATGACCTTAAATTTAGGGAATTTCAAATTCTGGTGGTTTAGCTCTTTTGGCCGTGGTTTTGCCTATAACGAGTGGCTTTATAATTTCTATTCGCCTAAAACCTACACTCTTAAAAACGGGCAAACCATAAACCCTGGGGTGCATGCCTTTTACATCATTTGGAATTACAAGGGGTGGAGCATTCAGCCTTTCGTCTATTTTTCACCCTTTAACGAATACGACCCTAACTTTACGATCACTTATGATAGTAACCCCACTTTTACTGGCTTGGGGTTCCGCTCTCAAACCGATGTTACCGTGCTTAATCCTTTTTACGCTAAAAGCTTTTGGGACACCTATCAGTTTGGCATGCCAGCCGGCAAAAACGCGCACAGCTTGATGATCAAACAAAAGTTTGAATGGAATGAATACAATTTTGGTTTTGGGATTTATAAATCCTTTGGGAACGCTAACTGGATGATAGGCTACCATGGTAACCGCTTGGGCTTTGACTTTTGGACGAACAGCGTTTATGCAAACACCCTTAACTCTTTGTCTTACATGATGGACGCGAACGCTTTCACCGTGTTTGCCTTTGGCGGTGGGGTGCATAGGAAACTCCTTTGGGGCTTATTGGGGCGTTTGACTTATGGGCCTAGGGCGAACGAACAAGTCCTATCGCTCAACTTGGGCTATAAATTCACTAAAAATTTCTCAGCCGACATTAAATTTGAATATTATAATGTGTTGATGCATCAAGGCTATAAAATGGGGTGGAACGGGCCAAAATTAGACAGCCAGCCTGCCACTGATCAAGACAGGAGTCATATTTTTACCGAGATAGTGTGGAAGCTTTAAAACCCCTTTAATAAAACCCTTTAAGGGGTTGTTAAAACACCTAGCCATGAAACAGCCATTAAAAAAAACGCTTTATCGCCTGTTTTAGGGCTTGTTTTTAAAATTAGAATTTTAAACTTTTTTATTTTATTGTGCTATAGGTATTTTTGGCTTTGTGATACTAAAACTTTTTAAAATGAGGTTTTTTGTTTTTGTCATTTTAAAAATCATTTTTTAACTTCTTTATTTGGGGTTAGGGGTTTGAAGGTCAGTAGTTTTTCTCGGTAATATTCGTATTGCTTTTTTCGGGCTTCTATTTCAGCGGGGATACCGGCTAATAAATCGGTGGTTAGGGCTGAAAATTGATCCAAAATCTTAACGATCTCTTGTTGGATCTCTAGGGGTGGGATGGGGATGGTTATTTGCATAATATTATTACTAGAAATGCTATAAGGTATAGCGCTTCTATTTGAAATAGAATATAAATAATTTTGCATGTTTGTTAATACATAATAAAGGTATCTATTGATTAGGGTTTCGTTTGGAATGAGAGAAAAACAAACATCATTCGCCCAAAACTTTTGGTTTTGCCAATTGACAAATCCGGCTGTTCCATATTGAGCTATAGTGATTGTATTTTCCTCTCTGTTATATTCATTTAAATATCCCATAAATCCTATTCCACCAGATACAACGGGATATTTTCCTTTATCTAGTATTTCTTTTTTTGTAACCCTTTTACCTCTAATTATTTCACACACCTCCCCCAACTTCCTAAACCCCACCCCCTTAGGCGCTAAAGTATGGAGTAAGGTTTTCAAGCGTTTGGGGTAGGGTTTTGCGCTAATTTTTGCGTCTTTGCGATTTTGGTTAATATCATCAAAGTCTAAAAGCATGTTTTGGTAATACTCATATTGCTTTTTGCGTGCTTTTAATTCTGTGTTTAATTCTGTGTTTAATTCTGTGTTTAATTCTGTGAAAGCGTCCAAAACCTTAACGATCTCTTGTTGGATCTCTAGGGGTGGGATGGGGATGGTTATTTTTGAAAGTAATTGCTTTGAAACATTGAAGCGTGTTACACCATTAGCAACTTTTGAAATATTTTTCCTAAAATTGTAGTCTCTTAAAAAATGTTTAAGAAACGATGGATTAAATAAATTCTTATCAAAAAATCTAAAACCAAAACAAAAACTATTAAGATAAATATCTTCCTCAATCTTTTGAGTAACTACGCAAGACATCGCACAATCCTCTAAATTTTCAGATGAACCAGTAAAAAGCACATCGCCTAATTGAATTGTATTTTGTTTTTCTTTATCCCCTATTTGAACGCTTTCTAAAGCATTTAGATCTAATTGCGGATTATTAAAAACATTGATATAAGGAACATAAAATTTATTCCCTTGAGAGAAAGATTTTTTACTTTTTCCAACAAGTCCACCATAAAATTCCCCAATCTCCCCCAACTTCCTAAACTCCACCCCCTTAGGCGCTAGAGTGTGGAGGAGTCGCTCTATGTGGTTCATTTTGCCCCCCTTCTAAATGGCTAATGATAAATTCAAGGCTTTAAGCCCTCATCGCGCGCATGGAATTGGCTAAGGCTAAAAGCGTAACCCCCACATCGCCAAAGACCGCTTCCCACAAGCTCGCTACCCCCATAAGCCCTAGCACGATAAAAACGGCTTTAATCCCTAAAGCAAACAAGATATTTTGCCAAATAATGCTTTTCGTTTTTTTAGCGATCGCTAAAACTTTGACTAACGAATTTAAGGAGTCATTGGTGATCACAATGTCTGCGCTTTGCTTGCTCAACTCTGAGCCTTTCCCCATGCCAATCCCCACGTCAGCGCTCGCTAGAGTTGGAGCGTCATTGATGCCATCGCCTACAAAAATCGCCGGGGCTTTATAGCGTTCTTTAAAGGTTTTAAACACGCTCGTTTTTTCTTCAGGCAACAAGCTCGCATGATATTCACAGCCTAGAGCTTGAGCGATGCTTTCAGTCGCGCTTTTTCTGTCCCCGCTCAAAATGCAAAAATTTTCTATCCCTTGCGCTTTTAAATCCCTTAAGCACTCTATGGCGTCGTCTTTAATCTCATCGCTAATGACGATGTAGCCGATATAAGTTTGGTTAAAAGCCACATGCACGATCGTGCCGTTTTCTTTGGAAGGGCTGTGCGCGATATGGAATTGATCAAGCATTTTTTCATTCCCTGCGATGATTAGATCCGTATGGCATTGCGCTTTAACCCCCATCCCGCTCACTTCTTCGTAATTTTTAATGTCATGCTGGTGCTTATCGTCCTTTAGCATTTCTTCGCATGCTTTTTGAATGGATAAAGCGATCGGGTGCGTGGATAAAAGCTGCGAACAAGAAGCGTAATGCAAAACTTCTTCCTTAGAATGCCCGTTTTGCGGCACAATATCCGTTACTTTAAAAACGCCTTTAGTCAAAGTGCCGGTTTTATCAAAAGCGATGCTTTTAGCTTGGGTAAGCACCTCTAAAACATGCACGCCTTTCATTAAAATCCCCTTTCTACTCGCCGCTCCCACGCCCCCAAAATACCCTAAAGGCACAGAAATCACTAACGCACAAGGACAGCTCACCATTAAAGCCACAAGCCCCCTATAAATCCACTCATCAAAGCTCCCCATAGAAAACAAGGGCGGTAATACAGCGATCATTAAGGCAATGAATAAAACGCTTGGGGTGTAGTAGCGTGAAAATTTAGTGATAAATTTCTCTGTTTCGCTCTTTTCATTCGTGGCTTGTTGGACTAAATCCACCACTTTAGCGATAGAAGAATCTTTATACATTTTCTCTACTTGGATTTCAAGGACCGCTTTTAGATTCAAGCTCCCCCCTAACACTTTAGAACGTTCGCTGACATTAACAGGCATGGACTCCCCGCTCAACGCCCTTTCATCTAGCAAACTTTCGCCCTTAACTACCACGCCATCCACAGGCACTTTTTCGCCAACTTTCACCACCACGATGTCATTGACTCTTAAATCTTCAGGTGCAACGCTCACTAGATCATCGCCCTTTTTCAAATAAGCCAGATTAGGAGCGACATCCACTAAAGCCTTAAGGGATTTTTTAGAGCGAGCGATAGCGAGTTTTTGCAAAAATTCGCCCGCTGAATAAAACACCATAATAGACACGCTCTCTTCATAAGCCCCCACGCAAAAAGCCGCAATAGTCGCAATGAGCATGAGAGCGTTTTCATCAAAAAATTGCCCTTTTCTAAGCCCACGAAACGCCCCTAAAATCACATCTTTACCGCTCACTAGATACACTAAGGCTAGCACCACAAACACCGCTTTTTCAATCAAAGGGCTAGGATCTAGGTGTAAGATTAAAATCGCGCCCAAAAAAACAATGATCGTAGTGATGAGTGGGGTAAAACTCAAGGGCTTTTCTGTGGCCTCTTTAAAAGACAGGCTCAAATGCGGTTCATTCTGCTTGATAAAAGCCTTAACTTTTTCAAAATCGCTCGTATCCAAAAACAGCTTACTAGTGCTGAAATTGATTTGAGCCTTTTTCACATAGTCTAGTTTGTTTAAATCCCTTTCTAATTTAGACGCGCAATCAGGGCAATCCAAATTGTGAATGTGGTATTCTTGCATTTTCTCTCCCTTATAAAAATCCTTTTAAGAAATCTTTCTAAAACTCAACGCTTTAAGCATGTGAGATTTTTCTATATTCTCGCAAGCGTTTAAATCCGCAATCGTCCTAGCGACTTTTTTGACCTTATTAACAGAGCGCATGGACAGATTAAACCTTTCAACCGCCTGCTCCAACAACTTTTGCGCTTCAGCGTTTAAAGGGCAAAATCGTTCGATCTGCTCTTCATTAAGCTTACCATTAAAAGCGCTCTGTTCCCTTAACTTTTGTTGTTTGAAAGCTAATAATACCAATTCATGCATCTCTTTTGAAGTCCAAGAATGCGACGGCGTGTCTTTATAATTCCCCTCTTCCATTTGCACGAACAAATCAATCCTATCCAAAAAAGGCTCGCTCAAGCGGTTTTTATACTGCGTGATCTCTCTGTCTTGGCAACGGCATGCTTTGGTGGTGCTGAGTAAATTCCCGCACAAGCAAGGGTTTTGAGCCCCCACGAATAAAAAAGAGGTTTCGTATTCAATCTTGCTATGCACTCGTGAGATCACTAATTTATTGTTTTCTAAAGGCTCTCTTAAAGCTTCCAAAATATCCTTTTTAAAATGGGGCAATTCATCAAAAAAAAGCATGCCGTTATGCGCCAATGCGATTTCGCCAGGTTTTGGCTCTTTTAAAGAGCTTGAGCCTAAAATACTGGATTTTGAAGCGCTCTGGTGAGGGTTTCTAAAACTCCTTAAAGGGTAATAGGTGCTGTCTTGCTCGCTTAAAATGCGTAATTTTGTCGCTTCTAGGATTTCATTCAGGCTTAAGGGAGGCAAAATATAACGCATGCGATTAATGATCATGCTTTTCCCACACCCTGGACTTCCCTCTAAAATCAAATTATGAAACCCAGCGCTAGCGATCAAAGCAGCTTCTTTAGCGACAGCTTGCCCCTTAACTTCTTTAAAATCTAAGGCATAGGTGTCTGAAAAATAATACTCTTTATCGTTCAATTCTATCGTTTTAAAGGGTAGTTTTTTCGTGTGGGTGTCTGCTTTGGTTTCAGGGTTTTGTAAGATTTCTAACGCTTCTTTAAAGTGCTCCACAAAAAAGCATTGCAAATTAGGAATGAGCGAAAAAAGCTCCTCATTCGCCTTAGGCGCAATGACTTTAGCATGGGGGCACTTAATGGCAATGTCTAAGAGCATGGGGAAAATGTTAGAATTGGGTTTGATCTTGCCATCAAGCCCTAACTCCCCAAAAGCAAACCACTCTTTAAAAGCCAACTCTTGTTTTTGTAAAGCGATTAAAAGAGCGATAGGCAAATCAAAATGGCTCCCAGATTTAGGCAAATCTGAAGGCGAAAGGTTGATGGTGATTTTTAAAGGCGGGAAAGTGAAATCGTTATTTTGTAAAGCCGATTGGACCCGTTGCTTGGCTTCTTGGATAGAGCTATTAGCCAAGCCTGAAATCACAAACGCCGGTAAAGCCCTTGTGAAAGTCGCTTCCACAGCCACGATTTCCGCCACTCCCCTTTGCATGGTCGCGCAAAATATCGTGTTGATCATGGTGGTTACTCGCGTTTTTGTTTTTTTTGCAGCTCTTTGAGTTCTTTTTCAAATTTCTTACGCTTCAAAATGGATAATTTATCCACGAATAACACGCCATTGAGGTGATCGATCTCATGCTGAATGGCTACGGCTAAAAGCTCGATCGCTTCTAAAACTTTCACTTCAGCGAAGCGGTTTTGATACTCTATCTTAACCTTTTCAAAACGCTCCACCTCTTCGTAAAATCCCGGCACAGACAAGCACCCTTCTCTATACATCATTGACCCTTTAGTTTCTATCCATTTAGGGTTAATGATTTCTAGGCAATCTTCTTTGTGTTGCACGCCGTCTTCTTGCGGGAGATTGATAATGAGCATTCTTAAAGGCAAGCCCACTTGAATAGCGGCTAACCCTATCCCTTCACTAGCGATCATAGTCTCATGCATATCGTCTAGTTGTTGGTGGAGTTTTGAATCAAAAGAAACGACCTCTTTAGAAATCGTTCTTAAGATTTTAGAAGGGTAATGGATAATTTCTAATAACGCCATGCGATCACTTCACATTTTTCTGCAACACTTTATCGATCAAGCCATACTCTTTAGCTTCTTTAGCGCTCATGTAAAAATCCCTGTCCGTGTCTTTAGCGATTTGTTCCAAACTCTGCCCTGAATTTTGAGCCAAAATAGAATTCATCAAACCCTTAAGCCTGAGAATTTCGTTAGAAATGATTTCAATATCGCTCGCTTGCCCTTGAGCCCCCCCTAAAGGCTGGTGGATCATAATCCTTGAATGGGGCAGTGAAAAACGCTTGCCCTTAGCCCCACAGCTCAGTAAAAACGCCCCCATAGAAGCCGCTTGACCGATGCAAATCGTGGAAACATCAGGGCGGATAAAATTCATCGTATCATAAATACTAAGACCGCTTGTTATCACCCCACCGGGAGAATTGATATACAAGCCAATGTCTTTTTCAGGGTCTTCAGCTTCCAAAAACAAGAGTTGGGCCACAATAGAAGACGCCACGCTGTCATTAATCTCACCGCTCAATAAAACAATGCGATCCTTTAAAAGGCGCGAATAAATATCATAGCTACGCTCCCCACGATCGGTATTCTCTATTACATAAGGAATGTATCCCATCATTTCTCCTTTTTTTAGCTGTTCAACCCACTTGAGTTTTTTGAGCGTTAGGCCTCATTTTCTCTAAAATTTCTTGCTGTTCTTTAGGCAAATTTTTATCCAACAAATAAGCTAACACCCTATCTTCAATCATCGCCATTTTCACCGCCGCTAACATGTTATTTTTGCGGTATTGTTCAATGAGGCTTTCTGGGTTTTGCCCTGTCATCATCGCTTCATAATACAAGGTTTGAAAGACTTCATTGTCATGCACGCCAATTTTTTCTTCCTTCGCTAAAGCGTCAATGATAAAAGTGATTTTCACGCTTTTTGTCGCATCGTTTCTAAAGCTCTCACGCTTTTCTTTGGCTTTTTCTTGACTTTCTTGTAAGGATTTGACTTCTTCGGCTTGCATGGAATAAAGAGCGTTCCTGAATAACAAATCCATTTCTTGCTCTATGATCGTTTTAGGCAAATCAAAAACGATCTTTTCATCTAAATTTTCAATCAATTTTTCTTTCAGCTCTTCATTATAGAGCCTAGCCTTATTTTCTAAAAATAACTGCCCTTCAACCCTTTCTTTTAAAAGCTTTAAAGTCGCATTCTCTTCATTGGCCAGCACGATTTTAGCGAGTTCGTCATTGATTTCTAACGCTTCACGCGCTTGAATCTGGCGTAATTTCACTTTAAAAAGGGCTTCTTTGTCGGCCAAATGCTCTGCGTGGTATCCGCTAGGGAAAGTCAAAGGGAATTCTTTTTCTTCGCTAGCTTGCATGCCTAAAAGAGCCTTTTCAAAATCTTCTAGCATTTGCTTATTGCCTAAAATCAAAGTGAAATTCTCAGCCTTGCCTCCTTCAAAAGGCGTATTATCTATAAAGCCTTCAAAATCAATCGTCAATTTATCGTCGTTTTGAGCTTTTCTTTGAGCGTCAGCATCCACGAATTTCGCGTAATCTTTAGCGAGCTGTTTCAAACGCTCATTAATTTTTTCTTCATTGGGGATTTCCACTCCCACGCTAGGCACACACTCTTTAATCTTGTCTAAAACAATCGTGGGTTTCAAGCCAATGTCCGCTTCTATTTCAAAATGCGTGTCTTTTTTTTCAAATTTAGTGAAATTGTGGCTGCCGATGAGGTCCTTAGTTTCAATCCCTAATTCTTTAAGAGCGTTTTTTAAAACCTCTTGAATCATTTCTTCTTGAGCGTCTTTTTCAATTTGGGCTTGATAGCGGGTTTTCACTAAACTAAGGGGGACTTTACCTCTTCTAAAGCCATCAATTTTAACTTTTTGGGCGATTTTTTGAGCGATTTTATCATAACGCTTTTCTAAATTCTCAATGGAAGGTTTAGCGCTCAAACGGGCGTTGGCGGTGTCAATCTTTTTCACTTCAAGATTCATCTCTTTCCTTAATGGTTAAAAAATTAAATTTTTGTAGTCATTATAGCTTAATTTGTTTTAATTCCGGTTTATAAAAAGCGGTTTTAATTCTGGTTTTCAAAAATTGAAAAAACTAAAAATCATAAGTTGAAGTGAGATAGACAGAAATATTGCGCCTGAAATGAAGGGTGTATAAAGGGGTTTTAAAATAATCATTGGTTAAAAAAGGGATGCGCGCACCAAATTCTATCGCCCAATTCTTATACCTTGAAAAGCGGTAACGATACCCCACATTCAACATCACTTGAAACATGTAAGGGTGGTAAATACTTGAAGGATCTTTAGCCCACTTTTTAAAAATCTTTGTTTCATAAAACCAGGTTTCTCCCACGAAATTCATCCCTAAAATCAGCGTCCCGAAAGAGCGTTTGTATAAAAAGTCAGCTCCCGCGCCATAAAAAATAGCGTTAATAAAAGTCTCTTTTCTTTGCAACTTTTCTCTATAGCTTTTAGGGATTTGCGAACTCTCCCTCAAACTATCGCCCAATACGCCTTTATTTTTAAGAAAAAACCCATAAGCATAATCCAAAGAAACATAAAAACGGAAACCATAGCGCTCTTTTTTAGGAAAAAATTGTTTATAGCCATAAATCAAACTGACTTCAGCAAAAGGAATGTCTCGGTATTTTGAATGGTTTTCAAATCTTTCCCTGCTCTGTAGCCATGACATTTGCACCACGCTTGTGCCATAATAGTGGGAGCTTTTGTCTATGTTAAAAAGCTTTCTTTTAGGCTTTTTAGACCCAGTGAAACATGGAGAGTGGGTTTTGCCCCTTAAACACTTCTTGGCTAAAAACCGCTGGAATCCTAGATCTTTTTCTTTGATAATTGTGTAAGTAACCAAATCATCAGCCCTTAAACACACGCTCAAAAAGAACGCTAAAAACCCCTTTTTAAGCAGTCTGTTCAAGCGTTCTTCTCTTATGCGTTATTTGTCTTTATCGGTTTCTCTTGTTTTTCAATTCCTTGGCGTCTTTTTGATAAGATTCTAAATTCTTTTGAGTGAGTTTTTTGTCTATTTCTTGCATGATATTTGCAAAAATCTTATTCAAAGCGCTCTTGATCGCATCATTAGAATTATCCGTTCCCTTAACCATAGTGCTAACCAACCCCCCACTATGGCTTGAATGGGTGGTTTTTAAGAATTTTTCTTGGATGTCTAACTCGCTCAAATCCATCGTAAAAGAATCTAAAGTTTCCCCACTCATAGGCTCTAGTATGGTAACCTTAATAAACCCAGCCGGGATTAAAACCCCCTCCATTTTATCCAAACCAGTGGAGAATAACAACCCAGGTTCTGATTTTTTCTGTGTGGTTCTTTTAGGATCGGGGCGTAAAACAATTTCCCCATTCATAGCGACAGCCAAATACCCTTCTTTTTTTTGTGCGAAAGAAAAATCGTCTTTATCGCTGCTATCCACGCTAATAACCTTATAGCCTTGATTTTGTAAAATCTGTTCAACCTTGAGCACGGTTTGATTCTTGAATTTATTTTCATACTCTTTAGCGATATTATCGCTGTATTGAAAAGCTGGCCTTAAAAGTAGAATCTTTTCGTCTAACGCTTGAACTTTCTCGCTAGCTGGATGGTAATTCAATTTCAAAGCGACTTCATTGGTTTCAATAATGTGCGGGCTGCATCCCACTAATAACGCTACCACGCTCGCGCCTAAAAGGCATTTTTTCCATGCAAAATCTTTAAAATGATTATTTGCTTTCATCGTTCTATCCTTGATTGTAATATTTTAGACTTCTATAACAACAAACCCGAAGCAACCAACACGCTTTTGTTGTCAAAATGTTATTTTACCCTAACATCTTTAGATTATTAGTTTTTTTCTATTTTTTAGCGTTATAATCCCCACTTTTACCTCCACTCTTATACTCCAACACCACATCGCTAATCACCATGCCCTTATCAATGGCTTTCACCATGTCATAAATAGTTAAAAGCCCTACGCTCACACTCATTAAAGCCTCCATTTCTACACCCGTTTTAGCTTGAGTTTTGACTCTTGCATAGAGTTTAAAACTGCAAGTCTCTTTTTCTTCTAAAATATCAATATCCACCCCATTGAGCATGATTGAATGGCACATGGGAATGAGCTCGCTTGTCTTTTTAGCCCCCATGATCCCAGCAATAATCGCAGTCTGTAATACCGGACCCTTTTTAACGCAATGATTAATAATAGCATCATAAGCCTCTTTATTCATGCTGATACGACCGCTTGCTAGAGCGATTCTTTCAGTGGTTTCCTTATCCCCTATATCCACCATTTTAGGCTGATTTTCTTCATTCAAATGAGTGAGCGGCATTTTTTACCTTATTGTTTGGGGCGAAACGCTTGAATGTTTTTTTCATTCACTTGCATGTAATTCCCTAAAATCAAATCCACGCAATAAGGAATCGCTGGAAAAACCGCTTCTAAGCATTCTCTAATACTTTTTGGCTTACCAGGGAGATTAATGATCAAACTCTTATTCCTAATGCCAGCGCTCTGGCGCGATAGAATCGCTGTAGGCACATATTTCAAACTAGTCATTCGCATAAGCTCTCCAAACCCAGGAAGCATTTTTTGGCACACTTTTTCTGTGGCTTCTGGGGTTATGTCTCTTAAAGCAGGGCCTGTGCCTCCTGTGGTAACGACTAGATCGCATTGGTATTCATCGCACATTTTAATCAGCGATTTTTCAATCAAATCCCTTTCATCAGCGACAATTTCGTAATGAAATTTTAAAGGATTGAGCAAATATTCACGCAACACTTCTTGTATCGCTTTACCGCTTAAATCTTCATAAACCCCTTTTGACGCTCTATCGCTTGCGCTCAAAACGCCTATATGAATCGTTTGCATTTTAACTCCTTTTTAAGCTAAAAGCCCACTCCCTTTTAAAGGGTGGCTTCTTTCTTTAGCGTAAATGCGTTCATTATCAATCAAATCGTATTTCCAAATAGGAGCGTTACGCTTAAAATCTTCAATAAAATCTTCGTATAGTTCTAAGGCATTTTTTCTATTCTTTCCCATTAAAACGCATAAAAATGAGCTTTGTCCTATCAAAACATCGCCCAAGCTGTGTGCCATTTTTAACACCACGCCCAAATCTTTGGCTTTATGGCGCCATTTTTCAAACCAAGCCTTTAATAGCACCTCATAAATATCAAAACTCAAGCCTTGAATGTTATCCTCTTTTCTCACAATCCCCACAAACACACAAAACGCTCCAAAGTTTTTCGCACAAGCTTCCTTTTGGTAGGCTTTCAAAAGCTTCTCCGTATCTAATGCCCCTTGAATGATTTTTAACACCTAGCCCCCACAAACCGGTGGCAACAAACTTACCACATCGCCATCTTTTAAAGGCGTGTTTAAATTGTCTATTAAGTGATCATTAAGGGCTATCGCGCAAACGCCCAACCACTCTTTTAGGCCCTCTTTTTCTTGTAAAATCGCTCTTAATTCTTTTAAATCATTCGCTTTGATGAAAAAATTTTCTTCTTTTATGGGTCCAAAGAATCGCACTTCTACCATCATTTACCCCTATATCCAATCTTTTAAAAGCATGATTTTAATATTTTTAAAACCTCCTTAAAGCATCCATGGTTTTCACAATAAATGCCCCATTTTGAGCTTTTTGACTTCCAAATACCCTTGATTGTGCTCGTTAGCGCACACGATCAAGCTCTCTCTTGTTACCTCAGCGTATTTTTCTAAAGCGGCGATTTTTTTAGGGTTGTTCGTGAGTAAGCGCATTTTTTTAATGCGGTAATATTCTAAAATCTCACCCGCAACACTATAATCCCTTTCATCGTCTTTAAACCCTATCATTTCATTGGCTTGAATGGTATCATAGCCCTTATCTTGCAAAGCGTAGGCATTGACTTTATTAAATAGCCCTATCCCACGCCCTTCTTGGCGCAAATAAATCACTAGCCCCCCTTCTTTAGAAATCCTTTCTAACGCCATTTGCAACGCCCCTCCGCAATCGCATTTTTGAGAGCCTAGAGCATCACCCGTTAAGCATTCTGAATGCAAACGCACTAAAGGGTTTTGAGAAAAATTAGGGGTGAAAACCACTAAATGATCTTTAGAGCCATTAGAACCCTTTTCCCTAAAACACTGGATATAAAACTCCCCAAATTGCGTGGGTAATTTGGCTTGGTTAGAAATTTCTAATCGTTTCAAGGATACTCCTAAAATTAGTTTTAAAACGCATCTTTTAAAAAAAGGTATTCTATCAAAACTCTTTATAATTTTCTTAAATTTTAAGCTCTTAAAATTTGTAAGTCAAATTCAAGCCATTAGGGCTTAAACCAGAACGGATTTCATGTTTATTGCGGATCCCTAAAGCTTCCCCAAGCCCTAAATCCCTAATGATAAAACCGATAGGATCCATAAGAGCGATAACCAAACGCCCTAAAAATAACGAGCCAAAAAGCCTGCCTTCATTGCGTTGGATATAGCGTGTGAGCTGGTAAAACCCTTCCCCTAAAATGGAGCCTAATAAAGGCGTGATCACTAAATCCTGCCAGCTAGGCACTTCCACAAACGCTTCCAAACCATATTCCCAAAAAAGCGTGGAAGTGATAAAAGAAAAAAACGCTGATGCCATCCAGCTAAACCCAGCCATGCGCGGTTGCATATAATACATAGCCCCAAAATAAGGGTGCAAAATTTCATTGAAAATAAAACTATCGTTGTCCAGTTTTGGCCCCATGCGGACATTTTCAAACCAACTTTTGACGCCAAACTTTTCTTTATCCCAATTCGTTACGCTCTCTGGCATGAGATACAACCCCACAATCCCTATCACCAAAGACACGCCTAAAATCCCTATACTTGTGCCTAAATATTTCCAACGGCTATTTGGGGCATAAGGGATCGTGTTGCTCTTTTTAAACTTCTTTTTAAAATAATGCCATGAGAGATTTTTAGAAGGGCGTCTGAGCGTTTCTTCTAATTGGATGCTGTTAGCGTTTAAAAAACTACAGCCTAACCCCCAAACCACCACGCAAACTACCCAAATCTTTTGGAAGGTTTTTAGGAATATTTTCAATAATATTTTTAGGAATGTTTTTAATGAAATCAGCATAAACTCTATTATTACTCTCATCAGGTTGCAAACTTTATTGCTTGACTTAAAAAGAGTTTATTATATCTTAAAAATATTGCAACGCATTCAATGAAATTGAACAAGCTTTAAAGGCTAATCGTTTCTACAAGCTTAAGCCCAAACCCGCTCAAAGCCTGATACTGCCTGTCTTCAGAAGAGCTTAAAAGCCTGAAATCCTTTATTCCCAAATTTTTTAACACTAACGCCCCAATCCCAAAATCTTTAACGATATTGTTTTCTTTAGAATGCGTGTTCATAAAGATCAAATAACCCCCTTCACGCTTCAAATACTCTAACGCTTTAAAAAACGCTTCAAACGCGTCAGTCGTTAAAAAATCAAAATCCTCTTTGATAGGGTGGAAACGCACTAAAGGGGCTAAACCATGGGTTTTTGCACCTTTAAACTTAAAAGCGTAATGGTTTTTTTGCTGGTGGTCTAAAAAAGTGTAGCATTGCGTTTGGTGTTTTAAAAACTCTCTTTCTTCTTGGCAAAACATTTTCAGCAAATTTTCATTTTCCAAACGATAGCTAATCAAATCAGAGACATAAAGGGTTTTAAGATTATGCTTAAGGGCGAAATCGCTCAAAAATTTATCCCCTCTCCTCGCCATAGAGCCGTCTTCTTTCATGATTTCACAAATCACGCTCACGGGCTTTAATCCAGTTAATTTGCATAAATCCACGCTCGCTTCCGTATGGCCTGTGCGCGCTAACACGCCTCCATCTTTTGCGATTAAGGGGAAAATATGCCCCGGGCGCACAAAATCGCTCGGTTTGGTGGTGTCTTTACACAATAATTCAATCGTTAAATGTCTTTCAAAAGCAGAAATCCCGGTTTTGGCTTCTTTAGCGTCAATGGACACCGTGAAAGCGGTCTCATGGTTAGAATCATTCACGCTAACCATAGGAGGCAATTCAAATTTTTTCGCTAAATCTTTGGTTAAAGACACGCAAATCAACCCCCTAGCATGCGTGGCCATGAAATTGATTTTCTCAGGGGTAGAAAAAATCCCGGCTAAAACCAAATCCCCCTCATTTTCTCTGTCTTCATCATCCATAACAATAAGCATTTCGCCATTTTTATACGCTTCTAAAGCTTCAGTAACTCGTTTTAAGATCATTCTAACTCCCTAGTTTTATTCAATAATATTTAGTTTTATAGAAAAAAGAAATATAGCATGTTTAATAACGATTATTACTTTATTGTTAGTGAGGGAAAAAATGATTTCAAAATATTCCATTGTTTAATCGCACCCTTGTGTAAAGAGCGGCCAATCCTGATGCTTAAAGGTAATTTTTTAGGCCTTTGTTTTTCTGTGTTGGAGTTTTGAGCGTTCATCCCGTCGCAAGCGATCGCAAATTCCTCTAACACATAGTTTTTGACCCCATGCCAATAATGCCTATCCATCACGCAATCTATAGGCATCACCCATTCTTTCGCGCTGTATTCCAATAATTTTTGCGCGGCTTTGGGGGCTAAAACATACCCTTGAGTGCCAATGCCATCTTTAAAATGTAAGATTTGAGAAACCCCCTTAATGGGAGTTTTTTGTTTAGCCACATTTTCTTCTAAATGCATCAAGCGGATATAGCCTAATTCGTTGATGTGTTCACCACAAAACTCCAAGCTTTCTTTAAAACGCTCTTTTAAAGTGATGTCATCTTCTAAAATACAGATCGCTTCATTGAGTTCTATGCATTTTTGCCACAACAAATAATGGCTCGCATAGCACCCAAGCTCCCCAAACCCCATTCTCTTCCCGCAATGCTTGAGCGCGTAAAAGAAATTTTTGAACGCGCAAGGAGAGTGTTTTTTATTTTTACAAAAAGCCAATAAATTTTCAATCATGAAAGAAGGGTGCAAATGCTCTAAAATCAAGGGGTGCAATTGAGTGGGAGAGGTTTTAGAATAGATCGCATCAAAAATTTCATAAGAGATCCCTTGAAGTTTGAGACTCTCTAAAAGGGGGGTTATATGAGTTTCTTTTAAAGAAAAATTTTGACAGGTTTTGGGGCTTAAATGAATAATAAAAACACGCATGCTAGCCTTAATTCTTAATACAAATAAAATCAATGTTAAACTTGATTACATTCTAGCGCAAATTTTAGTAAAATACGCATCATGTTAGATGATATTCCTATTACCATTCAAAAAAGTAAAAAAATCAAAACCCTGAGCTTGAATATCACGCCCTCTTTAGAAGTGATTCTCAAAATGCCCTATTCTTGCTCTCAAGCCAGAGCGAACGCTTTTTTAAAAGAACAGAAAGCTTGGCTAAAAAAAACCCTTTCAGCCATGCGAGAAAAATACTCGCTCTTGCACACTAACCTAGAAAAATATCAAAACAAAATCCTTGTGTTTGATGAGATGAAAAACGCTAACGATTACACCCTAACAGAGCTTAAAAAAATCTTAAAAACTTATTTGGAGCAAAAACTCCCCTTAATCGCTCAAAAAATGCAAACTTCATACACCCATTTCAGCATTAGAAATAACGCTAAAGTTTTAGGGAGCTGCTCTTATCATAACCGCTTGAGTTTTGCTTTATTATTGATTTGCGCCCAAAAAGAAGCGATTGATTACGTCATCATCCATGAGCTCGCCCACACGATCCACAAAAACCATTCTCAAAATTTTTGGCGTTGCGTAAAAATCTTTTGCCCTAATTACCGTGCTCTAAGAGAGCATTTAAAGCAAAGGGTTGTTTTTTATGCCCAATTGCTTAAGCAACTACAACCCTAAAGATTAAACCTTAAAAATGATAGCTCACATACGCTGTTATGCTTCTGGGAGGTGCGGCTTCTTTACCATTAGGGCTAGTGCCTATCCCGCTAAACCAATACTTCATGTTAAAAATATTATTGATTTGCAAGCTCGCATTCACGCTTTGATTTTTACGCTCCCACAGAGTGCTAGAAATTTGCAAATTCCACACCCAATACCACGGCGTCATGCCCGCTGTTTTGGTAGTGATGGCCCCGTTTTTAATCGTGGGTGCGTATTCTGTAAAAGGCACGGTGTTTAACACATCGCTATAAGCCGTGCTATAAAAGAACGAACTCAACCCGATCGTGGTTTTAGCGTAAGTGTAGCTCGCGTCTAAAATGAATTGGTGCGGGCTGACAAAAGGGAGCTTTTTGCCAAAAATATCTTTTTTAGGCCCTTTAGGATTGGCAGGGTTAGTAACCATCGTGTGGCTGGTGATAACAGCGTCTATAAAAGTGTAAGCCGCATGGAAATTAAGCCCTCTAATAGGCGTGTAATACAATTCCAGCTCCACGCCTTGCGATCTCGCATTGACCGGCTCTTTATTATCCCCATAGCGCCCGGTAAAATAATTATTCGCAAAAATCACAAAATAATTCGCGTTAAAACTCACTTGATTGTTAAAATAGTAGCGTGAGCCGCCTTCCATGACATTAAAGATTTGAAAATAATCCGTACTTGTGCCTACAAAATTACCGATATTGCTGAATTGGGGCGGGATGTAGCTTCTTTGATAATTGAAATAAAACAACCAATCCTTAATGGGTTTATAGCCGACATTCAGCGCCGGATTTAATTGGTTATAACGCTCTTTTGTGGTTTTTCCTGTTTGACCTGCTTTAAAAGGGGGAGCGTCTTTTTTTTCGTAATTTAAAAAAGTGTATCTCAAGCCTGGCGTGATCGTTAGCATGCCGTCATTGAAATTGATTTCATCGCTGGCATACACGGCGGTATAATTGTTGAAATTATTGAGTGAAGTTCCTGCATCAAAACCACTCCCATTATTAGGCACGCTAGGGTTTTTCCTGGTGGTGGATCGGCGGTATAAATCTTCTGTTAAAAACCGCATTCCCATATTAAAAGTTTGTTTGACTTTACCGGTATTGACAATGAGATTGAGTTTTGGCTCAAAGGCATTCACCACGAAGCGGCGGATATTGTCAAAAAATTGCCAACAAGGACTACTCGTATCGCTATAAGAATACAACCCGCAATTAGGGTTAGTCGCGCTGATTTTTCCTTTGCCTTTAAAAGGTAAGATCTTATTTTGACTGCTCATATACACGCTTTGGTATTGGTTGGAAAACCCAAAATCCCTGCTCATGTCATGCGTGAAATAAGTGAATTTAAAATCTCCCCCCACTTTCCTATCCGGATCGCCAAAATAATTTTGATACACGATCCCAAAGCGCTTGGCTCGCCCTCCATCTTGATTGTCAGGGCGCTCGTTAATAAAGCGGTTATAGGCATAATCTTGCGCGCTCAAAGTGCCTGGGTGGTAAGAATTGTATTGATAATACTGGTAATAAGCTTTAAAAGTGTTGGTCGCATTAATCTTATAAACCGCATCAAGCAAGTAGTTTTGCACCTTTGTGGGGCTGTTTTGCCTGAAACCTTGCCCGTTAATCCAATTGCCTTGCATGCTAATGCCTATATGTTTGCCTAGCATTCCAGCCGTTCGCCCGTAAGTGTTAAACAGCATCTGATTGCCTAAAGTTTGGGCTAAGGGTTTGCCCTTTTCTTCAGGATCTACAAAGCCCCCTGTGGAGGATCGCCCCCAAAAAGTGATTCTTTCAGCCGCTTGATTTTCCCACTCTTTAGGGATTTCTTTAGTGATGACATTCACCACGCCCCCAAAAGTGTTAGGGCCGTATTGCACGCTCGTGCCACCTTTAATCACGTCAATCCTATCCACTGACTGGAAAGTAACAGGGAAAATCGCCAGTTCAATATTAGAATACGGCGCGCCATAAATGGGGATACCATTGACTAAAATCATGCCCGTATTGCTATGCCCGTTACCACCCCCACCAAAACCGCGCACTGAAATTTTAGGCAGCACGCCTGTGCCTGTAGCGTCTCTGATTTGAATCCCTGGCACGTTTTGCAAAGCGTTTTCAATATTCAAATTACCCATTTTTTTGAGTTCTTTGTTGGAAATCACCGTGCGAGAGCTTGTGGAATTACGCACCTCTTCGCTTTGCCATGAAAGCGGGGCACTGGAATTGAATTTTTGCTCAGTGGTTGTAACTTTTTTTAAAAAATGGTGCTGTTCTTTCGCGCCTGCAAAAGAACTAAAAGTCCAAAAAGTCAAAGCGCCCAACGCTAAAAAATAGGGGGTTTTTACCCTCAAATAACCATTCATTATAATAACCTTTCTCATTTAATTCAAACCGATGCATACTATAAAAATAATTATTATAATTAGCTTAAGAATTGAAGTTTGATTTTATTTATTTACAATTCGTTATCAAAACGATTTGAAAAAGGTTTTTAGTGTTTTTTAAATAGCTACCGAGCGCCTTTTAAAACAGAATGTTACGGGAATTTTTGAATGCGTTATTTATCAATTTGACGAAGAAACCATCACAACCGCTATCGCAAAACCAGCGTCATGGCTGATGCTCGCGCTCAAGCTTTGGATGTTGAAATAATCCATTTTTTCTTTGGAAAGGGTGATTAAGGGGGCGTTTTTAGGGCTTTTAGAAATGCGTATATCCAAAAAGCTCAATTCCTTACCAATGCCCACTTGAAGGGCTTTAGAACAAGCCTCTTTAAGCGCGAAAAACCCAGCGATACTACTAGATTTATCCTTGCATAAAAGAATCTCGCTTGGCGATAAAAAACGCTCTAAAAACCTCATTTCAAAGCGTTTCACACACTTTTCTATCCTAGCAATAGAGACAATATCTACGCCAATCATTTAAAACTATTGAATAATGAAATCAGTGAAAAAGACATTTTTAATAAAGCCATCAATCAAAAACGAATTCAAATGGCTCTTAATTTCATCTTTAAGCTTGTTTTTGCCTTTATTAGTAACCA
Organism: Helicobacter pylori; assembly: GCF_003636935.1. Taxonomy (GTDB): domain Bacteria; phylum Campylobacterota; class Campylobacteria; order Campylobacterales; family Helicobacteraceae; genus Helicobacter; species Helicobacter pylori_CH. Next base: position 84,410 of record NZ_MVVH01000003.1, read on the forward strand.
CTTCTTCCACGCTTTTAGACGACAGAATCTCTATAATCGTGTCTTTAATCGCTGTGTCTTTAACCTTGACTTCATTTAAAAGCTTTTCATTACTCAATTCTAACGAAATAGAAGCCTTAAGGTAGCGTCTGCCATTTTGAGAGACCAAATTCACCGCAAAAGGCGCATCAATCGCATACAAAGGTCCAAGCACTAAATATTGCTGGATATTAGAGCCTTCTTTGGCCTCTTGATTTTTGTTCGCCATAGGATTAGCTTGAACTTCTTGGGTGTTTTTAGAAGCGTTTTCTTTAGATTCTTCCTTATTCCCCATAAGCAGCATGATAATCACCCCCACTAATAAAAGCATCACTAACACGCTTCCAATGATGACAAATAAAAGGGCTTTGCTTTTTTTGGGAGGTTGTTGCGCGGTATTTTCTTGTTCTTCTGCCATGCCTATTCCTATTGAAAATAAGTTAAAGTGGTTTTCCCGAATTTTTTCTGTTTGATTATAGCTAAAGTTACAAGACTTTTAGGCATTTCATGCAGACTTTCATGCTCAAAAACCACTAAAAGATTTTTTGGATTAAAGCGTTTCAATAACCTTTCTAAAGCTTGAAAACATTTTTCATAAATCCCTAAAAACCCGCTTGTTTCAAAAGGCGGATCCAAATAAATAATATTCAAAACGCCATTTTTTAAACGCAGCGTGGGCAAAAGCTTGAAAGCGTCATCTAAAAAGGTTTGGATTTCCATTTCCTTTTTCAGGCGGTTTTTAAAAAGTGCAATATTTTCTAAAAGCGTTTTATAAGCGTCTTTATTTTGCTCAAAAAACACCGCGCTTGTTGCCCCCCTACTCAAAGCCTCTAACCCCATAGAAGCACTGCCTGAAAACACTTCTATAAAATGCGCGCTCCTAATTTCTGCTTGCAAGGTGTTAAAAAACGACTCTCTTACGATCGCTTTGGTGGGGCGCGTGCTAGAAACGTTAGGCAAATTCAAGCCCAATCCCTTACAAGCCCCCCCAATAATTTTAAATTTTTTTACTGGCTGATGATTTGGCATAATTTTTGGGTGTATTCTTCTAGTAATTGCTGGATCTTTTGCTCTTTAGAAAATTGGATTTCTTCGCAAGGTTTTTCGCTCGTCTTTAAAGCGCGATAAAAATTTTTTACATCTTCTTTCACGCTCTGTTTGGTGAAAGGCTTTCTTAAGCATTCTTCTATAAAGCATAGGGGCTTATTAATCTCTAGCGTTTCATCATCGCTTAAAACAAGATCGCAAACTTCCACAGGAGAGAGGTAACCGCTCAAATAAAATTCCAAACTCCTTTGAATCAACAAAGACTTGCAAGAAAGAAAAATTTTCAAAAAACCCCTTTTATCCCATCAACAAACTTAAATTGTTTCAAATTATAGCGATTCTTTCTTTTAAACACCAATATTAAATAAATAAACTTAAAAAGTGTTTCATTTTGTAAAAAAGAAAAACAGAATGTTAAAAATAAAGCTCAAATAACACCCCCTTTTTTTTTTTTTTGGTATAATGTCGCCTAAGGTAAGAGCGAAAGGCGTATTATATTCCTTCCTTCTTTACTATAACTTAGCATTTTAATAAACTTTTTCATTAAAATGTCCTAACGCTCTTACCTTAATTGAGAAAGCAAGTTAGCCCCTCTCAACTTTTCACGCAAACTAACCTTGAAAGCGTAGTGTTTCATAGTAAATGCTTAGTGTTTAATATTCTAAAATCCAAGATACCAATCCCCCCTTTAAAAATACGCAAACTCTTTATTATTATTAATTATTATTAGATTATCAAAACGCTTTACATTTTATTTTTTTTCACAAACTCTAACGCTTTGAAACGCTCCCCTAAACCCCCAGGGCTAATTAGGGGCTTGATTTTAGCCGCTTTTTTTAAATACCTTTCATAACTCACGCTCTTTGAAAACATTTCTAACAATCCCATAAGCCCCATATCCAGCAAAGCGTTAGCCTGCGATTTGAAGAATGAAAATTGCGCGTGGTGTTTTTCAAACAAAAAACGCACCAAAGAAAAATTGACATCATAAGTCAAATCGCTTTGCTGATACAAAGAAGCTAAATTATTTAAAATATCCTTAAAATCCAGCGCTTGATGGTTTTTAAAAGCCCTTAAATGCATGTCTTTCCGCTCTGTTTCACCGCCATAATCAAAGCTCAAAAACACCCAAGAAGAAGCCTCGTTCAATTTCTCTAACAAATCCTTAATGAAAGCCTCTAAAAACAACGGCGCGCACCCTTGTATTAAATTCAAAGTTTTAAGAAGTTCTTTAGTGGGTTCATCAATACCGCCCCAAACGCCCTGATGATCATGGGTGATGAAAAGCATTTGGTTGTCTTTAATGATCTCGCAAGCGAACGCGTCAAACAATTCATTAGAGACAACAAACGCGCTTTCATGCCCCTTGAAATCTAGATCTTTCAGATCGCAGATCATCAGATCCAATTGCGTGGCTTGTTTGAAAATGGTTCGTTGGAGTTTTTGCAATTCCTTTAAAGGCTCACAGCTGATAAACTCGCATTTTTCCATTACGCCCACGCTCAAAGCGTTTAAAAAGCTGGCTATATCGCTCAAAAAATGCCCATGATGAGAGCCAATTTCTACAATTTTTAAAGGCAAAAATAATTTTTCTTCTTCTAAAAGCTTGATGACATAAAACGCCATAGCGCCCCCAAAAAACTTGCTCAAAGACACCGAAGTGTAAAAATCCCCTTTTTGACCGATTAGCGCCTTTCTGTAATACCCTTTTTCTCCATAAAGCCACTCTTGCATGTAATTTCCAAACGAACGCACGATTTTCCTTTCATTCAAACTCATCTCAACCAACAATAACAGAGCGCTATTCTAGTCAAAATCGCCTTATTTTTGCGCTATGATATTCAATAATAAAGACTTTTTAAGCTAATTTAGTAGGGAGTTTAAAGTTTGGAAATTTTAAGGCGAGAATGCGGGGCGGTGGAAGAAAACGCTTATATTGTGAAGCTTTCTAGTGGGATAGATTTTATTATCGATCCCGGATTTTCTAGCAGCGAATGGGTGTTAGAAAACGCCAAAAACCCTAAGGCGATTTTAATCACGCATGGGCATTATGATCATGTATGGGATAGCGCTCAATTGTCAAAAACCCTTAAAGACACCCCCATTTACGCCCCAAAAGACGATGTTTTTATGCTAGAAAATGATATTTTCCATTTAGGCATGCCGGTTTTTAGCCCCAATTTTAGCGTGCCTTGCAATAAGGGTTGCACCACTTTAGAGATAGCAAACACTACCATTAAATACTGGCATTTTCCCGGACACACGCCCGGTTGTTCTATCATAGAAATAGAAGGGGTGATTTTTAGCGGGGATTTTATTTTTTATCGCAGCATTGGCCGTTATGATTTCCCTTATTCTAATGAAAAAGACATGAAAGAGTCCTTAATAAGGTTTCAAAATTTAGATTTTTCTAAAGACATAGAAATTTATCCAGGGCATGGGGATAAAACAAGTTTTTTTGCCGAAAGAGAGCATTCTAAAATTTGGGTTTCAAGGATGGCTTAATTGTTAAGCCGGCTAGAAAAAGAGCGTTATTTGCGCCATATCATGCTAGAAGATGTGGGCGAAGAAGGCCAATTGAAGCTTTTACAATCTAGCGTTTTAGTCATTGGGGCTGGAGGTCTTGGATCAGCGGTTTTGATGTATTTGTGTGCCGCTGGGATAGGAAAAATAGGTATTGTAGATTTTGATGTGCTAGATGTGAGTAATTTGCAACGCCAAATTATCCATTCACAGGATTTTTTAAACCAACCTAAAGCCTCTAGCGCGAAAGCGCGCTTGAAACAACTCAATGCGGGTATTGAAATAGAGGCTTTTGAAGAACGCTTTAAGGCTCATAACGCTCTTTCTCTCATAGAACCTTATGATTTTATTATAGACGCTACAGACAATTTTAACGCTAAATTTTTGATCAATGACGCTTGCGTGTTAGCCCAAAAACCCTATTCGCATGCCGGGGTTTTAAAATACAGGGGGCAAAGCATGAGCGTTTTACCCCATAGCGCATGCTTAGCGTGTGTTTTTGATAAGCCCCCTAAAAAGGGATTAAATCCTATTTCAGGGCTTTTTGGGGTCTTACCTGGGGTTTTAGGATGTATCCAAGCGAGCGAATGCCTTAAATATTTTTTAGGGTTTGAAACTTTACTTATAAATACTTTACTTATAGCCGATATTAAAACGATGGATTTTAAAAAAATTCAAGCACCCAAAAACCCTGATTGTAGGGTTTGTGGCACGCATAAAATCACGCATTTACAAGATTATGAAATTTAGATTAAGGGGTAAGTTTTGGATTTATCAACCATATTAGGCTTGGTATTGGCGGTCGCTTCTATTTCGTTAGGCGATATTTTAGAAGATGGCAACCCGTTGCACATTATCCATTTGAGTTCAGTCATCATCATCGTGCCTACTTCGCTTTTTGCCGCTATGACAGGCACGCATGCGCGTTACGTGAAAGCCGCTTACAAAGAGATAAAAATTGTTTTTTTAAACCCTAAAATCAATTTAAACGAAACCATTAAAAATTTAGTGGAATTAGCCACTCTGGCTAGAAAAGATGGGGTGTTGAGTTTAGAGGGGCGAGTGGCGCAAATTGAAGACGATTTCACCCGTAATGGCTTGTCTATGATCATAGATGGCAAGGATTTAAAATCCGTTAAGGAAAGCTTAGAAATCAGCATTGAAGAAATGGAAGAGTATTACCACGGCGCCGCTCATTATTGGGAGACTGCCGGTGAGACCGCTCCTACTATGGGGTTAGTGGGGGCGGTTATGGGGCTTATGCTAGCCTTGCAAAAACTAGATAACCCGGCTGAAATGGCAGCAGGAATCGCTGGGGCTTTTACGGCTACTGTTACAGGAATTATGTGTTCTTATGCGATTTTTGGCCCTTTTGGGCATAAGCTCAAGGCTAAGTCTAAAGACATTATCAAAGAAAAAACCGTTCTTTTAGAAGGGATTTTAGGCATCGCTAATGGGGAAAACCCAAGAGATTTAGAAAACAAACTCTTAAACTACATCGCTCCCGGTGAACCTAAAAAATCTCAATTTGAGGGCTAAACATGGCTAAGAAAAACAAACCCACCGAATGCCCCGCTGGTGAAAAATGGGCGGTTCCTTATGCGGACTTTTTGTCGTTGTTGCTCGCGCTTTTTATCGCTCTTTATGCCATTTCAGCGGTCAATAAATCCAAAGTGGAAGCCTTAAAAACCGAATTTATTAAGATTTTTAATTACGCTCCCAAGCCAGAGGCGATGCAGCCGGTTTTAGTGATCCCTCCTGATTCAGGGAAAGAAGAAGAGCAAATGGCGAGCGAAAGCTCCAAACCGGCTTCGCAAAATACCGAAACAAAAGCCACTATCGCTCGCAAAGGCGAAGGCAGTGTTTTAGAGCAAATTGATCAAGGCTCTATTTTAAAGCTCCCCTCTAATTTGCTGTTTGAAAACGCTGCATCAGATACCATTAATCAAGACATGATGCTTTATATTGAACGGATCGCTAAAATCATTCAAAAACTCCCTAAAAGGGTGCATATTAATGTGAGAGGTTTTACAGACAACACGCCTTTAATTAAAACCCGTTTTAAAAGCCATTATGAATTAGCCGCCAATCGCGCTTATAGGGTGATGAAAGTCCTTATACAATACGGCGTGGATCCTAACCAATTGTCTTTTTCTTCTTATGGCTCTACCAACCCTATCGCGCCTAATGACTCCCTAGAAAACAGAATGAAAAACAACCGTGTGGAAATCTTTTTTTCAACCGATGCGAACGATTTGAGTAAGATCCATTCTATTTTAGATGAAGAATTCAATCCTCACAAACAGCAAGAATGAATCGCATGAAACCAATTTTTTTGTCAATCTTTTTGTTGTTAGCGAGCCTTATCGCTAGAGAAAAGGACGCTTCTTCAAACCTTTTTGATTTGATTGATAAGGGGATCAACAGAGAACAAGAATTAAAAGAGCAGGAGCAAAAAACGCGCTTAAAACTGGCTCAAAGCCCTTTGGTGGCTTTAGAGATTGTCCCCCAAGAAACGCCCTATTTAGAATGGCAAGGGGCTAGGGAGTCGTATTATTTAAAGGTGAGCGCTGTGGTGGAGAGCGTGGTTATTTTAAAAATTGACATCAATCAAGGGCGTTCTTGCTCGCTCTACCCCACGCCTAAAAGCGTTTCTTTGGTTAGGAATCAAAGCGTAGCCTATGAAATTTTATGCGAAAACCAGCCGCTATGGATAGAAGTTAGCACCAATCTAGGCAAACGCACCTTTCAGTTTTAACCCACAACCAACATTAAAGAATGCCTTTAGCGTTTTAAAACCCCTTTATTCAAATAAGTTTGGTTATAATGCTAGGCATGGGCGTTTTTAAACAATTGATCAAAGAATTGTATGAATGGTTGCTCCATTTTGTAGATGTGGCTACGCAGCATTTAGTTGTTATGGTATTAAAAATAAGCATGGTAAAATATTTGGTAAAAGAATTTCATGATCGCTTCATTTATTTTATAGATTTGATCGCACAGCATTTTATCATCGTTGCGCTTTCTAGTCTTATCGTGTTGGTGTTTGGGGTTTTGATTGGGGTTTTTGTGTTTTATAACTCAAAGGCTAGAGCGTTCTTGCTCCCTGCGGTGAATTTCCTCTACACCATCCCATCGCTGGCGTTATTTGCGTTATTCATTCCTGTGATTGGGGTGGGGTTAAAAAACGCGCTTTTAGTGTTGGTCTTATACGGCTTATTACCCATTGTCCATAGCACTTATAACGCTTTAAAAGAGGTGCGAGAAGAAGTCATTAAGGCTGCTGTCGGGCTAGGGTGTAACCCCAAAGAGTTGTTTTTTAGGGTGCACTTCTTGCTCGCTATCCCCCAAATTTTAGCGGGCTTAAGGATTGCGGTGGTGATGTTAGTGGCGATGGCTGGGATTGGGGCGCTCATTGGGGCTGGGGGTTTAGGGCAGGCGATTTTTAGAGGACTAAACACGCAAAACACCACGCTTTTAGTGGCGGGCAGTTTGATCATTGCTCTTTTTAGCGTTTTAGCGGATCAATTTGTGAGCGTGTTCCAGCATGAAAACGCCTTGCAACGCCTATTTTCTCAAAACGCCACCCAAAAACAAAAAAGAGGAGTTTATATTAATTTAGCGGTGTTTCTTTTTTTATTGCTAGCGAGCGCTTTATGGCTCATTCCTAGAAACGCTACGGAAGAAAAGCCCTTAGTCGTGGCGACAAAACCTAGCAGCGAGCAGTATATTTTGGGCGAGATTTTAAGCCTTTTGTTAGAAAAACACCATATTCCTATCAAGCGAGCGTTTGGCATTGGCGGGGGGACGATGAATATCCATCCGGCATTACTTAGGGGCGATTTTGATTTGTATGTGGAATATACCGGCACCGCTTGGGTGAATACGCTCAAAAACCCTTTGACTCAAAAAGTGGATTTTGAAACGATTAAAAAGCGTTATGAGAAGGAATTTAATCTTTTATGGGTGGGGCTTTTGGGCTTTAATAACACCTATTCCTTAGCGATTTCTAAAGAAGACGCTCAAAAATACGCTATTGAAACTTTCAGCGATTTAGCCCTTCATAGCCAAAATTTTGATTTTGGTGCGGAGTTTGACTTTTTTGAAAGAGAGGACGCTTTTAAGGGCTTAATGAAAGCTTACCGCTTTCATTTTAGAAGTTTGCATGAAATGGATATTAATTTGCGTTATAAGAGTTTTGAATCCCATAAAATCAACGCTTTAGACGTCTTCACTACAGACGCTCAAATCAAACAGCTGGATTTAAAGGTGCTTAAGGACGATAAAGGGTTTTTCCCTAATTATCAGGCCGGTATTGTTATGAGAAAAGAAATTATCAAAAAGTATCCGGAAGCGTTAGAAATCTTAGAAAAATTGAATGCAAAAATTAGCGATGAGAAAATGCAGGATTTAAACTATCAGGTGGAAGCGTTGAAAAAAAGCCCCCAAATAGTGGCTAAAGATTTTTTAGAAAGCTTAGGGTTATAGCATGAAAGAAATCGTTACAATAGAGAATGTGTCTTTTAACTACCACAATCGCGCGATTTTTAAAGATTTTAATTTAAGCATTCAAGAAGGGGATTTTTTATGCGTTTTAGGGGAGAGCGGGAGCGGTAAAAGCACGCTTTTAGGCTTGATTTTAGGGCTTTTAAAACCCAGTTTGGGGAGCGTTAAAATCTTTAATGAGACCCTTTCAAACAACGCTTTTTTACGCCAAAAAATAGGCTATATCGCTCAAGGCAATTCCTTATTTTCTCATTTAAACGCCTTACAAAACATGACTTTTTGCCTTAATTTACAAGGCATAGACAAACAAACCGCTCAAAAAGAAGCCAAAGCCTTAGCGTTAAAAATGGGGTTAGATGAGAGCCTTATGGATAAATTCCCTAATGAATTGAGTGGGGGGCAAGCCCAAAGAGTGGGCATCATTAGGGGGATTATCCACAAGCCAGAACTCATTTTATTAGACGAGCCTTTTAGCGCTTTAGATAGTTTTAATCGTAAGAATTTACAGGATCTCATCAAAGAGATACACCAAAATTCTTGCGCTACTTTCATTATGGTAACGCATGATGAGGGCGAGGCGCAAAAGTTAGCCACAAAAACCCTAGAAATCAAAGCCCTTAAACAAGAGCAATGATTTTAAGGCTCGTTTAAAAATTCTGGCGTGGTGTTGTTGGTGGGCGTTTGCATAGAAGAATTAGAGCTGTTTGAAGTTTTTTTAGCGGGTTTTTCATTGAATGGGGGGGCTTTATAGCCGCAAGCTTGAATCGTTATTGCTACAAGCGTTAAAAAGCATGTTAAGATCAGTTTATGGAACAAAATATTTTCTCCTTACTCATTCAAAAAAAGTCTTATAAAAAGCTTGAAACCCTTTTGAAACTCAAAAAGCTTAAGGTTTTTATGCCTTTAAGTTTACAAGAAAATTTGCTTTTTATCTTCATAAAAGATTCTAAATTGCTTTTTGCGTTTAAAGATCTTTGGGCTTCTAAGGAATTTAACCAACGATTCGCTAAAGAAATCAGCCACTTTTTAAACACGCAAGGGCATGCTTATGGGTTTGACGGGTTGAATGGGTTAGAAGTTTTAGGTTATGTGCCTAAAGACATGCTAGAAAAAGCCAATTTTTATGCCCCAATTAAAAAACAAGCCCGTTTTTTTCGCCCTAGCGCTTTAGGGTTGTTCCATAACCCCATTAAAGACGCTCGTTTGCATGAATGTTTTGAAAAAGCGCGCGCTTTGATCCACTACCAACGCAGTCTTTTTGAGGAATGAATGGCTGATTTATTGTCCAGTTTGAAAAACCTTTCTAATAGCAGTGGCGTGTATCAATATTTTGATAAAAACCGCCAACTGCTCTATATCGGTAAGGCGAAAAACTTAAAAAAGCGCATCAAAAGCTATTTTTCCATCCGTAATAATGAAATCATGCCCAACCATCGCATCAGTTTGCGCATCCAAATGATGGTCAAACAAATCGCTTTTTTAGAAACCATTTTAGTGGAAAACGAGCAAGACGCTTTGATTTTAGAAAATTCTTTGATCAAACAGCTCAAACCCAAATACAACATTCTTTTAAGAGACGATAAAACTTACCCTTATATTTACATGGATTTTTCCACTGATTTCCCTATCCCTTTAATCACACGAAAAATTTTAAAACAGCCTGGCGTTAAATATTTTGGCCCTTTTACGAGCGGGGTTAAGGATATTTTGGACAGCTTGTATGAATTGCTCCCTTTGGTTCAAAAGAAAAATTGCATCAAGGATAAAAAGGCATGCATGTTTTATCAAATAGAGCGTTGTAAAGCCCCATGCGAGGATAAAATCACCAAAGAAGAATATTTAAAAATCGCTAAAGAATGTTTAGAAATGATTGAAAATAAAGACAAACTCATCAAAGAGCTTGAATTGAAAATGGAGCGCCTTTCTAGTAACTTGCGTTTTGAAGAAGCCCTAATTTATAGGGATAGGATAGATAAAATCCAAAAAATCGCCCCTTTCACTTGCATGGATTTAGCCAAACTCTACGATTTGGATATTTTTGCTTTTTATGGCGCAAGCAATAAGGCGGTGTTAGTGAAAATGTTTATGCGTGGGGGTAAAATCATTTCTTCAGCGTTTGAAAAAATCCACTCCCTTAATGGGTTTGACACCGATGAAGCGATGAAGCAAGCCATTATCAATCATTACCAATCGCATTTGCCTTTGATACCAGAACAGATTTTATTGAGCGCTTGCTCTAATGAGACGCTTAAAGAATTGCAAGAATTTATCTCTCATCAATATTCTAAAAAAATCGCTCTTAATATCCCTAAAAAAGGCGATAAGCTCGCTTTAATAGAAATCGCTATGAAAAACGCTCAAGAGATTTTTAGCCAAGAAAAAACCTCTAATGAAGATCTGATTTTAGAAGAGGTGCGATCGCTTTTCAATTTAGAGTGCGTGCCTTATAGGGTGGAAATCTTTGACACAAGCCACCATGCCAACAACCAATGCGTGGGGGGAATGGTCGTGTATGAAAACAATGCATTTCAAAAAAACTCTTATCGGCGCTACCATTTAAAAGGCTCTAATGAATACGCTCAAATGAGCGAATTGCTCACTAGAAGAGCCTTAGATTTTGCTAAAGAGCCACCGCCTAATTTGTGGGTAATAGATGGAGGGAGGGCGCAATTAAACATCGCTTTAGAAATTTTAAAAAGCAGCGGGAGTTTTGTAGAAGTGATCGCTATTTCTAAAGAAAAAAGGGATTCTAAAGCTTATCGTTCTAAAGGGGGCGCTAAAGACATTATCCATACGCCTAGCGATACTTTTAAATTACTTCCTAGCGACAAACGCTTGCAGTGGGTGCAAAAATTGCGCGATGAAAGCCACCGGTATGCAATAAACTTCCATAGATCCACTAAACTTAAAAACATGAAACAAATCGCTCTTTTAAAAGAAAAGGGCATAGGAGAAGCTAGCGTGAAAAAATTATTGGATTATTTTGGGAGTTTTGAAGCGATAGAAAAAGCGAGCGAACAGGAAAAAAACGCCGTTTTGAAAAAGCGAAATTAAAGGAAAAGACATGAAAAAAAGATTGAATATAGGGCTTGTGGGTTTAGGGTGTGTGGGGAACGCGGTCGCTAAAATCTTACAAGAAAATCAAGAAATCATTAAAGACAGGGCCGGCGTGGAAATTAAAATTAAAAAAGCGGTGGTGCGAGACGTGAAAAAGCACAAAGGCTATGCTTTTGAAATCAGTAATGATTTAGAAAGCTTGATAGAAGATGAAGAAATTGATATTGTCGTGGAGCTTATGGGTGGGGTGGAAGTGCCTTATCTTTTAGCTAAAAAAACTTTAGCCAAACAAAAAGCCTTCGTTACAGCCAATAAAGCCATGTTAGCGTACCACCGCTATGAATTAGAGCAAACCGCTAAAAACACCCCCATAGGCTTTGAAGCGAGCGTGTGTGGGGGTATCCCTATTATCAAGGCTTTAAAAGACGGCTTGAGCGCTAATCACATCCTTTCTTTTAAAGGGATTTTAAACGGCACAAGCAATTACATTTTAAGCCAGATGTTTAAAAATCAAGCGAGCTTTAAGGACGCCTTAAAAGACGCGCAACATTTAGGCTATGCGGAATTGAACCCTGAATTTGACATTAAAGGCATTGATGCGGCACACAAATTATTGATTTTAGCGTCTTTAGCGTATGGTATTGATGCGAAATTAGAAGAAATTTTGATTGAAGGCATTGAAAAGATAGAGCCAGACGACATGGAGTTTGCTAAAGAATTTGGTTATAGCATCAAACTTTTAGGCATCGCTAAAAAACACCCAGATTGCATTGAATTAAGGGTGCATCCAAGCATGATTAAAAACGAATGCATGCTCTCTAAAGTGGATGGGGTGATGAACGCTATCAGCGTTATAGGGGATAAGGTGGGCGAGACTTTGTATTATGGGGCTGGGGCTGGAGGAGAGCCTACCGCAAGCGCGGTCATTAGCGATATTATAGAAATCGCAAGGAAAAAAAGCTCTCTAATGCTAGGCTTTGAAACCCCTCAAAAACTCCCCCTAAAACCCAAAGAAGAAATCCAATGCGCTTATTATGCACGCTTGTTAGTGAGCGATGAAAAAGGGGTTTTTTCTCAAATTAGCGCGATTTTAGCCCAAAATGATATTTCACTCAACAATGTCTTGCAAAAAGAAATCTTGCATTCCAACAAGGCTAAAATCTTATTTTCCACGCACACCACCAACGAAAAGTCTATGCTGAACGCCCTTAAAGAGCTTGAAAATTTACAAAGCGTGTTGGATACCCCTAAGATGATCCGTTTGGAAAATTAAATGCGTTTTTTGAACAACAAACATAGAGAAAAGGGCTTAAAGGCTGAAGAAGAAGCTTGCGGATTTTTAAAAACGTTAGGGTTTGAAATAATAGAAAGGAACTTTTTTTCACAATTTGGCGAAATTGATATTATCGCTTTGAAAAAAGGGGTTTTGCATTTCATTGAAGTCAAAAGTGGGGAAAATTTTGATCCCATTTATGCGATCACGCCGAGTAAATTAAAAAAGATGATTAAAACGATCCGCTGTTATTTGTCCCAAAAAGATCCTAACAGCGATTTTTGCATTGACGCCCTCATTGTGAAAAATGGTAAATTTGAGCTTTTAGAAAATATCACTTTTTAGATTTTTATCCAAAACCCATGCGTTTTCATTAACATTCTTAAGCTAATATAATTCTCGTTAATCAAAATCATATATTTAGGAGTAACTAATGAGTCACTATATTGAATTAACTGAAGAAAATTTTGAAAGCACCATTAAAAAAGGGGTTGCGTTAGTGGATTTTTGGGCGCCATGGTGTGGTCCTTGTAAGATGCTATCCCCTGTGATTGATGAATTAGCTAGCGAATATGAAGGTAAGGCTAAGATTTGTAAAGTCAATACCGATGAGCAAGAAGAATTGAGTGCGAAATTTGGTATCAGGAGCATTCCCACGCTTTTATTCACAAAAGATGGCGAAGTGGTTCATCAGTTGGTGGGCGTGCAAACTAAAGTCGCTTTAAAAGAACAATTAAACAAACTTCTAGGCTAATAGCATGATAGATTGCGCGATTATTGGAGGTGGTCCTGCAGGTTTGAGTGCAGGGCTTTATGCCACTAGAGGCGGTGTTAAAAACGCCGTTTTGTTTGAAAAAGGAATGCCTGGAGGACAAATCACTGGCAGCAGTGAGATTGAAAATTATCCGGGCGTTAAGGAAGTGGTGAGCGGGTTGGATTTCATGCAACCATGGCAAGAGCAATGCTTCCGCTTTGGCTTGAAGCATGAAATGACCGCCATTCAAAGGGTTTCTAAAAAAGACTCTCATTTTGTTATTTTGGCAGAAGACGGCAAGACTTTTGAAGCTAAGAGCGTGATCATCGCTACCGGTGGTAGCCCTAAACGCACAGGCATCAAAGGCGAGTCAGAATATTGGGGCAAAGGCGTGAGCACTTGCGCGACATGCGATGGCTTCTTTTACAAAAATAAAGAAGTAGCGGTGCTTGGTGGGGGCGATACCGCCGTAGAAGAGGCGATTTATTTGGCCAATATCTGCAAAAAAGTCTATCTCATCCACAGAAGAGATGGTTTTAGGTGTGCGCCTATCACTTTAGAACATGCCAAAAACAATGATAAGATTGAGTTTTTAACCCCTTATGTGGTGGAAGAAATCAAGGGCGATGCTTCTGGCGTGTCTTCTTTAAGCATTAAAAACACAGCCACTAATGAAACAAGAGAATTAATTGTGCCGGGGTTTTTTATTTTTGTGGGTTATGATGTGAATAACGCTGTGTTGAAACAAGAAGACGGCTCTATGCTATGCAAATGCGATGAATACGGCTCTATTGTCGTGGATTTTTCCATGAAAACGAATGTTCAAGGCTTGTTTGCAGCAGGAGATATTCGCATTTTTGCCCCTAAGCAAGTGGTTTGTGCGGCAAGCGATGGCGCTACGGCGGCTTTAAGCGTGATTTCTTATTTAGAACACCATTAAATCAAGCTTATAACCCTAGATTTTAGGGTTATAAGTTCTCGCTTCAAACATTCATTGGATTTTCAAAACTTGTAAGGTATTTTAGTTTTTTGTTTAGTTGCAATGCGATTTCATTCTCTTGCTTTGTTTTAATTAAATATTGATCACAAAATTTAAAAACGCTCAAAACATTTTTTACAATCAATATAATAAAAGAACTTGTTTAATCAAAAAAGCGCTCCTTAGGGGGTTGTTGGGATTTAGTTGGGGGTTGTAGGGGAGAGAACTATTTTAATACCCCCTATTCTCTTAAGAGTTTTATTGTAAAACAGAGCCTAAAAACGATATACTCTATTAAAAATTATGGGAGTCTAAGCTTTGCGTGTTTTTATCATTTCTTTAAATCAAAAAGTGTGCGATACATTTGGTTTGGTTTTTAGAGACACCACGACTTTACTCAATAGCATCAATGCTACCCACCACCAAGCGCAAATTTTTGATGCGATTTATTCTAAAACTTTTGAAGGCGGGTTGCACCCCTTAGTGAAAAAGCATTTACACCCTTATTTCATCACGCAAAACATCAAAGACATGGGGATTATAACCAATCCTATCAGTGAGGTTTCTAAGTTTTATTACGCTTTAAAGTATTGTGCGAAATTTATGAGCTTGGGGGAGCTTGGGTGCTATGCGAGCCATTATTCCTTGTGGGAAAAATGCATAGAACTCAATGAAGCGATCTGTATTTTAGAAGACGATATAACCTTAAAAGAGGATTTTAAAGAGGGCTTGGATTTTTTAGAAAAACACATCCAAGAGTTAGACTATGTGCGTTTGATGCATTTATTATATGACCCCAATGTCAAAATTGAGCCGTTAGATCATCAAAACCAAGAGATACAAGAATACATAGGGATCATTAAAACTTATAGCGAAGGAGTGGGGACGCAAGGCTATGTGATCACGCCCAAGATTGCCAAAGTTTTTTTGAAACACAGCCGAAAATGGGTTGTTCCTGTGGATACGATAATGGACGCTACTTTTATCCATGGCGTCAAAAATCTGGTGTTACAACCTTTTGTGATCGCTGATGATGAGCAAATCTCTACGATAGCGCGAAAAGAAGAACCCTATAGCCCTAAAATCGCTTTAATGAGAGAACTCCATTTCAAATATTTGAAATATTGGCAGTTTGTATGACTCATAATAAAATTGTAAAAAATACTAACGAGCGTTTTAAAGCTTTAGTTGTCCCTATTTGATTAGAATAATTTAATTAAAATAAGACTAGTTTTTAATCGCTTTTTTAAAAATGGATTAAAATTTCAAACGAATTTTAAAAGGGTTTTAACCCTTTTAGCTTCTATACACAATCTAAATAAGACGCATTAAGAAAATGAAAGTGCATCAGAAAATTATTTTCTAATGTTATTAAGATTTTTTAGGATTAGCTTCGGTTACCCTAATCGTTCTGCCCATAAAATCCGTATTGTCTAATTTAGCAATCGCTTCGCTAACGCCCTCTTCTTGCATTTCCACAAAGCCAAAACCTTTAGGTTTCTTCGTTTCTCTGTCATAAATCAGCTTGACATTAAACACCTTGCCAAATTGACTGAAAAGCTCCTTGACTTGCTCACTGGTAGCGCTATAAACCAAATTCCCTACATAAATGTTTTTCAAGATAAAATTCTCCGGTAAAAAAATGACAACCTACCCATAAGAATATGAAAAAGTTATAAAAAAGTAACACTTCTAAAACCCAAACACATCCAAAACAGAAGTATGGTGGATTTTATCTAATGATTGCTTAAAAAATTATAAAAGCTATTAAAATTGGGTATTGATAATAAAATAGAACTTACACAAGCAAGCGGTAATTTTAAAAAGCGTTATTAAGGGATATGGGGAGCATGGTTTCAAAATCACCCCCTATCCTTTTAAAAGCTTTACCATAAAACAAAGTTTTAAAAAACAACATTAAAGCCAAACAAGAATGTTTTGCTTAATGCCCTTCATCGGTTAAAACGGCCCCTGCCAAATACACATAAGTGAGAATCATGAAAACAAAAGCTTGTAAAATCCCCATAAAAAACAAAACCATAAAGGGCGCTACAGGAACCGCCCAAGGCACTAATAAAAGCATGATGAGCAAGAACATGTCATCGCCCTTGATATTCCCAAACAAACGAAACGATAAAGACACGATCCTAGAAAAATGCGAGATGATCTCAATAGGGAACATGAAAGGGGCGAGCCATTTCACAGGGCCTGCAAAATGAGCGAAATACTTAAAAAAACCCTGCACTCTAATGCCTTCAAAATGGTAATAAAAAAACACAATCAGCGCTAAAACCAGCGTAAAGCTCCAACTAGCCGTAGGGGATTCAAAACCTGGAATGATGCCTATCATGTTAGAAAAAAAGACATACAAAGCGATCGTGCCTGCTAGGGGGAAGTATTTGCGGGCCAATTCTTCGCCTATAATATCCTTAGCTACGCTCAAAATCGCGCTAATGATGCTCTCATACACGTTCTGCAAACCCATAGGCACCATCTGCATTTTGCGCGACGCGCCAAGCGAAATGAAAAACATCAAGACCGCTGTCAAAACGACAAAAAACCCAGTGATAAAATCATGATTGGAGCTAAAAAAATTAGCAATAGTAAATACTCTGTGTTCCATGAAAAAGTTTCTCTAAGCCTTATTGAAAATTTCCTTAATTGTAGCAATTAAGTTTTAAAAACTCATTAAACCAAGCTTTTTAACGAGTTTTTTAACGATTTGTCTTGTTTTCTTTTAAAATTCACCCATAATAATTAGGGGCTTCTTTAGTAATATCCACGCCATGCACATGGCTTTCTTTTAACCCCGCGCTAGTGATTTCTACAAATTCAGCGTTTTGATACAATTCCAAAATATTCTTCGCCCCCTGATACCCCATAGAAGAGCGCACGCCCCCTACTAATTGGAAAATCATATCCGAAACCTTACCACGATAAGGCACACGCCCCTCAATGCCTTCTGGGACTAGCTTTTCACTCGCTACACCCTCTTGAAAATACCTATCAGAACTCCCCTTTGTCATAGCCCCAATGCTGCCCATGCCCCTATAGCTTTTATATTGCCTCCCTTGATAAATCATAAAATCCCCTGGAGATTCTTCTGTGCCAGCGAGTAAAGAGCCTATCATCACGCTTGATGCCCCCAAAGCCAAAGCCTTAGCCACATCGCCTGAATAGCGGATCCCTCCATCTGCAATCACAGGAATATCAAATTTAGACGCCACTTCCACGCAATTATCAATCGCGCTCACTTGGGGCATTCCCACTCCAGCCACAATCCTAGTGGTGCAAATGCTTCCTGGCCCAATACCCACTTTAACAGCGTCCGCTCCCGCGCTAATCAAATCGCTTGTGGCTTCTTTAGTTACTACATTCCCCACAATCACATCCACCACCAAGCTTTTTTTAATCTCTTCTAAAGTGTGTAAAATGTTCGCCGAATGCCCATGCGCGCTGTCTAACACCAACGCATCCACCCCCGCTTTAACTAACATTTCAGCCCTATCCAACTGCCCCACTCCAATAGCCGCCCCCACTCTCAACCTCCCAAAATCATCTTTATTAGCCTCAGGGTATTCAATGCGTTTTTGAATGTCCTTAATCGTGATCAAGCCTTTTAAAACATTATCTTTATCCACAATGGGCAATTTTTCAATCTTATGCTTGTGCATCAAATCGCTCGCTTCATCCAAACTAATGCCTACATGAGCGGTAACTAAAGGCATTTTAGTCATCACATCGCCCACTTTTTTACTCAAATCGGTTTCAAAGCGCACATCTCTGTTGGTTAAAATCCCGATCAACAACCCCTTATCATCTACCACAGGCACGCCTGAAATCTTGTAATTATCCGTTATGACTTTAGCGTCCGCTAGCGTCCTGTGTGCATGGATAAAAATAGGATCATTAATCACCCCGCTCTCGCTTTTTTTAACTTTAGTGATTTCTTTGACTTGCGTTTGAATATCCATGTTTTTATGCACGATGCCAATACCCCCAAGGCGCGCCATAGCGATAGCGGTTTTATGCTCTGTAACCGTATCCATAGCCGCGCTAATAAAGGGGATATTCAAACGAATGTTTTTAGTTAGGCGAGATTTTAAGCTCACATCTTTAGGTAAAACGCTAGATTTTCTAGGTACCATCAACACGTCTTCAAAAGTCAAAGCCCTTTGTAAAATTCTCATTTTCTATCCTTAATCTAATTTTAAATCTAATTCTTGTTCTAAAGCGTAAGAAACATCTAAAAGGCTTTGCTCATCAAAAGCCTTAGCAATGAATTGCATCCCTATGGGCAAGCCTAAAGGATCTTTAGCGACCGGTAAAGAAAGCGCCGGCAAACCGCTCAAATTCGCCCCAATCGTGTAAATATCGCTCAAATACATTTCTAAAGGGCTTGCATGGTAATTGAACAAGTGGGCGGTCGTAGGAGCTACAGGGGTGAAAATCAAATCCACTTCTTCAAAAATCTTGTTGTATTGCTCTTTAACCATCAAACGCATTTGCTGGGCTTTCAAATAATAAGCGTCATAATACCCGCTGCTTAAGACAAAATTCCCTAGCATGATGCGCCGTTTCACCTCATCGCCAAAACCTTCACTGCGGCTTTTGAGATACAATTCTTTCAAATCTTTAATATTTTCAGCCCTCCTCCCATAACGCACCCCATCAAATCTGGCCAGATTCGAACTCGCTTCAGCCATGCTGATAATATAATAGATAGAGATTTGATAATGCGAATCCAACATCTTTTTTTCCACAATCTCATGCCCCATTTCTTTCAAGGCTTTAAGGGTGTTTTCATAAGCGAGTTGCACTTCATGGCTCGCGTCTTTAATGTGATCCCTTAAGGTAGCGATTTTAAAGCGTTTATCTCTGTTAAGGTTTTTAAAGGTTTGCGTGGGTTTGAGATTCGCGCTCGTGGAGTCCTTGCTATCATACCCACTAATTGCGTCAAATAAAATAGAAGCGTCTTCTACATTTTGCGTGATAGGCCCGATTTGATCAAAACTAGAGCAATACGCGATCAAACCATAACGGCTCACCCTCCCATAAGTGGGCTTTAACCCCACGCACCCGCAATAGCTCGCCGGCTGCCTGATAGACCCGCCCGTATCGCTCCCTAAAGCCGCCACCGCTAAGCCGCCCGCCACGGCTGCTGCGCTCCCTCCGCTACTCCCTCCAGGCACTCTGTTTTTATCTCGTGGGTTTTTAGTGATCCCATAACAACTAGACTCCGTAGTGCTTCCCATCGCAAACTCGTCCATATTAGAAAGCCCAAACCCTGCCATGCTGTTTTGGTGCAAGTTTTCCATCACGCTCGCATGATAAGGAGCGACATAGCCTTCTAAAATCTTGCTGGAGCAAGTGATTTCCCACCCCTTCACGCTGATATTGTCTTTAATAAGGATCGGCACCCCTTTAGCGCTAGCGCCATTAAGGCTAGGGGCTTTAATATAAGCGTTCAAATCTGAAGCTCTAACCTTAGCGTCAATTTCGTTTTTAAGGGTTTCTAATTCATCTTGGGATAAAGAAAGGGCTTGTTTTAAAGTGATCATGTTTTAGCCTTACAAAAAATTTAATGGTAGTTTAACATGCTTACATATAAAACGAGCTTATAAGAGCGTTTTTAAAAAGCGTTCAACTCGCTTATTCAAATCTTTTAAACTGGAGCTGTTGTCTATAACATAATCGCTCATGGCGCGTTTCTGCTCTATATCCATTTGGCAACTTAAGCGCTGCAAAATTTCAGTTTCTTTGAGTTTGTCTCGCTCTAAAAGGCGCTCAATTTGTAAAGCCCTAGGCGCATAGATTAAAACCACTTTACTCACAGGGTAGTGCTCTTTTCCCCCCACTTCAAAAAACAAAGGGATGTCTAAAAAATACGCTTGATGATTTTTTTCTAATTCATAGGCTTTTTTAAGCATGCTTTCACGGATCAAGGGGTGCAAAAAATCCTCTAGCCATTTTAACTCATGAGCGTTTTGAAACACGATCGTGCCAAGTTTTTTCCTGTTAAGAATATCTTTTTCTAAAATATCTGATCCAAAATGTTGGGCGATTTTTAACCGATGCTCTTGCAATAATTGGTGGGCGATCTTATCCGCATCTAAAATTTTATAGCCTTGCGATTCCAATATTTTAATGGTGGTGCTTTTACCGGTGCCTATCCCCCCTGTGAGAGCGATAGCGTTTTTTAAAACCATTTTAAGATTTGATATTGTCTTTAAAGACTTCTTGTAAATTTTTAGGCAAAGCGAATGCAGCCCTATGAATGTCTTCGTTATAATACCTCACGCTTTTTAGCGCTTCTATTTTTGGCGTCATTAAATCTTTTAAGGGGTGGGTTTTAAAAGAAGCGTAAATATAACCCTTATTGCTCAAAATCCTTAAAGGCGCTACAAAAGGCATGACAACAGAAAAAACTCCGCCCATGTTTTTAAGGGCGTTTTGCATGCTCACATGCTCTAATAGTGGGTGTTTGGCCACCGAAATAAACACGCCATCTTCTTTAAGCATTCTTTTTAAACCATCCATTTTATGAATATCCGGCTCTTGCAAGCAAAGAATCAAATCGTATTTTTTAATGTCTAAATCTAAAAGTTGTTTAGCGTGCGTGAAATTCTTATTGTTTTTCACTTCATGGAAATGGGGGAAAAAACTAATAAAACTATCTAATATCTTTTCATCTGCTTGCACAAAATCTATATGCGTGTCGTATTTAAAAAGCTGGTGGGCTAATTCCAAATCAAACCCATCCACGATTAAAACCTCTTTAAGCTCCTTTTTAGTGCAACCCCCCATATGAGCGAGCAACTCGCTTTCAATGTGCAAAAAATTCTTGAACAGCAACTGGCAATTAAGCATCGCAATCTCGCCAAAATCCTTAGATTTAAAAATCTCTAAGATATTATGCTCGCTTCTAACGTCTAATAATTTCGCTTCTATGGTGTATTCTTTACGCAAATACGGCGTGATTTCTTGGGTGATCCACATTGACATTCTCTCTCTCATCACTTTGTAATATTTAATTTATATGCTACCCAAAAAATCTAAATTATTGTAATAAAAGCCTTAACTTTCCTTAAGACATTCTAAAAAGAGTTCCGTATCGCTCTTAAAGCGTTCTTTTTTAAAGTCCAAATCAATACTGATGGCTTTATGCTGGCTGTCTAATTTATCGGTTGAATGCTTTTTTAACACCATTTGACACTTTGAAACCTCAATCGTATCTAAAGCCTTATCCCCTATCGTATAAAGATCATCGCTCTTTTTTTCTAACAAAAACGATTCATAAAAAGGCCTCAAACTCAAATCGCTGTTATTGGTGGTATAAACATACGAAGAAATCTTGCCCTTAAATTGCGCGATTTGCGTTTTAGTGTCATTAAAAGTGAAAGTTTGGATCTGGCGATCTTTATCGTTTTGATCTTTTAAAAAACGCTTCAAGGCTTTGGATTTGATTTCTACCAACCATTGATCCCCTTCTTTACTCATCATAATATCCCCATTTTTTAGGGGGTAGAAATTTTGTTGGGAATATTCAATGAGTTTTGGATTTTTTGTTTTTCTTTTAGGCTTGTAAAGGAATGGGTTTTTTGTATCATTATTGGCATTGTTAGCGTTGTTATGCGGATCATTTGGGTATAAGGGCGGGTTTTTTTCATTATTATCGCTTGGCTCATTCAATAAAATCAAAGGAGTTTCTTTAGGGTCATTGTCTTCGTCGTTGGTTAGTTGGAAAAAAGCGTTTCTTTTCTCTATAGGCTGATACACCATGTTTTGTAAAAAAATCGTTTCGCTAAAGACTTCATAATCCGAATCCACATAGCTGGGGCGTTTAGAGCCGTCATTTTCTTGCTCTTGGGCTTTTTTTTGCAACTTAATAAACCTCTCTTGCGAGCAAGCTAAAAAGCCTATTAAAATCATTATTGCCACGCTTATTTTTTTGACTAAAAACAATACTAGACCCTTATTTAAGCTTTAAATAACTATAATATTGTAATCTAATTTTGATTAAATTGAAGCGATAAAAAAGATGAATACAAGCCCTAAAACTTTAAAAACCATTGCGATTTTAGGCCAACCTAATGTGGGGAAAAGCTCACTATTTAACCGCCTGGCTAGAGAAAGGATCGCTATCACTTCAGATTTTGCAGGCACGACACGAGACATTAACAAACGAAAAATCGCATTGAACGGCCATGAAGTGGAATTGTTAGACACAGGGGGCATGGCTAAAGACGCTCTTTTGTCTAAAGAAATCAAAGCCCTTAATTTAAAAGCCGCTCAAACGAGCGATTTGATTTTATATGTTGTGGATGGCAAGTCTATCCCTAGCGATGAAGACATCAAGCTTTTTAGAGAGGTTTTTAAGATCAACCCTAACTGCTTTTTAGTGATCAATAAAATTGATAACGACAAAGAAAAAGAGCGAGCTTATGCGTTTTCTTCTTTTGGCATTCCAAGGAGTTTTAACATCTCCGTTTCGCACAATAGGGGCATTAGCGCATTAATTGATGCGGTGTTGAATGTGCTGAATTTAAACCAAATCATAGAGCAAGATTTGGATGCGGATATTTTAGAAAGCCTAGAAACCCCTAATAACGCTTTAGAAGAAACTAAAGAAGAAGAAATCATTCAAGTAGGCATCATTGGGAGGGTGAATGTGGGCAAAAGTTCGCTTTTAAACGCGCTCACAAAAAAAGAAAGGAGTCTTGTCTCTAGCGTGGCTGGCACGACCATTGACCCCATAGATGAAACCATTCTAATAGGCGATCAAAAAATCTGCTTCGTGGATACCGCTGGCATCAGGCATAGGGGTAAAATCTTAGGCATTGAAAAATACGCGCTAGAACGCACGCAAAAAGCCTTAGAAAAATCCCACATCGCGCTTTTAGTTTTAGATGTGAGCGCTCCTTTTGTGGAATTAGACGAAAAGATCAGCTCTTTAGCGGATAAACACTCTTTAGGCATCATTCTCATTTTAAACAAATGGGACATCCGCTACGCCCCTTATGAAGAGATCATGGCAACCTTAAAAAGGAAATTCCGCTTTTTGGAATACGCCCCTGTGATCACAACCAGCTGCTTAAAAGCGCGTCATATAGATGAGATCAAGCATAAAATCATAGAAGTCTATGAGTGTTTTTCCAAACGCATTCCCACAAGCTCACTCAATAGCGTGATTTCTCAAGCCACCCAAAAACACCCCTTGCCAAGCGATGGCGGGAAATTAGTGAAAGTGTATTACGCCACGCAATTTGCCACCAAACCCCCTCAAATCTCTCTTATAATGAATCGCCCTAAAGCCTTGCATTTCAGTTACAAACGCTATTTGATTAACACCTTAAGGAAAGAATTTAATTTTTTAGGCACGCCTTTAATCCTTAACGCTAAAGATAAAAAGAGCGCTCAACAAAATTAAATTTTTTATGCATTAAACCCCCTTAAAAAAGCGTTTTTGCTTGATTTATCTTTAGGATTTGATTATAATTACCGCTCAATCAGTCAGGCTAAGCGGTTGAATCGCTTGGTTTTGGCATCTATTAGAAAAGGGGTTATCCACATGAACAAAGCGGAATTTATTGATTTGGTTAAAGAAGCGGGTAAATACAACAGCAAAAGAGAAGCTGAAGAAGCGATCAACGCCTTTACTCTGGCGGTAGAAACAGCTTTAAGCAAGGGTGAGAGCGTGGAATTGATTGGTTTTGGCAAATTTGAAACCGCAGAGCAAAAAGGCAAAGAAGGTAAAGTTCCAGGAAGCGATAAAACTTATAAAACCGAAGACAAACGAGTACCTAAATTCAAACCCGGCAAAATCCTTAAACAAAAAGTTGAAGAAGGCAAGTAAGTCTGATCCACTCAGCAAGGGGCTTATCAATAAAGCTTCTTGCTTTCTTATGTCCTTGTAGCTCAGCTGGATAGAGCGTATGATTCCTAATCGTAAGGTCGTGGGTTCGAATCCCGCCAAGGACACCACTCGCATTATTTTTACTATCATAGGGATTTAAAATAGTCGTTGTTTGTGTTTTTGATGAAATAAGGTAATTGAAATAAGGTAATTAAAAGAACTTAAAAATTTAACCTTATCCTTAAAAAGCACTCAAAAAAATATTTTATTTTTCATCTTATTTAAAAAATATTCAAAGCATTTTTTACAATTAAAAAGATCTTTCAAAAAACAAGCGATAACCTCTTAAAAAGCGCTCTTTAAGGGGTTTTAGTTGGGGGGTTGTAAGGGAGGATTTTTCAAAATACCCCTTATCCTATTTAAGAAAATGGGTTTAAAAATCAAACTTAAAAAATGGGTTTTATCGTAAAATAAAATCTTAAAACGATAAAATCAAGCCATTAAAATCCCCTTTTTTAAAAATTGAGTTATCCCTATTTAAAATTTTAGGAAAGCCAAAAACAAATCATAATCCCCTAGAATTTAAATTAAAACCCACTAACCTTATAAGATTATTAAGAATATCCGCATGACAAATCCCTTCAAAAATGATATAATAGCCTTGATGAACTCATTTTAAGGAAAATGCCCATGCGTTTGCACTCTGCCTTTTTTGGTATCAATTCATTGCTCGTTGCCGCTCTTTTGATGAGTGGTTGCAGTCTCTTTAAAAAGCGTAACACTAACGCCCAGTTAATCCCCCCTTCAGCTAACGGCTTGCAAGCCCCCATTTATCCCCCAACCAATTTCACCCCTAGAAAGAGCATTCAGCCTCTCCCAAGCCCTCGCATTGAGAATAACGATCAGCCTATCATTAGTTCTAACCCCACTAACGCTATCCCTAACACCCCCATTCTCACGCCTAATAATGTCATTGAACTGAATGCGGTGGGCATGGGTGTGGCTCCAGAATCCACCATTTCGCCCTCTCAAGCCTTGGCTTTGGCCAAGCGAGCGGCCATTGTTGATGGCTACCGCCAACTAGGTGAAAAAATGTATGGTATTAGAGTGAACGCTCAAGACACCGTCAAAGACATGGTTTTGCAAAATTCCGTGATTAAAACGAGAGTCAACGCCCTCATTCGTAACGCTGAAATCACTGAGACCATCTATAAAGACGGCTTGTGTCAAGTGAGCATGGAGCTTAAATTAGACGGCAGGATTTGGTATCGCATTTTGAGCGGAGCGAGAGGATAAACCCTCTTACTCTATAATCATGCGGTATTTTAAAAGCGCTTTTTTATTATTTTTCATGACGCTTTTTTTTGTCTCTTGCTCTAAGCACCCTTTTTCTAAGCAAACCCCCAAAACTAAGGAGCAGATCAGACAAGAAGAAGCCTATAAAAAAAGAGAAGAGACTTTGAATGCCTTACGCCAATTCAGGCTCATTTATATCAACACGCCGGTTTTTCGCTTTTATGATTACGGCACGATTAAAACCGATAAAGACCATAATATTGAAGTAACCCTTTATAAGCTCAGCCAAAGAGTGGGCGATATTTATATGACTAAACGAAACATTTGTTTTAGCCAAAAATGTTCGGCTAAATGGATTGCTGCAAGGGATTTGTTTGGTAAGGTGAGCTATGGGGATTTGTTTGATGATATTGTTTTAGGGAGGGATATTTTTAAAGGTTTGGGCAAGCGCCACCTAACTCCTGAATACGTGATCCAAAGGTTTCAAAAAAGCGGGGAAATTATCCTTTATGAAAGAAAAAATGGCCTGATTTCTTTCCAAAATTTGACGCAAAAAATTGCCATTAGGATTGAACCCTATGAGCCTTCTTTACAAGATTTAGAAGACAATGAAAACGCTGATAGCGAGCTTCAATGAAAAACTTTTCCTCATTCTGTTATTTTAAAAAGCTCAAAAAACGCCATTTAATCGCTCTGAGCCTGCCCTTGCTTTCTTATGCCAATGGCTTTAAAATCCAAGAGCAAAGCCTGAATGGCACGGCTTTAGGCTCGGCTTATGTCGCTGGGGCTAGGGGCGCTGACGCTTCCTTTTATAACCCGGCGAATATGGGCTTCACTAACGATTGGGGTGAAAACAGAAGCGAATTTGAAATGACCACCACCGTGATCAATATCCCGGCCTTTAGCTTTAAAGTCCCTACGACTAATCAAGGCTTGTATTCGGTAACGAGTTTAGAAATTGATAAAAGCCAACAAAATATTTTAGGCATCATCAACACTATAGGGCTTGGCAATATCCTTAAAGCGCTTGGCAATACGGCCGCTACCAATGGCTTACCACAAGCAATCAGTCGTGTTCAAGGGCTGATGAATCTAACCAATCAAAAAGTTGTAACGCTCGCTTCAAATCCTGACACTCAAATCGTGAATGGCTGGACAGGGACGACTAATTTCGTTTTACCCAAATTCTTTTATAAAACACGCACGCATAACGGCTTCACTTTTGGGGGGAGTTTCACCGCTCCTAGCGGGTTGGGCATGAAATGGAACGGTAAAGGGGGGGAATTTTTGCATGACGTTTTCATCATGATGGTGGAGCTTGCCCCTAGCATGAGTTACACTGTTAATAAGCGCTTTTCTGTGGGGGTGGGTTTAAGGGGACTTTATGCGACCGGGAGCTTTAATAACACCGTTTATGTGCCTTTAGAAGGCGCTTCGGTTTTGAGCGCGGAGCAAATTTTAAATCTACCCAACAATGTTTTTGCCGATCAAGTGCCAAGCAACATGATGACTTTATTGGGCAATATTGGCTACCAGCCGGCGCTTAATTGCCAAAAAGCCGGTGGGGATATGAGCGATCAAAGCTGTCAAGAGTTTTACAACGGCTTGAAAAAAATCATGGGTTATAGCGGCTTGGTGAAAGCGAGCGCGAATCTTTACGGCACGACTCAAGTCGTGCAAAAATCTAACGGGCAAGGCATATCGGGGGGCTATAGAGTGGGTTCGAGTTTACGCGTCTTTGATCATGGGATGTTTTCGGTGGTGTATAATTCTTCGGTTACCTTTAACATGCAGGGCGGTTTAGTAGCTATCACAGAGCTTGGCCCTTCTTTAGGGAGCGTGTTGACTAAAGGCAGTTTGAATATCAATGTTTCACTCCCCCAAACCCTTAGCCTGGCCTACGCCCACCAATTTTTTAAAGATCGCCTAAGGATTGAGGGGGTGTTTGAGCGCACCTTTTGGAGTCAAGGGAATAAATTCTTAGTAACCCCTGATTTTGCGAACGCTACTTATAAGGGCTTAAGCGGAACAGTGGCTTCACTAAACTCTGAAACGCTTAAAAAAATGGTAGGCCTAGCGAATTTTAAAAGCGTGATGAACATGGGGGCTGGCTGGAGGGACACGAACACCTTTAGATTAGGGGTAACTTACATGGGTAAAAGCCTGCGTTTAATGGGCGCTTTTGATTATGACCAAGCCCCAAGCCCCCAAGATGCGATAGGCATTCCGGATTCTAATGGCTATACCGTGGCTTTTGGGACGAAATACAACTTTAGAGGCTTTGATTTGGGCGTGGCGGGGAGTTTTACCTTTAAGAGCAACCGCTCCAGTTTGTATCAATCCCCAAACATTGGGCAATTGAGAATCTTTAGCGCTTCCTTAGGCTATCGCTGGTAAAACATGCCAAACAATCAAAACATGTTGGATAACCAAACGATTTTAATCACCGGAGGCACTGGGAGTTTTGGCAAATGCTTTGTTCGTAAAGTTTTAGACACCACCAACGCTAAAAAAATCATTGTTTATAGCCGAGATGAATTGAAACAAAGCGAAATGGCCATGGAATTTAATGATCCCAGGATGCGTTTTTTTATCGGCGATGTCAGGGATTTAGAGCGCTTGAATTACGCTTTAGAGGGCGTGGATATTTGTATCCATGCGGCCGCGCTCAAGCATGTGCCCATCGCTGAATACAACCCCCTAGAATGCATTAAAACCAATATCATGGGAGCGAGCAACGTGATTAACGCATGCTTAAAAAACGCCATCAGTCAGGTCATCGCCCTAAGCACCGATAAAGCCGCTAACCCCATTAACCTCTACGGCGCAACGAAATTGTGCAGCGACAAGCTCTTTGTGAGCGCGAATAACTTTAAAGGCTCTTCTCAAACGCAATTTGGCGTGGTGCGTTATGGTAATGTGGTGGGGAGTCGTGGGAGCGTGGTGCCGTTTTTTAAAAAATTAGTCCAAAACAAAGCGAGTGAAATCCCCATTACCGATATCCGCATGACACGATTTTGGATCACTTTAGATGAGGGGGTTTGTTTTGTGCTTAAAAGCTTGAAAAGAATGCATGGGGGTGAAATTTTTGTGCCTAAAATCCCTAGCATGAAAATGACTGATCTCGCTAAAGCCCTAGCCCCCAATATTCCTACTAAAATCATAGGGATTCGCCCGGGCGAAAAACTCCATGAAGTGATGATCCCTAAAGATGAAAGCCATTTGGCCCTAGAATTTGAAGACTTTTTCATCATTCAGCCCACTATAAGCTTCCAAACGCCCAAAGATTACACGCTCACCAGACTCCACGAAAAAGGCCAAAAAGTCGCCCCCGATTTTGAATACAGCAGCCACACTAATAACCAGTGGCTAGAGCCTGATGATTTATTGAAATTATTATGAATTTTTTAGAAGATTTATTTTACCCCTTAAGATTGTTAGAAAACAAACGCATTTTATTGCTTGTGAGCGGCTCTATTGCGGCGTATAAATCCCTGGAATTAACGCGCTTGTTGTTTAAAAGCGGGGCCAGTATTCAAGTGGTGATGAGTGAGAGTGCAAAAAAATTCATCAAGCCTTTAAGCTTTGAAGCTTTGAGCCACCATAAAGTCTTGCATGATCGTAATGAAAAATGGTATTACAACCACCAAAACAAATTGCACCATAACCACATCGCATGCGCTGCTAATGCTGATTTACTCATCTTTGCCCCTTTAAGCGCTAACAGCCTGTCTAAAATCGCTCACGCTTTAGCGGATAATATCGTAAGCGCGACTTTTTTAGCTTGCGCTTCCCCTAAAATCCTAGCCCCCAGCATGAACACTAACATGCTCAATTCCCCTATCATTCAAAGTAATTTAAAACGCTTGAAAGATTCCAATCATATTGTTTTAGACACGCAAAACGGCCTTTTAGCATGCGATACTAAAGGCGATGGGGCGATGGCTGAGCCTTTAGAAATCCTTTTTAAAGCCACTCAAACGCTCTTAAAAGACGCTTATTTTGAAAACAGAGAAGTCATAGTCATGGGCGGCGCAAGTATAGAAAAGATTGACAGCGTTAGAGTTATTAGCAATCTTTCTAGCGGGATTCAAGCGAGCGCTTTGGCTTTGGCGTTATATTTTAAGGGTGCGAAAGTAACTTTGATTGCATCAAACTTCCCTACCCCCTTGCCTAAAGAAATCACAAGCGTTTTAGTCAGTGATACCGCTTCTTATGAAAACGCCTTAAATAACGCCGCTAACAACCTGCAAAAACATGCCTTAAAACCCTTGCTCTTTAATTTAGCCGCCATTAGCGATTATGTGCCTAAAACTTCTTTTAATTATAAGCTTAAAAAAAGCGAAATCGGCGAAACGCTAAACATTGAATGCGTTCAAAATAAGGATTTACTGGCTTCTGTCAATCCCAACCAATTCGTTAAAATCGGTTTTAAAGCCGAAGATGATCAACAAAACGCCATGCAAAATGCACAAAATCTTTTAAAACCTTCTCAAGATAACGGCAAGGGTTGCTCTGTGGCCGCTTTGAATCTCATTAAAGATTCACGCCCTTTTGGATCATTAGAAAATGAATTGTGGCTTTTTAGCCATAAAAAAACCCAAAAAATCCCTTCTATGAACAAATTAGAAGCGAGCTTTAAAATCCTTGATTTTATCAAAGAGAACGCCCTTTAATGCTAGAAGCCCTAAACGCCCTAAACCAACTTAACGCTCTTCATTCCAAAAACGCCGCGCACCACTTTAACGCTGCCTTACCCATTCTTTTAAAGGTTTTAGAAAAACAAGATAAAGATCTTTTTCTTTTGCAAGTGGGTAATAAAATTATCCCCACCAAAAGCGAACAGGAATTAAAAATCAATCAGCCTTATTTTGCGATTATGCAAAGAGATCGGCTGGGCGATATTGTGCTTAAAAATTTAGTGCCTGCCCCAAAAATCTTAGACGCATTAAACGATTTGCCCGCTATTGAAATGAAGAAAATAAAAGAAATATTGAGTACCAAAGACAATACCCCTTTAAAAGAATACAAAGAACTTTTGAGCGAAAAATTAATTCATGCTAAAAGCTCTCAAGAGTTTTTGAATACGGCCAACATGCTTTTAAGCTTGCAATCGCAAGTTTTAAGCTTTGTGGTTGAAAACGAACGCAAAAAAGCTTTTTTACAGATGAAAGCCAAAAAACAAAGCGTTGATTTTTACGCTCTGTATCCTAACTTGGGCGAAATTGGCGGTATCATTTACTTGAAAGAAAAAGAAAAACAACTTTTTTTAAAAACCACCCTCCAAAGGACTAAAGAGGTTTTAAAAGAGGCTCAAAACACCCTTTTAGGCTTTTCTTCTGTGGAAATCGTGTGCGAAAAAACCCCCATGCTTTTTGCCTTTGAAGAGCGTTTATTGGACACGCTAGGGTAGAAAAATTTGGAATTTTAGAATCCCTCACGCATTGTTTAAAAGTTTTCCAACCACTAAGGCTTTATCTTTGGCTTGCGTGATCGCGCTAATGACTGCGATACCCCCATATTCGCGCAATTTTGAAGCGTTATCTGTCGTGATGCCCCCAATCGCTATGAGGGGTTTTTTTACCCCGCTATCTCGTATTTTTTTTAAAAGATCTATACCTACAACTTCTTTAATGTCTTTTTTAGATGGTGTGGGGAAAATAGGGCCTACCCCTAAATAGGCTACGGCGTCTAAATGGCACGCTTTTAGGGCTTGCTCTAAAGTATTGACGCTCAAACCGATAAAAAGGCGCTTTTTGCATAAAGTTATTACCTCTTCTATAGCCATGTCTTCTTGCCCCACATGCACGCCATCAGCCTTTAATTCTAGCGCGAGTTGCACCTCATCATTGACAATAAAAGGCGCACCGTATTTTTGGCATAATTTTTGACACTCTAGGGCTAATTGTTTGATTTGAGTAGGATCTTGTAAGGCTAAATCGCCTTTTTGGCGGAATTGAAACGCTGTGATTTGAGATTGTAAGGCTAATTCTAAAGTGTCTAAAAGCATGTTTGTCCTATCGCCTTTTATATGGTAGAAATCTTGCGAACCAGCCACAAACATGAGTTTCAAACAATTCGCATCAAACAAGCTTTTTAATGCTCCATAAATTCAAAGGCCCATGCCCATGCCCAATGTTTAAGGGGTTTTGAATGATGATAGTTAAAAGCTCTTTAGCTTTTGTGATAGCGTTTTTTAAATCCAACCCTTGAGCGAGTAAGCCCACAATCAAGCTAGACAGAACACAACCCGTGCCATGCGTGTTTTTGGTGTTAAAGCGCTTGGCGTTTAGGATAAATTCAATATCTTCTAAAAACACCCAGTCGTTGCTAAATTCCCTTTGAAAATGCTCTGTATGCCCCCCTTTAATCACAGCGTTTTTCACGCCTAAATCCCTTAAAATACCCATCGCTTTTGAAGCGCTTTTATTATCTCGCACTTGAACGCCTGTGAGCGCATAAACTTCAGGGAGGTTAGGGGTTAGTAAATTGGTTTTAGGTAAAAGGCGTTTTTTTAAACTTAAAATCGCATCTTCTTCTAAAAGC
This sequence comes from Helicobacter pylori, assembly GCF_003636935.1. Classification (GTDB taxonomy): domain Bacteria; phylum Campylobacterota; class Campylobacteria; order Campylobacterales; family Helicobacteraceae; genus Helicobacter; species Helicobacter pylori_CH. The sequence goes on from NZ_MVVH01000003.1 coordinate 116,265, forward strand.
AAAGCCCCATTCTTTGCCACCATCACCGGATCTAAAACGCACAACCCAAAATCGCAAGTTTCTAAAGTGTCCGCTACGCATTCAATGATTTGATTGTTGCATAACGCTCCCATTTTGAACGCTTTGATAGAAAAATCATCTCTAATGGCTAAGATTTGCGCTTCCACGCTCTCAACGCTCAACGGATAAACCCCATGCACGCCCTGTGTGTTTTGAGCGGTGATGCAAGTGATCACGCTTGTCCCAAACACGCCCAAAGTTTGAAACGCTTTCAAATCGGCTTGTATCCCAGCGCCCCCACCGCTATCGCTGCCAGCAATGCTTAAAACTTGCGGGTAAATTTTCACCACTCTTCCTTAATAAGGCTATTTTCTAACTTTATGGGCAAGCTTAGAGCGTCTAAAAAATAAAACAAGAACGAACCATTAGAGCCGTTATTTTCTAACGCTTTTTTTTGCGCACTAAAAGCGGCTTGTTTATAGAAAGCGCAAAGTTGCGCCATAGAATCTAAGGGATCTTTTTTCAAACTTAAAAAGCTCGCGCACGCTGCTGCGTGCAAACACCCAGCCCCCGTAATGAGCGCTAAATACTCGCTCCCCCCAGTAACACTCAAAACCTTTTTCCCATCGCTCACGTAATCTGTTTTACCCGTCATTACCACTATCACGGAATATTTTTGAGCCGCTCGTTTGACCATTTCTATAGGCGTAGCGGAATGCTTGGAATCTAACCCCTTGCTTTCGCAAGAAATACCCACTAAAGAGCCTAATTCTGCGGCATTACCCCTAAGCGCGCTAATCCCTTCGCTTTCTAAAAGCTCTAAACTGGTGTCATGACGCAAAGCGCTCGCTGAACACCCCACCGGATCTAACACAATGGGTTTGTTCAAAGCCTTGTAATGTTTGATAGCCTCTTTAGCGCATAAAATAGTGCGTTCATTGAGAGTGCCAATATTGATAGCGAGCGCGTCAGAAATTTTCGCTAAATCTTGCATCTCATCAATCGCATCACTCATTAAAGGCGATGCCCCTAAGGCTAACAAGCCATTGGCCACAAATTGCGCCACCACATAATTGGTGATATTATGCACTAAAGGGCGTTTTTGGCGTAATTCCTTTAACATAACGAACCTCCTTAAACTTTCTTTTATTTTACAAAAAATCCATTAAACGGCGGCTGTCTTTGAGCTTTAATACAAAAGCGTCCAACAATGAACTATTTTTCATTAACCTCATCTTTTTTAACCCCATTTTTCTTAAATATAGCGCTAGTGAGATCACAAAAGCGGTGGAAAAAACGAGAAAGGCTTGCGGCGACTTTTTCTTTCACCTCTTGATAGCGCGAATTTTTGCTAAACCTAGAGACTTTTTCTTCAATGATTTCAGGGAATTTTGTCCCGCTGAAATCAATTTCGCCCCCCCTAAAGGCATGCTGCATGAACGAATAGGCTTTTTCTTCATTCAAGCGGTTTTCTTTTATGATAGTTTGGAATTCCTCTTCTCTTTTTTGGTGGATATAGTCTTGAAAATACGCATGGACTTCTTGGTCTTTGTTGTATTTGTCAATGAAATCCATGATCAAATCTTTTTTATTCCTTAACTCTATGCTGGAGTTAAGGATCGGCTCTATTTTGGTTTTAACGCCTTGAATTTCCACCCCATGCTCTTTAGCGAATTTTTCAATCAAATTCAAAATATAGTCAATATTGACTTCCACCTGCTTAATGAGTTCAATTTCAAAAATCAAATCGTCATTAATCTCTTCTTTATCCCTCCCTTTTTCTGGCCTCATTTCATCGTAAAAATCAAGGTATTTGCTTTGATAGTTTTGAAAATCCCTGGGGTTGATGTAATCGTCTTTGTTAAAATTTTCAAAGCTGTTTAAAATATTTTCTAATTTCAAAATCTTGCCAAAAAGCTTGATGAAATCCTTTTTCTGGCTTTCTGAAATGATTGGCTCTTTTAAGGGAAATTCAGTTAAAAGCCTTCCAATCAAACCCTCATAGCCCTCGTATTCTTTATGATTATCCGTGTAGCCTTTCAAATAATCTTCATATTTTCTTAACAGCGCGATAGACCTAGCGTCCTTGTTGCCAAAAAGCATGAGAGCGTCATTCAAATCCTGCTCTAAATCCCTAAAACACACGATATTCCCATGCGTTTTAACGCTATCTAGAATGCGGTTTGCACGTGAAAAAGCCTGAATTAGCCCATGGTATTTCAAGTTTTTATCCACCCAAAGGGTATTGAGCCTAGTAGCGTCAAACCCGGTCAAAAACATGTTCACCACCATTAAAAGATCGATTTCACGATCCTTCATTTTTTGAGAAAGATGCTTGTAATAGCTTTGGAATTTTTGATCCGAAGTGTCAAAAGAAGTTTTAAACATCCCGTTATAATCCGCAATCGCGCCCTCTAAAAAATCCCTTGAGCTTTTGTCTAGCCCGCTAGCGCTTTCATTGTTTTCATCTTCTAGCGCTTCAATTTCTTCATTAGCGCTATAGCTGAAAATGGCAGCGATTTTAAGGTCGTGTTTTTCTTCTTTAAAGGCTTGGTAGTATTTTTTCAGCGCTTCTATGCTAGAGCATGCCAGAATGGAATTGAATTTTTTATTTTTAGTGGCTTGATGGAAACGCTCTACAATGCATTTAGCGATTTCTTTGATCCTCCTAGTATCTAAAAGGGCGTTTTTTTCATCAACCGCTCTAACCTTATTGTCTTTAATGTCCTCTTTAGCTTTAATGGTGTTGTGGTATTCCACTCTAAAGGGCAACACGTTTTTATCCCTGATCGCATCAATAATGGTGTATTGGTGGAGGCATGTCCCAAATTTCTGCTCTGTCGTGCCTAAAGGGTTGTTTTTATCGCAATTTTGCGCAAAAATGGGCGTGCCGGTAAAGCCAAAAAGGTGGTATTTTTTAAACGCTTTAGTGATAGTTTGATGCATTGAGCCTAACTGACTCCTGTGGCATTCATCAAAAATCATCACCACTTCTTCATTAAAAATCGCATGCCCTTTAAGGTGGGCTTTAACGAATTTGTCTAATTTTTGGATCGTGGTGATAATGATTTTAGCACTAGGGTTTTCAAGCTGTTGTTTTAAAATCTTGGTGCTGGTGTTGGAATTGGCGCAATCTTTTTGGAATTTATCGTATTCTTTCATGGTTTGATAGTCTAAATCTTTCCTGTCCACCACAAACAAAACCTTTGAAATGCCTTCTAATTCTTTAGCCAGAGTCGCGCTTTTAAAGCTCGTTAAGGTTTTACCGCTCCCTGTCGTGTGCCAGATATAGCCTCCGCTTTGGCTTTTCGTTTTACTATTTTGCGCGGCTTTGATTTTTTCTAAAATCCTTTCTGCCGCCACGATTTGATAAGGCCGCATCACCAATAAAACCTCTTCGCTAGTAAAAACGCAATAGCGCGTTAAAACGTTCAAAAGGCTGCGCTTTGCAAAAAACGACTGAGCAAAATCCATTAAATCCTCAATATTATGATTCTTGCTATCTGCCCAATAATTCGTGAATTCAAAAGTATCGGCTTTATGGTTTTTTTCAATTTGGGCAATTCTTGTGGTGTTTGAATAGTATTTAGAGCTCGTGCCGTTACTGATGACAAAAATCTGCACGAACTCAAAAAGCCCGTCCTCAGCGCTAAAACTATCCCTTTTATAGCGCTTGATCTGATTGAACGCTTCTCTAATCGCCACGCCTCTTTTTTTCAATTCCACATGCACTAAAGGCAAGCCATTCACAAGGACACTCACATCATAGCGGTTCGCATACTTCCCCCCTTCATTGCTGTATTGGTGGATCACTTGCAAAGCGTTTCTATGGATATTTTTCTTATCAATGATTTTAATGTTTTTGGTTTGGCCATTCTCTAGCGTGAGATTAAAAATCGGATCTTCTTGAATTTTTCTCGTTTTAGCCTTATAGTCTTCGTTTTTATTAGCGATGAATTGAGAATAAAGAGTGTCCCATTCTTTGGGCGTGAAAGAATGATCGTTAAGCTTTTCTAACTGCTCTTTTAAATTGTCTTTCAATTCCTTTTCGTTGTGGATTTGTTTAAATTCATAGCCTTGTTTTTCTAAAAGCTTAATAAACTCCCTTTCTAGCTCTGCTTCGCTTTCATAAGCGCTTTTCCTCTCACTATCGCTATGAAATTCCGCTACTACCGTGCTTTCATTGCTTTCTGCGATCGTTTCGTAATTCATGTTATTCCTTATTTTGGAGGGGTTTGAAAGTCAATAGTTTTTCTCGGTAGTATTCGTATTGTTTTTTCCTGGCTTTAATTTCAGCGGGGATACCGGCTAATAAATCGGTGGTTAGAGCTAAAAATTGATCCAAAATCTTAACGATCTCTTGTTGGATCTCTAGGGGCGGGATGGGGATGGTTATTTTTGAAAGTAATTGCTTTGAAACATTGAAGCGTGTTACACCATTAGCAACTTTTGAAATATTTTTCCTAAAATTGTAGTCTCTTAAAAAATGTTTAAGAAACGATGGATTAAATAAATTCTTATCAAAAAATCTAAAACCAAAACAAAAACTATTAAGATAAATATCTTCCTCAATCTTTTGAGTAACTACGCAAGACATCGCACAATCCTCTAAATTTTCAGATGAACCAGTAAAAAGCACATCGCCTAATTGAATTGTATTTTGTTTTTCTTTATCCCCTATTTGAACGCTTTCTAAAGCATTTAGATCTAATTGCGGATTATTAAAAACATTGATATAAGGAACATAAAATTTATTCCCTTGAGAGAAAGATTTTTTACTTTTTCCAACAAGTCCACCATAAAATTCCCCAATCTCCCCCAACTTCCTAAACTCCACCCCCTTAGGCGCTAAAGTATGGAGTAAGGTTTTCAAGCGTTTGGGGTAGGGTTTTGCGCTAATCTTTGCGTCTTTGCGGTTTTGGTTAATGTCATCAAAGTCTAAAAGCATGTTTTGGTAATACTCGTATTGCTTTTTTCGTGCGTTTAATTCTGTGTTTAATTCTGTGTTTAATTCTGTGTTTAATTCTGTGAAAGCGTCCAAAATCTTAACGATCTCTTGTTGGATCTCTAGGGGTGGGATGGGGAACTTATATTTTTTAAAAGCGGTCATATCCACAGAAGCAAAACCTGAAACATTAATATTATTTTTACACCATTCCCCTAAAAGAAAGCATTGATAAAAAAAGAATTTCATGTCTAAAGCAAGATCACAATTCGCTTTTTTGCTTAAAAAAGTGAATTGTTGATTCGCTAACGAATCAACGATTAAAAGGGCATGCTCTCCTATCGTTGCTGTTGTAGAAATAATAATAGAATTTTTAGGGAATAATTTCTTACCTTTCAAAGCCTTTGGGGTAATGTGTTGGATAGAGTCTTTTAAAATCCTCCCATTTTCTCTAATATCTTCCATTCTAAACCAAGGGATAGTCCCATTTTTCCAAAATTCAGGATTGTTTTTTGATGGGGTGTAACCATTTTTAATTTCAAAAACCTCTTCAAGCGTTTTAAACTCCACCCCCTTAGGCGCTAAGGTTTGGAGCAGTCGCTCTATTTTATGCATTTTGCCCCCTTAAGCTTCTAGCTCTTTAATAATTAATTCAAGGCTGTTTCTTAAAGTGCTCTGTTTTTCTACGATTTGAGCGATCTCACCATTAAGCGCTTTAATGTCAATGATTTCTTTCGTGTCTTCTTGCTCCACATAGCGGTTCACCGAAAGGTTGTAATCGTTTTCTTGGATTTTCTCTATATTGGCTAGGGCCGAAAAATGCTTGATGGCTTTCCTTTCAATATAGGTTTGCAAAATCTTTTCTCGGTTATGCGCTTTGAGCTTGTTTTTCTTGCCTTCTTTGACAAATTCCTTACTCGCATCAATAAAAAGCGTGGTGTCGTCTTTTTTGTTTTTCTTAAGCACTAAAATGCAAGTAGCGATATTCGTTCCAAAAAAGAGGTTGTCTGGTAAAGCGATCACGCAGTCAATGACATTCTCTTTGACTAAATATTCTCTGATTTTTGCTTCAGCGTTCCCCCTATAAAGCACCCCGGGAAATTCCACGATCGCAGCCGTGCCTTGATTGGATAAATAAGAAAGCATGTGCATGGTGAAGGCGAGATCAGCGGCGTTTTTGGGTGCTAACACACCGGCCGGGCTAAAGCGCTCATCGTTCATTAAAAGGGGGTTGTTATCGCCTATCCATTTAGTGGAATAGGGAGGGTTGGAAACGATCGCATCAAAAGGCTCATCGTCTTTATGTTTTGGGTCTAAAAGCGTGTCCCCATGCGCGATGTGGAATTTAGAATAATTGATGCCATGCAAAAACATGTTGATACGGCAGAGATTGTAAGTGGTCAAATTGATTTCTTGCCCAAAATACCCTTTTGAAACATTTTTATCGCCTAGCACTTTAGAAAATTGTAAGAGTAAGCTCCCGCTCCCGCAGCATGGGTCATAAACTTTATTAATGTTCTCTTGGTTGTGTAGGGTGATTTTAGCGAGCAGTTCGCTCACTTCTTGGGGGGTGAAAAATTCCCCTCCGCTTTTGCCGGCATTGCTCGCATACATCGCCATTAAATATTCATAAGCGTCGCCAAAAACATCGATCCCGCTTTTTGGTATTCGCCTAATTGCATGCCCCCTATGGCTTGAAGGATTTTAGTCAATTTTTCCACCCTATTTTTATGAGAGCTCCCTAATTTGTTGCTATTGACATCTAAATCCGCAAACAAGCCTTTGACATTTTCCTCTGATGGAGTGTGAAGGCTGGATTTTTCTATTTCGTTAAAAATATTTTGTAGGGTTACATTGAGATCTTCGTTACTAGGCGCGTTTTTTAAAACATTACAAAATAAAGCGCTTGGCGGGATGAAAAAGCCTTTTTCTTCAATGGTTGATTTCCTTACGATTTCAGCCTCTTCATCGCTTAATGAAGCGTAATCAAAGTTAGGATCAAGCTTTCGCTCGTATTCATTGTGGTGGTTAGCCATGTTTTCTGAAATGTAGCGGTAAAAAAGAATGCCTAAAACGTATTGCTTAAAATCCCAGCCATCCACTGAGCCTCTCAATTCGTTCGCCACTTTCCAAATGGTGTTGTGCAATTCGTTACGCTCTAATGAAGAAGATTCGTTCGCTTTGTTTTTGTTTTCCATGATAATATAAGCCCCTTTTTTGTGTTTTTTTGATTGGCGGTTTTGTTTGGCGTTTTTAGCCTTTAAAGGTTTCATTATAGCAAAGAATATTATTTTTTTATTCCTTGCGTTTTTCCATGCGTTTGTGGGATAAATAAGCTATAATCCCATTTTTCAAAAGTCATTTTTAAAAGGGGTTTGAATGGTATTTGACAGAACAATAAGCGTAAGAGAGAAAAAAGCGGCCAAAACGCTTGGGATTGTGGGGATCGTCTTTTTTATTTTGTTTGGCATAATGATAAGCGGGGTGGCTTTTCAAAAAGAGTGGGTGCAACAATTGGATTTGTTTTTCATTGATTTAATCCGCAACCCTGCCCCTATTCAAGGGAGCGCGTGGCTTTCTTTCGTGTTTTTTAGCACATGGTTTGCGCAAAGCAAGCTCACCACTCCTATAGCCTTACTCATTGGCGTGTGGTTTGGGTTTCAAAAACGCATCGCTTTGGGGGTGTGGTTTTTCTTTAGCATCTTGTTAGGTGAATTCACCTTAAAATCCCTTAAGCTTTTAGTGGCGCGCCCACGGCCTGTAACCAATGGCGAATTGGTTTTTGCGCATGGCTTTAGTTTCCCCAGCGGGCATGCTTTGGCTTCAGCGCTTTTTTACGGCTCTTTGGCGTTGTTGCTATGCTATTCTAACGCAAACAATCGCATTAAAACTATTGGTGCTGTGGTTTTGCTTTTTTGGATTGTTTTAATGTCGTATGATAGGGTTTATTTAGGGGTGCATTACCCTAGCGATGTTTTAGGAGGGTTTTGTTTAGGGATTGCTTGGTCGTGTTGCTCTTTAGCGCTTTATTTAGGGGTTTTGAAACGCCCTTACAAAAACGCTTAAAGCGTTTTTTAAAATCTCATTTTTTAAAAAGAAAGCGATGAGTTAGGGTATAATTCCTCTTTCTTTTTAACCTCATCAAATTCATCTTTATAGCGGTTTGGAAAATCCGGGTCATAATCCACAACGCTTTTTAAAAAACCGCTGAATTTTTTATTTTTGTCGCTAAGCTCTTGAGCCATAGTGTAATCAATTTTTTCTTTGTATTTAGCGTTCAATAAAATAGCGCTTTTATCCTCATCCGTTCTTAAATCAATCACGCCAATCCCAAAACTCGCATGCAAACGCTTCAACAAATCCATGAGTTGGGGATTGTGCGTATCAATATGACGGCCCACTAAATACCCCTCATTAGAGCTGTTAGAAATCGCTTGAAAATAACACTCCCTACAATTATTCACGCTGATTTCTTTTTTCAATTCAAAGCTCACCAACTTAACGGGCAAAGTGTCAAATTTTTTAGAAAAAGCGATTAAATTTTCATTAGACAATTCAGCGTGCAAAAACCTAACCCCCACCATGTCCGGATAAAGCCACCTGTCCATGCCTTTTGGCGATTTCACACTCTCTTCGTGAAAAATGGTTTTCGTGTAGCATTTCAAATTTTCATTATGAAAAGCCATGTAGGTTAAAAAGGGGTGCAAATCCCTTTCATGCATGATTTTATTATGCGCGATTTTAACGCTTGGAGTGCTTGGCTTTTCTATGTTTAAAACCGGCTCTTTAGCCGTGCCTTTTAAAACGATTAAGGCTGGCTTTTCTTGCGCTTTAAAAAAGGGTAGTTCTTCGCCCTTATTTAAGGCTGTATAAATAAGGGAGCTAACACTTCTATCTGGAGTGTTGCCCCCATAATCAAACATTTTTGTAATCTCGCCTTTTTCAAAAAGCTCTTTAGCTTTATCATACACTTCAGTAACCTTAATCGGTCCTGTAATCTCTAAAACGCTCTGAACGATTTCAATGTCTCGTGGTTTCATTTTTTGCTCGCTAAATACTCTTCATAACTGCCTTTAAAATCAATGATTGAAGCGCCTTTAGGGCTTGGGACTAATTCAATGATCCGATTAGCATACGCATCAATGAGTTCTCTGTCATGGCTTATGCAAATCACTGCCCCATCAAATTTAAAGAGCGCTTCGCCTAAAGCAATAATCGCTTCTAAATCCAAATGGTTGGTTGGCTCATCTAAGACTAAAAAATTCCCCCCCTCTAGCATGAGCTTGGATAAAACCATGCGGTGTTTTTCGCCTCCGCTTAAAGCGTTCACGCACTTTTCTTGCTCTTCGCCATTAAAAAGCATCCTCCCTAAAGCGTTCCTAACCTCTGCGCTTTCAATCTTTTTATTGAAATTAAAAAGCCATTGATACAAGGTCTCTTCGCCGCTGATTTCTTCGCTCACATTTTGAGGAAAATACCCTCTTGAAACCGTCGCTCCCCATTTCACCACGCCCTTATCCGGCTTTAACTCTTCTACTAGAATTTTACAAAGCGTGGATTTACCCACGCCGTTTGGCCCTATGAGAGCGATTTTATCTTTAGGCATCACTTTCAGGCTCACTTGATTTAAAACAACTTGATCGTCATAACTTTTAGAGATGTTTTCGCATTCTAAAGCTTCATTACCAATGGTGCGTTTGGGTTTGAAAATAATGCTAGGATCCCTCCTGCTAGATACCGCTAAGCTTTGAATGTCTAATTTATCCAGTTGTTTTTGGCGGCTGGTGGCTTGCTTGGCTTTAGAAGCGTTAGCGCTAAAACGAGCGATAAATTTTTCTAGCTCTTCTTTTTCTTTGAGTTTTTTATTGCGTTCGGCTTCTTGCTGTTTAGCGATCAAGGTAGAAGCGATATACCAATCGTCATAATTCCCGCTAAATTCGCGCACGCTGTGAAAATCCAAATCCAAAATGTGCGTGCATACCGCATTCAAAAAATGCCTGTCATGGCTGATGACTACCATCGTGCCTTCATGGCGTTTGAGATTGTTTTCTAGCCATTCAATGGCGTTTAAATCCAAATTGTTAGTCGGCTCATCTAAAAGCAAAATATCCGGTTTAGGGAACAAGACTTGAGCGAGAAGGATTTTAAATTTATCGCTGCTTGGCAAGGTTCTCATCAAATCATTGTGCCTAGAGCTAGGAATGCCTAAATCTTCTAGGATTTTTTCAATCACCACTTCGCATTCATACATGGGATCTTCTTCCACGCAAATGGTTTCTAACTCCCCTAATCTGGCATTCACTTTATCATCGCTCAAATCGCCTTCGGTGTATAAGCGCTCTTTTTCTTTGATAGCGTCATACAAACGCTTATTGCCTATCAAAACCGCATCTTTAAGGCTCAAATCTTCAAAAGCGTATTGATCCTGCCCTAAAACCCCCATCCTCATCCCGCTTGTGATGATGACTTCGCCACTACTGCAATCAATGCTCTTGCTTAAAATCTTTAAAAAAGTGGACTTCCCTGCCCCATTAGCCCCAATCAGCCCGTAGCGTTTGTTTTTATCCAGCTTGATATTCACGTTTTCAAACAATTTTTTAGTCGCATAGCGTTGCGTTAAGTTGATGGTTTGCAGCATCTTATGATTTCCTTATTTTTGTGATTAGAGAAAGTTTATTGTAGCGTTTTCTTTGCAATATTGTATCCCTTGCTTATCATGGTTCTCTGTAAGGTCTTTGACGCCCAAAATCTTGCCCGAGTTTATTTAATTTTTTCTCTTGATTTTTTACTCAAATTAAGGTAAAAATAATGTTTTAAAGCAAGAAAAGGATCGTATCATTGAAAATATTTGATTACGAAGACGTCCAACTCATTCCTAATAAATGCATCGTGAATAGCCGTTCAGAGTGCGATACGACCGTTATTCTAGGCAAACATGCGTTTAAAATGCCCATAGTCCCAGCCAACATGCAAACAATCATCAACGACTCAATCGCAGAATTCCTAGCAGAAAATGGCTATTTCTACATCATGCACCGTTTTGATGGAGTGGCAAGAATCCCTTTTGTCAAAAAAATGAAAAAACGCCAATTAATTAGTTCGATCAGTGTTGGGGTGAAAAAGGAAGAATATCTTTTGATAGAAGAGTTAGCCAAACAAGGATTAACGCCAGACTATATCACGATCGATATTGCGCATGGCCATTCAAATTCTGTCATTGAGATGATCCAACACATCAAAACGCATTTGCCAGAAACTTTTGTGATTGCCGGGAATGTTGGCACGCCAGAAGCAGTCCGTGAATTAGAGAACGCCGGTGCTGACGCTACGAAAGTTGGCATCGGGCCTGGGAAAGTGTGTATCACTAAAATCAAAACAGGCTTTGGCACGGGTGGTTGGCAACTAGCAGCTCTCAGGTGGTGTGCTAAAGCAGCAAGAAAGCCCATTATCGCAGATGGCGGCATTCGAACGCATGGCGATATCGCAAAATCCATACGCTTTGGCGCGACAATGGTGATGATTGGTTCGCTTTTTGCAGGGCATGAAGAATCATCTGGAGAAACAAAAATAGAAAATGGTGTCGCATATAAAGAATATTTCGGTTCGGCATCAGAGTTCCAAAAAGGTGAAAAGAAAAATATTGAAGGCAAGAAAATTTGGATCCAACATAAAGGCTCGTTAAAAGACACGCTGGTTGAAATGCAACAAGACTTGCAATCTTCAATCTCTTATGCAGGTGGGAGAGACCTTGAAGCGATTCGAAAAGTGGATTATGTGATTGTGAAAAATTCAATCTTCAATGGGGACACAATCTAAAGAAAATCAATGAAAAGCGATTTGTTTTGACTTGGGTTTTTTGTTGTTTCTCAATTTTTTTTGCATTGCGTCTTGTTAAATCATTTTTTTAAATTCAAGCGCATAGCCTTTAGGGCTAATTTTTATGAGCGAAATGCCTTTCAATGCAATCGCATAAGATGTGGATCATAAGAATGTGCATTTCTTGGATTCGTGGAGTGTCATCGCTAGGGACAATCAAAGCCATATCGCTTAAAGGCTTCATTTTCCCCCCATCACGCCCCGCTAAACTAAGCGTTTTCATCCCTAAATCTTTGGCTTTTTCATAAGCTTTTAAGACATTTTTGGAATTACCGCTTGTAGAAATCCCTATCAAAACATCGTTTTTTACCCCTAGTGCTTCCACTTGTCTGGCAAACACTTCTTCATAACCATAATCGTTCGCAATGGCGGTAAGAGCTGATGTATCCGTGCTTAAACTTAAGGCGCTCAAGCCTTTCCTTTCTAGTTTATAGCGCCCAGTCAATTCAGCGGCAAAATGTTGCGCATCGCTCGCGCTCCCCCCGTTACCGCAAATAAGGATTTTCCCTTGATTTTCTAAAGTTTCTATCAAAAGATGAACGCTTTGCTTTAACGCTCCTTGTAAACTTTCTAAGCTTTTTTCTAACGCTTCCTTATGGGCTAAAAATTCTTTTTGAATCAAATCATCAATCATTGCATGTCCTTTTAATTTTTTCTATGATAGCGCTTGTGGAATAACCTTCTTCAAACTCCATCAAACGAGTTTCTTTAGCAAACTCGCTCCCTATGACTTCTTTATTGAGATAGTCCGCCCCCTTGACTAAAATATCAGGCTTTAGGGCTTGAATTAATTTTATGGGCGTGTCTTCTTCAAACACCACGATATAATCCACGCAAGACAAACTCGCTAAAAGAAACGCTCTGTCTTTTTCGCTCACTATGGGGCGTTTATCCCCCTTAAGCCTTTTAATGGAAGCATCGCTGTTTAACCCCACAATGAGAATATCCCCTAAAGCTTTAGCCTTTTGCAAATAGCTCGCATGCCCTTTGTGGAGGAGATCAAAACAGCCATTGGTGAAAACGATTTTTTGCTGATCTAAAGTTTCTAACAGCTTTTCTAAAGGGAGGATTTTAGGGTGCGTTTGGTTCAAAATCAAAGCGATTTCTTCTAAACTCGCTAACGCGCTCCCCATTTTACCCACCACCACCGCCGCAGCCGCATTGGCAAACTCGCAAGCATCTTTTAGGCTCTTTGATTCTAATAAAGAAAGTGTTAAAGACGCTATCACCGTATCGCCTGCCCCCGTTACATCATAAACTTCTTTAGCGATAGTGGGGCAATTGACTAACTCGCCTTTTTCTAAAAAAGCGATGCCTTGTTCACTCAAGGTAACTAAAGGCATAGCGATTTGATAAGTTTCTTGTAAGATTTGGAGCGCTTTTGATAAATTCGCATGGCTGTCTAACTTCAAATGGAGCGCATGCTCCAGTTCAAAACGATTAGGCGTGATCAAACTCGCATGGGAATATTTGCTATAATCCTTCCCTTTAGGGTCGCATAAAATGAGCTTGTGGTGTTGGTTGGCTAGAGTGATCATTTTTTGAGTGAGTTCAAAATCCAACACGCCCTTATTGTAATCTGAAAGGATCACACCATCTATTTCTTGGATTTTTTCTGTGAAAAAATCTAAAAGTTTTTTTCTTAAATCAGCGTTTAAGGGATCTTTGATTTCCTTATCCACGCGCACAATTTGCTGGTTTTGCGCGATGATGCGCGTCTTAAGCGTGGTGCAACGGGTTTTATCTATTAAGACGCCTGAAGTGTCAATCCCTCTTGTTTTTAAAGCGCTAATGAAATGCTTGCCCTCTAAATCATCGCCCACTACCCCACATAAAAAGACTTTAGCTTTTAAAGAGATAAGGTTATTAGCCACATTGGCCGCTCCGCCTAAATTCTTGCTCTCTTTTTTGACTTCTAAAACAGGTACAGGGGCTTCAGGCGAAAGGCGTTCGCTCTTCCCCCACAAATAATAATCAGCGATCAGATCGCCTACGACTAAGATTTGTTTCATGCGTGTTTCTCCTTAAAAATCGCATGGATATGGGGCAAATAATCTTTAATGCCGCTTTCCAAATCGTATAAAGGGGTGTAATCTAAATCCAAAATAGTAGGTTCAATGTGCGCTTGGGTGTGCTTTTGGAAAAAAACATAAGGGTTTTTGATATAACTCACTTTAAAATCCCCTAAATGCTCTTTTAAAATGCTAACGATTTCATTATAACTTCTAGCTTGGGAATAACCCACATTATAAACCCCGCTTTTTTGAGCCTTCATCGCTTTCACGTTCGCTTGGATCACATCTTCAATATAGACAAAATCCCTTAATTGCTCACCAAATTCAAAAAGCTTGACTTCCTTAAACGCCATTGCCTGTAAAGCGAGTTGCAAAACCATAGAAGCGGTTTTTTCTTTATAAAATTCTCTAGGCCCATAGACATTAAAAAATCGTAAGCCCACTTGAATGTTATCGCTTGAATGGGATCGGACAAATTCGTCCATGCAAAGCTTGGAAAAGCCATAAACGTTTTCAGGGCTTTCGTTTTTGCCTACCACATTGGGGGCTTTGGTGTTGCCATAAACGCCCGCTGAAGAAGCGTAAATCACTTTAGCTTTTTTTGAGCGAGCGATTTCTAAAAGGTCTAAAAAAGCCTGATAATTGGTTTTCATCACTAGTTCTTGATCCAGCATGGTCGTATCAGAAACAGCGGCTTGGTGGAACAAATAATCAAAATGCAATTTTTCTAAACGCCTTAAATCTAAGGGGTTGTTAATATCAGCTACAATCACTTCGCCCTTAAAACCGATTAAATTCTTAAAATGCCCTAAAGAACTCGGACGGCCATTACTAGAAAGCGTGTTGTTACGGAATTTATCTAAAATAACCACTTTAGCTTTAGGGTGGTTCTCTTGAAAATAAAAGGCCAGATTACTGCCCACAAAACCAGCCCCACCGGTGATTAAAATCGTTTGATTTTCTAATCCATCATCAATATAACGCATTACTATCCTTATTTAATCCAATTGATCATCTCTTTAAGATCTTTACATTGTATCCAAGAATGAGGAGTTTTTAAAAAATTTGCACTCAATAAAAGGTTATTTTTAACTTTAGCGTTCAAGCCGGCTAACATGTCGCTCTCCTTATCGCCTATCATAAAAGACTGCTCCAAACCAATTTGATGCTCTTTAGCGGCTTGTAAAATCAAAAAGGGTTTTGGCTTCCTGCAAGCGCAATTTTCTTCTGGAGCGTGCCTGCAAAAATAGATGCCATCCAAATTAAAACCTAATTCTTTGAGCAAGCTTTCTTGGAGATATGCGGTGAGATTTTCAAAATCTTTAAGGGTGTAATAGCCCCGGTTGATCCCAGATTGGTTGGTGATTAAAAGCAGTTTGTAGCCTAAAGATTTCGCATGCTTTAGCAATTCAAAAATCCCTTTTTGAAACTCAAAATCTTCTTTTTGGCTCACATAGCCTTTATCAATATTAATAATGCCGTCTCTGTCTAAAAAAAGGGCTTTGTTAGTGTTCATGCGAATGCGTTCCTTTATGATCATGCTGAGTGGTGTTGTTTTGATGATGCATCGCATGAGGCATTTTGTGGTTAATGAGCATGATCCCCATATAAAGGACATAAAGCCCAAAAACCCCCATTAAACCTTTAGACAAAAGATTGAAAAATTTCCTGTAAGAAACGGAAATTTTGCTTAAAAGAATCCCCATTAAAAACAACGGCACGCTGGTGCCAAGCCCAAAAGAAAGGCCTAGCATCGCTCCCATAAACGCGCTATGACTGAGAATCACGCTCGCTAAAAACGAATACACCATCATGCAAGGTAAAAACCCGTTCAACACGCCTAGAAAATACAGCCCTAGAATGTTTTGAGATTGCAAGGTTTTTTTCATCAAAAAAGAGATAAAAGGGATTTCAAAGCTTAATTTTTCCGCTTTAGCTCCCAAGAGCGCTAAAAGGATTAAAACAATCCCCATGCTCATCAATAAAACACCCCTAAAACCCATGCCCACACTAAGACTATGCCCTAAACCTGCCGTTATAGCCCCTAAAAGCATGTAAGTGCTGATCCTCCCTACATTATAAAGGGCATGGCAAGTGAGCTGGTAAGAAAAGCTCGTAACTTTAGAAAACCTTATTTGACTGAACGCGCTCACAATCCCCCCACACATGCCCACACAATGCCCTAAAGACATGCTCAAAGCGGCTAAAAACATGCCCAAAAAACTCAAATTCTGCATCATTTGCATTCTAATATCCCTGCTTTTTTAAGAGCGATTTCCATCCCGTCAAAAACCAAGCGCTCCTTGCAAACAGAATGGGGTAAAAACGCGCTCAAATACTTCGCATCGCCCCCACAAAGATAGATTTTTTGATCTTTGGCTAAATGCTGGATGCAAGAGATGACGCTCAAAACCATGCCGTAATTCACAGCATCTCTAGTGTTTTTAGGTAAAACTTCTAAAGAATCTAAGGCTTTGAAAGGTTGCTCTAAAATTTTAGCGCTTTTTTTATACGCATGAATATATTGGGCTAATCCGGGCAAAATACACCCTCCTAAATGCTTGCCCTCTTTGACTAAATCAATCGTAATCGCGCTCCCCGCATCCACTACCACGCCATTATTTAACGCTAAACATGCCATTTGCCGGTCTATCCCAAGCCCTACATAGTCGGTTTCTAAATGAAAAAACCCTGCAATATTTTTAGCGTTAGGGTAACAATTTAAAAGGGCTTTTTCATTTTCTTCATTCACGCTAATGTAAAAAATTTCCTTTTGAATACCCAAACGCTTTAAATCTTCTTTAGCGCTTGAAAAGAGCCGATAGTTTTGTGCGAAATGGATACGCGTGTTGCCTATATCGCATAAAACCAGGTTTTTCAAATCTTTAAAAGATCGCCCAGCTGGCATAAACCTACTTCTTATTCATTTCTAAAGCTTTTCTTCTTTCTTCAAGCTCTTTTTCATCTCTTTCTTGATGTTCTCTCGCTCTTTGTTCAAATTCTTTTGCTCTTTGTTCGGCTTTAGCTTTTTTCTTTTCTTCTTTCAAGCGGCGTTTTTCTTCTTTAGGACTGAGTTTTGGCGCTTCTTTAAAAGCGTTACTCTCTTTTGAAACAGGAGCGTTTTCTGTGCCTTTTTCATTACCCTCTTTTAAAGCAGGAGCGTTTTTGTTTTCTTGATTTTCTTTTATGCCTTTTTGGATAGCGTTATTTTGATTGTTAGCAGGCTCCATATCGTGCCTTCTGGTTTTAACTTCTTCTTCTTCAAACCCGCTATTTCTTGGCTTAACTTTGTTTTCTTCTAAAGGCTTTTCTTTAGCTTTATGCCTTTCTTGCAAGTAAATAGGAGCGTTCCCCTTTTCGCCTTTTTGAGATTTTTTAGATGCCGATTTTTCCACAACGGGATAAAGTTTTGGTTTAAAATCATTATAATCTAAATAGTAGCGATCATAATACACCCGATTTTTATCATAAAACACCCCTTTATCCAAACGATTGGATGAAAAAAACTTAAAACTGCCTATAGTTGGCGTTTTATAGACATTATACGAATCAAAATCATTCAAATCCACCTCTATCACATACCCGCGCTTTTCTAAAGAATACAATTTATTATGGTTTAATACAATCGTGTTGAGCGAAGCAAAGGGCAGTTTCACGCTGTTTAATTCCCTCAAACTCTTATCCATTTGCAAAATCTGCCCGTCTAAAGTCAGCACGTATAAAGTCCCCTTATCATAAAGCAAATCTATAATATCCCCATCATAGTTGAACTCTTGACCGCTCACGACTGAGAGTATTCTTTTTCCTGTAGAAGCGATCATGTTATTGCCATCTACGATAAGGTAAGTGATATTGTTAAAAAACTTATCGCTGCTGATAACAATGTTTCTAATAGGCGTAGGGTTTCCATGCACATAATCCACGACCAACAAACGCCCATCTAGCATAGGGAATACCACGACCGTATCCATAAAAATAGGCATCGCCATCAAAGAATTGATCGTGGTGCTTGGGGAACCTTTCTCGCTAAAAAGCAACTTTTGAGAAGTGATGTCGTATAAATTCGCTGAATTGTCCGCTAACACCACCGCTAAAAGATTCCCTTTAACGCTCGCACTCAAGGCAAAAGTCTCCAAAGGAATAACGATAGATTGTTGGCTGGCGTTAGGGTTATTGCTAATCAATTCCACTTGATGACAGACTTTATCTTGGACTTCCGCTTCAACGCCCTTTAATTTCAATTCCGTTTCTTCAGTCTTAGCCACCTTGCTTTTGCTTGTTTTTTTATCAATCTTATTCAAGCAATCTTGCGCAAGAATAAAAAACCCTTGACTCTCATTTAAAAAACTGCTTTCATAATTGAAATTCTTACCGATTCTTAGCTGTGTCAAACCTTTATCGCCTATCACCGCTCCGTTTTTCAAAATCGCTCCATAACGATTGGACGAAACGATACTTTCTTGCAAATGGTTAGGGAAATACGCTTCGCCTTTAACTTGGTGTTTAGCGGGTTTGAAGTATTTTCTCATGTTACAGCCGCTAAAGGCAATTAGGGCTATGAGTAAGATTAAAAATGGTCTGTTCATCAAATCAATGCGTTCCTTGAATGGTTTCTTTCTTTAGATTGGTTGGTTTGGAAGGGTTTTGCTGAATATCTTCTAACATTCCATAATGTTTTAAAACAGAGATTATAGCATAGAGTGAAGAACTTAGAGGGATAGTGGATAAACTTTGATGCGCTTTTTTAATTGCGTCTTTAGAATTTTCTTCATACAATAAATCCACCGCTTGCAAAGCGCTCATTTCTTTAAGAATGGGGCTTTTTTCAAGCAAGTTTTTATCTCTAGAGAGCGATGCGTAAGAATACTCTGCAAAAGTTTTAACGATTTCATTAGAAGATTGCGAAAGTTTTTTAAACTCGTTTGCATCGTTCCTCTCGCTCGCTCTAGCGAATTGATACAAATCATACAGCTCTGGGGCGACTTCTTTTAATTTTTTTTGCAAGGCTATATTATTAGGGCTCTCTAACACTTGATTATAAATTTGAGTGATTCTCTCTCTCGTTTGCTCATGCTTATAATCTTGTAATTTTGTATCCCCTAAATAAGCGATAAAAGCCACCACGATAAACAACAACACCCACTTGTAGCGTTTGAAAAACTTTTCTAATCTAAACGCTCCCTCTAAAAGCTTTTCATCGCTTTTAAATTCGTTTCTAACTTGCTCTAAATTTTCCTTAATGTTCATGCCTTGCTCACTCCTGTGCTGCCAAACCCCCCGCTACCCCTTGAAGTTTCATCTAATTGTTCGCATTCTATAAATTCGGCTTTATAAGTTTTTTGAACCACCCCTTGAGCGATCCTATCCCCTACTTGAACTTTAAAATCTTTATCGCTCAAATTCGCTAAAATGACCTTAATTTCGCCCCTATAATCATTATCCACCGTGCCAGGAGAATTTAACACCATCACCTGATGATTCAACGCCAAACCGCTACGGGTGCGCACTTGTAATTCATACCCCACTTCTAAAGACAAACAAATCCCTATTTTCACCAACCCCACGCTATGAGATTTGATCATTACTTCTTCTACCGCATGCAAATCAAAGCCTGAAGAACCCTCGGTTTGGTATTCAGGGATAAGGGCGTTTGGGTGGATTTTTTGGATTTTAATTTTCATCAAAACAAATCTCTTTATAATAAATGTCTAAAATTTCAAAATCGCTCTCGCCATTGGGTAATTGAATGCTCACCGCATCGCCCTTGCTCTTACCGATCAAACTCTTAGCGATCGGCGAACCAAAAGAGATTAACCCTTTAGCCGGATCGCTCTCCACGCTCCCTACTATCGTATAAGAAAACTCTTTATCGTTATCCAAATTAAGGATTTTGATCGTGCTGCCAAAACTCACTTTATTATGGGCTAAAACGCTCGGATCAATCACTTGAGCGTTAGAAATAATCTCGCTCAAATCCACGATTCTCGCTTCAATGAAGCGTTGTTTTTCTTTAGCGGCATGGTATTCAGCGTTTTCTTTCAAGTCCCCATGCCCTCTAGCAATATCAATTTCTTTCACAATATTAGGCCGTTCCACCTCTTTTAATTGCTTCAATTCCGCGCAAATCTTATTGTATCCATGCATGCTCATAGGTTCTTTATTCATTTAATCTCCTAAGCTTACTCAAGCAGAGATTATAATAAAAATTAAGTTAAATTCAGCAAAAAAGCCATCTCTTTGGCGACTTTTCTCGCGCTCCCACTGGCTAAATATTCCCTTAATCTCAAACTTTCTTTAAAATAGCGCTCTCTATCCATTTCCTTATACGCTTTCAACAAACCCTCCACGCTCAAAAAATGCTGGATCAATTCTGGGTGTAACTGACTCTCCCCAAGCCCTGGAGTTTCATCATTTAAGGCGTTATAAAAGATATTCGCTAAACCTATGTAATGCAAATTGACAAACATTCTAGCGATCAAAAAATCCATCGTTTTAGCCCTATACGCCAACACAAAAGGCGTGCCAATCAAAGCGGCCTCTAAAGTCGCTGTGCCGCTGCAAATGAACGCAAACTCCGCTTCAAACAAACTCTTATGCGCATCATAAGAAATTTCAAATAATTCAATGTCTTCTCCATAAAGAGCTTTTAAATCCAACCCCTTAAAGAAACTCGGCACCACTAACACACGCCTTTTAAACCCTTCGTTTTGTTCTAAAATTTGAGCCACTTTGACAAACAAAGGGAACATTTTAGCGATTTCGCTTTTCCTACTTCCTGGCATAAACACTAGAGTTTCGCCCTTAATATCTTTTTTATAGTATTTAATTTCATCTAATAAAGGGTGTCCTACATATTGGGCTTTTTTTTGGTAATAGCCCACTTCAAAAGGTAAAATCGCTCCCAAAAAATCGCAGTATTTTTCAAGGCTTTTAGCGCGCCATTTTTTCCATGCCCAAACTTGCGGTAAAATATAATACATGATTTTTTTATGCGGGTCTTGTTTTTTGATTTTTTTGGCTAGGGGGATATTGAAAGAAGAAGAATCCATTAAAAGCACCATATCCGCTTGTTTGGCTAATTGGACCATTTCTTTATGGGCTTTGAGTAAAAACCCTAAACGGCCTATCACATCTCTAAAACCCATGACAGAAAATTCCCTAGGGCTATAAAGCGCGCCTTTCCCTTCAAACACGCCAATGAAACGATAATCTTTAGGCAAATTGCGCCGTAACTCCTCTAAATGAATATTAGAGCTCGCTTCTAAAGCGCTCACTAAAATCGTGGGCATTATTTGTCTTTCAAAAGGTTTTGGACTTGATAGAGCTTGATTTCTTTATGCAAATCCCTTAATTCAATTTTGAGTAGCGAATTTTCAAAATCTTTCTTAGAGAGATGGTTTTTTAAAAGCCTGTTTTCGCGCAAAACACTGCGGTATTGCAAATAAATCCCTTCATTGAACAAACGCTTGCATGGTTTAGCTTTCATCACTTGATTATCCTTAGTGTAAACCTCCACTTCTTCAAGGGCTTTAGGGAAAATCCATTCTTCTCCTGTGTTTTGTGTTTCTTTGTTTAAGCGGGAATTTTCTTTTTCTAATTTTTTTTGATAGATTTCTTGCTTCAAACCTTTTAAGGCGCTTTTTTTCTTACGCAAGATTTCTTGGACTTGCTTCAATTCTAAACGGATTTTTTTTAAAACTCCTCTAGTGTCTTCAATTTCTTGCTGGTAAGCGTTCAATTCTTCTTGCATCGGTTTTTATTCCGCTAACATTTCTAAAGACAACAAACGCATTTCATTGCCTTGAGCGATAACGACATTCTTGCTGTGGCATTTCTCACACACCCCATAATCTAGGGCGTTAGGCTTAAAAACATGCGAGCAATCCTTACATTCTAATTCAACCTTTTCATCTACAATGTCTAAAATAGCGTCTTTACACACCAAAGATTCTTCTCTAAAAGTCTCAAACGCGCTCACAAACAAGCTCTTATCCATAGCGCTTCTTTCGCCAATACCGACCACGACTCTTTCAATCTTATGGGCTTGATTTTTCTTCGCATGCTCTTCGCAAAGAGCGATTAAAGAAGAAACGACCGAGTATTCATGCATACTAAACCTTAATCTTTAAATTAGCCCCTATTATATTGTATTAGAGTAATCCTTTGGTTTATTGCTTAAGATTCAATAGGGTGTTAAGGATTTGATCGGATGTGGTTACCGCTTTAGAGTTCGCTTGAAACCCCCTTTGAACCACAATCAAATTCGTTAAACTCCGGCTCAAATCCACATTACTAGACTCCAGTTTGGATCCTGAAATTGAACCCCTACGCCCCGTATTAGCCGCACCGATTAAGGCTTGCCCTGAGTTTCCGGTTTGAGAAAAGACATTCCCGCCTAAAGCCTGTAAGCCTGCATCGTTAGCGAAATTCGCTAAAGCCACTTGAGCGAGCGCTAAAGTCCTGCCATTGCTGAACGCTCCTAAAAGCACCCCATCTGAATCAAAGCGGACATCCATCAAATCGCCCGCTTGATAGCCGTTTTGCTCAATCGCGTAAGTTTCAGAAATCTTATCCACGCTTGTTAGCCCATCAAAGCTCCCTGAAGAACCAAAGGCTAAATTGATGCGTTGAGGGGCATCAGCACCATTTTTAGGGTCAAATTGCAAAAGAGGCGGATTCATGCCTGCAAGCGATCCGTCGTTATTAAAATGCAAACGGCCTCCTTCAAACACATTAGGTCTAGCCGCCGATCCCCCTACTAATTCCCCAGGCTCAGGCACGATCACTCTAAAATTCCATTCCGCTCCCCCACTCCTATAAAACTCAATGCGCATGGCGTGTTTAGTACCTAAGCTGTCTATCACATCAATGCTTGTCGCATGCGTAGCGTGGGTGAATTTAGAACTGCTCGCTGACGCTCCCCCCTCAATCAAAGAAGCGGTGTTAAGCCCTTTCATCGCGTTTTTAAACAAAACATTGTTCGTTACGCTGTCTGAAGAATACCCGCTCACAAAGATATTAAGATTTTCTTTAATGACATTTTTATTGTCTTTATTATTGATTTCAAACATGCCGTATTGGTTGATTGTAACCCCCACAGAAGCCGCTGAGTCCTGGTAATTGTCCGCTAAACTAGGATCTTTAACGATATTAGCGTCATGCTGGATTAAGGCGCGCAAGTCTTCAGTGGTCCTAAACTGCCCAATATCCGCATTAGGGCTGATAGAATGCGTGTAGCTGTATTTGAAAGCCGTTACATCTTTATCGCCGTCTAAAAAGTTAGCGAACGCTCCGGTCCCGGCTTGAGTAACCACAATGTTTTTAAGCTTTTCGTCGCCGTCTAACTCATTGGTGTTTTCCAAACGCAATTGCTTGCCGTCCAAATAAGCTTCAATCCCTGTTTGGCTTTTGACTGCATTGATCGCGTTTTTAGCTGCCACTAAGCTTGAAGTCCGGCTCACCGCTGAATCGTTCGTGAAAGAAATCTTAACCCCATTCAATTCAAGCGTGCTGTTTTCTGCAGAAGGGAGGATGTCTTTGACCATTTTTGCGCTTTTATAGCTCACCCAAATCCCTTGATTTTCATTCAATAAAAGAGCGTCGCCATCTTCATTGTATAAAGAGCCCATGTCTTCGGCGACTTGAGCTAGATTCGTGCCTGAATCATACACCGGATTAATGCCATCTGAAGGAGTTTTAGCCGAAGAATCCAAAGCGAATATCGCCGCTGTTTGATCGGCATGCCTTCCAGCGTTTAAATTCGCCCTCATAGAAATGCGGTTACTCGCTCTAGCTGGCATCACCATTCCTGGATCAATTCTAATGTTTTCTAAAGGGCCGGTGTTATCCACTTTTAAAGCGTCCGTATCGCTCCCTTTATTGCCGGTATCGCTCCCGTTTCTCACCCACCCTTGTACCACAAGCCCGCCGGTGGTAACCAAACTCCCTTGCGAGTCAAAAAGAAACTCCCCATCTCTAGTGAAATTGCGCGTGATCCCCCTATCAGGGCTAATGATAAAAAAGCCATCGCCTTGAATCGCTAGATCGGTTTTGACATCTGTGTTTTGGATATTGCCTTGTGAAAAGATTTTAGTCGTCGCATCCACGCCTACCCCAAGCCCCACAGAAAAGTCATTCTGCCCTGCCAACCCGTTTTTATAGGGCGCGGTAGCGATGAGTTTGACTTGAGAGAGCATATCCACAAAAGAAGCCCTAGAATATTTAAACCCAGTGGTATTCACATTCGCAATATTGTTACTCTCAATATCCAAAGCGATTTGATGGGCTTGCATCCCATTGACACCAGACCATAAAGACCTAAGCATGGTTATCCTTTAATTTAAAGAAATTCAATCTGTACAAAATAAAGCAAAAGTTGTTCCTAAATAGCTTTTTAGAACGATTGGTTGCGGATTTTAAAGTTTTGTTAACAAAAAAAATCAGTCAAATTCATAAGGAAATAGGGGGTTTTGCAACACCACCCCCATAACGCTTTTTAAAGGTTATCGCTCAAGCTTAAGAATCTAACTCGCTCTAGTGCAAAATCGCGCATTCATGATCTTGAATCTCTTCGGCTGAAGCGCGATTTAAAGTCAATGGGTTAAATTGTGTCGCTAGCAAAACAAAGGAGTTATCGCTTTGTTGCACCACCGCTAAGCCATAGTCCCCCATGCGTTTGTGCGCGTTAGGCACTTCTTTATTAAGCATGACAAACGGGCTTTTTTGCGCTAGTTCGCTCTCTGTTACCCGACGCGCCAAATATTTATGCCCGTTCAAGCCACCTGATAATGGCGACCAACGGCTGTTGATTTTTTTTAGATGATTGTCCAGTTGTTTGCGTGCATCAAGGCTAATGCAAGAGATATGGATGTGAAAATGGTTTTGCGATCGCCCTTTGCTGGAGTTAATCGTCAAAGAAATCGCATAATCAGGAATGGGTTTGCCGTATTTTTTACTCATAAAATCGCGTACTTGCCATGATAGGTAAAAAAAGTTAGGCGTAGAGGGATCAAGCAGCAAAGGGTTTTCAATACCGCTAATGTGAGTTGTTGGCATCAACAAATATTGCAATGGGCCGTTAATATCTTTTAAAACCACATAGCCGGCATCGGGTTTGACTTCTATGCATGGCGAAGGATTTTGATTTTTCTCATAATTGGGCAAACATTTCTCAAAAACAATCTTACGCAACACATTTGGATCTTTAGCGTTTAAACTCATAACAGCGATAGCCACCACTAAAAAAAGAAAGCCCGCTTTTTTCATCTTTTTTGCTCCTTGTTTTTTGATGAGAGTTTTTGCAAACCCTCTTGTTATTTTTCTACAATAGCGGTTAAAATCTTTAATCATTATAATTATTTTAATGAATTTTGACTTATTGGTAACATTTAGTAACCTATTTTTAGAAAGAGCTTTTTGAACATTCACTAGCTAAAGAGAACTTAAAAAATAATCAAAGGCATTTTTTAAAATAAACATAACAAAATAGCTTGCGCTAAGCAGGCGATAATTTTTCACCATGCGATCTTATGGGGTTGATACTTATCACAATAAAGCATTTTATAACCTTGATTTAGGTAATATCATCACACTAATACCACAATAAGGACGATTATCATGCAAGATTTACCCCCATGTCCTAAATGCAACGATGCCTACACCTACCATGATGGCACACAACTGGTTTGCTCTAGCTGTTTGTATGAGTGGAATGAAAATGAAGCTAATGATGAAGAATTAATCGTTAAAGATTGCCACAATAATCTTTTACAAAATGGGGACTCGGTCATTCTCATTAAGGATTTAAAGGTTAAAGGTTCATCTTTAGTGCTTAAAAAAGGCACCAAAATCAAAAATATCAAGCTTGTCAATAGCGATCACAATGTGGATTGTAAAGTGGAAGGGCAGAGTTTGTCTTTAAAATCTGAATTCCTCAAAAAAGCTTAGGAAAATACAAAAGCTTAAGAAAAGCTTAGTGGTTTTTTGAGCTTGTAAAAATCATTTTTTAGAAAAAATCAACTTATCCAGCTTGAAAAAAATCACCGCTCCAATGGTTTGCCCCAAGAAAAGATTGAGCCACAACGGAAAATTGAAATAATAAAAAACCTCCATAAAAGGTAGCATCACCAACGCACTCAACATCCATCTAAGCCAATAAACCAAAAACAGCTTAGAAGCGTATTCTGTGCCAAGTTTCTTAAAAAATTCTCGCATAAAGACAACCCTTTAAACCCTTTTTGCAAACTCTCCCTAAAAAGGAAAGCCCGCTATCAAGGAATATTCCTAAATCTCATGCCTTTAGACAATCGTATAGGACACTCTTTTTTCAAAAAGTTTGCTCTCGTAATTGCCTAAATCCCTACCATCTACAAGGGCAAAGGTATCGCCAAAAGTCGCCAACAAGGCAGTATCTAATTGCATGTCCTTATGACGATTCAACGGGATAAAGACTTCCTTGTGGTTATTTTGAAAATCAAACGCTAGAAATGAATCTTTCAAATACACTTCTACCCTAGAAGCGTTTTTCACTACGCTGTTTTGAGCCAATTTCAAGCCTTGCACTTCAGCACTTTTAATCCCGCACGCATGGCATAAGGACACAAACATGCTCTCTTGTGAAATGGTTGCAAACCAAGGCAAACTATCTCGTTTAGGCAAATTTTCTTTACCCTCTAGAGCCTTTTGTCTCTTAGGCATCTCATGCTTGATGAACGCATAAAAATTGCGAACGCTTTCTTTAGGGGTTGTTCCCTTGAGCTGGTTGGCAATGTTAGCCACGCTCGCATCGTCTCTTTCATAACGCCCCATTGCTACAAAATCGCTCGTTTCAAACAAACGCTCATTCAATTGATAGCTAGCGATTTCATAAGACAAATGGACTTGCTTTTTTTGAGCGCTTTTTAAAAAATCCACTTGCAAATAAGGCACTCCAAAATTGAGCATGCTTTCATAGCTAGCATGGTTGCCTTGTAAATGCACATTGCTCGCTACAACACTCGGCATGGGAATGAAAAGTGAAGTGTGTTCTGCAGAATCAAAATCAATGCTGTACTCAGCCTCTATTTTATATTTTTTTGCAACACTCCCTTTGCTTTCTTCTGCCTGCAAAATCTGTGCTCCTAAAACAGCACCTGTAGCGCCTAAAGCAGTCGTTTTAATAAAATCCCTTCGTTTCATAACTATAACTCTTTATTGTAATTTTTAAATTCGTTGAATGAATGAAAAAGTAGGACACACCACCAAAGGATTGATGGGTATCCAAAAACCTAAATTTTGAAAGACAAAGCGTTCCTAAAAAATAAGAACGCTCAAAGAAAAGGGTTACTTTTTCTTTTTTGTGTGGTGCATGTCTTTTGCGTGCATGTCTTTCATCATTTTTTGGTGTTTTTCAAGAGCTTTTTTAACTCCCTCAGCGTATTTGGGGTCAGCTTTCTTGAAATGCTCCAATTGTTTATCCACAATTTCCTTATGGGTAACATGAGCTAAAGACTCTCCAATAGTGTCATGCAACCTTTCTTTTTCATCAGCTGGCAATGAGCGGTAGTAATCACCTGGTTGGGTGTAGTAATCGCTATCATCAGCTCTGTAATCCCAATTCCACACTTCAAACTCTTTTTCAATATGAGCTAAGTTGAACTTAGGATCCCTAGCACTCTTATCTTCTTTATAGCCAGGCAATGAGCTAGGCGTATAGTTTTGTAAAGAGCCATAATACCCGTTTTGCATGTAACCATCTCTGCTAGAAGAGTGGAATGGGCATCTTGGCCTGTTAACCGGTATCTGAGGATAATTAACCCCTAAGCGGTAGCGGTGTGTGTCCCCATAAGAGAACAAGCGCCCTTGTAACATCCTATCAGGGCTATAGCCAATTCCAGGAACGACATTAGCCGGAGTGAATGCCGCTTGCTCCACTTCTGCGAAATAGTTTTCAGGATTCTTATTCAACTCTACAATGCCCACTTCCATCAACGGATAATCTTGGAGATACCAAATTTTAGTTACATCAAACGGATGGAATCGATACTTCTTAGCGTCCTCTTCTGGCATCACTTGAATGCTTAATTTCCATTTTGGGAAATCCCCTCTAGCGATCGCATCGAATAAATCCCTTTGATTGGAATCGGGATCATGCTTTCTGATTTCTGCGGCTTCTTCGTTAGTCAAGTGCTTAACGCCTTGCATGGTGTGAAAGTGGAATTTCACCCAAAAGCGTTCGCCTTTAGCGTTGATAAGACTGAAAGTGTGGCTACCAAAACCATCCATGTGGCGGAAAGATTTAGGAATACCTCTATCGCTCATAACCCATGTGACTTGATACAAGCTTTCAGGAACATTGCTCCAAAAATCCCACACCATATCGTGGTTAGGCAAATTGGTTTGAGGGTCTCGTTTTTGAGTGTGGATGAAATCAGGGAATTTGATCGCATCACGGATAAAGAAAACAGGCGTGTTGTTCCCTACTAAATCCCAGTTACCTTCTTCAGTGTAATACTTCATCGCAAAACCTCTAGGGTCTCTTACCGCATCCGCACTGCCTCTTTCACCAGCCACAGTAGAAAATCTGAAGAAGCATTCTGTTTTTTTGCCCACTTTAGAGAAAATTTTCGCTTTAGTGTATTTAGTGATGTCTTTAGTCACGGTGAAAGTGCCATAAGCTCCGCTTCCTTTAGCATGCACGACCCTTTCAGGAATCCTTTCTCTGTCAAACGCCGCTAACTTTTCCAAAAACCAAGTGCTTTGTAATAAAACAGGACCTCTAGGGCCAGCCGTAATCACATTGTTGTCATCCCAAACGGGAGCGCCAAAAGCAGTGGTTTGTTTCACTTCTTTATTAACCATCTTTTTTCCTTTTATGATTTTAAATCTTCGTAATATGGCACTAGGCCAATTACTTGTGGTGATTATTACATAATTTGTTATACAAAGACTAACAAGATTCAATTTCCTTAAAAAATCTTTTTTTTAAGAATAAAAAACCCCTTTAAGTATTTCTATTTGTAACAATTAATGAAAATAAGAAAAAAGATTAAAAACAAAATTTTATTTTTAATCTGGTTTTAATAATAATTATCATACTATTCTATCTCAATGCATTGATTGACTTTGTTTTTTTTTTTTTGATTTTTATTTTTTAAATTTTTAAATTAAGGAGAATTGTTGGATGTTTTTAAGATCATACCCAAAGCTTAGATACGCTTTATGTTTCCCCCTACTCACTGATATTTGTTATAGCGAGGAGCGTACTTTAAATAAGGTTACCACCCAAGCCAAAAGGATTTTCACTTACAACAATGAATTTAAAGTAACCTCTAAAGAATTGGATCAACGCCAAAGCAATGAAGTCAAAGACCTGTTTAGAACTAACCCTGATGTGAATGTGGGCGGAGGGAGCGTGATGGGGCAGAAAATCTATGTGAGGGGCGTTGAAGACAGGCTTTTAAGGGTTACGGTGGATGGGGCTGCGCAAAATGGCAATATCTACCACCACCAAGGCAATACCGTGATTGACCCTGGCATGCTCAAAAGCGTGGAAGTTACCAAAGGATCAGCGAATGCGAGCGCAGGACCAGGAGCGATTGCAGGAGTGATTAAAATGGAGACTAAAGGAGCGGCTGATTTTATCCCTAGGGGGAAAAATTATGCGGCGAGTGGGGCGGTGAGTTTTTATACCAATTTTGGCGATCGAGAGACTTTTAGATCGGCTTACAAAAGCGCGCATTTTGATATTATCGCTTACTACACGCACCAAAATATTTTCTATTATAGAAGCGGCGCTACAGCGATGAAAAACCTTTTCCATCCCACACAAGCCGATAAAGAGCCAGGAACCCCTAGCGAACAAAACAACGCTTTAGTTAAAATGAATGGTTATTTGAGTGACAGAGACACGCTCACTTTCAGCTGGAACATGACACGAGATAACGCTACACGCCCTTTAAGGAGTAACGCTATAGGGTTAGCCTATCCTTGTGAAGCCCCTTTTAGCCCTGATGGCGATCAAGGGTGTCCTAATGTGTTAGATAGTTTCACCAGATACATGTATCACTCTGTTAATAGCGCAAACAATCTTTCCTTACAATACAAAAGGGAAGCGGGTAATTCTTTTGGCGACCCACGATTGGATTTTACCCTTTATACAAGCATCAGGAACGCTCAGTTTGATCCTCTATTTGATCCTAATGACGTTTATGCCAAATTCCCCACTTCTTTAGCGAGTGCATGGGAAAAAGAAAATTACCCATGCGTTGAAGGCGGGTATTGCACCCCAAGCTTTTCAGATGTGGATAAACCAAGCTCACAGCCTAGGAATTTGTTTTTAAACAATACCGGCTTAAACCTCAAAGTTGCGCATGTGATTGATGAAGCCACAGACAGCCTTTTTGAATACGGATTCAACTACCAAAATTTAAGCGTTTTTGACGCTCGTATCCCCAAATCAGAATTATACAGGCCCAATCAAGTCTATACTGATGATAAAGGGCAAAAACAAATCGCTTGCTCTCTTGTGGATAATAACCCTAATGACCCTACGCTATGCCAAAGAGGGAAAGCCAATGGGAATATTTATGGAGGCTATGTGCAAGCGAATTACTCGCCTCATAAAATCATCACTTTTGGAGCCGGGGTAAGGTGGGATGCATACACGCTTTATGATAAAGACTGGAACCACCGCTACACTCAAGGCTTTAGCCCTAGCGCAGCTCTTGTGATAAGCCCCATTGAGCCTTTATCTTTAAAAATCACTTATTCTCAAGTTACAAGGGGGGTTATGCCAGGAGATGGCGTGTATATGCGCCAAAACGATTTGCGATACGCTAAAAATATCAAGCCTGAAGTGGGCTCTAACGCTGAATTTAATATTGATTATTCAAGCCAGTATTTTAGCGGGAGGGCTGCGGCGTTTTATCAAGCCTTAGATAATTTCATCTCCCAATACGCGCAAAGTTTAATCGTAACCAATTTGAGTCAAGCGATTCGCATTTATGGCTATGAAGTGGGTGGGACTTTCAAATACAAGGGCGTGAGTTTGAATGTAGGGATCTCGCGCACCTGGCCCACCACTAGGGGGTATTTAATGGCGGACAGCTATGAGCTTGCCGCAAGCACCGGTAACGTTTTTATCATAAAGCTAGATTACACCATCCCCAAAACAGGGATCAATCTTGCATGGCTTAGCCGCTTTGTTACCGGTTTGGATTATTGCGGGTTTGATATTTACTTGCCTGATTACGGGACGGCTGAGAAACCCAAAACCCCTACCGATTTAGCCAAATGCGGATCCCAATTGGGGTTAGTGCATATGCATAAACCGGGCTATGGCGTGAGTAATTTTTATATCAATTGGAGTCCTAAAACCAAAAGCCACTGGAAGGGTTTGCTGCTTTCGGCGGTGTTTAATAATGTTTTCAATAAATTCTATGTGGATCAAACAAGCCCCTATGTCATGAGCCCGGACATGCCAGGCACTGACGCTATTAAAAGAGCGATCGCCGAGCCCGGGTTTAACGCGCGTTTTGAAGTGGCTTACAAATGGTAGTTAGTGGAGCTTTAAGCGTTGCGCATGCGTGATAGCAACGGCTATCGCATCGCTAATATCCAAAGGCTTGATTTCGCTTGTGATGTTAAGCAAGCGTTTGACCATAAAGGCCACTTGCTCTTTAGCGGCTTTCCCGTTACCGGTCAGGGCTTTTTTGACTTGCAAGGGCGTGTATTCGCTGAAATTGCCGATCCTTTCTAAAATCTTTAAGGACAACGCCCCCCTGAATTGCGCGAGCTTGATCACGCTTTTAGGGTTATACCCAAAAAAAATATCTTCAATCGCCACTTCATGCACTTCGTAACGATCCAATAAACAATCTAAGGCTTCTATCAAGTCTAAGATTTGTTCTTGCAAGCGTGTCGTGGTGATATTAATGAACCCGGCCGTGATTAAAGAAAGCTTGTTAGAAGCATGAGAAATGATAGCATACCCGCATTTCCTGCTGCCCGGATCTATTCCTAAAATACGCATCAATCATTCCTATTATTTAATTGCAAGGTTTAAAAAACGCTATTATTATATCCATGTTTCTTGTTAGCGCAAAATACAAGATTGCATTAAAACTTTTAAAAAATTTAGCACATAAATAAGGGAGCAATAAATGAAAGCAAACACGATCATACTAGTGGATTGGGAGAATTTCAGGCGCGATATTAAACAAACAAAATGCGTTAATTATAATATCGCTTTAGATGTGATCGTTACTATCAGGGCTTTTTTACTAGATGATGAGAGGATTATTCGTATTTATTTTTATACCACCCCACCCTTTGATTTTGAACATGCGTTATGGGATAAGAGGAACGACACGCTCCAAAATGAAAAAAATCCGGGAACAGAAATGAAAATCTTCACGAGTAGCGACATTGAAGAGATCTTACAAAGCAGTGAAGCGACTAAATGGGAGAAGATTTATAGCGATGTGGAAAATTTCCAACACGATCTCGCTTCATTGGATCAAGTGGAATTGAGATTAGGGAGGACTAAGTTAAACGCAATAAGAGTGGAGTTTGATGGGAGTTATAGGGCGTTATTGGAACAAAAGCAGGTGGATATGCTCATGGGTCTTGACATTCAAAGAATCGCTTTTAAAAAAATAGCTGACAGGATTTTGATATTTTCAAAAGATACGGATCTAATCCCAGCGCTCAAATTAGCCAGAGATGAGGGGCTAAGGGTGGATATTGCCGATTTGTCTAACAGGTTGTCTCTTCTTAGCCAGGACTTGAAATACAATTCGGATAAAGTGAGGAAATTGAGTAGTAACGAAGTCAAAGACAAGCTTTTTTCCATCAGAGAAAGTCTCACTAAAACCAACTGGGCTTAAACTAAACCATAAATAAGGTTACTTCATTTTTAGAGGGTTTAAAAAATCATTTTTTAAAAACTCAGTTATTGGCATTTGATTAAAACAAAGCCAGAATTTTTAAAGGGGTTTTAGGCTTATTTTTCTCATACCGACTAAGTAGGCTTGGGTAATTCATTGCCTTTTTCTTATTCTTTTGTGGTAGGATTGGGGTTATCAAGGTTTAGGGGATTAGTATCTTTCCCCTTGTAATTTGGCGCTAAAGGCGACTCAATTAGCCCATTCCTTGATTTATCCACTTCATAGCTTAATAACCCACTCACTCTTTAATGATTCGCCTTATCCATTATCCTTCTCGCTTCCTCTATGATTTGATTGTAGCTGTTTGATCCGTTTTCCTTTATTGCTCCTTGACTTGTCATTTATGTTAAAGTTTCAAAACATATTAGCCTTATCAAGCATGCCTAGCACTCAGCTCATAACTGATGGTCAATTGCTATTCTTGAGATTTTGCTAATGTTTTTTACAGACTAAACTATCCTTATCATTTCATTTTGTCCATTGTTTTTGATATTAGTTTATTTTTACGCTCGCATTCGCTCAAACTTAAAGGCTCTTTATAATTTTGCTCTCCAATTCTTTATTTTTAATAAATTCTCTTGACTGGTTAAATCTTTTTGCATAGGATCAAAATCATTAAGGTTTGAGATGCTATAGTTGATGCCATCTCTGTAATCGTTAGAGAGTATCGCAACGGTCTCTAACTCCCTTAAAATCTTTTCATCTCTTTCAAACCCTTGTAATCGCATAGCGATCATTTACTGCTTTTTCCGTTTCTCTCTAATAGCTTTTTAATGGCTTCTTTCTAACGCTCTTTTTAGGGGATACTTTAAGGCCGCTCCTGCGGTGGCTTCGTTTAGGGCGTAGCCGCTAAACTAAAAACCTTTTTTAAGAGCGCAGTTGTTGTAAGGCTTCTTTAATCGCTGCTTCTATGCTGAGATTGGGTTTTAGGGTTTTTAACACTTTATTGATTTCAGTGCTTTTAAAGCCCAAACTCTCTAGGGCTAAAAAGACTTCATTGCGCGCAGGTTTATTTTCATCTTGAATGAAAAAGCCAATCAAATCCACCATGATCTTATCAGCGAGTTTTTTGCCAATGCCTGGGACTTGCTGGAGTCTTTTGACTTCTTTAGTGGCGATAATGTTTTCAAATTCATTCGGCGAAAAGCTTGAAAGAATGGCTAAAGCGATACGCCCCCCTACCCCATTGATTTTTAAAAGCCTTTCAAAGAGGATTTTTTCGCTCTCTTCTAAAAACCCGTATAAAAAATGCGCGTCTTCTTTAATCACTTGCAAGATTTTCAAACGCACTTTTTGGCCCGCTTGAAGCAAAGCAGAAGTGCGCATAGAAACTTGCACCCCATAAACAACCCCTTGCACTTCTATATGCACTTCTAAAGCGGAGATTTTTTCCACAACCCCTATCAAACCCACTATCATTTTTGTCTCTTTCTTATGATTTAGCCTTTTTTAGCGCTTTTTAGGGACTTTTTTGATTTTATGATCTTCATAGATCACATCCACGCTTTCATTATGGCTTAACATGGCGGTTGAATTACTCACTTTGGGGTAATTGCGATGGTAGATCACGATATTTTCTTGCTTGAAAGGGTTTTTAGTCATAATGCTTGCATGCTGGAAGCTGTTTTCTATGCTGATGAGTTTAGCGTAGCATTCGTTATTGATTTTTTGCAATTCTAACATTTGAGCTTTTAGGATTTTCAAACGCTTCAAAGCAAACATAAACTCGCTATAAGCGTCTTTCACGCTTTCTTGTTGCATTAAAGAGCGTTTGATTTCTTCAGTGGCGTTTTTAAGCTTTTCCATGATGGCTTGATGGTTTTTGACCAAGTGGTTTAAGGACTGGTGCTGAGCGATGATTTTTTTGGATTTTAACCCTAACGCATTGAGTTTTTGTTTAGCAATCTTCAATTCTTCTTGGTTTTCTCGCCCCCCAAAAGCGTAAAAAATAAAGCGGTTGCCATTGCCGTCCACCTCATCAATCAAACATTGCTTGGAAAAATACAGCTTGTTATCGCTTTTGAGCTTTTCTAAAGCGATTTCTTTCGCATAGACCACGCTCCCCGCGCTCGCTTCCACTTTAACGCTATTGGCATACACTTTAGCGCGCTCCAAATACTTGCACTCAAACTCTTTAGCGTAGCACACGCCCTTATGGTTAGTGATACGCGCTTTATTGGCATAGACATAGCTTTCAGGGTGGATTTGCCCCTCTATAATAATTTCTTTAGCCACTAAGATCACATTCTTGCCCACATTACCCTTAATGTTAATCGCGCTCGCTTCTAAAATGAGGTTAGAATCAATCGCATCGCTCAATTCGTCTTTAGCTTGAATCTCTAAAACTAGCCCGCTTTCCACTCCCCCTAAAAGATTAGGCGTTTCAATGGACTTGATCCCGTTTTTAAAAATAAAATTTTGCTTAGAAACCAAACGCCCTTTTTCCATTTTAACCCCTTGTAAGGCTTTGGAGTAATACACTAAAGCGTTATTTTCTTCTCTTTCTTCAAAAGCGTTTTTGTCATGCCCTATAGGGGTGGGCGAATTAGCAACTTTAGGCAATTCAATATAAAGGCCTTTAAGGTTACGGCCATCTCTACCTTGTTTGGGGTAACTCACCCAAGCGACTTTTTGATTTTCTTTAGCGATATAGTAATTTTCTTTAACAAAAGATTCTTCTTGATCGCTTAAAAAAATGGTATGCGTTGGAAGGTATTCTTCTTCTAATAAAAAATGGGATTTTTCTTCTGTATTAGGGATAAAAGTTAAAGAAGCGTATAAAATAAAGCGCTTGTTTTGGGCTTCTTTTTGATATTTTCTTAACTCTGTTTTTAAATTTTCATACATTTGTGAAAAATGCCTAAACACCACGCCTTCAAAAGCCAAACGCTCTTTAATATACGCAAACATTTCTTGGTAATACTCTTCAGTGTCTAGGACAATAAAACACTCATCTAAAATGATCTCAATCTTACTCAAATTTTCATCCACTTCCACTTGAAAAAAGCGCTTATAAGCGTTTGATTTGATTTTAATGTCATGGGTTTGATAAAGGGTTAGCTCTTTTTTTTCATAGTATTCATCTTCTTCTAATTGTTGCAATTCCCCACCAAAAGCCTCGCTAAAATCGTCTTTAGCGCTGTTTTTGATAAAAATAGAAGTTTTTAAAATCTCAAACCACAGATCTTCTGTTTGTAATTTATTTTCAGCGGCCGCTTTTTTTAATTCTTTTTGAATGTCTTTACACCGCTCAACTTTTATAGGGGCAAAATGCTCCAGGCTCATTTTTTAATCCTTAAATGGTATAATATAAGAATTTGAAAAAAGAAATATGCTAACAAAAAAACACTGAAAATTAGGTAATAAATACGACTAGTATGCTAAAAAAAATATTTTTAACCAACAGCTTAGGGATTTTATGCTCTAGGATTTTTGGCTTTTTACGGGATTTGATGATGGCTAATATTCTAGGGGCTGGGGTGTATAGCGATATTTTTTTTGTGGCTTTCAAATTGCCTAATCTATTCAGGCGTATTTTTGCGGAGGGCTCTTTTTCTCAAAGCTTTTTACCAAGCTTCATACGAAGCTCTATTAAAGGGAGTTTTGCGGGTTTGGTGGGGCTTATTTTTTGCGGCGTTTTATTGCTATGGTGCTTATTGGTGGCGCTCAATCCCTTATGGCTCACCAAACTCCTAGCTTACGGCTTTAATGAAGAAACAATCAAGCTATGCGCCCCTATTGTAGCGATCAATTTTTGGTATCTTTTATTGGTGTTTATCACCACTTTTTTAGGCACGCTTTTACAATACAAACATAGCTTTTTTGCCAGCGCTTATAGCACAAGCTTACTCAATTTATGCATGATTTTAGCCCTTTTCATTTCTAAAGAAAAAACGCATTTAGAAGCGTTGTATTATGTGAGTTATGGCGTGCTTTTAGGAGGCGTGGCTCAAATTTTATTACACTTTTATCCTTTAATAAAATTGGGCTTATTGAATTTATTATGGAAAGGATTTTTGAGCTTTAAGACCAAAAATGCCGCCAAAAAAAAATACCGCTTCAATCAAGTTAAAAAGGATTTGAAAGCGTTTTTCAAGCAATTCCTCCCCAGCGTTTTAGGCAATTCCAGCACTCAAATCGCTTCTTTTTTAGACACCACAATCGCCTCTTTTTTAGCGAGCGGGAGCATGTCTTATTTGTATTACGCTAATAGAGTCTTCCAGCTCCCTTTAGCCTTATTCGCTATCGCTATCTCTAGCGCCCTTTTCCCTAGCATTGCGATCGCGCTTAAAAATAATAAGCAAGATCTAATCTTACAACGCTTGCAAAAGGCGTGGTTTTTTTTGGTGGGGGTTTTACTTTTTTGCAGCATTGGGGGGATCATGCTAAGCAAAGAAATCACCGAGCTTTTATTTGAAAGGGGGCAATTTAGCCCTAAAGACACTTTAATCACTTCGCAAGTCTTTTCGCTCTATCTTTTAGGCTTGCTCCCTTTTGGGCTAACTAAACTCTTTTCTTTGTGGCTTTATGCGAAATTAGAGCAAAAAAAAGCGGCTAAAATCTCTTTAATTTCGCTTTTTTTAGGTTTAGCGGCTTCTTTGAGTTTAATGCCTTTGTTAGGGGTTTTAGGCTTGGCTTTAGCGAATAGTTTGAGCGGGTTATTTTTATTTGTTTTAACGATCAAAGCGTTTGGCTTTCAATTATTCTTGGGTATAATCAAGAATTTAAAATCATGGCTTGTAATCCTTTTCCTCGCTTGCGTGGAAATCTTATTACTCTTAGCATTCAAATCGTGGGTTACACATTTATATTTATTTTATTATTTTCAAGGTTTTTAAATGTTTATTTATGATACCAAATCAAAACAAAAAGTCCCTTTTGAGCCTTTAGTCCAAAATAAGGCAAATATTTATGTGTGCGGGCCTACGGTGTATGATGACGCTCATTTAGGGCATGCCAGGAGCGCGATTGCCTTTGATTTGTTAAGGCGCACGCTTGAATTGAGCGGCTATGAAGTGATGCTAGTAAGGAATTTCACGGATATTGATGATAAAATCATCAACAAAGCCTTAAAAGAAAACAAAAGCATTCAAGAATTAAGCAGCATTTACATTGAATCTTACACGAGGGATTTGAACGCTTTGAACGTGAAAAAACCCAGCCTAGAGCCTAAAGCGAGCGAGTATTTAGACGCTATGGTGCGCATGATTGAAACGCTTTTAGAAAAAAATTTCGCTTATAGAGTCTCTAATGGGGATATTTATTTAGACACGAGCAAGGATAAAGATTACGGCTCTTTGAGCGTGCATAATAGCAGCGTTGAATTTAGCCGTATTGGTTTGGTGCAAGAAAAACGGCTTGAGCAGGATTTTGTGTTGTGGAAAAGCTATAAAGGGGATAATGATGTGGGCTTTGATAGCCCTTTAGGCAAAGGGCGCCCTGGCTGGCATATAGAATGCTCTAGCATGGTTTTTGAAACTTTAGCGCTCGCTAACACCCCTTATCAAATTGACATCCATGCAGGCGGATCGGATTTGTTATTCCCCCACCATGAAAATGAAGCGTGCCAAACCCGTTGCGCCTTTGGCGTGGAGCTTGCCAAATACTGGATGCACAACGGCTTTGTGAATATCAACAATGAAAAAATGTCTAAAAGTTTAGGGAATAGCTTTTTCATTAAAGACGCCCTGAAAAACTATGATGGCGAAATTTTGCGCAATTACTTACTAGGGGTGCATTATCGCTCTGTTTTGAATTTCAATGAAGAAGACTTGTTAGTGAGTAAAAAACGCTTGGATAAAATCTATCGCTTAAAACAGCGCGTTTTAGGGATTCTTGGAGGAATAAATCCAAACTTTAAAAAAGAAATTTTAGAATGCATGCAAGATGATTTAAATATTTCTAAAGCGTTGAGCGTTTTAGAAAGCATGCTTTCTTCTACGAATGAAAAACTGGATCAAAACCCCAAAAACAAGGCTTTGAAAGGCGAAATTTTAGCGAATTTGAAATTCATAGAAGAACTGCTTGGTATTGGGCTTAAAGACCCTAGCGCGTATTTCCAGTTAGGCGTGAGCGAGAGCGAAAAACAAGACATTGAAAACAAGATAGAAGAAAGAAAACGCGCCAAAGAACAAAAAGATTTTTTAAAAGCCGATAGCATCAGAGAAGAGCTTTTAAACCACAAAATCGCTTTGATGGACACCCCACAAGGCACGATTTGGGAAAAGCTTTTTTAAACGCCTCCAATTTTACCTTTTTACACATTCTAACCAAAATTTTCAGTAAGAGAGGCTTTTTAAGCTTTTCAAATTTTACATTTTTACACATTCTAGCCCAAAATTTCAGCAATTTTACTTTTTAATCCTATGGGTTTTATATTCATTTATCTTAACTTAATAAAAATTTAACATTGGTTGTAGATACTGCATATTTATAACCTTAATCGTAAATGCAACAGAAATTTTCTAGTCTAAAGTCGCACCCTTTGTGCAAAAATCGTTTTACAAAAAGAAAGGAAAGAAATGGAAATACAACAAACACACCGCAAAATCAATCGCCCTATTATTTCTCTCGCTTTAGTGGGGGCATTAATGAGCACCGAACTAGGGGCTAACACGCCAAATGATCCCATACACAGCGAGAGTCGCGCTTTTTTCACAACCGTGATCATTCCAGCCATTGTTGGGGGTATCGCTACAGGTGCTGCTGTAGGAACGGTTTCAGGACTTCTTAGCTGGGGGCTCAAACAAGCCGAACAAGCCAATAAAACCCCAGACAAACCCGATAAGGTTCGACGCATTCAAGCAGGAAGAGGTTTTAATAATTTTCCTCACAAGGAATACGACTTATACAAATCCCTACTATCTAGCAAGATTGATGGAGGTTGGGACTGGGGGAATGCCGCTAGGCATTATTGGGTCAAAGACGGGCAATGGAACAAGCTT
The DNA here is from genome assembly GCF_003636935.1 of Helicobacter pylori. Classification (GTDB taxonomy): domain Bacteria; phylum Campylobacterota; class Campylobacteria; order Campylobacterales; family Helicobacteraceae; genus Helicobacter; species Helicobacter pylori_CH. Next base: position 155,971 of record NZ_MVVH01000003.1, read on the forward strand.
GAAGTGGATATGCAAGACGCTGTAGGGACTTATAACCTTTCAGGCCTTATCAACTTTACCGGTGGGGATTTAGACGTCAATATGCAAAAAGCCACTTTGCGTTTGGGCCAATTCAATGGCAATTCTTTTACAAGCTTTAAAGATAGCGCTGATCGCACCACGAGAGTGAATTTTGATGCTAAAAATATCTTAATTGATAATTTTGTAGAAATCAACAATCGTGTGGGTTCTGGAGCCGGAAGAAAAGCCAGTTCTACGGTTTTGACCTTGAAAAGTTCAGAAAAAATCACGAGCCGTGAAAACGCTGAAATCTCTCTTTATGATGGTGCCACGCTCAATTTGGTTTCAAGCTCAAATCATAGCGTTGATCTTTATGGTAAGGTGTGGATGGGCCGTTTGCAATACGTGGGAGCGTATTTGGCCCCTTCATACAGCACGATAAACACTTCAAAAGTGGTAGGGGAAATGAATTTTCGCCATCTCGCTGTGGGTGATCAAAACGCCGCTCAAGCAGGCATTATCGCTAATAAAAAGACCAATATTGGCGTGCTGGATTTGTGGCAAAGTGCGGGGTTAAGCATTATCACCCCTCCAGAAGGCGGTTATGAGAGTAAAACTAAAGATAACCCTTCTCAAAATAATCCTAAAAATGACACGCAAAAAACAGAAACTGAACCCACGCAAGTCATTGATGGGCCTTTTGCTGGTGGTAAAGACACGGTTGTGAATATTTTCCACTTAAACACTAAAGCCGATGGCACGATTAAAGCGGGAGGGTTTAAAGCTTCTCTTAGCACGAATGCGGCTCATTTGAATATCGGCGAAGGCGGTGTCAATCTGTCCAATCAAGCGAGCGGGCGCTCTCTTTTAGTGGAAAATCTCACCGGGAATATCACCGTTGAGGGGACTTTAAGGGTGAATAATCAAGTGGGCGGTGCTGCTATAGCAGGCTCAAGCGCGAATTTTGAGTTTAAGGCTGGCGCTGATACCAACAACGCCACAGCCACTTTCAATAACGATATCCATCTAGGAAAAGCGGTGAATTTAAGAGTGGATGCTCATACAGCTTATTTTAATGGCAATGTTTATCTGGGAAAATCCACGAATTTAAGAGTGAATGGCCATAGCGCTCATTTTAAAAATATTGATGCCAGCAAGAGCGATAATGGGCTAAACACTAGCCTTTTGGATTTTAGCGGCGTTACAGACAAGGTCAATATCAACAAGCTCACTACATCTGCCACTAATGTGAACATTAAAAACTTTGATATTAAGGAATTGGTGGTTACAACCCGAGTTCAAAGTTTTGGGCAATACACTATTTTTGGCGAAAATATAGGCGATAAATCGCGCATTGGTGTCGTGAGTTTGCAAACGGGATATAGCCCGGCTTATTCTGGGGGCGTTACTTTTAAAAGCGGTAAAAAACTCGTTATAGATGAAATTTACCATGCCCCTTGGAATTATTTTGACGCTAGGAATGTTACCGATGTTGAAATCAACAAGAGGATTCTTTTTGGAGCCCCAGGAAACATTGCCGGCAAAACAGGGCTTATGTTTAATAACCTAACCCTAAATAGCAACGCGAGCATGGATTATGGTAAGGATTTGGATTTAACCATTCAAGGGCATTTCACCAACAATCAAGGCACGATGAATCTTTTTGTCCAAGACGGGCGTGTAGCGACCTTGAATGCAGGCCATCAAGCAAGCATGATATTTAATAATTTAGTGGATAGCGCAACCGGGTTTTACAAACCACTCATTAAGATCAATAACGCTCAAAACCTCACTAAAAATAAAGAACATGTTTTAGTGAAAGCGCGAAACATTGATTATAATTTAGTGGGAGTGCAAGGCGCTAGTTATGATTCTATTTCTGCAAGCAACACCAATCTGCAAGAACAATTCAAAGAGCGCCTAGCCCTTTATAACAACAACAACCGCATGGATATTTGTGTGGTGCGAAAAAACAATCTCAATGACATTAAGGCATGCGGGATGGCTATCGGCAACCAAAGCATGGTGAATAACCCTGAAAATTACAAGTATCTTGAAGGTAAGGCATGGAAAAATACAGGGATTAATAAAACGGCTAACAACACCACAATCGCTGTCAATTTAGGCAACAATTCTGCACCTACTAGTTCTGAGAGCAATACCACAAATTTACCCACAAACACCACTAACAAGGCGCGTTTCGCTAGCTACGCTCTCATAAAGAACGCTCCTTTCGCTCGTTATAGCGCTACTCCTAATTTAGTCGCTATCAATAAGCATGATTTTGGCACCATTGAAAGCGTGTTTGAATTGGCTGATCGCTCTAAAGATATTGACACGCTTTATACTCATTCAGGCGTGCAAGGCAGGGATCTCTTACAAACCTTATTGATTGATAGCCATGATGCGGGTTATGCCAGAACCATGATTGATGCTACAAGCGCTAATGAAATCACCCAGCAATTGAATGCGGCCACTACCACTTTAAACAACATAGCCAGTTTAGAGCATAAAACCAGTGGCTTACAAACCTTGAGCTTGAGCAATGCGATGATTTTAAATTCTCGTTTAGTCAATCTCTCTAGAAAGCACACCAACAATATTAACTCGTTCGCTCAACGCTTACAAGCTTTAAAAGACCAAAGATTCGCTTCTTTAGAAAGTGCGGCAGAAGTGTTGTATCAATTTGCCCCTAAATATGAAAAACCTACCAATGTTTGGGCTAACGCTATTGGGGGAACGAGCTTGAATAATGGCGGTAACGCTTCATTGTATGGCACAAGCGCCGGCGTAGACGCTTACCTTAATGGGGAAGTGGAAGCCATTGTGGGCGGTTTTGGAAGCTATGGTTATAGCTCTTTTAGCAATCAGGCAAACTCTCTTAACTCTGGGGCCAATAACACTAATTTTGGCGTGTATAGCCGTGTCTTTGCCAACCAGCATGAATTTGACTTTGAAGCTCAAGGGGCGCTAGGGAGCGATCAATCAAGCTTGAATTTCAAAAGCGCTCTATTACAAGATTTGAATCAAAGCTATAATTACTTAGCCTATAGCGCTGCAACAAGAGCGAGCTATGGTTATGACTTTGCGTTTTTTAGGAACGCTTTGGTGTTAAAACCAAGCGTGGGCGTGAGCTACAACCATTTAGGTTCAACCAACTTTAAAAGCAACAGCAATCAAAAAGCGGCTTTGAAAAATGGCGCAAGCAGTCAGCATTTATTCAACGCTAGCGCTAATGTGGAAGCACGCTATTATTATGGGGACACTTCATACTTCTATTTGAACGCTGGAGTTTTACAAGAATTCGCTCATGTTGGCTCTAATAACGCCGCATCTTTAAACACCTTTAAAGTGAACGCTACTCGCAACCCTTTAAATACCCATGTCAGAGTGATGATGGGTGGGGAATTGCAATTAGCTAAAGAAGTGTTTTTGAATTTGGGCTTTATTTATGGGCACAACTTGATTTCCAATGTAGGGCATTTCGCTTCCAATTTAGGAATGAGGTATAGTTTCTAAATACCGCTCTTAAACCCATGCTTTGGCATGGGTTTGAAATCTTACAAAAATTTAACCCCTACAACGCATACACCACAAGCTTATTATCATGCCAGATCGCTTCTAAGGGCGTGTCATAGAGCGCACTTAAATTGTGTGAAGTCATAGCGATTGGCGTGGAAGCTTGCAAAAAAAGTTTTTTATCTTTGAGCATGACCACATGCGTGGAGTGCCTGGCAACCAAATTCGGATCATGGATATTGACTAAAACGCTCAATTCTCGTTTTTTCATCTCATCTTTAATCGCATCAAAAAAAAGGGCTTGGTTTTTTAAATCTAAAGCGCTCGTAGGCTCATCCAGTAACAATAAGGGCGTTCTTTGCAATAAACTTCTGGCTAAAAGCACCATTTGCCTCTGACCGCCGGACAAATCGTTAATGCCTTGATCTTTTAAGGACTCTAAATCCAAGCGCTCTAAAACGCTAGTGGCTTCTTTAATGTGCTTGGCTTTAGGCATAGCGAATAGATTCAAATGCGTCGCCTTCCCCATTAAAACAAAATCCAACACGCTGAAATTAAACGCATAATATTCCACTTGGGGGATATAAGCGATTAGTTTGGCTTTTTCATAAGGCTTTAAGGGTAAAATATCTTTGTTACACGCCTTGATTTCGGTTTCTTCTAAAGGCTTTAAAAGCCCTAAAAGGCATTTTAAAAGCGTGGTTTTACCAGAGCCATTAGGCGCTAAAATGCTGGTGATGCTGTTTTTTGGCACGCTAAAACTCAACTTGTCTAAAATGAGTTTTTGAGAATATTTAAAGGACAGGTTTTTAACTTCTAAGACCATCACACCCCCCTAGTTCTAAACAAAAGCCATAGGAAAAAAGGCGCTCCTAAAACGCTTGTCGCAATGCCTACCGGTAAATCATAGGGGGTAATGGTTTTAGCCACCACATCCGCTAGAAGCAAGAAAAACGCTCCCATTAACAAAGAGCTTAAAAGCAGTTTTTGTAAATTCGCCCCAAAAAACAACCTAGCCACATGCGGAATGACTAACCCAATCCAGCCAATCGTGCCGGACACGCTCACCGCTAAAGCGCTCGCAACGCTCACGCACACCAAACAAAGCGATCGCAACAGCACCGGGTTAATCCCCAAGCTCAAACTTTGTGCATCGCTCAAGCTCAATAAATTGATGCGCCACCTTAACAAAAAAAGCGGGATAAAGCCTAAGGATAGCCCTATGAAAGCGATCAAGCAATCCTTATAACTGCTCAAAGACAAGCTCCCTAAAAGCCACACGACAATCGCTTGCGCTTTTTGGGGGATCACAAAGAATTTTATCGCTCCAGCAAGTGCGCTTAAAAACGCGCTCAACACCACCCCTGAAAGCACCAACGAAAGGACGGAATTACCCAAAACCCTATTCATCGCCAAAACAGCAAGGCTGGCTAAAATCGCCCCAAAAAACGCTAAAATCGCAATGTTAGACTCCACTACCGCTATCGCCATCGCCACGCCTAGCATCGCCCCGCTAGAAATCCCTAATAAAAAAGGGTCAACTAAGGGGTTTCTAAAAATCGTTTGCATCACCACCCCACTCCCGGACAAACTCGCTCCCACCAGGAGCGCTAAAATCACTCGTGGTAGTCGTATTTCTAAAATAATAATACTTAAAGAGCTCAGTTCTTCATTGTGCAAAAAGTGGTTTTTCACATTCAGGCACACTTCTTGCCATTCTTCCAAACTCAAGGACTCCCCTCCAAACAAAAGCACCACCACCGCTAAAATCACGCAAGCTAAGGCGATATGATAGGTTTTAAGCATCACGCTTCCTTTTAAGAACGATTAATCTGAACAAAGAATCATACCAACTACTCGGGAGGATTCTATACAACGCTAACAATAGTTGGGTTTTTAAGCCGATCAAATAGCGGGCCTTGATTTTTTGACTCATGCTAAGAAAAACGATTTTTTGCGCCACGGCTTTAGCGCTTAGGGCGTTTTCATACACGCTCGCATAAAAAGTTTTAGCCGCATCCACTTCTAACGCATAAACGCTATCTTTTCGCTCATCGTTTTCAAAAGCGGTTTTTTCCCAGTTGCTTTTCACCGGGCCTGGCTCAATCAAACACACTTGAATGTTAAAGGGTTTAAGCTCTAAACGCAAAGCGTCGCTATAAGCCTCTAAGGCATGCTTACTCGCGCTGTAATGGCCTAAAAAGAGCATGCTCATACGCCCCGCTATGGAAGAAAGATTGAAAATCTTAGAATAAGGCTTGTTTTTTAGTAAGGGCAAACAAAACTGCACCACTTCACAAAGGGCGAAAAAATTCACGCCAAATTGCTTTTTAACCTCTTCAATAGGCGTGTCTTCTACGCTCCCAAACACCCCATAACCGGCGGAATTGATCAAAACATCGCAATGATCTTCTTTGGTGCTGATGTTTAAAAACACTTCTTTTAAAGCGTTAGAATCGCTCACGTCAATATCAACGCTCTCGCATAACGCATGGTTTAAGGCTACGCACAAAGTCGCATGCCTAGAGAGCGCATAGACTTTATACCCTTGATCTAACAGCATTAACGCGCACTCCAACCCAATCCCAGAACTCGCCCCAGTAATAATTGCCACCTTTTGGCTTTCTTGTTTCTCTCCAACGCCCATTCTCTAACGCTAACCCTCTTATTATTTTTATAATTCCTCTAATATTCACTCAATATTACTTAATTTTTACTAATATATAGTTCTTGGAATGTTTTTTACAAAAAACATTTTTAACACCAATTTTAATTAAGGAGAAGCAATGCCTCAAATACAATCATCGCATTCTAGCCATTTTGATTTTACTATAGACACAGCGGATCGCACTAAATTATTGATGAGCTATTTAGTCGTGCCTACAACCGCTAATTTCAACAACGTCATGCATGGGGGGGAATTATTGAATTTGTTGGATAAAGTGGCTTATGTGTGTTCGACTCGTTATTGCGCTAAAGGAACGGTCACTTTAAGCGTGGATGGGGTTACTTTTAAATACCCCATTCCTGTAGGGAATTTGCTCACTTTTTTAGCCAGTATCAATTATGTGGGCAACACTTCGTGCGAAGTGGGGATTAAGGTTTTGAGCGAAGATATTAAAACTCGTGAAATCACGCACACCAATTCTTGCTATTTCACCATGGTGGCTGTGGAAAATGGCAAACCCACCCCCATGCCTAAATACGAGCCTAAAACAGAGGTTGAAATCCGCCGTTATGAAGGGGCTTTGAAACGCAAGGAAATGCGCACACGAGGGTATTTAAAAAGCGGGAAACACGAGGGTATTTAAAAAACAAAAAAAGTGCAAGCGGTGTTTTACCCCTAAATTTATCCCTAAAAAAGGGGGGTGATTGGTTTGAGCGGTTGGTTTAAGCGTTATAAGGGGTGTGGGTGGATTAAAACAACTCGTTATGACTGCCTAACCTTACTAAAAAGAGGGTGTTTTCTTGTTTTTTAATTTGATAGACAAGCAATAAATCCGGTTTTAGGTGGCATTCCCTAAAATCTTTTAAACCGCCTTTGAGTGGGTGGTCTTTGTATTTGGGAGCTAGGGGTTGCTCTTTGGCTAAATTTTCAACCACTTTATATAAAAGCTTTAAATCAAACCCGTTTTTAACAAGAATTTTAAGATCCTTATCAAATTTTTTACTGGTTTCAATCATCAGCATTTTTAAATCTTAAGTTTTCACAATGTTTTTTAAAATCCTCTATGCTTTTAAAACAAAGGTGGTTCTTGGTATCTTCAGCCCTTGCTAAGATTTCTCGCTCTTCTTCTATGGTGTATCCGTTTTCGGTTAAATGGAGCGCCTTAAATTGGAGTGCTTTTTTGATTCTTTGTTTTTGAGCTTGGATTTCCTTCAATTTTTCTAACGCTCTTTTTTGTTTGGTCTTGATAGAATTTAAAAAGTTAAAAAGCTGTTTTTCACTGTATTGGGTGTAGTCTTTTTCTGCGGTGGTGTTAGGCATGCTTATTCCTTTTTTAAAAATATCAACTCATTATAGCACAAGCGATTTGGTTTAAGCGTTATAAGGAGTTTGGGTGGATTAAAACAACTCGCTATGACTGCCTAACCTTAACAAAATCAGCTCATCATCTTGCACTAAATACACAAGCAAAATGTCGGATTTAATATGGCATTCCCTAAAAGGTTTCCACTTTCCCTTTAAGGCATGATCTTGAAATCGTGGATCTAGCGGTTCTTTTTTTCTTAGAATGACTTCATTCAAAACGCTATCATCAAACCCATTCAAAAGCAATTTATCAAAATCTTTTTGAAAAGATTTTTTAAGATTGAGCTTCAACACCTAAAGCCTTTTTTCTCTCATTGCTATAACTAGAAAAATCCTCAACGAACAAATCTGTTTCTTTGTTGAGTGCATCTCTCATGGCTTGTTGCGTTTGAATGTTTGGGATCTCATGCCCCAAACAGCAATCTCTTTTATCATCAAAAGCTTGGCTGATTTTTTGCAAGAGTTCATTTAATGCGTCTATTTTATCCTTAAAGTTTTGATCCCTCTTTTCCAATTCTTTAGCCATTTTTTCTTTAAAAGAAACTCTATCATTTTGCATCTTTTTGATTTTTCGCTCTAATTGATGGATTAAATTAAAAAGCTGTCTTTCGCTGTATTTTGTGTAATCTTTGTTGGTGGTGTTTGGCATATTTATTCCTTTTTTTAAAAATACCAATTCATTATAGCGCAAGCGATAGAGTGGGATTAAAAAGGTTAGAAAAATCAAAACTTAAAGATTAAAAAGCGAAAACAGTGGGGATTGGCAAAAAGAAAAAGATCAAACCCCAAAAAAAAAGAAAGCTTTAAAAAAAGAGAGTTTAAAAAAGAAACCCATTAAAAAGAGAATTCAAAAACAAAGGGTTCAAAAAAGAGAATTTAAAACCCCCAAAAAGAGAGAGTTTAAAATAAACTCCTTAAAAAAGGGAGTTTCACAAAGGGTTTTAACGCTTTAGTAAGCAAACACATAGTTGAGATACACACTATAGAGTCTGCGGTATTTGAGTTCAGCCCCCATAAAGGAATAATAGTTCGTGTTAATGGTGGGGATTTTAAGCCCTAGTTCAATGCCGTGTTG
>NZ_MVVH01000030.1:0-1375 GCF_003636935.1 Helicobacter pylori
AGCGTGTTGCCGCTTTGACCGCTCTGTCCTGAAAGATTAGGATCAATATAATAAATACCTTTTTGTGAGTAAGTTTGATTTTGGAGGTTATAGACCCCATTCCACACATTCGTTGTGGGTAAATTTTGAGTAGGGGGTGTGGGCGTTGGTGAAACTTTATTAGGGGGAGTGTTTGGCGCTGTGTGTTTTGTAGGAGTGGGTGTGGGGCTTGTAGGCTTAGCGTTAGCTATCGCTTGTTTTAATCCTTCTTGTTCAATATTAAAAGCGTTTTCTTCGTTTTGTAAGGTTTGTTCATCTTGTTGTTCTTGTTTTTGCGCATTCTTAAAGGCTTGTTCGTTAAAGCCTGTGGTGGAGTTGGCTAATTGTTTGAGCTTGTCTAAATCTCCTTGTAACGCTTGTTCGTCTTGAGCGATTTGTTGGTTGGTGTGTTCTAAACTTTGAGCGTCTTCTTTGATAGCGGTGTTTTGATTCTTGGTGTAGCTTGTATCATTGCTTGCGATCTTATTATCATCAGCAGCGTTATTTAAAGCGCTTTGTGAGTTACTCAAGTCTTGTTGGTAGGTTTTTTGGGCTTGTTGTTGTAAATCGTCTCCTAAAAATTGGGTAATAATAGATTGTTTGTTAAAGGTTTCTTGTAAGGTTTCATCTTGCCCGTTAATGTCAAAGGTTACATCATAAATATTATTACTCACTTCAACATGGCTGATGGCTTTATCGCCCTTATAGTTGATTAGATCCCACAAATAGCTTTGATAAACCCCATATTGGATCGCCCCGTTTGTGGTGAGAATGTCATAGGTTTGGTTGCTATTAAGGGTTTGATTGAGGTTAAAAATTGCATCAGAGCCAAAAGACACGCTGCCTTTAAGGCTAGCAAAAGGCGAACTTGAATTTAAAGTGTTTGTGCCTGAAAAACTCACCTTATTCGTATTAAAGCTATAAGTCCCTTGATTGAAGGTGTCGTTATTAAAGCTAGCGCTGTTACTAAAATCATAAGTCCCTTGATTGAAGGTGTCGTTATTAAAGCTAGCGCTGTTACTAAAATCATAAGTCCCTTGATTGAAATTGCTATGATCAAAGCTTGAACTGGCGCTGTTACTAAAGTGATAAGTCCCTTGATTGAAGTTCGTTTGATTAAAGGAGATGGTGCTGTTATTACTATTACCGCTGAAATTAAAGCCCCCATCAGTGTCGTCTTTAAAGCTAGAGCCGCTCACCTTGATATTAGAGCCTTTAAAATTCATGTAAGATTTTTGCGTCCCTGCATGGCTGTTATCCAAACTCGCTTGATTGATAGTGATATTGTTAGTTGCATTGAAATTGAGCGTGGCCCCACCGCCATCAGAATAGGAGTTTCCGGTTGTGATATGGCTAG
>NZ_MVVH01000031.1:0-923 GCF_003636935.1 Helicobacter pylori
ATGATACCATGATTAGGGATTTTTAGGCACTAAAACCTGTTGTTCGTGTTCTCTAGACAAGGTCTTGGTGCTTTGTTTAATAATGTCATCAATCACCGCTTTATCTAAAGCATCTTTCCTTAAGTCTTTGGGGAGATTTTTGACACACTCTGCTGATACCCACAGAGGCAGAAAGTCTCTAGTGTGATTGAAGAAGAATTGAAGAAAAGAGAAGAAGAAAGGCAGAAAGCGTTGATCTTGCAAGAAAATCGCAACATTACAGCTTACATCAACAATGTGATGGCAGCAGGCAGCCGACAGATTATTGATCAAGAAAAAATACGAGAGCAAAAACAACAGATCGTTTTAGATCAGGCAAAGGCATTAGAAACACATTACCAATTTCACTTGTTTAGCAGTGAAAATCGCTGAAAAATTGGTTCATTAGCTACAAGTTGATTGCATTCAAAGTCTGACTAAATCCTTTTTTTTTAGCAGAACTAAATCTCAATGGAAGTGAAAAAGACATGTTTCAAAAAGTGTTAACTTTTGGAAGCATTCAATTTTTCTAAGATTTCTTCTGAAAGAATTTGGACATCAATGGGCTTTTTGATCCTCTCTAAAAAACAATCGTATTTTCTAACATTTCTTTGTTTCTCAAAAACAAGATAAGAACCCACATAGATAGTGATTGCAGGGATTTTGCATTTGTGAACAAATACCAATCCTTTGGTTTTTTCGTAATCTTTGAGTATAAACATCTAACCTTTCATCACTTTTTTCATTCTGAATTCTAAAAGCATGGTGGTTTCGCCTTTCATTATTGTTCTTGTTGAAGTTCTTTCAAATCGCTTTTGACTTGATTCAAAAAAGCGGTTTTGACAAAATTTGATTTGTTGCTGTATCCGAAAATAGAAATGATGAATTTGTTTTTGATATACAAG
>NZ_MVVH01000032.1:0-1062 GCF_003636935.1 Helicobacter pylori
GGTAAGGATTTTTGATAAGCTTTGCGATAGATTTTAAAAGTGGTGTTTTGAGAGAGTTCCAATAAAGGCGAGGCGTTTTGTAAAAGCCGGTCATAATTGGCTCTCAAATCATCATAATTAACCCTCAAATCATCATAATTGGCTCTCAAATCATCAATGGATACTAACGGCTCATTCAAATCACGATAGAAAATGAAAGGGTTATTATGATAAATCGTGTCGTTTTCTAAAATCGTTTTAAAAAAATCTAGGATTTTTTTAAAACTCAAATTTTGGTAAAAGTAAGCTTTCCCATCAATTTCATTTAAAGGGTTTTCATAGAGCATGTCTAAATAAGCGTTTGGGTGCGTGTGCAAGTATCTCACATAATCAATCGCTTCATCAAAGTTTTTAAAATCATGCACATTCACAAAACTTTTAGGGTTAAAATCTTTCGCTACGCTAGGACTCCCCCAATAAATAGGAATGGTATGGCTGAAATAAGCGTCAATGATTTTTTCAGTTACATAGCCATAGCCTTGAGTGTTTTCAAAACACAGATTGAATTTGTATTGGCTTAAAAACTCGCTCTTGTTTTTGACGTTATAGCCTAAAGTGTTTCTCACGCTCCCTCCCCCAGCAACCGGCTCAATAGAATTTAAAGCCTCATAGAAAGCGTTCCTTTTAGGAGCGTTAGGGTTGCTTGCGACAAAGCTCGCAAACCCTCTTTTCAAAGGATCGCTCTTGTTATTCACTACTGCGCATAAATGGGGGTGGTTTTCTTTAAAATGGTGGGAGGGTTTTTTTAAAGCATAAAGGCTGTTATCTTTGAGTTTGTAGGGCGCAGTGGTGTCATTCACGCTCTCGGCTTTATGGTGTAGTCTATCATAATATAAAGGCATTCTCAAATAACGATTGTTAAAATCCAATTCATCAAAGCCTATGGCGTAATCAAAGAGGTTGAAATTAGGGACTTCATTTTCGCCGGTGTAAAACACTCGTTTAGTGTTTTTGTAGGATAGGATTTTTCTGGCTCTTTCAAGGGGGTTACCCAAAACGATGTCTGCGGGTTTTTTAGGGTTT
>NZ_MVVH01000033.1:0-930 GCF_003636935.1 Helicobacter pylori
ACCTGGAAGTCAAGCTCTTCATCGCTGATAATACTGCTCTTTTCAAGAGTGGGAATGTAGGTCGGTGCAGGGATAGGGAAATGTTTTAATCTTGTCTTGCTTTTTTATTTGATTTCATTATTTGATTATATTTTAGTGCTTTATTTTTCTGTTGCTTTTTTCATTACTTTTATTTTTAGTTGTTTTGGTTTGGTTAGGTGTTATTTAGTTTTTTACGCTAAAGTTTCTCGGTTTCTCAGTTTCTGGAGATGAGAGGTATGGGCAATTAAGAAAATGGGTAGAGAATACCAACAATTAGGAGATTTTTATGGTCGTAGATGTTTCAAGCATTCCTTTTCAAGAATTTTGGCACATGCAAATCCATCAGCAACATCTGCAAGTAAGATGGGATGTGCATGATGTGCACCAAATTTTAGAAGAATACCACTTCATTGGTTTAGCGGATTGGGAAGAGAGCAAAGGACAAATTAGAGATTTTTTAGAAGTGATGCGGGTGAATGACATTGTAGCTATCAAGCATGGACAACAACTTGTAGCGCTCGCACAAGTCATCGGCGGGGCGTATAACATTCACAAAGATCGGGCATTATGTGTTAGCGAAGAAGAAGACCCTTTAGTGGATTGGATACATTACAGGCGACCCGTTAAGATTTTAGATTGGGCAAAAGAGAGGCAGACGATCCCACAGGGTAGAGGCACTTTAAATAAGTGCGTAAGTCCGGGGACAGAAACCTCGCAAATCATTATGGGGTGGTATGAAAAGGTGCAAGAAGCCTTAAAAGCCAAAGGTGAAAGAGTTGTCTTAGTTTAAAAATCTCACATGTTACCCTTTGCAAGGGTGGGAAAGTAGGGTGGTGCGGGGATAGGGAAATGTTTTTTAGTCTTGCTTTTTATTTAATTCCATTATTGATTATTTTGATTGTTTAGGGG
>NZ_MVVH01000034.1:0-598 GCF_003636935.1 Helicobacter pylori
TTTAGTAAGCAAACACATAGTTGAGATACACACTATAGAGTCTGCGGTATTTGAGTTCAGCCCCCATAAAGGAATAATAGTTCGTGTTAATGGTGGGGATTTTAAGCCCTAGTTCAATGCCGTGTTGCGCTGCATGATCGCTGTCTTTTTTCTTCGGTCTGGCTAAATTCATCCTCACCCCCATGTTGAATAAGAATTGGAAGTTAGCGACATTCATTTTAGCGTTATAGACATTATTCATGGTGGCTAAATTCACATACTCAGAGTTAAGCCATGAAGTCCCCGCTAACGCAATCCCGCCAAAAAGCCCCACAGAAAGCTTGTTGTTTTTGCCTAAGAAATTGGTGGCTTTATCGTTGATGAAATTATAGAGAGCGTCCGCTCCAAAGCCATAAGTCCATACATCAGAAGCCGAGTTGAAAAAGCTGGATTTGATGAACGCATGGTTGTAATCAAAAAAGCCGTAATATCTTGCGCCCCATCTTCTTTTTTGGCCAAAGAATTGCTTATAGCCCACCTGAATACCGATCCCATTCATCGCACCATTATTGGTTTGAGAACTAACAATACCCACTTTCCTAAAGGGGTTTCGGCCTAA
>NZ_MVVH01000004.1:0-147520 GCF_003636935.1 Helicobacter pylori
TCATGCTTGCTTTATTGATTTGCGTTTTCACGACATAAGGGAGTGGATCTTGTATTTCATTGATCTTGTCTGATTCTTTAGTAGGGTTGTTTGTTGTAATATTGCCATTATCTAAGATACTGAATAAATTCGGTTGTGGGTTTTTAGCTTTCTTTTTTTGCATGTGTAGTCCTTTAGAGTGGATTTTTACTATTAGGACATAAGTTCAGTAACTAAAACATACGGATTTTTAGAATAAAAATCTTTAAAAAACCCGTATTGTTTAGTTTTTAAAAATATGGTTATATTTAAAAAATTTTTATTTTTAGGGGTTTTATATAAACCAAAATACAGAGCAAGTATCACAAAACAAGGGGCTAAATGAGTTTGAAAGGGCTAAGGTGTATTACACAAAAAAAGTTGCAGACAATCTCTTGTATATAGCAAACCCAAGCAACAAAGTGGAAGCACCCTATAAAAGTGATGCTAAATTAGAAAAGATGGGTATTGGTAAAGATGATTACAAACAAAGCATAGCTCAAAATATCCGTAATTTTTGCGCTTACTCAGGCGCTCCTTATAACAATGTAAATGATTTTAACCTTGATTTAGAAAAGGCTATACACAACTATAATTCAAGCGCATGGATAGGGCTTAGTGATGCTGCAATTAAACTAGAAATAGGAAAACTTGCCAATGAAGAACCACAAAAAGCCAATGAACTTAGAAACGCTTTAAGAGAAATTAAAAACAATGAGCCTTGCGTGGAAGTTATGTTCATTAAACACTCAAAAGATAAAATTCTAAGAAATGAAAATAACGAAATTATTTATGCAAAAAACAATCAAGGCGAATACATTCTAAATGCTAAAGGCGAAAAAATCCCCTTGTATGAAACTCAAGAAAAAACTAACTCAATGGGTGAGACTTATTTTGAAAGGGTGCAAGAAAAATGCGAACCTTATGTAAAAATTGAAAAGTTATATAATTTAGAAGCGTTTTCTAAATATTTAAGCGAACAACAAATGGATAATTTCGTTGAGACCCTAAAACCCCTTAGTAACGCTCATTTTGAGAAATCTACAAACGCCATGATAAGGCTAGAACATGATAAAGATTATCCTATAGAAAAACGAGCCACTTCTAATCTTGTATTAAAAGATGTCAAAGATAGGATTTTAAACGATATAGATAAAAATAATGTTTTTAGTGATGAGCAAAAAAGCGCTTATAAAAACAATATTGATAAATTGTTTGAGACTATCAATGACTATTGCACGACTAAAAATGAAAAATACCAGCAAATCTTTTTTGAAAATCAAAAACAAAACCAAACACAAAAGCAAGTAGATCAATACTCTACAATGGAGTTTTAAATGTTATTTGATAGTTTATTTTCCATCAATGAGCAACAAAAAGCAAAAGCTTGGAGTGATTTTTTTAGAGAGTTAAAAAAAGATATGAAAGAAATTTATAATAAATTTGGAGGCAATGCAGAGTGGACAACTTTTTTAACTAGGTTTTCTAATGATTTAAGCCGTGCGTCTAATTATGCGGAATTTGAAACTTTACAATCTATCTATTCTAAAGAGTTCGAAGAGTTACAACAAACAATCGCAACAGACAAAACGCAACAGCAACTTTTAGAACAATATAATATTGATTTTGAATTACAAAGTGCTTTACAAAATGACTTAAAAGATTTAGATCATTTAAGCGACAATAAAAACAAAGACGATGAAGAACAAGCCATTCAAAAGTCTTTTGAACAAGATTTAGATGATTTACAAAATGATAAACTTAACTTGGAGATAAAAAAGTCTATCAACGAGCAAGACGATAAAGATTATCAAAATAAAGAACAATTAAACACAGAAATAAAGGAAAATATTAGGGAAAATTCTAAAAACTCTCATTTGATACCTATAACAAATTTAAAAAATTTTTTACATAATAGAAGAGAAAATTTTAAGATTTCACAACAAGATTTACCTAGTGAAAAACAAAAAAAATACTCTGATCAATTATTCAAAAAAGAGCTTTTAGAATACGCTAAACACAATATGAGTGCCAAGGAATTGCAAGTTTTAGCCATGCTGGTTAATAAAAAACCAAGCGCTATGAAGACAAAGCACAAAGAATTTTTACATGAAGTTTTAATGACAGCTCTAATCAATAATAAAAATTTAAAAGAAAATGACCCCATAAAACTTGCCCTAACTTATAATATTAAAAATTCAAAAACCAATCAAACTCCTTATAGCATTTTTAACAATCAAAAAGAAAATCATATTCCCCCACTCAATGAAGAGCAACATAAAATCTTACAAAATGCTATTGCTAATAACGAAGTGGATAAAAGAGCTTTGGGTGTTTGGAAGTTTAATAGCGAAAATAAAAATAATTTAACTCAAAATAATGCTAATGTTAATGAAATGGTTACAAATACTACTAATGATAATCTAATTAAGGACAATAATATTAAACAAAATAACATTATTGAAAATAATAATGTAAAAAATAACAATGATTTGTCTTTTTTAGATGATGAACCTGTTGATTTTAATCAAGGTAATCATTCTGTTGATTTTAATAGTAAAAAATCTGTAAAAAATAACACTGAGAAAAAGCTATTAAGTCCTAAACTACAAGCTTTTGAAAATAAATCAAAGCAAAACATACAAAACGCATTAACAAAGTCTAAAGAATTAAAAAATAATCAAAGATTAGCAAATGATGGCGTGTCTATACCTATGGAGATGAGTTTTTAAACACAAGTTAGTCAAGTGATTAAAGCTTTTGGTGGAATTGAAATAAAGGAGCAAAAACAAATGAAAACTTATCCATATAACCATTTTTTATTTTTCTGCTTTATTCTAGGAGCGTTTTTATTAGGTTTGCTCAGTCCAGCTTATGCTTTGAGTGTTATCACCACTAAAGAAATTGATGCTAATTTGCCTAATGGAGCGATAGAAAGCAGGGTGGTGTTAGGTAAGAGGGTGTTTAAAGTAGAAGCTCATGGGTTTTATTTTAGAAACAATGCAACTAACAGCATAGATATAGAAATCACCAGTCTTTTAAGAGACAATCAATCGTTTCCTTTGACTAGCAGCGCTAAAACCAGTTTAAAAATACCTCCTAACGCCAAAATTAAAAAATCCACTATCCTTGTTTTAAAAGGCGAGAACGCTGAAGAAGTGGCTAAGATTTTAGGTGTTAGCAAAGAAGAATACCAAAAGCTAGAAAACATCTCTCAAACCAAAGCGGTTAATGACCCTATGTATGCTAACACGCCTTTTAACAACAATCCTAATAGCCCTAGCAATAACGCTATCAATGGTAAAGATGGCGCAAATGGGAGTAACGGCTATGGGGTAAATGGAAATAATGGAAATAATTCAAATAATAATGCAATAGGCAGTGGTATTGATGCAGATGGCGTGTTAGGGGTGGATGGAGTGAATGGCTCTAGCTCTTCAAGTGGCGGCTCTGTAGGGGGTTATGAGAACAATTTCACTAACCATGGCTCTATTAACAATAACACAGGAGGGTATGACAATTTTAATAATGGCAGCTCAAGTGGTGGGGGGTTAGGGAATGGGGGGCTTTTCCCTATTCCTTTTGGTAATAGCGACACAAACAATTCCAATAATCCCACTAACACCACTAGCCCAACTAATGGCAGTAGTTCTAATAACGCCACTAATCCTAACTCGCAAGAAAACAATTACTCTAGCCAGTATTGTAAAGCGCCCAAATTAAGCCCCAACAACACAATGAAACTAGATGTTATCGCTAAAGATGGTTCTTGTATTTCTATGAACGCTTTAAGAGATGACACTAAATGCGCTTATAGATACGATTTTGAAGCCGGCAAGGCTATCAAGCAAACGCAATACTACTATGTAGATAGGGAGAATAAAACGCAAAATATCGGTGGTTGTGTGGATTTACAAGGCGCTCAATACGCCATGCAACTTTACAAAGATGACAGCAAATGCGCCTTACAAACCACGAGCGATAAAGGTTATGGTATGGGGAAAACTCAAACCTTCCAAACTGAAATCGTGTTTCGTGGGATGGATAATCTAATCCATGTCGCTGTGCCTTGCAGCGATTATGCAAGGGTGCAAGACAAGATTGTTAGGTATGAAAAAAATGATAAAACCCAAACCTTAACGCCTATCGTGGATCAGTATTACAATGATCCCAGTAACCCTAACAAACAACAGATTTTAAATCGTGGGATTGCTACCCAATTAAGCTCGCAATATCAAGAATTTGCATGCGGTCAATGGGAATACAATGACGCTAAATTAGAAGCCAAAAGACCTACAATGTTAAAAAGCTATAACAAGCTTAATGGCGAATGGGTAGAAGTTACGCCTTGTAATTTTGAAGCAGGGATTAAAAGCGGTGCGGTTGTTAGCCCTTATGTGATGGGCGTGTCTAGCTCTAAAGTCTTAAGCGATATTACTACAAGCCATTATTTTAAGATAGAAAGGAAAAATTATGGTGAGAGAGAACAATGCCAAAAACCTTATGGAGTCAATCGTTGCCAACCGCAATATTTCCATACTAATCCTAGTATCACCGATTGGAGCGCCACTTACAAAACCACTACCACTCAAACCACTCAACCTTATTTGCGCCCAGCCCAAGATAATGAAAGCCCCACAACCTATAATCTTATCACCACTCAAACCACCATCAACAGGACTCAAAGCGTTTTAAAAAACGAATTGAATTTGAGTAATGATTATTTGAAGTATGTAGAAATCCATCAAGGCTATTACAAGGATAATGATCTTAAACAATCGCAAGGCTATATTGATTGGTCTAATTACTATCTCAATCAGAATGAAGGCTTTTGCTCTCAATACAGCATTTGGAGTGAAAACACAAAGATTGGTAAGAATTGGTATCGTTGGCATGATAATAAAATTTCTTGCACTCAAAGACTGATTTATAGACCCTTTCAAGGATAAGGCATGAAAGCGTTGAAGACTTTTTTAAAAAAATCCTTTATTTTGTTACTAGTAATTGCTTTAAACCACTTAAACGCTGTAGCTATGATTGTGGATAATCCTACGCAGAATATCTGGCAACAAGCAAAAGACGCTATAGACAAGTCTCGCTTTGTTCAACAGGTCAATCACTGGGCTGACCAAATCAAAAAATACCAAGATATGATAGAAAAAGCTCAATCAACCATTAACCAACTAAATAAAGTGAATGATATTTTACTGAAAACCAATCAGTTTATGAATGGCTCTATCTTAAATATCCCTAACCCTATGGGTTTAGTAGAAAATGCAACTCAAATTGCCAAGAATGTAAAATCAAACGCTCTCGCCCTACAAGAAAGCGCTAAAAACTACAATCTGGCCGAAAAATTTTTATTACGAAATATTGCTAGCAAATGCCCTGAATTAGATATGAATAAAATTAACCCAAAAACAAAAGAGATTTTTTTCTCTGATAAGGGAAAAGAAAAGAGTATCGCTAGACAAGCTTTAGAAAATTTAGCTAATGCGCTTGGAAATACACAAATTACAACCACCCAAGATATAACAACAAGTTTAAGTGGTAGGGTCTTAGCAGACTTTATTTGCAAAACAAAAGAGCGAGAACTTTTAGGGATAAAAAAGCAGCAATACCTAGCTCAAGCACAAACTTGTCTAATATCAAAAAATTTTCAGTGCTATGGAGATTTTTTATCTCAATCAAAACAAATTGATTTAAAAATATTCAAAGAAGCTCAAGCTAGAACCTTTAAACTTTTTTCATCTTTACAGAATAGGGGTGCAAGTTTCACACAAGAGCTTTCCGTTAAAAATCCTATTTATGCGAAAGAAGGGTATTGCTCTAAACAAAATATTGATGGTAAGGATTATTGTTTTAGTAATACACTTGAAATTGAGCGATTGATAAACACTTTTGAGAAAGACAATAGCTCATATATAGAAAGGCTTAAAGGAGCAACAAATCAAGAAACTAAAGCAAAAGTCTATGCAGACTTTAAACAAAAATTTGAAATGTTAAACACGCAAATTCTACTTAATATTGCTAATAACCTAAACTTTATGAATCAAACCCTGTCTCTTATGGCAAGTGCCTATTCAGACACTTATTATAAACAACAAAATATCATTATGCCATCATTTTTAAACCCTCCTGAAAGCGTTAAAAAAGAGTTTTTAGAAATAAATAAAAAGACAAGTCAAGCTTTTAAAGCAAATTTAAATAAATTTGGACTACCCACTTCACAATTGCCTGATGTTGAAAAATCTTTTATGATGACACAAGGTGGGAATATAGCAACAGAAAGTTTTGAACAAATGAAAAACAATATTACACAAGGATGGGATGAATAATGCCTTATTTGGTTTGGGGTGGTATTTCTCTTGCTATTGGTATTATTTCTTATTTCATACCAGCTGATAATCTCAATGTGGCTACTGATGGGCTTTATAGTAGTATTATAGGCGTATTTCAAAATTTCACCAATGAATTTAAAGACAAATACAACAATATTGCAAAAACAATCGCACCTACTATGGTTTCTATAGGAACAATACTTATTTTTGCATATTCTGTAAAAAAATACAAAAATAATGAATTTTTTGAAATAAAAACTTTCACGCAATTTGCTTTTTTTCTTGCTCTTCTATCCTTGATGCACTTTGCTTTGAGTAGTCCTAAAAAATTCCATTCATATGTAGAGTTTTTTGTAGAAGCGCCTGCAGTCATTCTTAATAACGCCATTGAAGAAACAACAAAAACTTTTTACAAAAAAGCTCAACAACAATCAAATCAATCCCAAAATAAAACAAATCAAAGTTTTATAAGTTTTAATGGGAATATACAAGGAATCATAAAAAATCAAACTAAGCAACTTTTTGCTTTTTATGAAAGCTTTAGAGAAAATAACGCAGGTTTTAGCAAACCATTTGTTTTCATTATGCAGTCTCTATCTTTTGTGGCTATTGTGTTTTTTCAAATCTTACTTATATTTAAAACAATTTACCTTATTTGTATTATTTTTATAGAAAAAACTTTTTATTTACTATGCTTTATTTTTATGACGCCTTGTTTATTTTTTAAACAAACTCAAGGATTTTTCTTTTCTTACATTAAAAAAGTCTTTTCTCTAACCTTTTATGCGCCTCTTGTGTTTTTATTTGCCATGCTAAACTCTATTGGGTTAGAATTATTTAACCCTACTCAAAATATCATAGAAACTATCGGCATTATTATCATTTCAGCGATTACTTCAGCTTTAATTAGCAATATTCCAAATATTATCAATACCATTTTTGGCACACAAGGTGGCTCGGTTGATTTAGCTAACTTCTTAAAAGCTGGATCGCAAAGTTTTTTAAGCTTTGCTAGTAATGTAGGTAGTGCAGTAAGCGGTGGCGTTAAAGGCGCCTCTGTAGGAACTAGCAATTTTCTTGTAAAAACAGAAGGTGCAATAGGCAATGCTGTAAATAACATCAAAAACAGAGCCTCTCAGCCTGAAAATATAAGAACTTCGGTTGGTTTTGTTAATGTTGGTTCTAAAGCAACGAGATAAGCTACAAAAAAACATCAAAAAACAACCCTTTAAAGAACTTTTAAATAAGGGATCAATCATCTTTCACTCACTCAACAAATTATCAAAAATGCTTGCTACTTGTTTATTATATTCTTGTGCGGTGTGAATGTAGATTTTTGTGGAGCTTAAGGACTGATGCCCTAATGCTCTTGAAGTCAAAACAATATCCCTACTCTCAGCATAGACTAAAGTGGCAAAACTATGCCTAAATAGGTGCAATCCTGTGCCATATTGTTTAAAATTTTCAATACCACTCAACATAAAAATCTTCAACACAAAATTACTGATTGAACAATGCTTTTGAGTATAGTTAGACAGAGACTTCTTAAATACAAAACGCCCATTAAAACTACTCAATCGTTTGCTATCGCTCAACCACTCATCTAAAGATTTTTCTAGCATTTCTCGTTTAATGAACGCTTTTCGCTCTTTATTGTTTTTGCCTTTTATAAGCAAGATATAATGCTCTTTCTCTAAAACAATATTTCTCAATTCTAAATTAAAAACCTCAGATTTTCTCAAACCACCCAAAATAATTAAGAGCAAAATACACTTATTTCTCTTTTCATAACTGCTTCTAGTTCTATAGTTTATAAGAATATATATAAAAGATTTTAAATCTTTTGAATTTAGATGTTTAGGCAAATTATCCTTGTGTTTAGCAAAGGCTATATTTTTAAGACTAAAATAAAATTCATAATGTTTAGTCCTATCCAAGTAATCAAAAAATTGCCTAATATACATCACATATTTCGCCATTGAATTAATCTTTCTTTGTTTAGCTAACTCAAATAAAAAATTCACCAGCATTTCTTCATTGAATAATCTCAATCGCTTAACTTTCAAATGCTTGCAAAAATAGTCAAAGAACAAAAACAATACACGCATCATCAAAATATGCTTTGTGCCTTGATTATAAATTGTATGACATAATTTTTCCAAATCTTTAATATTTTCGCATTTTTCTAATTCTATTGACAAAAATCTCATTTTTGTAAAATCCCTTACCCCATTAAAAACAACCATACGCTTAAATTTGAAAACAACAAAATCCCTAATCCCTACAAATAACTCCCTTTGACTTCTAGCGAGTGCGTTATTGTCATTTGATTTTTTCATAAAAGTCCTCTTAATATTAAATTTTTTAATAGAAATTAAAAAGAATGTAATTTATAAAAAATCAAAAACAAGGAGCCTATTTATAAAAAAATAATAAAAAGATATATATAATATAGTAATTGCAATTATATAAATATCTCTCCCCTATTAATAATAAAATTGTAAAGAAAAATTTTTCCGATTTTATTTTATAAACAAAATTTCAAAATTTATGGTAGAATACAGAAATAGTTTTAAAAAGTCAGCATTAGAAAATTAAGAAGCTTAGAGCTAGCTAAATAATTACATTCTTTATTCTTTAAAAAGTTATCGCTTTATAACCAAGCTCTTTAGTTTGATTGTAAAAAACGCTTTTAGCGTTTTAGATTTTTATTCTTTTATTTTGCTGGTGTTGCTTTTTATTTCTTTTGTTCTTAACTTTTTTAGTTGGGGTTGGTATGGGGTTGTGTTTGAATGGTTTTATGTGTTTTTAGATTTTTAGAACCGATCTAAAAGAAAACTTTTTTCATCAAGTTTCTTTTTTAAAAAAGCCTAAAAATTTCTTAAACACTTCTTTAGGATCGAATGTGTCGCACACCTTGCACCCATACATGCCAATTAAAATCACAAGCCAGCTCACATACACCCAGCTCATCAAAAACCACAAAATAGAAACGCTCCCATAAAGCTCATGGTAAGTGCGGTTATACAGCACATAATAAGTGAAAGCCCATTTTAACACATGCCAAGAAACGCTCGTAAAAAACACCCATAAAAACACCCAAAAATAATGTTTAAACACCTTATTCGTGGGAATGGTAAAAAGGATCAAAAAAAACGCGTAAGTGCCTATCCATCTTAAAACATGCAACAAATTTGAATTTTTATCTTCAAAAAACACTTGGATCTTAATATCAAAAAACACCACCAAAGGCAGAGCGAATAAAAACACTAAAGTCGTGCCAAAACCCCAAAATAAAAAGATTTCTTTACCCTTAAAGTGCGCATAATCTCTGGGCTTTGCTTGAAAAATTTTTGACGCGATGGAGCGGTAGTTTTCACAAAACAATACCAACGCCACCACAATAGAAACCTCTTCAAGCGTGCCTAAGGTCATGTCTGTTTTTTTAAAATTTTCTAAAAAATCCTTAATCGCGCCAATGAGCTTAGGAGCGTTAGGGAAAATCAAGGCTTCCATTTCACCGCTGTGCGCTTGCATGTAATGAGACACAAAAAGACTGAACACAAACAACAAAATAGGCGATAAAGACAAAATCGTATAAAAACTCAAGCTGGAAGCGTAGTAAAACAATTCGCTCAAGCCCAAAAAGGCGTTTTTCAGACGCTCGGGGAAAATCATTCTAAGAAGGCGCAAAAACCCTCTAACGCTTTTAAAAAGTTCTCTCATTAATGACAGCTTGTCGCCATTTTTAAGCCATAAGAGAGCAGTTTTTCTATATCTTTTTTAGGGGCTTTGCCTTTGGTGGTCAAATAATCCCCCAACACCACCGCATTGATGCCGTATTCAAAAAGCTTGGCTTCCTTTTTATCGTTATCTTTAAACACCACTTCACGCCCCCCAGCCACCATAAGCCTAGCGTTAGGCAAAAATTCCTTAGCTAAAAGCACGCATTCTAGGGCTTCATCCGTGCTTAAAGTCTCTGCATCAATGGGCAATACCGGGTTTTTAATGAAAAAATTAATCGGCGTGGTGTGCGGGGAGAGTGAAGCTAGCGCCCTAAGCATTTCAATCCTGTCTTCCCAGCTCTCATTAAGCCCAAAAATCCCCCCACTGCACAAGCCTAATCCCGCCCTTAAAGCGTTTTCGCATGTGATAAACCTTTCTTCCCATGTGTGCGTGGAACAAATCTTAGGGAAGAAATTTTGCGAAGTTTCTAAATTATGGTTATAGCTGTGAATGCCCGCCTCTCTTAAAAACTCTAATTGCTCCAAATCCGCGCGCCCGCAGCATGCGATTAAATGCAAGCCCAATTCTTCTTTGTTGATGGCTTTAGCTAATTTAGCGATGTATTCGCATTTTTCATCGTCTAATTCGCGCCCTGAAGTAACCAGACAAAACCCTAAAGCCCCTAATTCCCTTAACGCTCTAGCCTCTTGTAAAACCACTTTTTCATCTTTAAATTTATAGCGCTTGATCGCTCCTTGGTGGTGCGAGCTTTGCGTGCAATAAGCGCAATCTTCCTTACAATCCCCACTGCGCACATTGGAAATAGAACATAAAAAAATCTCTTGCATAATCATTCCTTTGTTTTAAAAAAGTTGGTTTTTTGAGACTGATTATAGCAAAGAAAAAGAAGCGCTTTTTGATTTTAAGGGCTTTATTCCATTAAATATTAAAACTAAAACTTTGTTTGATTTTAATTCAATCGTTCGCTTACGCCCTTAAAATTAATCTCAAAACTTTACGCTATAATTTCTTCACTTTTTCATTAAGGGATTTCATGCAAGATTCATCCATTCAAAGTTACCCCCCCCCAATCAGCGATAAAAGATCGCACGCCAAATAACGCGCCCAATAATGAAGAAATAGAGCTACCCACCCACATCACCAGTAATTTAAAAAAAGAGCTTAGAGATTATCAAAAGCAAGCGATAGATAATTATTTAGAAAAACGCCAATTTAACCCAGCTCAAAAGCATTTCATGTTTGAAATGGCGACCGGTAGCGGCAAAACCCTAGTGATGGCGGGTTTGATTTTAGAATGTTATAAGCAAGGCTATCAAAACTTTATCTTTTTTGTGAATAGCACCAGCATTTTAGAAAAAACGAAATTGAATTTTACAGACAGCGTTTCATCAAAATACCTTTTTAGTGAGAATATCAATATCAATGACAAAAACACAGAAATTAAAAGCATCAATAATTTAAACGAGAGCCATAACAACGCTATCAACATTTATTTTAGCACCATTCAAGGCTTGTTTTCATTATTCACTAGAGCTAAAGAAAATGCTATCACCCTAGAGGATTTAAAAGATCAAAAATTAGTTTTTTTAGCGGATGAAGCGCACCACTTAAACACAGAAACTAAAAAGAAATTAAATGATAGTGAGGCTAGCGAAAAACGCAACTGGGAAAGCGTGGTGAAATTAGCCTTAGAACAAAATAAAGACAATTTATTGCTGGAATTTAGCGCCACTATCCCTAAAGAAAAAAGCGTTAAAGAAAAATATGAAAATTTAAAGGTGGTAACTTACACCTTAAAAGAATTTAGCGAGGATAAATTTTGCAAAAACATCTACTCCCTTTCCTATGAAAATAAAGCATTAGAAACGCGCTTTTTAGGGGCATGCGTTTCCAGTTTGTATAAAGAATTACTAGCCCAACACCACAATATTGAGAACTTTAAACCCTGTATTTTGTTTAAAAGCGAAAGGATTGAAGAGAGTAAAAAAAATCAAGAGCGCTTCAATACCTTTTTAGAAAATTTAAGCCCTTTAGATTTAGAAAATTTTTTCCATTACAGCCGCAACGCTTTTTTTAAAGCCGCTAAAAACTTTTTTGATGAGAAAAATTACACCCCCAACCTTGTAGCATTCTTGCAAACGAAATTCAAAAAAAGCACCCAGATTAACACCAATAACGAAAAAGAATTAGAAAAAGGCATGCTTTTACTAAACTCCCTAGAAGACAGAGACAACCCTAAAAGAGTGATTTTTAGCGTGGATAAGCTCAATGAGGGTTGGGATGTGTTGAATTTGTTTGACATTGTCAGGCTTAAAAATAAAGCCAATCAAAAAGATACTATTAAAGACGCCCAGCTCATAGGGCGAGGAGCGAGATACTACCCCTTTAGCTATAACGATTTCAAGCCAAGCCGCATAGAGTTTTACCAACGCAAGTTTGATCTTCCTAACCCCTTAAGCACGCTAGAAAGATTAGACTACCATGCCGTTTATGACAGCGAGTTTATCGCTGAATTAAAAAAGGAGTTACAAGATTTAGGATTAGGATTAATTGAAAAGGAAAAAACAACTATCCCCTTAACGCCCACCAAGCGTTTCAAATGTTACTATGCGAGCAATACAAAAGACAAAAAGAAAAACTTATTCAATATGGATTATTCAGACTCCATTGAAGTCAAACTCCAAAGTTTGCATGTCCCCCTATTTGCTTTTGATGTGCGTGAAAAGAAAGTGGATTTTAAAGAAGAAAATAAAGGCGATACAACTTATTTTAAGCCCCATACCTTAGATAAAATCCCCCTAAACTATTTTTTAAAAGCCCTTAATTTAAAAAACCTAAATTTCAAAACGCTTAAAAAAGCCTTTAAAAAACATGCCTTTAACAATAAAGTGGGATTTATAGAGCAATATATTTCGCCATTAAAAACAAACTTCCATAAAAGCCAAAAGTTTGATAACAACGAAATCCTTTTAAAACTCGCTGTTTATATCATTGAAAACTTAAAAGACACGCTTTTAAAAGAGCAAGATAAACCTAGCGTGAGCGCGTTAGAATTGAAAGAATTTGAAACGCATAATAAAAGCCTTAGCGCTAGCGAATGGGAAAAAGACATTCCCTTTTATGAATGGCTGCTTTTTAAAGACATGAGAAAACTAGACAGCGATTTAGAAAGGGATTTTTTAGATTTCATCAACGACCATAAAGAGATTTTAGACAAGAAATTCAAAGAATGGTGCGTTTTAAGGAATGATTATTTCGCTGAATTAAAAGTTTTTTGCAATATAGAAGGCCCTTTTTACGCACAAGGTTTTGAGCCGGATTTTATCCTTTTTGCCCAAACGCATGAAGATGAATTTTTAGGCTTCACTTGTTACATGGAAGCTAAAGGCGAACATTTAGAGCCTTCTAACGCTTGGAAAAAAGAATTTTTAGAAATGCTAGAAAACGCCACGCTTAAAAGCCATAACAAAAAACTCCATTTAAAAGGCTTGCCTTTTTTCACGCTCCATAATAGCGTAGTCAATGGCGAATTTCAAACCGCTTTCCATCAAACTTTTAAGGACAAAGAATGTTAAAAACCCCACTCAAAACCCTAGTAGATATTTTAATTAATCATTTCACTAAAGAACGCTTAGAAACTTTAATCCTAACAGCTGATGAAAAGCTTTTAATTTTCATGCTTGAGCATGAAAACGCTAATGACTACAAAAACGCTTTTTTTAAAACGATCGCTAATTCGCTTGTATTTAATGAAAAAGCGCTATTAGAATGTTTAGAAACAAAAGAATTAGAAAAATCTTTCACAAGATTTAAAAATAAAATAGGCTTATTTTCGCAAGAGGGTTTGATAAAATCCAGCGAATTAGTCGTTTTGAATTTCCCTTTTAAAGACAATGTTTTACTCGGTAACGCTAAAGATAACAACACCAAATCTAACGAGCTTTTTTACCATGAAATATTGCATAAAAAAGAAATTGACACGCTTTTAAGCCCGAAAGTGTTGTGCCGTTTTGAAATGCATGGAGAAGGCGATTTAGAAAGCGCTTTAAAAGATAAAAACACGAACTACCTTATCAAAGGCAATAATTTGATCGCTCTTCATTCTTTAAAAAAGAAATTCGCTAAACAGGTGAAATGCATCTACATTGACCCCCCTTATAATACCGGTAATGACAGCTTTAACTACAACGATAATTTTAACCACAGCTCTTGGCTAGTGTTTATGAAAAACAGGCTTGAAGCGGCTAGGGAATTTTTAAGCGATGATGGCGTGATTTTTGTGCAATGCGATGACAACGAACAAGCCTATTTAAAGGTTTTAATGGATGAGATTTTTGGGAAGGATAATTTTGTAAATACGATTATTTGGGAAAAAAAATATTCTCCACAAAATCATACGAAATGGTTCTCTGATAACCACGATTTTATTTTACTATATGCTAAAGATAAAGAAAT
Organism: Helicobacter pylori; assembly: GCF_003636935.1. GTDB lineage: Bacteria > Campylobacterota > Campylobacteria > Campylobacterales > Helicobacteraceae > Helicobacter > Helicobacter pylori_CH. The sequence goes on from NZ_MVVH01000004.1 coordinate 14,562, forward strand.
TTGGCGGCCTATTTTATTACCACGCACAAGCGAGATGGACGCACGCTATAAAAATTTAGATAACGATAAAAGGGGTGTGTGGAAGTCCTCCGATTTATCAGTTGGATCGGCTGTTGAGCGTAATATTTACCCTATTTTTAACCCCTACACCAAGCAAGAAATATACCCTCCGCATGGTCGCTCATGGGTTTATTCACAAGAAAAATTACAAGAATTGATCGCTGATAATCGTATCTTTTTCCCTACAAGCGGTAGTGGTGTGCCATGCTACAAACGCTTTTTGAATGAAGTCAAGCAAGGCGCAACACCTTTAACAATATGGAAATATACAGAAGTAGGACACACTCAAGACGCTAAAAGAGAAATCAAAGAGCTTTTTGAAGGGCAAGCCCTTTTTGACACCCCCAAACCCGAAGCCCTAATTTCAAGAATTTTAGAAATTTCCACCAACGAAAACGATCTCGTGTTAGATTTTTTTGCCGGGAGCGGTACGACTTGCGCAGTGGCGCACAAAATGAAACGCCGCTACATCGGCATCGAGCAAATGGACTATATAGAAACGATCACTAAAGAAAGGTTAAAAAAGTCATAGAGGGCGAGCAAGGGGGCATTTCTAAAAAATGCGGTTTTAAAGGGGGCGGGAGTTTTGTCTATGCTGAATTAAAAGAAGTGAATTTAGAAATTAAAAAACAAATCCTTAACGCTAAAAGCGCGAGCGAGTGCCTAAAAATCTTTAACGATCTTAACGAGCGTTTTTTAAAACGCGCCGATTGCAAGATTGATGAAATTGATAGCGAAGAGTTCCACAATTTAGACTTAAACGAGCAAAAAAGGATTTGTTGCGCTTCTTTAGACTCTAACGAAGACTATTTAAACTTGGGCGATATTGACGAAGACGCATGGGGGATAGATGGGATCACTAAAAAATACAATGAAATTTTTTATTCTTAAGTTTGTTCGTTCAATGCACTCCGCTTAACGCATCAAAACGCCATACACTAGGCTATTTAGCGGGTAAAAATAAACGATTAAAAATATTGTTGTAGTATTCAAGCCAACCAACAAGGAGCAAAACATGAAAACCTTTAAAAACCTACTCTGTTTTAGCCTGATCGCTATGAGTTGGCTCCAAGCGGACATGTTGGATAATTTCACTAAGGCTATTAACAGCTACACCGCTAAAAAGCTTAATGAAATCAAGGATCAAGTCAATAGCGCTAACCCCACTAAAAATCGCAATACCGCTCATAACGCTAATGGCATGCTCACTGACATTGATTGTAAGGTCTTAAAAAATAACTTCTATTCGGTGTGTTATTCTAGCGAATTGAAAAACCCTATTTATGGCGTGAGCGTGCTGTTTGGGGATTTAGTGGATAAAAACAATATTGAAAAACGCTATGAGTTTAAAACGGACACACGATTAGCCGAATACCAACAAGCCACGACAAAAGATTACACAAGAAGCGGTTTTGACAGGGGGCATTTTGTGGCGAATGACGCTTCTTTTGATTTTGCGTCTAACCCTTTAAGAGAGACTTACAGAATGACTAATATCACCCCTGAAGCCAAAAACACTAACAGGCATTCTGTTTTATTAGTAGAAAAAGAGGGGCGTAATTTGGCCAGGAAATACCATCAAGTTTTAGTCGAAGAACTCACCATCATCAAACAAGGCTATAAAACCTTTAGCCCTAAAAACATCGCTATCCCTAGCGGCTTTTGGTACCACTATGATATAAGCCTAACGGATAGCTATGATAACGCTAAAAGCGAATGTTTTTACATCCCTAATGACAACCAAAACTATCCCTTACAAGAAATGAGAAGAGATTGTAAAGAATATGAGCGGGTTGAAAAGCAAGTGGTTTTTAAGAACAATAAAAACACTGAGTTGAATGAATTGCCCAAGTATCTTAACAACGCTAAGAAGTATTAAAACCGCTCTTAAAATGCCCGCAAAAACACCGGTATTTTGGATAAAAAGGTTTAAGAAATCAAATCCCTAAACGGCTTAAAATTGGTTTTTGTTGGAAGCGATAAGGGTTTTATAGGCGTTGGAGGAATGGGATAAAAATGATTATTGCAATTATGGCAAACACAACAATAGATCCGGGTTTAAGATAATCTCTTAGGGTTGTTTGCTGGTTTGTCAGATCGATCCATGCTATCTATATGAAACAGCCTATAATCCATAAAAACAATCCAAATACCCCATTCTACAATACTTCTCGCAAACCCCACTATAACATCTGCTAAGTTAAGAATACCAGCAAACAATTCGGTGTTTAAGATCAATAACTATAAGAGTTTATTCCTCATGTTTTACTTCTCATTACGGAATTTATATTATTTTTTCCGTATTACCCTAAAAACAACAATATACAAATTTTAAATTATTTTACATGAACTCCTGGAGTTTGTTCGCTTGCGCCATCCATTCTGCAAGGCTTTCATAATCGTTATTTTCTATCCAAGCCTTAGCTTGCACGATTTCTTTTTCGCATTTTTCAATCGCTTCTAAGACATTGTCTCGGTTTTGTTTGAAAATATCCTTCCACATTAAAGGCGAGCTTTTAGACAAACGGCTCATGTCCCTAAAACCCCCACCCGCTAAAGATAGAATCATCTCTGGGTCGTTTTGCTTTAAAACGCTGTTAGCTAGAGCGTAGCTCAAAACATGGGGTAAGTGGCTGATATAAGCCACATGGGTGTCATGCTCGTTGGATTTCATCTTGATCAAGCGCGCCTTAATGCCTAAAAAGATTTCTTTAGCGATCTCTACTTGCTCAGTCCCTGAATCTTCTAAATCGCACAATATCACCAAAGCGTTTTCATACAGCCCCTTAACGCTCGCTTTAGGGCCATAAAACTCTGTCCCGCACATGGGGTGTGCAGCGATGAAATTCTTACGAATGCTTTTAGGGATATTGCGGATGATTTGCGCTTTTGCCCCCCCTAAATCAATAATCGTTGCGCTTTTTTTAACGGGAGTCATTTTTTTCAAACATTCAATGATGCCCTCAACCGGAATGGCTAAAAAAATCACATCGCATTCTAAAATCTTTTCAAATCCCACGCATTCATCTACAAGTCCCAAAGTCAAAGCCAATTTAGCATGCAAAGCGTTATGATCATAGCCTGTAACGCTTTTAAAACGCCCCCATTCTTGCAAGGCTAGCCCTAAACTGCCCCCCATAAGCCCTAAACCAATAATGCCTGCTTTCATGTCAAATTCTAAAGCAAAGTTTTTTCTAACACTTCAGCGATGTTTTTCACCGCAACGATGTTTAAACTCTCTCGCACTTCAGTAGGGATTTCGTCTAAATCCCTTTCGTAATTTTTGACAGGAATGAGAGCGGTTTTAATGCCGGCTTTAAAAGCGGCGATCAATTTTTCTTTCAACCCTCCTATGGGTAAAACTTCCCCGCTCAAAGTCAGTTCGCCCGTCATTGCCACTTCGCTTCTTGTGGCTCTGTCGCACAAAATGCTCGCCATCACGCTCGCCATAGCGATCCCAGCACTCGGGCCGTCTTTAGGCGTAGCCCCCTCAGGGACATGCAAATGCAAATCGTAAGCGTTATAAACTTTCAGCGCTTTTTTCTTTTTCTTGCCCTCTGTGTCTTTAAGAGGCTCGCTAGGGATTTTGGGGGCTTTTAATTTTTCTTCATCTAGCAAGACTTTAACGACAGAAAAAGCGATGATAGCGGATTCTTTCATCACATCGCCTAAGCTCCCGGTGAGTTTCAATTCCCCCTTGCCCCTGATCTTAACCGCTTCAATTTTAAGCACATCACCGCCTACTGGCGTCCATGCCAAGCCATTGATAATACCGATTTTATTTTCTTCATCTATGGGGTCAATTTCAAACACCATGCGTTCTAAATACTCTTTGAGGTTATTAGGCGTGATAGAGATGCAAAAATCTTTATTTCCATCTCTTTTTTCGTTTTCTTTATTTCCGTCTTTTTGATCTTCGCCTTTTTGATCTTCGCCTTTTTTAATTCGCCCTTTTTTGTGCGGGTTATCTTCTAGGTATTTTAAAGCCACTTTGCGCATAATCGTTGCGATCTGTCTTCGTAAATCCCTAACGCCCGCTTCTCTGGTGTATTTTTCAATAATGAGTTTCAAACACTCATGGCTAATATCCACTTCGCTAGGCTTTAAGGCGTGCTTTTCTAATTCTTGGGGGATGAGGTAGTTTTTAGCGATTTCTTCTTTTTCGCTAGGCGTGTAGCTGGACACGCTGATAAATTCCATTCTGTCTCTTAAAGGAGCTGGGATTCTGTCAATATTATTAGCGGTAGCGATAAAAATCACTTGCGACAAATCAATACTAAAATTCGCATAATGATCCCTAAAAGCGATATTTTGCTCAGGGTCTAAGATCTCTAATAAAGCGCTCGCTGGATCGCCTCTAACGCTCCTATCCACCTTATCAATTTCATCTAAAACCATGACCGGATTCATCTTTTTGGCTTCAATAAGCCCTTGGACAATGCGCCCAGGCATTGAGCCTATATAAGTGCGTCTGTGTCCTCTCAATTCATTCACGTCTTCTAAGCCCCCTAAAGCGATCCGAACTAAAGGGCGCTCTATCGCTTTAGCAATGGAATTAGCTAGGCTCGTTTTACCCACGCCAGGAGGCCCATAAAAGCATAAAATCGTGCCTTTCGTTTTGTCTTTTTTTTCTGGCTTTTTCTTGTGGCGCATTTCTAAAAGCTGCATGGTGGCAAAGTATTCTACAATGCGCTCTTTAGGCCTTTTTAAGGAATAATGATCGTTGTCTAGTTGTTCTCTCACTCGCTTAATATCAAGCGCTTTTTTCCCGTATTGCCCAAAAGGCACATCCAGCATGGTTTCAATATAATTTTGTAAAGTTGCGCTATCTGAGCTGTCCGCATGGGTTCGGCTCAGCCGGTCAATTTGTTTTTTGATTTCCTTAAACGCTTCTTCTTTTAAAAAAGGCTTGATGCTTTCTAGTTTTTGGTAGTATTGGTTTAAATCTTCATCTCGCTGTTTGTCTGTGCCAAGCTCTTTTTGGATTTGTTTGAGTTGCTCTTTTAAGAAATATTCCTTATTGGTTTGCTCCATTTTTTGATGGACTTTGGATTTGATTTCTTTTTGGAGTTTTTGGGTTTTAGTTTCTTCTATCACAATATCAATCAAATCCAACAAGCGCTGTTCGGTGTTGTTGTTGGCAAAAAGAGAATACGCCTGCTCTTTTTTTAAATGCAAGGCCGCTGCGATTAAATCAGCGATGCGGTTAGGATCGTCATTGTCTTCTAAGGCTTTGATCAGATCTGGGGGGAAGAGCGAGCTGACATTGGCTAGAGTGATCACTTTTTCTTTTAGCACTTCCACGATCGCTTGAATGTTTTCTTTATCGTATTCTAAATATTCAATAGGGCTTATTTGGGCTTCCAAAAAGCCTTGCTCGTTTTCTTTGGCAGGCTCTAAAATGCGCCCTTTAGCGATACCATTAAAGAGCAATTTCACGCGCCCATTAGGCATGTTGGCTTCACGCATGACAGAGCCTATCACCCCCACATCATAATAAGGGGCTTCATTATCGTTCAATTTGTCTTTTTGGCATGCAATAAAGACTAATGATTTGTTGTTTTTAGCGTAAGCCACCGCCTTGATGCTCGCGTTATTTTGTAAGAAAATAGGGGCTATCATAAAGGGGTATAAAAAAGTGTCTTCTTCTACCAATAAAGGCAGAATTTTAGGAAAATCTTCAGTCATTTTTCATCTCTCTGTTGTAATTTGTATGGTTTTGAAATATCCTACCAATCAAAAATTAACACATACCAAGGCATGTGCGATGGTTTGGGTTTAGTCTCTTTTTCTAAAGTCTCATCTATCCTTTCTAAATAGCGTTTCACGCCCTCAGGTTTGTGGCGTTTTTTATAGACATTTGCGATCGCACGATTGAGCTCGTTTTGCCCTAAAATGAATTTGATTTGCATGTATTCCACATAGGGGCGGTAACGGCTGTTAGGGTATTTTTCTATAAATTCGCCCAAACTCACAATAGAATTAGAGATAAATTCCTGGTCTTTAGAATGGTTTTTAAAAGCATAATAATGCGATTGCAATTTCAAAAAGGTCAAATAATCCACATTGTCTTTTGTCCCAAAGCGCTTGATGTATTCATCAAAGTAAAAAGACGCTAAAACATACTCTTTCTTTTTCATGTGTGCTTGCCCTAAAGCCAGCATCGCCTCTGGGACAAGGGGGGAATTGATGTGTTCGCTTTGTAAAGAAGAATAGTAATTGTCCGCTGTTTCTAAGTTAGCAAAAAGGATTTCTCTCAAAATCCCTTGATACCAAAAAATCGCCGGTTTGTTGTATTCGTCTTTTTTTTTCTTTTTGTTTGCGCAACCGGTGCCTATAACAAGAATTGCCATTGTGATCAAGAAAAATGTTTTAAAATGTTTTAAACGCATGCCACCTATCTTGTAAAGGTTAAATTTTTTAAAAATAACTTTCATCACGCTCAAATTTATTTTTTCTTCGCTTTCTTAATTCCGTTGTATATTTTAAAGACCATTTCTCCAATCACACACACCGGGCACCACCCATTACTATAATTAGAACTATAATTAGATTTGCTGGGATTATTTTTCTTGATTTGTGGTTTTATCTTGCTCATTTCTTGCTCCTTGTTGTATTTTATAATGATTCAGTTAAACTTCCATCATGGTTAAATTTTTGAGATTATACCCAAAACTAGCAAAAATTGATTTTACCAAAATTGTTTGATATAATACAGCGTTTTAATTTAGAAATCATTGAGCGCTGGTTTTAAGGCGGTCTTTTATTCTTTAAGGAGAAGATTTTGTGCTTTTTTAAAGGGAATGCAATCGCCTATGATTTTTGATGTGAAAGCGCCTATCTTAGGGTTTGAAACCATTCATAAAATGCGTTTGCAAAAGATTGATGAAATCTTTTTGCGTTTGAATAGCACAGAAGAAAATTCTGTCGTGTCTTTTACGCTCGTTAATCCCTTTGCTTTAAGAAAATACGAATTTGAAGTGCCTACCCCCTTAAAAATCCTTTTAGAATTAGAGAAAGCCAAGAGCGTTCTAGTCGCTAATATCATGGTGGTTCAAACCCCCATTGAGCTTTCCACCGTGAATTATTTAGCCCCTTTAATTTTCAATTTGGACAAGCAGCTCATGGGGCAAGTGGTTTTGGATTCTAACAAATACCCACACTACCATTTAAGAGAGAATATTCTAAGCCACACGCATGAATAATGCATGGGCAGTGTTTATGTAAAGCGTTTCTTTAAGCTTATGGCGCAATGCACCGGCGTTTTTGCAAAAGACAAGCGAGCGGTTTTCTTGTGGTATAATAGCGGTTATTTTTTAGAATAACCAACGCTAAAAATAGTGCTTTAGTCCAATTCAAAACAAGGAGTTTATTTTATGGAACAAAACCATCCAAACTTACAATCTCAATTTTTTATAGAGCATATCTTACAGATTTTACCTCACCGCTATCCCATGCTATTAGTGGATAGAATTATAGAGTTACAAGCCAATCAAAAAATTGTCGCTTATAAGAATATCACTTTTAATGAAGATGTGTTTAATGGGCATTTCCCTGATAAGCCCATTTTCCCGGGCGTTTTGATCGTAGAGGGCATGGCGCAAACGGGAGGGTTTTTAGCCTTCACTAGCTTGTGGGGGTTTGACCCTGAAATAGCCAAAACAAAAATCGTGTATTTCATGACGATTGATAAGGTTAAATTCCGCATTCCTGTAACCCCAGGCGACAGATTAGAATACCATTTAGAAGTCTTAAAGCATAAGGGCATGATCTGGCAGGTGGGCGGCACGGCTCAAGTGGATGGCAAAGTGGTCGCTGAAGCCGAATTGAAAGCCATGATCGCAGAGAGAGAATAAAAATGAGTAAGATTGCAAAAACAGCCATCATCTCTCCTAAAGCAGAGATTAATAAGGGCGTAGAGATTGGGGAATTTTGCGTGATTGGAGATGGCGTCAAACTAGATGAAGGCGTGAAACTCCACAACAATGTAACCTTACAAGGGCATACTTTCATTGGGAAAAACACCGAAATTTTCCCTTTTGCCGTGCTAGGCACACAGCCTCAAGATTTAAAATACAAGGGCGAATACAGCGAACTGATTATTGGAGAAGACAACCTTATTCGTGAATTTTGCATGATAAACCCTGGCACTGAAGGGGGGATTAAAAAAACCCTTATTGGGGATAAAAACCTGCTCATGGCTTATGTGCATGTCGCCCATGATTGCGTGATTGGAAGCCATTGTATTTTGGCTAATGGCGTAACTTTAGCAGGGCATATTGAAATAGGCGATTATGTCAATATTGGCGGTCTTACTGCAATCCATCAGTTTGTGCGTATCGCTAAAGGGTGCATGATAGCCGGTAAGAGCGCTTTAGGCAAAGATGTGCCGCCTTATTGCACCGTAGAGGGCAATCGCGCTTTTATTAGGGGGTTAAACCGCCACAGGATGCGCCAATTGTTAGAGAGCAAGGACATTGATTTCATCCATGCGCTTTATAAAAGGCTGTTTCGTCCTGTCCCCTCCTTAAGAGAGAGCGCTAAATTAGAGTTAGAAGAGCATGCCAATAACCCTTTTGTAAAAGAGATTTGCTCTTTTATTTTAGAGAGTTCTAGGGGCGTGGCGTATAAGTCAAGCGAATATTCTAGCGAAGAAAAACAAGAGGATTAACATGAACGAAACGCTTTATTGCAGTTTTTGCAAAAAACCAGAATCCAGAGATCCCAAAAAACGCCGCATTGTCTTTGCGAGCAATCTCAATAAAGACGTGTGCGTGTGCGAATATTGCATAGATGTGATGCATGGGGAATTGCACAAATACGACAGAACGGATTCTTTATTAGCGCTCAAAAGAGATAGACTAAGGAGAATGGAATCCGGTGCTTATGAAGAAGAGTTTTTGCTCTCTCGCATTCCAGCCCCTAAAGAGCTTAAGGCGGTTTTAGATAATTATGTGATAGGGCAAGAGCAGGCCAAAAAGGTTTTTTCGGTAGCTGTGTATAACCATTACAAGCGCTTATCTTTTAAAGAAAAACTCAAAAAACAAGACAACCAAGACAGCGATTTAGAGTTAGAGCATTTAGAAGAAGTGGAGTTGAGCAAGTCTAATATTTTACTGATCGGCCCTACAGGTTCAGGCAAAACTTTAATGGCGCAAACTCTCGCCAAGCATTTGGATATTCCTATCGCTATTAGCGATGCGACTAGCTTGACTGAAGCGGGTTATGTGGGCGAAGATGTGGAAAATATCCTTACAAGATTGTTGCAAGCGAGCGATTGGAATGTCCAAAAAGCCCAAAAAGGCATTGTGTTCATTGATGAAATTGATAAAATCAGCCGTTTGTCAGAAAACCGCTCCATTACCAGAGACGTTTCTGGCGAGGGCGTTCAGCAAGCGTTATTGAAAATCGTTGAAGGCTCTTTAGTGAATATCCCCCCCAAAGGCGGCAGAAAGCACCCTGAGGGCAATTTCATTCAAATTGACACGAGCGACATTTTATTCATTTGCGCCGGAGCGTTTGATGGGTTAGCTGAAATCATTAAAAAACGCACCACGCAAAATGTGTTGGGTTTCACTCAAGAAAAAATGAGCAAAAAAGAACAAGAAGCGATCTTGCATTTAGTCCAAACCCATGACTTAGTAACTTATGGGCTTATCCCTGAGCTTATTGGCCGTTTGCCGGTTTTAAGCACGCTAGATAGTATCAGTTTAGAAGCGATGGTGGATATTTTACAAAAACCCAAAAACGCCCTCATCAAGCAATACCAGCAGCTTTTCAAAATGGATGAAGTGGATTTGATTTTTGAAGAAGAAGCCATTAAAGAAATCGCTCAACTCGCATTAGAAAGAAAAACTGGGGCTAGGGGCTTAAGGGCGATCATTGAAGATTTTTGTTTGGATATTATGTTTGATTTACCCAAGCTTAAAGGATCGGAAGTGCGTATCACTAAAGATTGTGTTTTAAAACAGGCTGAACCTTTGATCATTGCTAAAACGCATTCTAAAATGCTTCCTTAAGGGACACGCTTATAAATTTAACGATAAAGGATTAGAAAGGGCATGATTTTTAGCAAATTGATCGGTTTGTTTTCGCATGATATTGCCATAGATTTAGGCACGGCTAACACGATCGTGTTGGTCAAAGGGCAGGGCATTATTATCAATGAGCCTTCTATTGTGGCGGTGCGCATGGGATTGTTTGATTCTAAAGCTTATGATATTTTGGCAGTGGGGAGCGAGGCTAAGGAAATGCTAGGCAAAACCCCTAACAGCATCAGAGCGATTCGCCCCATGAAAGATGGCGTGATTGCCGATTATGACATTACCGCTAAAATGATCCGCTACTTTATTGAAAAAGCGCACAAACGAAAAACATGGATCCGCCCGCGCATCATGGTGTGTGTGCCTTATGGGCTGACAAGCGTGGAAAGGAATGCGGTTAAAGAAAGCGCTTTGAGCGCTGGGGCTAGAGAAGTCTTTTTGATTGAAGAGCCTATGGCGGCCGCGATCGGGGCAGGCTTGCCGGTGAAAGAGCCTCAAGGGAGTTTGATTGTGGATATTGGCGGCGGCACGACTGAAATTGGCGTGATCAGTCTTGGGGGGCTAGTCATCTCTAAAAGCATTAGAGTGGCTGGGGATAAATTGGATCAAAGCATCGTGGAATACATCCGCAAGAAATTCAATCTATTGATAGGCGAGCGCACCGGCGAAGAGATTAAGATTGGAATCGGTTGCGCGATCAAATTGGATCCGCCCCTAACGATGGAAGTGTCAGGGAGGGATCAAGTGAGCGGGCTGTTGCACACGATTGAATTGAGCTCTGATGATGTGTTTGAAGCCATTAAAGATCAAGTGAGGGAGATCTCTAGCGCTTTAAGGAGCGTGCTTGAAGAAGTGAAGCCGGATTTAGCGAAAGACATTGTGCAAAATGGCGTGGTGCTTACCGGCGGTGGGGCTTTGATTAAGGGCTTAGACAAGTATTTAAGCGATATGGTTAAACTCCCTGTGTATGTGGGCGAAGAGCCTTTGTTGGCGGTAGCTAAAGGCACAGGAGAAGCCATACAAGATTTGGATTTACTCAGCCGTGTGGGTTTTAGCGAATAATGCATGCGTTTTTATTTTAAATTCCTTTGGCTTTTAGGGATTTTTCTTATTTTTTATTTTTTAGATATTAAAGGCAGTTCTTCTTATATCAGCGACCGGATTAAAAACGCCTTGATGAGCGCTAAAAGCAGCTTACTAGACAACATTCAAGCGTATTTTTTTCAAGCCCAAAACATTAAGGAATTTCAAAAAGAACGCTTGATTTTAGAAGCTTTAAAACTAGAAAACGCCGATTTGAAAGAGCGTTTGAATAGTATTTATCCTTTAGAAAATCCAAAAATGACTTATACCCCCACTTTTATGACTTCATTCATCAGTTTAGAAGACACGCGCAGCGTTTCTCTCAACCCTATTGCGGATTTAGAAGAAAATAAGATTTATGGTCTTGTCTCTCACAATCAAGCCATAGGCATTGCCGTGCTGGAAAAAGGGCGCTTGAACGGGTTTTTGAACGCTCACAAGCGGTGCGCTTATAGCGTGATGGTAGGCAAAAATCAGGTTTTAGGCTTTATAGGATCTAATTTCAAGCAAGAATTAGTCGTGGATTTCATTGTCCCAAGCGCTGAAATCAACATAGGCGATCAGGTGCTAACGAGCGGGCTGGATGGGATTTTTGGAGCGGGGGTGTTTGTGGGCGAAGTTTCAAGCATTGAAGATCATTACACTTATAAAAGCGCGGTGTTGAAAAACGCTTTTTTAAGCGAAGCCAAACTTTTAAGGCATGTGTTTTTAAGCGATGTGAAGAACTAGCACTCTATTCAAGGCTAATTCAAGCGGATTTTTAACCCCTTTCAGTGAAACCACCCCTTTAAACAAGGAGCTTCCTAACTAAAGCATTCCATTGAATGCTAACACGAAAGGCTTTGTTCTTTAGAGTCTGCATGGATATTTCCTACCCCAAAAAGACTGGATATATTTTAACCTATTTTAGCTTTAAATATAGCTTAACGGCTAAACGCTTACATCTTGCGCCCTAAAGGACGGAGTTTTTCGCGCTAGTGGGATAAAACTTAGGCTATAAGGTTAGAAAAAAATCTTCTAGTTTCCCTTTTTCAATCCAAAGATCCCTATAACGCTCCCCCACACCATCCTTATTTCCATAAAATTTTAAAACCACTTGGATTTTGAGATTGGGATCGTTTTTAGGGTTAAAAATTTTATCTTTAAAAAGTTGATACGCATCTGCCTTATGCTCGTAATCAGTGTGTTTGCTCCCTTTAGGATCAATGAAGCAAATGATCTGCGTGCCGCCTTTTTGCAGCCAAAAGATAAAATCAGGGAAAAATTTCCTTTCTGTAGCGCCGTTGTCTATATAAGGGATAAACAAATTGTCTAAATGCTCATCAATCTTGCTGAACGCCCAAAAATCATAGTTTTCTTGCAGCGTTTCGGTAATCTTTAACAACTCTTCTAAAAAATCGCTCTCGCTCTTTATTTTAACCACATGCTTAAGCCAATCGCAGCTTTTGGCTTTAATTAAAGGGGTGTAGTAATGCTCTTTGAGTTTTAACAGCTCTGCTTCATCAACTTTGAATGTTCTGTCTTGTTTGTGTTTATCTTTATCCAAAGGCGCATACTCTTTCACTTCTTGGATGGTTTGAATCAGTTTTTCTTTTTTATCCGCCCTAACTTTAACCCTTTTAAAATGCACGATTTTCTCATTATCTAGGGTGTTAAACTCGTCTTTAGGCACTTTTTGATTGAGATATAGTCTCTTTTTAAGGATAGAAATCAAGTCATCTAAATCTTTATAATGCCAAGTTGATACCTTTTTAAAATGCGCTGTTTGTATCATTTCTTTTAACAGCGTGTAATCTTTAGGGTTATAAATTTCATGCTTTAAAATAAAATGCTTTTCACTCATTAAATGAAAATACTCTTTTAAATCCTTAAAATTTTTTTCGCTCATTTTAAACGAAGCGCTTGGAGAAATTTTAAGAGCGTTGGTTTGTTCTTTTCGGTAGCAAGGCACGAATAAGGCGTGTTTTATGCGCGTTTTTTCTAATTTGATTTCACGCCAAGAACCTCTATTCTCACCCCCATTTTCGCTCTCTTTTTGGAACTTTAAAATCGCTTCAAGGCTTGCATGGTTAGTGGGTATCACAAAAAGCGTTTCTAACATTGCAGCGTTTGGTTTCAAGCGGTCTTTAATAGCTTCATCTATCTCTAAATACGCTAACCTTTGGCGTTGGTTTTTGACGCTTTCAATCCTCACACCCCTGCCAAAAGATTGTTTCACCAATTTTTTAGCGTCATCATCAAGCCCTATATTTAAAAATAAAATCACGCTAGGCCTTGTGCTATCCCACCCAGTGTCAAAAGTGCGAGACCCCACTAAGATATTGATACTGCTCTTATCAATCTGGCTGAAATAGCTCTCTTCTTTAAAGCTCAAATTCTTGCTCACCACTTTCACGCTCTTTAATTTTTCACAAATCCATTCTGTAATATCGCCAATTTTAATCAAGCAAAAGACTTTATCGCTTGTGTTGAGCTTGAAAGCGATTTCTTGATTGTTTTTAGGGTTAATAATGACTTCAATATGCCCGTTGCTGGCATAAAAAATCTCTTCTTTTAAGCCTTTAAAATCCATGCTTTTTAAACTCTCTTTAAAAACCTCAATCTTATAGTCTTGATCTTTGTTGTCGCTAAAAAGAAATTCCGGATCCTTTAATTCCTCTAATAAATCCTCTTTGGCTTTTAAAAAATCGCCCTCATCGTCGTTTTCAATCACGCGCGCTAAAGTTTTAAAAAAGATTTCCGCATCGCTGTTTTCCACATTCACAGAATGCGTGAACACGAGCATTAAAGGGTCGTAAAAATAGCCTTCTACTTTATAGCGTTTTTGCATGCCTAAAAGCAATAACGCCTTTAAAAGCGCGATTTCTTTTTCCCTATCGTTTAAATCTTTCAATTCCTTAAAAGCGTTTAAATTGTTTTTCTTCAATAAAACAGACTCTTTACCATAGCCAAGCTTCACCCACTCGCCCACGCTCAAATTATACACCACAGTGATGAGATCGCTTTCTTCGGTGAAAGTGGCGCTGAAATTGAATAAAAACCCCTTTAAAGACAGCAGACTAAAAATCGCCTGCCTTTTGCTCTCAGTCTTGTTCCCCTTATGCGCTTCATCTAAAATCACATAGTTTTCCCCATTATCCCAACAATCCTTATAATTTAAAAGGTTTTCCTTGCTTTCTTCATCATTCATTAAATCCGCGCGGTAATAAAAAAGAGCGATTTTTTCCATTAAAAAATCTTTTGAAGCGTGGTAAAAATCCTTATTCTTAACGCCTTTAAGGTTTTTGAAATCAATTTGTTTGGAATAGTCCTTATTGCGGTTGTATTTTTCAATTTCTTTTTCAAATTGCTTGATCAAATGCTCGTTCGCGCTAAAAAACATGATATTTTTCTTAGGGATCAAACCCATTCCCATAGCCACGCTTAAAAGCTCTACCAGTTTGATAATGACAATCGTTTTACCGCTCCCTGTGGCCATGTAAAAGGCTAGGCGGTTGATAAAGTTTTCAAACTTCACGCAATTATTTTCTACCTTAAAAGAGTTCTTTAACAAATGGTTGAGTTTCTTTTTAGCGAAATCGCAATTAGCGAATGAATAATGTTTTTGATAAAATGCGTAAAATTCTTTTTTATCTTCTTTGAAATCCCTAAAATAAGCGACAAGCACTCTAAAGGCGTTGATCAAAGCTTGCTGTTGGTAATCTAAAAGCTCCTTATTATTATCAAAGCTTTTAAAGTCTAGCATTTCTAACGGCTCGTTAATCTCGTTAATATTCAATTCCTCTTCAGCGAGTTTTTGAGCGACAAAAATTTCATTATGGGTGGTTAAATCTTTTTTCTTTGCCATTATTTTTCCTTACCAAATGAGCGCTTCTTTTAAGGCTTTTAAAATCTCTACTTCTTTATCATTCCCTTTAAATTTCACCACCTTTTCATTGAAAAACTCCACTCCAACGCCGTGTAAATTTTCCAAAGTCTCTTTAATATCCACGCCCATTTTTTCTAGCGCTTCTATATTGAGCGTATAAGATTCGTTTTTACGCTCCACTAAATCGCTGTATTGTTCATCATACGCTAGGGGTTTGTCGTTGTCTTCATACTTGATTTTTCTTAAAATCTCTTCATAGCTTTCTAGTTCATAAACTTTCACCACCCCACCTCCATTAAATTCTTTAAGCGCACCGCTTTTAAAACCGCCTATAACCTTTTTAAGGCGAGGCAAAATCACGCTATCAAAATGCTCCCCCATTTCAATACCGATATACTTCCTTTTCATTTTGTGCGCCACCGTGCAAGTCGTCCCGCTCCCAGCGAAAAAATCTAACACGAGATCGTTTTCTTTGGTGGAAATTTCTAAAATGCGTTGGAGTAGGGCTTCGGGTTTGGGGGTGTCAAAAAGTTTTACATTATTAAAGAGAGCTAGCAATTGTTTTGTGGCATCTTGATTATGTCCTACTTCTGTATATTTCCATATTGTTAAAGGTGTTGTGCCTTGCTTGACTTCACTTAAAAAGCGTTTCAAACTAGGAACATTGTCTCCATTTCTTCCAAAATAAATACGATTATCATCTACAAGTTTTTGAAAATTTTCTTTTGAAGTCATCCAACACCGCCCTTTTGGTGGCGTTACAACTTTTCCACTTGGTGTAGTGATAGGATAATCATAGCTCGCCATATAAGTTTTTACCAAACAATCACTAGGTTTCCACGCACCCCTTTCATCGTTATCTAAATTTTTATAGTGCGCATCCATCTCGCTTGTGCGTGGTAATAAATTAGGTCGCCAAATTCCTTTATCTTTGGCATATAGTAAAATAAAATCGTGATTATCAGAGAACCATTTCGCATCATTTTGTGGAGAATACTTTTTTTCCCAAATAATCGTGTTTACAAAGTTATCACCCCCCCCCCCCCATTAAACACTTCGTCCATGAGCGCCTTACAATAAGCCTGTTCGTTGTCATCAATGCTCACAAACATCACGCCTTTATCGTTCAATAAGGCATGCGCAAGCTCTAGGCGGTTTTCCATCATGGCGAGCCAACTGGAGCGTTTGAAATTATCCGCATAAACAAATTCATTGTTTTGCGTGTTATAAGGCGGATCAATATAAATGCAATCAATGGCTTCTTTATAGCGGTTTTTAAGGGAGTTTAGGGCTTGGTAGTTTTCGCTTTTAATGAGCGTGCCGTTGATTTCATTCTCACTAAATAGGCTTTTAACCTCTTCTTCTAAATCTTTAAAATAGAGAGTGTCTAGGGGCAAAAACTCGTTTTCTTTGTCTGTGATTTTTAAATTCAAATCTTGCCATTCTTGGACTTGTTTGGGGTAGTTTGGATGGTTTGTGATTTTATTCAAATCGTAGTTTTTGGCTTTGAGTTTGTCTAAGCTTACGATGAAATGCGAGTTTAACACAAAGCGGGGTTTGTTCCAAATCTTACAAAGTTCGTTTTCAAATTCGCTCACTAATGAAATCACTTCTAAAGCCACTTCTTTAATAATGTTGATTCCATTCAGGCGTTTTAAATCAAATGCAGTCATTTCTTTAAAAAGGTATTCAAACAGATACAAATCCAACTGCTCTTTTAAAAACCCTAGCGCGTTTTTATGGATGAAATAATCCATACTGCCTTGCTTTTTGAATTTGACCAACGCTTTTTTTAACATTTCTTCATCAAGTTTGACGCCTTGATTGAAGCATTTTTTTAGGATTTCATTCGTTTTTGTTTGAGTCCCCTTGCTGCTAAGAGTAACGCTAAAATTTAAGGTGTTAGTTTTTGTGTCTGTATCTTTTAAAGTAAAGACTAAATCCACTTTTTCATTATACTTTTTGCTTTCTAGTAAAGAAGTATCAAAGTTAAAAAGAATACCCTCTAATTCAAAGCAAAAATCCTTATAAATCGTTTCGCTTTTCACATAATAAAGATCTTTGGTTTTATAAAATAAAGCGGTGTCTTTTTTAAGGGAGCATTTTTCATAATCGCTTTTGGTATAAAGATTATCGTAAAGGGGCGTGTCGTTGAAATAAATCCCTCCATTAGCGCTGAAATAACGCTTGAAAAAGCTATAGAGTTTGTCAAACAATTCTTCTTTGAGATCGTTGTTATCTTGGCATTTTAAATCAATGAGTTTTTTTAATTCTTGTTTTTTATGGTGGTAATACTGGCTTTTAGCCTTCATGAGATTGATCATGCCACTTCTTAGTGCTTTAGGGCTAGGATCTAAAAGGCTTTCTTGCTTGTCTTCAATCTTAACGCCTATGAAAAGGTTTTCTAAAACTTCATAAAATTGCGCTTCATTCGTTTTCATTATCACGCTCCTTAAAAAACATGGAAAGTATTATAACAAAGCCCACCCATTAAGCGTTGCAATACCCCCCATGCAAAAAAAGATTTTTTACTAGAAGACAATTACCTTTTAAGCGAGAGCGTTAGGGAGATTGATTCATTGAAATTTTAGATTACCTTGACTGACTCATTTTTTAAAATACCCCTATTTCATTGTAAAATTATCTCTGTGAAACCCATTGGAGTTTAATAAAAGGTAAAAATAAGATTGAATATCAATAAAGTGTTTTATCATAGCGCACCAACATGCATGAAGCGCCAGATAATAGCGTAGATTTGATCATCACAAGCCCACCTTATTTCAACATCAAAGATTACGCAAAAAATGGCACACAAGATTTACAACATTCAACTCAACATGTTGAAGATTTGGGGGCGTTAGAAAAATATGAAGATTATCTTTTAGGTCTTTTAAAAGTTTGGCTTGAGTGTTATAGAACGCTAAAACCCAATGGTAAGCTCTGCATTAATGTGCCTTTAATGCCCATGCTTAAAAAGGTTTTAAACACGCACTATAACCGCCATATCTTTGATTTGCATGCTGATATTCAACACTCCATTTTGCATGATTTAAACAACATGCTAAAAAACAAGCCTAAAATGTTCTTACTGGATGTCTATATTTGGAAACGCGCAAATCCTACTAAAAGATTGATGTTTGGGAGCTACCCTTATCCTAGAAATTTTTATGCGCAAAACACTATAGAATTTATCGGCGTATTTGTCAAAGACGGCAAGCCCAAACAACCCACAGAGGAGCAAAAAGAACAAAGCCAATTGACTCAAGAGGAATGGGTGGAATTTACTAAACAAATTTGGGAAATCCCAATCCCTAATAAAAACGATATTGCTTTTGGCAAGCATGCGGCTTTAATGCCGGCTGAATTAGCAAGGCGTTTGATTAGATTGTATAGTTGCGTGGGCGATGTGGTTCTAGATCCATTTAGCGGGAGCGGGACAACCTTAAGAGAAGCAAAACTTTTAAAAAGAAATTTTATAGGTTATGAACTCTATGAAAATTATAAGCCCTTGATTGAGCAAAAATTAGGAAACTTGTTTGATTTTGAATAAGATTTATATAGAAGATGTTTTCACATTTTTAGACAAATTAGAAGATAAAAGCGTTGATTTAGCCATTATTGATCCTCCTTACAATCTTAAAATTGCTTCATGGGATAGTTTTAAAAATGATGAAGAGTTTTTAACATTTTCTTACGCTTGGATTGATAAAGTACTACCCAAAATCAAAGATACGGGGAGTTTTTATATCTTTAATACCCCCTTTAATTGCGCTTTATTTTTAGCGTATTTGCACCATAAAAAAGCGCATTTTTTAAATTTTATCACTTGGGTTAAAAAAGATGGGTTTGCCAACGCCAAAAAGCGTTATAACCACGCGCAAGAAAGCATTTTATTTTATAGCATGCACAAGAAAAACTACACCTTTAATGCCGATGAAGTCCGCATTGCTTATGAATCCACCGAACGCATCAAACATGCTCAAAGTAAGGGGATTTTAAAAAATAACAAACGCTGGTTCCCTAACCCTAAGGGCAAATTATGCCTTGATGTGTGGGAAATCACTTCACAAAGGCATGTTGAAAAAGAGAAGGGTAAAATCCTTAAGCCAAAACACCCCAGCATCAAACCTAAAGCGCTCATTGAACGCATGATAAAGGCTAGCTCTCACAAAAACGATTTGATTTTAGATTTGTTTAGTGGCAGTGGCATGAATAGCTTATTGACCCCAGTAAAGAGTGTTTGAAATTCTTAGCTAATCGCATAAAAAGCTCTGATTATAGGGGCTTACACTTATCCCAACACAATCGTTACGATCAAAATAAAATTAAAACCATTATTCAAGCTATTTTTAATGAAGTGGGAGAGAATTTTTTACAAATCCGCACCACCGATATGAGCAAACGCCCTAGCAATATCATAGGCGAAGAGGTTTATGCAAAAGTGGTGGATAATATCTCTGAAATGCCTCAAGATAATTTAGGAAAAAAGAATCAAGTAACCCAAGACAGCTTGAGAAAAAATCTTTTTGTAGATATGCATAGAATGGGGTTGATTGAGCGCTACAATAAAAATAAAGAACCTACAAACCCCTACATTCAAAGCAATATTAAATATATCAGTTTAACTCCCTTAGCTATAGAATTTTTAAACGCGCAAGATTTGTTAAGAAAAAATTTTTGTTACACGCAAGCTTTAGAAAATCTTTTAAAAGGTTTTGGAGCAGAATGCAGAGAGGTAATGATAGGGCTTGACAATCATTATTTAGACATTGAAGAAATGATGTTTTTTGTTACATTTTTAAATATTGAAAATTTTACTAGAAGTGAAATTATAGAATACGTTAGAGAATATAGGAGTTTAAGCCGCATCCAAAAAGAAAAATTAAAAGAGTTAGCACAAGATTATTGCAACCCTAACCATTTTAACGGGAATAAGCTAGAAAAGAGAGATTATCATAATTGGAAAAATCAAGCCCAACAAATTTTTAGCTTGCTAGAACAAAGCGTGTTTTTTGAAACCAATAAAGAGAGGCTTATTTTAAAAACGCTCAATGAAGAAAACAAACAAAACGATAAAAAGCTCAAACGCTCTATTAAAGAAAAAGCCCTTTATTTTGAAAAACATGGCGTTAAAAAAGAAAAGGGCTTTGAATTGCACCATATTGTGCCTTTATGCTTGGCTCGCTCTATAGAAGAATTTGATCTTTTGGATAAATGGGAAAACTTGATCTATATTGACGCTTTTAACCATGCGAAAATATCTCAAACGCAAAATAAACATATTTGTTTGTATTTTAAAAATTGCGATGCGATTTTATCTAAAGGTTTCAAAGAATAACAAGAAAGCCTTTATTTGACTTACATTGAAAAGGTGTTATATAAACTTGATTTGCAAAATGTCATGCTAGAATACAATAAAGATTTATTGCATTCTAAAAACGGCTGATAAAATAAGGCGGTGTCTTTTTTAAGGGAGCGTTTTCATAACCGCTTTTAGTTAAAGGCTATAGAATTAGCGCTACAATACCCCCATGCAAAAAAAGATTTTTTTACTAGAAGACGATTACCTTTTAAGCGAGAGCGTTAGGGAGTTTTTGGAGCATTTGGGCTATGAAGTGTTTTGCGCTTTTAACGGGAAAGAAGCTTATGAAAGACTCTCTGTTGAGCGCTTCAACCTCTTGCTTTTAGATGTGCAAGTGCCTGAAATGAATAGCTTGGAATTGTTTAAGCGCATCAAAAACGATTTCTTAATCTCTACGCCTGTGATTTTTATCACCGCCTTACAGGATAACGCTACCTTAAAAAACGCTTTTAATTTAGGAGCGAGCGATTATTTGAAAAAGCCTTTTGATTTGGATGAATTAGAAGCGCGCATTAAAAGGTTTTTCAATGATAATCCCATAGAAATTATGCCTAACATTTTTTATCACCAAAATTGCTTGAGTGTTGGGGGCAAAAAAGAGATCTTGCCGCCCAAAACCGCACAACTTTTAGAATACTTTTTGGAGCATAAAGGGCAAATCATTAGCTCTCAAGCGTTAGAAAATAATTTATGGGAGCAAGCGATTGATGATTCCACCTTACGCACTTACATTAAAGTGTTGCGCAAGCTTTTGGGTAAAAATTGTATAGAAACGCATAAGGGGGTGGGCTATCGCTTTAACCCACTATGAAAAAAAATCCCTCAAACTTTTTTTAGGGACTTATTTAGGCTCTTCGTTTGTGTTAATGCTAGTGATTAGCGTTTTAGCGTTCAACTATGAAAAAAACGAAAAAATCAAAATGATACGCATGGACATGGATAAAATGGCTTCTAAGATCGCTAGCGAAGTGATTGCCTTGCACATGCAAACGCATGGGGATTACCACAACGCTTTAAACACTCTGATTTCACGCTATAAAGACGCTTCCATAGCCCTTTTTGATAGCAAAAAGCGTGTTTTGTATTCTAATATCCCTGAAAGCGCGGATTTGATTAAAACCCATAAAGAGACGGGCTTTTTTAGTTTTAAGGGGGAATATTACTTATTTAGCGATGAAAGTTTCGCCCATTTAGGCGTGGCTAAAATGCTTTTTAAAAATTCTAAACCTATTCATTTTTCTTCTTTGTATCGTAATATCGTTTTAGTGTTTGTCGTAGCGTTTTTATGCGTGATAGGGGTTTCTGTGTTTTTAGGGCGTTTGTTTTTAAAGCCCATTAGGAATGAAATCACCCGCATCGATCATTTTTTAAAAAACACCACGCATGAATTAAACACTCCCATGAGCGCTTTAGTCTTGTCTTTAAAAACCCTAGAAGACAGCCAACAACACCGCCGCATTAAAATCGCTATCCAGCGCATGAGTTTTTTATACCGCTCGCTCTCGTATTTAGTGATGCAAGATATTGAGTGCGAATCCTTTGTGCTTTTGGATTTAAAAGCCCTGATTATCAAAGAAAACACGCTTTTTAGCGAGATGATAGACTACCACAAGCTAGAATTTAAAAGCGATTTAGCGGGAGTGGAGTTGAAGGCTAAAGAGCAGGATTTCCTTTCGCTTTATAGTAATTTGCTCATGAATGCAATCAAATACAGCGTCATGCATGGGTATATCCACATAGAGCTAACGCATGAGTTTTTGAAAGTGAAAAATTTAGGGTATGAAATCCCTAAAGACAAGATCACAGAATTAAGCGTCCGTTATGCGCGTTTCAATTCTAGCGTGTTGGGTTATGGTATAGGGTTAGATTTGGTGAAAAAAGTGTGCGAAAAGTATAAAATGCGTTTAGAAATCCATAGCGAACCCTCTTTAAAAGGAACATTTTACGAAAATTCGTTTTGCATTCATTTTCAAGGATAAAGATGCTTTCAGTGTATGAAAAAGTAAATGCCCTAGACAAAAGGGCGATTGAAGAATTGTTTTTAAGCGAAGACGTTTTAATGGAAAACGCCGCGATGGCTTTAGAAAGGGCGGTTTTACAAAACGCTTCTTTAGGCGCTAAAGTCATTATCCTTTGTGGGAGCGGGGATAATGGGGGCGATGGCTATGCTCTAGCCAGGCGTTTAGTGGGGCGTTTTAAAACACTGGTCTTTGAAATGAAATTAGCCAAAAGCCCCATGTGCCAATTGCAAAAAGAAAGGGCTAAAAAAGTGGGGGTAGTCATCAAAGCATGGGAAGAAAAAAATGAAGATTTAGAATGCGATGTTTTAGTGGATTGCGTGATAGGGAGCGCTTTTAAGGGCGGATTAGAGCCGTCTTTAAACTTTGAAAGCCTTTCTCAAAAAGCGCGCTTTAAAATCGCTTGCGACATTCCTAGCGGGATCGATTCTAAAGGGAGGGTGGATAAGGGAGCGTTTAAAGCGGATACGACTATCAGCATGGGCGCTATCAAATCATGCTTATTGAGCGATAGGGCTAAAGACTATGTAGGGGAATTGGAAGTGGGGCATTTGGGGGTTTTTAATCAAATCTATGAGATCCCAACAGACATTTTTTTACTGGAAAAAAGCGATCTCAAACTGCCTTTAAGGGATAAAAAAAACGCTCATAAGGGCGATTACGGGCATGCGCATGTTCTTTTGGGTAAGCATAGCGGGGCGGGGTTATTGAGCGCTTTAAGCGCGTTAAGTTTTGGATCTGGGGTGGTGAGCGTTCAAGCGTTAGAATGCGAGATAACTTCTAATAACAAGCCTTTAGAATTGGTTTTTTGTGAAAATTTCCCTAACCCCTTAAGCGCGTTCGCTCTTGGCATGGGGTTAGAAAATATCCCAAAGGATTTTAACAAGTGGCTTGGATTAGCCCCATGCGTTTTAGATGCGGGCGTTTTTTACCATAAAGAGGTGTTGCAAGCTTTAGAAAAAGAAGTGATCTTAACCCCTCACCCTAAAGAGTTTTTATCGTTATTGAAATTAGTGGGGATCAACATGAGCATGCTAGAATTACTAGACAATAAACTAGAAATCGCAAGGGATTTTTCTCAAAAATACCCCAAGGTGGTTTTGCTTTTAAAGGGGGCTAATACCCTAATCGCTCACCAAGGGCGAACTTTTATCAACACTTTAGGGAGCGTGGCTTTAGCCAAAGCAGGGAGTGGCGATGTGTTAGCGGGGCTTATTTTAAGCTTGCTTTCTCAAAACTACACGCCTTTAGACGCTGCCATTAACGCAAGTTTAGCGCACGCCCTAGCGGGTTTGGAATTGAAGAATAATTACGCTTTAACTCCCCTGGATTTGATAGAAAAGATCAAATTATTATAAAAGGATAAATCATGAACAATATAGAACAGTCGCAACGATTGCTAGAAATTGAACGGATCGTGCTTTCAGGCATTGTGTTTGCTAACCATAAGATTGAAGAGATCCATAGCGTTTTAGAGCCTAGCGATTTTTACTACCCGCCTAACGGCTTGTTTTTTGAAATCGCTTTAAAACTCCATGAAGAAAATTACCCTGTTGATGAGAACTTTATCCGCCAAAAAATGCCCAAAAACAAGCAGATCAAAGAAGAAGATCTAGTCGCTATTTTTGCAGCAAGCCCTATAGATAATATTGAAGCCTATGTGGAAGAGATTAAAAACGCTTCCATTAAACGAAAGCTTCTCACTTTAGCCAACACCCTTAGAGAGCAATCCCTAGAAAACTCGCAAAAATCCAGCGATATTTTGAACGCTATAGAGCGAGAAGTCTATACGCTTTTAAATGGCAGCACCATAGAGGGCTTTAGAGACATTAAAGAAGTGCTTGCAAGCGCGATGGATCTCATTACGGAAAACCAAAGAAAGGGGAGTTTGGAAGTTACCGGCATACCGACTGGTTTTGTGCAATTGGATAATTACACGAGCGGTTTCAATCAGGGGAGTTTAGTCATTATAGGGGCAAGGCCGTCTATGGGTAAGACCAGTTTGATGATGAACATGGTCTTAAGCGCGCTTAATGACGACAGGGGGGTAGCGGTTTTTAGTTTGGAAATGTCTGCAGAGCAACTCGCCTTAAGGGCGTTATCAGGTCTCACTGCTATTAATATGCATGATTTAGAGAGCGGGAGGCTTGATGATGATCAATGGGAAAATTTAGCCAAATGTTTTGATGATATTTCTAGGAAAAAACTCTTTTTCTACGATAAAAGTTATTTAGGAATCAATCAAGTCCGCTTGCAACTGCGAAAGCTTAAATCCCAACACAAGGAATTAGGCATCGCTTTTATTGACTATTTGCAACTCATGTCAGGGAGCAAAGCCGCTAAAGAACGCCATGAGCAAATCGCTGAAATTTCAAGGGAGCTTAAAACTTTAGCCAGAGAATTAGAAATCCCTATCATAGCGTTAGTGCAACTCAATCGCAGCTTAGAAAACCGAGACGATAAACGGCCCATTCTTTCGGATATTAAAGACAGCGGAGGGATTGAACAAGACGCTGATATTGTTTTATTTTTGTATAGAGGCTACATCTATCAAATGAGGGCTGAAGACAACAAAATAGACAAACTCAAAAAAGAAGGCAAGATTGAAGAGGCGCAAGAGTTGCATTTAAAAGTTAATGAAGAAAGGCGTATCCACAAGCAAAATGGCAGTATTGAAGAGGCTGAAATCATTGTGGCTAAAAACAGGAATGGGGCTACAGGAACGGTTTATACGCGCTTTAACGCTCCTTTCACGCGCTATGAAGACATGCCCATAGATTCTCATTTAGAAGAGGGGCAAGAAACTAAAGTGGATTATGATATAATTACAACTTGAAAGACAAAACTTTTCAGGGGGCGTTTGAACTTCTTGCAACCCCCAAAGAATACTTATGGTGCGGGGTTGTTTTAAGCCTTTTGTTGGCGATTAACCTTTATTTAGAATACTTGAATTACCAAAAGCTTGATTTTTCAAAACCGACAAGCCTGAACGCTCAAATTCTATTACAATACCCTAAAACGAAAGATCAAAAAACCTATTTTGTTTTAAAGCTCCAATCAAAAAACATGATCTTTTACACCACCATTAAAGAGCCTTTAAAAAACCTCCAATACCGCCACGCGCAATTTTTTGGTAGGATCAAACCCTGCTCGTTCTTAGAGTCTCTAAAATCATGCTTTTTCCAAACTTATTCTTTTTCTTTAACACGCAAACAAGATTTCAAATCGCATTTGCGCCATTTCATTGACAGCGCTCATTCTAACGCTTTAGTGGGCAATTTGTATCGCGCGTTATTCATAGGGGATAGCTTGAATAAAGACTTAAGAGACAGGGCTAACGCGTTAGGGATCAACCACTTACTAGCCATCAGCGGGTTCCATTTAGGGATTTTAAGCATGAGCGTGTATTTTCTTTTTTCGCTTTTTTATACCCCCTTACAAAAACGCTATTTCCCTTATAGGAACGCTTTTTATGATATAGGGGTTTTGGTGTGGGTTTTTTTGCTAGGGTATTTATTGCTATTAGACTTTTTACCCTCTTTTTTCAGGGCGTTTTTAATGGGCTTACTAGGGTTTTTGGCATGCTTTTTTGGGGTAAGAATCTTAAGTTTTAAACTTTTGATTTTAGCGTGCTGTATCGCCATAGCGTTACTCCCTAAATTGCTTTTTAGCGTGGGGTTTTTGCTTTCTGTTTGTGGGGTGTGGTATATTTTTTTGTTTTTAAAACACACTCAAAATTTTTTTAAAACCTCTTCTTTTTTAAGGCGATCGTTTCAAGTCATAAGCTTAAGCGCGCTGGTGTTTTTGAACATGCTCATTATTGCGCATGCCTTTTTCCCTATGTTTTCGCCCTACCAGCTCTTTAGCATTCCTTTAGGCTTGATTTTTATCGTGTTCTTCCCTTTGAGTTTGTTCTTGCATGCGGTGGGTTTGGGATCTTTATTGGATCGTCTTTTAAGCATGCCCTTAACAATCCCTACGATTTCAATCTCTTCGCCTTTATGGCTTTTAGGGGCGCATTTATGTTTAACGATTCTAAGCGCGCGTTTTTTTAAGGTTTATTTAAGCATGAATGTTTTGAGTGCGGGCTTTTTCTTGTATTGTTGCTATCAATATATTATAATGCCTAGTTCAATTGTAGGTTAGAAAAGTCATTTTTAGGGATCAAATAATTGCTTAAAAAAATCACGCATAAAATCAAAGCTTTAAGCGAATTGGTCGCTTTGGAGCATACGATATTTTCTAGCATGTTTTTACTCATGGCTATGGTCATAAGCTCCTATCAAAAAAATCAAACGCTCTTTTTTGGGTTAGAAACCTTAATCCTTTGTTTTTTAGCCTTACTAGGGGCGAGAAACTTCGCTATGGGGTTTAACCGCTTGGTGGATAGGGATATTGATAAGGATAACCCAAGGACCAAAAACCGCCCGAGCGTGGATGGTAGGATCAGCGTTAAAGGCATGGTGGTTTTTAGCGCTTTAAACGCCCTTTTATTCGTGGGGGTGAGCTATTTCATTAACCCTTTAGCGTTCAAACTCTCGTTACCTTTTTTAATCATTTTAGGGGGGTATTCGTATTTCAAGCGCTTTTCTTCTTTGGCACATTTCATCGTGGGTTTGGCTTTGGGTTTGGCCCCCATTGCGGGAAGCGTGGCGGTTTTAGGAGCGATCCCTTTATGGAATGTCTTTTTGGCTTTAGGGGTGATGTTATGGGTGGCTGGGTTTGATTTGCTCTATTCTTTACAGGATATGGAGTTTGATAAAGAAAGAGGCTTGTTTTCCATTCCTAGCCAATTAGGGGAAAAATGGTGCTTGAATCTTTCAAGGCTCTCACACTTTGTGGCGCTGATCTGCTGGCTTTTTTTTATAAAGTGCTACCATGGGGGGCTTTTTGCGTATTTAGGCTTAGGGGTTTCAGCCTTGATTTTACTCTATGAGCAGATCTTAGTGGCCAGAGATTATAAAAACATCCCGAAAGCCTTTTTTGTGAGTAATGGCTATTTGGGGGTGGTGTTTTTTATTTTCATCGTCCTTGATGTGGGGTTCAAACATGCATGAGTTGGTTTTAAGATCCCAAGCTTTAGGGTTTGAAACGCGCTTAGTCCAGTGCGATTTATCGTTCTCTTATGAAAGGTTTATTTCTAAAAGTAAACGCTCTTTAGCGGTGTTAGAAGAATTTGATTGGTTAAATTCTGGCTTTGATTTTTCACGCTTGAATGTTGAAAACGACACTTTGGAATTATTCAAAGCGTTGTATTTTAAATTAGAAAAATTAGAGAGCCTGCTTTTAAAAGAAAACCTGCTTGAATTGGAGCAAAATGATCGTATCACTGCTTTAGGGCATGGGCTAGTTTGCTTAAAAAAACAAAGCCTGATAGCGCCTCAAACTTACTATGGGCGTTGCGTGTTAGAGGGGAAAATCCTAGCCTTTTTTGGCGTGGCAAGGGATAAAGATTTTTTAGAAATCACGCGCATGCACGCCTTAGATATCAAGCGTTATGATTCTTTCATTGTCCATAGCGAAAGAAAAGGCTTGAAATTATGAACGGGAGCGGTAATGTTATCTTCTAATGATTTGTTTATGGTCGTTTTGGGGGCGATTTTATTGGTGTTGGTGTGCTTGGTGGGGTATTTGTATCTTAAAGAAAAAGAGTTTTACCATAAAATGAGGCGTTTAGAAAAAACCTTAGACGAATCCTATCAAGAAAATTATATTTATTCTAAGCGTTTGAAAGAATTAGAGGGGCGTTTGGAAGGCCTTTCTTTAGAAAAGAGCGCTAAAGAGGATAGCTCATTAAGAACGACTCTTTCACACCTTTATAACCAGTTGCAAGAAATCCAAAAATCCATGGACAAAGAGCGCGATTACTTAGAAGAAAAAATCATTACTTTAGAAAACAAATTCAAAGACATGGGGCATTATGCCGCTAGCGATGAAATCAACGAAAAACAGGTTTTGAAAATGTATCAAGAAGGCTATAGCGTGGATTCTATTTCTAAAGAGTTTAAAGTGAGTAAGGGCGAGGTGGAATTTATATTGAACATGGCAGGGTTAAAATGGTAGCTTTAAGCAACGCTCTTTCAAGGGTTTTTGGCTCTGTGGCTGGCTATAAATTCCCTTCTTTTATCCAAAAAGGCATCAACGCCCTTTATGTTAAGATCTTTAAAATTGATTTGAGCGAGTTTGAGCCTTTAGAAAATTACAAGAGTTTGAACGCTCTTTTCACGCGCTCCTTAAAAAAAGAACGCCCCTTTGACAAAGCCCCTAATATTTGCATTGCGCCTTGCGATGCTTTGATCACGGAATGCGCTTTTTTAGACAACGATACCGCTTTGCAGATTAAAGGCATGCCCTATAAAGCGCATGAATTAGTGGGCGAAATCAACCCCTTAAGCCCTTCTTTTTTCTATGCGAATTTTTACCTTTCGCCCAAAGATTACCACCACTACCACGCCCCTTGCGATTTGGAAATTTTAGAGGCCCGTTATTTTGCGGGGAAATTACTGCCGGTCAATAAACCATCGCTTTACAAAAACAAAAATCTGTTTGTGGGCAATGAAAGAGTCACACTTGTTGCAAAAGACATTCAAGGCAATCAATTGTATTTTGTAGCGGTGGGAGCGTTAAATGTGGGTAAAATGCGTTTTAATTTTGATAAGAATATCCAAACTAACGCTAAAGCCCGTTTCATGCAAACCTACTCTTACAACCCTCCGATTAAGGTGAAAAAGGGGGATAATTTAGGGAATTTTGAAATGGGCTCTACTATCGTTTTATTCATTCAAAACACCGCTTTTAAGGATTTGAAAGAAAAAAGCGTGAAGTTTGGGGAAAGTATAGGGGAATTTCATGCCAACTGATAACGATTTAAAAACTTCTATTGTGGAATTGTTGAACGATTTGGACGCGCTTTTAGTGGCTCATTTTTATCAAAAAGATGAGGTTGTAGAGTTAGCCCACCACACAGGCGATAGCTTGGAATTGGCTAAAATCGCAAGCCAAAGCGATAAAAACCTCATCGTGTTTTGCGGGGTGCATTTCATGGGCGAGAGCGTGAAAGCCCTAGCCTTTGACAAGCAAGTGATCATGCCCAAACTCTCATGCTGTTCTATGGCGAGAATGATAGACAGCCATTACTACGATAGAAGCGTTCATTTATTGAAAGAATGCGGCGTTAAAGAATTTTACCCTATCACTTATATCAATTCTAACGCTGAAGTGAAAGCCAAAGTCGCTAAAGATAACGGCGTGGTTTGCACGAGCCGCAACGCTTCTAAGATCTTTAATCACGCCCTAAAACAAAATAAAAAAATCTTTTTTTTACCGGATAAATGCTTGGGGGAAAATCTAGCCCTAGAAAACGGCTTAAAAAGCGCGATTTTAGGCGTAAACAGCCAAGAAGAAATCAAAAACGCTGATGTGGTTTGTTATAACGGATTTTGTTCGGTGCATCAGCTTTTCAAGTTAGAAGACATTGAATTTTACCGCCAAAAATACCCGGATATTTTAATCGCTGTCCATCCAGAATGCGAGCCTAGCGTGGTCCAAAATGCTGATTTTAGCGGATCAACGAGTCAAATCATAGAATTTGTAGAAAAGCTAAGCCCCGATCAAAAAGTCGCCATAGGCACTGAAAGCAATTTGGTTAACCGCTTGAAAGCTAAGCGAAATCATCAAAACACTTTCATTCTTTCTAGCACGCTCGCGCTTTGTCCTACCATGAATGAAACGACTTTAAAAGATTTGTTTGAAGTCTTAAAAGCCTATAAAAACCACAGGGCTTACAATACGATTGAATTAAAAGATGAGGTGGCGCGTTTGGCCAAACTCGCTTTAACTAAAATGATGGAGTTATCCTAATGGAGGTAAGAACCTTTTTAGAACGCGCTTTAAAAGAAGATTTAGGGCATGGGGATTTGTTTGAAAGGGTGTTAGAAAAGGATTTTAAAGCCACAGCGTTTGTTAGGGCTAAACAAGAGGGCGTGTTTTCAGGCGAAAAATACGCTTTAGAGTTGCTTCAAATGACCGGCATTGAATGCGTTCAAACGATTAAAGATAAAGAACGCTTCAAACCTAAAGACACCCTAATGGAAATTAGGGGGGATTTTAGCATGCTTTTAAAGATTGAGCGCACCCTTTTAAATCTGTTGCAACACAGCAGCGGGATCGCTACTTTAACGAGCCATTTTGTAGAGGCTTTACATTCTCACAAGGTGCGTTTGTTGGACACGAGAAAAACCAGACCCCTTTTAAGGATCTTTGAAAAATATTCCGTGCTTAATGGGGGAGCGAGCAACCACCGCTTAGGGCTAGATGACGCTTTAATGCTTAAGGACACGCATTTAAAGCATGTGAAAGATCTCAAAAGCTTTTTAACGCATGCCAGAAAAAACTTGCCTTTCACGGCTAAAATTGAAATTGAATGCGAGAGCTTTGAAGAGGCTAAAAACGCCATGAATGCTGGAGCGGATATTGTGATGTGCGATAACATGAGCGTTGGAGAAACGAAAGAAATTGCCGCTTACAGAGAGACGCATTACCCCTTTGTTTTACTAGAAGCGAGCGGGAACATCTCGCTAGAGAGCATCAACGCTTACGCCAAAAGCGGCGTGGATGCCATTAGCGTAGGGGCTTTAATCCATCAAGCCACTTTTATTGACATGCACATGAAAATGGCTTAAAAACCTTAGAAAGGGGTTATTGGCATGCTAAAAGAATATTTAGAAAGCATTAAAGATCTTACGCCTGAAAGTAATGAGCTCACGCACCGCCCTTCTTTATACAACTTGCTTAAAAATTTAAAAAACGATTTTAATAAAGAATTTAAGATTGAACATGAGCCTAAAAAAGACAAACAAGGGGGTCAGCCTGATTTTCGCATCTCTTATCAAGGGCTAAACATCGGCTATATAGAAAATAAAAGAGTGGGGACCGATCTTAGAAAGATTGTAGAAAGCGAAAAAAGCAAACAAATCCTTAAATATTTAGAATTAAACCCTAATCTCATGCTCACGGATTACCTTAATTTCGTGTGGGTAGGGAAAGATGAAGAGAATAAGCCTTTAATTAAAAGAGAAATTTCTGTCGCTAGCCTTGATGAACTCTCTAAACCCCTAAAACCCAACCCGCAAACTGAGCGTAATCTGATTGAATTTTTTAGAGGCTTTTTCAATTACGAAGCAGCCCCTATTACTAACGCTAAAGATTTCGCAACGCATTTAAGCGCACCCACCAGGTATTTAAAAGACGCTTTAATCACATACCAAAAAGACACGCAAGTTTCTAGCATTTTTAACAATTTTAAAGAATATCTTTATGAAGAATTGAGTTTTGAAGACTTTAGCGATGCGTTCGCTCAAACGCTCACTTACAGCCTTTTTATAGCCAAGCTCAACCACCCTTTTGAAAAAATTAATTTGGATAATGTGAGAAGCTCCATTCCTAAAAATTTTGCTGTGATCAGAGAAATGGCGGATTTTTTAAAGAAGCTTGATGCAATCAAAGAAATCCAATGGCTTTTAAATGAAATTTTAAGCTTAATCAATCATGTTGATATGGACTCTATCATTAAAGATTTGAATGACGATAAAGACCCTTATTTGCACTTTTATGAAACCTTTTTAAGCGCTTATGACCCTAAATTGCGAGAGAATAAGGGCGTGTATTACACTCCGGATTCTGTGGTGGAATTCATCATTAACGCTTTGGATAGCCTGCTTAAAACGCGTTTCAAAGACGCTCCCTTAGGCTTAAAAAGCGCTTTAGATAACGAAAACATCAAGCTCTTAGATTTTGCCACCGGCACCGGCACTTTTTTATTGGAAGCGTTCAGGAAAGCGCTAGAAACGAGAAAAACAAGCGATGGAGGCATCTCCACTAAAGAGGACAAATACCAAAACCTCTTGAAGCAATTTTATGGGTTTGAATACTTGATCGCTCCTTACGCGATCGCTCATTTGAACCTCAGCCAAGCCTTTAAAGAGGAATTTAAAAAACCTCTCAAAGAAAACGACGCGCTTCAAATCATTTTAACCAACACCCTCATACAGCCTAGTGAGATCGCCGCTTATCGTGGGCTACAACCGATTTTTGAAAAAGAGCTTAAAAGCGCTCAAGAAATTAAAAAAGATGAAAAGATTCTTATTATCACCGGCAACCCCCCTTATAGCGGGGCGAGCAGTAATGAGGGCTTGTTTGAATGGGAAGTGAAAGCCACTTACGGCATAGAGCCTGAATTTCAAACCATAGAGATTGAAAAAAATGCTAAGCTTACCGACAAAATCCAAAAGCTTCTAAAAAACATTCAAACCCAAAAAGAAAGCGGCAGCCAAAATGCCCTAAAGGAACTTAAAAATCTCCATTCTAAATACAAACTGCAAAAGGAGAAAAACCCTAAATGGCTCTTAGACGATTATGTGAAATTCATGCGTTTCGCTCAAAACAAGATCGAATCATTAGGGCATGGCCTTTTTGGCTTTATCTCTAACAACGCCTTTTTAGACAACCCGACTTTTAGGGGGTTAAGGCGCTCTCTTTTAGAATGCTACGATGAGCTTTATATCTTAAATTTGCATGGAAATGCGAGGAAAAAGGAGAAAACCCCACAAGGCACAAAAGATGAAAACGTTTTCAATATCATGCAAGGCGTGTCCATTAACCTCTTTGTCAAAAAGGCGCAAGTAGTAAAGCAAAAAATCTATTATTATGATGTTTATGGCCAAAGGGCTGAAAAATACGCTTTTTTAGCCCAAAACGATTTGAATAGTATCAATTGGCTTGAGCTTGCCCCAAGAGAGCCTTTTTACTCACTCATACCCCAAAAAACGCCCTTGTTAGAGGAATACGAGCAAGGCTTTAGCGTTCAGGAGATGTTTCAAGTTGGAAGTGTGGGGATTGTTACAGGAAGAGACCATGTCGTTTTCCACAAGGACAAAGAAAGCTTATTAAAGCTTTTAAAAGATTTTTCAACCTTAGAACCCAGCGAGTTACGCAGAATTTATAAAATCAAAAAAGATAGCAGAGATTGGCGTTTAGAATATGCTATTAGAGATGTTAGGGCAAATGTTGATAACTTAGAAGAATACATCGTTTTGTGCCAATACCGCCCTTTTGATTTTTACTACACTTATTATACCGGTAAATCAAAGTCTTTTATCGCTTATCCACGAGGCGAAGTTTTCAAGCACATGTTACCCCCCCCAACAAAACCCTAAAACACCCCATCAAACGCGCAAGAATGTCGCGCTAAACACCCCACGACAACTAAAAAACAACGATAAAAGTTGGACGCAATGCTTTATAAGCTCTAGCATTAACGATCAGGGGTTAAGCTCTGGGGGCAATGGAGCTGGGGTCAATTACCCCCTCTATCAATTCAAACACCCAAACTACACCGAAAATTTTACGCCAGAGTTTAGAAGCTTCATAGACAAGCATTATAGCCATTCTTTTGAGCCGCTAGAGGTTTTAGGCTATATCTATGCGTTATTGTATTCCCCAAATTACCGCAAGCGTTATGAAGACTTTCTCAAAGCCGATTACCCTAAAATCCTTTTCACAAACAATAAAGATTTGTTTAGGGCTTTAAGCTTTTTAGGGATTGAACTAATCGGCTTGCATGTCTTAAATCAAGAAAGCTTGAATTACAGCTTTGAAAAATTAAAAGACGCTACCATAGGCGAATTCGTCTATAAAGAAGTGCATGATCGTAACCCCATCATCAAAAAACCCTCTTATAACGAGCCAGAAAAACGGCTTTATATCAACCATAGCGCTTATTTTAGGGGGGTGAGTCAAGAAATTCATGATTACATGATAGGGGGGTATGGCGTTTTAGACAAATATTTAACAAGCCATAAAGACGAGTCTTGTAAATTTGATCATGTAAGCAACATCATTAAAGTCATCGCGTGCACGATTGAAATCCAAAAAACGCTTGGATTTTTGACGAGCGATTTGCCCCATTTAAAAGGGAATGACAGCCAAGCGTTAATGCAAGAAATCTTGCAAAATCCACCCCCCCCCCATTTAATACCAATATCGCCCTTATCTTATCGCGCCAAGCCAAAGCCATCGGAGATTTTGACTTTGATGCCGCATTCATCAGCAAAGAAGCGAGCGACAACAACATCTACCGCAGAGGCGGAGGCTCGGCTTTCCCCTTATTCTGTATTACCTAATCTCGCTCTCATTTGCGATAGAGGCTCTAAAGTAAGCCCCATTTCTAATGTTTTTGTAACGAGCATGCTTTGCGATTTGCATGTGAATGGATCGGGGAGTTATGCGTTTTTGTTGTTTAGGCTCAAAATGAGTGAATGAATGGGGCATGTTATCTAAATTTTAGATAGAATAAACGCAAGAAATTGAATAAAACCTTAAAGGTGATTCTTTCTAATCTCAAAAATGGGTGGTGCTATTAACAATGACAAAACGACTTTTTAAAGGGTTGTTAGCGGTTTCTCTTGCTGTGAGTTTGCATGGTGGTGAAGTTAAGGAAAAAAAGCCGGTCAAGCCGGTTAAAGAAGATCCGCAAGAATTAGCGGCTAAAAGGGTGGAAGCGTTCAATCGTTTCACGAATGTGGTTACAGAAATTGAAAAAAAGTATGTGGATAAAATCAGCATTTCTGAGATCATGACTAAAGCGATTGAAGGCTTGCTCTCTAATCTGGATGCGCATTCAGCGTATTTGAATGAAAAGAAGTTTAAGGAGTTTCAAGCCCAAACCGAGGGCGAATTTGGGGGGCTTGGGATCACGGTGGGCATGCGCGATGGGGTTTTGACCGTGATCGCTCCTTTAGAAAGCACTCCTGCTTACAAGGCTGGGGTTAAATCAGGCGATAACATTTTAAAAATCAATAACGAAAGCACGCTGAACATGAGCATTGATGATGCGATCAATCTCATGCGCGGCAAGCCAAAGACCCCTATTCAGATCACCATTGTGAGAAAAAACGAGCTAAAACCTTTAGTGTTTAACATTATTAGAGACATCATTAAAGTTCCGTCTGTCTATGTGAAAAAGATTGAAAAAACCCCCTATTTGTATGTGAGAGTCAATTCTTTTGATAAAAATGTTACCAAATCGGTTTTAGACGGCTTGAAAGCCAACCCTAAGACTAAGGGGATCGTGTTGGATTTAAGGGGCAATCCTGGAGGGCTGTTAAACCAAGCGGTGGGCTTGTCTAATCTCTTCATTAAAGAGGGGGTTTTAGTCTCTCAAAAAGGCAAAAATAAAGAAGAAAATTTAGAATACAAGGCTAATGGCAGAGCCCCTTATACCAATTTGCCTATTGCGGTGTTAGTCAATGGCGGTTCAGCGAGTGCGAGCGAGATTGTTGCAGGGGCGCTGCAAGATCACAAACGGGCCGTGATTGTCGGTGAAAAAACCTTTGGTAAAGGAAGCGTGCAGATGCTGCTCCCTGTCAATAAAGACGAAGCCATTAAAATCACGACCGCGCGCTACTATTTGCCGAGCGGGCGCACCATTCAAGCTAAGGGGATCACGCCTGATATTGTGATTTATCCGGGTAAAGCGCCAGAAAATGAAAACAAATTCAGCTTGAAAGAAGCGGATCTGAAACACCATTTAGAGCAAGAGCTTAAAAAACTTGATGATACCAATAAAGATTCTGCCTCTAAAAATACGGATAAAAACAAAAAAAGCGAAAAAAGCGAAGAGGAAAAAGAGGTTACTCCTAAAATGATTAATGATGACATTCAGCTAAAAACCGCTATTGACAGCTTGAAAACCTGGTCTATCGTGGATGAGAAAATGGATGAAAAAGCGCCCAAGAAGAAATAAAAACTCATGGGGTTTTTATTTGAAAAATCGTTAATGGGTTTTTTGGCCCATTCAATCAAAATCGTTAAAACCATCAGTTTGATTTTAAGCTTTTTAGCCACTTTTTTGGTTGCTGATTTGGTTGCTGAAAACACTCATGAGCCAGAAGAAATCAAAGCTAAAGTGGCTTATGTGAAAATCCCCCAATTAGAAGATTTGGAAAACAACCCAGTTTATATCGGTCAAATTATAGGCGTAACTTATGATTTATTATTATTTGACGCTGAGTTTTTGGAAGCCAAAATCAAAGACGGGTGGGATAAAACCCAAATTGAGCTTTTAAATAAGATGCCTAAATGGAAAAAGGTGGAGAAAGAGCTTTTCAGAGCGACTTATTATTACAAGATTAAGGGCGTAAAAGCGAGCATCCCGTCTTTAGAAGTGAGCGCGTTTTCCAATAAAGACAAATACATAGATCATTCCATAGCCCCAAAAGTTACTCTGCAAGTAACGGATTTGTCCAAAAACCCTCGTTACGCGAATGTCATGGCTAAAGATTTGCAAGTTGTGCAATACAAAACCAAAGACTATGACGATAAAAACAATATTTTGGTGGTGGAAATAGCGTTTAAAGAAGCCACTTGGGAAGATTTTCACATCAAAGAAGCGATCAAACAAGGGTTTGATAACGCCTCTTTAAACCAGATCAAGGCTAAAGAAGGGAGCGTTTTTTATTATTGCGTGTTGCCTAAAACCCTTCAAAACCTTTCTTTTGATTACTTTTCGCTTTCTAACAGGCAGTTTAAAACGCTGTCTTTTTCCGTCATTCCCACTCAAGACACTACCGGTATCCAAAGCGATCTCATCCCTAAAAACAATTTTTTAGTCTTTTCTAATGTGGCGTTGCTCGCTTTGTGCGTGTTTTTCTTGGTGTTGTTTTTCATTTTTGGGCGCAAACTCATTTTTTTAGGGCTTGGGATTTTGTGCTTAGGGTTTGTTTTGTACCACCTTTTATTCACGCAAAAATCAGCCGTTTTGCTCGCTCATAAAAAAATCCGCATTCTGCCCACGCAAAATTCCACCATTTTAGGGCTTTCTAAAAATGAAATGCCGATTAAAATCTTAGGCTCGCATGATGATTATTATAAAATCCTAACGCCGCATGAACAAATAGGATGGGTCAAAAAAGATGAAATCAAATAAAAAATCCAATCATTTAAGAGCGATTTATAGGGCTTTAGTGATCGCTATAGGACTAGCCGTTATCATTGTTTTCAATTATTTTAATCGTAAGAACAATAACGCGCGTTCCAGCCGTAAAACTTGCGCGTGTTTTTTCACGCTCACCGGGGTTCATTTAGAAAAAATAGGCGCTTTTGATACGGACGCTAAACTCGTTGTTTTAAACCACCAAAGCTTATTGGATATTATTTATTTAGAAGCCTACCACCCTAGCAATATTTGCTGGATCGCTAAAAAAGAGCTGGGCGAAATCCCTTTTTATGGGCATGCCCTAACGGATACCGGAATGATTTTAATTGACAGAGAGGATAAAAAGGGGATCGTGAGTCTTTTGAAAGCGTGTAAGGAAAAGCTGGATCAAAACCGCCCTTTAGTGATTTTCCCTGAAGGTACTAGAGGCAGGGGAGGAGAAAAATTCCTCCCTTTCAAGCAAGGGGCTAAAATCATCGCCGAAAAATTCCAGCTCAAAATCCAGCCGATGGTGTTAATCAATTCCATTAAAATCTTTAATTCCAAGCCCCTAGAAGCCTATAAAGCCCGCACCCGTTTGGTCATGCTAGAAAGTTATACGCCTGATTTTAGCTCGCCCACTTGGTATGAAGAATTACAAGAACGCATGCAAAAAGAGTATTTAAAACACTACCATGAATTAAACGCATGAAGCTTTTTGACTACGCTCCTTTGAGTTTGGCTTGGCGGGAGTTTTTGCAAAGCGAATTGAAAAAGCCTTATTTCTTAGAAATAGAAAAACGCTATTTAGAAGCCCTAAAAAGCCCTAAAACCATTTTCCCCAAAAGCTCTAATCTGTTTTATGCATTCAATCTAACGCCCCCTTATGCGGTTAAAATCATTCTTTTAGGGCAAGATCCCTACCATTCCACCTACCTAGACAATGAGCAAGAATTGCCTGTGGCGATGGGCTTAAGCTTTAGCGTGGAAAAAAACGCCCCCATCCCCCCAAGCTTGAAAAATATTTTTAAAGAATTGCATGCAAATTTAGGCGTGCCTGTGCCTTGTTGTGGGGATTTGAGCGCATGGGCTAAAAGGGGCATGCTGTTATTGAACGCCATTTTAAGCGTGGAAAAAAATAAGGCCGCTTCGCACCAATATATTGGCTGGGAAGCTTTTAGCGATCAAATACTGATACGCCTTTTTGAAACGACCGCCCCTTTAATCGTGGTGCTATTAGGGAAAGTCGCCCAAAAAAAGATCGCTTTAATCCCTAAAAACAAACACATCATCATCACAGCCCCTCACCCTAGCCCGTTATCTAGGGGGTTTTTAGGGAGTGGGGTTTTTTCAAGCGTTCAAAAAGCTTATAGAGAGGTTTATCGCAAGGATTTTGATTTCAGTTTGTGAATAAAAAACTCTGCTTTAATCAAATATTAAAACTCAAACCTTAATTTTATTTTTTAAGGGATAGGGGGATATTTTGAAATAACTCTCACCCTACAACCCTCAACTAAAACCCCCTAACCCCCAAGACCGCCTTAATAAATTATCGTTTGATTAAAGCTCTTTTGTTTTAAAAAATGATTAAAAGCTGAAAGTATAAGCGCCTTTGTTGGTTTTTATCTTAGCTTCTTTAAGGTTGCTACAAGCTCTGGTTTTAAAGACTTCGCCAAATTTTAAGGGGATTTCTATGGTATTGCCTTGTTCTTTCATTCTTTTGATTTTTTGTTCCACTTGAGCGAGTTTTTGAGTGAGTTCTTTTTGCTCTTTTAGACTTTCTTGTTGTTTTTGTTGGATTTTTTGTTGGTGTTCTTTTTGGTATTTTTGCTGTTCTTGCTGGTATATTTTGCGGAGTTTAGAAAGTTCTGTTCGTGCCTCTTTAAGAATTGCATTTGATTGATTTAAAGTGAAATCTTTATATTCTTGAAGATAGGCTGTCAGTATTTTTTTCTGTATTTTTTGATATAAAGGATCCGAATCTTGCTTGAATTTATCTATTTCTTCTTTTGACCATTCTTTTGTTTCCCAAAATTCCCGACTAGTAAGCTTGTTGTAATCCTCATCTCCCACAACGCTTTTGACATAATCATCAAGGTAGTATTTGTCTGTGCAACCTTCTGAAACGGAGGAAAGAGAGATGTATATATTTGTGTTGCTACAAATATACCCTTTTTCCGTTCCTACAGGTTTTATCCTGCTTGTTATATCGTTTATAAATTCACGCCCCCCTTTATCGTCGCTAAAATCCCCTGCAAAAAAATATTTTAGATGTTCTTCAAAAAGTCTCAAGGAATAAATTTTTTTATCTTCAGGCCCTTTAGGCCCGTTACCATCATAATCATTAGTAGAATCCGTACCAGAGTCCAAATCAAGATCTGGAAAACGAGGGCTAGCGGTGTCATTGTTTATTCTATCTACCAATTCATCAAAAGTATTGATAGCACTGAGTTGTTTTTGGAAATTTTCGTTGGTTTTAATAGTATCTTTCGTTTGTTGCATATACATTCTTATCTCTGAACCGTCGTATGTTTGCGTCTCTTCTCTTTTCATCTTTTCTTTCATGTTTTCAATTTGTAGCACAATATTCTTTCTTTTACTTTCATAGCTTTTTAAACTCGTGTTGCTATGCATCTCGCTTTTGCAATTCCCTCTATTAAGCTCAATATTTTGGATAACAATATCATCTACATTAGACGAGATTTTAAGATAGGTTTGTTCTTCAATATTATAAGTGTATTTATCAAAATGACTATCTATTTGTTTATGCACATCAATAGGTGCACCTCCAAATAAAGGCGATAACGCTAGGCTTAACACCCCCAATGCTTTAAAGCTTATTTTCATGCTTGCTCCTTTGTGTAGTTTGGTTCGTAAGCTATAAATGGCTTGTAATTGGGCGAGCATTCTAATAGAGTGGTCTCTTCATAACCATTATTAAATGGAGTTATAAGGTTTTTTAAAGCCTTTTTTAAATTTTGCATGTTGTGGTAGGTTTCCAGTTTTTCTAGTTCGCTTTCATATAACAAAACCTTTTCACTACTTTTTGATTCAAAAGAAGCGACAAGCTTGGGAAGTAATGTTTTTATCATCTCCAATTCATAATAAATCCAATTAGACTCAATTTTGTTATTTTGGGTCATACTATTGTCCTTGATTACAATATAGATACGGCATTGTTGGATAATTTCTACTAAACAAATTGCCATAAGAGAAGACAAGTGTCTTTCTAGCTCTTGCTCGCTTATCTTATCTTTAAAAATCTCTAAAATACTTTCTTTAACATCTTTAAGAGTGACACTCCAAAACAGGTTATCTGCAAACACCTTAAAATCATTGTCCTTTTCTAGCTCTTCTTTAAGATCTAAAACAATTTGATTATCTTTGTGGGAATGAGAGATGAAAATCCAAGGCTTATCTTTACTTAAAGAAGTGTTAAAACACTCTTCTTTTAAGATTTTAGCATTGATAGTATTATCATCATTAAGAGATTTTTTTAGAATTTCACGCATTCTTTGTTTGTTGTCGCTATGTTTGTTATCGCTCTTTTCCATTTACTTTTCTCCAAAAACATTATCAAATACAAATTTTTAAGTTTCCTCTCAAATGACTTTAGTTCAGTAGACTTAGACTTAGCTTAAGCAGAACTCTAAAAAATTTTAGGGCTTATTCATATTTGATTAACAGAGCCAAATATCTTTATTTAAGAGCATTTGTGATAAAATGCTAATTTTTAAATAAAGGGAAAACATGCCAATTAGAATCGCTATCAATGGGACCGGGCGCATCGGTTTGTGCACTATAAGAGTTGCTAGCCAAAGAAAAGATATAGAGATTGTAGCCATCAATTCCACCGCTGAATTAGAAACTCTTTTGCATTTGATCCGCCATGACAGCGTGCATGGGCATTTTGAAGCCCAATTAAACGCTAATAGAACCCTAAATATCGGGCATAGTAAAAAGATTTTAGTGTTGAATGAGCGAGACATTAACAAGCTTGATTTTTCTGTCGCTAACGCAGAAATTGTCATAGAGTGCACGGGGAAATTCAATTCCTTAGAAGCTTCAAGTGCTCATCTTAAAAACAGCGTGAAAAAAGTCATCATCTCCGCTCCCGCGCAAAATACGCCCACCTTTGTCTATGGGGTGAACCACAAGAATTACCATAACGAAAGCGTGATCTCTAACGCCTCTTGCACGACTAACGCTACCGCTCCTTTATTAAAAATCTTAGATGAAGCCTTTAAAGTAGAAAACGCGCTTTTAACCACCATCCACAGCTACACTAACGATCAAAACCTTTTAGACACCAAGCACAAAGACATCCGCCGCGCTAGAGCAGCTGGCTTAAATCTTATCCCTACAAGCACCGGCGTGAGCAAAGCCATTTCGCTAGTCTTGCCGCATTTAGGCCCTAAAGTTACAGGACTTGCCATTAGAGTGCCTACCCCTAATGTGAGTTTAGTGGATCTTTCTTTAAGTTTTAAAAAAGTTGTGAGTAAAGCGAGCGTTCAGCATGCGCTTAAAGACGCTTGTAAGCATGCCTTTAAAGGGGTTGTGAGTATTGATGAAGAAAGGCTTGTTTCAAGCGATTTTATTTCTTCGCCTTTTAGCGCGATTGTGATTGATGATCAAATCATGACAATAGGCGAAAAAAATGCTAAAGTATTGGCATGGTATGATAATGAGATGGGTTATAGTGAGCGCTTGATAGACATGGCGCAATATATAGCGCAAAATTAAAAGAAAGGATTTTTCATGTTAGCTAAAATGTCGTTTATGCAAAACGTTAAAAACATTCAAGAAGTGGATGTCAATCATAAAAAAGTGCTTATTAGAGTGGATTTTAATGTGCCTTTAGATGAAAATTTGAATATCACTGATGATACGCGCATTAGAGAGAGCTTGCCTACCATCCAATATTGTATTGACAACAAGGCTAAAGATATTATTTTAGTGAGCCACTTGGGCCGCCCTAAAGGGGTTGAAGAAAAATTGAGCTTGAAACCCTTTTTAAAACGCCTTGAAAGACTTTTAAATCATGAAGTGGTTTTTTCTCAAAATATCGCGCAATTAAAACAAGCCTTAAACGAAAACGCGCCCACAAGGATTTTTCTTTTAGAAAACATCCGCTTTTTAAAAGGCGAAGAAGAAAATGATGAAAACTTGGCTAAAGATTTAGCGAGCTTGTGCGATGTGTTTGTGAATGACGCTTTTGGCACGAGCCACAGAAAGCATGCCAGCACTTACGGCACGGCACAATTTGCCCCCGTTAAAGTGAGCGGGTTTTTACTCAAAAAAGAAATTGATTCGTTTTATCAAGCGTTTAACCACCCTTTACGCCCTTTATTGTTGATTGTGGGGGGGGCTAAGGTCAGCTCCAAACTCACCTTATTAAAAAACATTTTAGATCTCATTGACAAGCTCATCATTGCAGGAGCGATGAGCAACACTTTCTTAAAAGCCTTAGGCTATGATGTGCAAGATTCTTCTGTAGAAGACGCTCTAATCAATGACGCCCTAGAATTATTAAAAAGCGCGAAAGAAAAAAAAGTCAAAGTCTATTTGCCCATAGACGCTGTAACCACTGATGATATTCTCAACCCCAAGCACATTAAAATTTCGCCTGTCCAAGACATTGAGCCTAAACACAAGATCGCTGACATAGGGCCTGCGAGCATGAAATTGTTTTCTGAAGTCATAGAGAGCGCGCCCACCATTTTATGGAATGGCCCTTTAGGCGTGCATGAAAAACAAGAATTTGCCAGAGGTACAACCTTTTTAGCCCACAAGATCGCTGACACTTACGCTTTTTCGCTCGTTGGGGGGGGCGATACCATTGATGCGATCAACCGCGCGGGCGAAAAGGATAACATGAGCTTCATTTCTACCGGTGGGGGAGCGAGCTTGGAATTATTAGAGGGCAAAATTTTACCTTGTTTTGAGGTTTTGGATAAACGCCATTAACTCTAAGGATCGCTTA
Source organism: Helicobacter pylori (assembly GCF_003636935.1). Classification (GTDB taxonomy): domain Bacteria; phylum Campylobacterota; class Campylobacteria; order Campylobacterales; family Helicobacteraceae; genus Helicobacter; species Helicobacter pylori_CH. Next base: position 57,950 of record NZ_MVVH01000004.1, read on the forward strand.
TGGTGAACGTGTTTTTCAAACAGCAAAAATTTGTCATTAAAAAACGCTTTAATGATTTCAATGGCTTTGATATAGAAGAAAATGAAGTCCTATGGTTTGAGTTAATCAACCCAACACCCAATGAATTGGCCACTCTGAGCCAAGAATACGCTATCCACTACAACACAGACCATTCCCAACGAGTTTCATCAGTAACCAAATATTGGGAAGACAGCTCCAGCGTTACGATCAACGCTTTTTTCACTAACCAGGATGAAAATGAGACTTTCCACACGGAAATGGCGACCTTTATTTTGTCTAATAACATTCTTTTCACGATTTATTACGGGACTTTAGAAATCTTTGATTCTATCCAAAAAAAGGTTTTGGCTAGCCCTAAAAAATTTGAAGACGGGTTTGATATTCTAACCAAAATCTTTGAAGTGTATTTTGAAAAAGGCGTGGAATGTTTAGAGTGGATCAACAAACAAACGAGCCTGTTGCGCAAAAACATCATTTTCAAAGAAACTTCTACGCATGATGATATTTTAGTACGCTTGTCCAATTTACAAGAATTTAATGTGGCTTTAAGGGATTCCTTTTTTGACAAACGGCGCATTATCACCGCTTTATTAAGGAGCAATAAAGTGGATAGCGATACTAAAAATAATTTAAATATCATTTTAACCGATTTTAGCTCTTTAGTGGAGTCTACAACGGTCAATCTCAACTCCCTAGACAACATTCAAAACCTGTTCGCTTCTCAAGTCAATGTGGAGCAAAATAAAACCATCAAGCTATTCACGGTGGCGACCATGGCGATGATGCCCCCCACATTGATTGGCACGATTTATGGCATGAATTTTAAATTCATGCCAGAATTAGAGTGGCAATACGGGTATCTTTTCGCATTGATTGTCATGGCGATTTCTACGATTCTCCCGGTGATTTATTTCAAAAAGAAAGGCTGGTTGTAGCCTTTTATGGAATTTTTATCCTCACTCTTAGACGCTCTTTCTACAACGCATGGCATAGTCTCCTTGACTACGCTCACGCTTTTAGAGATCATTTTAGGGATTGATAATATTATTTTTATCACGGTGATGGTTTATAAACTCCCTAAACACCAGCAAAATAAAGCCATGATTTTAGGTTTGGGCTTAGCGATGATCGCTCGTATAGGGCTTTTAGGGAGCTTGTTTTTCATCAGCCATTTGCAAAAGCCTTTATTCACTATAGCGGGCATGAGCTTTTCATGGCGTGATGTGGTGCTGCTTGTAGGGGGGGCGTTTTTGGCTTTTAAAGCGTTAGTGGAACTAAAAGATCAGATTTATCCTAAAGGAGAAAAGCGCCAAGAAAAAGCGTTTGGCTTTTTCATCACTTTAATAGAAATCACATTTTTAGACATTGTCTTTTCTTTGGACTCCGTGATCACGGCTATTGGGATCGCTAAACACTTAGAAGTCATGGTGCTTGCTATTATTTTGTCTGTAATCGTGATGATGTTTTTTTCCAAAATCGTTGGCGATTTTATTGAAAGACACTACCGTGTTAAAACTTTGGCCTTTGTGTTTTTGCTCGTTGTGGGCGTGTTCTTGTTTTTAGAGGGCTTGCATTTGCATGTCAATAAAAATTATTTGTATGCGGGTATTGGTTTTGCCTTACTCATAGAATGCTTGAATATTTTCATAGAAAAGAGAATGAAAAAAAATTAAAAAGCGTTTTCTTAAAAACAAAATCAAAGAAATTGTTTGTAAAAGGCTTTCATGCTTTTGCGAATAACCAAATTTTAATCAAAACTCATAAGTGCATAGGGGCATTTCGCAATGAAACCCCCTTTTTAAAGAGGGTTTTAATAAGCAAACACATAATTCAAATACACGCTATAGAGTCTTCTGTATTTGAGTTCAGCCCCCATGAAAGAATAATAATTGGTGTTAATGGTAGGGATTTTAAGCCCTAGTTCAATCCCATGCTGAGCGGTATGATCGCTGTCTTTTTTCTTGGGCCTAGCGAGGTTCATTCTCAAGCCTAAATTGAATAAGAATTGGAAGTTAGCCACATTCATCTTAGCGCTATAGATATTACCCACCATGTTCAGATTCACGAATTCAGAATTAAGCCACGAAGTCCCAGCTAGCGCAAAGCCTCCAAAAAGCCCCACAGAAAGCTTGTTGTTCTTGCCTAAAAAGTTGGTGTTTTTATCGTTGATGAAGTTATAAAGAGCGTCCATACCCGCGCCATAAGTCCACACATCAGAAGCGGAGTTGAAAAAGTTGGATTTAATATAAGCATGGTTGTAATCAAAAAAGCCGTAATACCTTAACCCACACCTGAATAGATTTTTCTTTATAAAAAGAAACTTCGTATTATAAGCAATAAATGGAATTTTATGGCTAATTTTAGCTCTAAATTTTAGAGATTTTGTTTTTTTTTTTTTTTTTTTTTGTAAATTGCGAAAAATAGGGGTTTTGACCCAGCTTTTAAGGCTTAAAAACCGCCTTTAAAAGAAAGACTAATCAGTCTTCTTTCAAGCTATAAGCGATAGGGATTTTTAGATGCACGGTTTCTTCTGGTTTAGGGAATAGATGCGCCGCGCTTTTAATGGCCTCTAAAGCCGCATGGTTTAAAATATCCGTCGTGTTGCTCTTGATCACTTTAATATCTGTAACGCTCCCATCAGGATTGATCGCAAAGCTCACCAACACTTCGCCCTCAATGCCCCTAATTTGTGCCATTTTAGGGTAGCGGTTTTTAGAAGAAATGGCGGTTTGGATCTTCATTAAAAATTCGTTGCTCACCCCTGGGTTATAAGCTTGAGCTTCAGAAGTGGCCCCCTCAGAGGTTTTGTTGGATTCTTCTTGCTTGTCTTTTTCTTTGACTATGTCTTTAGTCGTTACTTGTTTAGGAGCGCTTTTTTCTTTAGCTTCCTCTTTAACTTCTTCTTTTTTGGGTTCTTCTTTAGGCTCTTCTTTTTTAACCTCTTCAACTTTAGGTTCAGGCTTAGGCTCAGGTTTGGGTTCAGGCTTTGGCTTAGGCTCAGGTTTGGGTTTAGGCTCAGGTTTGGGTTTAGGCTTAGGCTTGGGTTTAGGCTTGGGCTTTGTGACCTCTTTTTTAGGCTCTTCTTTCTTGGGTTCTTCTTTAGGCTCTTCTTTGGGTTTAGCCGACTCGGCATTGGTCTTTGTATTGGAATTAGTGTTAATGCTAGCTAAACTCATGGTAACCTTAGTGGTGCCCGCTTGCGCTAAAGGCGTTGGGGCCTCTTCGTGCAGTAAAAAATAGCCAAACCCTATAGCGTATAGGGCAAAAGAGATTAAAAAGCTAACACTCGTTGAGACTTTACTTAACTTCTGTGGAGATGGAGAAATTTTCATGATTATGCTCTTTTAAAATATCCATAATGCTGATAAAAGTTTCAAAACGAGAGCCTTTGTCGCTTTTTAAGTCTATAAGGGTTTTAGGATCTGTTTGTTTGACTATAGCGCTCAAAGCTTCTAAATTCGTCGGTTTGTCATCTACGAAAATATTGTCATGCTCATCTACAGAGATGACCACCACTTTTTGATCGTTTGGCTGGGATTTTTCCGCATTTTTAGCGTTAGGGAGACTGACTTTAATCTTACCTTGCGCGATAAAAGTAGAAATGCTCAACACAATCGCTAGCAAAACGAGCATAATATCAATAAAAGGGACAACATTCAGCCCATCGCCTCTTCTGATGCTTTTCATTTTTTCATGATCCTAAATTTTTCACTCAAAACATCGGATTTTCTCAACAAGCTATTATAAGCGATCAAAGTGGGAATCGCCACAGCAAGCCCTAGAGCGGTCGCTTTTAAAGCCAAAGACAAACCTACCATGATCGTTTTAGCGTCCATCCCGCCACTCACGCCCATGTCATAGAAAATCACCATGATCCCTAAAACCGTCCCTAATAAGCCCACGTAAGGCGCGTTAGAATAAATCACATAAAGAATGGTTAGATTCTTGGTTAAATCCAAATTCAGGGCGTCTATATCATCATAAGCCTTCAAATTGATTTTGGAATAAAAAATAATCCTTTCAATCACAAACCACAAAGCTAAAAAACTAGACACGCCAAGCACCGCAAAAACAAACACATCCACATAATCTTTCAACATTGCCATTGAAAAACCGCCCATAAAAACTCCTTGTTACAATAAAATAATCCCCCTAAAACTAAAGCCGCATGCGATACAGCCGCATTCTAAAAAGCAAGCGCTCTATAAGAAGTGCTTTTTCGCATAAATGCTCTAAAATGATAAAAGAACATTGGATTGTTGATTATATTGTTTTAATAATAACAAGTCAATGATGATTAAGCTAATAATTACAATCAAATCCAAACGCTAAAATTACCTTATAACCAACCATTCCAATACTAACCGAGTTTATACTATAATCGTTAATTTTAAATTAATTCAATCATACTAGCATGAGCGACTCTTAATAGAACTCATGCCAAAAAGGATTTTCTCAAATGGATACACACAATAAAGACGATTCAATCATCCGCTTTTCGGTTTCTTTACAACAAAATTTATTAGACGAATTAGACAACCGCATCATTAAAAACGGCTATTCTTCTCGCTCAGAATTGGTGCGCGACATGATCAGAGAAAAATTAGTAGAAGACAATTGGGCAGAAGATAACCCTAATGATGGGAGCAAGATCGCCGTGCTGGTGGTGATTTATGATCACCACCAAAGGGAATTAAACCAGCGCATGATAGACATCCAGCATGCCAGCACAACGCATGTTTTATGCACCACGCACATTCATATGGATGCGCATAATTGCTTGGAGACGATTGTTTTACAAGGCAATTCGCTTGAAATCCAACGCTTGCAATTAGAAATCGGGGGGCTTAGGGGGGTTAAATTCGCTAAATTGACTAAGGCGTCTAGCTTTGAACACAATGAATAGCGTCTTAGAATACAAAGAATTAGCGCTCTATGGAGGGAGTTTTGATCCCTTACACAAGGCTCATTTAGCCATTATTGAGCAAACTTTAGAATTATTGCCATTCGCCAAGCTCATTGTCTTGCCCGCTTATCAAAACCCTTTCAAAAAGCCATGTTTTTTGGACGCGCAAAGTCGTTTTAAAGAATTAGAAAGAGCTTTAAAGGGAATGCCTAGGGCGCTGTTGAGCGATTTTGAAATCAAGCAAGAAAGGGCTGTGCCTATGATAGAAAGCGCGATTCATTTCCAAAAACTCTACCGCCCTAAAACGCTGTATTTAGTCATAGGAGCGGATTGTTTGAGGCATCTTTCTTCTTGGACTAACGCTAAAGAGCTTTTAAAAAGGGTGGAATTAGTGGTTTTTGAAAGGATTGGCTATGAAGAAATCCAGTTTAAGGGACACTACCACCCTTTAAAAGGCATTGACGCGCCGATTTCTTCTAGTGCAATTAGGGCTAGTTTAGGGGTTTAAGCGTGCTTTTTAATGTGGCGGTAGGCTTCTTGAATGATCGCAAAACGCTTGGCATAAAGAGCCTTTTTTTCTTTCAGATCGCACAAATCAGGGTGGTAGGTTTTAGCCAACTCCAAATAGCGCTTTTTGACTTCGCTGAAATTTTCATGCTTGATAAACCCTAGCGTTTTATAGCATTCTTTTAATTTGCGTTCAGCCATAGTGGTGTAGCTGTCCTTGCCAAAGCCATTAGGGTAGATGAAATCTAAGCATGCGTTATGGACGATTCTATTTTCATGGAGCGTTACCATGAGTTCCCAAAAACGCCCTGAATCGCCTCTTATATGCAATTCGTCTTGGGTTTCTAAAAACACATAGCCGCTGAATTTCTGGCGTAAAAAGCGCTTAGCGATAGGGTGCTTGGTGATAAAAAGCGCGTATTCTGCCCCAAAGGTTAAAACTTTCACCTCTATTTTTTCTAAAAGCGTGTTTTGAGCCATGATTTTGATGCGTATGGGCAGGTGGCTTTTTTGTAAAACCTCTTCTAAAGAATGTTGGCTAATGTCTTTCTCATGCGCGCATTCAAGGGCATGATAGACCCAATTAAGCAAGTAATTTTTCTTAAAGCATTCCGTGTCGTTTAAAATGAGTAACGATGAAGAGAGCATGTGGCACTGGCTGAAATGTTTTTTAGCGTAGTTTAAAACTTTTTTCAATAAAGGGTGGCTGTTAGGGAGCGCGATTTGCGTGAATTTGGCTAACAATTCAATTTTGGCCATTGCCCTTATTTTCTCCATGCGTTTTGATGCGATTTTTAAAAATCTTTGGCATATTTTAGCATGCCAATGGTTAAAAAAAGGTGGTCATGAATGGTTTTTGCGCTAGACTACGAGCCATAATCCATTGAATGAAAGATTAAAAATGAAAATAGCGGTATTACTCAGTGGGGGGGTGGATAGCTCTTATAGCGCTTATAGCTTAAAAGAGCAAGGGCATGAATTAGTGGGGATTTATTTAAAACTCCATGCGAGTGAAAAAAAGCATGATTTATACATTAAAAACGCTCAAAAAGCGTGCGAGTTTTTAGGCATTCCTTTAGAAGTGTTGGATTTTCAAAAGGATTTCAAAAGCGCGGTTTATGATGAATTTATCAGTGCTTATGAAGAGGGGCAAACCCCTAACCCATGCGCGTTGTGCAACCCTTTAATGAAGTTTGGGTTGGCTTTAGATCACGCTTTACAATTAGGGTGTGAAAAGATCGCTACCGGGCATTATGCGAGAGTCAAAGAAATTGACAAGGTAAGTTATATTCAAGAGGCTTTGGATAAAACTAAAGATCAGAGCTATTTTTTATACGCTTTAGAGCATGAAGTTATCGCTAAATTGGTGTTCCCTTTAGGGGATTTGTTAAAAAAGGATATTAAGCCTTTAGCCTTGAGTGCGATGCCTTTTTTAGGCACTTTAGAGACTTATAAGGAATCTCAAGAAATTTGCTTTGTGGAAAAAAGCTACATTGACACTTTAAAAAAGCATGTTGAAGTGGAAAAAGAGGGCGTGGTGAAAAACTTACAAGGCGAAATCATTGGCACGCATAAGGGCTATATGCAATACACGATTGGCAAACGCAAAGGCTTTAGTATTAAAGGCGCGTTAGAGCCGCATTTTGTGGTGGGGATTGACGCTAAAAAGAACGAGTTAGTTGTGGGTAAAAAAGAAGATCTCGCCACGCATTCCCTTAAGGCTCAAAACAAATCTTTAATGAAAGATTTTAAAAGCGGCGAATATTTTATCAAGGCTCGTTACAGGAGCGTGCCTGCTAAAGCGTTTGTGAGTTTGAGAGACGAGGTGATTGAAGTGGAATTTAAAGAGCCTTTTTACGGCGTGGCTAAAGGGCAAGCTTTGGTCGTTTATCAAAATGACATCGTGCTAGGGGGAGGCGTGATTGTTTAAGGCTTTTTGCGTTTATGGTCTAACTGGTTGCTTTTTAAAACTCATTTTTGCTTAAAATTTTCAAAGCTAGGGAATCCATGCGGATCTAAGCGGATATTTTTAATAAGAGCCTTTTCATTGCTCAAATCACCGCTCAAATTTAGGGGCTTTTTAGTCGGTTGTTTGGCTAAAAGGGCTAAAACTCGTGCGTTTAGTGCCATGGTTTCATTCAAAAATGCCATTTGCTTATTTAATTCGCTTAAAAATTCTATATTCAAGGTTTTTAAAGTATGCTCGTAATTGGCTAAGATTAAAGCATGCTTTTCTTTGTTGTTTTTAGCGTTTTTTAATTCTTTGTCTCGCTCTATTAGGGCGTTTTGGTAGCGTTGGCGCAATTCTTTAGCGCATGATTTGAGATTTTCTTTGTCGCATAAAAAATGCGTTTTTAAAGTTTCTAGGCGTTTTTCTAAGGGTAAAAAGGTTTTTAGAGCGTCTTCTTTAGCTTGGATTTGGCTTTGAATCTTGTTTTTAAATTTTTTTAAACGCATGGCTTTATAGGCTTGAAAATCATGGTTTATAAGGGCGTTGTATTCTAGGGTTTTGTTATGGGATTGTTGGTTATGGGCTTGGTTTTCTAAAACTTGATCGCATAAGGCGTTTAAAGCGCTCATCAAATCCAATTGCGAGAGCAAATGAAAGAGTTTAGGCTCTTTGAGTAAGAAAAGGGCGTTGTTTTGCTCTTGGACTTCTAAAGCGTTTGAAGCCTCTTCTAAATTCTTAACGCCGCTCAAATAAGGGCAATGTTCTTGTAAAAAAAGCGTTTGGGATTCTTTGATTAAGCGTTCTTGCTCCATGCCCTTTTTTATGTGTTTTTCTAAAGCTTGTAATTTTTCTAATTCCAAAGCGCTTTGTTTCAATAACGCATCAGTGTCCATAAGGCGGATCTGGCTGGCGTTAAAAAAACGCCTCTGGCTATTTAGGGTGCTGTTAGCCTTTTTGATTTCTTTAAGCTGATCCTGGTTATTGGAAAGCACGCTTTGATAGATTCTCAAACTTTCATTGAGTTTATAGAGCATGTCAGAAAGCTGTTCGTTAGAACGCGAGAGTTTGGCGTTAGTTTGAGAATCAAAAGTCATCATTATCTGCGCGTTTGAAAAAGTTAGAAAAAATAACAAAAAGCAAAAAAATCTCATGGGGTTATCTTTATTACTATAGTTTCATCGTGTTATTTTATCTAAGTTTTGGCATGCGCCAAAACACGCAAAATTATCGCTTTTAAGATAAAATAAGCGTTTTGATGCCATTTTTGGAGCGATCGTGGAATTGAGTTATTATGAAATTTTAGAAGTGGAAAAACACAGCAACCAAGAGACCATTAAAAAGTCTTACAGAAAGCTGGCTTTAAAATACCACCCGGACCGAAACGCCGGCGATAAAGAAGCCGAAGAAAAATTCAAGCTCATCAATGAAGCCTATGGGGTGCTAAGCGATGAAAAGAAGCGGGCCTTATACGACAGGTATGGTAAAAAAGGCTTAAACCAAGCCGGCGCGAGCCAGAGCGATTTTTCTGATTTTTTTGAAGATTTAGGCTCGTTTTTTGAAGACGCTTTTGGGTTTGGCGCTAGGGGGAGTAAAAGGCAAAAAAGCTCTATTGTGCCGGATTATTTGCAAACCCTTGAATTGAGTTTCAAAGAAGCGGTTTTTGGCTGTAAGAAAACCATTAAAGTCCAATACCAGAGCGTTTGTGAAAGTTGCGATGGCACGGGCGCTAAAGATAAAGCCCTAGAGGCTTGCAAGCAATGCAGTGGGCAGGGGCAGGTGTTTATGCGCCAAGGTTTTATGAGTTTTGCGCAAACTTGCGGGGCGTGTCAAGGCAAGGGCAAGATCATTAAAACCCCATGCCAAGCGTGTAAGGGTAAAACCTACATTCTTAAAGATGAAGAAATTGATGCGATAATCCCTGAGGGCATTGATGATCAAAACCGCATGGTGCTTAAACATAAAGGCAATGAATACGAGAAGGGGAAAAGAGGGGATTTGTATTTAGAAGCGCGAGTCAAAGAAGATGAGCATTTCAAGCGCGAAGGCTGTGATTTGTTCATTGAAGCGCCGGTGTTTTTCACCACTATCGCTTTGGGGCATACGATTAAAGTGCCGTCTTTAAAGGGAGGCGAATTGGAATTAAAAATCCCTAGAAACGCCAAAGACAGGCAAACTTTTGCGTTTAGAAACGAGGGCGTGAAGCACCCTGAAAGCTCTTATAGGGGGAGTTTGATTGTGGTGTTGCAAGTGATTTATCCTAAAAGCTTGAATAAAGAACAACAAGGGTTGTTGGAAAAATTGCATGCGAGTTTTGGCTATGAGAGCGAACCGCATAAGGGCGTTTTAGAAACCTGTATTTCTAAATTTAAAGATTGGTTTAAATAAAGGGTTGTTGATGCATGAGTTTCTAAAAGCCTTTAAAGACGCTTTCCCTCACACCATTTCTATTTTGTTAGGGTATTTGCTTATGGGAATGACTTTTGGAATGCTTTTAGTCCAGCATGGCTATGATTATAAAGTCGCTTTGTTCATGTCGTTATTCATCTATGCTGGGGCGGTGCAATTTATAGCGATCGCGCTTTTAAGTGCACAAGCGAGCTTGATGAATGTCGTTATTGTGAGCTTGTTAGTGAACGCGAGACAGACTTGTTATGCGCTTTCCATGCTAGATAGATTTAAAAACACCCAATGGCGTTTGCCCTATTTAGCGCATGCGCTCACGGATGAAACCTTTGCGCTATTGAATTTATACGCTCCTAAAGAGGGGGTGAGTGAAAAAGACTTTATTTTTAGCATTTCCTTACTCAACCACTCTTATTGGATTTTTGGCTCGTTGGTGGGTTCGTTGGTGGGTTCGCATTTTTCCTTTGACACTCAAGGCATGGAATTTGTGATGACAGCGATTTTTATCGTGCTGTTTATGGAGCAATACAAACGAAACACAAACCACAAAAACGCATGGCTTGGGATCGTTATTGCGGTCGTTTGTTTAGCGCTCTTTGGGACTGAATACTTTTTGCTCATCGCTTTAGTTTTAATGGTGCTTGCCCTCATTGTTTTTAGAAAGCAGTTAGAATGTTAATGCATTCTATACTCATTATTTTAGTTATTATAATAACGACTTACTTCACGCGCATTTGGCCTTTTATGGTGTTTAACGCAAAAAACCCGCCCAACGACTTTGTGCGTTATTTAGGCAAGGCTTTGTCATGCTCAGTGATAGGCATGCTCGTGGTCTATTGTTTCAAAGACATTCACATTTTAAAACCCCCTTATGGGATCAATGAAATCACCGCTTTTTTAGCCGTTATTTTTTTGCACCGCATTTTTAAGGCGTTTGTTTTAAGCATCACGCTCCCTACCATTCTTTACATGGTTTTAGTCCAAAGCCATGCACTAGAAAAGGCTTTTTTTAATCCCTAAAATCATGTTTGATTGCTTTTAACCCTAGTGCTTTTAATCACAAAATACGCCGTAGGGATGATAAAAAGCGTTAAAACAACGCTGCTTACCATGCCCCCTAGCATTGGCGCGGCAATGGATTTCATGATTTCACTACCCGTGCCATGGCTATACATGATCGGAATGAGTGAAGCTAAAATGCTAAAAAAGGTCATCAGCTTGGGCCTTACTCTAAGCACCGCCCCATGCATGATGGCTTCTTTTAAGGCGGTGGTCGTCTGTCCTTTTAAAGGGGTTTTGATGAACTTTTGAAACGCGTCTTCTAAATAAATAATCATCACAATAGCCGTTTCGCTCGCTACCCCTAAAAGGGCTAAAAAGCCCACTAGCGCTGCCACGCTCATGTTAAAGCCCATGAGATTCATAAAAATCAACCCCCCCAAAAACGCAAACGGCAGAGTGAAAAAGCATAGCAAGGAGTTAGTGAAATTCTTTAAAGCAAAGACAATTAAAATAAAAATGATAAACACGCTCACCGGCACGATGTATTGTAAGGTTTTAAACGCTTCTTCTAAATACTGGCTTTCGCCGCTAAATTCGTAATAATACCCACTGGGCAATTGGATTTTTTCTAGCGCTTTTTTAGCTAGTTGTCTGTAAGTATCAGAGCTTATACCATTTTGCGGCACAATATAAATAAAATTCACGTTCAAGCCCTTTTCGCTCTTTAACACCGCCGGCGAGTTGTCGTAATACACATGGGCTAATTCTCTTAAGGGCATGTAATTGTAAGCGGTTTTGATGTAGAGGTTTTTTAATTTTTCAATGGTGTTTCTTTCGGTGTCTTCTAAGCGTAAAGAAATAGGGTAACTTTCTACGCCTTTAATCATGGTAGTGAGCGTGGCTCCTCCCAGAGCGAATTTGATCGCATCTAGCACGGCGTTTTTATTGATGCCATAACGAGCCAGATTTTCATCGTTCAAATCCATCGTGATGTAGTAGCCGTTATTCGATCGCTCCGCAAAAACGGATAAACTCTCTTTTAGGGTTTTGAGCTGTTGCTCCATAAGGATCGCTAACTCTTGTAATTTATCCGTGTCGTTACCATAAAGCTTGATGCCTAGGGGCGTTCTAATGCCGGTTAAGAGCATGTCCGTTCTGCCACGAATGGGGTAAGTCCATGAATTGGTCAAGCCTTTTAATTGCAGGGTTTTTTCTAATTTGTCCCTAACTTCTTTGTAACTGAGCTTTTCTTTCCATTCGTTTTGCGGCTTTAATTCAATGTAGGTTTCTATCATGCTCAAGCCGGCAGCATCGGTGCTGGTGTTAGCGCGCCCCACTTTACCAAAAACCTGTTTGACAAAATCCAATCGCTTGATAGCGGCATTACTTTTTTTCAAGTATTCTAAAGCGGTATCAATGCCCACGCCATTAATGGTTACAGGCATATACATGATTACCCCTTCATTGATTTGGGGGATAAATTCCCAGTTGAGTTTTTTATACGCTACATACAACCCCCCTAAACCTAAGACGCTCGCTATTAAAAAAGCGTATCTGAACTTAAGCACAACCTTCAAACTCGTGCCATAAATTTTAATGAAAAAAGCGTTAATGGGGTTTTTAGACTCTTCTAATATCCGCCCTTTAATGAGCCATACCATTAAAATAGGGACTATGGTGATAGAGAGCAATGCTCCTACTAGCATGGCAAAGGTTTTGGTGTAAGCTAAAGGGGCAAAAAGCTTTTCTTCTTGGCCGGTGAGAGCAAAAATTGGCAAGAAAGAAACCACGATGATCATTAAAGCAAAAAATATCGCGCCCCCCACATGCTTAACCCCTTGCATGATAGCATTAACCCTTTGAGTGTTGTCTTTCGTATCAATGTGTTGCAAATGCTTGTGAGCGTTCTCCACCATCACAATCGCCGCATCCACCATCGCCCCTATAGCGATCGCAATGCCCCCTAAACTCATGATGCTCGCTTCAATATTGAAATAACGCATGAGCAAAAAACTGATGCACACGCTTAAAGGCAGAGTGATAATCACCACTAAAGCGCTCCTGAAATGCAGTAAAAAAATCGCAATAATGACTAGCACAATCACGCTTTCTTCTATGAGCGTGTGGATCAAATTGTCAATGCCTTTTTCAATCAATTCGCTCCTGTCATACACGCTGGTGATTTTCACATCAGGGTTACTCGCTTGTAGGGTAGCGATTTTTTCTTTAATGGCTTTAAGCACCTTATAAGTGTCAGCGTGATAGCGCACCATCACAATCCCCCCCACCACTTCCTTATCGCCATTCAGGTTAGCAGCCCCTCTGCGCGGTTTTGGCGTTAGCCTAACGCTGGCTATATCTTTGATTTTTAAAGGGATAGCCCCTTCTTTTTTAAGGACAATTTCTTCTAAATCCTTCAAAGATTGGATATACCCATGGGATCGCACAATTTTTTCAAACCCGTTTTCTAAAATAACCCCCCCACCGGTATCGTTATTGGAATTTTTAATCGCGTTAGCGACTTGCTCCAAACTCAAGTTATAACGGATCAGAGAATCGTTTTGAAGCGTTACTTCATAATCCTTCACAAAGCCCCCCACGCTTGCGACCTCACTCACCCCATCAACCCCTAAAAGCGCATAGCGGTAATAAAAATCTTGCAAGACTTTCAAATCGCTTAAATTCTTGCTGCCGCTAGATAGAGCGTATTGATACGCCCAGCCAATAGAAGTGGAATCGCTCCCTATTTCTACTTTAGCGTCCTTGGGGAGGTTATTCACTCGGTTTAATTGCTCTAAAACCCTATCCCTAGCCCAGTATAGATCCACGCCGTCTTTAAAAATGATGTAAATCAAGCCGCTTTCATAGCTAGAAATCCCCCTAACCGTGTCAATGTTGGCGATGCTCATGAAAGTAGAGACCAACGGGTAAGTAACCTGCTCTTGCACGATTTTAGGGCTTTGATTGGGGTAAGTGATTTGCACGACCACTTGAGCGGGGCTTAAATCTGGCAAAGCATCCAAACGAACGCTTTTTATCGCCCACAAAGAGGCTAAAAAAATGAGTAGGGTGATTAAAGTGGTAAGGAGTTTGTTTTTAACGCTTAAATCAATGATTTTTTCTATCATTCAATAATCTCCATTGTTTTGAGCGTCAGCGTCTAGCACGAATAAAGCGTTATTAGCCACTTCTTCGCCCGCTTCTAAACCCTCTAAAATTTCATAACTCCCATCGCTCAAGCGGACGGCTTTAATTTCTAATGGGCTTAAACCAAAATCATCTTTTTTAAACACGATAGCTTTCCCCCCCTTAATCAAAACCGCTTCTTTAGGCAAGATCTTCATTTTTTGTGGTTTTTGAAAGATTTCTACTTGAGCGAACATGTTAGGGTAATAAAGCTGTTTAACATTAGGCACATTGAAGCGCGCTTCTAACATTTTATCTTGCGGGTTTATGATAGGGTTAATGTTTTCAAGCATGATTTCTTGCTCGCCTTTAATCCCTTCTACGAACAAGATCGCTTTATGCGTGTTTTTTAAAAACTCTAAATCCTCTTGATTGACTTTAACAAGCGCCCACAATTGGCTTAAATCTATGATCTGAAAAAGCTCTTGCCCTTTTTTAATGAAGCTCCCCTCATTTAAATCCGGGCTTTTTTTAAAAATAACGCCACTGAAGCGAGAGTAAATAGTGATTGCATTTTGGACTTTATGGGTGCTGATGGTTTTTTCAATGCTGGAGTCTTCTAACCCTAATAGTTTTAGTTTTTCTTTAATTGCTCCCACTTGTTGGTTGAATTTCAATGATGATAACAGCTCGCTTTGAACGCCCACTAATTCAGGGGAATACACGCTCAATAGTCTATCGCCCTTTTTAATGGGGGTATAGGTTTTATTCGCATAAAGCTTTTCCACATAGCCATCAAAACGCAGGGTTTGGGAAAAAATCAGCGCTTCATTGGGCTCTAAAAGCGCATAATAGCGCCGGCTTTGAGAAAATTCTTTTTCTATGACTTTAGTGGTGGAAATATTAAAACGGATTTGGCTTTTCATTTCTTTCACCTTTTGATCGTTAGCGCATAAGGGGCTAAAAAATAGAATCAATCCTAACAATAAAAGCCGTTTCATTCCAATCCTTTAAGGTTTTGTAAAGACAAATAAGCGCTATTTAGAGCGCTCAAGGTTTCAAGCTGGGTGATTTGGATAGTGATTTTGTCGTTAAAAGCGTTGTAATAAGCGTTGTAATCGCCATTAGATTTCAAATCAAGCGCATAAATTTGCGCGATTTTTTCATTTTGCTTTATGATTTTATTGATCGATTCCAGGTTTTTTTGCAAGGTTTCTAATTTTTTAAGGAGTTTTAGGGCCAAGTGGCGCGTTTTGTTTTTGGTGTTTTCCACTTCGCTTTTAAACGCCAAGCTTTCTTTTTTCTTTTGCTCCACTAATTTAGCCTGCTTGCCATAAAGGGGTAAGGGGATAGACAAAGCGATACTAAACATATCGTAGTTATAGTATTGTTTGGAGCGGAAATAATACACCCCGGTAACATTCACGTCTTCTAAAAAGCTTTTTTTAGCCAGAGTGATGTCTTTTTGCGCTTTTTCTTCATCAAGCCTAGCGATCGCAATATCGTAATTAGTGGCACTGATGTTATATAACTCTTGCTCATGATTAAATTCAAAATTTTTAGGGGCAATGCTTAAAAGCTCGTTTTCTTTAAAAGTCAATTCACCCATGGAATAATGGCTGCTAGAGAGCGCTTCTTCTAAATTGTTTTTTTTGATTTCTAATTGCGATTTTAAAATTTCTAGCTTGGCGATCGCTATTAAATTGGGCGAACTGGAATGGTTGGCTTGATAAAGGGTGTTTTCTAAATTTTTAATCGCTGTGTTTAAAAGCTCTATTTCTTGTTGGTTTTTATAATTTTCAATGCCATTTATCATTAAACTAATCGCTAATTGTTGTTTGGTTTTTTTAAGCTCTAATATCTTTTTTTGCTTTTCTAAATCGATCATTTGAGATTGCGTGAGTCTTTTACCATTTAAATCCACTTTTTGAGACAAACCCAAGCTCATGTTTTGCATTAAGGTGCTATCCAGCCTGAAAAAATCGCTCACATTAGCGTTGTTGTAGCCTAAATATAAAATAGGGTTATCCCATTTGCTAACGGCTTTTTCTTGAGAATTTAAGGCGTCAATTTGCTCTTGTAAGGCTTGTATTTTTTGATTTTTAGAAAGGTATTTAGCCACAAAAGATTGGATCTCTAAATCTTTAGCCAAACCCAAACTAAAAAGCAGTAACAAGGCTGTTAAAAGGCGTATTAAAACGCCCCCCTTATAAAACGCGCTCATAAAAGACAGCATGCGCTTATAAATCCAGACTGGTTTTAGCACGATAAACCTGGCCCTCTTTAGATTTAATATCCACCCTAACCTGCCATGTCCCGTTCATAGAAAGATTGGTTTTCGCTTCATAAATGCCGTTTTTTTCGCTCACTTGCGCCATTTCTTTCATCGCTGGCATGCCAGGCATTTCAGGCATCATAAACTGCACCCTAACGATAGCTTTTTCTAAAGCCTTACCTTTTAAAGTGGGGCTGAGTATGAAAGTGTTATCGCCTTTAATGGGGTTACCCACGGATTTGATTTTCACTTCCAAGTCATTGGCTTTTAGGGTTTGCTCCCATGCGTTCAAGCTCATAACCCCCAACGTGCTTACTAAAAATAAAGCGGCTAACTTTTTCATCGTTTTGACCTTTAAATTAAGATAACAAGAAAATTCTTGTTGCGAATGGATGATAACCCTCTTTTGTGTAAAAATTGTGGAAGTTGTTTTTAAAAAAATTAGGGTTTTTAAGTAGAAGGTATAAGAGTTTATGCTATTTTTTTAAGGTTTTAAAATCAAATTTCAAAGGATTAGCATGCAATTTAGAATCGAACATGACACGATGGGCGAAATCAAAGTAGATGATAGCCAATACTGGGGGGCTCAAACGCAACGCAGTCTTGAAAACTTTAAAATCGGCACTGAAAAAATGCCTAAAGAACTCATTGGCGCGTTTGCCAAACTCAAAAGGAGTCTGGCGGTAGTCAACCACCAGTTAGGGAAATTAAGCCCAGAAAAATCGCAAGCCATTATCAAGGCGTGCGATTGCATTTTAAAAGGCGAGTTGTGCGGCGAATTCCCGTTAGCGATATGGCAAACAGGGAGCGGGACTCAAACGAACATGAACCTCAATGAGGTCATTGCCAATAAGGCTACCGAAATTTTAGGGGGTAATTTCAGGGAGAAAAAACTCATCCACCCTAACGATGACGTGAACATGTCTCAAAGCTCCAACGACACTTTCCCTACCGCAATGCACATTGTGAGCGTGCTAGAAATCACGCATAAACTGCTCCCTAGTTTGGAGAATCTGTTAAAAACCTTTAAAGACAAAAGCCAACAATTTAAAGAGATTGTCAAAATCGGGCGCACGCATTTGCAAGACGCCACGCCTTTAACTTTGGGGCAAGAATTTAGCGGGTATGCGAGCATGCTAGAGCATTCTAAACAACAAATTTTAGAGAGTTTGGAGCATTTAAGAGAATTAGCCATAGGCGGGACGGCCGTAGGCACCGGGCTAAACGCTCATAAAGAATTGAGTGAAAAAGTGGCTGAAGAATTGAGCCAGTTTAGTGGCGTGAAATTCGTCTCTGCGCCCAATAAATTCCACGCGCTCACTAGCCATGACGCTATCGCTTATGCGCATGGGGCTTTTAAGGCTTTAGCGGCGAATTTAATGAAAATCGCTAACGATATTAGATGGCTTGCGAGCGGGCCGCGCTGTGGTCTGGGCGAGCTTAATATCCCTGAAAACGAGCCGGGCAGTTCTATTATGCCCGGTAAAGTCAACCCCACGCAATGCGAAGCGATGACAATGGTGGCCGTGCAAGTGATGGGGAATGATACCGCTATTGGCATTGCGGCCAGTCAGGGTAATTTTGAATTGAACGTGTTCAAGCCGGTAATTATTTATAATTTCTTGCAAAGTTTGAGGCTCTTAAGCGATAGCATGGAAAGTTTTAATATCCATTGCGCAAGCGGTATTGAGCCTAACAGAGAAAAAATTGATTATTACTTGCACCATTCTTTAATGCTAGTAACCGCCCTAAACCCGCATGTAGGCTATGAAAACGCCGCTAAAATCGCTAAAAACGCCCACAAAAAAGGCATTTCTTTAAAAGAAAGCGCGCTGGAATTGAAACTCTTGAGCGCTGAAGATTTTGACAAATTCGTGGTGCCTGAAAAGATGATCGGGCCTAAGGCTTGAAAACCTTGGGTGGGCGCGTGAGATGAATCCTGAAAAAGCCACTCATTGCAAAGAGATTCGTAAGATCTTAAAAGAGGCATTGCATGACAATAAAGATTTGAATCTTTATTTGGAATCTGGAAGCAAGCATGCCAAGCTAACCGGTGGAGCGCATCATTTGACTATCCCTTCATCGCCAAGCGACAGAAAAAGCGTGAAAAACTTTGAAAAAGAATTAACAGAGTTTATTAAGAAGCTAAGAGAAAACAGGATAACGCATGGAGCGTGTGAGTAGGAATTTTGATACCGGTTGGGTTGCGTATCAATGATTTTAGGCATTGATGAAGCGGGTAGGGGGTGTTTGGCTGGTTCGCTTTTTGTGGCTGGGGTGGTGTGTAATGAAAAAACAGCCTTAGAGTTTTTGAGCATGGGTTTAAAAGACAGCAAGAAGCTCAGCCAAAAAAAGCGCTTTTTCTTAGAAGATAAAATCAAAACGCATGGTGAGGTGGGGTTTTGCGTGATTAAAAAAAGCGCGAATGAAATTGATAAATTAGGCTTAGGGGTGTGTTTGAAACTCGCTATTGAAGAGATTGTAGAAAATGGTTGCTCTTTAGCCAATGAAATAAAAATAGACGGCAACACGGCGTTTGGCTTGGATAAACGATACCCTAATATACAAACCATCATCAAGGGCGATGACAAAGTCGCTCAAATCGCTATGGCGTCTGTTTTAGCGAAAGCTGCTAAGGACAGAGAAATGCTAAAATTGCACGCTTTATTTAAAGAATACGGCTGGGATAAGAATTGCGGGTATGGGACTAAACAACATATAGAAGCGATCATTAAGCTAGGGGCTACGCCCTTTCATCGGCATAGCTTCACGCTTAAAAACCGCTCGTTATTTCAAGCCAAACCCCTAGATGTGGAACAACGCCTTATTTAAAAGGGTGCTGAGATGGGTAGCGCTCGTTAAAGAAAGGTTGATGCGTTTGGCTTTAAAGTAAGCGATTAAGTCTTCAGGCTGAATGAAAGGGAATTGCACCATAACATACACACGATGGTTGGTGGTATCCACGAACCTTTTGGCTAAAATGGATTTAGACGCTAAAAAATCAACAAGCCCAAATAAACAGCTGATAACATTATTTTTAACTTGAAGCGCTTTAACAATGCGATGGTGCAATTTAGTGATTAAAACGCTTT
Organism: Helicobacter pylori; assembly: GCF_003636935.1. Taxonomy (GTDB): domain Bacteria; phylum Campylobacterota; class Campylobacteria; order Campylobacterales; family Helicobacteraceae; genus Helicobacter; species Helicobacter pylori_CH. The sequence continues at coordinate 77,233 of NZ_MVVH01000004.1, forward strand.
CTAACGAGCTGTAAGCGTTCATTTTGGCCCTTAAAAAAGCCACTTTTTCAGCGTTTGCTTCAGGGGGCAATTTGTCATCATAGGGGATGTAGTTGGAATAAAAATCGTTTCTTTTACCAGAAATTGAAGCCGATCCGACATATTGATTGGGCGGGTTCTTTTCGTTAAAAAGATTGACTTTAAGCCAACTAGGATAGTCTGCGATGTCTTGAAAACTCTTGGCATGCACTGTTTGAGTGAAAAGGCCTAAGGATAACAAGGTGCAGAAACTTAACTTTTTCAATGCGTTCATTGTAGCTTCCTCTCTATAAAAAAATATTAAAAATGCCCTACGCTTTTAGGGTAGGTGGTATTTCTCAAAAAAGCGAAATACTAGGATAGCTTATAGTGGGTTAGCTTAAGAAAAAATAAAAAATATTAAATAATCAATTAAAAATTTTATTAATAATATTAAATACATAAATACATAAATACATAAATACATAAATACATAAATACATAAATACATAAATACATAAATACATAAATACATAAATACATAAATACATAAATACATAAATACATAAATACATAAATACATAATAACTATTATACCAAAATAGATTGAATATCCAAAGAAAAATCAATGAAATTAAGGTGTTTGTAGGGGGGATTAGTTGCTGAAATGGGGGCGTTAATAGAAACCACCACGATATTAAAAAACCCATGTTTATGGCACCATAAAAGCTGTTTTTCTAAAAAATGGGGCGTGGGGAAAGCGTGGGCGATGAGGGCGAGCTTGTCGGTAGAATTTTTGCGCAAGATAAAAATCCCATTATCATGGGAGTAAAGCTTGAAGCTAGGGAATTGCTTGTAAAGCTCTAAAAAAACCATGTTTTCAAAAACGCTTAAAAGCGAGGGGTTAGGAGTCAGGCTATAAGGTAAGGCAAAATCGCACAGATACAATTTGGTTTTATGGCTTTCAAAACTAGGGACTAAAAAAAGGATGCGTTGTTTTTCTAGCGCGTGTAACAATTTATAAAGGGTGTCTTTGGAGACCTTAAGCTCTTTTTTGAGTTGCGTATAAAGATAAAAAGCGCTCACAAACTTAGACTGATACGAGCAGATTTTAGCCATTAAGGGGGCGTAAGTTTGAAAGGCTAGTTTGATATTTTCTTGTTTTTTTAGGATTTTTTCTTGCTCGTTTTCTGCAAAAAGCGAATCTAAAGCGTTGCCGTCTCTTAAAAAGCGGTTAAACAGGGTGTTTTTAGGGGTGTTGGGCTTGAAAAAGCTACCATATTCCTTAAAATTCAACCCTAACGCATAGCATAAGCAAAAATTAGGTGCTGTTATGGGGCTTAAATAATTAGGGATAAGAACGATTTTAGGAAGCTTAGGCAGGCTGAAATCCAAGTGCTCAATACGATCTAAAATGAGCAAATCCATTTTCTTTTCTAAATGCCATTTTAAAAGCCATGAGCCTAAGATATTTTTATTCAAACGCATGTCGTTGTAATTGATATACACAGGGTTTTTAAAATCCTTCGCTAGTTTCATGGCGAAAGTGGTTTTACCGGATTTCATCGGCCCTAAAAGACAGATTTTATCGCTTGAAGGCGTCTTTAAAAGCGGGTTGTTTAAAGCCGGCTCTTTAGGGGTTTCAAAAGGCCCAAAAGGGTGCAAGCAAGAAAGGGGCATAAACTTCCTTACAAATGGGATTGGATTAAGATAATCGTAGCGCATTTTTTTATATTTCCTTATAAAAAGGAAGTAAAAATCTCTAAAAAGCCCTAAAAATAGCAAAAGTTATTGACTAAAGGGCGCATTTTGAGTAGTATTTCAGTTTTTATTTTATTGTTTTATTCTGTTTTGAGTAACGAATGAAACGAGTTCTTTTAGGAGAGTTTATGGAAAAAATCAGGTTGAAGCTCAAAGCTTATGACCATAGAGTGTTGGATCGCTCTGTTGTGGCTATCGTGGAAGCCGTAAAGCGCTCAGGTTCTGAAATTAGAGGGCCTATTCCTTTACCGACTAAGAATAAGCGTTACACCGTTTTACGCTCCCCGCATGTCAATAAGGATTCAAGAGAGCAGTTTGAGATTAGGGTTTATAGCCGATTGATTGATATTATCTCGGCCACCCCAGAAACCGTGGATAGCTTGATGAAGTTGGATTTAGCTCCTGAGGTGGATGTAGAAGTAACTTCTATGGAAACGAAGTAGTCCTAACGCATTGAGATAATAAAATAAGGGTTAGATATGGAATTTTTAGTTCAAAAGATAGGCATGAGCCGCACGATTGATGCTAACAGCACGCCTGTAACCTTGCTTAAAGTCTTGCAAGCGAAAGTGTGCCAGCTAGAAAACGGGAAAGCTTTGGTGGCCTATGCGATGCATAAAAAACACAATAAGGCGATTGAAGGCCAGCAAAAGAAATACCAACTCAGCAAAGAGTTCAACCATTTCGCTACCTTAAAAGCTTCCCAACAACAAGAGTTGGGCGATTTGGATTTGAGCGCTTTAGAAACGCTTAAAAGGGTTAAAGCGAGCTTTAAAACTAAGGGAAGAGGCTTTGCGGGGGTGATGAAGCGTTGGAATTTCCAAGGCGGGCCTGCAGCGCATGGGAGCCGTTTCCATCGCCGCCCTGGTTCTATTGGTAACAGAGAATGGCCAGGAAGAGTGCAAAAGGGTAGGAAAATGGCAGGGCATTATGGCAATGAGCTAGTTACTTGCCAAAACGAGGTGCTCTCTTTTGATAAAGAAAGTATGGTGTTAGTGCTAAAGGGTTCAGTGGCCGGCTTTTCTGGGGCTTATGGACGCATTAGAGCGGTATAAAACCATACATTGAATATAATATAAAGGGTTTGATATGAGTAAGGCCATCGTTTTAGACAGCCATTTGAAAGAAAAGGGTAGCGTGGAGTTACCTAAAAGATATGAGGGCATTAACAGCCATAATCTCTATCTTTATGTGAAACATTATTTATCTTCTGCGCGCGCTAATACCGCTAAAAGTAAAAACCGTGCTGAAGTGAGCGGAGGCGGTAGGAAGCCTTGGGCGCAAAAAGGGGGCGGAAGAGCCAGAGCAGGGAGCATCACTTCGCCTGTGTTTGTGGGTGGGGGTGTCTCTCATGGGGCTACGAATAAGCGCAACTACAACCTTAAAATTAACAAAAAACAAAAACGCTTGGCTTTAGAATACGCTTTAGAAGAAAAAGCGCAAGCGAATAAGCTTTTTGTGGTGGAAAAAATCGCTATAAAAGGCGTGGTTGAAGACAATAAAAGAAAGCATTTGACTAAAGAAGCCAACCAAATGTTCCAGGCTTTGGAGCAACGAGACACTTTGTTTGTGTGCATGAACATGGACGAATACACCGAGTTAGCCTTTAGTAACCTTAAAAAATGCCTTATTGTTGATGTGAGCGAGTTAAACGCTTATCTTTTGGCGGCGTTTAGCTCTGTGGTGATGGAAGAAGCAGCGTTTCAGCATGTGGTGCAAGATAAGACAGAGGAGTAAAAAATGGCAGACATCATGGATATAAAGTCAATTCTTTACACTGAAAAGTCATTAGGATTGCAAGAAAAAGGTGTTTTAGTGGTCCAAACGGCTCAACATGTAACTAAAAACCAGCTCAAAGAAGTGTTTAAAACTTACTTTGGCTTTGAGCCTTTGAAAATCAATTCTTTGAAACAAGAGGGTAAGGTGAAACGCTTTAGAGGGAAGCTTGGACAAAGAAAGTCGTTTAAGAAATTTTATGTGAAAGTTCCAGAGGGCGCTAGTATTGCCGCCCTTGGCGCGTAGAAAGGAGAAAGCGTTATGACGATTAAAACTTATAAGCCCTACACCCCAAGCAGACGCTTCATGTCGGTGTTGGACTCTAAAGACATTACCGCAAAAAGCAGTGTCAAAGGCTTACTCACTAAGCTTAAAGCGACAGCAGGGAGAAACAATAATGGGCGCATCACCAGCCGCCACAAAGAGAGAGGGGCTAAAAAACTCTATCGCATTATTGATTTCAAGCGCAACAAATACAATATTGAAGGGAAAGTGGCTGCGATTGAGTATGATCCTTACAGAAACGCGCGCATCGCTCTTGTAGTCTATCCTGATGGGGACAAACGCTATATTTTACAGCCAAGCGGTTTGAAAGTGGGCGATAGCGTTATCGCTGCTGAAGGCGGTTTGGATATTAAAGTGGGCTTTGCGATGAAGTTGAAAAATATCCCTATAGGAACGGTGGTGCATAACATTGAAATGCATCCAGGGGCTGGCGGGCAATTAGCCAGAAGTGCTGGGATGAGCGCTCAAATCATGGGCAGGGAAAATAAATACACCATTCTTAGGATGCCAAGCTCTGAAATGCGCTACATTTTGAGCGAATGCATGGCGAGTGTTGGCGTGGTAGGGAATGAGGATTTTATCAATGTCTCTATCGGTAAGGCAGGGCGTAACCGCCACAGAGGTATCCGCCCACAAACTCGTGGTAGCGCGATGAACCCAGTGGATCACCCGCATGGTGGGGGTGAGGGTAAAACAGGGACAAGCGGTCATCCTGTATCGCCTTGGGGTACTCCGGCTAAGGGCTATAAAACGAGAAAGAAAAAAGCTAGCGACAAGCTCATCATTTCCAGAAAGAAACATAAATAAAGGGTTAAGAATGTCTAGGTCAATTAAAAAGGGTCCTTTTATAGACGACCACTTGATGAAAAAAACGCTCAAGGCAAAAGAGGGCAAGGATAACCGCCCGATTAAAACATGGTCTAGAAGAAGCACCATTTTGCCTGAAATGATTGGTTTTACTTATAATGTGCATAACGGAAGGGTTTTTGTCCCTGTGTATATCACAGAAAACCATGTGGGTTATAAGTTAGGGGAATTCGCTCCTACAAGAACTTTTAAAGGGCACAAAGGCAGTGTCCAAAAAAAGATTGGCAAGTAAGGGGGTAGAATGAGTAAAGCATTATTAAGATTTGTGCGGTTATCTCCTACTAAAGCCAGATTGATTGCAAGACAGATCCAAGGCATGAACGCTGAATTAGCGATCGCTAGTTTGGAATTTACGCCCAATAAAGCGGCTAGAGTGCTTTCAAAAGTGGTGGCTTCTGCGGTCGCTAACGGCTCTTTAGACGCCAAAAGCGCTCTGATTGTTTCTTGCAGAGTGGATGCAGGTCCTGTGCTTAGGCGCTCCATTCCAAGGGCTAAAGGCAGAGCCACAGCCATTAGAAAGCCAACATCTCATGTATTCGTAGAAGTAGCAGAAGGGAAAGAAATGAAATCTTCTAAAAGCCATAAAAAAAATCAAGCAGAAGGTAAGTAGGGCATGGGACAAAAAGTTAATCCGGTAGGTTTAAGATTAGGTATTAATAGGAATTGGACTTCCAGATGGTTCCCCAGCGCTCGCACCGCTCCAAGCAATATTGATGAAGACAATAAGATTAGGAAATTCCTTAAAAAAGAGCTTTATTATGCCGGCGTGAGCGAGATTGTGATTGAAAGAGCGGCTAAAAAACTGCGCGTTACGGTCGTAGCGGCTCGCCCAGGGCTTATCATTGGTAAAAAAGGCGTGGATATTGAAAAAGTCAAAGAAGGCTTAAAAACGCTCATCAAAAAAGAAGTCTCCATTAATATTAAAGAAGTCAAACGCCCCCAAGCTGACGCCCAATTAGCCGCAGAAAATGTAGCCACCCAGCTAGAAAAAAGGGTCGCTTTCCGCCGCGCGATGAAAAAAGTCATGCAAGCGGCGTTAAAATCCGGCGCTAAAGGGATCAAGGTGCGCGTTTCTGGTCGTTTAGCAGGGGCTGAAATCGCTCGCACCGAATGGTATATGGAAGGGCGCGTGCCTTTACACACTTTAAGGGCTAAGATTGATTATGGCTTTGCTGAAGCGATGACGGTATATGGTATTATTGGCGTGAAAGTGTGGATTTTCAAAGGGGAAGTTTTGCAAAAAGGCATCCAATTTGAGAAAAAAGAAGAGGCTAAAGAAGAAAGAGAGCCTAGAAGAAGCAGAAGAGGGAGGCAATAATCATGTTAATGCCAAAAAGAACAAAATACAGAAAGCAAATGAAAGGGCGCAATCGTGGGAAAGCCCATCGTGGTAACTCTATTGCGTTTGGGGATATTGCGATTAAAGCCATAGAGCATGGGAGGATTGATTCACGCCAGATTGAATCCGCAAGGGTGGCCATGACAAGGCACATTAAAAGAGCGGGTAAGGTGTGGATTAGAGTATTTCCCGATAAGCCTTTGACCGCTAAGCCTTTAGAAACCAGGATGGGTAAAGGTAAAGGCTCTGTGGAAAAATGGGTGATGAATATCAAGCCGGGCAGAATCGTTTATGAAATGCTAGGCATTGAAGAAGGACTAGCGAGAGAAGCTTTAGCGTTAGCTCAGAGCAAACTTCCTTTTAAAACCAAAATTGTAACTTGTGAGAGCGAAAATGAAATATACTGAATTGAAAGATAAGAGTATCAAGGAATTAGAAGAGTTGTTGCATGCTAAGAAAGCGGAGCTTTTTGAGTTGCGCGTTAAGTTAAAGACCATGCAATTGAGTAATCCTAACGAGATTAAGAAAGCCAGAAGAAATATCGCTCGCATTAACACGGCCATTAATGCGTATTATTCTTCTAGCGTTGAGTAAAAAAAGGGTAAGCAATGAATACGAAAGAGCCGCATAAAAGGCTGGTGCAAGGCAAGGTGATCAGCAAATTTGCTGAAAAAAGTGCTGTGATTCTTGTGGAAAGGAAAGTGGTGCATGAAAAATACCGCAAGATTGTTAAAAAGTTCAAAAAATACACCATTCATGATGAAAACAATCAAGTGAAAGTAGGGGATTTTGTGAGCGCGATTGAGTGCAGACCGCTTTCTAAAACCAAGTCCTTCACGCTTAAAGAAATTTTAGTAGTGGGAGTATAAGCATGATACAGAGTTTTACAAGATTGAATGTCGCTGATAATAGCGGCGCGAAAGAAATCATGTGCATTAAGGTGTTAGGAGGCAGCCACAAACGCTATGCGAGCGTGGGTAGCGTGATTGTGGCTTCCGTGAAAAAAGCTATCCCTAATGGCAAGGTGAAACGAGGCCAGGTGGTGAAAGCCGTTGTGGTGCGAACGAAAAAAGAAATTCAAAGGAAAAATGGTTCTCTGGTGCGTTTTGATGACAATGCAGCAGTGATTTTGGACGCTAAAAAAGATCCTGTTGGCACAAGGATTTTTGGGCCAGTGAGCCGAGAAGTGCGTTACGCTAATTTTATGAAAATCATTTCTCTAGCGCCGGAGGTTGTATAATGAAAAGCGAAATCAAAAAAAATGACATGGTGAAAGTCATTGCAGGAGACGATAAGGGTAAGGTCGCTAAGGTTTTAGCGGTGTTGCCTAAGACTTCTCAAGTCATTGTTGAAGGGTGTAAGGTGGTGAAAAAAGCGATTAAACCCACTGATGATAACCCTAAAGGGGGCTTTATCCATAAAGAAAAGCCCATGCACATTTCTAATGTGAAAAAAGCTTAAGGAGTTAGGTAGTGTTTGGTTTGAAACAATTTTATCAAAATGAAGTGAAAATAAAACTCGCTCAAGAATTAGACATCAAAAACCCCATGCTTTTACCCAAGCTAGAAAAAATCGTTATCAGCGTGGGCGCTGGGGCTCATGCAAAAGACATTAAAATCATGCAAAATATTGCACAAACGATTTCTTTGATTGCAGGGCAAAAAGCGGTTATCACTAAAGCGAAAAAATCCGTTGCGGGTTTTAAGATCAGAGAAGGCATGGCGGTAGGGGCGAAAGTTACCTTAAGGAATAAACGCATGTATAATTTCTTAGAAAAGCTGATTGTGATTTCGTTACCCAGAGTGAAAGACTTTAGAGGGATTTCACGGAATGGGTTTGACGGGCGTGGGAATTACACCTTTGGGATCAATGAGCAGTTGATTTTCCCGGAAGTGGTTTATGATGATATTATGGTCAGTCATGGCATGAACATCACGATGGTAACTTCTACGGACAACGATAAAGAAGCGTTCAAGTTGTTAGAATTGCTTGGATTGCCTTTTGCAAAAGTGAGATAAGGGGTTAATATGGCTAAAAAATCAATGATAGCAAAGGCTCAAAGGAAACCAAAATTCCAAGTAAGGGCTTATACCAGATGCCGCATTTGCGGGAGACCTCATTCGGTTTATAGGGATTTTGGACTTTGTAGGGTGTGCCTGAGAAAAATGGGCAGTGAGGGACTCATCCCAGGCTTGAGAAAAGCCAGTTGGTAAGGATAAGATATGGTAAATGATATAATTGCAGATTCATTAACTCGTTTGAGAAACGCTTCTATGCGCCGCTTAGAATTCACACAGCTTTATTACGCAAAGATCGTGGTTTCTATTTTAGAGATTTTTAAAGAAAAAGGTTTCATTAAAGATTTCAATATCAAAGATAAAGACAAGAAACAATCGGTTTATGTGCAATTGGCTTATGATGAAAAAGGGCATTCAAAGATCAGCGAAGTGAAGCGCTTGAGCAAGCCCGGTCGTCGTGTGTATAAGCAAAAAAACGAGTTGAAGCGCTTTAAAAATGGCTATGGCGTGATTGTGGTAAGCACTTCTAAAGGGGTGATCACCAACGAAGAAGCTTACAGACAAAATGTCGGTGGCGAAGTGCTTTGCAGCATTTGGTAAAGGATTGAAAATGTCAAGAATCGGGAAAAGAATCATTGAAATTCCAAGCTCTGTGCAAGCGAGCGTTGAAGGGAGCAAGCTTCTTTTTAAAAACAGCAAAGAAAAGCATGAGTTAGAAACTCACAACCGAGTGAAAATCACGCTTGAAAACAACCAATTGAGCTTCCAGCCTGTGGGCGAAGACGCGCAGTCTAGGGCTTATTGGGGGACTTATGGGGCGTTAGCCAATAACATTGTAACAGGCTTAAGCACCGGTTTCAGTAAGACTTTAGAAGTCAATGGCGTGGGCTATAAGGTGGCTTTGGGCAATAAAACTTTGGATTTGAGTTTGGGTTTTAGCCACCCAGTGAAATACCCCATTCCAGCGGGGATTGAAATGGTGGTGGAAAAAAACACGATCACGATCAAAGGGAGCGATAAGCAAAAAGTAGGGCAAGTCGCCGCTGAAATCAGGAGCTTCAGACCCCCAGAGCCATACAAGGGCAAGGGCGTGAAATACAGCGATGAAGTCATTATTAGAAAAGCTGGTAAAACAGCTAAAAAATAAATAAGGTGGAGTGATGAACGCAAAAGCATTGTATAAAAAGAAAGCCTTAAGAGATCGCCGGAAATTAAGGATTAAAAGCAAACTCTTAGGCGATGCATTAAGGCCTAGGGTGAGCGTTTTTCGTTCGAATCGCTATTTCTATGTGCAAGCGATTGATGACGTGAAACAAAGCACTATAACGCATATTGACGGCAGGAAAATGGGCTTTAAAAACACGCAAGAAGACGCTAAAAAATTAGGCGCTCTCTTTGCTGAAGAATTGAAAAAAGCAGGGATTGAGCGGGTGGTTTATGACAGGAATGGTTACCTCTATCATGGCGTGGTGGCAGCGTTTGCTGAAAGCTTGAGAGAGAACGGGATCGCTCTATGACAGAAAGGAAAGGTATGGAAGAGATTAACAGAGAAGAGTTTCAAGAAGTCGTCGTGAATATTGGCCGTGTAACCAAAGTGGTTAAGGGCGGTAGGCGGTTTCGTTTTAACGCTTTAGTGGTTGTGGGCAATAAAAACGGGCTTGTAGGTTTTGGTTTAGGCAAGGCTAAGGAAGTCCCTGATGCGATTAAAAAAGCGGTAGATGATGCGTTTAAAAATCTCATTCATGTAACCATTAAAGGCACGACTATCGCTCATGATATTGAACATAAATACAACGCAAGCCGTATTTTGCTCAAACCGGCAAGTGAGGGAACGGGAGTGATTGCTGGGGGTTCAACGCGCCCTATCGTGGAATTAGCAGGCATTAAGGATATTCTAACCAAATCTTTAGGCTCCAACAACCCCTATAATGTGGTGCGTGCGACTTTTGACGCTTTAGCGAAAATCAAGGCGTAGTTAAAAGGATATGACAATGGGATTAGAAAATTTAAAACCGGCTAAAGGTAGCGTTAAGAAAATCAAACGAGTGGGCCGTGGTCAAGGAAGCGGCATGGGAAAGACGGCCACAAGAGGCGGTAAAGGCCAAACCGCAAGGACAGGCTATAAGGCTAAAAGAGGCTTTGAAGGAGGGCAACAACCCTTACAACGCCGTTTGCCTAAAATAGGTTTTAGGACTAAAGATTCTCATATCTATTCTATCAATGTAGAAAAGAATGAAGCGATCAAGCATTTAGAAGAAATCACTTTTTCAAGCTTGCGCGCTTTGCACCATTTCCCCCTTTATATTGAAGGCGTGAAATTGATCGGTAAAGACGCTAAAAACTTGGCTTCTAAAATTAAAGATGAGAGAATCAAAACAAGCGGGCAGAAGTAATGCCCCTGTTGTATCAGCTTGATTTAAGAGGAATAAGTTATTATGAATAAAGCTATTGCTAGTAAGATACTCATCACTTTGGGTTTTTTATTTCTCTACAGAGTCTTAGCTTATATCCCCATTCCTGGCGTAGATTTAGCAGCGATCAAGGCTTTTTTTGACAGCAACTCCAACAACGCTTTGGGGTTGTTTAACATGTTTAGCGGGAATGCGGTTTCTCGCTTGAGCATCATCTCTTTGGGTATCATGCCCTACATCACTTCTTCCATTATCATGGAGCTTTTGAGCGCGACTTTCCCCAACTTGGCTAAAATGAAAAAAGAGCGAGACGGCATGCAAAAGTACATGCAAATCGTGCGCTATTTGACCATTTTAATCACCCTAATCCAAGCGGTGAGCGTTTCAGTGGGCTTAAGGAGCATTAGTGGAGGAGCCAATGGGGCGATCATGATTGATATGCAAGTCTTTATGATCGTTTCAGCGTTTTCTATGCTTACAGGGACGATGCTGCTCATGTGGATAGGGGAGCAAATCACGCAAAGGGGCGTGGGGAATGGGATTAGTCTCATTATTTTTGCTGGGATTGTTTCAGGGATTCCGTCGGCTATTTCAGGCACATTCAATTTGGTCAATACGGGCGTGATCAATATCTTAATGCTCATTGGTATTGTGCTGATTGTTTTAGCGACTATTTTTGCGATTATCTATGTGGAATTAGCTGAGCGTAGGATCCCTATTTCTTATGCACGTAAAGTGGTGATGCAAAACCAAAACAAGCGCATCATGAACTACATTCCTATTAAGTTGAATTTAAGCGGGGTGATCCCCCCCATTTTCGCTTCAGCTTTGCTCGTGTTCCCTTCTACGATTTTACAGCAAGCCACAAGCAACAAAACCTTGCAAGCGATTGCAGATTTTTTAAGCCCGCAAGGATATGCGTATAATATTTTGATGTTCTTGCTCATCATCTTTTTCGCTTACTTTTATTCTTCTATCGTGTTCAATTCTAAGGATATTGCGGATAATTTGAGGCGTAATGGTGGGTATATTCCAGGGCTTAGGCCTGGAGAGGGGACTTCATCGTTTTTAAATTCTGTAGCGAGTAAGCTCACTTTGTGGGGTTCGTTGTATTTAGCGCTCATTTCTACCGTGCCTTGGATTTTGGTTAAGGCTATGGGCGTGCCTTTTTACTTTGGAGGCACGGCGGTGCTGATTGTGGTTCAAGTCGCTATTGATACCATGAAAAAGATTGAAGCGCAAATTTATATGAGCAAGTATAAAACTTTAAGCGCGGTAGGCTTTTAATGGCAATCTCTATTAAAAGCCCAAAAGAAATCAAAGCTCTAAGAAAAGCCGGGGAATTAACCGCTCAAGCGTTAGCCCTTTTAGAGCGAGAAGTAAGGCCTGGAGTTTCACTTTTAGAGCTGGATAAAATGGCTGAAGATTTTATCCAATCTCTTGGGGCTAGACCCGCTTTTAAGGGGCTCTATGGTTTCCCTAATTCTGTGTGCATGTCCTTAAATGAGGTGGTCATTCATGGCATTCCTACGGATTATGTTTTACAAGAGGGGGATATTATAGGCTTGGATTTGGGGGTGGAGGTGGATGGTTATTATGGCGATTCAGCTCTCACGCTTCCCATAGGCGCGATAAGCCCGCAAGATGAAAAATTGCTCGCTTGCTCTGAAGAGAGCTTGATGCATGCCATTAGCTCCATTAGAGTGGGCATGCATTTTAAAGAGTTGAGTCAGATTTTAGAGAGTGCTATTGTAGAAAGGGGCTTTGTGCCTTTGAAAGGATTTTGTGGGCATGGCATTGGTAAAAAACCCCATGAAGAGCCAGAAATCCCCAACTACCTAGAAAAAGGCGTCAAAGCTAATAGCGGCCCTAAAATCAAAGAGGGCATGGTATTTTGCTTAGAGCCTATGGTGTGTCAAAAACAGGGCGAGCCTAAAATACTAGCGGATAAGTGGAGCGTGGTTTCAGTGGATGGGCTTAACACAAGCCACCATGAGCATACTATCGCCATAGTTGGCAATAAAGCAGTGATTCTTACGGAGCGTTAATGGCAAGAGATGATGTTATAGAAGTGGATGGGAAAGTGATTGAGGCGTTGCCTAACGCCACTTTTAAGGTGGAATTAGACAACAAGCATGTGGTGTTGTGCCGTATTTCTGGAAAGATGCGCATGCACTATATTAGGATTGCTTTAGGCGATAGGGTCAAGCTAGAGCTTACGCCCTATAGCTTAGACAAGGGTCGGATAACTTTTAGATATAAATGAATTTAAGGGTTATTTCAATGAAAATATGTTAGTATAAAAGTTTTTAGTAGTGCCTAATTTTTTCAAAGGAGAAAAATCATGAAAGTCAGGCCATCAGTGAAAAAGATGTGCGATAAGTGCAAAATCATTAAAAGAAGGGGCGTTATTAGAGTGATCTGCACTACCCCTAAACACAAACAAAGACAAGGATAAAGCATGGCAAGGATTGCTGGTGTGGATTTACCAAAAAAGAAGAGAGTAGAGTATGCCCTTACCTATATTTATGGGATTGGGCTTAAGAGTTCTAGAGAGATTTTAGAAGCGGTGGGCATTTCTTTTGACAAGCGCGTGCATGAATTGAGCGAAGATGAAGTGTCTAGTATCGCTAAAAAAATCCAGCAAAGCTACTTGGTAGAGGGCGATTTGCGTAAAAAAGTTCAAATGGATATTAAATCTTTAATGGACTTAGGGAATTATCGTGGGATCAGGCATCGTAAAGGTCTTCCTGTGAGAGGCCAAACCACTAAAAATAACGCTAGGACTCGTAAGGGTAAGAAAAAAACCGTGGGTAGCAAGTAGCGGATAAGGAGATGATGATTTAATGGCTAAGAGAAATGTAACGGCTAAAAAGAAAGTAGTCAAAAAGAATATTGCTAGAGGGGTTGTTTATATTTCAGCGACCTTTAATAATACCAACATCACTATCACTGATGAAATGGGTAATGTGATTTGCTGGAGCACAGCGGGCGGTTTAGGGTTTAAAGGCTCTAAAAAATCCACCCCTTATGCGGCCCAACAAGCTGTAGAAAGCGCTCTAAGCAAGGCTAAAGAGCATGGCGTTAAAGAAGTGGGCATTAAGGTTCAAGGGCCAGGCAGTGGGCGTGAGACCGCTATTAAGAGCGTGGGTGCGACAGAGGGCGTTAAAGTGCTTTGGATTAAAGACATCACCCCGCTCCCTCATAATGGTTGCAGACCCCCTAAAAGAAGAAGAGTGTAAGGAGGCTTTATGGCAAGATATAGAGGCGCAGTAGAAAGACTAGAAAGGCGTTTTGGGGTTTCTTTAGCCTTAAAAGGTGAAAGGCGATTGAGCGGGAAGAGCGCGCTAGATAAAAGGGCTTATGGGCCAGGCCAGCATGGGCAAAGACGCGCTAAGACTTCTGATTACGGGTTGCAATTGAAAGAAAAGCAAAAAGCTAAAATGATGTATGGCATTTCTGAAAAGCAATTCAGGAGTATTTTCGTGGAAGCCAATCGCTTGGACGGCAATACGGGTGAAAACCTTATCCGCTTGATTGAGAGAAGATTGGATAATGTTGTCTATCGCATGGGGTTTGCGACCACTAGAAGCTCTGCTAGGCAATTGGTAACGCATGGGCATGTGCTTGTGGATGGTAAGCGTTTGGATATTCCCTCTTATTTTGTGCGTTCAGGGCAAAAAATTGAGATCAAAGAAAAAACCAAGAGCAACCCCCAAGTGGTACGCGCGATGGAATTGACAGCTCAAACAGGGATTGTGCCATGGATTGATGTGGAAAAAGATAAAAAATACGGCATCTTCACCCGCTACCCTGAAAGAGAAGAAGTGGTTGTCCCTATTGAAGAAAGACTCATTGTAGAATTGTATTCTAAGTAAGGGGTTAGAGCATGAAAGTTATCAAAACAGCACCTTTGATCCCATCAGAAATTAAGGTTCTAGAGAAAGAGGGCAATCGGGTTAAGATTTCTCTGGCTCCATTTGAGTTTGGTTACGCTGTTACGCTCGCTCATCCTATTAGAAGGCTCTTGCTTTTAAGCTCTGTGGGGTATGCTCCTGTAGGTTTAAAGATTGAAGGCGTCTATCATGAGTTTGACTCATTAAGGGGGGTTACTGAAGATGTGTCGCTTTTTATCATGAATTTAAAAAATATCCGCTTTATAGCCAAGGCGTTAGTGGGGCAGGATAGTTCTTTAGAAAACCAATCGGTTGTGGTGGATTATTCTTTTAAAGGGCCTATGGAGCTTAGGGCTAGGGATTTGAATTCTGAACATATAGAAATCGTCAATCCGGAAATGCCCCTAGCCACAATCAACGAAGACGCTCAATTGAATTTTTCGCTCATTATCTATAAAGGAATGGGGTATGTCCCAAGCGAAACTACAAGAGAATTGATGCCTGAGGGCTACATGCCGCTAGACGGCTCTTTCACGCCGATTAAAAAGGTCGTTTATGAGATTGAAAACGTTTTGGTTGAGGGCGATCCTAACTATGAAAAAATCATTTTTGATATTGAAACAGACGGGCAGATTGACCCTTATAAAGCGTTTTTATCAGCGGTGAAAGTGATGAGTAAGCAACTGGGCGTTTTTGGTGAAAAACCCATTGCCAACACGGAGTATTCAGGCGATTACGCTCAAAGAGATGACGCTAAAGACTTGAGCGCTAAGATTGAAAGCATGAATTTGAGCGCTAGGTGTTTTAACTGCTTGGATAAAATCGGTATCAAGTATGTGGGCGAATTGGTTTTGATGAGCGAAGAAGAGCTTAAAAGCGTGAAAAACATGGGCAAAAAATCCTATGATGAAATCGCTGAAAAATTGAATGATTTGGGCTATCCGGTAGGCACAGAATTAAGCCCTGAACAAAGAGAAAGTTTAAAGAAAAGATTAGAAAAATTAGAAGATAAAGGAGGTAACGACTGATGAGACACAAACACGGATACCGCAAGCTTGGGAGAACCAGCTCGCACAGAAAGGCGTTATTAAAGAATTTGGCGATCGCTTTGATTGAGCATAACAAAATTGAAACAGGGATTTATAAAGCTAAGGAGTTGTGCAGTTACATTGAGAAATTAACGACAGCGGCTCGTGTGGGCGATTTTAACGCGCACCGCCATGTTTTTGCGTATTTGCAAAACAAAGAAGCCACCCACAAGCTTGTAACTGAAATCGCACCCAAATACGCGCAAAGGAATGGCGGATACACAAGGATCCAACGCACCACTTTTAGAAGAGGGGACGCTTCCACTCTAGCCACCATTGAATTTGTGTGAAATGTGATGGACTGCTAGCCAAGATTTTAGTCTTGGTTGGTATTATCGCTTTGATTTTATCTTTTTAAAAGAAGCGCTTAAAAGCTTTGATTTTGTTTTATTGAGCGTTAATTATAAAATTTAAAAAATGCTAAAAGCGTTTTCTGTAATCAAAATATAAAAGAGCTTAGTTAAGCGATAATCTCCAAACGGCAAAAATAAAGTAACTAAAACCCCATTTTTAAAAAATTAAAATAAACTCAAAACTCGCTTCTATCCCACCCTTTAATTGAGCGGTATTTCTTGCATTTTTATTGAGATTTCCAATTGGTTTGATGATTTTAAGAAATCCAACTGCTGAAAATTGAGCTAGATTGACTCAAGCATGTTTTTAGACACGCTATAGATATTGGTTATTTTCCTTTTACATTAAACTGCTTTGGATTTTAGCCGATGTGGGTAGTAGGTTGGTTTAGTGGCTTTGTGGTGGTTTCGTTAAAAAAATTATGAGTTCCTACATTGTGTCCGCCACACAATGCATAATAAAAACGCTAAAACCGACCACCTACCACACAAAGCGAGACTGAATCAATCTTTCTATACTTGCTCTAACAAAACCCACTCATAAAAACTTTTGATACACCAGCACCACCGATTTAGGTTCAGAGCTAAGGCTAAAAAAACTATCTGTGACTTCATTGAGCGAGCCAGAAAAGAGCGTTTTTAAACGCAAGTTGTTTAAGGGGTATTTGAGGTTTTTGGAAGTGAATCGGGCTTTAAGATCCAAACTAAAAAGCGAGATTTGCTCCCCTTTAAAACTGGGCAAAGTCAAAGGGGTTTCTAACACCCTAAACAGACCATAATCGCTTATGGCTTGGATTTTTTGGCAAAATTTAAAATACTCCAACAATAAAAAAGTGTTCGCTAAAGCATGATCTTCTCGCTTGCCATTCAACCCTAAAAAAATAAAATCATCAAAGCCCCTATTCAAAGCATAAAAAAAGGCTTTGGATAAATCGTTGCTGTTTTGTTCGCTCACGCGTATAGGGTTATACAAGGCTTTCAAATGCGAATCAATGCTGTCTAGATCGCCTATAACAACGCTGGGCTTGAAATTGAATGCATGCAAAGACGCAACAGCCCCATCGCATGCGATTAAAAAAGGAGCGTTTTTTAAAATGTCTAAGCATTTTTGAGATTTAGGAAACTCCCCATTGGCTAAAATCACTGCTTGCATGACTTATTCCACCGGTTAAAATAATACAAGCCAATAAAAAGGTATAAAATCGTTGTGAAGAGCTGCACCAAGCTTTCTGTAGAAATTTGGAAAATACAAAACCACACGATAACAGACACGATATTCCCCAAAGTCATTAAAACATAACTCTCCATATAACGCAAAACCTGTAAAATAAAAGCAATAATAAAGATGATGAAATTAAAACTCTCTGCCCATAAAAAATTCGTTTTGATCTCTTTAAAAAACAAAGCGCTCACACAAGTTAAAACCCCTACGCCTAAAACGAGAATAAAACGCCACTTTTTGGAAAGCTTTTGAGCCTTGATAGCGCCTTCATGCTGCTCTGTCTTTTTCCACGCAAATAGCCCATAAATCGTTACTGGCATATACAAAAAAAGGCATAAAATCACATCAGCGTTTAATTTCCACTGATAAGCGACATAAGCGTAACTCAAATTATAAATAAGACCAAACACAAAGCAAATTGTTTGCCTCTCCCCAGCAAAAAACGCATATAAAACCCCACTAAGCCCTGCTAAAAGGTTCATGAACGAGCCTTTGACAAGGATATTAGTGGTAATTAAAAACACGCAAGCAAGAATGAGTGTGGCGTAAAATCGTTTGGGTAGTTGGGTGGTTATTAACATGCTATTTCCTTACGCAAGAATTACCTTGACAAGTTCTACGGGTTTGATCTCAGCCTTTTAAAAACTTGAATATTTTAAAAAGCACCCCTTTGGTTTTGATTGTAGCATAAATCAATGGGGATTAGCTTTTTTGATACGCCATATCCCAAAACAAATACTCGTATTCGCTTGTAGTGGTAAAAATATCCTTTAATTTTTCAATTTCTTGTTTGGAAGAAGCGAGAGTTAGGGAATCAAGCAAATTGATATTCCAATTTACACACGCTTGAAATTCTTTGGAGCTATAGCCCTTAATCCAATACCCATAAAAGGCATGTTCTAAAGCGTTGGGGATTTGGCTTAAATTTTGCGCGATCACTAAATAGCTCCAACCACAGGATAGAACAGCCGCCGTAACTTCTTTGATAGAGCCTTTAAACCCTTCAGCGAGCATGTAGCTTGTGTAGGATTTATTCGCTAGAGTGGGGCGCGCGTTTTGCAATTCCATTGGAGTGATTTGAAGTTCTCTAATGTAATGGTTATGGATACTCATTTCGTTATTCAAAATATCTTGTATAGCGTTAGAAAACTCTCTCATCAGCGCTTCATCATAAGCTTTAACTATGCCTAGAGCAAACACCTTAGCGTATTCTAAAAGGAACAAATAATCCTGAATGATA
Organism: Helicobacter pylori; assembly: GCF_003636935.1. Classification (GTDB taxonomy): domain Bacteria; phylum Campylobacterota; class Campylobacteria; order Campylobacterales; family Helicobacteraceae; genus Helicobacter; species Helicobacter pylori_CH. The sequence continues at coordinate 95,486 of NZ_MVVH01000004.1, forward strand.
TAAAAACGGAATTTATCCCTTTCTAAAGTCCCACGCCCTATGCCTTGAACAAACGGATGGGAAATGCAATCCTCCCAAATAGATTGCGCGTTTTCATACAGGTATTGCGAAACTTGCATTTTACACTCCTAAAATCCATTCAACGCATTCTAACACGAAAGCTCGTAATATGGTATAAAAATTTGTTTTTGAGAAAGCCCCTTATTATTCAAAAATTGAACGCTGTATTAAAATATCTGTGATTTTGAGTGGCGATTAATGGTATTGCAAGGCTTATATTATCTTCATATTGTTTAAGACTGGCTATCCTTTGTGGCAGTAAAAAGGTTGGTTTCATCTCGCTCTGCAGGTTTTGATTTTAGAAGTTTTTATTATGGAAACTTGTAGTATGGCACTTACAAGATAGGAGTCAATCTTAGATGCATGGTTTCAAACCTGTTACAGAGCGAGATGGAATCAACCTTACTATTTATGATTGGTTTAATCTCCGTATCAAGTCATATCGGCTGAAACTCAAAATAGTTTAGCATAAAAATAGAAAAATGTTTAATATATTCAAAATAGGCGTTCAATTTTTTAAACGATTGGTGTAAAAACGCTATTAAAGGCTTTGATGTTTTGAGGTATTGGGCAAGATAAAGACTATCAAATAAAGATTATTACTAGAAAAGAAAACCACAAAAAGCCACAAGAAACAAAAATTTGTTTCTTGCAAAAAGTTTATTGGGCGTAAGCTTCTAGTTTGAGCTCAATCTTTACTTCATCCCCGACAACAGCATCGTTAAATGTTTTACCGATACCAAAATCCTTGCGGTTGATTTTGCCTTCAGCTTGTAGCACCATGAATTCTTTTTTGTTCATGGGGTTTTGTAAAGGGGCTTCGATCTTGGCTTCCAATACGACAGGTTTGGTTACGCCATGAAGGGTCAAATCCCCATGGATTTTACCATCTTCATATTTGGTCATTTTAAAGCTCCCTTTGGGGTATTTCATGGCATCAAAAAACTCTGCTGTCCTTAAGTGGTCATCTCTTTTTTTGTTCCTGGTGTTAATGCTTTTAATATCAATTTTACCCTCAAAAACATTGAGAGCTTTGGTATTAGGATCGGCATCAATTTTGCCATCAAAACTATCAAACACGCCTCTTGTTTCATTGAATTTGAAGTGTTTGACCTCAAACCACACGCTAGAGTTTGCCTTATCAATCGTATAAGGTTTTGCAAACGCCAAACTAACGCCCAAAAGGGTGAACGCTAACATTTTTTTCATTGTTTCCTCGCTTCATTTTGAATTAAAAACGCCAACTATACAACAAATTGGTTAATGGTAAAATACTCCTAATCATCTGTTTTAAGGTATAATACAAAAAATCCCCATTAGGTAGGTGTTGTTATGATAAAAAAGACCCTTGCATCAGTTTTATTAGGATTGAGTTTGATGAGTGTGTTAAATGCTAAAGAATGCGTTTCGCCCATAACAAGAAGCGTTAAGTATCATCAGCAAAGCGCTGAAATTAGAGCCTTGCAATTGCAAAGTTACAAAATGGCGAAAATGGCGCTAGACAATAACCTCAAGCTCGTTAAAGACAAAAAGCCAGCCGTCATCTTGGATTTAGATGAAACCGTTTTAAACACTTTTGATTATGCGGGCTATTTAGTCAAAAATTGCATTAAATACACCCCAGAAACTTGGGATAAATTTGAAAAAGAAGGCTCTCTTACGCTCATTCCTGGAGCGCTAGACTTTTTAGAATACGCTAATTCTAAGGGCGTTAAGATTTTTTACATTTCTAACCGCACGCAAAAAAATAAGGCATTCACTTTAAAAACGCTCAAAAGTTTCAAACTCCCCCAAGTGAGTGAAGAATCCGTTTTATTGAAAGAAAAAGGCAAGTCTAAAGCCGTTAGGCGAGAATCAGTCGCTAAGGATTATGCGATTGTTTTACAAGTGGGCGACACTTTGCATGATTTTGACGCTATTTTTGCTAAAGACGCTAAAAACAGCCAAGAACAACGAGCTAAAGTCTTGCAAAACGCTCAAAAATTTGGCACTGAGTGGATCATTTTACCCAACTCTCTCTATGGCACATGGGAAGATGAACCCATAAAAGCATGGCAGAATAAAAAATAAAATTTATCCATCGCATAAGAACAATTTTTGCTAACATGACAAAAAATTTGATCTCTTAGGCGGAGTCGTGGATTTTGTAGGGTTTGAAGATTTAAAATGTAAAGATAAAGAAAACTCTCAAAAAGTTTTTGTGATCCGTAACGATAAATTAGGCGATTTTATTTTAGCCATTCCGGCTTTAATCGCTCTAAAGCATGCCTTTTTAGAAAAAGGCAAGGAAGTGTATTTGGGCGTGGTTGTGCCTAGCTATACCACCCCAATAGCCTTAGAATTCCCTTTCATTGATGAAGTCATCATAGAAGATCATCATTTGAGCGCCACTCTCAAAAGTAAACCCATTGACGCTCTTATTTTTTTATTTTCTAATTTTAAAAACGCTAAACTCGCTTTTAGTTTGAGGAAATTTATTCCTTACATCCTAGCCCCTAAGACCAAAATCTATTCTTGGTTCTATAAAAAGAGCGTGCGCCAAAACCGCTCTTTATGCTTAAAAACCGAATACGAATACAATTTGGATCTCATCCATGTTTTTTGTAAAGATCATGATCTCCCTAACGCTTCAATCAAAAAAATCGCATGGAAACTTAAAGACAAATCCAAAGAGCGCTCCCTCATCGCTTCAAAACTCAACGCTAATGTTGGTTTGTTATGGATTGGTGTGCATATGCATAGCGGAGGCAGTTCGCCCGTATTGCCCATTTCACACTTTATCAAACTGATTGATTTTTTACACAAGAATTTGAGTTGCGAGATCATTCTTATTTGCGGGCCAAGCGAAAGGAATGCCACAGAAGAGCTTCTTAAAAAAGTCCCTTTCGCCCATCTCTATGATACGAGCCATAGTTTAGTGGATTTGGCCAAATTGTGCGCGAATTTATCCGTCTATATTGGGAACGCTTCAGGCCCTTTGCATGTGAACGCTTTGTTTGACAACCAATCTATTGGGTTTTACCCTAACGAACTTACTGCTTCTATTGCCCGATGGCGGCCTTTTAATGAGCGATTTTTGGGCATCACCCCGCCTGATGGCTCAAACGATATGGGTTTGATTGACATTGAAAAAGAGGGTGAGAATATTGTTAGTTTTATCAATTACCGCAAGATGCAGCTTTGATAAGATATTTTTGCTATAATTACATCTTTGTTTATTCTTAATGTTTGCGTGGATTTTACATGATTGAACGCTAAAAAATAGGAGCTATTTTTGAAATTTTTACTCTCTTTGTTTTTAAAATCAAAATTATCTTATCTTTATTATTACCCTTATATAGCTTTCGTTTTGGTGGTTGGAACCATCGCAAGAATTTCTCTTATTCAAAAGATTCCAATTGTTAGGAGGTTCTTTAAAAGTCGTTATACCTTTCAAAAAGACAGTCTTATTCGCATCCAAAACCAACTAGACAGATTGCTCACCCTTACAAAGCCTACTCCTCCACCCATTCGTAAAAAAACCTTATGTTTTATCCGCTTGGATCTTATTGGAGATTATATACTCTATCGCAATTTTTTACCTCTTTTTAAAAAATATTTTGAAGATTATGAAATCACTTTTATTGGAAACACCGCTATTAAGGACATAGCGACCCATTGCGATTCCAAATATATAGATAAGTTTATCTTTTTAGATAACATTTACTGGGAAAAATACTTGCGGATTGGTGCTAATGGCTCACGCCTTTCAAAACTAAAAGAATTGTTATTTTTTCTCCCAAAATTCATGAGAAAACGCTATGAAGATGTTTCTCATTTGAGAAAAGAAAGCTATGAGATATGCATTAATAGTTCTATGTTTTATTTTTCAACTAAAGAAGACGCTATTATAAAGCACTTGATTGCCGAAAATAAAGTTGGGGTTTTTTGCACCCACCCAATAGAATCTTTCTTTAGGACCGATTATAGAAAGAGAGGGGAAATTAGAAAAAGTTTTTACACGCATTTGTTCTATCCTAAAGAAGTGCCGCAATTCCTCTATGATTCCAATCAAGATTTTTTTCAGTCTTTTTTTAAGCATTTTAAGGGCGTGGATATAGGGTTTGTTGAACTTGAATTAAAACTCCCCATCGCTTTTGAATATGAAAAGTTTAAGAATATTCTAAAACCACCTTATGGCGTGTTGAATCTCGGAGCTAGCGATGATTTTAGAGTGTATAGGTGCTTTGATGAGATGATTGCTTTCTTAAATCCTGACTACCAACTCGTTCTTTGCGGAAACTCTAAAGAAGACGAAAAGCTTGCCAATTCCATTCTAAAACGCCACAAAAATGCCATTTCTTTAGTCAATCAAACCAGTTTGATAGAATACCTCCATCTTTTAAAGAACGCTAGTTTTGCGATGGGCAATGAGTCTTCCATCATGCATTTGAGCGCTTGTTTGAAAATCCCTTACGCGTTCATAGTCTCTTCGGGTTTATCAAGCCCAAGATTCCACCCCTACCCAAAGAAAATTGGCCCTAATGTCCACATGATCTATCCAAGGGATTTTCAAAAAATAATTTCTAGGTCTAGCAACTGGATGTTTAAAGCCATGACTATGTCGCACCCACCAGTGGATTTTGTGAACCCGCAAGATGTTATTGATACCATTAAACATTTTGCACCCCATCTCTTGAAAGAAGATGTGCCATCCAATTCTAAAGAAATGACTTATTTTGAACGAGTTTGATTGCGTTACAAATTTTTAGAATATAACTTCAGCATTTAAATGGAGTAAATGGTTGATTTATGAGTGGTTTTTGCTATTCTAAACGATACAACAAAAACGCATAACCCCCCCGATCCATTCACATGCAAATCACAAAGCATGTTCGTTACAAAAACATTAGAAATGGGGCTTACTTTAGAGCCTCTATCGCAAACTAAAACAAGATTAGATAAGGCAGAATAAAGGGAATACTGAACCCCCACCTCTGCGGTAGATGTTGTTATCGCTTGCTTCTTTGCTGATGAATGCGGCATCAAAGTCAAGGTCTCCGATTTACCCTTGAACGCACAAGCGAGATGAATGCGCGCTATAAAAATTTAGATAACGATGAAAGGGGTGTGTGGAAGTCCTCCGATTTATCAGTTGGATCGGCTGTTGAGCGTAATATTTACCCTATTTTTAACCCCTACACCAAGCAAGAAATATACCCTCCGCATGGTTATTCATGGCGTTTTTCACAAGAAAAATTACAAGAATTGATCGCTGATAATCGTATTTTTTTCCCACAAGCGGTTTTAGACTTTTTCGCTGGGAGCGGGACGACTTGTGCGGTGGAGCACAAGTTGAAGAGGAAGTATATCGGTATTGAAATGGGGGAGCATTTTGAGCGCGTGATTTTGCCTCGCCTTAAAAAGGTCATCGGCGGTTTTAAAAGCGGTGCGCTTAAATAATTTGATGGAGGTGGGGCAATCAAAGTCTATGCGTTAGAAAGTTATGAAGAGATTTTAAAAGCCTTAAAAGAAGCGCTCATTTGGTGAGGAGAAGCAAATTTTTACAACATTAAAAGCGATAATTTTCGTGTTATAATCAGTTGTATATATTTGGTAGCAATTGAGTGTTTGAAAGGTAGTTATGGAGTCAGTCAAATAAAATTTTATTGAAAAACTTAAGGTTTTTGCAACAGAATTAACTGACCATGTTACAACCCAGTTGGGAGATTGGAAAATCAAAGGATTTTATATTTTTTGCTGAAGAGAAATGGAAAATCGCTAGCGATAAGGGCGGGAGTGGTAATACGGCTAATATTGGCAGCATTCAATATATTGATGATATTTTGCAAGGGAATGGCGTGTTTAAAAATCTTGGCGAACAAATTTTTGATGAATATTGGATCAATCAAGGCGTGTTAATGATACCTGATTTAAAAAATCAAGGTAGTTTTAAAAAATTGACAAAATTAGCTGATTTCCTTGAATTTAAAGGAATTGATATTCAAAAAATCAATCTTATAAAAAATAGGAGCAAGTCTTAATGATGAAAACACTGATCCCACCCATAAAATCCCAAGGTATTAAGGCCAAATTAGTAGATTGGATTAAGGGGGTTTCAAAAAAGGTTGCATTTGAGCGTTGGGTTGAGCCGTTTATGGGGACAGGCGTTGTGCTTTTAATATCCAGCCTAAAAGAGCGTTGTTGTGCGATAGCAATCCGCATTTAATCCATTTCTATCAAGCCATTCAAGATGAAAAGATCACTCCAAATATTGTGAGAGAATTTCTCAACGAAGAAGGTTTGAAATTATTGCAAAGCAATGGAGAATATTACTATGAAGTGAGAGAACGATTCAATAAAGATTGTGATCCTCTTGATTTTCTATTCTTAAATCGCGCGTGTTTTAATGGCATGATACGCTTCAATCAAAAAGGGAAATTCAATGTGCCGTTTTGTAAAAAACCGCAGCGTTTCTCCCAAAGCTTGGTTACTAAGATTGTCAATCAAGTAGAAAATACAGCAAAAATGATTAAAAGCAATCATTATGAATTCAAGTGTCAAGATTTCCAACAAACTATTTTAGAAACGAACAAAAGCGATTTAATTTATGCTGATCCCCCTTATATTGGAAGAAATGCAGATTATTTTGATTGCTGGAATGAAGAAAATGAAGTTGCATTGCAACAAGTGTTGTCAAAATCCAGGTGCAATTTCATTCTTTCTACATGGTTTAGCAATAAATATCTTGACATACTCCCCATAGCTAAAGCTAGGGGATTCTAGCTAGCATAAGGAAAATTGGGATCAAGCAAACTCAGCCTACTAGGTAGGTCTTACAAATTCTACCCCAAGGATTGATGCCCCAACCCTATGAATATTGATAGCTGCATTTAAATCCCTGTCTAGTTCCAATCCGCAATATTTGCAGTGGTATTCTCTTTCTTTATCTGTTTTGCCTAATTTTTTAATGTCTTTATTAAAGTTTTCATCAACAGATAAACAATTAGAACAAGTCTTAGAGCTAGGATAAAATCTATCAATCTTAACGACATGAGCCTTGTTTTCAAGGATTTTCACAAACTCGCTAAAAGCTATATCGCTCACTTTCCTGCCCCAAAGTTTTTGCATAGCTTTCATGTTCAAGTCTTCAATGAAAATGCTTTGGTATTTTTTGCTTAATTTCAAAGCCAATTTATAAAAGAAATCGGTTCTTAAGTGTTTGATTTTTTGGTGCAGTTGGGCTAGTTTCTTTTTAGCTTTTTTAAAGTTATTAGAACCCTTAACTTTCTTGCTAAGGTTTTTACTAAGTCGTTTAATCAAAGGCAAGTATTGAGAGAAAAATAAAGGCGATTCTATCTTAGTATTGTCAGATCCGGTTAAAAAAGTCCTTAACCCAAAGTCAAAGCCCACGCTTTTAGTGCATGCGGTTTGCTTGTTAGGGTTATTTTCTAATTCACAGACTAGACACAAGAAATAATCGCCCATATTATCTCTTTTAATGGTTAGAGTTTTTACTTTCCCTATCAAAGCATAAGTTTTAATGAACTTGTAGCTATAACCATTAAAAGAAACAACATTGTCTTTTATCTCAAACCCCACTCCCTTATTCAACCCTGTCTTTTTATCAACTTGGCTTTTGAAAGTGAAAGATTTGTAGTTGGCTACTTTTTTAAATCGTGGCAATTTGGCTTGTTTCTTAAAGAATTTTTTAAACGCTTTATCTATCCTTTCAGTTAAATCTTGCAGGGTTTGTGAGCCCAGTGTTTTTAAAAAAGCATAACGATGGGTCTTTTTCAATTTGGTGGTGTGTTTTTGCAAATCGTTAAGCTTTAAATACTTTTTGAAAAGTCTATAATAGCGTTTGTGCAAGGCAATGCAATGATTATAAAACACGCCATAACGCCTTAATAGTGTGTCTATACGCCTATTCTTATCGTTCTTATAGAGCTTTTGTTTGTAGGTTATCAACATAATTTTTCCATTTTTCTTTTTGCTTAGGGCGGTTGCTGTTTTGTTGGTTTTCAATGTATTGTTTGACAACATTCAAAGGTGCACCCCCCACTGTTGAAATGAAACAGGAATTGGTCCATAAAGTAGGTAGTTTTGTTTTTAAGTGATTAAATTCTTGTCTTAATATCCTACTGCTACGACCTTTAGCGGTTTTAATGAACTTCATCACTCCAAAGCTTGGATCAACATCAGCTAAAATGTGGATATGGTCTTTATCGGTTTGCATCTCTATAATCTCTACTCTTAATTCTTTAGCCACTTCTTGAATGATTTCTTTCAATCTCATTTCTACAGCTCCCACTAAGACCTTACGCCTGTATTTAGGACACCACACGATATGGTATTTGCAAGAATAGACAACATTATGATTGCTTTTGTATAAAACAGCGTTACTCATATTTGTAGTATATACAAAAAAAATAACTAATACAAGATATTCATAACATTACCCCTATTTTTGTGCATGATATTGACTCTAATACCCCTATTCCACATTGGTATTTAACGCCTAAAGGCGTTTCGCCTTGTATCCCCATAGCTAAAAGCTAGGGGCTTTAAGGCGTTAGTTTTTAGTAAAAATGATTATATTTTTTCTATTTGGAAAAGTTACCCTATCGTAACTAAAGAGCATTTTTATCATGTTGGAGCTAAAGAAAATAATCGCAATATGATTTATGAAGCATTATTATCCAATATACAGATGAGCGATATAGATTTAAATAGGGGCATTAAAGATGCATTGACGCACAGATTAGAGATTAGCACTCTATAACATGCATGCTAAACTTCTAATAAGGCAATCATCGTTATAATACTTTCTCATGTTTTTTAAGGAGCGTTATAATGAAAACGAACGAAGCGTAATTTTATTTGGAACAGACATAATTACATAATTACAACCTCTATTTACGCCCCTTATCTAGTCAGCCACTCTAAAAGCAAGGATGAAACAACGGCGTTAGAATATAAAACGGCGTTGCTTAGGCTACTACACTTCTTCTATGAAGTAATCTTTATCAATATCATCAGGAGTGTTCTCTTTTAATAAATGCGGGGCGTGCTCTTTGATGCTTGCTATCACGGCACTAGGTTTTATCGTATTCACATCTCGTTGTTCCCAAATTTTCTTTGATTCTCTAAGATTTGCAAACTCAGTGGGATAAATCACATGATGGGTAGCACAAAGCGTTTTAGGATAAGGGTGAAAGGTTGCATAAGAACTGCCATTGCTTAAAATAAAAATGTAAGGCACTTTAAGAGCCGCTGCAAAATGAGCGATACTGGATTCATTCCCTAATGCAAATTCAGCGCCCTTAATGATATAGGCGTATTCCAATAAGCTAGTTTTCCCTACTAACGATATGGCATTTTTATGAGCTTTTACCAACTTAGCAGCTTCTTTTGCTTCTGTGGGCGTTGTCCCGCAAATCACTAGCTGAATGTCTTCATTCAAATAACGCACAATCCTATTAAAATACCTATAACACCTAAAAAAATCGCTTGATCCCAAATTCAACACGCCATAGCGAGAACTCAAACCATTGAGTAAATTTTGCGAACTTTCTTTAAGAACCGAAGATGGCGGCAATTCCATGCCAAAAGGCACAGGAGCTAAATCCACTCCTTTAAAAGTTTTGAAAAAAGCAGAAAATAAATCCTGATGGAATTCAAATAAGAATTTGCTCACCTTAGGGATATTGAAAAGATGGGTGTAAAAATGGCTGATTTTCCCTTCGCTAACATAGACACTATGATGGCCCCTATCCACAAAAGGTTCATGCCTTACGCTAACCTTAAAAGAAGCGTCTAAGTGTTTCATCACTATATCATCTCTTAAAATGTCACCCCAAGGCAAAACGGGGTTAATGGCAATCTCGTAATGCGTTTTTTTAAGCATCAACAATTCATTGTAGCGCTTGATGAAAAATTTGAGCAAATAACGCAGAAATCTAAAGGCATGTTGCCTGCTGTGAATGTATCCATTATATTGATTCCAAATGGAATGATCTAAAAAAATAAATTCATCAATATAAGGGCTATCTGCAATGACGCTCAAATCTTTGATGATTGAATTGCCAATAAAAACAATTTTATAATCTTTGTAATGCTCTTTGAAGGGAGCAAAAAAATTGCGCGTTAAGATATAATCGCCCACAACATCCAGTCTCACAATACACAAGGCTTTTTCTGTGGCGTTTTGGCGTTTAATGGGGGCGATAGAAAGCAGCTTGTCAATCAGGCGTTGCGTCATTTCAAAGAGCCTAAGAGACCAATCAGAAGTCTTCCGGTTAAAATAACCATATACCAACACAATAGGCAATAGTAGTATTGTAATAGGCAATAGTAGTATTGTAATAGGCAATAGTAATTTGAGAATATTCATAAGAATCCTACCGTGAAATTTTATCTTGAATTATAGCTTTATTTTCTAATTTTAAAAACGCTAAACTCGCTTTTAGTTTGAGGAAATTTATTCCTTACATCCTAGCCCCTAAGACCAAAATCTATTCTTGGTTCTATAAAAAGAGCGTGCGCCAAAACCGCTCTTTATGCTTAAAAACCGAATACGAATACAATTTGGATCTCATCCATGTTTTTTGTAAAGATCATGATCTCCCTAACGCTTCAATCAAAAAAATCGCATGGAAACTTAAAGACAAATCCAAAGAGCGCTCCCTCATCGCTTCAAAACTCAACGCTAATGTTGGTTTGTTATGGATTGGTGTGCATATGCATAGCGGAGGCAGTTCGCCCGTATTGCCCATTTCACACTTTATCAAACTGATTGATTTTTTACACAAGAATTTGAGTTGCGAGATCATTCTTATTTGCGGGCCAAGCGAAAGGAATGCCACAGAAGAGCTTCTTAAAAAAGTCCCTTTCGCCCATCTCTATGATACGAGCCATAGTTTAGTGGATTTGGCCAAATTGTGCGCGAATTTATCCGTCTATATTGGGAACGCTTCAGGCCCTTTGCATGTGAACGCTTTGTTTGACAACCAATCTATTGGGTTTTACCCTAACGAACTTACTGCTTCTATTGCCCGATGGCGGCCTTTTAATGAGCGATTTTTGGGCATCACCCCGCCTGATGGCTCAAACGATATGGGTTTGATTGACATTGAAAAAGAAAGTGAAATGATCCTTGAATTTATCGCACCAAATCTTTCTTGCCACACGCAATGAAAGATAACGACAACAAGTATTACACAAACAACCTTAACAACGCTCAAAAAGTTTAATCTGATTAAAGTGGTTTTTTACATTCTCATTAAAATTTCTAATTTTCTTTAAATTTAACCTTGAGAAATCCAACTTGATAACAGCTTGAGTTGTTAGTTTTCGCACCAACTAGGCTTTATAATGGTCATTAATTTAACCGCTCATTTATCTATTTCTTGTAAAATACGAGTTTATTTTTAGCGTGAAGAAATTGATGGTTAGTCTTATAGAAAAAGCCCCTTACATTCCCTATCCCCTAGCTCTTTATGAACAATTAGAGCAACCACACACCTTGCTTTTTGAAAGCGCTGAGATTGAGAGCAAAGCGCACACCAAATCCCTTTTAATAGCCAAAGCCTGTTTGAAACTGATTTGCAACCACAATATCGTAACCATCACTAGCCTAACGCCTAATGGCGAGGCGTTTTTGCAAAAATTGAGCGCGTTTTTTAAAACGCCTATACAAGACAATGCCCTAACCTTAACCTACACCAAAAATAAAAAAACGCAAGATGAGTTTTTAAAACTCTTTGAGCCTAGCCCTTTTGACGCTTTAAGGGGGCTTTTTAAAAGCGTCAAAACAAAACCCAAACACCCTTTTATGCTTTTTAGCGCGGGCGTTTTTTCTTTTGAAATGCTCAATTTTTTTGAAGATTTACCACACTTAAAAGCAAAAGACAACACAGCGCATGACTTTATTTTTTATGTCGCGCAAAATTTGATCATCATAGACCATAAAGAAAAAAGCGCTGAAATCTTGGGGGCGTGCTTTGATGAACGCTTTAAAACAGAGATAGCCCAGGAATTACAAAATTTAAAAGAGTTGGCTAAAAGCATCAAAAGCGACTTTGTCCCTAAAAAATCCAAGCAAAGTAGAGAAGTTAGCGTTAGTTGTGATGATAGCGAGTTTGAAAAAAGAGCGCTATCCTTACAAGAAGAAATCAAAAAGGGCGAGATCTTTCAAGCGGTGTTGTCGCGCAGCTTTTATATGGAGTGCTTGGAGGGTTTGAGCGCGTATTATCATTTAAAGCTCTCTAACCCTAGCCCTTATATGTTCTATATCAAAGACAGCGATTTTATTCTTTTTGGGGCAAGCCCTGAGAGCGCCTTAAAATACAACGCTTTAATGAATACGGCTGAAATTTATCCCATTGCTGGCACCCGTTTAAGAGGTAAGGACAAACAAGGCAATATTGATTACGACTTGGATAGTAAAATGGAATTTGATTTGCAACACGACTATAAAGAAAGGGCTGAACACATCATGCTAGTGGATTTAGCCAGAAACGACATGGCCAGAGTTTCAAAAAAACGCTATTGCGACAAGCTTTTAAAAGTGGATAAGTATTCCAATGTCATGCATTTAGTCTCAAGGGTTGTGGGGGAATTGAAAAAAGGGTGCGATAGTTTGCATGCTTACAGGAGTTTTATGAACGCCGGCACGCTCAGCGGAGCGCCTAAAATCTCTGCGATCAGGCTCATTTACCAACTAGAAAAGCAAAGGAGAGGCTCTTATGGGGGGAGTGTGGGGTATTTAAACAGCGAGGGTTCTATGGATTCTTGCATCACTATCCGTTCATGTTTTGTTAAAAACAACAAAGCCGTGATCCAAGCAGGAGCCGGTATCGTATTAGACAGCGTGCCGCAAAACGAAGCGAATGAAACAAGAGCCAAAGCGCAAGCCCTTATTGATGCGATCAGGAAAACAAGCTTATGAAAATCTTTTTTATAGATAATTTTGATTCTTTCTCTTATAATTTGGTGTATGAATTAGAGTGTTTGGGTTATGAAGTGGCTGTTTATCAAAACGATATTGATCCGAGTTATCTCATGGGCTTAATGCATGAAGAATCAAAAACCCCTTTATTGTTCATCTCGCCCGGGCCTGGTAATCCTAGCAATTCAGGCAATCTTTTAAAAATCATTGAAATGGCTAAAAAGAAATTCCCCATTTTAGGGGTTTGTTTAGGCTTGCAAGCTTTAGCGCAAAGCTATGGGGCTAAAATTATAAGGAGTAAAGAAATCGTGCATGGCAAAGCGACCACTATCGCGCTCAAAAAGCATGCCGTTTTTAAAGGTTTAGGGGAGAGCATGGTGGTGGGGCGTTACCATTCTTTAATGGCGAGCGGATTGCCTAACAATTTAGAAGTGATCGCTGAGCATGACAATATCCCTATGGCTATTATCAATGAAGAAGATAAAATTTTAGCCTATCAATTCCACCCTGAAAGCATCATGACTTTACAAGGGAGGGCGTTGTTAGAGCAAAGTGTGGGGTTTTTAAGAGGGTTGTCATGAAAGAGATTTTAAACGCCTTGTATCATCAAAAAGACTTGAACGATGAAGAAGTCCAAAAATTATTCACTCTCATTATCAACGAAAAAGTAAGCCCGGCACAACTTGGGGCCATTTTGTGCGCTTTAAAAATCAAGGGCGAGAGCTTTAAAGAGATTAGCGTTGCTGCAACCACGCTTTTAGAGCATGCCCCTAAGCCTTTTAACAGCGGCTTGGATCTAATAGACAATTGCGGCACAGGGGGCGATGGGTTAAAAACGATCAATATCAGCACGATTGCTGCGCTCATTGCCAGCTCTATGGGATTGCCTATGGCTAAACACGGATCAAGGAGCGTTTCCAGTCATAGCGGGAGCGCGGATTTGTTGGAAAATTTAGGCGTGAATATTGCAATGAATCCCACGCAATTAGAGAATTGCTTCAAACAAACGCATTTTGGGTTTTTGTTCGCGCCTTTATACCATCAAAGTTTTAAAAAATCCGCCCCTTTAAGAAAAGAGCTTTTCACTAAAACGATTTTCAATTGCTTAGGGCCTTTAATCAACCCCTTAAGACCCAAAATCCAGCTTTTAGGCGTGTATGACAAATCCTTGTGCAAGACCATGGCGCTAGCATTAAAGGCTTTAGGTGTTAAAAGGGCGATGGTAATTAATGGAGGGGGGACAGATGAAATCGTGTTGCACGATATTACGCATGCGTGTGAATTGAAAAATAACGAAATTTTAGAGTATGACTTGAGCGCTAAAGATTTTGACTTACCCCCCTATGATTTGAAAGAATTACAGATTGAAAACGCACAAGAAAGCGTTCAAGCGTGTTTAGATATTTTAGAAAATAAAGGAAAGGATTCGCACACGATGGTGGTTGTGGCGAATGTGGCGAGTTTGTTGTATTTAAGCCATAAGGCTAAAAATTTAAAAGAGGGCGTGGGCATGACTTTAGAGCATTTAAAAACCAAAGCGCCCTATACGCATTTACAAAAAATCATAAGATTAAGCCATGCCTAGCGTGTTAGAAAACATCCTTAAAGACAAACTTTTAGAAGTCTCTTTGCTCAAAAAAAATTACGCCTTGCCCGCAAACATAAACCCAAGCGATAGGGATTTTAAAAAGGCGCTATTAGAAAAAAAAACAAGTTTTATTTTAGAATGCAAAAAAGCATCGCCCTCTAAAGGCCTGATCAGAAAAGATTTTGATTTGCTGAAAATAGCCAAGACTTATGAAAAATTTGCCTCTTGTGTTTCAGTTTTAGCCGATGCTAAATATTTTTTAGGCTCTTATGAAAACATTAAGATCGTTTCGCAACATTCCACCAAGCCCATTTTATGCAAAGATTTTATCATTGACGCTTTTCAGATCAAACTTGCTAGAATGATGGGAGCTGATGCGGTGCTTTTAATGTTAAGCGCGTTAGATGATAAAAATTATTTAGAGCTTTTTAACCTCGCCAAATCCTTAAACATGAGCGTGTTAACTGAAGTTTCCAACCAGCAAGAAATCAAACGCTTGCTCAAACTCCAATACGACATTATAGGCATCAATAACAGGGATTTGCACACCTTAAAAACCGATATTAACCACACGCTAGAATTACGCCCCTTATTGCCTAAAGATGCGCTCATTATCAGTGAGTCCGGTATTTATTCGCATGCGCAAATCAAAGCCCTAGCCCCTTATGTGAATGGCTTTTTAGTGGGCAGCTCTTTAATGGCACAAAAAGATTTGAAAAAAGCATGCATTAAATTGATTTTAGGCGAAAATAAAGTGTGCGGGCTTACAAGGATTAAAGACGCTCAAGCCGTTTATAAAAACCATTTCATTTATGGGGGTTTGATTTTTGAAAAATCTTCGCCCAGATACATCAAGCCTAAAGAAGCTTTAAAAATCACAAAAGCGGTTAAAAAACTGGATTTTGTGGGCGTGTTTGTGAAAGATAAAATTAAAAAAATTCAAAAAATCGTTAAAAAGCTTGATTTAAAAGCGGTGCAGCTTTATAACTATTCGCCTAAAGAAATCGCTCAATTGAAAAAATCGCTCCCTAAAACTTGTGCGATCTGGCAAGTAGTGAGCGTGATGAACGCTAAAGATTTAGCACCTAAAATTCAAGAAGCCTCTCTGATTTTATACGACACTAAAGGGGATAAAATGGGAGGCAATGGCGTGAGTTTTGATTGGGAAATTTTAGAAAATGTCAAAACGCCTTTCATGCTAGCTGGTGGGCTTAATTTGGATAATATTCAAAAAGCCTTGAAAGTTAAAGCGTTGGGTTTGGATTTCAATTCGGGTTTAGAAATAAGCCCCGGGATTAAAAATAAGGGTAAAATCAAGCGGTTAGCCCGCATTTTAAGAGAGTATTAAAATGAATAAAAAAGCGTATTTTGGGGAGTTTGGAGGGAGTTTTGTTTCGGAGTTGTTAGTGCCTGCATTAAGAGAGTTAGAACAGGCGTTTGATGCGTGTTTGAAAGATGAAAAATTCCAAAAAGAATATTTTCGTCTTTTAAAGGATTTTGTGGGCCGTCCTAGCCCTTTAACCTTGTGTCAAAATATCGTTTCTAACCCTAAAGTCAAGCTTTATTTAAAACGAGAGGATTTAATCCATGGCGGGGCGCACAAGACTAATCAGGCTTTAGGGCAGGCTCTTTTAGCGAAAAAAATGGGTAAAACAAGGATCATCGCTGAAACAGGCGCCGGACAGCATGGCGTGGCGACGGCTATCGCTTGCGCGTTATTGGGTTTAAAATGCGTGATTTTTATGGGAGAAAAAGACATCAAGCGCCAGGAAATGAATGTTTTTAGAATGCGCTTATTAGGCGCTGAAGTGAGAGAAGTTAATTCAGGGAGTGCGACGCTTAAAGACGCTGTGAATGAGGCCTTAAGAGATTGGGCGAGCAGTTACAAGGACACGCATTATTTGCTAGGCACAGCCGCCGGGCCGCACCCTTACCCTACGATGGTTAAAACCTTTCAAAAAATGATAGGCGATGAGGTTAAAAGCCAAATTTTAGAAAAAGAAAACCGCTTGCCTGATTACATGATCGCATGCGTTGGAGGGGGGTCTAACGCTATAGGGATATTCAGCGCGTTTTTAAACGATCAAGAGGTCAAACTCATAGGCGTAGAGCCAGCCGGATTAGGGCTAGAAACCAATAAGCATGGGGCGACTTTGAATAAGGGGCGTGTGGGGATTTTGCATGGGAATAAAACCTATCTTTTACAAGATGATGAAGGCCAGATTGCAGAAAGCCATAGCATTAGCGCTGGGCTTGATTATCCAGGAGTGGGGCCAGAACACAGCTATTTAAAAGAGAGTAAGCGCGCGGTTTATGAAAGTGCAAGCGATGCTGAAGCGCTAGAAGCCTTCAGGTTGTTGTGCCAAAAAGAAGGCATTATCCCGGCTTTAGAAAGCTCGCACGCCTTAGCGTATGCCTTAAAACTCGCTCAAAAATGCGAAGAAGAAAGTATCATCGTGGTGAATTTAAGCGGCAGAGGGGATAAGGATTTAAGCACCGTTTATAACGCTTTAAAAGGAGGTTTGAAATGAGGTATCAAAACATGTTTGAAACCTTAAAAAAACAAGACAAAATGGCGTTTATCCCGTTTGTAACCTTGGGCGATCCCAATTATGAATGGAGTTTTGAAATCATTAAAACCCTAATGGCTAGCGGGGTGAGCGCTTTAGAATTGGGCTTTGCTTTCTCAGACCCTGTAGCGGATGGCGTTACCATACAAGCGAGCCATTTAAGGGCGTTAAAACATGCTAGCATGGCTAAAAATTTCCAGCTTTTAAAAAAGATTAGAGACTACAACCATGATATTCCCATAGGGCTTTTAGCGTATGCGAATTTGATTTTTTCTTATGGCGTTGATGGCTTTTACGCTCAAATCAAAGAATGCGGTGTGGATAGCGTTTTAATAGCAGACATGCCCCTAATAGAAAAAGAATTAGTCATCAAATCCGCTCAAAAACACCACATTAAACAAATCTTTATCGCCAGCCCTAATGCGAGCGTTAAGGATTTAGAACAAGCCGCTATGCATTCGCAAGGCTATATCTACACTTTAGCCAGGAGTGGGGTTACAGGGATAAGCCATGCTCTAGAGAACGATGCAAGCGCGATCATCAAAACTCTAAAGACTTTTAGCCCCACCCCCACCTTACTGGGCTTTGGCATTTCTCAAAAAGAACACATCAAAAACGCTAAAGGCATGGGCGCTGATGGCGTGATCTGCGGCTCAGCGTTAGTTAAAATCATAGAAGAAAATTTAAGCAATGAAAACGCCATGCTAGAAAAAATGAAAGGGTTTGTGGGAGGAATGATTTTTTAAGGTTTTTAGGCTTTTGTTGCGTCAAAAATTAAAGATCACAGATTAACAATCATCAAGCTTTATTGCATGTGCCTGATTATGGCGTTAGTGCAGAAAATACCGCCATAAGCCTAACAAATATAAAGGCAGCCTTGTAGTGTGGTTGATAGCGACTTAAAATCGCAGGTATTTTGATAATAAAAAAGGCTGATTTTCATATACCAAGCCATAAACTTTTTATAATGCTTTTAAAAAGAACTATTGATTGTTTAGTCCTTTTCATCTTCGGGTTCTAAGCCTATTATGTTATTGTCGATTGCTTTCAAAGTATTTAAGATTTTATCTGCCTTTTCTTTTGCTTCAAGCGCCTTTTTATATCCTTCAGCTGCTTGTTTATATCCTTCTTTTTCTTCTTGAGCTATACCCCATAATGCTTTAAAGATTGGTTGCATTTCAGCTTTTTTGCTTGCTTCTATAAGACCTCCGTGTTCCTTTTTCATTTCGTGAGTGAGATGAGAAGCGTTTTTATTTTTATTATTTGTGTTCATAAAAATCCTTTACAATTAATTGAAAACTTTTCATTATAATAGGCTTGGGCTTAGCTTAAATGATGTAAAAAAAATTTGAGATCTTATGATTTTATGTGTGGTTTTAAAGCAACTTGTTTAATTGATTTAGTATTTTTAAGAGTAAGGGATATGAAATGAGATTATCCCAAGCTCTATTTTAAAGTTTTTCTAATAGCCCAAGCAACGCCCTTTTATACTCTAACGCTGTTGTTTCATCCTTGCCTTCAAAGCGAGTGACTAAATAGGGGGTGGTGTTGCTTGCACGAATAAGCCCAAAACCATGTTCAAAAACCACCCTCACGCCATCAATGCTGATGATTTCTTTGATTTTAGGGAAATGGCTTGGCGGGTTTTTAAGCGCTTCTTGTAAGCTGTGAATGATTTCAAATTTTTCTTCTTCGCTCACGGCGATTTTTTCTTCAGGCGTGGTGTAGGAATAGGGGAGGTTTTTAATGGTGTTTTCCAAATCGCTTGGACTTTGTTCAAGCAATAATTCTAAAGCCCTTAAGCATGCATAAAGAGCGTCGTCATAGCCAAAATAACGCTCTTTAAAAAAGATATGCCCGCTCATTTCAGCCGCAAAATGCGCGTTGGTTTCTTTGAGTTTGATTTTTAAATTGCTATGCCCGGTTTTATACATGAGTGTCTTACCAAAGGTATTAATCGTGTTATACATCACTTGAGAGCATTTGACTTCGCCTATCACAAAGGGGGTGATGCCTTGAGCATGCAAGCGTTTAGCGAATAAAATCGCTAATTCATCGCCCGCATAAATATGATGAGAGCTTAACATCGCAATCCTATCCGCATCGCCATCAAAAGCAAAGCCTACTAAAATAGCGTTTTCTTGCATGTGTTTTTCTAAATCTTTTAAGTTTTTCGCTTCGCTAGGGTCTGGGTGGTGGTTAGGGAAATTCCCATTAGGATCGCTATAAAGGCTGCTAAAATCAATGTTTAAAGCCTTTAAAATCGGCTCTAGCCCTAACGCTCCCACGCCATTACCAAAATCCAGGGCGATTTTGTATTTTAGATTTTTTAAATGCTTAAAATCCTTGATCAAATAGCGCTGATACGCTTCTAGGGCATTGACTTTCTTTGGTGTTTCTTTTAGGGGTTTTATTTCATGCTTGGCGCTTAAAAGCGTGTCTTTTAAAGCCTGAATGTCCTTGCCATAAAACGGGTTTTGGTTGAGCGTGATTTTAAAGCCGTTGTATTCTTTGGGGTTGTGAGAGCCAGTGATCATGATGGAATTGGGGCATTGAATACCATTGATTTCATTAAAGGCTGCAAAATACGCTACCGGTGTGGGAATTAGCCCTAAATCATACACTTTCAAGCCACTTGATTGCAGCCCCGCGCTCAAAGCTTCAAACAAAAAGCGCCCATGCGTTCTCGCATCATGCCCTACAAACACGCTTTTATCGCATGCTCGCATGATTTTCCCTAACTCCACGCCGATACTAAAAGCCCCCTTCTCATCTAAAGTGGTGGGGTAAATGCCTCTAATATCGTATTCTCTAAAAATGCTAATGTCCATGTCATGACTCCTTGTTTTTGAATAAATTTAAACCCTGTTCGCATAAATTTTGCCATGCGTTTGTTTGATCTTTTTGTTTTAATTGAACGCATTTTTCTAAACTGGCTCTGGATTTTGCTTTTTGATTGGTTAGATCTAGTAAGCTGGATTGCAAGTATAAGGCTTTTTGGTGATCTTCTAAAGAAAGCCTGCGGTTTAAAAGCTTGTCTAGCGTTTCTAACGCTTTTAAATAGTCTTTGGTGGTTCGATAAGCGTTAATTAGGGCAAATTCGCTAAAGGGCGTGTAAGAATAATCCTTGTAAGCGTCTTGGAGTTTGAGTAAGCTTGTGGCATAAATTTTGACGCTTTTAGGGTCTTTTTCATTCTCTAGCAATTTAAAATAAACCAACGCCATGCGTTTATCGTCTTTGAAATATTTTTCTAAAAATGCATACAAATTGAGGGCCAATTCTTTTTCATTGTTTTGCATGTAATCTGAAAATAAAACAAAGGCAATATCATAAAATTCTTTTTTATTCAAGCTTTGAGCGAGGATTAAAGCGTCTTTAGAAGCCAAAGTGGAATTTTTAAAATCCCCTAAGCGGTAGTAATTGCGCCCCAAACGATAAAGCCATATTAGTTTCTCGCTAGGGGTTTTAGCCGCTTTTAAAGCGTTTAGGGCAATAATTTGCGCTTTTTCTTTGAGCGATGCGAAATACAAGCAATCAAAGGCTTGGATTTCTTCTTTGGGGTTGAATTCAAAGGCTGTGATTTGGGATAAATATTTTAAAGCTTCTTCACAACGATGATTTTCTAATGGGGTTTTAGCAAGGATATTGAGCGTTTTTTGGATCAAGGGAGAATTTTTAGGCAAATTTTTTTGCATGCTTAACACTTCAGCGTAACGCTTATTTTCAAACAACAGTTGGGCTTTCAATTCTAAAGCCTTCAAGGCTTCATTAGTGTTAGGGAAATTTTGAATGATTTTATCGTAGTGGGCGATTTTTTCTTGCGTGTTCCCCTCCATGGAAAAAAGGGCTTCTTCATCGCGCGCTCTAACGACAGAAGCTCTATCCAATCCTGCATGATCTTGCAAATATTGCAGATTGTAAAGATGGGCGTTTTTAAAATCCTTAATCCTTGCATACAACGCCCCTAAATCATAGAGCGCTTGCTCTTTAGCTTTCAAATCATCATCTTGATTGAGGAGCAAGTGAGCGATCTCAATCGCACTTTCATTCATCTGGGTTTTTTTCAATAGCTTGAGCAAATCTAGGGCTAATTCGCTGTGTTGAGAAATATAATCAGGGTTGGATTGAACCACCTTATCAATGAGGTATTTAGCGTTATTAAAATTTTGATAGTTTATCTCTGCTTCAGCCCAATTAAGCGCGATTTCACTCGCGCTCTCTTTGTCTTTAGCGTTAGAAAAAGCTTCTTTAAAAAGCATGTTAGCGTTACTCAAATTAGAAGCTTCAGCCGCTTCAATGGCTAAATGCATTTGGGCTAAGGGAGCGTAGCGGGAGTTTTTGTATTCTAAAAGGATGCGTTTGTAATAACGCATAGCCTGTTTGTAATTGTTGTTTTCATTTAAAGCTTTGGCGACATAGTATAACGCTTCAGGGATATTGGGATCGGCTGGATAATTTTTAATCCACTTAGTGCCAATATCTATGAGTAAGGTTTTTTTAATCCCTAATTTACCCAGCGCAATAATTTCTAATAAATACAAATCTTTTTTAAAAATCGTTTGAGGGTAATTTTTAAACGCGCGGCTGATCGTGCGCAAAGCGTCAAAATAGGCTTGCGAATCCATTTGTTTTTTAGCTTCTAAATAAGCGTTTAAATCGTAGCCCTTTGTGGTGAGTAGGGGTTTGTTATTCACATCTAGCTCTTGAATGATAGGGGTTTGAGCGTCTTTAATGACAATGGGGAAATTCAAGCCTTTTTGGGTGTTTTGGGGTTTTTCGCTCAAAAAAGGGATGTTTTGATCATAGCCTATGATTTGCCACATTTTGGCTTTAGGATCGTTTTCCACAAAAAGGGGGATCGCTTTTTTATAATCCCTGTCAAAGGAAAAAAGGGTGAGTCTTCGCATCACTTTGGGTTTGATGTGTAAAATGAATTGTTGTTGGCGCATAGAATAGGTGATATTGAAAAAAGCGTTTTCTAAAGGGGTAAAACCCTCTTTAGGAATGGAGTCTATCACGCATTCTATGGGGCGCTTAGCGCGTATAATAGATAAAGACGCTTCAATCCCGCTTGGCGGTTTTTCATTAGTATAAAAGCAAGAAAACACCTTATTGTGTCGTAAGGTTAAAACCGAAAAATCTTCCCCCCCTTCTTTGCCTTGCGTGAGCGTCAAGCTTAAGGCATTGAGAGAATGGGAGAGCAAGCCCATTAAAAGAAAGATTTTTGACTTAAGCCACAAACTCTAAAAGCCCTCGCATCATAAAAACAGAAAACAAACACGCTAACGCCATGGCAATAATGACCGCATAAATAGGCATGGTAGCGTTTTGGGTGTAAATATCGTTTTGAGCGTAGCTTTGGGCTTGTAAGGGCTTATTGAAAAACATCGCCACGAGCCAACGGAAATAATAAAACGCGGCCACCGTGCTATTAACTAACATCACCACCGCTAAAAGAATGTGATTGCTTTCTAGTGCGCTTTCAACGGCTAAAAATTTCCCCCAAAACACGCTAAAAGGCGGGATTCCTGCAAGCCCAAAAACAAAAATAGCACCCAAGATCGCCACTAAAGGGTGGGTTTTGATAAGGCCGTTGAATTTAGAATAGGGGTGATCGTAACGTTCATCCCATGTTTTTTCCCGGCTTTTTAAGAGCCATAAAAGGCCAAAAGCCCCAATGTAAGTGAATGCGAACATGAACCAATAAACAAACATCGCTTGTTGGCTGTCTTCAGTGTGGATAAACACGCACGCTAAAGCGAACCCAGAATGCGAAATGGAGCTATAAGCGAGCATTCTTTTCACATCTTCTTGCCATAAAGCAATGAAATTAGGGATGGTGATAGTCATAAGGATCAAAACATAGAAAATATCTTCTACCCAAGCGATACGGGTGTCTATAAACGCTCCAAAAAGGCGAGTCGCTACCACAAAGCCAGCGATTTTAGGCACGATGGAAATATAGCTCGCAAAGACCGGGTTATTGCCCTCATACACATCAGGCATCCAGGTATGGAAAGGCACTAAAGAAACCTTAAAGCCAATCGCTCCAATCAAAAAAATAGCGCCCATCGCAAAGAGCATGGGGTTTGTGATACCCTCAGTGTGTAAGTATAAGGTAATGACTTCAAGATTCAAGCTCCCTGTAAGCAAGTAAAAAGCCATCGCCCCCATAGCAAAAAACGCGCTCGCCATCGCCCCCATAGTGAAATACTTGATTCCTGCTTCCAAGCCGTAGCGTTTATCGCTCAACGCCATTAACACACAAAGGGGTAAGGACGCTGTTTCTAACCCAATAAGGATTAACAATAAATGGTTGCTTGAAACCATGAATTGAAAGCCAGCGGCAATAAACAAGTATAAGGAATAAAATTCAGCGGTTTGAAATTCGTTGAAGCGCTCTTTTGAAAGGGCTAAGAAAATGAGAAAAAAGGCTGAAATCAAGACAATGCTTTGAGAGATGAGCGAGAGAGTATCCAAGCTCAAAAACCCAAAAAAGGCGTTTTCTTGCTCTTCTAACCCTAAAACCACCAAAAAATCCAAAACCAAAAAGAGCATGCATAAAAACACATTCAAATTGCGTGAAAACCTGGAAGTGAAAGCGTTGATTAAGAGCGTGAAAATCCCCCCACACACCAACACCAGCATGGGTAAAATGCTCTCAAAATTAAAGCTATCAAAAGAGATGTGGAGACTATCTATTAACATAAGAGACCTCTTTTATCTTAGTGTCCAATGAACCTAAAAAAGGGAGCGAGCGGATTTCTATCACTTCTAAAAGCTGCTTAGAGCCTTGCTCAATCGGTTTTAAAAGCGCTTTAGGATAAATCCCTAAAATCAAAATCAAAGCTAAAATCACGCTTAAAACCCCTACCTCACGAGCGTTTAAATCTTCAAACACGCTGATTTGATTGTTCCCGGCTTTCAAATTACCAAAGAAGACATCTTTATATGAAGTGAGCATGTAAACCGCTGAGAGGATGATGCTTGTCCCGGCAATGATAGCCAAAAGAGGGTAAGTGGCAAAAAACCCTAACAAGCTTAAAAACTCTCCCACAAAACCAATGCTTAAAGGCATGCCCACATTCGCCATTAAAACGATCATAAAAAAGGCTGCAAAAATAGGAGCGCTTTTAGCGATAGATCCAAAGCGAGCGATTTCTAAACTACTGGCACGATCTTCTAAAATACCAGCGAGCAAAAACAATCCCATGACGATAATGCCATGCGCAAACATCATAAACACTGCCCCTGAAATCCCCTCAACATTGAAAGAAAAAACCCCAAGCACCACGACTCCCATGTGCGAGAACGAGCTATAAGCGATGAGGGTTTTTAAATCCTTTTGAGTGTAAGCTAAAAAACCTCCATAAATGATCATGCACAACGCCACAATGGCTATGGGGGTTAAATAAATTTCTGAAAGCTCAGGAAAAAGCGGGAGCAAGAAGCGTAATAAGGCGTAAGTCCCCATTTTAGAAAGCAAGGCTGAAAGCATGACAGAGCCTAAGGTAGGAGCGTTAGAATACGCATAAGGCAACCATGTGTGTAAGGGAAAGAGCGGGATTTTAACCGCAATCCCTATTAAGAAAGCCACAAAGAGCCAGGTTTTAGCCCCACTAGAAAAGTTCAACTGATACCAATCTAAAATATCAAAACTCATCATGCCGTAATTGCTGGCGTAGTAATACCCGATGTATAAAATGCCCAAGAGCATGCATAATGACGCTAAAAAGGTGTAGAGAAAAAACTTCATGCCCGAATAGATTTTGTTATTGCGCCCAAAACGACCGATGAGGTATAAAACCGGCAAGAGCGAGATTTCCCAAAAAGCGTAGAAAAAGATCATATTAAGAGAAGAAAACACGCCCATTAAAATCCCTTCTAACAATAATAGACAAATCGCAAAGTCCTTACGACGCTCTTTGACATAAATCACGGATAAAAGCACCACGATAGCGTTTAAGAGCAATAAAAAGAGCGCGATGCCATCAACGCCCACATGGTAATTCACGCCAATTTGATAGACTAATTCCTTCATTTCTTCAAACTGCATGCCGGTAACTTGAGTATCAAACCCATGCCATAACAACAAAACCAATAGCAACTCAATCAAAGCGATGACGATCGCATACGCCCTGCTCGCTTGATCGCTCATAAAGAACGCCAATAGCGCACTCAGCATGGGGAAAAAGATCACCACGCTTAAAAGATGTGCATGTAAATACTGCATTGTTTATCTCCAAAAAACAGCCACAAACGCTAACAAGATTAAAACCCCGGCCACCATGAAGCGCAACATGGAAGTTAAATTCCCATCTTGACTGATCCTAAACACACGCCCTATAACAAAAACGCTTCTCCCTATAGTGTCCACTATCGCATCAATGATCCTTAATTCCACGACTCGGTGCAAGAATGAAGCGATAGCACCAAAAACTTTTGCAATCCCTTGATAGAGCTGCGGGATATAGTATTGGTTGAGCAAGAGCTTGTATAAAAAGCCCCCCTCTTTTTTGGAAGTGATACCATTTTTATATTTAAATATGGCATAGGCGATGCTCAATAACACCACTATGGTGGTGATACTGATTAAAAGAGCGAGCGGGACGGGATACTCTTCAATACTAGGGATCACTTGAGAAATAAAATGGAAAAACGGCTCTTCAAAAAACCCGGCAATGACCGCTAAAACCCCTAAGGGCAGCATGCTTAAAAGCATGAAATTTTGAGCCTCATGGGGGTGGTTGATTTCGTGCTGTTTGGGTGCAAAAAAGACAAGCATGATGAGTCTGAAGCTATAAAAAGCGGTAAAGATCGCTCCAATTAGAAGAACAAACCATAAAATGTGGTGGTGCATCCCAAAAGCCACTTCTAAAATTTTGTCTTTAGAAAAGTATCCTGCGAAAGGGTAGATCCCGCACAAAGCCACTGATCCTATAATCATAAAGATCGCTGTGATTTTCATAGGCTTGTATAAAGCGCCCATTTTAGTAATATCCAAATTGTCTTCCATCGCATGCATGACATTGCCCGATCCTAAGAAAAGGAGGGATTTGAAAAACGCATGCGTAAAGAGATGGAAAAGCGCGATCGCATAAGCCCCAAGACCGGCCGCTACAAACATATAGCCTAATTGAGAAAGCGTGGAATAAGCCACAATGCGTTTTAAATCCTTATTGACTAAAGCCATGCTCGCTCCAAAAAGAGCCACAAACGCCCCTAAACATGCGATAAAATAGCCCACTTCAAACACCGTGCTATACAAGGGATTGGCTCTAATGACTAGATACACCCCAGCGGTTACCATTGTCGCTGCATGGATGAGAGCGGACACAGGGGTAGGCCCCTCCATAGCGTTGGCTAACCATGTGTGCATAGGGAATTGTGCGCTCTTGCCCATAGCGCCAATGAAAAGAAACACGCTAATGAAAAAGAGCATGGAATAATCGGTGTTATTGAGCATGCTAAAGACTTCTTTATACTGGAGGGTGCCAAAATTCCAAAAGATCAAAATAATCCCCATGAGCATGCCTAAATCCGTGATTCTGTTCATCACAAAGGCTTCAATAGAAGCGTTATTCGCGCTTGTTTTATGATACCAAAAGCCAATAAGCAAGTAAGAACATAGCCCCACCCCTTCCCAGCCAATGAAAAGCCCTAAAAAATTATCGCTCAACACCAACACCAGCATGGAAAACACAAAGCCACTAAGGTAGGAAAAATAGCGGTTAAACCCTTCATCATGTTCCATATAACCTATGGAATACACATGCACTAATAAAGAAACTAAAGTAACCACGACAATCATGACTGCATTGATATTATCCAGCATGAGAGAAAAGCCGACTTTAAAATTCCCCACCACGATCCAGTCAAATAAATATTTTTCATAGCTTTGATGATGCCATGCTTGAATGAAAAGGATTACCGCACCAATGAAAGAAACCAGCACGCACAAAGAATTGAAAACGCCCACATGCAACGCTTTAGCTTTAGCCCCAAACAGCCCTGCATAAATCGCACCGATTAAAGGCAAAAACAACACCACTGACAGCAAAGAAGAATAATATTGCATGCTCAACCTTTCATAGCGTTTAAAGAATCAATATCTAGGCTTTTGAATTTCTTAAACCACAAAATCACCAAGCCCAAACCAATAGCCACCTCACTAGCGGCAATAGCGATAATAAAGAGCGCAAACATCTGCCCGTCTAAATTGTGCGTGTATTTAGAAATCGCTACAAAACCGATATTGATCGCATTGAGCATGATTTCTGTAGAAAAAAAGAGCAACAGAATGTTTTTGCGTTTCAGCATGCCCGCTAAACCAATGCAAAAGAGCAACCCTGAAACAATCAAATAGTGGTTTAACCCTATCATAGAGATTCCTTTATAAATTGTGCATGGCTTTTCCCATGGATTTTTTGGATCCCTGTAGCGATGCCTCCAACCATAGCGACTAAAAGCATTAAAGCCGCCGCTTCAAAAGGAATGAGATAATTGGTGAAAAGCACATAACCAATCGCTTTAATGTTGGGGATTTGCGCATCAATAGCGTTGGAATTGACTTGCTTAGAAAGGTTTTCGCCAATGCTAGGAGCGCTTAAAATCAAGGTGAGCAATACCGCCACGCCAAATGAAAGCGTGCACAAGATTTTAGGGCTTTGCTTGCGTTCAATGACTTCTGCAGCGGAGTTGAAAAACATCATGCCAAACGCATACATCACAATGACCGCACCCACATACACCGTGATTTGCACCACGCCCAAAAACTCAGCGTCTAGCAAAAAGAAAAAAGCAGAGATAAAAACCATGCTGCTAGCAAGAGCGGTAATGGCATAAAGGATATTCGTGGTGGTGATCACCACTAACGCCATGCTCAAAGTAAGGATCGCAAAGAAATAAAAGGCAATGGTTTCAAACATTTTCATCCCCTTTATGGCTTTCTGGGTTTGTTGGAGTTTCTTCTTTTGATTCTTCTTTTGAAGGCTCTTGGACATAATCTAAAGGGGTGGCTTGCATGCGTTCGTTGTAATTAGGACTTACCGCACCAAAGCCTAAAAACTCGGCATGCGAGCAGTTTTTAGCGTCTTGTTCGCTCGTTAAAAACTCGCTTTTAGAGCCGTATTGGGAGCGTTGGGTGCTAGCGTTTTCAAACCGGTTCCCCATAACAATCGCTAATTCTGGGCAAACTTCCGCGCACAACCCGCAATAAATGCAACGCCCCAAATTGATCGTGTAAGAATCGATCTTTTTGCGGTTGTCTTCGCCTTTATGCGTGATGATCCTTATGCAATTGCTCGTGCAAATCTTTTCGCACAGCCCGCAGCCAATACACCTTTCAGAGCCTGAGTCTAAAAGCCGTTGCAGATTATGCACCGCGCGATAGCGTGGGCTTAAAGGGAGTTGCTCCATAGGGTAATGGATGGTTACGCTTGGGCTAAAAAATTCCTTGATTGTAAGCCCTAGCCCTTTGAATAGATCCAAACCCAAGCTTGTTTTAATGGTGTCTTTAAATTGCTCGGTTGCGCTATGGACTTCGGCTCGTTTAGGAAGTTGCTTGTATTCTTGTTTGGCCATAAAACCTCCTTTAAATTAAAATGATAATGCCTGTTAGCACAATGTTCAATAGCGCTAAAGGCAGCATGATTTTCCAGCACATGTTCATCAGTTGGTCTGGGCGCACATGCGGATAAGTCGCTCTAACCCACATGGATAAAAAGACAAAAAAGCCCGCTTTGATTAAAATCGCTATGCCTCCAGGGATAAAGCCCCATGCGTTAAACCCGCCAAAAAACACGATAGAAATCACAAAAGAAAAAGCGAATAAATGCGCGTATTCTGCTAAAAAGAACATGCCCCATTTCAAGCCGCTGTATTCGGTGCAATACCCCGCCACGATCTCGGCTTCATGCTCTAACAAGTCAAAGGGGGTTCGATTCAATTCAGCATAACTTGCGATCAAAAACAAAACAAACGCTAGAGGTTGCTTAAACACAAGCCAGTCTAAAAACCCACCGCTTTGGTAATGATTGATTTCCACTAAAGAGAGCGATCCTACCACCATTAAAGGGGCTAGAATGGTTAAAGTGCTGACCACTTCAAAGCTGAGCAGTTGGATCGTCGCTCTTGCGGAGCCAATTAAAGAGTATTTGTTATTAGAGGCAAGCCCGGCTAAAATGGGTGCATAAATCCCTGCTGAACCCACGGCTAAGAAAAATAAAAAGCCAATGTTAATATCAGAAATAAGAGGCTTGATCTCATAGCCAAACAGAGTGAAATTAGGGAAAAAGGGGATAGGCGCCATGGACACAAACGCGCTCACCATCGCAATAATGGGCGCTAGTGTGAAAATGAACTTATTCGCGCCTTGAGGGATAATGTCTTCTTTAGTGAAAAGCTTAATGCCGTCTGCTGCGACTTGCAAAAGCCCAAAAGGCCCCACATAACAAGGCCCTAAACGGCGTTGGAAATAGGCTAACACTTTCCTTTCAATATAAGTGGCAAAGCCTCCTAAAGCTGAAAAAACAGCGACTAAAATCAAAATTTTAATCAAAGTTTCAATGATATAAGCGCTCATGCTTGCTCCTTTAACTCCACGCTATCAAACACGCCCTCTCTAAAAAAGCCAGAATGGTTTTTCAAAAGAGAAGGCGAGATGACAAACACCTCTTGATCCAAGCTCTCATCAAGATACAAAACGCCTGTTAATTCCTCTTCTTCTTTAGACAAAGTGATGTTTTGCCCCACTTCTTTATCCAATTTTTTTAAGAAAGCTTTAGACACATAAATACCAGTCTTTAATTGCAAATTCTCGCTTTTATTAGTAGCGTTATTGAATTGCGTTTCTGGGTATTTTAAATATGCGTTGAAAGCGATTTTTTCTTTTAAGGGTTTGATAGGATCGCATTCTATGGTTTCGCATTCTTTAGCGCTCTTTTCAAAATGGCTTGTTCCTAATAAATAGCCTCTGTGATTGGCTCTGTCGTTAGTGAAATAGTTGGTTAGATGATCAAATTCTATGGCTTTAAAACCCGCTTCTGTAGGGAGTTTGTGGGTGCATTCTGTGAGATTTTCTTCCACAAAGCCAAAGCCTTGCATAATATCGCTCAAGTCATAGCCCTCAAACCTTAAAGCCGGTTTTAAGGGCAACACACGCCCCTCAATATTAGTGATCGTGCCTTCTAGCTGGTTGAGACTGGGCAAAATAAAATCCACTTTACTCACAGCGTCTTTCCCAAAAACCCTATCGTCGCTATTGATAGTGAAATCCCCTTGAGCGCGAATGCCTACAATTTTTTCATGTTCAAAAACTTCTTCGCTTAATTGACAAAGCGAAGCGATGCCTAAAGCGTTCGCGCTTGGGGGGATAAGAATGAGCTTAATAGCGCTTTTTTGGGTCAACAAACGCAACATTTTAGCGATATTGTGGGCTTGTTTATGGCTATAGATTTCTTCGCCAACCACCAGCAAGGTGTTGTTTGATTTTTGCAAAAGAGCCAAAATTTTTTCATAAGTTTCTAAATTGATGCCCGCTTCTTCAAGCAACAAATAAGTGGTTTTGGTAGGGAGTTTTTCTTCCTTATTCTCTGTTTTGTTCTCTTCCTTGTTTTCTGTGTTCTCTGCTCTATTTTCTTCTTTTGGAGTAACCGCTACTTCTTGATTTTCTGCCTTATTTTCTTCAAGACTGCACCCTTGATTGGCTTGTTCTAAAGCTTTTTTTCGCTCTTCTTCTAAGGCTTTAAGAGCCGCTTCATCTACAATATCTTGCTTGGAATCTTCTAAACTTTTTAGGGCCGTGCTTTCAATGTTAAGCATTTTTAAAAGCATGCCTAAAAGGATTTCTTCAGCCCCCACTTCATGGGTGATACAAAAAGAGCTTCGGCACAAATTCGCTAAAGCGTTATCCTTGATAGGGTGCATAGCGATTAAGGAAGCTTTATTGAGTTTGAGAGCGTTATTGATGGCATAGCGCACGAGCGGGTTTTCTGTTTTGATAGAAGAGCCTATTGTGATGACTAAATGAGAAGTTTTAATTTCTTCAATGCTAGGGCGTTTAATTTCGCCCAATACCTTTAAGAATTGTTGGAAAGGGTATAAATCTTTGTTGTAGATTTTAAAATTCAATTCTTTCCTCAAACGCTCTATTAAAAACGCCTCTTCATTCGTAATATCCCCACCTATTCGCACCGCTTCGCATTCTTTGAGAGCGTTTTGCGCTTCTTTGAGATTAGCGCTGCCTTTAGGGCTAGAGCTCACGTCAAAAGCAAACCGGCCTGCCCCACAAATAGGGTTATGGTAAAAATCATTAAGCACCCTAAAAATCTTAGATTCTTCGCCTAGAGTATCAAAATGGCGCACATCATAAGAAATCAAACACCCAGCCGAGCAATGCGAACAAGTAGAATGGATCTTTTTTAATTCCCATGCGTTAGCCGTGTAAGCGAAATCTTTATAGCTCAAAGCGCCCACAGGGCATACCGCAATGCATTCCCCGCAATCATAACAAGGCACACTGCCCACAAAAGAAATGATGCCTTTTTGCTTACGACTCCACACGCTAAAAGCGTCTTTGGACATGCTGTCTTTAAATTTATCCGGAGCATGCAAGTCGGCTTTAGTGGCTTTTAAGTTGTTTTCGCCCACATTGTCTTTACAAGTGGTTACACACCTTTCGCACATGATGCACAAATTAGGATCATACAAGGCTTTTGCCCATGAATCTAGGGCTTTAAAATCATCAGCCACCGCATAGGGTTGGTGCTCTACGCCGGTCAAATGCGTCATGTCTTGCAATTCGCACTCCCCGCTCTTATCGCACACGCCACACTCTAGGGGGTGGTTGACATCATAAGTTTGCATGATGCTTTTTCTTTCATCCATGAGCGTTGGGGTGTTAGTGAGGATGGTGGCGTTGTTTTTGGCTTTCGTGTTGCAGCTATAAACCCGTTTGCCATCCATTTCAACCATGCACATTTTGCATGCGACCGTGGGCGAGCAACCGCTTAAATAGCAAATAGTAGGGATGTAGATCCCAGCACTCCTAGCGGCCTCTAAAACGCTTTGTCCCTCTTGGCATTCAATCGTTTTGCCATTGATATTCATTGTGATCATGAAATTCCTTGAGAGTGGGATAAAATAGGGATATAAGGGTAAGCATCAAAAAACGCCCCTTCTAAAATCGCAACCAAGCCCTTCAAATAAGGGCTTTCTTCTAACTCGCATTCTAGCGTTTTGTCTAAGATTTGAAACCCCGCTTTAGAATGCTGGATCTTGTTAGCGATTTTAAATTGCTTGGAAAAAGATAGTTTTGGGATTTCAAGGCTCTTGTAAGAAACATAGACAAACGAGCCGTTAGCCTCACTTATCCGCTCTAAAAGCTCTAAATCTTTTGGTTGAAGCTCTGATTCAAAAGGCAAAATGCCCTCTTTTAGGGCTGTTTCTAGCAACAATTCTTCATCTTTTGAATGGTAAAAAACAGGCGTTGTGTTTGAATCGTTGCAAGGGATATGCAAAATTTCTAGGTAATTTTGCAACCCGCTTAAAAGGGTGTATAAAAAAGTGCTATGAGCATGCTTAGTGATTTCTCTGTTTAAAACAAGCACCCTTTTTTTTGCTTTAACAATAAGTGCAATAAGTTCTTGTAATTCTTCTTCGCTCATGTTCGCTTCAGAGCTTAAATACCCTACATCTATTTTTTCTAAAACATGCCCTTTTAATTGGGAAGTTTGTTCTAAAATACCCCTTAAAATCAAGGCCAAAATCGCCGCTTCCGTGTGGATTTCATACGACGCAAAAAGGCAATTTTCTTGCAAGTCTCTTGTATCTTGTAGGGGTCTTAACAAGGCGTAGGGGCGTTTTGATTGGTCAATGCTTTCTAAAATCCATCGTTCGTTTTCATTCAAACAAGCGTTTGAAAACCCTCCAAACAAAACGCACAAATCGCTTTTTTCTAAAAGGTTTAAGCTATCTTTTGTCATCTTGTAATGGATTTTAAACCCTTTTTGAAGAGATAATTTTTCTAAATAATAGGCTTCTTTCAAACTAATTGAAGAGCTTGCGCTTAAGGGAGAATTTAGGGGGTTAAAGCCGCTCAAAATCAAGCCTTTTTTCTCACGACAATCGTCCAATCCGCTTGATTGAAACGCAAAGAATTGAGGAGCTCATGCCCTTTAGATTGGATAAATTCAGCACTCTTAGGGATGTTAGAAAAATCCCCCACTTCAAACATGAAAATAGCGACTTCATTGGGTTGCATTTCTTTTTCAATCAATTCTTCTAAGCGTTCAAAAATATCTGCTTTTAAGGGGCGCAAATCAAAGCGTTTCATCTATCCACCTCGCCAAACACCGCATTGGTTGAGCCAATCACGGTTACCGCATCCGCTAAATATTGCCCCACTAAAATATCGCTCAAAGCCCCAATATGATAAAAACTAGGGGCTCTGATTTTTAATCTATGAGGATACGGCTCGCCCTCTGAATGGATAAAAAACCCTAATTCCCCTTTAGGGCTTTCTGTGGGGGCATATACTTCCCCAATAGGCGGACGCATGCCTTGAGCCACTAAAACAAAATGCTGCATCAAGGCGTAGTTTTGCGTCATTATATCTTCTTTAGGGGCGGAAATATAATGCGGATTTTGAGCCATGATGGGCGTATCGGTTTTAGCATACATGGGGATGAGTTGTTCAATGATGCGAATGCTTTCATCAATTTCTAACATATACAAACAATACCTATCATAACTATCGCCATAATTACCCACCGGCACATCAAAATCAAGCTCTCTATAAAGCTCGTAAGGCTCTTCTTTCCTAATGTCATAAGCGATCCCAGTCCCTCTTAACATGATACCACTCAAGCCCCAACTTTGCGCCATTTTTTGCGTTACAACGCCTACATTTTCCAAGCGCATCCGCCAAATGCGATTCTTATCCAATAAGCCTTGAATGAGTTTTTTGCATTCCCTCATTTCGCCTAAAAACTTTTTTAAGCCTTCTAGCCAATTAGGGGGTAAATCTAAAGGCACGCCCCCAATCCTTATAGCGTTATGCGTGAGCCTAGCCCCGCAATAATCCTCCATCAAATCCAAGCCGTATTCCCTCGTTTTAAACGCATACAAAAACACGCTCATCGCCCCCACATCTAAAGCATGCACGCTGATGAAAAAGATGTGTGAAATCATGCGGTTAAGCTCTAGTAAAATCGTGCGGATCACTTGCGCTCGGCGCGGGATTTCTAAATTGAGCAAGGTTTCTACCGCATAAGCGTAAGCGTAATTATTGCTGGTAGAAGAAGTGTAATCCAACCTGTCAGTAGTGGGCATGTATTCGTTATAGGTCATGTTTTCGCCTAACTTTTCACAGCCTCTATGCAAGTAGCCAATTTCAGGGGTAGCCTTAATGATTTTTTCGCCCTCTAATTCCAAAATCAAGCGCAATTGCCCATGACTACTAGGGTGTTGAGGGCCAAAGTTTAAAATCATTTGGTTGTCGTCATGTTCAAAAATGATGTTTTCAAACTGGGGGTTGAGTTTCGTGAAATTTTGAGCCATTTTATAGCCTCTTTTTTAAGATAGTGGGGGCGATTTTGTGCAAATCTTTGACAAAAGGGATTTTCTTAAACGCATGCTTTTCTTCTACTTCTTTTAATTCTTCGCCCTTGCCCTGCTCATAGCCAATTTTTGCAAAATTGAAAGTGTCTTTTTCATCCACTCTCGCGCTGTCTCTCTGCTCTTTGCCCACCACTTCTCGGTATTCTTTGCCAAAAATTTTATCCACTTCATACCATTGGGCAAATTCATCGCCTTTGAGCGGGTAAGAGCGCAACAAAGGGTGGCCTACCCAATCATGCGGCATGATAAGGCGTTTCAAATAGGGGTGTTTGTCAAACACAATACCCAGCATGTCATACGCCTCTCTCTCGCTCCAATTAGCTGATCGGTATAAAAAGCTCAAAGAATCCACGCTCTCATTAGGCAATAAAACGCATTTCACGCGCACCCTACGGCGGTTCTTACAGCTATCGCTAAAACCCACAAATTGATAAAACAATTCAAAATGCCCCTTTTTAGCGCACAAATCTATCGCGCTCATTTCACTTAAAGATTCATAGCCTAAATGCCGTAAAATGGCAGCGACAGAAAAAATATCGTCTTTTTTGATCCAAAACACCGCCGTGTTCGTTTCTATATATTTGTCTAAAATCTCATGCTTGTAAGAAAGGTGGTTGTAAATGACCTCATAAGCACTGCCCTCTAAATATTTTTTAGGGGTGGGTTCTATGATTTTATAGGGGTCATGCTGGCGCGATTGTTTTTGCACATCTTCATAGGGGGATTGTTTTCTTACCATCACACCAACCTTTTAGGAGCGTCTTGTTTGATCGCTTTAGAGCGTCTGATTTTATCTTGCAAAACCATAAGAGCGTATTGCAAAGTCTCTGGGCGCGGTGCACAACCGGGCAAGTAAATATCCACAGGAACAACCCTGTCTGCTCCTTGAACGGTCGCATAAGTGTTGAACATCCCGCCCGTATTAGCGCAACTCCCCATAGAAATCACCCATTTAGGCTCAGGCATTTGATCATAAAGCCTACGCATGAATTCGGCATGCTTTTTAGTGAGCGTGCCAGCGATGATCATCACATCAGATTGCCTAGGACTCGCCCTAAAAATCGTGCCAAATCTGTCAAAATCAAACCTTGAACCCCCTGTCGCCATCATCTCAATCGCGCAACACGCTAAGCCGTAGGTTAAGGGCCAGAGCGAATTAGAACGCCCCCAATTCAATAATTTATCCAAAGTGCTTAGAACAACCGGTGCTTGTTGCATTATTTCACCTCTAAATTTTGCCAACTCAAAGCGTTTCGCTTTAAAGCGTAAATAAAACCAATCGTTAAAAAGAAGACAAAGCCTAGCATTTCAATGAGCCCAAACAAACCTAATTTTTTAAAATCAATCGCCCAAGGGAACATGAAAACGATTTCTACATCAAATAAAATAAAAAGCATGGCCATGATATAGAAATGATGGGACACTCTATTAGGCTGTTTGAGAGCCACAGGCCCGCATTCATAGGGAGCGAGCTTGAGCTTTTCGCCCTTTTTTTGAGCCATTTTACGGCTTAAAAACCTTTGGATCCTTAAGGTTAAGTTAAACACCCAAAAGGTGAATACCAACAAAACAAAAACGCCAAAATAGGGGTGATTCAATGCTTCTGCGGCTTGTTGCATTAGGCTCTCAGACTCCTTTAATTATTACTTTCAGCAAACGATGAAGCCAATTAAACCATGTTTTTGCTAATCGTTAGCTGAAAAAATAAAAATTATTTTAACATTTCTTAAGAGGCCATTTCTATGAGTTTGGGCATTAAATCTTGCATGGCATGCACCGCGCTATCACTAATGCATTGGACATTCTGGGGTAAATGGGCGTTTTTAGCCTTAGGGTCAATGTAATAAATGAGGGCGTCTTTGCTCGCATGCGTGTAGAGGCTAGCGGCCGGATAGACTTGCAAAGAAGTGCCAATGATGATTAAAAGGTGCGCTTGTTTGACTAAAAAAATCGCTTCTTCAAGCAAAGGCACCGCTTCGCCAAACCACACAATATCAGGGCGTAATTGCGATTTGTCTTTGGCCAAGTCGCCTAAATTCAAGTCCTTTTCCCACCTATAGACCAAATGGGGATCTTTTTCGCTGCGAACGCTTAATAATTCCCCATGCAAGTGCAAAATGCGAGAAGAACCCGCCCTTTCATGCAAATCATCTACATTTTGGGTGATGATATTGACTTGATAGTGTTTTTCCAATTCCGCTAAAGCCTTATGGGCTTTGTTAGGATAAACTTCAAAAAGCTGTCGGCGCCTTTGGTTGTAAAAATCCAACACCTTTTTCGGGTTCTTTTTCCAGCCATAAGGCGAAGCGACTTCCATGATGTCATGCCCTTCCCACAAGCCATCAGCGTCCCTAAAGGTTTTAATCCCGCTTTCTGCTGAAATGCCAGCCCCGCTTAAAATCACTAAATTTTTCATGTTTCCTCCTTGATAATTTCAATATGAGTGCCGCTGAGTTTGTCATGCAAAAAAAACTTAAAAATAAAAGGCACAACAAACCCTATAAGTAACCCCATGCTCAACACCCACAAAACAAAGCGCCACAACGCTAAAAAAAAGCCCACTTCTTCGCCATTATTTTTGACTAATTTAAACTGAGCGTAACGCATGCCAGGGCTTTGGGATTTAAAAGCGATAAAAAAGCTGTGCGTTAGGGCGTAAAAAAGCAGGCATAAAAAAATCGCGCTCTGGTTTTCCCTAAAATCCTTCGCGCTCCCTAAAATCGCATAAGTCATTATATAAAGCATGGGGGTATAAATCATAAAAATATCGGTGATAAAGGCCTTTAAGCGTAAAGAGAGATCCAACCCTTTTAAAGGGCTTTCTAACGCTTGCTTTTTTTTTGGGGTTTTATTTTTTTTGGTTTTTTTAGTTGCCACGACTTCCTGGCTTGATAGCAACGCTAGTAGCGCATAAAGGGCAAGAGCTAGGCTTGTGCATGTCAAAAACAAAATCTTCTAAAGCAAAAAGGGGCAAATGGCTAGGCAAACACGCACCCTTTTGGGCTTTCAAGTGAGAATGAACGCGCTTGCAAATGCCCCGATTGGCTAAAGCGCCAAAAGCCACGATTTGAGCGCCCTTTTCTTCTAAAACTTTAGTGCATTCCATAGCGGATTTTCCCGTAGTGATGATGTCTTCGCACACTAAAATTTTTTCGTTTTTTTTGACTTCAAAACCACGCCTTAACGCCATAACGCCATTCACTCTTTCGGTGAATATGAAACGCACGCCCAAAGCCCTTGCAAGCTCATACCCAGCCAAGATCCCCCCAATAGCCGGCGAGCACACGCATTCAATATTCAAATGAGCTTCTTGGATTTGTTTGGCTAATTCTTTAGCTAATTGTTCGGCTAGTTTGGGATCTTCTAAGACTTTAGCGGATTGCAAATAATAATTGGAATGAAACCCACTGCTGAGCAAGAAATGCCCCTCTAATAGCGCTTTAGCGTTTTGATAACATGCCTTAATATCCATGGTTTAGACCTTTAAGATCGCGTCTTCTTTGTTTTTCACGCTTTCATCAATTTTTTTAATGGCTTCATCGGTGATTTTTTGGATCTGCTCTTGGGCTTTCTTGCTTTCATCTTCGCTGATTTCTTTGTCTTTTTCTAATTTTTTTATCTTGTTGTTAGCGTCTTGGCGGGTATTCCTTACAGCCACTTTAGCCTTTTCGCCCATCGCTTTGGCGTCTTTTGCGATGAGTTTTCTCTGCTCAGTTGTCATGGGCGGGAAAAAAAGCTTGATCGTTTCGCCGTCGTTATTAGGATTGACGCCGATATTGGCTTCTTGAATGGATCTTTCAATTTCTTTGAGCAGGTTTTTTTCCCACGGGCTGATTTGAAGGGTGGTTGCATCCACACTCATCACAGAGCCGACTTGATTTAGTGCGGTGGGCGTGCCGTAATAATCCACTTTGATGTGATCTAAAATACTGACTGAAACTTTCGCGCTCCTTAGAGTGGAAAAATCTCTGTTTAAAGCTTGAATACTTTTTTGCATTAAATCTTTGGTTTCGTTATAAATGGCTTGTAGCATTATTTTTCATCCTTTTTTTGGTTGGTATGGGCGTTGGTTTGCGCGTGCGTTTTAGGCTTTTGGTGGGTGGTTGGGGGCGTTTTGGCGTTCTCTTTGGTTTTTTCAACACCCTTTATGCCATTCTCTTTGGCGTCATTTTTTTCATTTTTTTCATTCTGTTTGGGGCTTTCAACAGAAGGCGCTTTGGCTGGCTCTTTAGGGAGTTCGTTAGGCGTTTGTTGTGGCATTAAAGGATTAGCGGGGGCTTGCTCTAAAGGATTGAGCGTTGGGTTTAGCGTGGGATTGAGTGCAGGGTTAAGCGTGCCGGTGGCAGGGACTAGGGGCGAAAGCTCTTTGTTGGTTTTAGTTTCATCTAAAATGCTTTTGCCGTATTCTTTGTTATAAAAATAGCCCAAAGCGATGGTGTTGATGACGAATAACAGCCCTAAAAACATGGTCAATTTCGCCATAAAGCTTGCGGGCCCTTTAGCGCCAAATAAAGACTCGTTACTCCCGCTATAAGCCCCTAATCCGATGCTAGAACTTTTTTGCAACAAAACCACCACCACGATCAATACCGCTAAAACAATTTGTAAGCCTAACAGAACGCTTGTCATAAAATACTGATTCCTTAAATCCATAAAATTTAGAAAAAATTAGGCTTAATCTTACCTAAAATTTGCTAAGAATACACTAAAATTTAGTTTTAATTTCAAGCGTGGCGTATTAAAGGCGGTGGTGTTGGGCTCTTTTCATACATTTAATCAGCATGCATTCAATAGGCATGCCAAAACTTATCATCTTTTTGCCCATATCCAGCAACAAATCGCTATCTGTCTTGTTCAGTTTTTAAAACAAAAATGTTACGCTA
The DNA here is from genome assembly GCF_003636935.1 of Helicobacter pylori. Classification (GTDB taxonomy): domain Bacteria; phylum Campylobacterota; class Campylobacteria; order Campylobacterales; family Helicobacteraceae; genus Helicobacter; species Helicobacter pylori_CH. The sequence continues at coordinate 135,138 of NZ_MVVH01000004.1, forward strand.
AAGTTTTGGATTTAGGATCAGGGAGTGGGGCTGTTTTTAACGCTTTAGAGCGGCAAAATATTGTGATTGAAGACTTTATCGCTTTGGATAATTCCATAAACATGCTCACATTACACCCCACACAATCTATTAACATTCAAAAAATCTCTTTAGAGCATGCGGATTTTGAAGAATGCGTTTTTCAAACCTATGATTTGATCATGTCTTCTTCATCGTTGCAATGGGCCAGGGATTTAAAAAGCGTTTTAGAAAAAATCGCTCTTTCTAGCAAGGAGGCCGCTTTAGCTATCCATACGGATTTTAGTTTGCATGAAGTGCATGAATTTTTAGGCACGCCTTCGCCTTTAAGGGATCTTAAAACGCTCAAATCCTTAATCAAAAACGCTTTTAAAAATTTTCAAATAGAATTAGAAAACAAGCGCTTTTCGCTTTATTTCAACCGCAAACAAGATGGCTTGGATTACCTTAAAAAATGCGGTCTTTTGGGGGGTTCAACGCTGAGTTTCAAGCAAAAAAAACATTTTTTTCAAAACATGGCGTTTGAAAAATTGAGCTATGAAGTGTTACTCTTTTCGGGGATTAAGCGTTCTTAAAAACTAAGATAAATTAAAATATTAAAATTAGGTGGTTACAATAACACTAACTAATGAGCGAGAAACAACATGCACAAAAAACGAGTCTTTTCAGGCATCCAACCGACCGGGCAAATCCATTTGGGCAACTATCTAGGAGCGATCAAGCATTGGGTAGAGATGCAAGATGAATATGAAAACCTTTTTTGCGTCGTCAATTCGCATGCGATCACTCTCCCTATAGATCCTAAGTTTTTAAAATCCCAAACCTATGAGCTAGTCAAATTGCTTTTAGCTTGCGGGATTAATCCTAAGCAATCGGGGTTATTCATTCAAAGTGAAGTGGATGAGCACCCGGCTTTAGCATGGCTATTAAATTGTCAGGTGTCTATGGGGGAAATGCAACGAATGACGCAATTCAAAGACAAGTCTTTAAAAAACCCTAAAAGCGTGAATGTGGGGCTTTTCAATTACCCTATTTTAATGGCGTCAGATATTTTATTATACCAAAGCGATTTAGTGCCAGTGGGCGAAGATCAAAAACAGCATTTAGAGCTCACGCGAAACGTTGCAGAAAAATTTAACAGGGATTTTGGGAACTGCTTTAAAGTGCCAGAGCCTTTGATCGCTAAAGTGGGGGCAAGGGTTATGGGGCTAGACGAACCGCAAGTGAAGATGAGTAAATCGCATCAAGGGGCTAACCATGCGATCTTTCTTTTAGATGAGCCGGATGTGATTGTAAGAAAAATCAAAAAAGCGGCCACTGATTCCATAGGCGTTATTGCATTTGATGAAAAAAGAGAGGGGATTTTTAACCTTTTAAATATCTACATGCTTTTAAGCGATGAAAGCCCAGAAAACATAGAAGAGCGTTTCAAAAATAAGGGTTATGGGGATTTTAAAAAGGAATTGGCTGAAGTAATGATCCAAGCTTTAAAACCCATCCAAGAAAGATACAAAGAAATCAGCGATGATGAAGTGAAAGCCATTTTAAATCACGGCGTAGAAAAAGCCAGGCCTTTAGCGAGGGCGACTTATCAAAAAGCTAAAGAATTAATGGGGTTAGTTTGAGTGGTCTTTAAAATTTTAGGCTTATGGTTAGGGGTGTTTTGTTTCCTCAAGGCTACGCCTTATTTATACTTGGGCGAAGAGCCTAAATATAAAGACAATTTCACGCATTTTGAATACGCTAACCCTGACGCCAAAAAAGGCGGTGTCTTAAGAAATGACGCTATAGGGACTTTTGATAGCCTTAACCCTTTTGCGCTCAAAGGCACTAAAGCCGAAGGCTTGGATCTCATTTATGACACTTTAATGGTGCAAAGTTTGGACGAACCTTATGCCGAATACCCCTTGATCGCTAAAGACGCAGAAGTGGCTAAGGATAACAGCTATGTGATTTTTACCTTAGACAAAAGAGCGAGGTTTAGCAATAACGCTCCCATTTTAGCGAGCGACGTGAAGTTTAGTTTTGATACGATCATGAAATTGGGATCGCCCCTTTATCAGCAGTATTACCAAGATGTTAAAAAGGCGGTTATCTTAGACAAACACCATGTTAAATTCGTTTTCAAAACCACTGAAAATAAAGAGTTGCCTCTCATTTTAGGGCAGTTGCAGATCTTTTCCAAAAAAGCGTTTCAAAAGGATTATTTTGAAAAAAACCCCTTACTCATTCCTGTTTCTAGCGGCCCTTATGTGATCGCTTCTTTTGATGTGGGTAAGAAAATCACCTACCAAAGAAACCCTAATTATTGGGCGAGGAATTTGCCTAGCAGGAAGGGGCAATTCAATTTTGACCAAGTTAAGTTTGAATATTACAAAGATGAAACCGTCGCCTTGCAGGCTTTTTTGAGCGGGGCGTATGATTGGCGTATTGAAAGCACGGCTAAGGTTTGGGCTAGGGGCTATGTGGGGAAAGCTATAGACAATAAAAAAATCACTAAATATTTAATCGCTCATAAAATGCCAAGCGGCATGCAAGGGTTTTTTTTCAACACACGAAGAGAAATTTTTAAGGATAAAAGGGTGCGTGAAGCCTTATTTTATGCGTTTGATTTTGAATGGGCGAATAAAAATTTGTTTTTTTCGCAATACAAACGCACCACCAGTTTTTTCAGTAATTCTGTCTATGCGTCCACTTCTCTCCCAAGCCCTGAAGAAAAAGTTCTGTTAGCCCCTTATGAAAAGAGTTTAGATGAAAGGGTTTTTAAAGAGCCTTATGTCGTGCCTAGAACCGATGGGGCTGATGTTTTGGGCGATAATTTGAGGGAAAATCTAAAATACGCTCAAAATCTTTTGAAAAGCGCAGGTTTTTCTTATAAAAACATGCGTTTAGTGGATAAAAATAACAAGCCTTTTAGTTTCACTTTGCTTTTAAACAGCCCGGCATTTGAAAGGCTGGCTTTAGCTTTTGCTAAAAACTTAAGGGTGTTAGGGATTGAAATGAAAATCCAAAGGGTGGATTTAAGCCAGTATGTCAATCGGATCAAAAGCTATGATTTTGACATGATTGTAGGAGTGATAGGCCAATCGTCTTTCCCGGGTAATGAACAGCGCTTTTATTTTGGCTCTTTGAGCGCTAAAGAAAAAGGCGCAAGGAATTATGCGGGAATCTCTAGTAAAGCGGTAGATGATTTGATTGAAAAAATCATTAACGCTAAAGATTACAAGGAGCAATTAGCCGCTACTCAAGCGATGGATAGGGTGCTGTTGTGGGGGTTTTATGTGATACCGCATTTTTATTTGCCTAATTACAGGATCGCAGCGTATAATTACATTGGCATGCCTGAAATCAGCCCTAGCTATGGATTTTCGCCGTATTTGTGGTGGATCAAAAAAGAAAGGGGTTCTCAATGATCGCTTACATCCTTAAACGCTTGCTTTTGATTATCCCTACTTTATTAGCTATCATGACGATTAATTTTTTTCTGATCCAATCGGCTCCTGGAGGCCCCATAGAGCAGATGATGGCTAAAATCAATAACACGCAATCCAAAGAGATTCAAGGCGTTCTTAAGGATCGCGCCTATAGGGGGTCTCAAGGGTTGGAGAGCGATTTAGTGGAAAATTTGAAAAAACTCTATGGTTTTGACAAGCCTATAGGGGAGCGCTACCTTCTCATGCTCAAAAAATACATGCAATTTGATTTTGGGGAGAGCTTTTACCGCCAGATTAAAGTGATAGATTTGATTAAGGAAAAATTGCCGGTTTCTATTTCGTTAGGGCTTTTTAGCACGCTTTTGATCTACCTCATCTCTATCCCTTTAGGGATTTTTAAAGCCAAACGCAATAACGAGCCTTTAGACGTGCTAAGCAGCGTGGTGATCATTGTCGCTAACGCTATCCCGGCCTTTTTGTTTGCGGTGGTGTTGATCGTGTTTTTTGCTGGAGGGAATTATTGGCACTGGTTCCCTTTAAAGGGGCTAGTGAGCGATAATTTTGAAAGTTTGAGCGCGTTAGGCAAAATCAAGGATTATTTATGGCATATCACTTTGCCCGTTCTTTGCATTTCTTTAGGGGGTTTTGCAAGCCTTACGCTTTTAGTGAAAAACTCTTTTTTAGATGAAATGGGCAAGCTCTATGTACTGAGTGCTAAGGCTAAGGGCTGTTCAGTGGGGCGTATTTTTTATGTGCATGTGTTTCGTAATGCGATTTTATTAGTGGTGGCGGGTTTCCCGCAGGCTTTTTTGGGCATGTTTTTTAGCTCAAGCTTGTTGATAGAGATTGTTTTTAGCTTAGATGGGTTAGGGCTTTTAGGGTATGAAAGCATTGTGAGTAGGGATTATCCTGTCGTGTTTGGTTCGCTTTATATTTTCACGCTTTTAGGTTTGGTGGCGAGTTTGATAAGCGATTTACTCTGCGTGGTGATTGACCCTAGGATTGATTTTGAAAAGCGTTGAGGGCAGGAATGAAAACTGAGATGAAATCTTCTTTAAAACTTTTTATGCGGCCATCGTTGGTGGTTTTAGCGTTCATGTTGTTGTATGCTTTAGCGCATGCTGCGCTTGGTTTTTACATGAAAAAAGACAGCGCTCAAATAAGCCCAAATACAGAAAAAACCGAGACAGAGCGTCAAGACAGCGCGCTTCCGCCCAAAGAAACGCCTAAAGAAATGACCACAACCGCCACAGAAGAAAACCCCACCAAAGACACAGCACCACCTTTAGAAACAGCCACGCAAGAAAAAGAAGCCAAACAAGAAACTAAACAAGAGCAAGAAAAAGAAAACGAGCCTAAACAAAGCAACACGCCCCCCATTCAAAACAATCAAAAAGCCCCCACAACCCCTACAATGGGAAAAAAACCTTTAGAGTATAAGGTCGCAGTCAGTAGCGTGAATGTGCGCGCTTTTCCTAGCACAAAAGGTAAAATCATTGGCTCGCTTGCAAAAGATAAAAGCGTGAAAGTTTTAGAAATCCAAAACGATTGGGCTAAAATTGAATTTTCTAATAAAACAAAGGGCTATGTGTTTTTAAAACTTTTGAAAAAGGCTGAATGAAAGAATAATGAAATTAAAATCTTTTGGGGTTTTGGGAAATCCCATTAAACATTCCAAATCGCCCTTAATCCATAACGCTTGTTTTTTAATTTTTCAAAAAAAATTAGGGTTTTTGGGGCATTACCACCCCATATTACTCCCTTTAGAAAGCCATATCAAAAACGAGTTCTTGCATTTAGGATTGAGTGGGGCTAATGTAACCTTGCCCTTTAAAGAAAGGGCGTTTCAAATTTGCGATAAAATCAAGGGCATCGCGCTTGAATGCGGAGCGGTCAATACGCTTGTTTTGGAAAATGATGAGCTTGTGGGTTACAATACCGACGCTTTGGGTTTCTGGCTCTCTTTGGGGAATGAGGGCTACCAGAGCGCTTTGATTTTAGGCTCTGGGGGGAGTGCTAAAGCCCTAGCGTGCGGATTAAAAAAACAAGGCTTGAAAGTGAGCGTGTTAAACCGCTCTGCTAGGGGATTGGATTTTTTCCAACGCTTGGGCTGTGATTGTTTCATGGAGCCTCCTAAAAGCGCTTTTGATTTGATCATTAACGCTACTTCAGCGAGTTTGAATCACGAATTGCCTTTAAATAAAGAGGTTTTGGAAGGGTATTTTAAAGAGGGCCAGCTCGCTTATGATTTGGCGTATGGGTTTTTAACGCCCTTTTTGTCTCTAGCTAAAGAGTTAAAAATCCCCTTTCAAGACGGGAAAGACATGCTCATCTATCAAGCTGCTTTAAGTTTTGAAAAATTCAGCGCTTCTCAAATCCCTTATTCAAAAGCGTTTGAAGTCATGCGAAGTGTTTTTTGATGCAAGGGTTTTTAAGAAGCCTGTTTTTTGGGGTTAAAAAGATCCCTAAAAGATTCGCTCCTCTAATAGAAAAGGGCGTTTTAAAAGAAGCGCTTCAATTGAAAAAGGAGCGCTATTTTTTAAAAGAAGGCTTTGATATAGGCAAGATTGAACGGGTAAAAAATAAGGCGTTTTTCATTTCTTTAGCGAAAAATTACCCTAAAGACCCTTTAATCAAAAACTTACCCCCATCTTTTAAAACAGACGCTTTGATTTTATGCCAAATAGAATATTTTAAAAAACGCCCTAAAGCCTTTTTTAAAGCCGCGCTTTTTGATGTGCAAGACACGGTAATAGCTTACCTGGCGAAAGAAAATAACCAGATTGTGGCTATCCCTTTTAAAGAGCCTTTTAAAAAACCCATTCTTTTAAAGCACAGCCAAAGATCGTTATTGGAATTGCCCAGGCATTGCGTGGTAAAGATCGATCTTAAAAAGCGTGAAATCAGCGAAATTTTAGGGGCTTTAGAAGACCCTCTAATAGATGAAAACCTTTCTTTAAGCCTTTTTGATAGGGTGAAAGATTTTTCAAAAGATTGCCTAAATTTAGCCCAACATTACGCGCAACTCAAAGCGGGCGATTTTAAAGACAGGATCAATTATTCTTACATCCCTTTTATCACCATTGACCCCAAAGACGCTAAAGATTTTGACGATGCGATCTTTTATGACCAAGAAAAAAGGGTTTTGTTTGTAGCGGTTGCTGATGTGAGCGAATTTGTACCGAAACATTCCAGTTTGGATAAAGAAGCTAGGATTAGAGGCTTTAGCGTGTATTTCCCTAACAGCGTCTATCCCATGCTGCCTTTGAGTTTGTCTCAAGGGGCATGCTCACTAAAAGCGTTTGAAAAACGCCTGGCTTTGGTGTATGAAATCCCTTTAGATGATTTGAAAAACGCCCGATTATCTCAAGGCGTCATTGAAGTTAGGGCTAATTGCACTTATGAAGAAATCAATCATTTTTTAAACGCTAATCAAAGCTCTTTAGATAAAGATTTGCAACAAAGCCTTTTAGGGTTTTTAGAAATGGCTTTAAAGTTAAAAAAGAAGCGTTTAAAAAAAGGGTTTAATTTCAATTCGTTTGAAAACAAGCTGTATTTGAATGAAGAAGGGCGTATAGAAAAAATTGAAACGCAACAAGAAAGCGATGCACACACCCTTATAGAAGAAGCCATGCTCTTAGCCAACCAGTCTAGCGCTAGGTTATTAGATGAGCATTTTCACAATAAGGGGATATACCGCACCCACAAAGAGCCGAGTTTGGAGCAGCAAAAACGCCTTTACGCCAAGCTTTTTGATTATGAGATTGTGCGCCCTAAAAACATGGGCTTTTTTCCTTTTTTAGAGCATGCCTTAAAGACAGCCAAAGAAAAGAAGTTAGAAAGAGAAGTTTCACGCTTGATCATTAAGTCTCAAAATTTAGCCCTTTATAGCCCCATGCAAGAAAGCCATTTTGGTTTGGGGTTTGCTAGCTATACGCATTTCACTTCGCCCATTAGACGATACAGCGATCTAGCCTTACACAGGCTTTTAAAAGAATTATTATTCTATCAAGCTAAAGGCTGCTCGTATTTGTTAGAAGAAACGCCTGAGTTGTGTTCTGAGTTGAACGCTTTGCAAAAAAAGACCGCTTTGATTGAAAGGGATTTCATCAAGCGCAAATTCGCCCGCTTGGCTTTAGAGTTTTTAGAAAAAGAGTTTTTGGGCGTGGTTTTAGAGGTTAAAGATTGGGTGGTGGTGGGGTTAAAAGAATTTATAGGGCTTAAAGTTTTAATCAAAACGAACAAGGTTTTTAAGCCTTTAGAAAAGGTGTGCGTTACAATCACGCATGCGGATTTGATTTTAGGGCAAGTTAGAGGCGAAATCACAGAAAGGGTTAAAGAGCATGTATCGTAAAGATTTGGACAATTATTTAAAACAACGCCTCCCTAAAGCGGTGTTTTTGTATGGGGAGTTTGATTTTTTTATCCATTATTATATTCAAACGATTAGCGCGCTTTTTAAACTCAGTAACCCTGACACAGAAACTTCGCTTTTTTATGCGAGCGATTATGAAAAAAGCCAGATTGCGACCCTTTTAGAGCAGGATTCTTTATTTGGAGGGAGCAGTTTAGTCATTTTAAAACTGGATTTTGCGCTGCATAAGAAATTTAAAGAAAGCGATATTAATCTTTTTTTAAAAGCTTTAGAGCGGCCTAGCCATAACAGGCTTATCATAGGGCTTTATAACTCTAAAAGCGACACCACCAAATACAAATACACTAGCGATGCTATCGTTAAACTTTTCCAAAAAAGCCCCTTGAAAGATGAAGCCATTTGCGCGCGCTTTTTTACCCCTAAAACTTGGGAGAGCTTGAAATTCTTACAAGAAAGGGCTAATGTTTTACAATTAGACATCAGCAGCCATCTTTTAAACGCTCTTTTTGAGATCAATAACGAAGATTTAGGCATTTCGTTTAACGATTTAGACAAGCTAGCGGTTTTAAACGCGCCCATCACTTTAGAAGACATTCAAGAATTAAGCTCCAATGCGGGGGATATGGATTTGCAAAAGCTCATTTTAGGGCTTTTTTTGAAAAAAAGCGTTCTTGATATTTATGATTATTTGTTAAAAGAGGGCAAAAAGGATGTGGATATTTTAAGGGGGTTAGAGCGGTATTTTTACCAGCTTTTTTTATTTTTTGCGCACATTAAAACGACCGGTTTAATGGACGCTAAAGAGGTTTTAGGCTACGCTCCTCCTAAAGAAATTGTTGAAAATTACGCTAAAAACGCCCTGCGTTTGAAAGAAGCCGGATATAAGAAGGTTTTTGAAATTTTTAGGTTATGGCACATTCAAAGCATGCAAGGGCAAAAGGAATTAGGCTTTTTGTATTTGACCTCCATTCAAAAAATCATTAACCCTTGAAAAATGCCTAAGGCGTTTTTCGTTTTGAGCTTTAATATTTCAATAAAATTAAATTTAATCCAAAAACAAGCGAAAGCAAGGTATAATCAAAAGTTTTTTAACCTTGCTCTTTTTTAGTAAAAAAAGGGCTATACAACCACAAGGAGAATGGATGAGGCATTATGAAACGATGTTTATTCTCAAACCTACTTTAGTAGAAGAAGAGATTAAATCCAAAATTGAATTTTACAGAGAAGTGATCACTAAGCACCACGGCGTGATTGAAACGAGCCTGGATATGGGCATGCGTAATTTGGCCTATGAAATCAAAAAGCACAAAAGAGGCTATTATTATGTGGCGTATTTCAAAGCAGAGCCGTCCATGATTTTAGAGCTTGAAAGATTGTATCGCATCAATGAAGACGTGTTGCGTTTCATTGTGATCAAATACGAAAGCAAAAAAGAAATAGAAGCGTGGCATGCGTTAGTGGATAGGGCTAATAAAAAGCCACCACACGCTAAAGAAAAACACGAAAAAACCGAACACACGCATTCTCACCACACAGAGGAAGCAGAAAGCGTAGGATCTCATAGCGAATAAGGGCTTATCATGTTTAATAAAGTGATTATGGTAGGGCGTTTGACTAGGAATGTGGAGTTGAAATATTTGCCTAGTGGCTCGGCTGCGGCTACAATAGGTTTAGCCACAAGCAGGCGTTTTAAAAAGCAAGACGGCACGCTAGGCGAAGAGGTGTGCTTTATAGATGCGCGTTTGTTTGGGCGAACGGCTGAAATCGCTAACCAGTATTTGAGCAAGGGTTCAAGCGTTTTGATAGAAGGGCGTTTGACTTATGAGAGCTGGATGGATCAAACGGGCAAAAAAAATTCCCGCCACACTATCACAGCGGACTCGTTGCAATTTATGGATAAAAAGTCAGACAATCCCCAAGCAAACGCCATGCAAGATAGCATGACGCATGAGGGTTTCAACAACGCTTATCCCGCTAATCACAACGCTCCTAGCCAGGATCCTTTCAGCCAAGCCCAAAGCTATCCGCAAAACGCTTACGCTAAAGAGAATTTACAAGCACAGCCGTCCAAGTATCAAAACAGCGTGCCTGAAATCAATATTGATGAAGAAGAAATCCCCTTTTAAGGGTTAAAATTAAGGAGACATTATGGAAAGAAAACGCTATTCAAAACGCTATTGCAAATACACTGAAGCTAAAATCAGCTTTATTGACTATAAAGATTTAGATATGCTCAAGCACACGCTATCAGAGCGCTATAAAATCATGCCAAGGAGGTTGACAGGCAACAGCAAAAAGTGGCAAGAGAGGGTGGAAGTGGCGATCAAAAGAGCCCGCCACATGGCTTTAATCCCCTACATTGTGGACAGGAAAAAGGTCGTGGATAGCCCTTTTAAACAGCACTAAATTTTTGAGGGCTGATAGGGGGGCATGCCCTTTTAATCTTATTTAATCTTGGCTTGGCTTTTATGGAGCGCTAGCGGTAAAAACGATAAAAATCCCCCTTAAAAACCACCCAAGCAGAAATCCCAAATATCTCTAGTGTTTGGGTGCTTCATGACAAAATGAAAAAGCTTGATTTTAGCGGTGGTTTCTTAAGCGTTATTAGTGGGAATGTTATTTTAAAATAACCCCCTTAAGAGTCTTACAGCCAAGTCTAAAGCGATCCCGCCAAGTAACCAAACCCCCATTTTATCGCTATCTTTGATTAAAACAAATTTTAACCCTTTCTAATCATTTAAAATAGTTCCAAAATACCCCAAAAACCCTTTTTTTTGAAACAACAAAACGCCCCATTAGCGCAAAAATTTTGTCAATTCATGCTATATTAACGAAATCTTGTGATAAGATCTTATTCTTTTAAAAGACTTACCTAGACCATTTTAATTTCAAGGAGAAAACATGAAAAAAACCCTTTTACTCTCTCTCTCTCTCTCTCTCGTTTTTGCTCCACGCTGAAGACGACGGCTTTTACATGAGCGCGGGTTATCAGATCGGTGAAGCCGCTCAAATGGTGAAAAACACCAAAGGCATCCAAGAGCTTTCAGACAATTATGAAAAGCTGAACAATCTTTTGAATAATTACAGCACCCTAAACACCCTTATCAAATTATCCGCTGATCCGAGCGCGATTAACGACGCAAGGGATAATCTAGGCTCAAGCGGTAGGAATTTGCTTGATGTCAAAAACAATTCCCCGGCTTATCAAGCGGTGCTTTTAGCATTGAACGCTGCAGTGGGGTTGTGGCAAGTTACAAGCTACGCTTTTACTGGTTGTGGTCCTGGCAGTAACGAGAGCACGAATGGAGGTATCCAAACTTTTAATAATGTGCCAGGACAAAATACGACGACCATCACTTGCAATTCGTATTATGAGCCAGGACATGGCGGGCCAATATCCACTGAAAATTATGCAATCATTAACAAAGCCTATCAAATCATTCAAAAGGCTTTGACAGCCAATGGATCTAATGGAGATGGGGTCCCCGTTTTAAGCAACACCACTACAAAACTTGATTTCACTATCAATGGAGACAAAAGAACGGGGGGCAAACCAAATGAACCATTAATATACCCATGGAGCCATGGGAAAGCTATTCACACCCAATGGATTAACACAAATTCAACATCAACCACAGAAAATATCAACACAGAAAATAACGCTCAAACCCTTTTAGAACAAGCGAGCATCATTATCACTACCCTAAATGAGGCATGCCCAAACTTCCAAAATGGTGGTAGCGGTTATTGGCAAGGGATAAGCGGCAATGGGACAATGTGCGGGATGTTTAAGAATGAAATCAGCGCGATCCAAGGCATGATCGCTAACGCGCAAGAAGCTGTCGCGCAAGCCAAAATCGTTAGTGAAAACACGCAAAATCAGAGCAACTTGGACACTGGAAAACCATTCAACCCTTACACAGACGCTGGCTTTGCCGAAAGCATGCTCAAAAACGCTCAAGCCCAAGCAGAGATGTTAAACCAAGCCGAACAAGTGGTGAAAAACTTTGAAAAAATCCCTAAAAATTTTGTATCAGACTCTTTAGGGGTGTGTTATGAAGTGCAAGGGGGTGAGCGTAGGGGCACCAATCCAGGTCAGGTAACTTCTAACACATGGGGAGCCGGTTGCGCCTATGTGGGAGAGACGATAACCGCTTTAAACAACAGCATCGCGCATTTTGGCACTGAAGCAGAGCAAATACAACAAGCCGAAAACATCGCTGACACTCTAGTGAATTTCAAATCTAAATACAGCGAATTGGGCAACACTTATAATAGCATCACCACCGCGCTCTCTAATATCCCTAACGCGCAAAGCTTGCAAAATGTGGTGAGTAAAAAGAATAACCCCTATAGCCCCCAAGGCATAGAAACCAACTACTACCTCAATCAAAACTCTTACAACCAAGTCCAAACCATTAATCAAGAGTTAGGCCGAAACCCCTTTAGGAAAGTGGGTATTGTTAGTTCTCAAACCAATAATGGTGCGATGAATGGGATCGGTATTCAGGTGGGCTATAAGCAATTCTTTGGCCAAAAAAGAAGATGGGGCGCAA
>NZ_MVVH01000005.1:0-106728 GCF_003636935.1 Helicobacter pylori
TTGCTTAGTTTTCAAAGATCGTTTGCTCAATCAGCTATCCTTGTAAGGTATCAAGCGGCCTTTTAAAAGCCCTTGCTGAAACAAGGAAGTGAAAGTATAGTCATAGAAAGCTTAAGGTTTGCTTAAACTATAAAAATTTTTGACAAAGTAAGTTAAAATTTTAAAACAATTGGGTTTTGAGAATTTAAATACCGCCAAAAACACGCACGCATTCCCCATAAATACGCTATTAAGTGCTAACTTGTCTCCGTTTTCAAAAATCACCCCATAATTAGAAAGCAAAAAAGTGAAATCATGGATTAGAAAAATCCGCTTAAGCTAACCTTTTTAAATTGGGTGTTTTTTGTCCCCTTGGCGAGGAAAGTGCGTTAGTTCTTCTTAGGGAGTTTGTCCTTGAAGGGGTTGTTAAAAGGCTCTTTGGGGAAAAGTTCTTTTTCTTGGGGGTGTGCTGAGGCAAATTATCTACAATTTCGGCGACACTGCGCTCTCTCACATCGCAAGACTTCTTCAAGTCTGAAGGGACAGAAATGGGGCTTTCTTTAATTTTGGCGATGAAGACTTCAAAGCCTTTCTCCCAAGCGGCTTCTAACACAGGCACAAAATCGGTATCCTTGCTGAACAACAAAATACACCCTCCTTGTTTGGTGCAATATAGCTTGGTAATATCGTGCACCAACAGCGCATCAATTTGTTTTTGACGCAACTTTAACTGCGGTATGGGAATTTTGGCTTCTAGACCATAGACTTCTTTGCCTTCGAACTCATATACGAATTCAAACATTACCCGACCGACTCGTAATTTCACTTGATTTTGTTGGGCGATATTGTGGTTGAAAGATTGGATAATCCCTGATTTATTCACTCTTTCCTCATAATCTTTGGGATTATTCTCTTTATACTCCTTAAGTTTTTCGTTTTTCTTGCCCTTGATTCTAGGCTCGACTTCTGTGAAAGGTTCAGACACATAAAAATAAATCTGATCCAACATTTCTTCAGGCTCCAAAAACGAACGGATTAGCGCTAAGAGTTGTTCGGGGTTGTTAAAATTGAAATGAGGCTCCTTAAAACGATCATCCGTTTCTTGGATTGCCCTCAAATCGGCGAGTAGATTTTCCCAATCCACAAAAATCGTGGTTTCAGTTTTTTCCATGCTTTCTCCCAGAATATGAATTTTGCCATAAGGGTTGAGTATAGCATGGGGATTTAAACATGCCTTGTTTTTTAAAGAAAATAAAGGTTCTGTTCTCATCCAATACAGACATTCGCCTTTTAAAATTTGACAACCAACGCTCCATTTAAAAACAGAGCCAAAAATTCAGTTTAACAGATAGCAAGCTAGAAAAGAAGCGGTAAAGCCCTGCCTTGAGATTAAATCTCAAAGAAAGCTTTAAAAAATTTGGTAGTAGAACTTAAAAGAAAAACTATTCTTACAAAAGAAAGGGTTGAAAAAGTGGATTTCAACCCTCAAAGAGAGTTTTTCTTAATCAACTCTTTCAAAAATTTAGGGAAACCCCCTATTATTAAAAAAGAGCTTTAAAAAAACTAATGGCGGATTTCTTTAATCCTTGCTGCCTTACCTCTCCTATCGCGCAAGTAGTAGAGCTTCGCACGGCGTACCCTACCCAGACGCAACACCTCAACGCTCGCCAAACTTTCGCTATAAAAAGGGAAAATTTTCTCCACGCCGATATTGTTAGCCCCTATTTTACGCACGCAAAAAGTCTTATCCACGCCATTGCCTCTAATCGCAATGCACACGCCCTCAAAATACTGAGTTCGTGTTTTTTCACCTTCTTTAATGGTAATACCCAATCTCAAAGTATCGCCAGCTTTAAATGCTGGCATGGTCTTGTCTTTTAATTGAGCGTCTTCAAACTGCTGAATGTAGCGGTTTTTCATGTGTTTTCCTTAATGTCAATTTCATGATTTGTGCTGTTTGAATAAATCAAGGCGGTAAAATTTTGTCCTTAATTTTGACAAATCAAGTTTCAGTTTCTTGATTTTAGCATGATTTCCTTTAGAATATTCTAAAGGTGCAGGGATTTTATTGATTTCTTTGGATTTAAAAACAGCGTTAGCGAAATTAGGGGCTTCCAAATAGTGGTTTTCAAAGCTCTCATTTTCTAAAGATTGGGCGTTACCCAAAACCCCTTGAATGCGGCGAGCGATACTATCTATCAAGCACAACGCCCCAAGCTCGCCCCCTGTTAAAATAAAATCGCCTATACAAAAAACCTCATCAGCGTCAAGTTCAATAGAGCGTTCATCAAAGCCCTCATAACGCCCGCACACCAAAACGACATGCTTTTTTTGAGCCAAACGCATCGCGTCTGTTTGCTTGAAAGGCTTGCCCACCGCGCTTAAAAAAATCGTGTGTTTAGGGTTTTTAACAGAATGGAGCGCGTTTTCTATCATTTCAGGGTCTAAAATTTGCCCTGCACCCCCACCAATGAGCGTGTGATCCGCTTTTTGATATTTATTAGCGCTAAAATCTCTAAGGTTTAACACCTCTAATTCAAAAAGATTTTTTTCTAACGCTCTTTTTAAAATAGAATCTTCAAAATAAGGCCATACGAGTTGCGGGAAAAGGGTTAAAACGCTGAATTTCACTCAACTATTCTCTAAAAGCGTTTTAGCGTTATGGGTGGTTATTTTTTTGTCTTGCAAAAGGATTTCTTTGATATAAAAATCCCTATAAGGGATTAAAAAAATCTTAGCCAAACCTTTTTCAACCAAACTTCTCGTGGTTTCAATCATGAAATAATCTGTTTGAGAAATCCTTTGAATTTCTATGACTTTTCCTAAAATCTCATTTTCTTCCACCACGCTAAGCCCTACTAAATCGCAATAAAAAAACTCCCCTTCTTTTAAAACACAGAGTTTTTTACTCTCTGTTTCGCTCATAAAAAGCCCCAAATTAGTCAGCTCTCTAGCCATTTCAGGCGTGTGGATAGTTTCTAAAAACAACAGGTTTTTAGCATGTTCATAAGAATGGATTACATATTCTTTAAAAGAAGAAGCGCAAGAGAAAGCGTTCAAGGGAGCAACGCTCACCTTAACGCCTTTTTTTAAGCACTCCGGAAAATCGCTCTCTAAATGAAGCTTTAACCCCCCATTAAGCCCCACGCTTTTACCAATCCTACCCACTAAAAGCATAGAAACCATTCAAGGCGTTTCATCGCCTAAAGTATGGGGATTTTTACCGCCATTTTTACTAGCAAAAACAACGATTTTATAAGAAAACCCGTCTTTGGCTTTCACACCAGAAACAAACGCCTTAATCGCGCTCACCATTTTGCCCTCTTTACCGATCACATGCCCCATGTCTGATGGGTGGGTATAAATCGTGATTTGCTTGATTTTATCTTCTAAAAGCGTGTGCTCTACGCTCAAAGATTGCGGGAAAGACACAACCTTTTTTAAATATTTTTCTAAAAAAGTTGCCACGCAATGCGAATAGTCTTTACACTCATCTTGAGAAAAAGGTGCATCTAAAGAATCCAATTCGTGCATTTAGCCTCACAAAACCTTAGGCTTTTTGAGAAAGTTTTTCCACCCTCTCGCTCATTTTAGCCCCCACGCCTTTCCAGTAACTCAAGCGCTCCTTATCAATCTTAACATCTTTAGGCTCGCTTAAAGGGTTGTAATACCCAATGGATTCAATCCAACCTCCATCCCTTCTTTTCCTAGAATCAGTTACCACCACTCTGTAAAAAGGCTTTTTCTTCCTCCCGATGCGCGTGAGTCTAATGACTGTCATTACAAAAATCTCCTAAAATATTCATATTAAATTTGAGATTATACAACAAAAGTGCCTAAAACATGCTTAAAAGTTAGCGCATTTTAGGGGGTGTTTGATTTTTAGCCTGACTCATTAGATTCATCAAATCGCTAATACCCTTTTTATTGGTTAAGCGTTTCGCCATTTTGCTCGCTTGATCAAAGCGTTTGATGATGCGGTTGATTTCAGACACTTCTAAGCCACTCCCTAAAGCGATCCTTTTTCTTCGGCTGCCGTTTAAAATCTCGGGGTTTTCTCGCTCTTTTTTAGTCATGGAATTGACCATAGCCTTGATTTTTTTCACTTCTAAAGAACTTTCTAAATCCGTGTCTTTTAGCGCGCTTGCCATATTCCCTAAACCTGGAATCATAGAGATCAGAGAACTCATAGAGCCTAATTTTTTCACCTTTTCAATTTGGTTTAAAAAATCGTTGAAAGTGAATTGCCCTTTTTTGAGCTTTTTGCTCAAATCTTTGGCTTCATTAGGGTTTAAAACGCTGGCGGTTTTTTCAGCGAGTGAGATAATATCTCCAGCCCCCATCAAACGCCCCACAATCCTTTCAGGCACAAACACATCTAAATCAGGGATTTTTTCCCCGCTCCCAATAAACCGCAAGGGTAAGCCCAATTGATAAGTGATGCCTAAAGCGATACCCCCTTTAGAATCGCTATCAAATTTGCTTAACACCACTCCGCTCACGCCTATTTCTTCATTAAAGGTGTTCGCACTTTTGACCCCATCTTGCCCGCTCAACGCATCTGCGACATACAGCACTTCATGGGGGTTTAAGACTTCTTTAACCTCTTTTAATTCTTGCATAAGCTCTTTATCAATGGCTAAACGCCCCGCGCTATCCACGAGTAAAACATCAAATTGCGCTTCTTTAGCCCTTTTTAAAGCGTTGTTAGCGATTTCTTTCACGCTTTTATTTTCTTCATAAAAAACTTCCACGCCCACCTGTTCGCCCAAAACCTTTAATTGCTCCACTGCTGCTAAGCGTTGCAAATCGCATGCGCATAAAAGCACTTTTTTATTTTTGGTTTTTAAATAATGAGCGAGTTTAGCGGTGGTGGTTGTCTTACCGCTCCCTTGCAAACCTGCCATTAAAACCACGGTGGGGGGCGTTTGAGCGAAAGTGAAACCACTGCTCCCTTTAGCGCTTAAAATTTCTAACAAACTCTTTTCTAAAGCGTCTAAAAATTGCTGCTTACCGATGCCACTAAGTTTAGTCTGGCTTTCCACTTTTTTGAGCAATTCTCTAGCGACTTTATGATGCACATCATTTTTCAAAAGCGTTTTTTTCAATTCGTCTAACGCTCTGTCTAGCGCTTTTTCATCATCTTGAAAGCGGATTTTATTGAGCGCGTTTTTAAACCCATCGCTTAATGCTTGAAACATTTTCTATCCTTTTTATTATGGTTGTTCTAACAAATCCAATTCTTGCTTAATTTTACTTTCTTTTTCTAAAAGCGTTTTTAAACTCTCTTTGGCTTTTTCTAGCACGCTTTTAGGCGCGTTTTTGACAAAATTTTCATTGTGCAAATTGAGTTTTAGCTTTTCTTTTTCCAGTTTTTCTAACTGCTTTTTTAAACGTGTAATGAGCGGGCTTAAATCAAGATTTTCTAAATTCGCATAAGTTTGGCAAAATTCCCCCACATCGCTCACGCTTTTTGAAGGCTTGAGAGCTATCACGCTGACTTTTTCTAACCTCGCTAATTTTTGGGCGTAAGTTTGCAAACGCTCTGTGTTTTCTATTTTCTCCCTTAATCCCACGCTCGCTTCTTTTAAAACAATCGGTGGGGTTTCTAGCATGATTTTTAAACGCCTTAAAGACACAATGCAATCTTTGATCACTTCAAATTCATGCTCTAATGGCTCATCTTGCGCCAAATCTTTAGGGTAAGGCATGACCATGATAGAACGCGTATTTTCTAGCTCTGTGTTACTGAGCTTGTGGTATAAAGACTCGCTGATAAAGGGCATGAAAGGGTGCAAGAGTTTTAAAGCCTCTTTTAACACGCTCCCTAATTCGTCTATCGCTCCATTTTCCACTTTAGAAAATTCAATGAACCAATCGCAAAATTCCCCCCACAAAAAGCGGTACAACAAAGTCGTCGCATCATTAAAGCGATAGTTATCCAAAGCGTTACGCGCCTCTTTAGTCGCTGAATTTAAGCGCGATTTCGCATAACGCCCCAAAGGCGTTTGGTATTCGTTCAAACGCTCCCTATCTTTGAAAGCTTCTTGTTTGAGTTTCAAATAACTCACCGCATTGAAAATCTTGTTGGCGAAATTCTTGTTATTTTCTAAATGCGTAGTGGAAAGCTTAATGTCCCTGCCCGTAGCGCACAAATTGGCTAAAGTGAAACGCAAACTATCCGCGCCGTATTTTTCTATCATCTCTAAAGGATCGATCACATTACCCTTAGATTTGCTCATTTTTTCACCTTTTTCATCCCTCACTAAGGCGTGCAAGTAAATGTCTTTAAAGGGCAATTCGCCTAAAAGCGATTCGCTGCAAAAGAGCATCCTGGCTACCCAAAAAAAGAGGATGTCAAACCCGGTAATGAGCGTGGTGTTAGGGTAGAAATCTTTTAAATCGTTTTCATTAAACAAACCGCTTTTTTCTTGCCCCCACCCCAAAGTAGAGAACGCCCACAGCCCTGAACTAAACCATGTGTCTAGCACATCCTTATCTTGCTCTAGTTTTTCACTCTTACAAGTAGGGCAACTTAAGGGGGTGTCTAGGCTTACAAACTGGTGGTCATTCTCGCAAGTGAATACCGGTATTTGATGCCCCCAAAACAATTGCCTGCTGATACACCAAGGGCGTAATTCCCTCATCCAAGCGTTATAATTATTGATCCAATTAGAAGGGTAAAACCGCGCCAAACCTTGTTGGATTTTTTCAATAGAACTTTGAGCGATTTCAGGCTTGACAAACCATTGCTTAGACACATAAGGCTCTACCACATTATGACAACGATAACAATGCCCCACTTGATGCGTGTGCTCTTCTATCTTTTCCAATAAGGCGTTTTCTTTTAATCTTTCTACGACCTTGTCTCTGGCTTTTAAACGCTCTAAATTTTCAAACTCCCCGCAATGCGCGTTTAAAATCCCCTTTTCATCAAAGATTTTAATCGTTTCCAAATGGTGGCGTTTGCCCACTTCGTAATCGTTAAAATCATGCCCAGGGGTAACCTTCACACACCCTGTACCAAACTCCATTTCCACATGTGCATCAGCGATAATAGGGATTGTGCGATTGATTAAAGGCAGGATCACTTTTTGCCCCACTAAATGCTTGTACCTCTCATCATTAGGATTGACCATAAGCGCGCTATCGCCAAACAAAGTTTCAGGGCGCGTGGTGGCCACCACTAAATAATCTTTTTGATTTTCTAAATAATATCTAATATAATACAACGCCCCCTTACGCTCTTCATACTCCACTTCAATATCGCTCAACGCCCCATCTTTAGTGCACCAATTCACCATGTAATTATCTTGAACGATGAGACCTTGTTCATACCATTTCAAAAACGCCAATTTAACCGCTCTTTGCAAGCCCTTATCCATCGTGAAACGAGTCCTAGAAAAAGCCGCGCTCACGCCTAAATGCTTCATTTGCTCTAAAATCGCTCCCCCACTCTTTTCTTTCCACTCCCACACTTTTTGAATAAACTCTTCACGCCCTAAATCTTCTTTTTTAATCCCTTGAGCTAGAAGTTGCTTTTCTACGACATTTTGCGTCGCAATACCGGCGTGATCCAACCCGGGCTGATACAAAGTCTTATACCCATCCATGCGTTTGTAGCGCGCTAAAATATCTTGCAAGCTTAAAGTCAAAGCATGCCCTATGTGTAAGATACCGGTCACATTAGGAGGGGGCATCATCAAGCAAAATCGTTTGCCTTTTTCTTGGATTGCTTCATTGCCATCAATTTCAAAATACCCCCTATGAGAGCAAATGTCATAAATCTTTTTTTCTATCTCTTGGGGCTGGTAGGTGGTGGGTTCTTGTTTCATTATTATTTTTATCCTAAAATAGAGCGTTCCTTAAAAAATGGTTGGATTTTGGAACGCCTTTTGCTTTTACGCTTTTAATTGTTGCGTATTTTTTCAAAATTATACAACAAAGCATTTAAATTAAAAAGGATAGTCTAGTGAATTACTTTTTAAAAGCCCCTATTTTAGGATTTGAGCATATCAATGAAGTGCGTTTGGAAAAAATTGATTCCTTATTCAGCCGGTTAATTAGTCAAACCAATTCCCCCATGGCGTTGGATATGGTTTTAGTGAATCCTTATTGTTTGAGGGAATACAGCTTTGTGATACCCAAATACATAGAATTACTGCTAGAATTAGATTCTCATTCCAAAGTGGAGGTGTATTGCGTGGTCGTGTTGCAAAAAAATTTAGAAGATTCTATGGTTAATTTCTTAGCCCCTTTAGTGTTTAATTCCAAAAACGGCTTTGGCGCTCAAGTGGCGCTTTCTATGATGGATTACCCGGATTTTGGCTTTAGAGATCCTTTGAAAAGCTTTGTGATTAAAGAAAGAGAACGAGCTTAAGGGTTTTAGCATGAAATTCGCTCTTACAGGGGGAGGCACAGGGGGGCATCTCTCTATCGCTAAAGCCTTAGCCATAGAATTAGAAAAGCAAGGCGTAGAGGCGATTTATTTAGGCTCCACTTATGGGCAAGATAAAGAATGGTTTGAAAACAGCCCCTTATTTAGCGAACGCTATTTTTTCAACACGCAAGGCGTGGTCAATAAAAGCTTTTTTAAAAAAATAGGCTCTTTATTCTTGCAAGCTAAAGCCACCCTAAAAGCTAAAGAGATTTTAAAAAAACACCAGATCACGCACACCATTAGCGTGGGAGGGTTTAGCGCAGGGCCGGCGAGTTTTGCAAGCTTACTCAATAAAATACCCCTTTATATCCATGAGCAAAATGCGATTAAAGGCTCTCTTAACCGCTACCTTTCCCCTAAAGCTAAGGCGGTGTTTTCAAGCTATGCTTTTAAAGATAAAGGAAACCATGTTTTAACCTCTTATCCCGTGCAAAACGCTTTTTTTGATTCCGCTAGGACTCGCACGGAAATCAAGCATATTTTATTTTTAGGCGGTTCGCAAGGGGCAAAAGCGATCAATGAATTCGCTTTATTAAACGCTCCCAAACTCACCAAACAAGGGATTAAAATCACGCATATTTGTGGCTCAGACGCTCATGAAGGAATGCGTTTTTTTTACCAGGAATTAGGGCTGTTGGACAAGATAGAATTGTTTGCCTTCCACACTAACATCATAGAAGTCATGCAAAAAGCGGATTTATGTGTGAGCAGAGCGGGTGCTAGCAGCGTGTGGGAATTGTGCGCTAATGGCTTACCCACGATTTTTATCCCCTACCCTTTTGCGAGCAATAACCACCAGTATTACAATGTCTTAGAATTTGAAAAAGAAAACTTGTGCTATGTCGTGCCTCAAAACGAATTACTACCCAAAAAACTCTTTGAAGTCATTAGAAAGCTCAACCAAAAAGACGATCAAGGCAATAAAAACCTCACCGCTATCAGCGCCAAATTGCAGCAAAAAATCGCTAAAGACGGCGCGAAAACCATTATTGAAAGGATCTTAAGCGCTTAAAACAGCCCATTTTAATCAATAATTAAGCGACTAACCACTAAACTAAATGGTAAATAAAATAAAATTAGGATAGCTCGAATCTTTTAAAAACAAAAGGATAACCCTTTGCAAAACTTTATTTTTAATAAAAAATGGCTTATCTCTTCTAGCCTGCTCCCCTTATTTTTTCTTAACCCTTTAGCGGCAGAAGATGATGGGTTTTTCATGGGGGTGAGTTATCAAACTTCTCTAGCCGTTCAAAGGGTGGATAACTCAGGGCTTAACGCCAGTCAAGACGCATCCACTTATATCCGCCAAAACGCTATCGCTCTAGAATCTGCGGCAGTGCCTTTAGCCTATTATTTAGAAGCGATGGGCCAACAAACGAGGGTTTTAATGCAAATGCTCTGCCCTGATCCTTCTAAAAGGTGCTTGCTTTATGCGGGGGGCTATCCTAAAGAAAATAATAATGGCGATACAGGCAACAACCCCCCAAGAGGCAATGTCAATGCCACTTTTGATATGCAATCTTTAGTCAATAATTTAAACAAGCTCACCCAACTCATCGGCGAGACTTTAATCCGTAACCCTGAAAATCTTTCTAACGCTAAACTCGTTGAAGTCAAATTTGGCAATCAAAGCACTGTTATTGCCTTGCCTGAGGGTCTAGCCAATACCATGGACGCTTTAAACAATGACATCACCACCGCTTTAACCACGCTCTGGTATAACCAAACCTTAACAAATAAATCTTTTAATAGCGGTAATTCCGTGAGTTTTAGCCCTGAAGTCTTGCAACACCTTTTACAAGACGGCTTAGCCACCACAAATAATAATCAAAACATCTGCAGCAGCCAAAACCAATGTACCGCTACTAACGAAGCTAAATCCATAGCCCAAAACGCCCAAAACATCTTCCAGGCTTTAATGCAAGCAGGGATTTTGGGGGGCTTAGCCAATGAAAAGCAATTTGGTTTCACTTACAACAAAGCCCCTAATGGCAGCGATTCCCAACAAGGCTACCAAAGCTTTAGCGGTCCGGGTTATTACACCAAAAACTCAAGTGATAATAACGGCACGCAAGCCCCCTTAAAAACCTTGCCCGCTGGAGCGACAATTGGATCAGGCAGTGGCCAATACACCTACCACCCTAGCTCAGCAGTCTATTATTTAGCGGATAGCATCATCGCTAATGGCATCACCGCTTCTATGATTTTTTCAGGCATGCAAGTTTTCGCCAACAAGGCCGCTAAACTCACAGGCACTTCAAGCTATAGCCAGATGCAAGACGCGATCAACTATGGGGAAAGCCTGCTCAATAACACCCAAGCGTATGGGAATTTCATCACCAATTGGGTCGCCCCTTACTTGGATTTAAACAACAAAGGTTTGAATTTCTTGCCTAGCTATGGGGGGCAAGCTAATACTAATAATGTAACCCCACAAAATAGTTTAACCCCACAACAAGCCCAACAAGAACAAAAAGTGATCATAAACCAACTAGAGCAAGCCACAAACGCCCCCACCCCTGCGCAAATAGACAGGATTTTAGCCAATCCCTATTCCCCCACGGCAAAAACTTTAATGGCTTATGGGCTTTATCGCTCTAAAGAAGTGATTGGTGGGGTGATTGATGAAATGCAAACTAAAGTGAATCAAGTCTATCAAATGGGCTTTGCCAGGAATTTTTTAGAGCATAACTCTAATTCTAATAACATGAACGGCTTTGGCGTGAAAATGGGCTATAAGCAATTCTTTGGCAAAAAGCGCATGTTTGGGCTTAGGTATTATGGCTTTTATGATTTTGGTTACGCACAATTTGGCTCAAACCCCTCTTTAGTGAAAGCCACGCTCTCTAGCTATGGGGCAGGCACAGACTTTCTCTATAATGTTTTTACGAGAAAAAGAGGGACTGAAGCGATAGATATCGGTTTTTTTGCCGGCATCCAATTTGCAGGGCAAACCTGGAAAACGAACTTTTTAGATCAAGTGGATGGCAACCATCTTAAGCCTAAGGACACTTCTTTTCAATTCCTTTTTGATTTAGGCATAAGGACCAATTTTTCCAAAATCGCCAAGCAAAGAAGGTCTCGTTTTTCTCAAGGGATAGAATTTGGCCTTAAAATACCGGTGCTTTATCACACCTATTACCAATCAGAAGGCGTTACAGCGAAGTATAGAAGAGCCTTTAGTTTTTATGTGGGCTACAACATAGGCTTTTGATTAAACAAAATAAGGGAAAAATATGATAAAAAAAGCTAAAAAATTCATACCACTCTTTTTAATTGGCTCCCTCTTAGCTGAAGACAATGGCTGGTATATGTCTGTAGGCTATCAAATCGGTGGCACGCAACAATTCATCAATAACAAACAACTTTTAGAAAATCAAAATATCATCAACAGCGTAACCCAAAGCGCGATCAACATTGCAGGGCCTACTACCGGCCTTATCACTTTAAGCTCTCAAAGCGTCATTGACGCTTTAGGCTATGGCGTGAGTAACACGGTGGGCAACCAATTAGAGGGCATTTCTAATATCTTGAATCAAATTGGCAAAAGAAAAGACTTTTATTCTAGCCGTCAAATCTCTAGCATTTCCCAGCAAATCATAGGGCTTAAAGGAAGCTCTGACCCCTTAAAAGCCCACTCTTCACAAATCACAGCCAAACTCCTTTCCAACACCCAAAGCGCGTTTGATCAGGGCATCGCGCTAAGCACTAGCATCATTAGCTCTATCAATAGCCTTAATCCCAGCAACAACACCCAAGAAGTCAAAGCCCAGCTCCAAAACACTGTGCAATCCATGACAGCATTATTGCAACAAATTGAAAACAGCATCACTAAAACCACTAGCACCACTTATGCGCAATCCTTACTCACCAATCTAACCAGTGCGGTGAACGCTTCTAGCAACAATACCGCTTATGTGAGCGCTCTTGTTAACGCTTTAAACACTTTAGGGGTGGGGGTTTTCCCCACCACAACCTCAACGCATGTGGTGCTAAACCCACCGGGACAAGTCGTATTCTATCCAGCTAATTCCATTTTAGGCTCTACTTCTTCAAACAGCAACAACCAACAACAATACAACAACACCTTTTTAATGAACACCTTACAAGGGACATTAAGCGCTAATAATCAAAATAACCACAATGGTTGCGCCAATCAAGTCCAGTGTTTGGAGCAATTCATCCAAAATTTAGCCCCTTTAGCCGCAGCCCCCACTTCAAATAACCAAGCCAACCAGCAAGTCCAAGCCATCGCTCAAAAGCTTCAAAGCGTCGCTATCAACACTTTAGACAACAATGCGATCAACAACACCACCTATAATTTAAACAACTTGCACAACGCCTTGAATTTCCAAGCCTATGAAAGCACGATAGAACAATACAATAACGCTTTAAAACAAATTTCTTGGATCAGTTTCACTGAGCCTAAAAACCTGCTCAAAAACACTTCTAACAACTACCAAATCGGCACCGTTACCAACGCTCAAGGGCAAAATATCAGCGCCTATGATTGCGCAAGCGCTACCGGGAGTATTACTAGCAGCGCTTCTAGCGGGATTTCATGCTCAGCAACAAGCTCCACAAATAGCTCTACAAACAGCACAAACAGCTTTGACAATTCTTTAGTCGCTACCTCCAAAGTCCAAACCATCAACGGCAAAGAGCAGATCGGCGTGAATTCTTTCAACCTTGTCTCTCAAGTGTGGAGCGTTTATAACTCTTTAAAAACTTCAGAAGAAAATTTGCAAAACAACGCCAAAATATTATGCAACAATGGATCACAATCCGGGACAAGCTCATGCAATACCAGCTCTTCAGGGGGTTTGAGCATCAGCGGGAACGCCAAATTGCAAAACATTTTAAGCTCTACTAATGGGACTAGTGCTACCGCTCAAGCTAAAAGCAACGCTCCCAAACTGAAAGCGGTGGTGGTGGTGAACAATGAAGAAGAAGCTAAAACGGCCAATTTAGCTCAAAATAGTGGGCCAACCACACAATCCCCTAACAGCACGGTAATGGGAGCTTTAAACACCGTGTTGCAAAATGTCAATAATTTCCAACAAAGCGTTCAAAGCGCTTTTCAAAACCAAGAAAATAATATCCAAGCTTGGGCGAATGCGATTTATAACACTAATGGGAGTCAATCGCAAGAGATGACACCTAACAATAACCAAGATTTACGCATCCAATTGAGAGCGAATTTCTACCAGCTCATCAATACCATTAACCAGCAAGTGCCTACAGACATGAACGCTTTAATTAATCAAAGCCAACAAACCCAACAAACAAGTGGGGCAACCAACAATAATAACGCATGCGCAAGCGGAACGAATGGGAGTAATAGCAATTGGTGCTATCAGCAGTGGTCCGATTCTAAGGCTTATTACAGCGGGTTGCAAAGCGCTTTAGGGTATCAAACACAAGCAACAACTCAAAGTGGGAGCAATGGTGGGAGCAGCATCACCTACAATGTCCAACAAATCACGCTCACTAGCGGTGGTTTGCTCAATCAAATCATCACAAATCTTAAGGGGGTTAATGGGGGCAATGGTGCGAGTGGCGGAAGCAGTGGAAGCGGGAATGGCACTAGTGAAATCAACACAGCCTACCAAATGCTCACAGACGCCAGTGATGGGAAGTTAGGGACTTATGCTAATAACGCCTACCAAACATGCACCAACGGAAGCAATGGAGGCAGTGGGAGCAATTGCTACACCCCTAGCAAAACACAAAGCGCCACTAACGCAACCACCACCACAACCGACAGCAATTTACAAAAAGTTTATAGCGACGCCCAAAAAATAGCCAACATCATCGCTAGCTCTGGGAATAATAAAGGCGTTGAAAACGGCTTAAAACAATTCTTTGAAGCGCTAAAAAATAATAGCAGCAGTCTCAGTAATTTGTGTAATGGTAGTAGCGGTAGTAGTGGTGCTACTTGCTCCGGTGGGCTTATCAACCTTTTAGGGGCAATCCCCACGAATGGGGTGAGCGATACGAATAATTTAATCCATTTGCTCACCGAATTTATCAAAACCGCCGGGTTTATCCAAAATAATGACAACAACGCTAGTAATGAGAGTCTCAAAAGCGCCTTTCAAGCCATTACGAGCGCTATTTCTCAAGGGTTTCAAGCTTTGCAAAACGATATTAGCCCTAACGCGATTTTAACCTTGCTCCAAGAAATCACTTCTAACACCACCACCATTCAGTCATTCTCGCAAACCTTACGACAGCTTTTAGGGGATAAGACCTTCTTTATGGTAGAACAAAAGCTCATTGATGCGATGATTAACGCCAGAAATCAGGTTCAAAATGCGCAAAATCAAGCCAATAACTACGGCTCTCAACCCGTTTTAAGCCAGTATGCGGCCGCTAAAAGCACCCAACACGGCATGAGCAATGGCTTAGGGGTTGGCATAGGTTATAAATACTTCTTTGGTAAGGCTAGGAAATTGGGCCTTAGGCATTATTTTTTCTTTGATTACGGCTTTAGTGAAATAGGCGTGGCCAATCAAAGCGTGAAAGCGAATATCTTTGCTTATGGGGTAGGCACGGATTTTTTATGGAACTTGTTCAGAAGGACTTACAACACTAAAGCGTTGAATTTTGGGCTATTTGCTGGGGTCCAACTAGGTGGTGCGACTTGGCTTAGCTCCTTAAGGCAACAAATCATTGACAATTGGGGGAACGCTAATGACATCCATTCAACGAATTTTCAAGTGGCGCTGAATTTTGGGGTGCGCACCAACTTCGCGGAGTTCAAGCGTTTCGCTAAGAAATTCCACAATCAAGGGGTCATCAGCCAAAAGAGCGTGGAATTTGGGATTAAAGTGCCTCTCATCAATCAAGCGTATTTGAATAGCGCCGGGGCTGATGTGAGCTACAGGAGGCTTTATACTTTCTATATCAATTACATCATGGGATTTTAAAAAAGAGGTGCGTCATGGAAACCTTACAATTCATCGGCTATGGGAATATGGCTCAAGCGATTTTAGAAGGCTCTCATGAAATTTTATCCAAGCGTTTTATTTTAGAAATCACCGGAAGAAACCCTGAAAAAATCGCCCCCTTTTTACAAGAAAAAAACATTCAAGCCCAGATCGTGCCTTACAAAGACGCTATTGATATACACCAAAAATTCGTGTTTTTACTTTTTAAACCTTATAACCTTAAGGATTTTAATTATCAAGGGCAAGCCAAAAGCGTTTTGAGCGCTTTAGCCGGGGTAAATTTTGAAGCTTTAAGCAGTGCAATTGATTCTTTACATTACTTAAAATGCATGCCCAACATTGCGAGCAAGTTCGCCCTTTCTTCTACGGCGGTGTGTGAAAAATCGGTTGCGCCTTCAATAAGCGAAAAGGCTTTGAGCATTATTGAGAGTTTTGGGAATTGCGTGCGAGTGGGAAATGAAGAGCAGGTGGATGCCAGTATAGCGACCAACGGGAGCGCGCTTGCGTTTTTAAGCTTGGTAGCGAGCGGTTTGAAAGACGCCGGCATTAGAGAGGGCTTGAACGCTAGAGATTCTTTAGAATTGGTGAAAATGAGTTTTAAGGGTTTTGCCAAGCTTTTAGAAAAAGAACGCCCTGAGGTGATCATAGAGCAAATTTGCACCCCTAAAGGCGCAACGATTGAAGGCTTGAGCGTTTTAGAAAAAAAGGGGGTTAGGGGAGCGTTTATAGAAGCTTGCCATGAAAGCGTGAAAAAAATGCACCTCTAACACTCTTAAAAAATCAGCGCGATGCATTTAGACAGGCAGAGTTTAGAAAAAGCCAAGCATTTGATCCAAAGCGGTCTGATTGACACCATAGAAGTAGGCGCAATCAAGCCCTTGCAAGAAATCCATCGGTTTTTGTTTGAAGGGCTGTATGAATTTGCCGGGAAAATCAGGGATAAAAATATTTCGAATTTCAGGTTCACTAATTGCTTGTATTTGGATTTGATTTTACCCAGAATTGAGAGCATGCCGCAAAATAATTTCAATCAAATCATAGAAAAATATGTGGAAATGAATATCGCTCACCCTTTTTTGGAGGGTAATGGCAGAGCCACAAGGATATGGCTTGATTTGTTGCTTAAGAAGGAATTAAAAAAAATTGTGCTTTGGGATAGGATTGATAAAGCCGCTTATTTGAGCGCAATGGAAAGGAGTCCTGTGAATGATTTGGAAATCAAAACGCTTTTAAAAAAGCATTTGAGTTCTAATATCAACGATCCCATCACTTTCATTAAAGCCATCACGCAGTCGTATTATTATGAAGGGCTTTAAAAAACACTAAAATCATTTTTTATAATCCAATACGAAAGAGCTTGACGCTAGGATAGTTTTTTATAATGCAGTCTTAGGGGTTAGTGGGATTTAGTTGGGGGGTTGCAGGAGAAAATGTTACCTCTTATCCCCCCTTTACCATAAAATAAAATTTAAAGTATAAAACAAAGTAATTAAAACCCTATTTTAAAAGAAATTAAAAGCTTTATTTATCAGCATTTGATGAAACAAAGCCAAAAATCAATCTTGCACCCGTTCAATCAAGCTCAAAGGCAAGTTAAACGCCTTAATGAGTTCGCTCTCTTTTTGGCGTTGTTCGCCCTTGTCTTTTTCATGGTCATAGCCTAACAAATGCAACACCCCATGAATGAATAAAAGAGCGATCTCATTTTCTAAACTATGCCCTAATTTCAGGGCGTTTTCTTGAGCTAATGGTGCATTAATCACCACGCTCCCTAAAGGGGTGTGAGGGATCGCTTCTAAAGGGAAGCTCAAAACATCGGTGGCGTAATCGCAATCCCTTAAATCCCTGTTGATTTCTCGCATGGTTTCATCGCTCACTAAAACAAGCTCAACGATTTGAGTGGGGGCTAAAATATTTGCGATTTTTTCTAATAATAAAAAGTCTGATTCTAGTGGGGTTTGGTTATCTATTTCTAGCATTAAAGATATAAAAAGAAGTTTAAAAAAGCCCTAAAACTTAGGGCTTAAAAGATCAAGCGAAAGAACCTTTAACTTGTTCTACCCATTTTGCAATTCTTTCATCTGTCAAATCGTCTTGATTGTCTTCATCGATCACTAGACCCACGAATTTACCGCCTTCTACCGCTTTAGACGCTTCAAAATGATAACCATCGGTTGAAGTTTGCCCTACCACTTTGCCGGCTTTAGCTTTTTCATAAATGTGGAAAATGCCTTCTGCAAAAGTTTCGCTGTAAGTGTCTTGATCGCCCAAGCCTACAAGCCCAATGGTTTTATTAGCAAAATCGCTCGCTTCTAGCGTGCCTAAAAAGTCTTCCCAATCTGTTTGCAAATCGCCCGCACCGGCTGTTGGAGCGACTAAAATAACCTTTGTAAAGCCATTAAATTGCTCTTTAGAAGCCTTAGCCACATCAACCACTTCCGCATTACCAATAGCCTTGCTGATTTTTTCAGCGATAGCTTCAGCGTTCCCGCTGTCTGTCCCAAAAAAGATACCAATTTTTCCCATATTCCAATCCTTGTGTTTAAAGATATTAACGCACCCACTTATGCGAATGCTTGTGGGCGTAGTTTAGCGCATTTAATTAAACATCTTGCTTAAAAACCCATTTTGTGCGAATATCGTTTCAATAAAAACCATATTAAAAGCGCTATAAGAGTAAAACTTATCACAAAAAACGAAGTGTAATGAGAAAGCCTTTCATACAGCGTTTTCACCCAATCGCTCGCTTGAAAAGAAACGCTCCCCACGATTAACGCCCACAAAAAACTAGAAAAAACATTAAGCCATAAAAACCTTTTTAAAGGGTATTTGCTAAAACCAATTGCCAAAGGCACAACGCTTTTAACCCCATACAAATATTTATTGACAAAAATCATGAGCAAGGCGTAGCGTTTCACCCACAAACTCGCTAAAGCAAGCTTTCTTCTATGCTTTTGGAAATACTTTAAAAACTCTCTTTTTTGATAACGGGCAAAGACTACAAGAGCCCCACTCCCTACCATATTCCCTAAAAAAGCGACTAAAATCGTTATTTTTATATCTAAAGCGTGCGTGGTAGCGCTCAAAATAGAAGCGATGACAATCCCCACATACCCGCCCCCTAAAGAATATAAAAACAAAATAAGATAACCCCACTCCTTAAAACCCTCTTGAAAACGCAACAACGCTTCTTGCATAAAAACCCTCTTTTTAGTTTTCTCAATTTTCATGTTATCCAAACTTATCCAACCTGTTGGTGATTTAAACGCTATCTTTTAGTATAATGACAGCATTATCCTAATAACCTAAAAGATATAGAGATGAATACAGAAATTTTAACCATCATGTTAGTTGTCTCAGTGCTTATGGGATTGGTAGGCTTAATAGCGTTTTTATGGGGGGTCAAAAGCGGTCAGTTTGACGATGAAAAACGCATGCTTGAAAGCGTGTTGTATGATAGCGCGAGCGATTTGAACGAAGCGATTTTACAAGAAAAACGCCAAAAGAATTAAAAAAAATTAAAATAAAAAGGATAGAAATGAACCAAGAAATTTTAGACGTATTGATAGTGGGCGCAGGGCCTGGAGGCATTGCCACGGCCGTAGAATGTGAAATAGCCAGCGTTAAAAAGGTGCTTTTATGCGAAAAAACCGAAAGCCATTCAGGCATGTTAGAGAAGTTTTATAAAGCCGGTAAAAGGATTGATAAAGATTATAAAAAGCAAGTCGTAGAGCTTAAAGGGCATATCCCTTTTAAAGACAGCTTTAAAGAAGAAACTTTAGAGAATTTCACTAACCTTTTAAAAGAGCACCGCATCACGCCAAGCTATAAAACCGATATTGAGAGCGTGAAAAAAGAGGGCGAATACTTTAAAATCACCACCACTTCTAACACAACCTATCATGCTAAATTTGTGGTGGTTGCGATCGGGAAAATGGGCCAGCCAAACCGCCCTACTTATAAAATCCCTGTTGCGCTCTCCAAACAAGTGGTTTTTAGCATCAACGATTGTAAGGAAAATGAAAAAACCCTTGTGATCGGCGGAGGCAACTCAGCGGTGGAATACGCCATTGCTTTGTGCAAAACCACCCCTACCACCCTCAATTACCGCAAAAAAGAATTCAGCCGCATCAATGAAGACAACGCTAAAAACTTGCAAGAAGTCCTAGGCAATAACACGCTTAAAAGCAAGCTTGGAGTGGATATTGAAAGCTTAGAAGAAGATAACACTCAAATTAAGGTTAATTTCACCGATAACACAAGCGAGAGTTTTGATCGCTTGCTGTATGCGATCGGTGGCTCTACCCCTTTAGAGTTTTTTAAACGCTGTTCTTTGGAATTAGATCCTAGCACGAATATCCCCATAGTGAAAAAAAATTTAGAGAGCAACAATATCCCTAATTTGTTCATCGTGGGCGATATTTTATTCAAATCAGGAGCGAGCATCGCTACCGCATTAAATCATGGCTATGATGTTGCGCAAGAAATCGCTAAAAGGTTGCAGTCTTAAAGCAAACTCACTCATCAAACGGCTTAGCCTTATACAAAAAGAAAAAGAGGAAGATGAGCGTTAGGGCAAAATGCATGGTTATGATAGTTAGGGGCGAGAAGTAACGCAGTTCCAGACTGCTGAGCGATAAGATTAGCACAGAGACCACGCGCACACAGCTTGATAAAAGCGATGAGAGCGATGAAATGTTGTTTTTAGAAACGAATTTGGAGAATTGATAGCTTAAGCAATAACTCATGTAAGTGAAAAACGCCACCATGAGCGCATACACCCCTATGAACAAATAAGGGATATTCATAAGCAATAAGGGGCTAACGCCTAGTAACACCACAAGCGAACTCAAGGCGATTTTTTGGCTGTAATTTGAAGCTTTTAAAAAATGAATAAGAATAGAAATCACTTGAAAAGCGGTATAAAACACAAAAAGGTATTGCTCTTTAACGCCTTGTTTTAAAAAATACGCTTGCCACATTTGAAAATGGCTCATAAAAAAGATAGGCGTAATCAAATGCCCCACTAACAAAATTTTAAGCTTGGGGTTATCTTTAAGCTCTTTAAGACTGCCTTTGACTTGCTCTTTAAGGAGTTTCAAACTTTTTTGGCTTTTAAAATCCCTTTCTTTTTCTTTAAAATAAATGATGATCGTTAGCGCACAAAGCATGATTAAAAAAATCCCCACGATATACAGCATCGCATGGATTTTGAGATACAAAAACGACCCCAAAGAACTCCCTATAATCATGCCCAAATAAGTAATTTGATTGTTTTTGGCTAAAAACTTGGACAAATCCTTTTTGTTTTCCTTAATGTCTGTGATGAGTGAAGCTTCAATCGTGCCGCTAGAACATGCGCTATACAAACCATACAGCCCCCACGCTAAAAGCATGAGGATAAAACTATCAAAAAACAGCACAAACGAAAAACTAGCGATTAAAAAGGCGTTAGAAACCAGGAATAAATTCTTCCGGCTCATCAAATCCGCTAAAACACCGCTCGGGTATTCAGCCACCAACACGCAAAAGCTAAAAAAGGTTTGCACGAGCAAGATTTCACTCAAACTAAGCCCCTTAGAAAGCAACAAAGGGGTTAAAATCGCATGGGGCAAGCTTTGCGCGATGGTTAAGAGAAAATTCGCCCCATAGTAAGCTAAAATGTTTTTTCTTAACATTTGAAAATTATAATTAAAACTAGCTTATAATACAGCGTTATATCTTTTAATTAAGGGGTATTGATGCTAACCCAATTAAAAACTTATCCAAAATTACTCAAACATTATGAAGAAATTAAAGAAATGCACATGCGCGATTGGTTTTCTAAAGACAAAGAGCGAGCGAGCCGTTATTTCGTGCAATTGGAAAGCTTGAGCTTGGACTATTCCAAAAACCGCCTGAACGATACCACTTTAAAGCTTCTTTTTGAATTAGCGAAGGATTGTTCTTTAAAAGAAAAGATTGAAGCGATGTTTAAGGGCGAAAAAATCAACACCACCGAAAAAAGGGCCGTTTTACACACCGCCTTAAGAAGCTTGAATGACACTGAAATTTTACTAGACAACATGGAAGTGTTAAAAAGCGTTCGGAGCGTTTTAAAACGCATGCGAGCCTTTAGCGATAGCGTGAGGAGCGGTAAAAGATTAGGCTATACCAATCAAGTGATCACTGATATTGTCAATATCGGTATTGGAGGGTCAGATTTAGGCGCTTTAATGGTTTGCACCGCCTTAAAACGCTACGGCCATCCGAGATTAAAAATGCATTTTGTGTCTAATGTGGATGGCACGCAAATTTTAGATGTTTTGGAAAAAATCAATCCAGCCAGTACGCTTTTTATCGTGGCTTCTAAGACTTTTTCCACTCAAGAAACCTTAACCAACGCCCTAACCGCTAGAAAATGGTTTGTAGAAAGGAGCGGCGATGAAAAGCATATCGCTAAGCACTTTGTAGCGGTATCCACCAATAAAGAAGCCGTGCAACAATTTGGCATTGATGAGCATAACATGTTTGAATTTTGGGATTTTGTAGGGGGGCGTTATAGCTTGTGGTCGGCTATTGGCTTATCCATTATGATCTATTTAGGGAAGAAAAATTTTAACGCTCTTTTGAAAGGGGCGTATTTGATGGATGAGCATTTTAGAAACGCCCCTTTTGAAAGCAATTTA
This sequence comes from Helicobacter pylori, assembly GCF_003636935.1. Taxonomy (GTDB): domain Bacteria; phylum Campylobacterota; class Campylobacteria; order Campylobacterales; family Helicobacteraceae; genus Helicobacter; species Helicobacter pylori_CH. The sequence continues at coordinate 22,041 of NZ_MVVH01000005.1, forward strand.
CCCGTTTTAATGGGATTAATTGGCGTGTGGTATATCAATTTTTTCCAATCCAAAAGCCATTTAATCGCTCCTTATGATCAGTATTTAAGGCATTTCCCTAAATTCATTCAGCAATTGGATATGGAAAGCAATGGCAAACGCATCAGCAAAAAAGGCGAAATCATCCCCTATGACACATGCCCTGTTGTTTGGGGCGATATGGGCATTAACGCTCAGCACGCCTTTTTCCAGCTCTTGCATCAAGGCACGCATTTAATCCCCATTGATTTTATCGCTTCTTTAGACAAAAAACCTAACGCTAAAGGCCACCATGAGATTTTATTCAGCAATGTTTTAGCGCAAGCGCAAGCCTTCATGAAAGGCAAGAGTTATGAAGAAGCGCTTGGGGAATTGCTCTTTAAAGGCTTAGACAAAGATGAAGCCAAAGATTTAGCCCACCACAGGGTGTTTTTTGGCAACCGCCCCTCTAATATCCTTTTATTAGAAAAGATCTCGCCAAGCAATATTGGGGCGTTAGTGGCTCTTTATGAGCATAAAGTCTTTGTGCAAGGGGTTATTTGGGATATTAACAGCTTTGATCAATGGGGCGTGGAGCTTGGGAAAGAGTTAGCCGTGCCGATTTTACAAGAATTAGAAGGGCATAAAAGCAACGCTTATTTTGACAGCTCCACTAAGCGCTTAATAGAATTGTATAAGAATTACAACCAATAGGCTTTGTTTTATAACCAGATAAAACCTAAAAACAATAAAGCAAGGCTTAACCCCCATTTTCAAGCGCTCCATTCAAAATAATCCGTTAATCATAACGGATTTTAGCGCCATATATTAGCCATTTGAATTTAAAGAGAGTAAATTTTCCACAAATTAATCGTTTTTAGCTTTTAAAAGCTTAACTTTCTCATCATATGCATTATTTTACATATTATAATTATTTCAAAGCTAAGAATAATAAAAACTAAAGAATAGATTTATCTTTAAAAGCATTTGCATTTATCAATCTCATTTTAGGAGGCATGCATGAAAAAGGCAAGTCAGGTTTTATTCTTTGGGGCATTTTTAAGCTCTTCTTTACAAGGTTTTGAAGCTAAGCTCAACGGCTTTGTGGATCAATCCAGCACGATCGGTTTTAACCAGCATAAAATCAATAAAGAAAGAGGCATCTACCCTATGCAGCAATTCGCAACGATTGCGGGCTATTTAGGGCTTGGTTTTAGCCTGTTACCCAAAAAGGTTTCAGATCATGTTCTAAAAGGCAAAATAGGGGGGATGGTCGGATCTATTTTCTATGACGGCACAAAGAAGTTTGAAGACGGATCTGTGGCTTACAACCTCTTTGGTTATTACGATGGGTTCATGGGGGGTTATACAAACATCTTACAAAGCGATGATTTAGCGACACAAAACATGAAACACAACAAAAATGTCCGTAACTATGTCTTTAGCGATGCGTATTTAGAATACGCTTATAAGAATTATTTTGAAATAAAAGCCGGACGCTATCTCTCCACTATGCCTTATAAAAGCGGTCAAACGCAAGGCTTTCAAGTTTCTGGGCAATACAAGCATGCGCGTTTGACTTGGTTTAGCTCTTTTGGGAGGGCGTTCGCTTATGGTTCGTTTTTAATGGATTGGTTTGCCGCACGGACCACTTATAGCGGAGGCTTTACCAAAAACGATAAGGGAGGTTATGATAGCCATGGGCGAAAGGTGCTTTATGGCACGCATGCGGTGCAACTCACCTATAAACCTCATCGTTTCCTCATAGAAGGCTTTTATTACCTTTCGCCTCAAATCTTTAACGCTCCAGGCGTTAAGATTGGTTGGGACTCTAACCCCAATTTTAGCGGCACAGGCTTTCGCTCGGATACGGCTGTCATAGGGTTTTTCCCCATTTACTACCCTTGGATGATCGTTAAATCCAATGGAAGCCCAGTCTATAGATACGACACGCCTGCCACTCAAAACGGGCAAAACCTCATTATCCGCCAACGCTTTGACATCAATAATTACAATGTTTCAATCGCCTTTTATAAAGTCTTTCAAAACGCTAATGGTTGGATAGGCAACATGGGGAATCCAAGCGGTGTGATAATGGGGAGTAACAGCGTCTATGCGGGTTTTACAGGCACAGCCCTTAAAAGAGATGCTGCTACCATTTTCCTTTCTTGTGGCGGCACTCATTTTGCCAAAAAATTCACATGGAAATTCGCCACACAATACTCCAATTCAGTGGTTTCTTGGGAAGCGAGAGCGATGATCTCTTTAGCCTATAAATTCACTGAATACTTGAGCGGCAGCGTGGATCTTGCATATTATGGCGTGCATACTAATAAAGGCTTTAAACCGGGTGAAAACGGGCCTGTGCCTAAAAACTTCCCCGCCCTTTATTCTGACAGGAGCGCGTTATACACGGCTCTAGTAGCGTCTTTTTGATGCTACCCCCTATGAATATGGTAGGCATTATTTTGATGCTGTCTCCTACGATATGATAGGCGTTTTTTAACGCTGTTCCTCTCTAATCTCTATATATCAAATTTCTTTTCAAGCAAAAGCCCTTTTTAAATCATACCCATTAAGCAAAATACCCATTATCTTCATCATCTTCAAAATTGAGCTTTTAAAAAAGCAAGCGATAGCTTTTTAAAAACCAGAGCAGAAATCCCAAGCATCTTTAGTGTTTGGGTGCTTCACGAACAGGGTCAAATTTTTTTATGGATTTAAAGGGGGGTTAAAACCCCTTTTTTATTCAAGCGGCTTTGATATAGGGCGTTTCAGCCAGCGGCGGGTAAATTTGATTTTTAAAATAAGCGTTTGAGCAAATCCTAACGCTCACGATCAACACTAACAACGCCACAAACATGAAAAACACGCACAAAATCGCATCAATCGCATGGTTAAAAAAGGATTTTTGGAGCGTTTTTAGCGCTTTTTCATCGGTAGTGAGCGCGATTTTTTCTTTAATGATTTGCATTTGAGCCACATGCGAAACGTTATTAAGCACGCTGTCATCACTCTTTGGCACCACCTTTAAAACACCGCTATAAAAAGTGATTGCTAAAATCAAAACTGCCGGCAAAGCGCTTATCATCGCCCCTTTAAAACGCCCCATTTTAAACAACACCACCGTAACCAACAACAACGCCATGCCCGCTAACATCTGATTGCTCACGCCAAATAAAGGCCATAGCGTATAAATCCCCCCTTTAGGATCGATCGTGCCTTGATACAAGAAATACCCCCACCCTACCACGCACAAAAGAGTGGCAAAAATCCCAGCCTTATAAGAGCTAAGATCGCCCAAAGGCTTATAAACATTACCGAGCAAATCTTGGATCATGAAACGAGCGGTTCGTGTGCCAGCATCCACAGCGGTTAAAATAAACAAAGCTTCAAACAAAATCGCAAAATGGTACCAAAACGCCATCACGCTTGGATCCCCTAAAATGTGATACACAATCATCGCTAAACCGATCGCAAAAGTGGGTGCCCCACCGGTGCGGCTCAAAATGGAGCTTTCGCCGATGTTTTTGGTCATCTCACTGATTTCTTCAGCGCTGATATTAAACCCCCATGAGCTAATCACCGAAGCCGCATCAGCTATATCTTTACCGATGCTCACTTCTGGCGAATTGATAGCGAAATAAAGCCCTGGGTGTAAAATCCCTGCGCACACCAACGCCATAAGAGCCACAACGCTCTCCATCACCATAGAGCCATAGCCCACTAGCCTGGCGTCGCTTTCTTTAGCGAGCATTTTAGGGGTCGTTCCTGAAGAAATTAAAGCATGAAAGCCGCTAATCGTCCCGCAAGCCACCGTGATAAACAAGAAAGGGAACACGCTTCCTGCAAACACAGGCCCACTGCCATCTACAAAGGGCGTGATTTTAGGGATTTGTAAGGGCGGAGCGACAAAAATAATGGCCACAACCAACACCCCTATAACGCCAATTTTTAAAAAAGTGCTTAAATAATCTCGTGGAGCGAGTAAAAACCATACCGGTAAAATAGAAGCCACAAAACCATAACCCATGATCATCCACGCTAAAGAGCTGGCTTCAAAGGTGAAGATTGACGCTAATTTAGGATCTAAAGAAATGTATTTGCCCGCATAAATTGCTATAATCAACAAAATAAAGCCGATAACAGAAACTTCTGAAATCTTATGCGGCCTGAAAAACCGCATGTAAAGCCCCATAAGAATCGCAATGGGAATGGTCATAGCGATCGTAAAAAAGCCCCAAGGCGAATGCGCTAAAGCCTTCACCACCACCATCGCTAAAATCGCAATGATAATGAGCATGATCCCTAAAATGCCAAGACTTGCGATCATGCCTACAAATTGACCCATTTCAAGCTTGATCATTTCGCCTAAAGACTTGCCATCGCGCCTAATGGAAGCAAAAAGCACCACAAAATCATGCACGCAACCCCCTAAAACCGAGCCTATCAAAATCCATAAGATAGAGGGCAAGTAACCCATTTGAGCGGCTAGTATCGGGCCTACTAAAGGGCCAGCCCCAGCAATAGCGGCGAAATGATGCCCAAAGGTGATGGCTTTATCGGTTGGCACAAAATCCTTGCCGTCATTCCTTATACATGCGGGCGTGGCTCTGTTATCGTCTAGCTTTAACACCCGATAAGCGATAAAATGGCTATAAAAACGATAGCCTATACTATAAATGCAAGCACTCGCTACTACAAGCCATAGCGTGTTAATGCTCTCGCCCTTGTGTAAGGCTAACACCCCTAAACAGATCGCCCCTAAAATAGCGGCAAAAACCCAAGCCAAAGAAACTAAACTTTTTTGCATGTCCTCTCCATTTAATGATTGTTTAATCATTGTTGTTAATTTCAGCCAGTTTTTTTATTATAATCCAAAATTTCTTTGAATAGGAATAGTGGCAAAATAGCTCATAAACTTCCCGCTTAAAGGCTTGGGTTTTCCAAACTTCTAACAATTAGGGCAAGTAAGAGCCGTTTTAAACATGATGCTTTAAAGCGTCATTAATTTTAAGGTATAGCGTTATGGCATTAGATTGGGATTTTATGTTTCACTCCATCCCTGCGTTTTTTAAGGGGTTAGAACTCACGCTTTATATTTCTTTCTTTGGGATTTTGCTCTCTCTTTTGGTGGGGTTTTTGTGCGCGATCATTTTGTATTTTAAAACGCGCTTTATCTCTCCTATCGTCTATATCTATGGCGAAATCGCTAGGAACACGCCCCTACTCATCCAGCTTTTCTTTTTGTATTACGGGTTGAATGAAATCGGTTTGAGCGCTTTAGAATGCGCGATTTTAGCGTTAGGGTTTTTGGGTGGGGGGTATATGAGTCAAAGTTTTTTACTCGGGTTTAAAAGCCTAGCTTCCATTCAAAAAGAAAGCGCTTTGAGTTTAGGGTTTAGCCCTTTGAAAATGATGTATTATATTATTCTGCCTCAAAGTTTAAGCGTTTCTATGCCTTCTATAGGGGCGAATGTGATTTTTTTACTCAAAGAAACTTCTGTAGTGGGCGCGATAGCCCTAACCGATATCATGTTTGTGGCAAAAGATTTGATTGGCATTTATTATAAAACAACTGAAAGCCTTTTGATGTTAAGCACCGCTTATTTGATCGCTTTGCTCCCTTTAAGCGTTTTGTTTGTGATCTTAGAGCGTTTCTTTAAAAAGAAAGTGGCTTAAAAATGGGAGTTTTATTAGAGTTAGATAATCTTAAGCGTTTGTTAGAAGGGTTTGAGATCACTCTTTTGATCGCTCTTAGCTCTGCAATGATTTCAATTATTTTTGGAATACTTTTGGGGAGCTTGATGGCGTTTGGTTCTAAAATAATGGTTTTAATGTGTCGTGTGTATTTAGAAAGCGTTCGCATCATCCCGCTTTTAGCATGGCTTTTTATTGTGTATTTCGGGTTAGCGAGCTGGTTTGATTTGCATATTAGCGCGGTTTTGGCGAGCATTGTCGTTTTTAGCTTGTGGGGGGGCGCTGAAATGATGGATTTGACTAGAGGGGTTTTAACTTCCGTGAGCAAACACCAAGTAGAAAGCGCTCTAGCCTTAGGCATGGATTCAAAAAAGGTGATTTTTAATATTATTTTCCCTCAAAGCTTTTTGTCTTTATTGCCCTCAAGCCTTAATTTATTCACGCGCATGATTAAAACCACGGCCTTAGTCTCTCTCATTGGAGCGATTGATTTGTTAAAAGTGGGCCAGCAAATCATAGAGCTTAACCTCTTACGCATGCCTAATGCGAGCTTTGTGGTTTATGGCGTTATCTTAATGTTTTATTTTAGTTTATGCTATAGTTTGAGCCTGTATAGTTCCTATTTAGAAAAAAAATTCCAATACATTAGAGGGTAAAATGAGCGTGATTTTAGAAACCAAAGGGTTAAAAAAAACCTATCAAAACCATTTGGTTTTAGACGGCATCAATTTCACTTTAAATAAGGGTGAAGTGGCAGTGATTTTAGGGCCTAGCGGGTGCGGGAAAAGCACTTTTTTAAAGTGTTTGAACGGGCTTGAAAAGATTGATGAAGGTGAAATTCTTTTTGAAAACACCAACCTTAATACGCCAACTACCAACTGGAATAAAATGCGCCAAAAAATAGGCATGGTGTTTCAAAATTATGAATTGTTCCCGCATTTAAACGTGCTGGATAATATCTTACTCGCTCCTTTAAAAGTGCAAAAACGATCCAAAGATGAGGCCATTTCTCAAGCCATAGAGCTTTTAAAACGAGTGGGTTTGGAACATAAACAACAAGCTTACCCCAAAGAATTGAGCGGCGGGCAAAAACAACGAGTAGCGATCGTGCGTTCTTTATGCATGCGGCCAAAAATCATGCTTTTTGATGAAGTAACCGCCTCTTTAGATCCTGAAATGGTTAAAGAAGTTTTAGAAGTGATTTTAGAATTAGCCACAACGGGCATGAGCATGGTGATTGTAACGCATGAAATGAAATTCGCGCAAAAAATCGCTCATAAAATCGTGTTTTTTGATAGCGGTAAAATCGCTGAAGAAAACAGCGCTAAAGAATTTTTTAATAACCCTAAATCTCAAAGAGCGCAAAAATTTTTAGAAACTTTCCATTTTTTAGGGAGCTGTTAAATAAAGTTTGCTAAAAAGATGATTTTAATTTCAAAAAAAGGTGTTTTTATGAAAACAAACGGGCTTTTTAAGGTATGGGGGCTGTTTTTAGTTTTGATCGCTTTAGTCTTTAGTGCATGTTCTGATAGCCATAAAGAAAAAAAGGACGCTTTAGAAGTCATTAAACAAAGAGGGGTTTTAAAAGTGGGGGTTTTTAGCGATAAGCCTCCTTTTGGCTCTGTGGATTCTAAAGGGAAATATCAAGGCTATGATGTCGTCATCGCTAAACGCATGGCCCTTGATTTATTGGGCGATGAAAATAAGATTGAGTTTATTCCTGTAGAAGCTTCAGCTAGGGTGGAATTTTTAAAAGCCAATAAAGTGGATATTATCATGGCCAATTTCACGCGCACTAAAGAAAGAGAAAAAGTCGTGGATTTCGCTAAGCCGTATATGAAAGTCGCTTTAGGGGTGATTTCTAAAGATGGAGTCATTAAAAATATAGAAGAGTTGAAAGATAAAGAGCTGATTGTGAATAAAGGCACGACAGCGGATTTTTATTTCACTAAAAATTACCCCAACATCAAACTTTTGAAATTCGAGCAAAACACAGAGACTTTTTTAGCCCTTTTAAACAACAAGGCTATCGCTCTAGCCCATGACAACACTTTATTGCTCGCTTGGGCGAAACAACACCCCGAGTTTAAACTAGGCATTACAAGCCTTGGCGATAAGGATGTGATCGCTCCAGCGATTAAAAAAGGCAACCCTAAGCTTTTAGAATGGTTGAATAACGAGATTGATTCCCTCATTTCTAGCGACTTTTTAAAAGAAGCTTATCAAGAGACTTTAGCGCCTGTTTATGGAGATGAAATCAAGCCTGAAGAAATCATTTTTGAATGATTTTTTAGGTTTTGCTTGACAGAAGCGCATTTTTGTTGCTAAATTAGCGGTTTTGTGATCTTTTTGTTTTTCATTTTGAGATACATTTGTTTGATTTTACATTGAAAGGATTGTTGATGAGTTATTTTTATAAGCGTTGTTTGAAGTTTTCATTAGTGGGGTTGCTAGGGCTTTTGAGCGTTCAGCTTGATGCTAGGAGCTTTGTTGATGGGGATTTAGACATTCAAAAATTCAGTTATGAAGATTCTCTGCTTAAAAAGGGAGATCCTAATGGCGTGCATAAAGTGCAAGTGCGTAATTATAAAGGCAAAATGCAAGAAGCTGAGATCCACTCAGAGATACGCATCGCGCTTAAACCGGGGGTTAAAAAAGAAGTTAAAAAAGGCAAAATTTATAGTGCTCAAATCAATGACGGCATGTGCTATGCTTTTAGAATGCTCCAAACCGGCGATAATACCACAGGCCTTGATTCTAAAGAGTTCCCCAAACAAAGTCGTGAAAAAAAGGGTCGTGTGATCACTTTAATCGGTAAGGATGAAGTGCCTTATCTTATCTTAGAAACCGATTGCCAAGTGGGTGATATTGCAAAGATCTCTTTGGTGGGTAATTTTGATGGCACTGGGTTTCTTACGGAATATAAATTCAAGGACGCTAAACCCATTTACTAATCTTTATTCTTTGCTTCATTCTTAAAATCTCTTAATCTTTTGTGGTTAGGGGATTTTTCCTTATTCGTTGGGGATATTTTTGATCGCATCTTAAAAATTTTAAAATTTGCATGCCTTTTGGTTTCAAACGCTGATCAATAAAACCTTATTTAATTTAGCATTTTTAAATTTTTTAAAACAAGCTAAAAGAAAGAAAATAAAAGAGAAACCCCCCCCTTTTTTTTTAGGAGTTTTCTTCTTGCTTATACCCTTTAAGCGCAAAGAAGAGGATATAAAAATAGCACAATAACGGCACACCATAAGCGTAGAGCAAATTTGATTCGGTTGCTGTTAGCATGTCTGTAACCACGCCTTGAATGGGGGGGATTAACGCTCCTCCCACAATCGCCATGCTAATCACTCCAGAAGCCTTAGAAGTGAGATGCCCTAAATTGAGCGTAGCCAAAGAAAAGATGGTAGGGAACATGATAGAGTTGAAAAAGCCCACAAAAGTCAGAGCGAATAAAGCGATCTTGCCTCCAATGAGAATGGCTAAAGCAATGAGGACAATAGAGCTTAAGGCGTTGAAAGCCAGGTATTTATTAGGGGCAACTTTATTCATCAAAACACTACCTAAGAAACGGCCCACCATCGCGCCTCCCCAATAATACACCAAGTAATGCGCGCTTGATTGAGGGTCTAAATTCAAAAGCTTTTCAAAGCTTAGCACCAAGAATGAGCCAATCGCAACCTCTCCTCCCACATAGAAAAAGATCCCTAAAGCCCCAAAAACAAAGTGTTTGTGCGAAAACAAGCTTTTTTGCGTCGTCTCTTTGGGCATTTCTTTTTCCACATCAGGCAATTTCAAAAGATACATGATGAGCGCTAAAAGAAGCGAAAACACCGCCAAGCCCAAATAAGGCATTTGAACGCTTTTAGCGTCGGCTAATTTATCTATCAAACTTGCATTATCGCCCATTTTAGTCGTGCTAAAAATCAACAAGCTCCCAAAAATAGGCCCTAAAGTCGTGCCAAGCGAGTTGAACGCTTGAACTAAAACCAAATTTCTGGCTTCTTTGCCTTTAGAAAGCAGGGTTACAAAGGGATTACCGGCGGTTTGTAAGCACACAATCCCGCTCGCTAAAACAAACAACGCTCCTAAAAAAAACCCATAAGAGCCAAAATGCGCCGCTGGATAAAACAACGCGCACCCGCTCGCTGTGATCACAAAACCAAGCACCACGCCAAAAGGGTAGCCGATTTTACTGATCACATTCCCAAAAACTCCTCCCATGATAAAATACGCCCCAAAAAAGCAAAATTGAATGAGTGAAGCTTCAAAATAGGTCAAGTCAAAAATGGGTTTTAAATGCGGGATTAAAATATCGTTTAAAACCGTGATAAAACCCATTAAGAAGAATAACGCTGTTAAACTCCCCAGCGCCAAAGTGTTAGAAGTTTTTTGCATACCATTTCCTTTTATTGAACTGATACAATAATAATAATGCTATTGTAATTGTTTTGAGATAATAAACTACCCAAATCAAGCAAAAGAGCTATAAAATGGGTAAAAAATGCAAAGTTCTTTAAAAAGAGCTTAACGAAAGATAAATACAGAAACAGAAATGATGCAGAGAATGATAATGCCAGAATTGAGGGCTTTGAAGTCTTTTTGAACTAATTTGATGATACCATAAGACAAAAAGCCAAAAGCTAAGCCATCAGCAATGGAGAAAGTTAAAGGCATCATCACCACGGTTAAAAAAGTGGAGACGCTAATAGCCATGTCTTTAAAATTCACCCCCTCTAACACGCTAAACATCAAAACCCCCACTACCACTAGCACCGGATAAATCGCATTGCCAGGAATGGCTTTTAAAAGGGGTAAGCAAAAGAGCGTTAAAACAAAAAATAGTCCGGTAAAAACCGCTGTAAGCCCTGTGCGGCCCCCCTCTTCAACCCCACTCGCGCTTTCTATAAAAGCCGTCGTGGTAGAAACGCCCACCACCGCACTCCCTAAAGAAGCCACCGCATCCGCTTCTAAAGTCCTTTCTAATTCCTTATTTTTTTCTTCATCATTGAAAAAATCAGTCTTGTGGCCAATCCCTGCAAGCGTGCCTAAAGAATCAAACAAATCGGTTACAAAAAAAGTGATGATGACTGGCACTAACGCTAGAGTGAAAGCCCCGCTCGCATCAAAAAAAATGCCCTTAAAGTCTAATTGAAAAGCGATAGGGCTAATGCTAGCGGGCATGGAAAAAAACTCGCTAGGGTAAGGAGCCAGCTTTAAAACCCATGCGAGAATGGAGGTGATTAAGACCGCTATAATGAAAGAACCCTTGATCTTAAGCGTGTAGAGCGCAAAAGTTACAATGATCCCCACAACCCCTAATAACACATGCGGATCGCTAAAATCGCCTAAGGTTACAAGCGTAGCCTTATGGGTAACGACGATATGCATTTCTTTAAGACCAATAAATGCGATAAAAGCCCCTATCCCCGCGCTCACCGCACGCCTTAAGTCGATAGGAATGCTTCGCATGACCCAACTTCTAAATTTGGTGAAAGACAAGATCACAAAAATCGCTCCAGAGAGCGCTACGATGCCTAAAGCGCTCTGCCAAGGGAGTTTTAACCCTTGAACTAGCCCAAAGCTAAAATAAGCTGACAGCCCTAAGCCTACGCTCATGGCGATGGGGGTGTTTGCCCATAACCCGTTAAACACGCTCGATAAGATAGTGATAATGGCTGTTGCGCTTAAAAGGGCTTCATAAGGCATGTTGGCGTGAGAAAGGATAAGAGCGTTTAAGGGCACGATGTAAATCATGGTGATAAAAGTCGTTAAACCCGCTCTAAACTCGGTGGCAATGTTAGTGTTGTGTTCTTTAAGCTTGAAAAACCCCATGTTAGATAACTCCTTACTATTTGGTATAGATTAATTTAATAAGGGGCTTTGGGGTCATGCTAGCGCTATTTTATTTTAAATTGCCTTAAGACGCTTGATTGTGTTGTTTAAATCAAAAAGAGTGAGTAAAAAACCCTTTTTTTTAAAAACTCCGCTAAAAAACGATCGTTTTTAATAAAAACCACAAAAAAGCTCATTTTGTAAGGTAATTTTACTCTTTAGTGGTTTTTGAGAGAGCGTTTTTTTTAAATTTGATGGGTATGGTTTTGAGAAAGATTGTTGCAAAACAAACGCCCCCCACAAGTGGATTTATGGGGATAAATTCTAAAAAGGAGTTTGCCATGGAAAATTAAAAATGGCGGAAGCGTTATACCTTAAAATTTCATTTTTGGGTTTAATGATTGTTTTTTGAAAATTTTTAGCTTTAGAAATTTTTTAGAAGTTTAAACCCCCTCCTTTAAAAGAGAGCGTTTAATACGCAAACACATAATTGAGATACACGCTATAAAGCCTCCTATATTCTAGTTTAGTGTCTAGAAAAGAATAGTAATTCGTGTTAATGGTAGGGATTTTCACGCCTAATTCCATGCCATGTTGAGCCGCATGATGGCTATCTTTTTTCTTAGGTCTAGCGAGATTGGTTCTCAAGCCCAAATTGAATAAAAATTGGAAATTAGCCGTATTCACTTTAGCGCTATAGACATTGCTGATGGTTTTTAAATTCACAAACTGAGAATTAAGCCATATGAAGTCCCTGCTAAGGCGATACCCCCAAAAAGCCCGAAAGAAAGCTTGTTATCCTTGCCTAAAAAATTGGTGTTTTTATCATTGATGAAATTAAACAATAAATCGCTACCCACCCCATAAGTCCACACATCAGAAGCCGAATTAAAAAAGCTGGATTTGATATAAGCATGGTTGTAATCAAAGAAACCATAATACCTTAACCCCCATCTTTTCTTTTCCCCAAAAAATTGCTTATAACCCACTTGCACCCCAAGCCCGTTCATCGCCCCGTTATTGGTTTGAGAACTAATGATACCCACTCGTCTGAAAGGGTTATGACCGAGTTCTTGAACAATGGTGTTAGCGAGGGTTTCAGCTTGATTGATTTGAGGCGTTTGGCTAGAAAAAGAAGCGTTGCTATTTTCTAGCGAAGTTAGAGTTTGTTTCACGCCCGCGCAGCCTTTCCCCCAAGTGTCATTAGAAACGCTTTCGCTTAAAGCATTCGCGCTGCATTCTTCTATATAGTTTTTAAGAACTCCTGTAGAAATTCTGTTAAAATCGCTCCCCACTTGATTGGCTAGTTTTAAAACCGCTGCTTGAGATTGAGCGTTTTTGAGCATGCTTTGAGCCAAAGCGATACTATCAGGAGAGTTAAGGTTGAAATGATTGGGTTGGGCGATGCTTTTTAGTGGGGTGGTATTAAGTTGTTGGGTTTCTTGAACGATGTTTTGAGCGTTACTAATCATCTCTGAAATAGCGCTAAATTCCGTGCCAAAAACGCTGCACGAATTTTGGTTAGCGCTTGTTTGCCATGAAGGGGTGTTTGCGTTACTACTACCATTACTAGACTTCCCTTTCAATTGCGGGCAATTGTCTTGAAGGGTGTTGATGATGGTTTGCGCTTGGGTTAAAAGATTTTGCGCATCGTTAATAAAAGTATCAGTTATGCTAACTGTAGTGTCAGCAGCATTGTTATTGTTATTATTGACATTAATGTTTTGAGCGTTGGTTGCTGTTTTAATGGTTACTTCCACCGTTTTTTTTGTATTGCTTAAAGCAGGGAGACCTTGTTTCAAAGCGGCTTGGATGATTTGATACGCTTTATTGAGCGTTGCAAATTGTTCAATGGACAGATGAGAATTTTTGCCTGCTGCAAGTAACCCCACAGTCCCACCGCAAGTGATCGAATTTGAATTTTGTCCTGGCTGGTTGTAAAAAGTTTCCGTGGTGTTGTGATTGGGCTTATCCGTATAGCCTCCGCATATGATCGCATAAGCTATGCTATTCCATAACCCCACCGTGGATTGGAGCGCTAAAAGCGTGGCTTGATAGGCAGGGGAATTGTCTGTTTTGTCAATTAAATTTTGCGCGCTTTTGTTTAAATTGCCAATCGCTTGATTGATCGCTGTGGCGCTTGTTGTTGAGCTAGCGCCATTATCGTTGGCCAAAAGCTTGTTTAATTTCTCGTAAGCGTCTGAAAGTTTTTGTACCTTGTCGGCGTTTTTCACTTTTTGAACCGCTTCACCGATTTGATAACCCACGCTTAAAAAAACGCCGTTGTCTTCAGCATGGAGCAATGACGCCGCAAGAGTTAGAGAAAGTAGAATCGTTTTTTTCGTTTTTTTCATAAGATGTTCCTTAAAGTAATGTTTTATTGCAAAAATGTATCAAAATGAGAATTTATTTACAATGCGTTTAATTTTACCACAAATTTATTGGATTTCAAAAAAAGTTTTAGGGTGTTTTGATGCGCTCAATCAAGCTTTTAAGAGTGTTTTTAATTTAATTGGGATTTGGTTTTAGAAAGATTGTTGTAAAATAAACGCCCCCATAAGTGCAATTATGGGGATAATTTTTAATGGGAGTTTGCCATGAAAACAGAAAATGGTAAAAACTCTTGGAAAACATTATACCTTGAAATTTCATTTTTGGGGTGTAAAATTGTTGTTTTATTGAAGCGGTAGTTTTGTCAAACGAAGTTTCTGTAAAACGATAGCTTTTGTTTTTCCAAAGTTCCCTTAAAGCTTTTAGCTTTAAGGGTTTTCCTTTAAAGTTTATCCTTAACTTATGGGGGCAACAAAAAAGGCTAACTCATCATCTCTAAAGCTAGAGTGATCATGTTATCAAAGCTTTCTACCCTTTCTTTAGGGCTTAAGGCTTCTTTAATGATTAAGTGATCTGAGACTGAACATAAGCATAAAGCCTTAGCGTTTAGTTCCATCGCCGTGGCGTATAACCCTGCCGCTTCCATTTCAATAGCCAAGTGGTTGTATTGGGCCATCAAATCAAAGGCATGCGTTTCAAAAGAATAGAAAAAATCGCTTGAAAAAATATTACCCACTTTCAAATCAATACCCAAACGCTTTGCTGTTTGATACGCTCTTAAACTCAATTCAAAATCAGGCGTTGCGCTCAAATCGTGGTTTAAAAAACGCACCCGATTGGTTTTAGAATCCGTTGAAGCTCCAATTGCCATGATAATGTCTTTCAGGCCAACTTTTGGGCTAATCGCCCCGCAAGTGCCAATCCTTAAAAGCTCTTTAACCTGATAGGTTTTAATGAGCTCAGTAACATAAATCGTGCATGACGCAATGCCCATGCCATGCCCCATTAAAGAAATCCCCTTACCCTTATATTTCCCGCTAAAGCCTAGCATGTTACGCACATTCGTGATCTCTTTGGCGTCTTGTAAGAATTTTTTCGCAATGTAGCTCACCCTTAAGGGATCGCCGCATAAAAGGCATTGAGGGTGAAAATCGCCGATTTTGGCGTTAATGTGAGGGGTCATGGTTGTCCTTTAAAGTTTAATAAGTTTTTGCCATAATCTAAGGGGCTTAATCCCAAAAAGTGAGCGATACTCTGCCCAATATCCGCAAACGACTCGCTCTTGCCTAAAAAGGTGGGTTGCAAATCTTTATGATAGAACAAAACAGGAATGTATTCTCGTGTGTGATCGGTGCCTTTAAAGCTGGGATCACACCCATGATCGGCGCAAAGAATGAGCAAATCGTTTTCCCTTAAATTTTCTAAAACCTCTTTTAAGCGTGCATCAAAATACTCTAAAGCGTTAGCATACCCGCTAATATCGCGCCTATGCCCATAATCGCTATCAAAATGCACAAAATTCGTAAAAATCAAGCTGTTGTTTTTAGCGTTTTTGATTTGCTCTAAAGTAACATCGCACAACTCCATCAAACTACCGGCTTTGAACTTTTGAGTGATCCCCACATGAGCGTAAATATCAGCGATTTTTCCAATGCTAATGACTTCGCCCTGCTTTTCTTCAATGAATGTTTCAAAAAGCAATTTTTTATGGGGCTTTATCGCATAGTCTTTGCGCTTGGCGGTGCGTTTGAAATTGTCTTTATTTGTGCCAATAAAGGGGCGCGCGATCACTCTGGCAATCTTTAGAGACTCTAGGATTTGAAACGCTTCTTCACAAAGAGCGTATAAATGATCAAGCCCAAATTTTTCTTCATGCGCAGCGATTTGAAACACCGAATCCGCTGAAGTGTAAAAAATGGGGTATAAAGTTTCTAAATGCTTTTCGCCTAAATCTTTAATGATTTCTGTCCCTGATGCGTGGCAATTCCCTAAATAGCCCTTAATCTTAGTTTTGTGCATGATTTCATCTAAAATTTCTTTAGGAAACGAATGAGTTTTATCTTTAAAATACCCCCATTCAAAAAGAACGGGCGCGCCCATCATTTCCCAATGCCCAGAAATCGTATCCTTAGCGCTAGAAAGTTCTTTAGCATAAGCGTAAGCCCCTATTAAATTGGGTTGTGGTTGGAAACCCAAAGGCAATTCATTTGCAGCCTTTAAAGCGCTCAACCCTAAACCCAAACTCTCTAAATAAGGCAACTTCAAAGCCCCATTGCGATCGTTAGAATCAGCCAAGTTATTAAAACAAGCCTTAGCGATATTGCCTAAAGTGTTCGCCCCCAAATCGCCAAAATCTTTAGCGTCTTCGCTAGCCCCTATACCAAAAGAATCCAATAATAAAACCACCACTCTTTTTTGCATGCTTTGTCCTTATTGATTAGCGTTTAGCCCTATGAATAACCCAGCGATAGTCGCGCTCATGAAATTAGAAAGCGTGCCTACAAGCACCGCTTTTAAAGCAAGCCTTATAATGAGATCTTTCTTTTTAGGCACTAAACTGCCAAGCCCCCCAATCAGCATGGCGACTGAACTTAAGTTAGCGAATCCGCACAACGCAAAAGTGATGATGGCTTTAGTTTTCTCGCTCAAGATTAAAGGAGGGTTATCGCCCAAATAAGGCAATAACTGCATATAGCCCACAAATTCATTGAGCGCGATTTTAATGCCTATGATTTCTCCGGCAATCCCGGCCTGACTCCAAGGAATGCCTAACATAAAGGCTAAGGGTTTTAAGAGCGTGCCTAGAATCACCCCTAAAGACAAATGCTCCATGCCTAAAACCCCCCCTATAACCCCTAAAAGCCCGTTAATGAGTGCGAGCATCCCCACAAAGGCTAAAAGCATCGCTCCCACATGCAAGGCTAAATTTAGCCCTGTGCTTGCCCCATTAGCGATAGCTTCTATGGCGTTGACATGCTTTTCTACCGAAACATCTGCATGGCTAGAAATGGTTTCGTTTTGCGGGTAAATGATTTTAGCGAACAACAACCCCCCAGGAGCGGACATAAACGATGCGGCGATTAAATAAGGCAAAGGAATGCCCATGCTCGCATACCCGGCTAACACAGGCCCCGCAACGCTAGCCATGCCCACGCACATGACCGCAAAAATCTCTGAATCGCTCATGCTTTTCAAATAAGGTTTAATGACTAGGGGCGCTTCGGTGTGCGCTACAAAAATATTAGCCGCTGCGCTCATGCTTTCTGCTTTAGAAGTGCCTAAGCATTTTTGCAACGCCCCACCGATAAGATTGATAAATAAAGGCATGATTTTTAAATAATATAAAAGCGAAATCAAGCTAGCAAAAAAGATAATGATCGCTAAAACATTGATCGCAAAGATAAAGCCTCCTATCCCTTGATCGCCCTTAGCGTTTGGAGCGAGATTACCAAATAAAAAACGCACCCCCTCATAGCCGTAAGAAATCACGCTTTGTATGCCACTAGCTAAGCCTTGCAGCATTTCCCTACCCAAAGGCACATATAAAGCCAACGCCCCTAAAGCCACCTGGATCACAAACGCGCTGATAATCGTGCGATAATTAATAGCCCTTTTATTGCCAGAAAACACCCAAGCAATAAGAAAAAGCACCGCCATCCCTACAACACTTAAAAGAGAGCTAAAAATCATCGTCAAATCCCTAATTTAAGAAATTAAAAGATGCAGAGTTATTGTAGTTCAGGTTTGCTAAAAAAAAGATTAAATGAATATTAAATGAAGTTTAAATCAAAATCATGGTGTCAAGAGGGGGACTTGAACCCCCGACCTCCGGCTTATGAGACCAGTGCTCTAAACCAGCTGAGCTACCTTGACACAAGCAATTTTATAAAAAATAAAGAAGAGATTATATAAAAAATTTTCTTAAAAATCCATTAAAATTTTATTATTAATCCTACTTTCCTAAATTAATGATAAAAATTAGATATTTTCTTGTAAAATACTACGCATGTTTAAGAAAATTTTTCCATTAGCGTTAGTGTCGTCGTTGCGGTTTTTAGGGCTTTTTATTGTTTTGCCTGTCATTAGTTTGTATGCGGATAGTTTCCATTCAAGCAGTCCCTTGCTTATAGGTTTGGCGGTGGGCGGAGCGTATCTTGCGCAAATTATCTTTCAAACCCCCATGGGCATTCTTAGCGATAAGATAGGCCGTAAAGTGGTGGTGATGGTGTGCTTGTTGTTGTTTTTAGCTGGCTCGTTAGTGTGCTTTATAGCGAATGATATTGTTTGGCTTGTTATAGGGCGCTTCATTCAAGGCATGGGGGCTTTAGGGGGGGTTATTAGCGCAATGGTGGCTGATGAAGTGAAAGAAGAAGAACGCACTAAAGCCATGGCCATCATGGGGGCGTTTATTTTCATTAGCTTCACTATAAGCATGGCCATAGGTCCCGGGATTGTGGCGTTTTTTGGGGGGGCAAAATGGCTTTTTTTACTCACGGCGATCTTAACCTTATTGAGTTTATTGATGCTTTTAAAAGTCAAAGACGCCCCTAAAATTTCTTACCAAATCAAAAACATAAAAGCTTACCAACCCAACTCTAAAGCCTTGTATCTTTTGTATCTAAGCTCTTTTTTTGAAAAAGCGTTCATGACGCTTATTTTTGTGCTGATCCCTTTAGCCTTAGTGAATGAATTTTATAAAGATGAAAGTTTTTTAATCTTAGTGTATGTGCCTGGAGCCTTATTAGGGGTTTTAAGCATGGGAATAGCGAGCGTTATGGCTGAAAAATACAATAAACCTAAGGGAGTGATGCTTTCGGGGGTGTTCTTATTTATTATGAGTTATTTGTGTTTGTTTTTAGCCGACTCTAGCTTTTTAGGGAAATATTTATGGCTCTTTATTCTTGGGGTGGCGTTTTTCTTTATTGGCTTTGCCACCTTAGAGCCTATCATGCAATCTTTAGCGTCTAAATTCGCCAGAGCAAACGAAAAAGGCAAGGTTTTAGGGCAATTCACTACTTTTGGCTATTTAGGGAGCTTTGTTGGGGGCGTGAGCGGAGGGTTAAGCTACCATCATTTAGGCGTTTCTAACACAAGCTTAATCGTTGTAGCTTTAGGGCTTATTTGGGGTTTATCGCTCTTTTTACTCCATAACCCTTCCAAGCAAAAAAACGTCTATTTCCCCTTAGACGCTTACAATGAGGAACAATTTGAAACTTTAGAAGATAAAATCATTGAATGGTATGTCAATATTAGTGAAGAAATCATTATTGTGAAATATAATTCCGATCACATTAGTGAAGAAGAAATCATTCGCTTAGCGCGAAACTTTAGAAAATAAAACCATCAAGGATCAAAAATGGCCTATGAAATTTCTAAAAAAGTCTTACACATTGTAGGCAAGACCAACGCTACTTACAAACTCATAGAAGAGGGCGATAAAATTCTGTTAGGATTGAGCGGGGGCAAGGATTCTATCATGCTCGCTTGCATCTTAGCCAGGATGCAAAAACATGCCCCTTTCAAATTTGATTTTAAAGCGGTTACCGTGCATTATGGTTTGGGCGAAGATTTAAAATGGTTGAGCGATTTGTGCCAAGATCAAGGCATTGAGCATGAGATCATTTACACCCAAATCGCTGCCACGATCAACGAAAAACGCCGTGAAAAAAGCTCGTTTTGTTCGTTTTGTTCTCGTTTGAGGCGAGGGACTTTGTATTCTAAGGCTTTAGAGGAAGGCTACAATAAAGTCGCTATCGCGCACCATTTAGACGATGCGGTGGAGAGCTTTTTTATGAATTTCACTTATAACGGGAGTTTGAGGAGCATGCCCCCCATTTATAGGGCTGAAAACGGCTTGTTGGTGATCCGCCCTTTGATTAAGGTTCGAGAAGCTAGTAGTATTCATTTTGTTACTTCTCAAAATATCCCTGTCGCCCCTGATTGCAATTGCCCGGCCAAACAGCCCACCTCTGATAAGCCTCCTATCGCGCGATTAGCCACCAAAAATTTCTTAAAAGAAATGCAAAACTTGCACCCTCGTTTCTTTGATAGCTTAGAGAATGCGTTCAATAATGTCCAAGCGAGCAGCTTTAGCGACTCTAAATATTTAGACGCTTAAGCTTTTATTCAAGCTTTTTTGTTGAGTATTTTGATCGCAATCGTGAATAACACCCCTTCAAAAATAGCCGCCATGAGCAATGCGTAGTAGGTGTTTTGCGAGATCGCTTGCGCTTTTAAACCAACTGCTGCGGTGGTAACTAAAAAAGTTAAAGGCATAGAAGCCCCTAAGGCGAATGAAAACAAATGCTTAGCTTCTTTAAAGTATTTGCGCCACAATAAGGTTGAAGTGATCAAGTGCAAACTCAACATCGCTATGATAATCAGTATCCCTTGGAGGATCAAATGCGGGTTTAAAAACACTAATTTTAAGTCTAAAGTAGAGCCTACATGGATGAAAAACAAAGGCACAAAAAACCCAAAACCCACATCATTGAGCTTGTGGATCAATTCTGATTTGTGAGGGAAGAAAGTAGAAACGACTAACCCCGCCAAAAACGCCCCCAAAACCATTTCTATTTTGAGCCACACCACGATCGCAACCAAGGAAAAAAAGAGCATGAGCGAAAAACGCACATCTTGGTTAAACTGACTGCTTTTAGGCATCACAAAAAGCTTTAAATGCGGGAACCACCAAAACAAAGTCTTAAAGATTTGAAACGCCACGATGATTAAGATTAAAAAAACAATAAGAATGCCTAAATCTTTAATCAAATCCATGCCCAAACCATGCGAATACACCCCATCCACGACCACCAAACCAAAAATGCTTAACAATTCCCCAATAACGCCCACTTTTAAGACCAAATCAAGCCACAAAATCTCTTTACGATAATCCTTGACTAAAGTCATGATCATGCCCAAACTGATAATAGGGAAAATCACCATAAAAATAGGCTCTAAATTAAGGCTAAAAGTAAGGATGAACGAAAGCGTGTATAAAATCAACAGATAAGCAAAAATGCGTTTTAAAAGAGAAACCCCTAATTTTTTAAACAAATAGATCTCCACTTCCAAACCGCACAAAAACATTAAAAACAAAAAGCCAATTTCAGACATGATTTCAAAGCCCTTAGTTGGCTCAATAAAACCCACATACGCCCCAACAGACCCAAATAAAATCTCCACGACCGTGATAGGCAAACGAGAGATTCTAGATATATAGGGAGCTATTACGATTAAAAGCATAATGAGTGCGAAAGTGAAAAATTCTGCATGCATGTCTTAATTTTACCTTATTTATTGGTTAAGTTTTCAAAGCGATAGGGTTTTTCTCTTTATAAGTGGTAAAAACCCTTTTTTGATTTCGTAATAAGTTACCCCTAACGCTACTAAAAACGCTAAAAATTGCGCGATAGGGTAAGTTACCCAAATGCCATTAACCCCATAGAAATGGCTTAAAATTGGTAATAAAATAACGATAAACCCTAGCGTGTGCGAAAGGGTGATAACAAACGAACTTTTAGTGCGTTGGATGGATTGGAAAAACACCGCGCACAACAAATTCATGCCTAAAAAAACATAGCCCACATAATAAATATTCATCGCTCTTTTAGTCTCTTGCATAAAAAGGGGGTCTTGTTCGCTTGGTTGCAAATAAAGCTTGATTAAAAATTCATCTAAGAAATAATAAGCGCCATAGAAAACAATCCCTATACAAAACGCTGCTTTCAAACCAAAAACAAACACCTCTTTGACGCGCTCTAAATTTCTAGCCCCATAGCTAAAGCTCGCAATCGGTTGGATGCCTTGAGAAATCGCAAACAAAGTCGTAAAAAAGATAATCGCATTATACATAACGATCCCATACATGCTCACAAACCTTTCCCCAGCCGTGTGCATGATAGCGGTATTAAACAATAAAATCATCAAAGAAGCGCTAAATTCTGCCGTGCTTTGAGGTACGCCGCTTTTAGCTGAAGAAATGACTGAAGACAAAGAAAATCGTTTGATGAAATACAATTGCCCTTTTTTGCGCCAAAAATGCTGCATTAAGACTAAAACCCCTATCGCATGCCCTATCACGGTGGCTATCGCGCTGCCTTGAACCCCCACTTCCAAAACAAAAATAAACCAATAGTTGAAAAAGATATTCGCTAACGAGCCAATCAGCATCGCTACCATCGCTAAAATGGGGCGTTTGTCATTCACCACAAAAACATCCGCCAAAGGGTGGAGGACCATAAAAACCGCGCCCATTAAAATGATTTCAATGTAGCGTTTGGACATGCTCAATAAAGCGTCATTGCTCCCAAAAAAACGCGCGATAGTTTCGCTAAAAGGCAATAACGCCATGCTCAAAATAAAGGCACTTAGAGCGACAAAATAAAACACGCTGCTAAACACAAGCCTAGCCCTATGGGTTTTATTTTGACCCAAAAAATACCCCACAATACTCGCTGCCCCAAAACCAAAAAGCAATTCATACGCAATGAGTCCTGGAAAAATCGGCCATGCGATATTGACCGCAGCGATAGCTTCTTTACCCAGTTTCTTGCCCACAAACATGCCATCTATCATAGAGTAAGTGGAAAGTGAAATCATAGAAAAAGCTAAAGGGATAAAATAATAAAAAAAGAGCTTCCTTATCGAATCTTTATGCAAATCAATCTTTTTTTTGAGCATTTAAACCACACCGCTTAAAATTTATGACAAATTTTTCTATTTTAACATAAAAAGAGAGACAATCTGTCCGTTAGCGCGGTTGGATTCAAGCCGTATCACTAAATTTTAAAAATGGTTTTTAACGCGAAAGGGATTTTTCTTTATTGGGCTAATCCTTTTAACGCTCTTTATGTTTTTTTAAACTTTATCGTAATGAATCTAAGCCAAAACAGCGCCAACAAACCTAAAGCCCCACCCACAAAGCCAATATACCCTAGCCCTAATTGGTGGATCACAATACTGCCAAACAACGCTCCTGATCCAATCCCCACATTATAGCTCCCCGAAAAAATCGCGCTCGCGACATCCGTGGCATCTGGGGCGAGCTGTAACACCCTCATTTGCAACGCAATAGTGAGTGAAGTGATCCCTATTCCCCACAAGAAAATTTGCAAAAAGATCACCCACTCTAAGTTTTTAAACACAAACAGCAAGAGTTGCGGGCAAATGACTAAAACCATTGCAAAAGCGATAAATTTTCTTGAATTTTTCGCATACAAACGGCCGAATAAAAAACTCCCTGCCACGCCCGCTAACCCAAAAACAAACAGCATTAGCGTCGTAATGTCAGGAGAAAATTGGCTGATTTGAATGATAAAAGGCTCAATATAGCTATAAGTGGTGAAATGCCCAGAGATAACCATGATCACAAGCAAATAAATCCCCACTAAAAGCGGGCGTTTCATTAATATAGGGACACTTGCGAGCGTGCCGGCGTTTCTACTCGGTAAATGCGGGAGCAATTTCCACATAAGCAACGCTATAAGAGTCGCAATGCCCCCAATCACGCCAAAAGTGGATCGCCAATCCAAAATTTGCCCAATGATCCTCCCAAGCGGCAACCCTAAAATCATCGCTAACGAACTCCCTAACGCCAATAACCCTAAAGCTTGTTGTTTTTTATTTCTTGGCGCGACACGAATGACTAAAGAAGCCGTGATGGACCAAAAAATAGAGTGGGCAAAAGCGATACCCATACGAGAAATGAGTAGCACCCAAAAATTCCACGCTAGCGCTGAAAGGATATGGCTAATAATAAAAAGGGCGAAAAGAAAAAGCAATAAGCGTTTCCTCTCAATCTTAGCGCTAAGCAGCATCAAGGGCAATGAGCCAAGAGACACCACCCACGCATAAGCAGTGATCATAAGCCCCACTGTTGCGCTCTCCATTTCAAAACTTTTCGCAATATCTGATAAGAGCGCGACAGGGACAAACTCCGTGGTGTTAAAAATAAACGCCGAAAGCGAAAACACAAAAACCCGCATTAAGGCGAATTTTTGATACGATTGTTTGGTTATCATCATTTAAATCTTAAGGGATTAAATTTTATTCCATTTGAAAATTTGTAGTGTAAAACAAAAATTTTAATCGCTTGTAAATTGGGGGCTGGTTAAAACAAATATTTCCGCTCCATAGGCGCATTAAAAATTAATAGAATTGTTACCATATAAAACAGAATTTAAAATCATTTCCAACTTTTAACCAATCTATTTTTTGTAACTGCGGTCATTATTGATTAAGCGCTAGAATTGATCCATTGCTTTTTAATATTTTAGAATTTTAGAATAAAGGATAATTAAAATGAAAAAAACTTTTTTGATCGCTTTAGCGTTAGCCGCTTCTCTTATAGGCGCTGAAAATACCAAATGGGATTATAAAAATAAAGAAAATGGCCCGCACCGCTGGGACAAATTGCACAAAGATTTTGAAGTGTGCAAAAGCGGTAAAAGCCAATCGCCCATCAACATTGAGCATTACTACCACACGCAAGATAAAGCCGATTTGCAATTCAAATACGCCGCTTCTAAACCTAAAGCGGTCTTTTTCACTCATCATACTTTGAAGGCTTCGTTTGAGCCGACTAACCACATCAATTATAGAGGGCATGACTATGTGCTGGATAATGTGCATTTCCACGCCCCTATGGAGTTTTTAATCAATAATAAAACCAGGCCTTTGAGCGTGCATTTCGTGCATAAAGACGCTAAAGGGCGTTTGCTGGTGCTAGCGATTGGTTTTGAAGAAGGGAAAGAAAACCCCAACCTTGATCCCATTTTAGAAGGCATTCAAAAGAAACAAAATTTTAAAGAGGTGGCATTAGACGCTTTCTTGCCTAAAAGCATCAATTACTACCATTTTAACGGCTCTCTCACCGCTCCTCCTTGCACAGAGGGAGTGGCATGGTTTGTCATAGAAGAGCCTTTGGAAGTCTCTGCCAAACAATTGGCTGAAATCAAAAAACGCATGAAAAATTCGCCCAACCAACGCCCCGTCCAGCCTGACTACAACACCGTGATCATTAAAAGCTCAGCTGAGACCCGCTAAAGATCCGCTAAAATTAAAACCCTCTCTTTTGAAAGAGGGAGGTAAAAACCATTCTTCATAAAATACCGCTAAAAATTGCAACCGCTTGTATTTTGTGAAACGCTCAAACGCCAAAAATGATTGGGATCCCTACTAAGGAGTTTAAAAAAAGCTCTGTTCTAATTGGGTAACATAGAGCCTTTAAAATACCATAAATAAGCTAAAAACGATTTTATGGTGTTTTCTTATGCCTACACCCTTTTACTATAACCATAACCCGTTTTTTCTACTTTCTTTTCAGTATTAGCAACTACTTTTATTTCTTTATTAACATCAGCAAATATTTTTTGAACGAACAAAAGGCTTTGAGAGGTTGAAAGGTGGGCTTGTGGGTCTGGTTTTAAATGCCTCATTTCAAGCATTTTAGCTTGAGCTTTAGAGCGTATTTTTAGATTTTCTTTTTGCCATTCTTCTGTAACATTAAAATCTCTAGGGTCTAGTTCTAAATAAGCGATAGAACTTGGTTTATAAAAATCCACTTGTTTAGCGATAGCTTTTTGTGAATAGGGCAGAGATTCTAGCTCTTTTTGCAAATAAGCTATAAGCTCTTGCACTTTTGATCCTCTTTGAGAGCGGGGTTGTTTAGAGTTTGGGAGGTGTTTTGGCTGGATAGGGGTTTGATTGGTTTTTGCAGGTTTAGGGGTTTTGCATTCAGCTTCTACTTCTACAGCAATACCAGTAGTAATACCGGTCTTAATTCTTGCTTTTTTAATAAACAATTGACCATGTTTTTCTTGGCAATTTTGTTCTGCGTATTTAATGAAATCTTTCTGTTCTTTAATTAAATCTCTTTGTATATTAATTGTCTTTTGTTTTTGCTGTTCTAACTCTATCTCACTCTTATTTGCCTTCTGTTTTTCTTGTTCTGTTTTCTGTCTTTCTTGTTCTGCTTTTATTTGACTATTAGCGAGTTCTATCTCATTCTTATTTGTCTTTTGCCTTTCTTGTTCTAACTCTATCTCACTCTTATTTGCTCTATCCCTAGCATTTTCAGCTTCCTTTTGAGTTTCAGCCACTTCTTTTTTGGATTGGTCATCAGCAAAACACACATTCATAAGCATGGCTGTTA
Source organism: Helicobacter pylori (assembly GCF_003636935.1). Lineage (GTDB taxonomy): Bacteria > Campylobacterota > Campylobacteria > Campylobacterales > Helicobacteraceae > Helicobacter > Helicobacter pylori_CH. The sequence continues at coordinate 48,061 of NZ_MVVH01000005.1, forward strand.
TCGCTGTTACACCTATTGCTGAATTAAACCATGAGTTAGGATGCGTTTTTAAATAATCATCTGCAGTCTTAACATTCCCACATATCCAATTGCTTTTTTTAATTTGTTTTTTATCGAGTCTTTTATCGCTTCCCAAAAAGCAATCCCCATTATAGACATTCCCACATTCTTAAAAACTTTCTTTTCTTTTGCTGTTTTTCCTAACTTCATCATCATTGTTGCAAGCATTACTAAAACCCTTATAATAGGCATTTAAATCCTTTCAAAAAAACAATCTCACTTTTCAAAATCTTATTATTGTAGTATATATAGCCATATTTAATCGCTATTAAACGATTGGTTTGAAAAATTGTAAGGGTCAATCCAATCAGATTTTTCTAATCCATTTCAATAAAACTTGATACAAGTTTTCCTTGATACCTTAAACTCACACCCTTTTAAAGGGAATAATAGGCAATAACTCGCTAGCTAAACATTCACTCTCTGCTTGAGTGTAAGCCTTTATCATTTCTTTTGACCTACCAAATACTAGCATTTCTCTCAATCAAGCCTTGAGAAATTCAATTACACCCCTGTTTAACATCGCAAGCCTAGTAACTTAAAGCTCTTTTTTAGAGATTGGGTTAGATTGATCCTTGTCCTTAATTCAAGCGCATGCGCATTCATCTTTGTTATCTTTGAGTGAACTCAAGCGTTCTTAATGTAATGCATGGCGATTTTGAGCGCGTTGGTGGCTGCCCCCACTCTTAATTGATCCGCCACGCAAAAGCCATGCAAGGTTTTCTTATCAAACAAATCCTTCCTCAAGCGCCCTATATAGGTGCTATCCGTGTGGCTCGCTTTTAGGGGCGTGGGGTAGAGATTATGGCTAGGATCATCGCAAACAACCACGCTAGGGGCGTTTTTTAAAACTTCATAGACTTCTTTAAGATCGAATTCTTTTTCAAAAGCGATACTCAAACTCTCGCTATGGCTCCTCAATACCGGCACGCGCACGCAAGTCGCGCTGATAGGGAAATCCACGCCCATGATTTTATGGGTTTCATGCACCATTTTCAGCTCTTCTTTCGTGTAGCCATTCTCCTTAAAAGTATCAATATGAGCGATCGCATTGAAAGCGATCGGATAAGGGAAAGCCCCGGCTTGCAAGATTTGGTTTAAATCAATAGCGGGGTCTTTTTCCAAGCACTCTAATGCGGTTTTTAACTCCCTTTTCAAACTCTCTATACCCTTGTTCCCTGCCCCACTCACGGCTTGATAAGTGCTAACAATCACGCTTTTTATCTTAAAATAAAGGTGTAAGGGGTTTAAGATTTGCGTCATTTGAATGGTGGAGCAATTAGGGTTAGCGATGATATTTAAAGGAGCGTTAAAAATTTCTTTAGCGTTGATTTCAGGCACGACTAAAGGCACATCTTTATTCAATCTAAAAAAGCTCGTGTTATCAATCACTAAGGCCGTTTTTGCAGCGCTTGTAGCAAATTCTTCGCTCACGCTCCCCCCAGCGCTAAAAAAGGCGATGTCTATTTTTTCTTTTTCAAAAACTTCGTGCGTGGTTTCTAAAATCTCATAGTCTTTATTGAAAGCTCTGATCTTTTTACCGGCACTTCTAGCACTAGCGAGCGGGACAAATTTCTTAATCGGGAAAAAAGAATTTTCTAAACCTTTAATCAGCTCTTGCCCTACCGCCCCACTAGCCCCGACAATAGCGACATTATAAGTCTTCATCGTTTTCTCCAATGATTTCAAGGGCTTTTAAAAAACTCAAGCAATTCAACTGCATGCCTGAATGCATGTTTTTCAAGCTTAAGGTTTCGCTTTTAAATTCTTCTTCGCCAATAATAACCACAAACTCATGCCCCTTATGGTTGGCGTAAGAAAAGGGTTTTTTGATTTTTTGAGCTTCTGGATAGACTTCGCTAAAAATCCCGCTTTGCCTTAAAGACTCCGCTAAGCGGTTGGCGTAAGAAAAATACTCTTCATGCATGCAAGCGATTAAAACTTTAGCTTGGGTGGAACGCTCGTCTAATAATTGCATTTCACTCAAAGCCACAATCAATCTATCAATCCCAATAGAAGCCCCTACCCCTTGTAAATTTTCTTTAGAAAAATTCTTAGTCAAATGATCGTAACGCCCCCCTGAACACACGCTCCCTAAAGACTTCATATCATTAAGCGTGGTTTCATACACAATCCCTGTATAATACCCTAACCCCCTAGCAATAGAAAAATCAATTTTATACAGGTTTTGAGAAATTTGCAAATCCCCTAGCAGCTGGTATAGCCTTTCTAAATCCTGTATGCCCTTTTTTAGATTTTCATTATAGTCTTTCAAGTAAGCAATTTTTTCAAAAAATTCCGCATGGCTTAAATCGTTTTGTTGGATTTGAACCATTTCTAAAAGCTCTTTAATGGTGTTTGAATTTAAATCGCACTCTTTTTTTAATTCTTCTTCAACCCCATTCAAGCCAATTTTTTCCAATTTATCCACAACGCGCAACACTGCATTCACTTGAGAGATCCCAAAATATTCGCATATCCCGTTCAAAATTTTTCTGTGGTTGATAGAGACGCAAAAATCTTCTAAATCCAAAGCTTTTAAAGAAGCGATGATCACTTGAATGATCTCAGCATCGCACACCAAACTCTCGCTCCCTATAAAATCAAAATCGCATTGCGTAAATTCCCTGTAACGCCCTTTTTGCGCCCTTTCACCCCTAAAGACATTGCCTATGGCGTAGCGTTTAAAGGGCATGCCTAATATTTGGTGGTGCAAAGAGACAAAGCGGGCTAATGGCACGGTCAAATCAAACCTTAAAGCCACATCCCTATCCCCATGGTCTTTAAAACGATAAATTTCTTTTTGAATATCACTGCTCGCATCAGGTAGTAGTGCTTCAGCGTATTCCAAATGAGGGGTTTCAATCGGCACAAAACCAAAACTTTGAAACACGACTGAAACTTTAGAAAGCAACTGGGCTTTTTGTATCGCATCTTTAGGCAAGCGGTCTTTAAACCCGCTCAACACTTTAGGGGTAATCATTCCATTTCCTTGTATTTGTATGCTAAAATTTTAGCTTAAAATCTTTAAAAAAGGGCTATTGATGAGCGTAAATGCACCCAAACGCATGCGTATTTTATTGCGTTTGCCTAATTGGTTAGGCGATGGGGTGATGGCAAGCTCGCTTTTTTACACCCTTAAACACCACTACCCTAACGCGCGTTTTATCTTAGTGGGCCCACAAATCACTTGCGAACTTTTCAAAAAAGATGAAAAAATAGAAGCCGTTTTTACAGATGACACCAAAAAATCCTTTTTCAGGCTATTAGCCACTTACAAACTCGCTCAAAAAATAGGGCGTTGCGATATAGCGATCGCATTAAACAACCATTTTTATTCGGCTTTTTTGCTCTATGCGACAAAAACGCCTATCCGCATCGGCTTTGCTCAATTTTTTCGTTCTTTTTTCCTTAGCCATGCAATAACTACTGCCCCTAAAGAGTATCACCAAGTGGAAAAGTATTGCTTTTTGTTTTCGCAATTTTTAGAAAAAGAATTGGATCAAAAAAGCGTTTTACCCTTAAAATTGGCTTTTAACCTCCCCGCTCACACCCCAAACACCCCTAAAAAAATCGGCTTTAACCCTAGTGCAAGCTATGGGAGCGCTAAAAGATGGCCGGCTTCTTATTACGCTGAAGTTTCTGCTGTTTTGTTAGAAGAAGGGCATGAAATTTATTTTTTTGGGGCTAAAGAAGACGCTATTGTTTCTGAAGAAATTTTAAAACTCACTAAAGGTTTATTAAAAAACCCCTTATTATCCCGTAACGCTTACAATCTGTGCGGGAAAACCAGCATTGAAGAATTGATACAACGCATCGCTATTTTAGATTTATTCATCACTAACGATAGTGGCCCTATGCATGTGGCTGCTAGTGCACAAACCCCCTTAATCGCTCTTTTTGGCCCCACCGATGAAAAAGAGACTCGCCCCTATAAAGCTCAAAAAGCGATTGTATTGAACCACCATTTAAGCTGTGCGCCTTGCAAGAAACGAGTTTGCCCTTTAAAGAATGAAAAAAACCATTTGTGCATGCGATCTATCACGCCCCTTGAAGTCCTAGAAGCCGCTCACGCTTTTTTAGAAGAGTCTTAAACACCCTTCATGGACTTTTTTAAAAACGCAACCATATTGACAAAACTCTGTATATATAAACTTTACTTTTGAAAGCGTGAGAAGAGCGATAAATCCTATCAAGGGTTTTAAAAAATGGTAGGAAATTATAGGATAATATCCAAAAAAGCGTTTTTAAAAACGCTTTTTTGAGTCAAAAACCCTTAAGCTACTGAGTTTTTAGGTTTTTTAGCGTCTTTTTTATCTTTGTGAGCGTATGCAGAACTCACCGCTAAAACCGATAACAAAACACCTGTCAAGATTTGCTTTTTCATACGAAAACTCCTTGTGATGATTTTAAAAGCGAGAGAATTATATTTTTCAAAAGTAAACGAATAGAAACCAATCAAATTTTTGATTGGTTTGGTGGTTTTGCTACCTTAAAAAAACTACAATACAAAAAACTTGATAAATTATCTCTGGTTTTAGAAAGTTTGATAAAAATTAAGATTGCGGTTATTTATACTGAAAAAACAATATGAAATCAAGGAGTTTGTATGCAACAGCGTCATTTAGGCCCTTTAAAAGTGGGCGCGTTAGCTCTAGGGTGCATGGGCATGACTTATGGGTATGGGGAAGTCCATGATAAAAAGCAGATGGTTAAACTTATCCATAAGGCTTTGGAATTGGGTATTAACTTTTTTGACACTGCAGAGGCTTATGGGGAAGATAATGAAAAGCTTTTAGGCGAAGCGATCAAGCCTTTTAGAGACAAGGTTGTGGTAGCGAGCAAGTTTGGGATTTACTACGCAGATCCTAATGACAAATACGCAACCATGTTTTTAGACTCCAGTCCTAACCGCATTAAGAGCGCCATTGAAGGGAGTTTGAAACGCTTAAAAGTAGAATGCATTGATTTATACTACCAACACCGCATGGATACTAACACGCCCATAGAAGAAGTGGCAGAAGTTATGCAAGCTCTTATTAAAGAAGGAAAAATTAAAGCTTGGGGGATGAGTGAGGCAGGGTTGTCTAGCATCCAAAAAGCCCATCAAATTTGCCCTTTAAGCGCGTTGCAGAGCGAATATTCCTTGTGGTGGCGCGAACCTGAAAAAGAGATTTTAGGTTTTTTAGAAAAAGAAAAAATTGGTTTTGTCGCTTTCTCGCCTTTGGGTAAGGGGTTTTAGGCGCGAAATTTGAAAAAAATGCCACCTTCGCTAGTGGGGATTTTAGAAGCGTTTCTCCTAGGTTTAATCAAGAAAATCTAGCCAAAAATTATGTCTTGGTGGAATTAATCCAAGATCATGCACACGCTAAAGGCGTTACACCAGCCCAACTGGCTCTCTCATGGATTTTGCACACGCAAAAAATCATTGTCCCTCTCTTTGGCACCACCAAAGAATCCAGGCTCATAGAAAATATAGGGGCTTTGCAGGTTTCTTGGAGTCAAAAAGAATTGGAGATTTTCCAAAAAGAATTGACTGCAATCAAAATAGAAGGGGCCCGCTACCCTGAAAGAATCAATAAAATGGTGAATCAATAAAAGTATTGGGTATTTATAATTGCATTGGCTCTTTTAAAAGAGATTGAGCGTTATTTTCTGTTTGTCAGTGTGTTTTTATCCCCCTAACAAACTTTTTAAGGCATTTTAACAAGGCTTTGTTTTAATAAAAAATTGATTATAAAAATTTGAAAAAATACCAAAAAGCGTTTTTTAAGATTGAATACAAAAGAGCTTGTCGTTAGTCAAGCGGAATTTCTTGTAAGGCGGTCTATGAATTAGGGGATTTTTAAAAAGCATTGCTACAAAACACCCCCTAACCCCTTAAGAAAACGAATTCCACCATGAAATAAAATCTAAAACGATTAAATGAAGCAACCAAAACCCCATTTTTAAAAATCAAAAAGTTTTAGTTACCCCTTATTTGATGAGAACAAAGCTAAAAAGCAATTTTATAGCAAATTAAAATGAAGAAAGACTCATTAAGGGGATAAACCCACCTAAAAAGTCTCTTTAATTTAAAGGAGAAAAGTTTAAATAGTGCAACACCCCTTTTTTAAGAAAGTGTTACGATAAAATCAGCCTTTGCGTTTTTCCACGATTTCCTTAGCGATATTGCTAGGCACTTCGCCATAATGATCAAACTCCATAGAGTAAGTCCCACGCCCTTGAGTGGCTGATCGTAAATCCGTAGAATAACCAAACATTTCCACCAACGGCACAAAAGCGTTCACGATTTTCAAGCCTAATCTATCGTCCATAGAATTGATTTGCCCTCTTCTTCTATTGAGATCGCCAATCACATCGCCCATGTATTCTTCAGGGACTTCCACTTCCACTTTCATCATAGGCTCTAGTAAAACCGGATTAGCCGCGCGACTCGCTTCTTTAAACGCCATAGATCCTGCGATCTTAAACGCCATTTCTGAAGAATCCACATCATGGTAGCTCCCATCATAAAGGGTGACTTTAAAATCCACCACCGGATAACCTGCTAAAACGCCATTTTGCATCGCTTCTTGGATACCCTTATCCACCGCAGGGATATATTCTTTAGGGATTACGCCCCCAGAAATTTCATTCACAAATTCATACCCACTGCCCGGCTCTTTAGGCTCAAGTTTGATAAACACATGCCCGTATTGCCCACGACCACCGCTTTGCTTAGCGTATTTATGCTCTTTGCTCACGCTAGAGCGGATAGTCTCTCTAAAGGCGACTTGCGGCTGACCGATTTCGGCTTCCACCTTAAATTCTCTTTTCAATCTATCCACGATGATTTCTAGGTGCAATTCACCCATGCCACCAATAAGGGTTTGCCCGGTTTCTTCTTGAGTCATCACCCTAAAGCTTGGATCTTCTTCGGCAAGCTTGCCTAACGCTACGCCCATTTTTTCCTGGTCTGCTTTCGTTTTAGGCTCCACAGCGATGTGAATGACCGGCTCAGGAAATTCCATCCTCTCTAAAACAACCGCATTTTTTTCATCGCAAAGCGTGTCCCCAGTTAGCGTGTCTTTTAAGCCCACAAACGCGCAAATCTCACCTGCATAAACTTCTTTAATGTCTTCTCTCTTGTTGGAGTGCATTTTAAGAAGCCTTCCCACGCGCTCTTTCTTGTCTTTGGTGGAATTATACACATAGCTACCGGATTCTAGCTTGCCGCGATACACGCGCACAAAAGTGAGTTGGCCCACAAAAGGATCCGTCATGATTTTAAACGCCAAACCGGCAAACTCGCCATCATCGCTGGATTTCACAAAAACCTCTTCTTCAGTTTTTGGATCAATCCCCTTAATATCCACAACCTCCGTAGGCGCTGGCAAGTAATCAATGACCGCATCTAATAAAGTCTGCACGCCTTTATTTTTAAAAGAAGAACCACAAAGCATAGGGACAAGGCTCATGTTCAAGCAACCTGTTTTAATGCCTTTTTTGATTTCTTCAATATCCAATTCTTCACCACCTAAATACTTTTCCATCAAGGCTTCATCTTGCTCGGCTACAGCTTCCACAAGCTTTTCTCGGTATTGTTTAGCCTTTTCTAACAAATCGCTAGGGATTTCTTCCACATCGTATTTGGCCCCCATGGTTTCATTATTCCAAACGATCGCTTTCATTTGGACTAAATCAATCACGCCAATGAAAGTGTCTTCAGCCCCGATAGGGATATTGATAGGCACAGGATTAGCTTTCAAGCGCTGCTTGATCTGGTTTTCTACATTATAGAAATTCGCCCCAATCCTATCCATTTTATTGACAAAAACAATCCTAGGCACGCCGTATTTATTCGCTTGACGCCACACAGTCTCGCTTTGAGGTTGCACGCCCCCAACCGAGCAAAACACCGAAACCGCACCATCCAGCACGCGCATGGATCGTTCCACTTCAATAGTGAAATCCACATGCCCTGGGGTGTCAATCAAATTGATTTGGTGATCCTTCCAAAAACAAGTCGTTGCCGCAGAAGTGATAGTGATCCCTCTTTCTTTTTCTTGCTCCATCCAATCCATTGTCGCTGCACCGTCATGCACTTCGCCAATCTTATGGCTCACGCCTGTATAGAATAAAATCCTTTCAGAAGTGGTGGTTTTCCCAGCATCAATGTGAGCGGCGATACCGATATTCCTGATCCTGTTTAATGGGGTTTTTCTAGCCATTCTAACTCCAATTACCAGCGGTAGTGCGCGAACGCTTTATTCGCTTCTGCCATTTTATGCACATCTTCTTTTTTCTTAAAAGCCGCACCTTTATCGCTAGCCGCATCCATAAGTTCGTTAGCCAGTCTATCCACCATCATTCTTTCATTGCGTTTTCTGGTCGCTTCTAAAATCCAACGAATGGATAGCGACTGCTGGCGGCTCGCCCTCACTTCTACCGGCACTTGATAGGTAGCCCCACCCACTCTTCTGCTGCGCACTTCCACTAAAGGACGCACTCTTTCTAGGGCTTTTTCAAACACTTCAATCCCTTTTTCACCGCTTTTTTCTTCAATCTTATTAAAAGCTTTGTAGATGATTTTTTCCGCTACGCTTTTCTTGCCGTCGAACATCATCTTATTGATAAACTTAGTAACCACTTTATTCCCATAAACAGGATCGCCCAAAACCTCCCTAACGGGTGCTTTTCTTCTTCTCATGTTTTTGTTTTCCTCTTATTTTTTCTTGTTGTCTGTTGCTTTCTTGTCGGTCGCTTTAGCTTTTTTAGTCCCATACTTAGAGCGTGAAACCGTTCTTTTATTGACCCCTGCAGTGTCTAAAGCGCCACGAACGATGTGGTATTTCACACCGGGTAAATCCTTAACCCTACCCCCACGCACTAACACAATGGAGTGCTCTTGCAAGTTATGCCCTTCACCAGGGATATAACTGATCACTTCAAATTTACTGGTCAAACGGACCTTAGCGACCTTTCTTAAAGCCGAGTTAGGCTTTTTAGGGGTAGTCGTATAAACCCTAGTACAAACCCCTCTTCTTTGAGGGCATTCCACTAATGCAGGTGATTTCGTTTTTTTAACCACCTTTTTCCTTTCTTTTCTAATCAACTGATTGATAGTAGGCACTATTTTTCCTTATTCTAAAAATTTAAAACTAAAAGTTCCCCCATTTTACCCTAATTTTTCTTTTAAAAATCTTAACCGATTTTTTATATCAAAATTTAGGGTCATCTTCAAGCGCTCTCAGCACGATTTTTTTATTTTTATACATGCCCGTTCCCACAGGGATCATCCTCCCCAACACCACATTTTCTTTCAAGTCTTCTAAAAAGTCTTTTTTCATAGCGATACTGGCTTCTGTTAAAACTTTAGTCGTTTCTTGAAAAGAGGCCGCTGAAATGATGCTATCGCTCCCAATAGCCGCTCTGGTGATCCCTAAAAGCACCGGTTCAGCAATCGCTGGCTCGCCTTTTAAAGCGATCACACGAGCGTTTTCTTCTTTGAAGAGTTTTTTACTGACTAAGTCCCCTTCAATAAACTTGCTATCCCCGCTGTCTAAAATACGCACTTGCCTTAACATTTGAGACACAATGATTTCAATGTGCTTGTCCGCAATGCTTACCCCTTGCCTGCGATACACTTGCTGGACTTCGCTCACAATGTATTTATAAAGCTCTTTTTCACCGCTGATCCTTAAAATATCATGGCTTGAAACCACCCCATCTGTCATCGCTTCTCCCGCATGCACAAATTCATCAGCATGCACTAGAATTTGCTTACCTTTATCCACAAAATAATCCATAGAACGGCCATCTTTAGAAGTTACGATGATGTGTTCTTTATTGCGAATGGGTTTGCCAAAACTCACAATCCCATCAACTTCAGAAAGGATCGCTACGTCTTTAGGTTTGGGTTTTCTCGCTTCAAACAATTCTGAAACCCTTGGGAGACCTCCGGTAATGTCTTTAGATTTAACGGTCGCTTTAGGGATTTTCGCTAGCACTTCAGCCTGTTCTACGCTAAAGCCATCGCTAATGGCGATAGAAGTTTTTGGCTCTAGGAAATAATGCGCTTCTTCGCCATCAACCCCCTCTAAAAACAAGCTTGGTTTGTACCCGCTTGGAATATAATCATTCACCACCAAACTAGTAATACCGGTATTTTCGTCTTCTTTTTCAGCGACCGTAACCCCTGCGATAATATCCACAAAACTCACTCTACCCTTAAAGTCCGCAATGATAGGGGTGTTGTAAGGATCCCATGTGGCAATCGTGCTTAACGCGTTTGTAGTGGGCTTAGAAATAAGGCTATTCGCATTCACTTCGCTATTATCATCAATCAAGATCTCAGAACCCCTAGCGATATAATGGCGAGCGGCTTCCCTACCATTATCATCAGCGATAACCGCAAACAAGCCTTTTTCGCTCACCATATCGCCCTTTTTGATCCCATGGGTGCGCTCTAAATGGTTAGCCTCTAAAACATAGTATTTGATTGCACCTTTTTCTTTGGCATACACATCTTGCACAATGGGGTCATTATCCTTGACTAGCAATTCGCTCGCGTAAGGGATGCGATTAGGCACGTTCCAGCCCTCTTGGATAATATCAGCGATACTTCCCCCCTTATGCACCTTATGCCCGCTAGCATAAGGCAAATACACCTTGCCTTCAATCTTACCGCCAACGCCGGCTAATTCGCTTGGCTTGACAATATCGCTTCTTCTTAAAACGAATTTAGCTTCTTGCTCGCCATTTTTCACGCTCACAACGACTTCTTCATAGACCGTTTCAATGCGTAATTCCCCATCAAAAGGCGCTTTAATCTTAGGCTCTACCACTAAAATAGAAGCGTTACGGCGGTTAGCGATAATGTTTTTACCCTCTTTATTCGTGTAAGTCCTAAGGTTGTAGAAACGCACAAAACCTTCTTTGCTCGCTACAATTTCACGCTCATCCTGGCTCCTGCTCGCTGTCCCGCCCACATGGAAAGTCCTTAAAGTGAGCTGCGTTCCAGGCTCCCCAATAGATTGCGCGGCTACCACGCCCACCGCTTCACCCGGATAACTCATTTTGCCTTCGCCTAAATTCAAGCCATAGCATTTCGCGCACACGCCCTTTGGCGCTTTACAAGTTACTGGGGTGCGGATCGTAATGGATTTAATCCCGGCTTCAACCACCTTTTTAGCGCCCTCTTCATCAATCAAAGTGTCCGCATAAAGCAAGATTTCATTCGTAATGGGATCAATCACATCTTCTAATAAAACGCGCCCAAAAATACGCTCTTCTAAAGGTTCAATCAATTCACTCCCCACCGCAATATCCGTGATTTCAATCCCTTCATGCGTGCCGCAATCATCAGACACCACCTTGACGTTTTGCGAAACATCAATGAGCTTTCTTGTCAAATACCCCGCATTGGCGGTTTTTAGCGCCGTATCCGCTAAGCCCTTTCTAGCGCCATGCGTGGAATTAAAGTATTCTAAAACATTCAACCCCTCTTTAAAGTTAGAAATAATGGGCGTTTCAATGATACTGCCATCCGGCTTTGTCATAAGACCTCTCATCGCTGAAAGCTGACGGATTTGCGCCGCGCTCCCCCTTGCACCGCTATCCGCCATCATATAAATAGAGTTAAAGCCCTCTTTATCTTTTGCGATAGCAGTCATCATTTCCTTACTCATTCTGTCATTGACTTCAGTCCAAGTGTCAATGATCTTGTTGTAACGCTCTTGGTCAGTGAGCAGCCCTTGATCGTATTGTTGCTGGATTTTTTTAACCTCTACTTTGGCTTTTTCCACCATTTTTTGCTTGTCTTTGGGTGTGATAATATCTTCCATAGAGATAGAAATACCAGCCTTAGTCGCATACCTAAAGCCAAGCGTTTTTAAATTATCCAAAAAGGTTGCGGTAATGCCGATACCGCCGACTTTATGCACATAATCCACAAGCACGCCAATATCTTTTTTCTTCATGGGTCTGTTCCACAAATCCGTAGGGATAAAATCAGGCAAAATGGACTTAATGATCATGCGCCCTGCACTCGTAGCGATAATATTCCCTTGATCCAAAACCCTAATCTTTGCGTGGATGTCTAATTCTTTCATATCAATAGCGGTGATGATTTCATTCACGCTAGAAAAAAGCTTATGCTCGCCCTTGACCCCACTCTTTTCTAAAGAAAGATAATAAAGCCCTAAAACCATATCCTGGCTAGGAATAGCTACGGCTTTACCGCTAGCGGGCAGAAGGATATTCATAGAGCTTAGCATGAGCACCTTGCATTCAGCGATCGCCTCTTGGCTTAAAGGCACATGCACCGCCATTTGATCCCCATCAAAATCGGCGTTGAACGCTGAACACACTAACGGGTGCAATTGAATCGCTTTACCATCAATCAGCTTTGGATGGAACGCTTGAATGGATTGCTTGTGCAAGGTAGGAGCGCGGTTGAGTAGCACCGGATACCCCTCTGTGATTTCTTGCAAGCACTCCCACACTTCATTGCTTTTTTGCTCAATCATGCGTTTAGCCTGTTTGAGCGTAGTGGCATAACCTCTCTCTTCAAGTTTGGATAACAAATGCGGTTTGAAGAGCTCTAACGCCATGTTTTTAGGCAACCCGCATTCATCCATTTTAAGATTGGGTCCAACCACAATCACGCTTCTGCCTGAAAAATCCACACGCTTACCTAAAAGGTTTTGCCTGAAACGCCCTTGCTTGCCTTTAATGATCTCGCTGAGCGATTTTAAAGGGCGTTTGTTAGCCCCTTTAACCGCATTAGTGCTGCGACCGTTATCAAAAAGCACATCCACGGCTTCTTGCAACATCCTTTTTTCATTGCGCACAATGATTTCTGGAGCCCCAAGCTCCATTAGGCGTTTCAAGCGTTGGTTACGATTGATGACACGACGATACAATTCATTCACATCGCTGACCGCAAACTTCCCGCCATCTAGTGCGACTAAAGGCCTTAAATCCGGTGGCAATACCGGTAAAACCGTGAGCATCATCCACTCAGGCCTGTTACCAGAATTTAAAAAGCTTTCTACCACTTTCAAACGCTTAATGAGTTTTTTCTTTTTCGCATCGGAATTAGTGTCTTTCACTTCTTCTTTCAAACTTTGTAACAAAACAATCAGATCAATTTCTTCTAACAAATCCTTGATCGCTTCGCCGCCCATTTGCGCTACAAAACCTCTGTCTTCGTATCTTCGTGAGATATTTTGATACTGCTCTTCATTCAAAATATCGTATTTCATCACAAGCTTAGTGCCTTCATTGTCATAAGCGGCTTCGCCTGGCTCTTTAACGATATAAGCTTCATAATACAACACGCGTTCTAAGTCTTTCATCTTAACGCCTAAAAGCGTGCCGATACGGCTAGGCAAGGAATTGACATACCAGATATGCGCTACAGGAGTGGCCAATTCAATATGCCCCATTCTAAAACGCCTGACTTTGGAGTGCGTGATCGCCACACCGCATTTTTCGCATGTGCCAATGTCTTTGAAGCGAGGCTTTTTGTATTTACCGCACAAGCATTCATAATCTTTAGTAGGGCCAAAGATTTTCATGCAAAACAAGCCGTCTCGTTCAGGTTTTAGGGTACGGTAATTGATCGTTTCTGGCTTTTTAACTTCCCCATAACTCCAAGAATGGATTTTTTCAGGGCTGGCTAGAGTGAGCTGGAAAGAGCTAAAGTCTTTAGGCCTGTCATCTTCTTTAATGACAATGGGTTTAGGCGCTCCATCCTCATCCACATCGTCCCCAAAAATATTAATATCCAAAGCGAGCGATTGCAATTCTTTAGTCAAGACATAGAAAGTCTCAGGGATTTCGCTCTCGCCCACTTGCTCACCTTTAGCGATAGCCCTATAAGCGTTCTCTCTGCCTCTAATATCATCGGATTTAATGGTAAGCATTTCTTTTAGAGTGTGCGCTGCACCATAAGCTTCCAAGGCCCATACTTCCATTTCCCCAAACCTTTGACCCCCAAAGAGCGCTTTACCCCCAACAGGCTGGTGCGTTACTAAGCTATAAGGGCCTGTGCTTCTGGCATGGACTTTTTCATCCACTAAGTGGTGGAGCTTGATCATATACATATAGCCCACATTCACGCGCTCCCTCATTTTCTCGCCGGTGCGCCCATCATACAGATCCATTTTGCCATCCATAGCGATCTTGGCTAATTCAAACAGCTTGTAAAATTTTTCTTGCGAGATGCCTTCAAACACAGGGATAGCCATCTTAACGCCCTTGCTCCAATCTTTAGCGTATTCCAAAAGCTCTTCATCAGAGCAATTCTCAAGGACATGGATTGTCAAGGGGTCTTTTTCATTAATGGCGTTAGCGATTTCTAACATTTTAGCGCGCAATTCTTTGGCAAAATCTCTGGTTTTATCCTCTAGCATGCTAGCGATTTGTTTGCCAAACTCTTTCCCCACTAAGCCTAAATGCATTTCTAAAATCTGCCCAATGTTCATGCGGCTTGGCACGCCTAAAGGGTTTAAGACAATATCCACAGGCTCGCCATCAGCGGTATAAGGCATGTCCGCAACCGGCACGATATTAGACACAATCCCTTTATTCCCATGCCTTCCTGCCATTTTATCGCCCACTTTAAGCTTCCGTTTTGTAGCGATATAGAGCTTGACTTTTTTGATCACGCCATTAGGCAAAATATCGTCTTTTTCTAAAATAGAAAGCTTTTCTTCATGTTCTTCGCCCAAAACTTTTTTTTGCTCTAAAAAATTGTTTTTAGTGATTTCATAGTGGTTTTGCACTTCTTTAGAATACTTTTTGACCAAACTAGCCAAAGTGAAGCGGTTGATTGAAGCGATTTCTTCTTTGGGGATTTGATCGCCTTCTTTATAATCCTTGCCATTGTGGCTGAAAGGCTCTTCTAAAATCGCTTGAGAAAGGAGCGAGCTAACGCGCAACAATTCTTCTCTATTGAGCATGGTCAAGCGGTCAAAATGCTCCATATCAAGCTTGGCTTTTTCTTCTTCATACGCGCTCAAAACCCGCGCGTCTTTCTCATAGCCTTTTTTAGTGAAGACTTTCACATCAATCACCGTGCCTTCCAAACTGGGAGGGCAATACAAACTCTTATTGACCACATGCCCAGCTTTATCCCCAAAAATAGCCCTTAAGAGCCGTTCTTCAGGCGTGCTTTTAATCTCGCCCTTAGGAGAAGTCTTGCCCACTAAAATCATGCCAGCGCTCACATAAGTGCCGACTTTAACGATCCCGCTTTCATCAAGATGAGCGAGTGCTTCTTCTTTCACATCAGGAATATCAGCGGTAAATTCTTCCACGCCATGCTTAAGCTCCCTAGCGTCCACTTCTTTTTCATAAATGTGGGTGGAAGTGAAAATATCGTCTTTAGTGATGCGCTCACTCACCACGATCGCGTCTTCAAAGTTATAGCCATTCCAAGGCATGAACGCCACGCGCACGTTTTTCCCTAACGCTAACTCGCCTCTGTCCATGCTAGGGCCATCAGCGATGATTTGCCCAGCTTCCACTTTATCGCCCACTTTAACGATAGGGACTTGATTGAAGCTGGTGTTTTGGTTAGTGCGTAAGTTTTTTTGCAAAGAATACGCATCAATATAGGCCTCTTCTTTGCCTTCGCCTAAAATGTAAATATTTTTAGAATCAATTTTTTCTACAACGCCTGCACGATTGGCTTTGATCGCTCCCCAAGAATCCCTAGCGATAATTTTTTCAATCCCTGTGCCTACAATGGGAGCGTCGCTTCTTAATAATGGCACGGCTTGGCGTTGCATGTTAGTCCCCATTAAGGCGCGGTTAGCGTCATCATGTTCTAAGAAAGGAATGAGCGATGCGGCGACCCCTACTAGCATGCTAGAGCTTAAATCCATTAAGGTAACTTTGCTTTTTTCGTTTAAAACGATTTCGCCTTCCACGCGCGTTTCAATCAAATCGCCCAAAATATTACCCTCTTCATCAATAGGGGTGCTTGCGGGAGCGATGATGTGGCTGTCTTCTTGAATAGCGGTCAAATAAATCGTCTCGCCCACCACTTTGCCATCCACAACCTTTTTATAAGGGGCTTCAATAAAGCCTAAATCATTCACCCTCGTGAAAGTGGAAAGGGTGTTGATCAAACCGATATTTTGACCTTCTGGAGTCTCAATAGGGCAAATTCGGCCATAATGCGTGGGGTGCACATCCCTGGCTTCAAACCCTACCCTGTCTTTCACCAATCCCCCTTCACCGAGCGCTGAAAGGCGGCGTTTGTGCGTAACCTCACTCAAAGGGTTAGTTTGATCCATAAATTGCGAGAGCTGGCCGCCCATGAAAAATTCCATGATGGTGCTTGTGATCATTTTAGAATTGACCAAGTCATGGGGCATGAGCGAATCAAAAGCCCCGCTCATGGTAGTGAGCTTGTCTTTAATGGTCTTTTGCATTTTCACTAAGCCTGAATGCAATTCATTGGCCAACAATTCCCCTACCGCCCTGATCCTACGATTGCCCAAGTGGTCTCTGTCATCAATCTTGCCCTGATTGTTTTTGATCTTCATAAGGTATTTAACGGTAGTGATAATATCTTCATGCGTTAAAGTCGTAATGTAATCAGGCACATGCAAGCCTAACTTGTGATTCATTTTCATACGGCCCACCATGGTCAAATCATAGCGTTCAGGGTCAAAGAAAAGTTTTTTGACAAACTGCTTAGCCACTTCAGTCGTAACAGGATCGCCTGGCTTCATAACCTTATGGATACGAATCGCCGCTAGAGCGTTTTCATCATCAATTTTTTCGGTTTGCTTGAGTAATTTCAAAGACTCATAATCGGCTAAAAAAGAATGGATAATGGAAGCGTCATGCCCTAAAGCCAAATCATTGATGATCACAAATTCTTGCACGCCTAAATCGTGGATTTTTTCTAATCTGTTTTTATCCAGCTGAGTGAGCATGTCCAATAAGACTTCTTCTCCCACCATAATAGGTTCAGCCAAATGACGATTGAGTAAAATATCCATAGGGTATTCCACCCATTCTAAATGGTTTTCTTTAAGCTCTTTAATCTTTCTTGAAGTGAGCTTTTTGCCCGCTAAAAGAATGATCTTGCCTTGAGGATCTTTCAAATCAAATTCCATTCTTTGATTGGCGTCTAATGAAGCAAACGGGATCAAATATTTATCGTTTTCATAACGCACTTTAACAAGCGGGTAGAACATTTTGATAATGTCTTGTTTTTGATAATCCATCGCCCTGAATAAAATGGTAACAGGCACTTTACGGCGTTTATTGATACGAGCGTATAAAATATCTTTAGAATCGTATTCAAAATACAGCCACGAACCCCTATCAGGGATGATTTGCCCTGTGTAAATGAGTTTGTTTAAAGAAGTGCTGGACTCCTCTTCTTTGAAAATCACACCGGGGCTTCTGTGGAGTTGATTGACCACCACGCGCTCTACTCCATTGATAATAAATGAAGTGCGTTCTGTCATCAAAGGGATCTCACGAATGAAAATGCTTTGTTCTTTAATATCCTTAATGCCGTTCTTTTCGCCACTCTTGGTGTCTTTTTCCCACAAAATCAAGCGCACTTTAATTTTGAGCGGGATAGAGTAGGTAATGCCTCTCTCCATCGCTTCTCTAACGGTGTATTTAGACTTGCCAAATTCACAACCCGCATACTCTAAAGTGATGCGGTTATGCTCATCTTGGATAGGGAAAATGGATTTAAAAACCTTTTCAATCCCGCTCTCTTTGCCATCTTTGGAATACAAGAAAGAATCGTAGCTGTCTCGTTGCAATAATAATAAATTAGGAACTTCTAAATCTGTTGGGGTTTTTGTAAAATCAGCTCTCAAGCGGTTTTTTAGGGGAATTTTTTTTGACATATTTCAAGCCTTTGATCAAAAATTTTGAGTTATTTAATGCATTAATTCAAGTAAGCATTGCAAAAGGATCTTTAAACTTTAGAACCATCCATGATAAAAATACCAAAACCCACCTGCAATACTAACCACTTTAGGCCACACGCTCACAAACAAAATCATGGAGCAAAATCATCTGCCACGCTAGAGCAGAGAAAGGCGCAAAGACCTTTCTATTCTTAAGTCTTACTTGACTTCAACCTTAGCGCCTACTTCTTCAAGTTTCTTCTTGATGGTTTCAGCTTCTTCTTTATTCACGCCTTCTTTAAGCACATGAGGGGTTTTTTCAGTAGCGTCTTTAGCTTCTTTCAAGCCAAGTCCAGTGATTTCACGAACCACTTTAATCACCTTAATTTTTTCAGCACCGCTATCAGCCAAGATCACATTAAATTCGGTTTTCTCTTCGCTCTCAGCCGCTGCACCGCCAGCTGCAACTGCACCCGCTACAACCGTTGGAGTCGCGCTCACGCCAAATTTTTCCTCAAACATTTTAACCAATTCAGAAAGCTCTAAAACGCTCAATGAACCAATATACTCTAACACTTCTTCTTTTGAAATTGCCATAATCCAATCCTTCAAATTTTTTTAAATTAAAGCCATCATAGGCTCTTAGTTTTCTTCTTTCGCTTTACGCAAATTGTCTAAACCCGTAACAAAATAACGCACCGGAGCCGTCCAAACAGAAAGCAACATTCCCATAAGCTCTTCTTTGCTTGGGAGTTTTGAAACCGCTTCCACATGAGCTACACTAACGCTTTCTTTATCAAACAAGCCCGCTTTCAACACAAAGTGATCTTTATGCTCTTTTTGGAAATCAAACACGAGTTTAGAGAGAGCGATTTGATCATCGCCCCACAAAAACACATTGGTTTCTTTCAAATCCAAATCAGAATAGCCGGTCTCTTTCATAGCAATATGAGCAAGAGTATTCTTAATCACTTGCACTTTAATGCCTTGAATGCGAGCCTTATTCCTTAAAGCTTCCAACTTGCTCACGCTAAGACCCTTATAATCGCAAATTAAAAGGGCTTTGGCATCTGCAAATTGCGACTTTAAGTTAGCGACCAACTCTACTTTATGCTGCCTTTGATGTTGTTTTTGCATCTTTTCCTCCTTTCTAGACTAGACCTCTGCAAGATTATCTTTTTAAAAAAGAAATTTTAAGCTTCTTAGCTCTTACGATCTTCAGCCTAAGATTAAAAACTCCTAACGCTATTTAATGTCCATCAATTCTTGTGCGTCCAAACTCACTGAAGGCGACATGGTGAGCGAAAGAGCGGCGTTTCTAATATACTTACCTTTTGCACTACTGGGTTTTAGGCGGTTGATTGTTTTAACCAACTCAAGCATGTTTTCTTTGATTTTTTCTTCAGGAAAACTCGCCTTACCAATAGGGGCATGGACATTGCCCTTTTTATCCACCCTGAAATTCACTTGACCGCTTTTAGCATTACTAACCGCTTTAGCAATATCCATCGTAACGGTTCCGGTTTTAGGGTTTGGCATCAAACCCTTAGGGCCTAAAATCCTACCCACTTTACCGACAACCGCCATCATATCAGGCGTTGCAATCACCATATCAAAATCAATGCGACCATTTTTGATTTCTTCAGCTAAATCGTCCCCACCAACGACATCAGCCCCAGCGTTCTTGGCTTCATCTTGCTTAATATCTTTTGCAAAAACGGCCACTCTTACTTTTTTCCCTGTTCCATGAGGAAGCACCACCGCACCGCGCACCATCTGATCCGCATGCCTTGGATCAACCCCTAGCCTTAACGCTACTTCCACGGTTTCATCAAATTTGGCTGAAGCGAGGGATTTAACCACCTCTACGCCTTGCTCTACGCCATACGCTTTATCGTTTTGAATTTTAGAAAAAAGTTTTTCCAATCTTTTAAATACTTTTTTTGCCACGATTCTAATCCTTAAAAATTTCTTTCAATTCCAACAAAACCCAATCAATCCACAACTTCTACGCCCATGCTCCTAGCGCTGCCCATAACGATTTTTTTGGCCGCTTCCATGGTGCTTGTGTTTAAATCTTCCATTTTTAATTGTGCGATCTCTTCCACTTGCTTGTGGGTGAGCTTTGCAATCTTATTTTTGAGCGGGTTGTCAGAACCTTTTTCAACCCCAGAAGCTTTTTTGATCAAATCCGTTACCGGAGGCTTTTTAGTGATAAAGGTGAAACTCTTATCTTGATAAACCGTGATAATGACTGGGATATTAAAACTCCCCATGTCTTTAGTTCTCTCGTTAAAAGCCTTGCAAAATTCCATGATATTAACCCCTCTTTGACCCAACGCTGGCCCTACGGGAGGTGAAGGGTTTGCCTTACCGGCAGGGATTTGAAGTTTGATTTCTCCGACTACTTTTTTAGCCATGTTTTCTCCTTAAAAAGTTATATAATTTTTTCCACTTGTGAATGCAAAATCTCTATTGGAGTGTTCCTACCAAAAATAGAAACATTGAGTTTGAGCTTGCGGTGTTCCACATCATACTCTTCCACCGTAGCGGTAAAGTTCGCAAAAGGTCCTTCCACCACGCGTACCACTTCGCCTTGCTCAAAAAAGATTTTGGGCTTGGGGGCTGCTCGATTATTCATTTTTTCTAAAATATGCCCAATATCCGCTTCACTCAATGGGGTTGGTTTTTTATTTTCTCCAATAAAACGACTCACTCTTGGCAAAGATTGTATCTTGTGCCACAAAACCGTATCTAAATCCACCTTAATAAAAACATATCCAGGATAAAGGCTTCGTTCCGTTACTTTTGTCTTGCTTTTTTTAGAAACCTCTATAATATCTTCGGTAGGCACAATAATCTCTTGTATCCTATCTCTTATATCATGGTCATTCGCTAAATTCTCAATCGCTTTCTTAACGGACTGCTCGCTCCCTGAATAAGTTTGTATGGCATACCAATCCATCATTATTCTCCTTATTTAAAGCCACCAACCTATAGAACACTAGAGACAAAAGCCCCTAGAGAAAAATCCAACAAAGCTAAAAACAGCGTGATAGCGCTCACCACCACTAAAACAGAAATAAGTGCATTGCGTATCTGCTCCTTAATAGGAAATATCACTTTAGAAAGCTCTTCTCTAGCCAATTTATATTGCATGAGCCATTTATCCATAGTTTCTTTTCGCCCTCACTTAAACTTAATACATTTATACATTAAAAGAATTTTTAATTCTATCCAAAATAGCTTAAACTAAAATTAAAAAATTTAAAAACAATCCAATTGAAACAAAAATTTGACAGAATAAATTAGCAGATGGCAGGCCAGGAGGGACTCGAACCCCCAACAACCGGTTTTGGAGACCGACGCTCTACCATTGGAGCTACTGACCTAATCTCCCCTCCTTTTAAATTACAACACCAAAGAAAAAGCTAGCTCTTCAATTTGATTTCTTTATGAAGAGTGTGCTTATTTTCCCTTGGGCAGAACTTCTTAAGCTCCAGTTTTTCAGTGTTAGTTTTGGCGTTCTTGGTTGTGCTGTAATTGATGTCTTCACAATCAGAACACTTCAACCCTATTTTAACTTTCATAATGACCCTTTATTAGCGACCTTTTATGGTAACTCTTTTACTTTTATTATTGAGTAAGATTATTCAATAATATTACTCACAACGCCAGCACCAACAGTCCTACCGCCTTCACGAATCGCAAATTTTGTCCCTAACTCTAATGCGACAGGGCTAATCAACTCTACAGTGATTTTCACATTATCGCCAGGCATAACCATTTCTACGCCTTCAGGAAGAGTGATAGAGCCGGTCACATCAGTCGTGCGCACATAGAATTGCGGGCGGTAGTTGGTAAAGAATGGGGTGTGTCTCCCACCTTCTTCTTTAGAAAGAACATAAATTTTTCCCTCAAATTTCTTGTGCGGAGTGATAGAACCTGGTTTGCATAGAACCATACCGCGTTCTACTTCTTCTTTTTTAGTTCCTCTCAAAAGCACGCCCACATTATCGCCGGCTTCACCTTTTTCTAGCTCTTTTCTAAACATTTCTACACCGGTTACAGTGGTTTTTTGTGTGGCTCTGATACCAACGATTTCCACTTCATCGCCCACTTTCACCACGCCTCTTTCAATCCTGCCTGTAACCACAGTTCCCCTACCTGCAATAGAGAACACATCTTCAACCGGCATCAAGAAAGTTTTTTCAGTGTCTCTTTTTGGAGTAGGGATATAACCATCCACTTCAGCCATGAGCTTAAGCACCTTTTCACCCCATTCACCCACATTGCCAGCTTTTGCTTCTTCTAAAGCTCTTAAAGCTGAACCCGCTACGATAGGGGTGTCATCACCAGGAAATTCATACGCACTCAACAACTCACGCACTTCCATTTCTACAAGCTCTAACAATTCTTGGTCATCTACCATGTCTTGTTTGTTTAAAAAAACAACGATGTGAGGCACGCCCACTTGACGAGACAATAAGATATGCTCCCTAGTTTGAGGCATAGGACCATCAGCTGCAGAAACAACCAAAATCGCTCCGTCCATTTGCGCCGCACCGGTGATCATGTTTTTTACATAGTCAGCGTGTCCTGGGCAATCCACATGCGCATAGTGTCTGTTTTCAGTCTCATATTCAATGTGAGAAGTAGCGATAGTGATCCCTCTTTCTTTTTCTTCAGGGGCGTTATCAATATTGTCATAGTCTTTCATTTCTGCAAGACCTTTCAAAGAAAGCACCGCTGAAATCGCTGCACTCAAAGTCGTTTTGCCATGGTCTACATGCCCAATGGTTCCAATATTAACATGCGGCTTAGTTCTGTTAAACTTTTCTTTTGCCATTTGTATTTCTCCTTAATTTTTTGAAATGGATTTTAGAATTATACTAAACAAAATCCCAAGTATTCCTAAATGCTACCACAAAATTTAAGACATTTTTGTCTTATCGCCATTCAAGAGATTATAAACTGGAGCCTATAAGCGGAATTGAACCGCCGACCTCTTCCTTACCAAGGAAGTGCTCTGCCTCTGAGCTATATAGGCGTCTCAAAAACTAAAATGTTATCCTAAAAATGGAGCGGGAAACGGGACTCGAACCCGCGACCCTCAGCTTGGAAGGCTGATGCTCTAGCCAACTG
Organism: Helicobacter pylori; assembly: GCF_003636935.1. Classification (GTDB taxonomy): domain Bacteria; phylum Campylobacterota; class Campylobacteria; order Campylobacterales; family Helicobacteraceae; genus Helicobacter; species Helicobacter pylori_CH. Next base: position 71,145 of record NZ_MVVH01000005.1, read on the forward strand.
AGCTATTCCCGCATCTATAAAACAAAACACAAAACAAACATGGTGGTGAGACGTGGATTCGAACCACGGAAGACATAGTCAGCAGATTTACAGTCTGCCCTCGTTGGCCACTTGAGTATCTCACCAAAAATTCTTACATTAACTGGAGCTGGCTAAGGGACTTGAACCCCCGACCTGCTGCTTACAAGGCAGCTGCTCTACCAACTGAGCTAAGCCAGCACAAATTAAATAAATCAAAGACTTGGGATTATAGCAGTTTTATGCTTAACTTGTCAAGAAATAGCACTAAAAGACCCAATCACTCTCACACAACGCTAGAGCATGGTTAAAATTTTAGCTATAATCTAGCTCAATTTGGCTTAACATAGCTCAAGCTTATTAGAATTTATGGACACTTAAATCATGGCAAGAAAAAAACATAAAATTTCTACTTTAAAATATTTTTTGCGTTCTTTAAAGCAAATCTATATGCTCATCACTTTCAAGGAAAAAATGGTTTTTTTCCTTCTTGTGTTAATGGCGATTTTTTCTTCTTTTGTGGAAGTGATGTCCCTTACGCTCCTTATGCCTTTTATCACTCTCGCTTCCGATCCCAACAGGGCTTTAGACGATAAAGATTGGAAAATGGTCTATGATTTTTTCCATTTTTCATCTCCTGTTCGTCTTATGTATTTCTTTAGTTTTTGCTTGGTGGGGATTTATTTGTTCAGGATGTTTTATGGGGTGTCTTTCACCTATTTGAAAGGGCGTTTTTCACACAAAAAAGCTTATCATATCAAACAACAACTTTTTTTACAGCACATTAAAAGCAACTATCTCTCCCATCTTAACCATAATTTGGATTCCTTAAGGGATATTATCAACAATAAAGCAGAAAGCATGTTTATGAGCTTTAACGCTTTTTTGAATTTACTCACTGAATTAACCGTGATCGTTTTTTTCTATTCCACGCTATTAATCACTAACTGGAAGCTAACGCTTGTGTTCACCCTAATCATCTCTATACAAATTTTTATTATCACTAAAAAAATCACCATTCTTATCCAAAAAAAGGGTGAGATAGCGGCTAAATCTAGAGCGCAAACGCTTAAAGTTTTTTCCAAATTTTTCAGCAATTTCAAAATCACTAAACTCAAAGACAACCACGAAGAAGCCCACAAGCTTTTTGGTGAAAATAGCCGCAAAGCCCATGACACCGAGATTATTTATTCTACTTTGCAAGTGGTCCCCAGGTATTCATTAGAAACGGTGGGTTTTAGCTTGTTGATTTTAGCGGTCGCTTATATTTTATTTAAATACGGCGAAGCTAAAATGGTGCTCCCTACCATTTCTATGTATGCTCTAGCGCTTTATCGCACGCTCCCTTCTGTAACTGGCGTTTTAAATCAATACAATGAAATCGCTTACAACCAGCTTGCGACCAACATTGTTTTTAAAAGCCTTTCTAAAACCATTGAGCAAGAGGATTTAGTCCCTTTAGACTTTAATGAAAAAATCACTCTTCAAAACATTTCCTTCGCTTACAAGCAAAAACACCCGGTTTTAGAGGGTTTTAACCTCACCATTCAAAAAGGCCAGAAAGTCGCTCTTATAGGCCATAGCGGGTGCGGGAAATCCACGCTGGCGGATATTATTATGGGGCTTACCTACCCTAAAAGTGGGGAAATTTTCATTGACAACACCCTTTTAACCAACGAAAACAGGCGCTCATGGCGTAAAAAAATAGGCTATATCCCCCAAAATATTTACCTTTTTGATGGCACTGTGGGGGATAATATCGCCTTTGGGAGCGCTATAGATGAAAAACGCCTGATTAAGGTGTGTAAAATGGCTCATATTTATGATTTTTTATGCGAACATGAAGGGCTTAAAACCCAAGTGGGCGAAGGGGGCGCTAAGCTTAGCGGCGGTCAAAAACAGCGCATAGGCATTGCAAGAGCCTTATACGATAACCCTGAAATTTTGGTTTTAGATGAAGCCACTTCAGCCCTAGACAATGAAACTGAAAGTAAAATCATGGATGAAATCTATCAAATCGCTAAAAATAAAACCCTAATCGTCATCGCCCACCGCTTAAGCACGATTGAACGCTGTGAAGTCATTATTGATATGAGTAAGCACAAAGAGCAACTTGTCTGATTGGCTTCACTCTTTTATCAAGCTTTGCAAATCAAACCCCTTAAAGCTCTCTAAATACTTCCCTTGATAGCCGTTTTGACCCACTAAATTTTTCAAAACCTTGCTGTTGTAACCCAAAAACGCCACTTCATTAGCCTTAGCGCTTTCATAGTCATTGACGCTATCGCCTATCATTAGCATGCGGCTTGGGTTATAGGTGTATTTTTGAATGATATTAGTAATGATTTTGGGTTTATTGGGCGGACTCCCTTCAACGCTCTTAAAATACTTAACAATCCCTAAAAACTCGCACAACACCTGCAATTCGCTATGCAAGGCCGCTGAAGCGATATGGAAAATGTAATTTTTATAATGCTCATCAATAAACGCCATCACTTCACTATTCAAATGCCCCCTATCAAAAAGCTTTTGCTCTATAATAGCTCCAAACTCTAGGGCTAATGCATCCACTTCTTCTTGGGTGATAGAGGTTTTTAAAATCTCGTTATAAAAATATTGGATTTTTTCATTCCTTGAAATCCCCCCACTTTGATAATGATAAACTTCAAATTGTTTCAAATCCTCTTGATTCTTGTTGCCATGCTTTTGGAACAACGCCTTAAACCCTTCATTTTTTAAATGCATGCTGTCAAAAATCACGCCATCAAAATCCCATAAAACCACTTCAAGCGCCATTGACTTCCCCTTTCTTGTAGGCTTATTTTGGTTTCATTTTACCTTATTTAAGCGATATTTAAGCGATTATTTTTGCCATTTAAAGGCTGGGTTATTTTGACTCTTATTTAATCAGAACATGCAAACACTCTTTGGTGTGCACGGCTTTGTGGGCGCGTTTGTTATCCGCTTTAAAGCGCATGTAAGTTTTGGTCATTAAGGAGTAAGTGCCGTACTTTTTTAAGATATTTCCAATCTCTGTCTCGCTCATAAGCCCTTCATTGTTATAACTTAAAAAGATGTATTTGAATCGTGCTGTTTTGATCAAGTTTTCAAAAGCGTTTAAGATTTTAGCGCGAGAGCAAAAAGAGGATTTCTGGTAGCTGGGCAAGCCGGTTTTGCCTTTTGGAGCAAAAGGCGTATAAGCAGCAATCGTGTTTAGTAAATGGTAATTCGCTCCGTATTGCCTCGCATTATAAGGAGGGTCTAAATACAAAATATCCCCTGAAATCTTTCTAATCAACTCGCTAGCGTCTTGCTGATACACTTCGTTAGCGTTTAAACTCAAATCAAAATGAGCGCCTTTTAAAATGAGTTCTTTTTGAGCGCTTTTTTTAAGGCGTTTTAAAAAAGCCCCATAGACTGAAGCGGTGTTAGCCACCTTGTCTGCACTCTCCAATAGCGATGCGAGCAAAAAATAATACGCGCAATTATCAATGTTTTGAGAAAGCTTAAGCTCTTCAATTTTTAAACGCATCGCATCAATTTTTTGAGCGTTTGTTTCGCTAAAATACTGCCTTGAACTTCCCCCTAAAGAATAATGCGAACAGATAAAGCCCTTTTTTAAAGCAACGCTATTGAGCCTATCAATAAGCTCTTCTTGGTTAGGGATTTCTTGAATGTTGCCGATATAATTTTGATTCAAAACAAAGCTATAATATTCCAAATCATTAGAAATAACCTTATTAACGGCTTTTTTAAACGCACGCCCCACAATGCCCGTCCCAGCGAATAGATCACAAAAAATCGCACCAGAGAGATCATTGCTCACAACCGCATGGATATTTTCCTTAATAAAGGGAATGAGCTTGTATTTAGAGCCGATGTAGTTCATTAGTTTGTGCTTGTATCTTGGCTTTCTTTAAAGTGGTATTACTTAATATTAAATTCTATGAATTGTAACATAACTTGAAGTAAGTCTCAGCCCCCACGATTAAAACAATCTTAAAACTAACTAATCAGTTCTATGCAAAACAATGATCGTTTTTAATACCGCACACCCTACCAATCGCTTCATTAAAACAACGAAACAACCCCCCTATTATAAACAAAGACTTTTTCTATCGCAACTACTCATTAAAATACCGCTAAAAAAACAGCGACACCCCCTACTAGCTGAATGCATCAAAACTTTTGCCGCTATTGCCCTATTTTCTAGTAGCTTCTTTTACGGAAACCATTTTCATATTCTTCCACTTTACCATTTGATGTGGTTACAGCCACTATACCACCTGAAACTTGCACGTTAACAGCGTTACTACCATAAGTTCTTTTATAGCTACCATCTTTATATTCTTCCACTTTACCCTTTGCAGTAACAGCAGCAACAATATGCCCATCAGTATCTGCAGCTACAATATTACTACCATAAGTTCTTTTATAGCTACCATTCTCAAATTCCTGTATTTTGCCATTAACGACTTTAACTACAACCGCCATTATAAATCTCCTAAAATATAAATTGTGATATACCCAACATCAAACTATCAGTCTAGTCTATAGCCTAACTAACAGATAAACCTTAATTTGAGTATTTGAGTATTTGAGTATTTGAGTATTTGAGTATTTGAGTATTTGAGTATTTGAGTATTTGAGTATTTGAGTATTTGAGTATTTTATCACAAGATCCCTAAAGAATAGCTTAAAAGCAAACTCGCTTAACTCTCATAAAATCAGTCTCATTAATCAATTTACCTCAAAATAACCCGCATGGCGCAAATTTCAACTGCTTGTCTAAAATTAACGATCCTTGGTGATGGTTTTGGCTTTAGCGCCTACAGCCGTAGAGCCTGCGGGTAAATCTGAAAGCACCACCGCATTAGCCCCAATCTTCACACCATCGCCCACGCAAATCGCACCCAAAACCTTAGCCCCTGCCCCCACTACCACTCGGTTGCCTAAAGTAGGGTGGCGCTTGCCCTTGAACCTGCCTGTACCTCCTAGAGTTACGCCATGATAAATGGTAACATCATCTCCAATCTCTGTGGTCTCGCCAATCACCACACCCATGCCATGATCGATAAAAAGCCCTCTCCCAATCTTAGCGCCTGGGTGGATTTCTATCCCAGTAATAAAACGCGCTAACTGAGAAAGCGCGCGCGCAATAAAATAAAACCCTTTCTTGTGCAACGCATGCGCTAGGCGGTAACAAAGCAATGCATGAATGCCCGGATAAAGCAAAAGAACCTCCCACTTATTCCTAGCTGCCGGGTCTTCTTGCAAAACACGCTCCAGGCTATAAGACAAATCCAACATGATAGAGTCTCCGGTTGAAATATATTTGAATCAACATGACTTAAGCAGATTTTTTCTCATCCATTCCAATAAAACTTGATGCAAATTTTTCTTGTCATTATACCTAAACTCACACTCCTTTTATAATGGATTAAACAACCCTTTAAAAAAGGCTTAAAAACGCACTAATCCATCATTTATTTGGCATTTATTTGGAATAAAACTATTTTAAATGAAAAAATAAAAAGCAGATTGAAAAAGATTACTATTAATGGTGCCGAAGGTCGGACTCGAACCGACACGGGATTGCTCCCACCAGATTTTGAGTCTAGCGTGTCTACCAATTCCACCACTTCGGCGTATCATAGAACAAAGAGTAAGATTATACCCACTTATTCCTTAAAAAAACTTAATGGTGCACTGGGCGAGACTCGAACTCGCACGAGATTGCTCCCACCACCCCCTCAAGATGGCGTGTCTACCAATTCCACCACCAGTGCTAAAAATTAAAACAAGTATTGTAGCTAAATCATGCTTTTTAAGCAATAATTTAGCCCATCAAAACCCTTAGCTTAAGAATGGGTTACTATAAATAGCGATAATAGCAAACACTAGAGTATAAATCACTTGCGCTTCAATCATCGCCATGGCCACGAACATGGTTGTGAGCAATTTACCGCCCACTCCTGGGTTTCTCGCTGTGCCTGTAATGGTCGCTGCGGCCGCATTCCCCATGCCGATCGCCCCACCAAAAGCGGCAATCCCTAGACCGATCATCGCTCCTAAGATAGAATAGGATTTAATCATATCCATCCCACCCATTCCACCATCATGAGCGAAAGCAACGCCCGCTAAAGCCAGAAAAAATAACGCTAAAAATTTCATTTTCGCACTCCGTTTCAAAAATTAGGCTTGATTTTCATTTCGAATCGTTCCTCTACTTTCAAAAATACAAGCAAGAATTTATTTTAATACAAACTAGCTTAAAAACGCTTTTAAAAAACGCTTTTTAAAATTTTAAGCCAAATCCAAAGCGATTTTACCCTTATTGAAGCTAATCACCCTACATTTGATACTATCGCCTTCTTTTAAAGCCACTTGACACCTGTCAATATGTTGTTTTCTCAACAAGCCTTCACCCCCCTTAGGCAAGCTTAAAAACGCCCCAAAATCCACAATTCTTTTCACTTGAGCTTCTAGCACCTCATCAATAGCGTATTGCTCCAATTCTTGATCTAAAGACTGCAAATAATTTAAAATAAATTCCTTAGTTTTCAAAACGCGCTCTTTATTCCCCATGATCTTCACTTCACCGCTCGGTTTGTTCAAATCAATTTTAACTTCAAACTTCTCCACTATCTCTTTAATCACACGCCCCCCTTGACCGATAATTTCTACAATTTTATCTGGCGCGACATTAAAAATTTCAGTCGTGGGCAAATGGGAAAAATTGATCACGATCTTTTCTTTCGCTTCATGCATGATTTTTAAAATGTGTTCTCGCGCTTCTTTGGCTTGGAGTAAAGCTTGGTATAAAACCTCTAATCTAATACCGTTTATTTTGGTATCCATTTGCATAGCCGTAATGCCTTCTAAATTCCCAGCAATCTTAAAATCCATATCGCCTTCGGCGTCTTCTAATCCGCTAATATCGCTTAAAATGGCGTGATCTTTCCCCTCGCTCACCATGCCCATAGCCACCCCAGCGACTAAATCATAAATTTCCACACCGCTTGCATAAAGGGCTAAAGACCCCGCGCACACGCTCGCCATTGAGCTTGAACCATTGCTTTCTAAAATCTCAGAAACCAATCGTATCACCTGCTCTTTATTTTTAATGCTCGTTTCTAAGGCTCTTTTAGCCAAATTCCCATGCCCTAATTCGCGCCTTGAAGTCGCGCCAATAGAACTCGCTTCGCCCACGCAAAAAGGAGGGAAATTGTAATGGAACATGAAGCGCTCTTTGATAGGGGCTTTATGCTCCAAACTCTCATGGGTTTGAGCGTCATTATCCGTGCCTAAAACCCCTACCACTAAGCTTTGAGTTTGCCCCCTAGTGAATAAAATGGAGCTGTGCGCCATAGGGAGCAAATCGCTCTCTATCAAAATGGGCCGCACTTCTTCTAACGCGCGCTTATCCGGGCGGATTTTATCCTTAATGATCATGCGCCTTATCTCAGTTTTTTTCACTTTCTCTAAAGACCATTCAATTTCTTCTAAACTGAATTCTGAGTGGGCTTCACTGATTTTTCTGGCAATTTCGTTGAAAACGTTTTCTCGCTCGCTCAAAGCAGAACTTTCAATGCCTTTGATGATTTCATCAAAATACTGATTTGTTAATAAATCTAACAGCCTTTCATTAAAAATTATTCCTTGGCTCTTTTTAAAAAGCAGCTCGTTTTGGTGGGGCGTGAAAACCTCTTCATAAAGCGTGCAAGTTTCTTTCAAACTTTTTTGAGCCAATTCTAAAGCTTCTAGCATTAAAGGTTCTTCTAAAGCGTTTAATTTTTGCCCTAAAGATCGCATTTCTATCATGTTCAAACTCTCTTTTGTGCCGGACACGAACAAATCCAAACTGGATTGATTCAAAAGGCTTGTGTTAGGGTTAATGATAAATTCGTTATCCACCCTAGCGATCCTGCAAGCGCTCACGCTTTTAATAGGAGCGATATGGGCCAAAAAGAGAGCGGCTGAAGCGGCGTTTAAAGCAGAGACTTGCAAGTCATTTTCAATATCATGGCTTAAAACCATTAAAGTGATTTGGGTAGGGTAGCGGTAATCTTTAGGGAATAAAGGGCGTAAAGTCCTATCTATGAGCCTAGAGGTTAAGATTTCAAAATCTTGCGCCCTGCCTTCTCTTTTGACAAAACCGCCCGGGATTTTACCGGCTGCATAAGATTTTTCTAAAAACTGCACCACTAAAGGCAGAAAATCTTCACTCACAGGCTCTCTTTCTGTGCACACGCTCGCTAAAATGATGGTTTTTCCTAAGCGATACATTAGAGAGCTGGTGGCTTGTTTGGCCACTTGTTTGAGAGCAAATTCTTCGGTTTTGTTACTAGAGTTGATGGTGATAAAATCCATATTTAATGTTCCTTTTTTAAATTAGGCGCGTTGTTAGCGCCCAAGTATTTTTCAATTTCTTCATTGCTTAATCGCTTGAGTTCTTTATAATGATGCTCCACAGAGACAAAACATTCAGGGCGGTACACGCTAATCACCCCATCGCACAAACTTTCTAAGCCTTGAGCGACATTTTGCGCGAGAATGGGGGTTAAAATATAAATGTCTTGGCATTCTTTTTTCAAGCAAGTTTGCACGCCTAACCCTGCTCTAAACCCGGTTTCAATCCCCCTATCTACGATAAAAATATTTTTATCTTTTAAGCTTTTGATCGCATTGCCTTTGCGATACTGATAGATGCGAGACAAAATGTCTTCTTCATAAGCCCGCTTGGCTTCCCCATAAACATAGTCTAAAGTGATATCAAAGGAATTGATCAAACTTTCATTCATCACTATATCCATGCTTTCACTCACCAAAGCGATCTCGCATTTTGAGTTTAAGGGGGCTAGGATAGGTTCTAAAAAAAGTATATCATAAGTCGCTCCAAATTTTTGCGCTAAAGCGTGAGCTAAATACAGAGCGTTAAAACTCAAAGCGAGCATGATGGAATCTTTTAAATCAATGTGGCGCGTGTGGATTTCATTGATCAATTTGTTCAAAGCGTCTTCTTCATTGATAAAACGCATGTTTTCGATGTCAGTGATATGGCTAAAATCCGTATTCAAATGCATTCCTTTTCTTACTTACGCTGTAAAGAGCGGTAAGTTACATTGGTTTTAGTGATCGGTGAAAAATCTAATTCTAGCTTAACATAGTTATTTTCAAACACTCTTATAGGTTGGTTGGGATCGCCGGTGAGGATAGGGCGTCGCTGGTTGACAAATTGAAAGCCAATCCCAAAACAACGGATTTTTTTGTAAATCCCCACATTCCAATTTAAAACCACATTGTTTCTAATGTCATAACCCACATCCGCGCTCATGGAAAAATAACCAAAGTCGTTGCTAAAACCCGCCTTTAAATAATCCGCAGGATTTTCTACAATGCTATTAATCCCACTGCTGAAATTGTTTTTTAGAAAATAAGAGAGGTTAAAGCTTAAAAATTTGCGTTGGTAATTGGCGTTCACAGAGATTTCTTCTAAGCGGTTTTGATAAAACGAATAAAAGACATTCCCAAAGATATTCAATCCCGTTAAGGGCGAAAACCCAATTTTGCTTTCTAAGGGCATTCTAAAGGGCGAAACTTTATCGTCAAGATTGATGAGTTGCGATATTTTAAAATACAATAACTCCTGCCCCCCTAAACCATAAAGGTATTGCGTTAGGGTTAAATCCACTGTCTTATTGCTCGCATTGATAGGTAAAATGCTGCTAGGATTCCACACGGAGTCATACAAACGCCCTTGATAATCATAATCTCTCAATAAAGGCGAAGTGTAGCTGTTTAAGGCTTGCGCGCTTAAGGCATACATGTTTTGAGAAAACAAGCCGTTTTTAAAGGTGTAATAAGGGATGTTGAAAATCGCTTCCAATTGGATCGTGTGGAAAAGCTTGTTGTATTCTCTGGCTAAATCCGTATTGACATACATGGAAAAATTTGAAGACACAAAGTTCCCAAATTCCCTTGATTCATTGGGGATACTTGGCACATAAGATCTTTTAGATTGCATTAAGGCCACATTAGACAATTGGAGATCATTCCAAAGCCCTAAAGACAAATACTTTTTAAACAAAGAAAATTGCAAGCCCACCGGGACATTCAAAGCGTTTTGCACATAACCATAGCCAATCTCTCTTGCGGTGTTTCTAAACTGATAATCCACCGAATACAACAAATTTTTAAAATACAAAGAATTTAAATATTTATGGTATTGCAAATTAGGGACAGATTGGAAAGTGCGGTTATTGTTGATTTTATTCAGGTTTAAAAAATACTTGATATTCAAGCCGTAATAATTGTTTTCTGTTTGCAAATAGTAATTCGCCCTAGACATGTGCGTGGCGTCTGTGATACGCTTGTTGACCTTTTCAAAACGCACATAGTCCAAATCGTTCATGTATAAAAAGTCAATGTAATGCCCGTTGTCAATATTAGACTTAAGATGGAAGTATTTTTGTAAAGTGTCCCTACTGGAGCTTAAAAATTCAAACCCGTAGATATTTTGATTCCTCAAATCGTAGCGTTTGACGTATGGAGTGTAATTCCTAAAATAACGCGCGTTGAATAAAAACCTGTCGTCTTTAGAGTTGATATAGCGCGCTTCAAAATTCAAACCAAAACCCCTTTTATAGCGGATTTGTGGGGTAAAGGTCATATCCCATGAGTTTTTGGGGGCTAAATAAAAGGGTTGCAAATAAATAAAGCCGTCTAAATTGGAAGTGCCAAACTCAGGGTATAAAAACCCGGTGGTGCGTTTGTTGCTAGTGGACATGAAAATATAGGGCAAATACAATACAGGAATATCACCGACATAGATCTTAGGATTCCACATAGACAAATGCGATTTTTGCATGTTGAATGAGCCTGAAGTCGCATTGACATGCCAAATGGGGTTATCAATGCTACACCCTGAAGCGCTCATGTTTTTCACCTTATATTTTTGATCCTTCCCGCTAGCAATATCCGCGCTCACCCAAATCCCGCTCACGCTGTCTTGGACATAAAAGGGGAAAATGATTTCATATTTTTCATTCAAGCTCAATTTCACGTAATCGGTTTTAACGAGCAAACCCTCGCCCCTATAAACCTTAATATTGCCCTCTAACAACGCTTCTTTAGTCTTGGTATCATAGCTCACCTTGTCCGCTAGAATATACACATCATAATTCAATAAGATCGCATTCCCTGAAGCGGTTATCACATTGTCTTTAGCGCTCACTTTATCCGCAAGGATTTCAAAAATCTTATGGTTTTGTTTGTCAAATCGTTGCATAGCGATTTCTTTAGCGTCTAATGCGCTCAACAAAAAAAAGACCGCCAAATACAACCAATAAATCATGATTAAAACAACACCAAAAGACTTTTGCTTTTTTCTTCATGCCATGCCCTATGATAGGGATTTTTAAACACCCCAAACCATAAAAAGGGGCATAGAAAAACCCCGATCTTTAACCCTAAACGCTTCAATAAAATAGCCCTACTGGGGCAATCTGCTAAATAAATATCAATAATCTTAATCCTAAAAACCAATTTAGCCAAACTCATCTTGCACAAACACACAAAAAAGATCTCATAAACGCCATACAAGATAATAAAACTAAACGCCACAAACGCGCTGTGATAAATGGGGTTAGTCAGCCAATATAAAGAATGCAAAAAATCGCACACGCCTAAAAGATCGCTCAATAAAAACGCCACTAACAAACTATCGGTTAAAAACGCTAAGATGCGCCAATACAAGGGGCATAGACGCATTTTTTCATGCATAAGGAGTGTTTCTATGATTTCAGTTTCTTCTTTTTCTAAATTTGGGGATCGCATTCAAAACAAACAAGACAAACTCTCTGGTTTGTCTTAAACTTCAAGAATATTCTTTCAAATCCAACACCTTAAAACCAATATCCTTGCGATAAAACATGCCTTCAAAATGCACCTTTTGAGCGATTTCATAAGCATGGTTTCTGGCTTCTAATAAGGATTTTCCTCTGCCAATGGCAAAGATCACCCTCCCCCCACTGCTTTCAAACACGCCGTTATCCTGCTCCACTTCCCCCAAAATCAAATGACCCTTTTTTTCATCAACCGGATCAATATAAAGGGTTTGTTTGGGCGAAGAGCTGGTGGGGTAATTCCTAGAAACAAGCGCCACACTCATCACAAATTCCTTAGAAAACACCAATTCAAGAGAATGTAATTCCCCTTTGGCTGTGGCCAAACACAAATCTAAAAGCGAGCTTTCTAAAAGGGGTAAAATCGTCTGGCATTCAATATCTTTAAAACGCACGCTAAAATCCAATAAATACGGCTCTAAAACGCCCTTTTCTTCTATAACCACAATTTCAGCGAGTAAAACCCCTTTAAAAGGCGTGTTATCAGCCTGAAGTTTCTCTAAAGTGGGTTTAAAGATGTGATTTTTTATTTTCTCTTCCAACTCATTAGAGAAAAAGTTTGCAGGAGCGATGGCCCCCATACCCCCTGTATTGACCCCGTTATCCCCCTCTAATAAGCGTTTGTAGTTTTGACAAAAGGGCAACAAGATAAAATCATCATTGGCTATGAGCGCTGTAACTGAAAGCTCAAACCCCTCTAAAAAAGGCTCTATAATCACAGACTCATTGCTTTGTTTGAAAGCGTCTTCAAGGATTTTTATCGCTTCTTCTTCTTGATGGACAATGCTTGTGTTTTTATTCAACGCTTTAACCACTAAGGGGAAAGAAGCGTTTTGAATGTAATTGAGAGCTTCTTTTAAATCGTTTGTTTCAAAGTAAGATGCACTTTTGATACCACACTCTTTAACAAAAGCTTTCATATAGCTTTTAGAAGCCTCTAATTTAGCCGCCTCTTTAGAAGCCCCAAACACTAAAATACCCGCTTTTTCTAGCATCTCTGTAAGCCCTAAAACCAAAAGCTCTTCTTCTGAAATGATGGCTAAATGGATCTGTTTTTTTAGGGCTAATTCCACGATATGCTCGTAATGTTCGCATTCCAGATTTTCGCCTAAATCTTGAGTGCCACCATTACCCAAACAGAAATACAAAGCATTCACTCGCTCATCTTGCTGAAGCCTTTGAGCCAAAGCATACTCTCGCCCCTTATTCCCCACAATTAAAACATTATAGTTGTTGTTATCTTTCATGTCTTTCCTAAAATGTGGTTGTTTTTAAACCCAGATGACCGCTACTTTTACATGCGCATAAGTTCAACAAACCTACACTAATAAGGCTAGGAGGATTTTCTTAGGGGCAGATTTAAAAAATGCCATCACACAAAAACCACTACCTTAGCCTAACTTATTTTTTCAACGAACTTGCCATCAATAAGAAACACGAATCATCCAGGCGATTCTTACAATTATACTTAAATTTTAAAGAAATTCCATGCAAAAATATTCCAGCAATCTGTGATAGTTTTGATTGGCGTTTAGGCGTTTTAAGAGAAACTGACTGATTTATTTCAACCTTTCTTTATACGCCGCTTCCAAACTGCTATACCCCTTTTTTAATTCTCCCACACCCCCAAAAGCCACCACTTTAGCTTCTTTTAAAAAAATCGCGCTGTCTAAATACTTTTCCACATCCACCACCAAATGCGTAGAGACTAACAAGCTTGCGTTTTGGCTAAACTCACTAGCGATTAACTCAAAAATCTCTTCTCTTGCAATAGGGTCAATCCCAGCCACCGGCTCATCAAAAAGATACAAAGAAGCGTTTCGTGATAGGGTTAAGATCAGCTGCAATTTTTCCCTCATGCCTTTTGAAAGGGCTTTGAACTCTCTTTTTAAAGGCACGCTGAAGCGTTTGAGCAAATTTAGGGCTTTTGATTCATCAAAATCGCTGAAAAAATCCTTGTAAAAAGCGATCGCTTTTAAAGGCGTTAATTTAGGATCTAAAAAATCCCCATCGCTTAAAAACGCCACGCTTTTTTTAGTCTCTATGCCGATTTTTTGATTTAAAATTTTCACTTCCCCTTGATAGTTTAAATTCAATCCGGCTAAAATTTTTAACAGGGTGGTTTTGCCCGCCCCATTAGGGCCTAAAAGCCCTATAAATTGCTGTTTGGGTAATTTCAAATTGATATTGTCTAACGCTTTTAAACTCCCATAAGTTTTAGTCAAATTCTCTATTTCTACTAACATTTTAATTCCCCGAATTTGCGCACTCTTTTGTAAAAATCGCTAATGATGTTTTCTAAATCTTTAGGGGTGAAATCAGGCCATAAAATCGGCGTGAAAAACAATTCCGCATAGCTGGACTGCCACAATAAAAAATTAGACAAGCGCATTTCCCCCCCTGTTCGTAACAATAGATCCACTTCTGGTAAATCATGCGTGTCCAAACGATTGGAAATTTCATTTTCTAAGCTTTCTAAAAGGTTTATATGGCTAGGCGGGCTTTCTAATAAGCTTTTAAACGCCCTTGAAAGCTCGTTTTTAGATCCGTAATTAAGGGCTAAAACTTGCGTAAAATCCTTAAAATGCCTGGTATCGTTTTCAAGCTGTAAGATCGTGTCTCTCAATTCTTTAGAAAAGCCCTCTAAATCCCCTATCGCCCTGAAGCGTATGTTATTATTTAAATAAGTGGATCGCTCATCTTTAAGGTATTTTTTAAGCATTTTCATCAAAAAATCCACTTCACTATTAGGGCGTTTCCAATTTTCCGTAGAAAAAGCGTATAAAGTCAAGCATTCTAGTTTATGGTTAGCGCACCAGATCGTAATGTCTTTAAGAGTTTTTACGCCCTTTTTATGCCCATAAGCCCTAGCTTTATTCTTTAATTTAGCCCACCTGCCATTACCATCCATAATAATGGCAAGGTGTTTGAGAGTGTTATCCAATGCCTTTACCCTTTAAAGAAATTCTTTAATTATACACCATTTAAAGCGTGCAAGCATCCACCAAATAAGCGATATGCTGCCAAGAAAATCGGGTTTTTTCACTCAAACCGATCTCGCAAGTGCTGGAAGTGGAAAAGCCCCTTTTAAGATCATAGGATTGGTAAAATGCTTGAAAGCCATTCAAAGCGCTCTCGTTGAGTTCAGGGGTAAAAAAGCCCTTATTCCCTGCAAAGCCGCAACAACCCGTTTCTTTATGGATAACAATCTCGCCCAAAGTGCATTTTTTAGCCAAATTAAACAACAACTCTTCTTTATTTTCTAACTTTAAAGCGCACATCGTGTATAACCCTATGTCTTCGTTAATGGGGTTGAATTTTAATTTAGGGCTTAGAACTTCTTCAATATAGACGCTCAAATCATAGACTTTCAAATCCTTGTAAGCTTTCATTTGCTTGAAAAAATGCGTCGAACATGCGCTATGGTCTAAAACGATCGGTATTTTTCCCTTATCGCTTAATTGCAAAAAAACCGCATGGTTTTTTTCATTGTTTTGTTTGGTTAAGTCGGTGTAATTGATAAAGGCTTTCCCGCAACAAAGCGCATCCAATCCATTAGGATACATCACAGAAACTTTGGCTTTTTGGCATAAGGATTCAAACACTTCTTGAACGCTTCTTTTATCCGCCATTTTGTTTGATGGAGCGAACGATCGGTTGATGCAAGTGCTGAAATAAATGACTTTTTCTTCACCCCCATGCGTTTTATTTTCTAAAGGATAGGCGTTGTTTTTGGGCATGTAATGAAAGGCTTTAGGGAAGGGCTTGATGAATTTTTTAATCCCTTTAGTTAGGCTCACTAAGTTGTGAGGGCCTATGAGATTTTGAACTAAGCGAGCGCTTTTTAAAGAAAAACGAGCCATGCTTGTGGTTGTTTGCATGTGATTTAGGATCTTTGAAGCGATCTTTTCGCCTTTAGGGTTTTTTTGATAATGCTTTAAAGCGATGCTCCCGGTATCAATTTCTAAAGGGCATAGGGTAGAGCACATATGGCACACCGCGCAAGTGGCGTGCGCTAAATATTCAGACTCTTTTAAAAGCTCATCTAATAAAACCTGATCTTCATTATGACCATGACTTACTCTTTCTTTTAAGCGCTCTACCTCTCTGTGGATAACGATTCGTTGTCGTGGCGTTAAAGATAAATCTTTACTGGGGCAAATCCTTTCACAAAACCCGCATTCCATGCACATGTCCAGATGCTCTTCAATAGGGTAAATGCTCTTTAAATTTTTAGTGTGGATTTCTTTATCGTTTGTGATGATCACATCAGGGTTTAAAAGGCCATTAGGATCAAACAATTCTTTGATTTGTTTGTGGATCTTATAGGCTTTTTCTCCCCACTCCATTTCCACAAAAGGGGCTACCATCCTGCCTGTGCCGTGTTCGGCTTTAATAGAGCCAGAGCTTTCGCTCACCATTAAAAACATCTCAGAAACTAAATTTTCAAACGCCCTCCTTTCAGCTTCATTTTCTAAAATCGGCGTAACGACAAAGTGCAAATTCCCGCTTAACGCATGCCCAAAAATAATGCTGTTATCCTTAAAGCCATGTTTTTTTAAAAGCCCTTCAATCGCTTTTGCCCCTTCTACAAAACCCTCTTGACTGAAACACACGTCTTCAATGATCACAGAGCTTTGGCTTTTTCTTTTTGACGCTGCGATAGGGAAAATGCCTTTTCTGATCTTCCACCACGATTGATAAATGTTAGGATCACTGCTGATTTGAGAATCTAAAACGACCGGTATCGCATTCAAAGCGTTTAAAATCGCTTGCATGTTGTTTTCTAAAATCAAAGGATCATCGCTTTCGCTTTGAATGAGTAAGCATGCGTTAGGTTCTTTGATTTCTAAAATCACTCTGGGCATGCCCTCTAAATTTTTCACACTTTTTAGGGACGCATAATCCATAAGCTCTGCTGAAGAAATCATTTCAGGTTGTTTGGCTTTTAAGGCGGCTAAAATTTGAGCGGCTTTGGCGCATCGCTCTAAATTTTCATAAAACAATAACGCACAAGTTTTATAAGCGTAGTCTTTCACGCATTCTAATTCCACGCTTGAAATAAAGCCCAAAGTCCCCTCAGAGCCTATGAACAAGTGGCTAATGATTTCAATAGGATCTTCAAAATCAACAAGAGCGTTCAAGCTGTAGCCGGTGGTGTTTTTGATCTCGTATTTTTTCTTAATTAAAGCATGCAATTCTTTATCTTCTAAAATCTCTTTTCTTAAATTCAAAACCCCTTCAATCAAATCTTTGCACGCGTTTTTGAAACTCTCAACGCTCTCTTGATTGGCCGTGTCTAAAAGAGTGCCATCAGCTAAAATCACTCTTAAGGATTTTAGGGTTTTGTAGCTGTTTTGCTCCACCCCGCAACACATCCCGCTAGCGTTATTAGCAACAATCCCCCCTATCATAGCGATGTTTATCGTAGAGGGATCCGGGCCTATTTTTTTATGATAAGGTTTCAATAAAACGTTCGCGTTACTCCCTATGACTCCGCATGAGAGCTGAATGCTTGTAGCGTTATTTAAAATTTTAGCGTCTTTGAAAAAATGCGTAGCCATCACTAACACCCCATCACAGATCGCTTGCCCTGATAAGGAACTCCCAGCCGCTCTAAAAGTCAATGTAACGCCATGCTTTTTGGCTAAAACACAAAGCTTTTGGACTTCTTCTTCATCTTTCACCCAAGCGACTATTTTAGGGATATAACGATAACATGACGCATCAATGCCATAAGCCAAACGGCGTAAATAATCCTTAAAGATCCGCTCGTTTAAAAACCTGCTCGCTTCAGTAAAAAAAGCATGGTAATTTTCTTCCACGCACACTCCTTAAACATTCCTATTTATCAAATCATTGTAACATAACATTACTTTAAAAATTAAGGATAAACATGCTTGAAGATTATGCAATCAGTTTAGAAGAAGTCAATTTCAATGATTTTATCGTGGTGGATGTGCGCGAATTGGACGAATACGAAGAATTGCATTTGCCTAACGCTACGCTCATTAGTGTCAATGACCCAGAAAAGCTCGCTGATTTTTTATCCAAACACAAAGATCAAAAAGTGTTGCTCCATTGCAGGGCTGGCCGTAGGGCTTTAGATGCGGCTAAAAGCATGCATGAATTAGGCTATACGCCCTATTATTTAGAGGGCAATGTCTATGATTTTGAAAAATACGGCTTTAGAATGGTCTATGATGACACTTGCGATAAAAAAGACAAAAAAAACTAGGCATGAGGGAGATTGTATGGGTGCATTCTCAAAGAATCGCCCCTTATAAGACTCTCATTTTAAACGAATTATGCTACTATCCCTTAGAATTAGATCCAACCCCTTTTAACGCTCTTATTTTCACCTCTAAAAATGCGGTGTTTTCCTTGCTAGAAACTCTAAAAGACAGCCCCAAACTCAAAATTTTACAAAACATTCCTGCTTACGCTTTGAGCGAACCCACCGCCAAAACTCTACAAGATCACCATTTTAAAGTCGCCTTTATAGGGGAAAAAGCCCATGGCAAGGAGTTTGTTCAAGAAATCCTTCCTTTATTGGAAAAAAAAAGCGTTTTGTATCTCAGGGCAAAAGAGATTGCCTCTTCTTTAGACACCATTCTTTTAGAGCATGGTATTGATTTCAAGCAAGCCGTTGTTTATGAAAACAAGCTCAAACATTTGACCTTAAGCGAACAAAACGCCCTAAAACCCAAAGAAAAGAGTATTCTTATTTTTACCGCCATAAGCCATGCAAAAGCCTTTTTGCGCTATTTTGAATTTTTAGAAAATTACACCGCTATCAGCATTGGCAACACGACCGCTCATTTTTTACAAGAACAAGGCATTCCAAGCTATATTGCCAAAAAGCCCTCCTTAGAAGCGTGTTTAGAACTGGCTTTAAGTTTGAGGGTTAAGGAATATTAAAAACATCTCATTATAATACTCTCCATTGATTTTTAAAGGATGATGCATGAATCTTGTCTTTTTATGGGCCGCTTTAGGGGGGGCTATAGGGAGTTCGTTAAGGTATTTTGTGGGCAAAATGATGCCCAGTAAATTTTTAATGTTTGAAAGTTTCCCTTTAGGGACTTTTAGCGTGAATCTCATAGGGTGTTTTGTCATCGGTTTTATGGGGCATTTGGCCGCTAAAAAAGTTTTTGGCGATGATTTTGGGATTTTCTTTGTTACTGGGGTTTTAGGGGGTTTTACGACCTTTTCTTCTTATGGGTTAGACACTTTAAAACTCTTGCAAAAATCCCAATACATTGAAGCCGTTTCTTATGTCTTAGGCACGAACATTTTAGGGCTTATTGGGGTGGCTATTGGGTGGTTTTTGGCTAAAAATTTTGTAGGCATTAATTAAAAAACGCTTCCTAGCGTTTTTATTAACGCTCTATTAAAGCAGAGCCTTACAACAGCCACAAAGCCATTTCATCGGCCATGAAAAAATCGCTCGCTATCAAGCGGTTATTTTTAATGAAAGCCTTATTTTCTTCAATCAAAAACTTTACTTTATTTTCATCTAACAAACCAAGCTCAACCCCCAGCACGCATCTTAAGCCTAAAAACAGCTTTTCTAATCGCTTGTCTTGTTTATTAAGCGTCTCAACTTGGCGTTGTAGGGGGTCTTTGATGTAGTTTTCTATGAGTTTTTTTGCAAAAAAGCGCTCATTCGCCACGCAGCCCACAGCCCCGGCCCCGCACCCTAAATAATCTTTAGCCCCCCAGTAAGCTAAATGGTGTTTGACTTGATAATTTCTAGCGTAATTAGACACTTCGTATTGCTTAAAAGAAAAGCTCTCTAAAACCTCTTTGATTGCATTGTCAAAATTAGCGCATGAGGGTTTTTTGGCGTTTTTTTCTAAATTCGTGTTTTTTTCAATACTCAAAGAATAAGCGCTCAAGTGGTTGATAGGGAGTTCTTTAGCGAGTTTTAATTCTTCTTTTAAAGAGTTTTCATTGTCTAATGGGGTGTTATAAATCAAATCAATGCTGATATTTTCAATCCCGCTTTTAAAAATAATCTCTATCACAGGAGCGGTATTTTTGGAATGTTGGCGCTCTAAAAACAATAATTTATCTTCCCTAAAACTTTGCACCCCCAAACTCAAGCGGTTGATCCCTAAATCTTTTAAGCCTTGACACCAGGTTTTAGTAATCAATTCGGGGTTAGCTTCAGTGGTGATCTCACAATCCAAGCTCAAGCGCGCATTGCGATAAATGCTCTCAAAAATCCTTTCAAAAGATTTGACGCTTAAGGTGTTGGGCGTGCCGCCGCCAATAAAAATACTTTCAATTGGTTCGTCAGTTTGCTTTAAGGCATGCTTTAAATCCAAGCACAGCGCTTGAGTGTATTCTTCTTTTAACCCATGCTTATTTTCATAGGAATTGAAAGCGCAATAACCGCATTTACTTTCACAAAAAGGGATATGAATGTATAAAATCATATTTATTTCTCTCATTTTCATTTCATTTTTAAGCAAAACTTAAACTTGTAATTGTATCATTTTAGGATTATTTTGGTAATCAAGGAGACAAACGATGAAAAAAGTTATTATGGCTTTAGGCGTTTTAGCGTTCGCTAATACCTTAATGGCAACCGATGTTAAAGCTCTTGCAAAAAGTTGTGCCGCTTGCCATGGGGTTAAGTTTGAAAAGAAAGCTTTAGGTAAAAGCAAAATCGTCAACATGATGACTGAAGCGGAAATTGAAAAAGAGCTTATGGATTTTAAAAACGGTACCAACAAAAATCCTGTCATGACCGCGCAAGCTAAAAAATTAAGCGATGAAGACATCAAAGCTTTAGCCAAATACATCCCCACTCTCAAATAAACTCTCTTAATTTTAATAGCGTTATTTGGGCGCTATTAAAATGAGTTTCAAACCCTTTTTTCTTAATTTTTGATTTTAATGGCATTCTTAACCCTATTTAAAGCCAGCATACACTATAATACGATCTTATATCAAACAAGAAAGAGCTAAAATAAAGACCTATGCTACATAAAAAATATCGTCCTAACGTTGCGGCTATCATTGTGTCGCCAGACTACCCTAATACATGCGAAATTTTTATCGCTGAACGCATAGATATTGAAGGAGCGTGGCAATTCCCCCAAGGGGGCATTGATGAGGGAGAAACCCCATTAGAAGCGCTCCATAGGGAATTGTTAGAAGAAATCGGCACGAATGAAATAGAGATTTTGGCGCAATACCCCAGATGGATCGCCTATGATTTCCCAAGCAACATGGAACATAAATTTTATTCCTTTGACGGGCAAAAGCAACGCTATTTTTTAGTGCGCCTAAAGCATACCAACAACATTGATTTGAACAAACACACGCCAGAATTTAGAGCCTATCAATTCATCCATCTTAAGGATTTGCTTAAAAAAATCGTCCCCTTTAAGCGTCAAGTGTACCGCCAGGTCATCGCTTATTTTAGAAAAGAGGGGTATTTATAGGGTGTTAATCGTTCAAAAATACGGCGGCACGAGCATGGGCAGCATAGAAAGGATCCACAATGTCGCCCAAAGGGTTTTAGAAAGCGTTAAATTAGGGCATCAAGTGGTGGTGGTGGTTTCTGCGATGAGCGGCGAAACCGACAGGCTTTTAGAATTTGGCAAGAATTTTAGCCACAACCCTAACAAGCGGGAAATGGATAGGATTGTAAGCGCAGGAGAATGGATTTCAAGCGCGGCTTTGAGCATGGCGTTAGAGAGATACGGGCATAGAGCCATTTCCTTGAGCGGGAAAGAAGCGGGCATTTTAACCAGCTCGCATTTTCAAAACGCCGTGATCCAATCCATTGACACCCAACGCATCACAGAGCTTTTAGAAAAAAACTACATTGTGGTGATCGCTGGGTTTCAAGGCGCTGATATTCAAGGCGAAACAACGACTTTAGGGCGTGGGGGGAGCGATTTGAGCGCGGTCGCTTTGGCCGGGGCTTTAAAAGCGCATTTGTGCGAAATCTATACGGATGTGGATGGCGTTTATACCACCGATCCGCGCATTGAAGAAAAGGCTCAAAAAATCGCACAAATCAGCTATGATGAAATGCTTGAATTAGCTTCTATGGGGGCTAAAGTGTTGTTAAACCGCTCGGTAGAATTAGCCAAAAAACTCAGCGTGAAGTTAGTGACTCGCAATTCGTTTAACCATAGCGAAGGCACGCTCATTGTGGCTGAAAAAGACTTTAAAGGAAAACGCATGGAAACCCCTATAGTGAGTGGGATCGCATTGGATAAGAATCAGGCTCGTGTGAGCATGGAGGGCGTGGAAGATCGGCCAGGCATTGCCGCTGAAATCTTTGGCGCTTTAGCGGAGTATCGCATTAATGTGGATATGATCGTCCAAACGATCGGCAGAGACGGCAAAACCGATTTGGATTTTACGATCGTTAAAACCCAAATAGAAGAAACCAAGCAAGCCCTAAAGCCTTTTTTAGCGCAAATGGATTCCATTGATTATGATGAAAATATCGCTAAAGTTTCCATAGTGGGCGTGGGCATGAAGTCGCATTCTGGGGTAGCGAGCATCGCTTTTAAAGCCCTAGCCAAAGACAATATCAATATCATGATGATTTCTACAAGCGAGATTAAAATTTCGGTTTTGATTGACATTAAATACGCTGAATTAGCGGTTAGAACTTTGCATGCGGTGTATCAATTAGATCAATGAAAAATTTCTACGACTGGATCAAGGAATTTGTGCGCGATCAAGGGGAGTTTATCGCCCAACAAAGCGGGTGGTTGGAATTAGAGCGATCAAGCTATGCAAAACTCATCGCGCAAACCATTTCGCATGTGCTTAATGGCGGATCGCTGTTAGTGAGCGCTGATTCTTCTAGGAGCTGGTTTCTAAACTACATTCTTTCTAATCTCAACCCTAAAGATTTAAAAGAGCGCCCCTTATTGTCAGTCATTGATTTTAACGCTTCTTCTTTCTACCCCAAAAACGATGCGAATCTCTCTCTAGCCACCATAGAAATGACTTATCAAAACCCCATGTTTTGGCATGTTGGGAAAATTGAAAATGAAGGCTTGAAAACGATACTACTGAGTAAAATCCCTAGTTTTTTATGGCTTTTTGAAGAGCTTAAAGAAGATTGCCTGCTTTTAAAAGAGCATGATAGTTTGCTGGATTATAAATTATTGCAACTCTT
The DNA here is from genome assembly GCF_003636935.1 of Helicobacter pylori. GTDB lineage: Bacteria > Campylobacterota > Campylobacteria > Campylobacterales > Helicobacteraceae > Helicobacter > Helicobacter pylori_CH. Next base: position 94,230 of record NZ_MVVH01000005.1, read on the forward strand.
CAAACTCTTTGAAAACGCGCTTTTTAGCGTGCTATACAATAAGGTTACTCTGTGAAAAACTCCAACCGCCTTATTTATACGGACAATCTTGAAGAGAGCCTAGAAGAGACTGCAAGCCTTTTTGAACACCACATTAAATTCTACACCGAGATCCTTGAAAAAGACAAAAAAGTGATCAAAACTTTCAATAAGGATTTTAAAATAGAGCATGCCAAAGAAGTGATTTCAAAGGCCCACCTCAAACACAGCGAATTAAACGCCTTTTTAATCGCCGCGCCCAGTTATGGCATAGAAGCCCAAAACGCGCTTTTAAAAATCTTAGAAGAACCCCCGAATAACGTTTGTTTTATCATGTTTGCTAAAAGCCCAAACCATGTTTTAGCCACCATTAAATCCCGCTTGATCAAAGAAGACAAGCGCCAAAAAATCCCCCTAAAACCTTTAGATTTGGATTTATCAAGGCTGGATTTGAAAGATATTTATGCGTTTTTAAAAAATTTAGACAAAGAAAATTTTGATTCCAGAGAAAATCAGAGGGAAAAAATTGAAAGCCTGTTAGAGAGCGTTAGCAGGCATAAGATCCCCTTAAACGAACAAGAATTGCAAGCTTTTGATTTAGCGATCAAGGCTAACAGCTCTTATTACAAACTCAGCTACAATCTTTTACCCCTACTTTTAAGCCTGTTGTCTAAAAAGAAAACGCCATGATTGTAAAACGCCTTAACCTTGATGCGCTCAAAAGTGCTCTACAAAAAATAGGCCCAGAAAAGATCGCGCAAAACCACATGCATCAAAAAGGCGTTAGCTTTGTTTTTGAAATCCAACATCTGCCCTTAAGCGCTGCGCTCATTTTAAAACAAGAGGCCATCAGCGTTGGGGGCGATTTCGCCACGCCAAGAGATTGTATTTTAGCTAAAGAGCCTTTTTATGATGGGGTGTTGGTTGTAAGCGCTAACCAATTAGAACGCCTGATTGTTAAGTGCCATTCCCAACCCTTTGGGCTTAAACATTTAGCGCAAGAATTAAAAAGCCATCTCAAAGCCCAAAAACCTAACAACCCACAGATCATGGCAATCTTGAATCTCACTCCGGATAGTTTCTATGAAAAGAGCCGTTTTGATAGCAAAAAAGCGCTTGAAGAAATCTATCAATTACTAGAAAAAGGTATCACGCTCATTGATATAGGTGCGGCCAGTTCAAGACCAAAGAGTGAAATCATTGATCCAAGAATAGAGCAAGATCGCTTAAAAGAAATTTTATTAGAAATCAAATCCCAAAAACTCTACCAATGCGCACAATTCAGCATAGACACCTACCATGCCCAAACCGCCCGAATGGCTTTGGAGCATCATTTTTCCATCCTTAATGATGTGAGCGGTTTTAATAGCGCTGAAATGCTAGAAGTCGCCAGAGATTACAAGCCCACTTGCATTTTAATGCACGCTCAAAAAACCCCCAAAGACATGCAAGAAAACGTTTTTTACCACAATTTATTTGATGAAATGGATCGCTTTTTTAAGGAAAAACTAGAGGTTTTAGAAAAATACGCGCTTCAAGATATTGTTTTAGATATTGGGTTTGGATTCGCTAAATTAAAAGAGCATAATTTAGCCTTGATCAAGCATTTAAGCCACTTTCTCAAATTCAAAAAACCCTTATTGGTGGGCGCGAGTCGCAAAAACACGATCGGACTTATCACCGGGCGTGAAGTTCAAGACCGGCTCGCCGGCACTTTGAGCTTGCATTTAATGGCGTTGCAAAATGGAGCGAGCGTTTTAAGAGTGCATGACATTGATGAGCATATCGATCTCATCAAGGTGTTTAAGAGTTTAGAAGAAACGGATTAAAAAAGCGCCTCACCCTAACCCCCTTTTTAAAGGGTAACATCCATCGTTGAAGGGTTGTTGTAAGCGTTTTGATAGCGTTGTAAAAAAGCGTTATGGTTGGTAGCGTTAAAGGTTTGTAGGGCTTTTTTGTGCAAGCCATTCACCGGTTGTTTGGGAGCGTTTTCCACTTCTTTAGAGAATTTCCCGTTATAAAAATCCGTCAAACTATAGAGCGACTGAGCGGCCAAGCGTTTTTGGCTCTCATCCATTCCTGCCGTAGCCCTTAAAAAAGCCTCATACTCTCTATCGCTCATCAATTCTAAAACCAAAAAGCCGTAAGTCTCTCGCTTGTCAGGGTTGAAGGGGAGGTTTTCTGTTGGAGCGTCCTTTTTTTCTCGCTCTATTTTTTCTGTGTTTTCAACAGGAGCCAGGTCTTCTTTAGGAGCGCTTTTAGCGTTTAAAAGCCCATAGAGATTAGAATCAAATTGATTGATAGAAGAAACAGCCATGCGAATTTCCTAAAATTGAATTTTACGCTAATATTAAGCAAAATTCATTCCCTAATGAGACTAAGCCTCATAGCATGGGTTTAACAGAACAAGGGACTCAAAAAGCTTAAAAGAGTTTTCTAAGTGATGGCGTTCAAACCCTTTAAAAAGGGTCTAGGAGTTTATTTTCAAAAAGGATTTGTGTTTTTATGTTTTCATATTTCTATAAGGAGTTTGAAATGCTGAAGCTTCTAGAATGATTCTAGACAAAACAAAAGGTAAAACTCCTAGAACATTGTTATAGCATGATTTTACCAATCAATGCAACTTTTATGCTTTTAGAGCCTAAAAACTTAAGTCTTAATTAGAGATTTTAGGTTAAACTACCCTAAAATCTTTATGGGTAAAGGGCATGCGTAATACCATTTTATTTGGCGTTTCAATGATACTCTTGGCGAATTTATGCTTTGGGATCATGAGCGCGTTTGTTAAAATCACAGCGGATTATTTTTCCCCTATGGAAAACGTGTTTTACCGCTCCATTACCATGACGCTCTTACTCTTACTTATTTATCCTTTCAAACCCTACCGCTTAAAGAGTTACAAACAAGGCGGTTTTAAAAAGCTCGCTTTTAGGGTCGTTGTGGGGGGCTTGGCCATGTTAGCGTTTTTTTATAATATTGAAAAAATTTCGCTCGCTACAGCGACGGCTTTCTCGCAATGCGCGCCGATTTATACGGTGCTTCTTTCCCCTTTGCTTTTGAAAGAAAAACTCAAAAGAAGCGCGTTGATTTCCGCATGCATCGGGCTAGTGGGGGTGGTGTTGATTTCAGATCCTAGCGTGGAAAATGTGGGGCCGGTTGAAATTTTTATGGGCATATTGAGCGGGATCTTTGTGTCTTTAGCGTATATCACTTTAAGGGATTTGAGGGAATATTATGACAAGCAAGCCGTGATTTTAGCGTTCGCCTTTGGCATGAGCCTTCTTGGGTTAATGGGCATGTTCATTGATATTCCTTTTTTATCCACAGGCATTCATATTCCTAGAAAAGAAGACATTTTGTGGATTTCTTTAATAGGGATTAGCGGGACTTTAGGGCAGTATTTCTTAACTTATGCTTACATGAACGCTCCTGCTGGGATCATTGCCCCCATTGAATACACCCGCATTGTTTGGGGGCTGTTGTTCGGGCTGTATTTAGGCGATAAATTTTTGGATCTTAAAAGCTCTTTGGGGGTGGCTTTGATTTTATGTTCAGGCTTACTCATTGCTTTGCCCGCTCTTTTAAAAGAATTGAAAAAAATTTAAGCGATGCAACTAAGCCCCTTACAAAGTGCTCTGTTATACTTTAGCTATTTTATTTATCCAGAGAAAAAAATAAGAAGCTTTGATTTAAGCGATTTAGTCTTTATCGTCATGGTTTTTTTAGTCCTAGCTTTGGGGCTGTTGATGAGTGGAGAAATTTCTATCAGCTACAATGAAGCGAAAGACTTTTTTTATAGCAGCGCATGGTTTGTTCAAATCGCTCAAAAAAGCACCGCTATTTTAGGTCAAAACGATTTGGCTTTGAGGTTGCCTTTTTTGATCGCTCATCTCATTAACATGTTTTTATTTTATTTTATAGGGCGAAACATTTTAAAAAAGCCTAAAGACGCCCTTTATGTGGTATTGACTTACGCTTTATTGCCTGGAGTGAATCTCTTTGCGATTTTACTGGCTAAAAGCGTGCTGGTGTTAAGCCTTGGGCTTTTGGTTAGCTATTTGTATATCAAAACCCAAAAAATCCCTTATTTAACCCTTAGCGCTTGCGCGTTTTTAGACGGCGCGTTTATCCCGCTTTTGCTAGGGGTTTTTGCCTACGCTTTAAGAATACGCTACTTTAAGAGCGCGATCTTTACTTTGGTTTGTTTGGGTGTGAATACCGCTCTTTTTAGCGGGAGTTTCAATAAGGGCTTGCCTAGTGGGTATTTCATAGACACATGCCTAGAACTCATGCTTTTGTATTCGCCCTTATTGTTCCTCTACTACCCTTATACGCTCTATAAAGCCCTTTTGGATAAAAAACCATCGTTACTAGCCTTTATGAGCGCGAGCGGTTGGCTTTTCCCTTTGCTTTTGAGCATGCGCCAAGAAATAGATTTAAAAACTTTCGCCCCCTTAGCCTTAATCGGTTTGCCCCTATTCATTAAAAGCGTTTTGAATAGCCTTAGGGTGCGTTTAAAAGAATTTAGGGGGCAGTATTATTTGCGCGTTTTTAGTTTGTATCTTTTAATGCTCACTGAAACGCTTTTTTTATGGGGGAGTAAAATTTCTGGCGCTAATGAAAAATTATTGAACCGGCATTTTTTAGCCAAAGAAGTCGCTACAGCTTTGCAATTAAGGGGCATTCATCAAATCCGCACTAACGATAAACAACTCGCTTTAAGGCTCCAATTTTATGGCATTAAAGAAGGGGGGAGGTTAAGACTGATCAACACTAAGATTTCTAAAAAACGCCCGGATATTACAATCATCTACGCTGATAAAATTCTACAATCCTATAGTTTGGTGCGCCATTAACCCATTCTTTAAAAAGCGTTTTATCTAAAAAACGATAAAATACACTCTAAAAATAAATAAAATACGCGAGAAAAATCATGAGACTCAAACTAACCCATATAAACCATATAAGCCATAAGATTGCCAATGACTTTATCCATTCAAAACTATTAGAATTAAAAGCCCCTAGAGAATTATTGTGCGAATTGATAGAAGGGATTTTGGAAAAAAGCGTTAAAAAAGAAAACGCCATAGATGAACAAGCTAGAGAGCTTTTAGAAGAAAACACCGATGAGATAGAATTCATGCGGATGGATGAAAGGCAGCTTTTTTGGATGATTAAAAGACAGATCGCTCAAAAAGAGGGCTTTCATTTGTTTTGGGAAGAAAGGTGCAACGATTTGTCGCACCAGATTTTGAATAAAATCTTAGATGAAGATTTGATCATGTTTAGCGTGTCAGAAAATTTGATAAGGAATTTGATTTACAAATCCATTGACACCTATTCTAAAGCGTATGAAAACATTGAAAATGAAGTGCATGAAAAAATCAAGCATTACAAACGCAAACTCCCCGTAGGGAGCGATGAATACGAGCTTGTGTTTGAAAGGCTCTATGAAGAAGAATTAAGACGCAAGGGCTTTTTATAATGGTCTCTCTCTATTTAGAAAACGGGCTTTTTTTGCAAGTGCAAAGTTTTGGGGCTAGCGGTACGCAAGTGGGCGAGCTTGTTTTTAACACTTCTATGAGCGGCTATCAAGAAGTCATCAGCGACCCTAGCTATAAGGGGCAATTTGTGGTTTTTAGCATGCCTGAAATTGGGGTTGTGGGCGCTAATTCTAAAGATGATGAATCCTTTTTTTCATGTGCAGGGGTTTTAGCGCGCCATTACAACGATTTTTTTTCTAACTCAAGGGCGGATTCTAGCTTGAGCGCTTATTTAAAAGAGCGTGGCGTTTTAGGGATTTGTGGCGTTGATACCAGGAGTTTGATCAAAACCTTACGCCATCATGGGTGCTTGATGATGGTCGCTTCCACGATAGAGCATGACAAAAACGAGCTTGAAAAAATTTTAAAAAACGCCCCTAGAATTTCTCATTCCCCTTTAGTAGCTAGCGTTTCCACGCCAAAAATAATCACGCACCAGCACGTTGCTTTTGATTTCAAAACCCTAGATTACAAGCCTTTTGATGAAAAAACTTCGCATAAAATTATCGCTGTGTTAGATTTTGGGACTAAGGGCAATATTTTAAACGAGCTTCAAAATGTGGGGTTAAAAGCCCTTATTTACCCGCACCACACTAAGGCTAGCGAGCTGATTAAAGCCTATGAAAAAAAAGAAATTAGCGGGATTTTTCTCTCTAACGGGCCGGGCGATCCTTTGAGTTTGCAGCAAGAAATTAAAGAAATCAAGCAACTCATTAACGCTAAAATCCCCATGTTTGGCATTTGCTTAGGGCATCAATTACTCTCTATCGCGCAAGGCTACCCTACTTACAAGCTCAAATTTGGCCATCATGGGAGCAACCACCCCGTTAAAAACCTAAAAACAAACGCCGTTGAAATCACCGCGCAAAACCACAACTATTGCGTCCCTGAAGAAATTGAAGAAATCGCTACAATCACGCACCGCAATCTTTTTGACAACACCATTGAGGGCGTGCGTTATAAAAACGCTCCCATTATTTCTGTCCAGCACCACCCAGAAAGTAGCCCCGGCCCTAAAGAAAGCCATTATATTTTTAAGGAATTTGTGGAATTGCTAGAGGGCTTTTAGGGGTTTTTAAAACAACACCCATAAAGGTTGAAAAGCACTTTAAAAATAGATTTAAATCTTTTTATCAAAAAATCTCGCATTTACTCTAAATTAGTTCTCTTGTAATAGTATTCTCTCGCAATAATTATTATTGTTATTGCGACAAAACTTTTTAGAAGGAGTTATTATGGGAAGTATCGGTAGTATGGGCAAACCTATTGAAGGGTTTTTAGTGGCAGCCATTCAGTTTCCTGTACCAATTGTCAACAGCCGTAAGGATATTGATCACAATATTGAAAGCATTATCAGAACCTTGCATGCGACTAAAGCGGGGTATCCAGGAGTGGAGCTTATCATTTTCCCTGAGTATAGCACGCAAGGTTTGAATACCGCTAAGTGGCTTAGTGAAGAGTTTTTATTAGATGTCCCGGGTAAAGAGACGGAAGCTTACGCTCAAGCGTGTAAAGAGGCGAAAGTTTATGGTGTTTTTTCAATCATGGAACGCAATCCTGATTCTAACAAAAACCCCTACAACACCGCTATTATCATTGATCCGCAAGGTAAAATCGTTTTAAAATACCGCAAGTTATTCCCATGGAATCCCATTGAGCCATGGTATCCTGGGGATTTAGGAATGCCTGTGTGCGAGGGTCCGGGCGGATCAAAATTAGCCGTGTGCATTTGCCATGACGGCATGATTCCAGAGCTCGCTAGAGAAGCGGCCTATAAAGGGTGCAATGTGTATATCCGCATTTCAGGCTATAGCACTCAAGTCAATGATCAATGGATTTTGACCAACCGCTCCAACGCATGGCACAATTTGATGTATACCGTGAGCGTGAATTTAGCCGGCTATGACAATGTCTTTTACTACTTTGGCGAAGGGCAAATCTGTAACTTTGATGGCACGACTCTTGTTCAAGGGCACCGCAACCCTTGGGAGATTGTAACCGGGGAAATCTATCCTAAAATGGCAGACAACGCTCGCTTAAGCTGGGGCTTAGAAAACAACATTTACAACCTAGGCCATAGAGGGTATGTGGCTAAACCGGGCGGAGAACATGACGCAGGCTTAACCTACATCAAAGACTTAGCCGCTGGTAAATACAAATTGCCTTGGGAAGATCACATGAAAATCAAAGATGGCTCTATTTATGGCTACCCTACCACCGGTGGGCGTTTTGGGAAATAATCCCTAATCTTATATTTTTGCTAGAACCTGTTTTTAAAGGTTCTGGTTTTTCCCCTATTTTAATTTTTTCAATCAATTTTTACGAATAGTCTTCTATCACAGAGCATGCAAGACGACCCATAATAAGCACGAGCGACCAAAAAAGCGCATAGCCCACACAAAACCATGTTATTTTTGATAAAGACCACCACCCCATTGCGGCTGATAGAGCACTAAAATCTGTAATAATGCCATAGCCACAATAGATCATTCCCGCTAAACATGCCAATTTATGAGCATGGCAGTAAGCGCTAATCCCAAAACCACCATCAAGATTGATAAAAGAATACGAGACCAAGACCCCATGACAACTCCTTAAACATCAAATGCTAGAGTATATCGTTTTTTTTGTTTGTCAAGGGGGTCTATCAGTCAGATGGAGTGTTTTTAACGCTTATAAAACAATAGCGTTTATGACGATGCGATTTTAGCCCCTAATTTTAGCGCCCCTAACAAGCCTTCCACATTCAGCCCCAACCCCACGCTTAAATTCTTGCTTGAGCTTTTAATATAAGGCTTATGAAAGTCCTCTAAACGCACACAGCCCGCGCTTTCTTGCCACAATCCGCTCTCTAAATATTTTTCTATTTCGCTGCAATCAAACGCTTTTAAACGCGCTCTAAAAACCGATAGATCCAGCCATTCCAACACAGGAGAGATGAATGCAGAGCATGTTAAAACCTCTATTTCATTGCCATTTTGGCGTTTTAAAAATTCAAGGGCTTCTCGCTTGTTTTTAGCTTTTCGTTGCATGCGATTACCCACGCTCACCACGCTATCCGCCACCACGATAGTGCAATGGTTTGTGAGCAATTTTTTAGCTTTTTCTATTTTCCCCTTGCACGCCAGATAGACAAACTCCCTAGGGTCTGTGGTTTTTAGGCTTTCTTCATCAAAATAGAGTGCTTTTTGTTCAAACTTAATCTTATGCTCTTTTAAAAGATTCGCCCTAGCACTGGATTGAGAGCCTAAAACAAGCTCCATGCTATCCCTCTAAAGCTTTAAGAGCGGTATTTTTCGCTAAATTGAGCGCGGCTTGCAAATTTTCAATATCCTTGCCCCCAGCGCTCGCAAAATCGTCTCTCCCGCCCCCTTTGCCCCCTAAAATTTGCGCCACTTCATTAGCCCATGCGTTCGCTTTTATGGGGGCGTTTTTCACCCCGCATGCGAGAGTGATGTGCTCGTTTTCTTGTTTAAACACCATAGCGAGCAATCTTTCATGCTTACTTTTCAATCGGTCAATCATTTCTTTAATGTCGCCTTGCTCCACGACGCCCACCACCAAATTCACGCCATGGATTTTTTCAATCGGTAAATCCATAGAAACGGGGGCTTTTTGGCTGTTTTTCACGCTCTCTTTAAGCTTGTTGATGCCGGCTATGACATCGTTATTTTTCAATGCAATCTTAACGTTTTTAAGCTCTTTATTCTCTTCTTTAGCCAGTTGGTAAAAGGCTTTCCCACACACCGCTTCAATGCGTCTGACCCCACTGCTCACCCCGCTTTCTTTAAGGATCCTAAACCCCCCAATCAGCCCAGTATTTTCCACATGAATGCCCCCACACAATTCAATGGACGCTTCCTTAAAACTCACCACCCGCACATTTTCAGCGTATTTTTCGCTAAACAACGCTAACGCTCCCTTATCTTTAGCCTGATTTAAAGGCATATGCTCCACTTGGCTTGTCAAATGTTTAAAAATTTGAGCGTTGACTAAATCTTCCACTTTTTCTAACTCTTCATCATTGAGCGCTTTAGCATGCGAAAAATCAAAGCGCAATCGCTTGGATTCCACCAAACTCCCTGCTTGACTCACATGCGAGCCTAAAACCTCTCTTAAAGCGCTCTGCAATAAATGCGTCGCGCTATGGTGTTTAGCGATTTCTAAGCGCTCATCGCTCACTTGTGCGATCACTTGATCGCCTTTTTTGAGCGCTTTTTTGATTTCAAGAAGCGAAAAATTAAGCCCAAAAAAGTTTTTTGTATCTAGCACGATAGCCGCTTCTTCATTGTCTTTAAAAAGCGCGCCCCTATCACCTATAGCCCCCCCACCTTCTGCATAAAAAGGGGTTTTTTCTAATAAGACCCAGACTTCTTGGTGAGGGTTTGCTTCTGTTATTTCTTTAAAACCGCTATCAAAAAACCCTAAGGCTTTAGCAGAACATTCTGTCGTTTCATACCCCACAAAAACATTGGGCGCATAAGCGTTTAAAATAGCACTAAAATCAGCGTTATTTTGTTTGCCTTTCCATGAAGCTTTAGAGCGTTTCACTTGCTCTTGCATGCAATTTTCAAAGCCTTGCATGTCCACGCACGCCCCATGACTTCTTAGCATGTCGTTTGTCAAATCCAAAGGGAAACCAAAAGTGTCATAAAGCTTGAAAGCGATCTTGCCATCAAAGATTTTATTTTCATTCAAATGTGTTAAAGACAAGTTAAACAATTCCATGCCAGATTCCAAAGTCTCTAAAAAGCGCTCTTCTTCTTCAAAACATTCTTTCATTACCATTTCTTTAGACTCTTTCAAATACGCATGCGTGTTAGAAAATTGCTCGCACACCACGCCCACGACTTTGTATAAAAACGCTTCTTTCAAGCCCATTAAATACCCATGCCTTAAAGCGCGCCTTAAAATGCGCCTTAAAACATAGCCACGGCCTTCTTTATTAAAATGCACCCCTTGAGCGAGCAAAAACGCTACCGCTCTTGCGTGATCGGCCACTACCCTAAAGCTTGGCTGGAACTCGCTCGCATAATCTAGGCTTGTAAGCTCGCTGATTTCTTCCATTAAGGGCGCGAATAATGAAGAATCAAAATTATTGAGCTTATGCTCTAATAACGCTTGCACCCTTTCTAATCCCATGCCTGTATCAATGCTGGGCTTTGGCAAGGGGGACAAAACGCCATCATTAGAGCGTTCGTATTGCATGAACACCAAATTCCAAATTTCTAAAAACCTATCGCCCTCGCCCCCAAAATAATCCTCGCTCCCCTTAAAGTGTTTTCCGCCTTGATCAATGTAAATTTCACTGCAAGGCCCGCAAGGTCCGCTATCGCCCATTTGCCAGAAATTATCTTTATCGCCCATTTTTTTAATCCTATCAATAGGCACAAACTTTTCCCATAATTTAACGGCTTCATCGTCTTTTTCATGCACGCTGATGTATAAATCTTTAGGCTTAAACCCTAAATTTTTGGTTACAAATTCCCACGCAAACAAAATCGCTTCTTCTTTGAAATAATCCCCAAAAGAGAAATTCCCTAGCATTTCAAAAAGCGTGTGGTGTCTTGCGGTATAACCGACATTTTCTAAATCGTTATGCTTACCCCCTGCGCGCATGCACAATTGCGAGCTTGCCGCTCTAGGAATGCTAGGGCGTGGCACCATCCCGGTAAAAATATCTTTAAATTGCACCATGCCGGCATTGGTAAAAAGCAAGGTAGCGTCATTAGGCACTAAAGGCATGCTAGGATAAACGGCATGCCCCTTATTTTGAAAAAATTGTAAAAATTCGTTGCGAATATCCATGGGTATTCCTTTTTGTTGTTTTATCGCGTCTTTTAAGGCTATTTTACAGCTCTTTTAAGTTGTTTTTTTAAAAAGATAGTTTATTATACTTTAAACATCCAAAATAAAGGAGAAAACCATGTTCCATGAATTTAGAGACGAGATCAGCGTGTTAAAAGCGAATAATCCGCATTTTGATAAGATTTTTGAGAAACACAACCAGCTTGATGACGACATCAAAACCGCCGAGCAACAAAACGCTAGCGACGCTGAAGTCAGCCACATGAAAAAACAGAAATTAAAATTAAAAGATGAAATCCACAGCATGATCATAGAGTATAGAGAAAAGCAAAAATCCGAGCATGCTTAAGGTTTGGTCATCTTTGTGAAAACACGCTCAAACGCTTTTATAGGCGTTTGGCTTGTGATTTCATTAGTTCTACTAACTTAATGCCTTGATTTCAAGTGAAAGCGTTGAGTTGCTCTTGACTTCAATACTCTTTCGTTTTTTAAAATGGGTTTTTAAATTTTTTTATCGTTTTAACTCTCGTTTTATTGTAAAAATCATTTTATTGAGTTTTATTTCAAACATTTAAAAACGCATTTCCTTAAAGAGATAGGAAGTATTTGAAACCATTCTCCCCCTTTTAACCCCACTAAATCCCCCAAAAAAGCACTTTTTTAAGAGATTATCGCTTAACTTAGCGTCAAGTTTTCCACTAACACATCATCAAAAACGCTAAAAAAGATTTTTCCTTTTTAAAACTATCGCTTGCTTTTGGCAAGCTCTTTGATTGTTGGTTATAAAAAACACCTTTGAGTGTTTTTTATGATTAGCGTTTGAAAATAAAAACTTTGTTTTGTAAAAAGATTAAAAAATTAAAAAATCAGAAAAAAGAAAAAGATCAAACCCCCACAAAAAAAGAGAGTTTAAAAAAAGAAATCCCTTAAAAAAGGAAGAATTTAAAAAAAGCTTTAAAAAAAGAGAATTTAAAAAAAAGAGAATTTAAAAAAAAGAGAATTTAAAAGAAAGCTTTAAAAAAAGAGAGTTTAAAAAAGAAACCCATTAAAAAGAGAATTCAAAAACAAAGGGTTCAAAAAAGAGAATTTAAAACCCCCAAAAAGAGAGAGTTTAAAATAAACTCCTTAAA
>NZ_MVVH01000006.1:0-89008 GCF_003636935.1 Helicobacter pylori
CCTTTAATCCAAAGCGGTATTAAAATCGCTTCTAATAATGGCATCTATGCGAACTCTGTTGTTTTGGATGAGGGGGGCAGCCATTTTAAAGTGTTTTTCAACTATGGGTGGGTATTTTAGGGGTTAATGGGGGGGGTTGGTAAATCAAAAGGCTTTGTTTAAGAACTGATAAAAGAGCTTGCATCAAGCGTGCCAAAAACAACAGCGCCAACCATCAAAAAGCGATTTTAATGCGTCTATCTTTATATTTAAGTTCATTCTGATACAAGGATCTTTTCCAAATCTTGTTTGAAGGTTTCTAGCGTCTTTTTCTTGGATCGTTGTTTAACGCTGTGCCTTTTGGGGTATTCTTCAATGGGTTTTTCATTTAATTTATGTTATGTCTATACTTTTTTATACTTTTTAAATTCAGACAAATTTAGGCTGAAAGCTTTGTGTTTCAAGCTTTCCAATGGCCATTGAGTTGCAATAACTCTTTGCTGTTTTCTGCTTTTTTGATGAATTAGGCGAATTTTGCATATTCTCTGGCATCATGGATATTTGGAGCTACAAAAACACTGAATTTTTCTCTAATATCGGTGCTATTCTTAACCAATTCTTTTAAATGTCTGGCAATAGGTATCATTTCGCTTTGACTTCTGTCTCTAATCAAGCTCACTTCTATATAACTTTGGGCTGTCCATAGCTACAATATCAGGTTTGTTACCGCTTGCTGTGTATACGGGCAAGCCTTCATCATCGCTTTTATAATTGGGTATCACGCTTAAATTTTTATAAGGCTTTAGTTTGTTTAGTCTATTTGGTGGGAATAAAAGCCAAAAATCTTTAGAGAGCTATTTTAAAAATGCCGCATCCAACAAAACAATAACGCTATAAAACTAAGGCGCAAAGTGGGATTATTACCCTACTTATAGCCCCGTATTGCCTTGCCCTTCTTTATTGGCATAATCTTTCAGTTCTTTATAAAGTAAAGATTGCAAGCGTGTGATAGCAAAATTCTTATTCTTTTCATCCACTTCAAGGCTTCTATTCAATACGGGCGTGCCTTGACAATCGCTCGCGCTAACAACCACTCTAATGCGTGTGGTACCATTAGCGCTGTCTGTGAAAACTTCATTTTTGATTTGATAGAGTTTTTCTTCATCGCTAGGGGTTAATACTCTAGCATAAGCACTTATGAGAGCGTTTTTAATCTCTGTATCGCTGTTGTTATCAAAAGTGATTTGCACTTTAGGTTTGAAAGCGTTTTGATAATAGATTTTTTCATAATTTTCTAACGAACTCACCGGAATAGAATACGCTTTTAAAATCCTTTCCATAGGCATCGCTTTAGCTAATAAATCCCCCATATTCTTGGATTGCTGTAAAAAAACCCCCTTGCAAGCTTTAGGCATTAAAGTGGCGAATTGCCCATAAAGAGCGTTATATTTATCCCTTAAACCCTGCAAAAACAAGTTTTGATTAATCCTTACTCTGGTGTAGTAGATCCCTTTTTGCGCTTCTTGATTGACAATTTCTACATTATCCAATTCCAAGTCATCGGTTTTTAAGTTAATCGTTTGCGAATCGCTGGATTTTAACTTGTTATCCACACGACTTTTTTGAATATGGATTTGTGAATTGACCACCACACTAATAGACGCCACTAAATCCGCTAACGCTTTCTGTTTAGAAGCCTCTTTAGAAGTGGCTGAACCACTCCCATAAAGATAGCCTTTTTGGGTGTTTGTCTTGTTATAGGCCTTGCTATACCACTTAGGCTCTGCGCTTAAATTGGCACCCACAAAAGCCATAAGGCATGCAAGAATAATCTTTTTCATCATTAATCCTTACTCATTCATTAAAGTGATGTGTTTCTTAGTGATTCTTAGAAGCACATAAACTTTATCCGTATCAATAAAAGTGGCCTTTAGCTCACTAGCCTTAATCTCTATCTTATCCCCCTTGAAAGCTTCCATCACTTTCTCTAAGGCGTTTTGTCTGGCTGAGGACAAGCTATAATCCATATCTGAAAGCAATATATCGCTCATCCCACACACCAAAATTTTTTCATCTTTGGTTTGGGTCTTTTCAATCTGCACTTCTTTTGAGCAATCCCTAGCCCATTTAGGCAAGGATTTCCCCCACATAACCCCCAATACCAAAATAAGTGCAATAGCAAGACGTTTCATTAAAGCCCTACTTTTTAACCATACCTAGCTCTTCGCGTACTTTATCCACAATTTGCTTATCCAAACCGACTAAAACAAAAACCCTATCCTTACCGACATAGCGGGCAAGCATTTTAGAAGCGATCAATTCCTTATCCACCAATTGAGAGATTTTTTCAGTGTCAGTGCCGCTGATGGACCTTTTACCAGAAGCGTCTACCGTTCTGGTTTTTTCATTTTCCAAATCTTTTTGTAAAGTGGATTTTAAATTCGCCGCTAAATTAGCCCTAGCTTTCGCTGTAGCCTGGTTAGTGGAATAATCCACATCATTATTAGTGATCAAATCTTCAGCCCTTCCTAAAAAGACCCCTGAATATTTTTCATACTTCGCCACTTTTTCTAAATCCCCTACAACCCAATCAGGAGCGCCTTTAGTCGCTTCTTTGTAAGCCTTATTGCTTTTACTGATACCTGATTTTGGGGCATGGCTACAACCTACGATCACCATCGCTGCTATCACGCTCATCCCTAAAATTTTTTTAACTTGATTTTTCATCGCTCATCCTTTCAAATATAAATTTAAAACATACGCTTATTGCTAGCATTTTTCACAATAGGCTTAACATCGCTCCATACCTCTTCACCCGTTTTCCTGTTGGTAAGGCTTAGGGTGAAGTCATAGTCCAAGCGCTGCCTAGAACTACTAATAGAGGCTGCGATACTGGATACTTTACCACTTAAAGATAAATCAGCAGCTTTTAAAGTGCCTTTTTCTACAGTGGTGTCTTGATTATACTCTTCGCTCTCTCGTTCTTTTTCGCGCTGTTTCACCATTCGGCTGTCCGCTGCAATGCCACTCCCTCCACTCGCTCTTGTGATATTGAACCTCCCATTAGATCGCAACCGCAACTGCCGTGCGATTTCAGTCGTGAGAAGATTCATGTCCAAATTGGGCTGCGTGGTGTCGTTAATAACATCTGAAACTTCAATCAAATGCTTGCCCTTGAGTTGCTCAAAATTAGGGTCGCTAAACATGGAATCTAACATCGCGTTAGCGGTTAGCAATAAATCCGTGCTATTAATGCTTGCAGTCGTATTTTTAGTGGCATCATTCACGTTTTGATAAGTTGCCATTTCGCTTGAGCAACCCACCCACAACAAAGCGCTCAAAATCACCGAGCTTATAATTTTTAATTTTGTTTTCAATAACATAATGATAGAAACTCCCTATTCAAAATTTAAAACAGATACATCTGTTTCTAATTTTAAACTTCTAATCTAAACACATCGTCAGTGTTTTTGCGGATTTTAGCATTTTATGCGTCTTTTTTTTCACATTTTCAAGTTTTAGCCCTACAAATTTCACACTGCAAGCATTAATACCACATATTCGCTCATTTTTAGCTTAATTAGAGGAACTTTTTAACAAACATGTTTTTGTTAAAAATGATAAAAACGATTTTTAAGATAAAAGATAATATAAAAGTTCTTTGAAGTTAGCCCCCCTAAAAAAAGGGACTATGAAAAAAGACTAAATAAAAAAGGGGTTAAAAAAGATTTTTTTAAACTCTTATTTTTGTAATAAGACTCTTTACAACGCCCCTTACAATAACGCTTTTAGAGCGTCTTCAATCGGTTTTTGAGAGCTAGGTTCTACAAGCCTTTCACCCACTTCTTTGGCGTTTTTGTAAAAAATCAAAGTAGGGATCTTGCGGATGCCTAAACTCTCTTTTAAATCCTGGCTCTCATCAAAAGAAACCTTAAAAAATTCCACCTTGCCTTTGTAAGTTTTGGCTAAATTTTCCATGATCGGCTCAATCTTTCTGCAATCCGGACACCAGCTCGCCCCCACATTGACCACTACCGCTTGATGAGCGATTTTTTCTGCGTAATTCTTCCCGTTAATCACTTCTAACATGATAATCCTTATTTTTTATTTCCCCCAACCGCCGAAGTATAGCACAACAAACGCTAATCCTCTTTAACATTAACCCTATTAGCCATAAACGCATGCAACTCATTGTATTCTTGGCGGTTTAGAAAACGCATTTTCCCTACCGGTAAGGCATTCAAATTCACAAAACCATAACGAACGCGCCTTAAATCCAACACTCCAGCGTTAAAAAACGCAAAAAAACGCCTTAGTTCTCTGTTTTTCCCCTCATTGATAATGACTCTCAGTTTAGAATATTTGGCATGGTTTTTGATAATTTCATAACCAATAAAGGGGGCAAATTCCATGCTTTTAATGGGGGTTTTTTGGTGCGCTCCCTTAGTAGCGTTTTCTAATTTCAAGCCCTCTTGCATGGCGTTTTCTATCTCTCTTGTAACAAAGCCTTGAATTTTAACAAGATATTCTTTTTCTAAATTCGCATGCATTAAAGCGCTCACCACCGCCTTACTATCGCTCAATAATAGCACCCCCTCGCTCGCAAAATCCAAACGCCCCACCGGCGCGAAATGGGCGTATTTTTTCTCCAAGCTTTCATAAATCACACGCCGTTTTAAGGGATCGGCTTTACTCACTAGTTCGCCCTTTGGCTTGTGATAAACTAACACGCTGAATTTTTTGTTTTTTAAGGGCTTGATGAGTCGTTTGTCTAAAAACACCTTGTCGTTTTCTTTAACCACGCTAGCGAGTTTGGCATGCTCATGGTTGATTTTCACCCGCCCTTCTAAAACCAATTTTTCAGCTTCTCTTCTGGAGTGCTTGGTGTAATGGGCTAAAAACTGGTTGATCCTCAAGCTAAATCCCTCCACTCTAATTCTTTAAAATCGTCCTTAATCTTTTCATTTACCATTAAATCGCTTTGGATTTTAAATTGCTTGCCCTTATCTTTGATGATCAAATACAAGGGGCGTTTGCCCTGGTGTTTTAGAGCGCTCTCTTTGATTTGTCTTAAAAACTCTTTTTTCACGTCATTTTCTAACACGATCGCTAAAGAGCAAGAACTGGAGGCGAGTATTTCCATGGGGGGGATTTCGCGCACATCTTCTTTTTGCTTTTCAGGGTCTTTATAGCGGGCTTTAGGGATTTTAACCTCTCTAGCGCTCTCTAAATCCAAGATCTCAAAAAGTCTCAATCGCGCCACTTCTTCTTGCTCTTCAATCTTGCATTTAAACACTAAAGGCTTGTTAATATCCAACTCCTCTAAGGCGTTTAATTGCTTTTCAAAAAGCATGAGTTCAAACTTGCCGTATCGATCCAAAATGTCTGCTGTGCCATAAGGCTTACCGCTTCGTTTGCCAATTTTCTTTTTAACTTCCATGATTTTACCCAGCAAATAAGCTTGCGAGCCGATTTCTAACTCTTCAATATCAATGCTTTTGACCAAGTTTTTAAAGCCCTTAATTTCTTCTTTAAACTCATCTAAAGGGTTGCCTGAAACATGGATGCCTAAAGTCTCGTATTCGCATTCTAAAAGCGTTTTAGCGTCATGTTCGCCTAAATCAACCATATCCAAAATAACCTGCTCTTTGGTTCCGCCTTCCATGGCTCCAAAAAGGGAGTTACCCCCTTGCATCATTTCATTAGCCTTGTCTTTAGTGCGCCCCGCATCACAGATCAAATCCAAGTTAGCGAGCATGGTTTTTCGGGTGTAGCCTAAATTGTCCAAGCTCCCGGACTTCACTAATGGCTCTAAAGATTTTTTAGTGAGTTTAGAAAAATCCACCCGTGAAATAAAATCTTCTAAACTCTTATAATCCCCTTTAGCCCTTTCTTCAATGATGTTTTTAATCGGCTCACCCCCAACCCCTTTAATTGCTCCCAAACCAAACACGATTTTCTTTTCCAACTCGCCCTTTTGATTTTTAAACTCCGCCACGCTGAAATCTTGCATGGAAGAATTGATGTGTGGGGGCATCACTTCAATTTCTAAAGCCCTGACCTCATCAATATAGCGTGCCACGGATTCAATCTTATTGGATTCGCTAGTGAGCATCGCTGCCATGAACTCATGCTTGTAATAAGTCTTTAAATACGCCGTTTGGAAAGTAATCATCGCATAGGCGGCGGAATGCGATTTGTTGAAGCCATAGCCGGCAAATTTAACGATCAAATCCCACAAATTAGCCGCTTTTTGGCCATCATGCCCTAAATTTTTAGCGCCTTCTACAAACTTAGCCTTATTGTCCGCCATGATCTGAGCGTCTTTTTTCCCCATAGCGCGGCGGATCAAATCCGCTTCACCCAAACTAAAACCGCCGATAGTTTGCACGATTTGCATCACCTGCTCTTGATAGACGATCGTGCCGTAAGTGGGCTTTAAAATCGGCTCTAATTCTTTAAACGCATAAGCGATAGGCTCAATGCCATGCTTTCTGTTCACAAAATCATCCACCATGCCTGATTCCATAGGCCCCGGTCTCCCTAGCGCGATAATGGCGATAATGTCTTCAAAGCTTGAAGGCCTTAAGCGCTTGTTAAGCCCTTGAAACATTCCGGATTCAATTTGGAAGATCCCCACCGTATCCCCACTTTGGATCGTTTTATACACTTTCGGATCGTCCATATCCAACGATAAAAAATCCACGCTAATTTTGTGCTGCGTTTTAATGATTTTAAGCGCATCATCAATCACGGTCAAGGTTTTAAGCCCCAAGAAGTCAAACTTGATCAAATCCACAGGCTCTAAATACTTCATGGAATATTGCGTAACGATACCACCGGTTTTTTCAGAAGCAAATAAAGGGGTTTTGTGCCACAATTCTTTTTGGCTATCCACCACTAAAGCTGCAGCATGCACGCCTGCATTGCGATTCAAATTCTCTAAATTGAGCGAATACTCCCACACTTGTTTGGCTAATTCATTACTCTCTACTAATTCCTTGATTTTAGGCTCTAATTCCCACGCTCCCTCTATGAACTCGCCATTTTTTTCATAGCCCTTAAGCGTGATGCCTAAGCGGTTGGGTATGAGTTTGGCAAAATCATCAGCCTCCTTATAAGGCATGTCCAAAACCCTTGCGACATCTCTGATCACGCCTTTAGCCAACATCTTATTAAAGGTGATGACTTGGGCCACATTGTATTTGCCGTATTTTTCAATCATGTATTCTATGATTTCCTTACGCCGGCGCTGGCAAAAATCCGTATCAATATCAGGCATGCTGACTCTTTCAGGGTTTAAAAACCTTTCAAAGAGCAGATCGTATTTCAAAGGGTCAATATCCGTGATTTTTAACGCAAAAGCCACCAAGCTCCCGGCCGCACTCCCCCTACCAGGCCCTACAGGAATGCCCATTTCTTTAGCGTAACGGATAAAATCCCACACGATTAGCATATACCCTGGGAATTTCATGTTCGTGATGACTTCAATTTCTTTTTCCAAGCGTTCTTGGTATTGATCATGCTTTTCTTTTGGCACTAAGATTAAGCGCTCTCTCAAGCCCTCTCTAGCCTTATGGGCAAAATAAGAAGCGTCATCTTCAAAATTCAGACCCTCTTCTTGAGCGTAAGCTTTAGTGAATTTGAAACTTGGAGGGGTTGGGGGGTTCTTTTTATCGTCTTTTAAATCAATCTCTAAAACGCATTTATCCGCAATTTCTTGGGTGTTTTCTAAAGCTTCTGGAATATCTGCAAACAGCTTCGCCATTTCTTCAGGGGATTTAATGTAAAACTCATGCACGGAGTGTTTCAAGCGCCCCTTATCGTTTAGGGTTTTACCCATCGCTACGCACATCGCTACTTCTTGAGCTTTGGCGTCATTGGGCATGGTGTAGTGGGTGTCGTTGGTAGCAATGATTTTTAACCCTGTTTCTAAAGACATTTTAATGACTTGCTCATCAATGAATCGCTGATCTAAAATGCCATGACGCATGATCTCTAAATAAAAATCGTCTTCAAAAATCTCTTGGTATTCGCAAGCGATTCTTTTAGCTTCATCATAGCCTTTAGCCCCATACTTGCGGTTTCTCTCATTATTGGTATTCAAATGGTAATTGACTTCCCCTTGCAAGCACGCGCTAGAAGCGATAATGCCTTTAGAATGCTCTTTTAGAAGCTTTTTATTGATGCGCGGGAAATAATAAAACCCTTCTAAATACGCCATAGAGCTTAAGAACATCAAATTTTCATAGCCCTCTTGGTTTTTAGCGAACAGGCACAAATGGAAACGCTGCTTGGTTTCTTTGCTAGAAAGGTTGTCATCATTATGGATATACGTTTCCATGCCGATGATAGGCTTAATGCCTTCTTTTTTCATGCTCGTATAAAAATCAATCGCTCCAAACATGTTCCCATGGTCGGTTACGCTCACGCTTTTCATGCCCAATTCTTTAATGCGTTTGGCTAGAATTTTAATCTTATTCGCCCCGTCTAAAAGCGAATATTCCGTGTGCAAGTGCAAATGCGTGAAGGCTTTATTCTCTTTCATTGTCTAACCCCTATTTGGATTTAACGCCATTATACCTATCGCTCTTTAAAAAACCCTTTATCCGTTCGTTTAGTGGTAAATTATTTTAAAATGGTGGTTATAATAAGAAAGTTTTTATTATTTTTAATGCTATTTTAGGAGCTCATCATGAAAAAATCCGTTTTATTGGGCGTTTGCTTGGCTTTTTCTTGCGCTCATGCCCTGAACGATTTAGAATTGATCAAAAAAGCGAGGGAAAGCCAATTAGAGCCTATGCCTATGGGCAAAGCGCTCAAAGAATACCAGATCAAAAAAACCAGAGATGTGGGTATTGGCACCAAAAACAGCGAGATCATGACTCCCGCTCAAGTGGAATTAGGCAAAATGCTCTATTTTGACCCTAGGATTTCCACTTCCTATCTCGTGTCTTGCAACACATGCCATAATCTAGGCTTAGGCGGGGTGGATTTAGTCCCAAGCGCTATAGGCTCTCAATGGAAGAAAAACCCCCACCTTTTAAGTTCCCCAACGGTGTATAACTCTGTGTTCAACGATGTGCAGTTTTGGGATGGTAGGGTTACGCATTTAAACGAACAAGCGCAAGGGCCGATCCAGTCTTCTTTTGAAATGGGGGCTGATCCCAAAGTGGTGGTAGAAAAAATCAATTCCATGCCAGGCTATGTCAAGCTCTTTAGAAAAGCTTATGGCTCTAAAGTCAAAATTGATTTTAAATTGATCGCTGATAGTATCGCTATGTTTGAAGCCACGCTTATTACCCCAAGCCGTTACGATGATTTTTTAAGGGGCAATCCTAAAGCGCTCAGTAAAGCCGAAAAAGAAGGGCTAGATTTATTCATTTCTAAAGGCTGTGTGGCTTGCCATAACGGCATCAATCTTGGGGGGACAATGCAGCCTTTTGGGGTGGTCAAACCTTATAAATTCGCTAATGTGGGCGATTTCAAAGGCGATAAAAACGGGCTTGTGAAAGTGCCTACTTTAAGGAATATCACCGAAACGATGCCTTATTTCCATAACGGGCAGTTTTGGGATGTCAAGGATGCGATTAAAGAAATGGGCTCTATCCAGTTGGGCATTGAAATCAGCGATGAAGAAGCGAAAAAAATTGAAACCTTCTTTGGAGCCTTAAAGGGTAAAAAACCTAAAATACTCTATCCAGAACTCCCTGTAATGACAGACAAAACCCCTAAACCCTCTTTTTGATTTTAAAAAGTCCTTTTGGGGGGTTTTTGGTGCTAAATCTAAAAAACACTCAAAGCATCTTTTATGATCAACAATAAAAAAGCCAAAAGCAAGCGGTAATCTCTTAAAAAGCGCTTAAAAATCTCTTTTTAATCCCTAATTTAGTGATCTTAGATCGTTTTGAAACCAACAACCCACTCAAGGCGTTTTCAAATAAATTTTCATTTTTTGGTTGTCTAAAATGAGCGTGTCCTTGCCCTTAGTTACCGTAAAATTACCCTTAAAATTCTCCATAAATTCCAATTCAAACGCCATCAAATGCTCATCTTTACACACTTTTCTTGAAATCCCACTGTCTTCAATCCCAATGTGCTTGTCGCCTTGCCATACATAGCTGGCAAAATACCGGTTGCAATAGCCTTTCCCATAAATACGATTTTCTTTTTGATCAAACACAAACTCTCCCATAGAGCTTTTGGGCTTTGGTTTCTTTTTAAAAAGCTCATACCAGTGTTTTCTTTTTTCTTTTCGCTCTTGCTCTTTGGCTTCAAGCGTTGCTTTATCTTCAGGTAAAGCGGTATTTAGAGAGGAATCTTGCTCTTCTTCATGCTCTCTAAAAGCACTATCAGCGAGCATGGTTTCAATGTCATACACCTGATGGTTCATTTCCACTTTTTGGATATGCCAATCGTTGCTAGAAAGTTTTTTATCAAACATTTTTAAAAAAAAACACCCCGAAAAGACACAAGCCGTTAAAACGCTTGCTCCAGCCAATCGTAAATTCAAACAATTCCTCCTTATGTTTTATTTTTTTAACGGGCTTACGCTTTGCGCTTCAATGGCTTTTTTAATCAAAGAAACCGCTTCTTGCATCGCTTGCGTGCTTACATGTTGGAGGGATTGTATTGCGCTTTCTTGAAAATCTTGATTGCCATCTTTACTCGTTTTGGTCGTTTTATTTTCCAAGCTAGAAATGTTTTCATGCTTAATGATCACTCCAGAATGCGAATCGCCTTTCACGCTAATATCATAGCCTAGCGCAAATTCCGCCCTATAGGTAGAATTTTCTTTTTCTAAAAGAGAAAACGATAAAATCGTAAAGCGCACCGCATAAGTGGGCGTGCCCGCGCCATAAGGGGGCAAAGCCACGCCTAAGCATGCTTTTTGCGCTTCTTGCATGAACATGGTTTTTAACATGTTGCGAGGCAAGTCTATCCATTTTTGGTGCTTCCCATGCGTGATCTGCCCGTCTTTGGCTTTAAACACGATCTCTTTAGTGTTGAATAAATCCGCGCTCAAAATACTAATGAGCCTCACTTCAGTCAAAGGTTTAGGGCATTGCGTGATTTCAAAAGAACTCGCGTTCAAATCATAAGTCCTGATCTCTGGCAGCATTTGTTTTAAATTGATGCTCAAGCAACCCTGAAGCAAGAACGCTAATGCTGATGAGAGTGAAAAAATTTTTATCGCCGTAGCTCTCATGATTATTTCCTTTCTCCAAAAATCGTTTTATAGGGGTTAGCGTCAAATTTGTCTATCAAAGCAGAGCCTTTTTCCACAAAATTATCAATGTTTCTCAAGCTCAACTGCGCTTGCATGATCAAGGGAGTAAACATCGCTTTAAAGTCGTATTGCCCTTGTTTTAGGCGCTTATCTACATCTAAAGCCACATTATTGACATTAGAAACGAGGTTGTTAGCGTTGCTGATTAGTGAATCAAATTGAGTCTTTCTTGAATCCAAATTAGCGATGAGATCATCCACTGAAGCGAGAATGTGCTTGAATTTTTCCACATTTTCATCATCTAAAATCTTATTCACGTTTTTAATCGCTTTCATCACTTCTTGCATCACTTGATTAGCATCCACGCTCAAGCGATCCATAAGCCCTTCTTTAAAGATCAAAATGCGCTCCCCTTTATCGCCACTACCATAAAATTCTTCATTGTGGCTTTGCTCTAAGGCTAAAAATTTTAACCCCATAAGCCCCCTAGAAGAAACCGCCACTTTGGAGTCTTTGCGGATCTTAACGCTGGATTTAATCATCAAATCCAAACGGACCACCCCCACTTTATCCTTTGCAAAGCCCACCTTGATGACATTACCCACTTGAATCCCCTTGTAATTAACGGGCGAGTTGGTCGCAATGCCTCCCAAGTCTTTGTCCGTATAGACCACGTATTCATAATACTTCCCGTCATCTAATCCCAAATGGCCTAGCCATAAAATAAAGCCTACCATGCACACTAAGCATAAAAAGAAGAGCCCGCCGATTAAAGTGTAATTCACATGCCTTTCCAAAATTTCTCTCCTCGTGTTGAATTGAATAAATTGCCTTCATCTAGCCCTTGAGTTTGAGCTTTTTTAATAAAATCTTTTAAATCCCCGTTAAACTCTAATAGCCCGTCTTTGAGCATGATGAATCGATCCACGCAATCATGCACAGAATCCAAATCATGCGTGATCATCACCACCGTAAGCTGTAAGCTCTCTTTGAGTGTCATGATCAATTCATCAAATTTGCCCGCGCTATAAGGATCTAGTCCGCTTGTTGGCTCATCTAAAAATAAGATTTCCGGATTAGTCGCCATAGCCCTAGCTATACCCACGCGCTTTTTCATCCCCCCACTCAATTCATAGGGGTAAAGGTGGTAAGCCCTAGGGGGCAAACCCACTTTTTCAATCCACATTTTAGAAATTTCTTCAACAATTTTTTTAGAATAAGCGCCGTATTGCTCTAGCATGACACCCACGTTTTCCAAAACCGTTAAAGAGCTATAGAGCGCGCCAAACTGGAAGCAAATGCCGCAACGGTTAAAAATCTTTTGCTGCTCTGCTTCTTTGAGTTTCCATATATCTTCCCCAAAAAGCAACACTTCCCCCTTTGTGGGGCGATTGAGCAAGATCATGCACCTTAAAAGCGTGCTTTTACCGCTCCCTGAACCCCCTAAAATCGCCATCACTTCGCCCTTATGCACGCTAAAACTCACGCCCCTATGGATAATGGTGCTCCCAAAAGCGCTATGGAGATCCTTCACTTCAATTAAGACCTGGTTGTTAGTAGCGTTCATTATACGTTCAACTTAGAAAAGATGATAGAAAAAATAGCGTCTAAGAAAATGATCCAAAACAACGCGTTCACGACGCTAATGGTGGTCAAGCGCCCAATGCTCTCAGTATCCCCCTTGACTTCAAAACCGCGCATGCACCCCACCATCGCAATCGCAAACCCCCAAAAAGGAGCCTTGATAATCCCTACTAAAAAATGGTTCCAACCCACTGTGTCATGAAATCTGTCTATATAACTCGGGAAGCCTAAATCCAATTGGTATTTAATCGCAAACATGCCCCCAAGAATGGCGAACGAATCGGCAATAAACACCAATAAAGGCAAAACAATCACTAAGGCCAACACCCTAGGTAATACTAAAAACTCAAAAGGGTTAAAGCCCATGGTTTTCATCGCGTCCAATTCTTCAGTGATCTTCATCACCCCAATTTGTGCGGTAAAACTGCTCGCGCTCCTCCCAGCCACCACAAGAGTTAAAATAAAAGGGCCGATTTCTCTTAAAGCGAGTTTAGCCGTCATTTCAACCGACATTAAAGGTGCACCCATGTCTTGTAATTGCAAAGCCCCTTGTAAAGCAACGGCAAACCCCACGATAAATACCGTCAAAATACTCACCGGCAAAACCTTAAACCCAGATTCATTAATATGATAGAGCAAAGGGGTGATACAAAAGCGTTTGGGGTTGAAAACGCTTTTAATAAAGTAGAATAAAATCATGCCGCAAAAATTGAACGCGTTTAAAAAGGTGTTATAAGTCTCTACGATACTCTTACCCAATTTAGTGATCATAAGCTCGTGTTTTTTGCCCGCTTTTTTAGACTCTAAATCCTCTTCTTTTTCAAGCCAGTCTTTAACCACTTTCAAAGCGCATGCGTTATTCTCGCTCACATTGCACAATTCAATGTTTAAAGAACGCTCCTTAACTAAATCAAATAAAAACATGCCAAAAACAAAATCCACTTTTTGGCACTCTGAAAAATCCATTTTCAAAGACCCTTGATGATCTAATAAATTTTTTTTCAACTCATCTAAACGAAACACGCTCGTTTTAAAATCCCAATCCCCTCTTAAAATCAGCACAGAGTTCGCCCCATCTTTACGCATCTCTAAAAATTTTTGTTTCTCTGTCTTCATTAGAATATATTCTCTCTCAGATTAGATAAAATCTATTAACAAAATCTTGTTTTTTAAAGCGATTATTTTAACACAATGATAAAACAAAAAGTTAAACAACATTCTATTGGATAAAGGATTAATTGTTTTTAAAATGTTTAAAAAAATCATTTTTTTTGGTGTTTTCTTGATCGGAGGATTTGTTGTCTCGCCCCTTGATGCAATGCCTATTTTGCACGATAAAACCCCTAAAAAAAATTACCAAGAAGCCCATGAAAAGCTCTACAGGAGCATCATTAACCGCCAAAAGCTCACGCGTAAAAAAAGCGGGTGGTATTTTTTAGGAGGGTTTGGCGCTGTAGAGGCCATTAAGGACTATCAAGGCAAGGAAATGAAAGATTGGATCGCAACGCTCAATTTAAAAACCGGCGTGCAAAGTTTTTTCAAAAAATATATCGGGATTAGGGGGGTTTTTGCATGGGATCTTGGGTCAGGAAAAGTGAATTACCAAAGCCATAAAGATCCTACAAACTCTTTTTTTACCATGCTTGCGGTGGGTTTGGATGTGATTATGGAATTTCCTTTAGGGAGCTATAAGCATTATTTGGGGGCGTTTGGGGGAGCTAGGGGGGCTTTAGTCGTTTATACAGACAAGCAAAATTTCAAATTTTTTAAACATTCGGTGGTTTCAGGGGGCTTAGCGATTAATGGGGGGGTTATGCTCACGCTTTTTTTAAGACACCGCATTGAATTAGGGTTTAAAATCTTACCCACCGCCAGATTGCTTTCTAGCTCCAAACGCTTTGAGACTTCGCCCTTATTTTATGCGGCATACAGCTATAAATTTTAACCTTTTAGCCAACTTCAAAAATCCAATCTTTAGGGGCTTCTTGTTCGCCTTGCTGGATAGATAAAAGCAAATCATAGAGTTGTTTAGTAATATTGCCTGGCACTTCAAAAAAATAAGACTTGTTGTTATGCGTGATTTCTTTAATGGGCGTAATGATCGCAGCTGTCCCGCACGCTCCGGCTTCTTTAAACGCATCTAATTTATCAATCAAAATTTCTCTTTCTTCCACTTTCAAACCCAAATATTCTTGAGCCAAAACCATCAAGCTTTTTCTGGTGATGCTTGGCAGAATGCTTGGCGAATGCGGGGTGATAAAGGCATTATCATGCGTGATGCCAAAAAAATTCGCCGCCCCCACTTCTTCAATTTTAGTGTGCGTGGTAGGATCTAAATAAATGCAATCATCATAGCCTTGCTCTGTGGCCATTTTATGGGCTAATAGGCTTGCAGCGTAATTCCCCCCCACTTTCACCCCACCGGTGCCTTTAGGCGCGGCCCTATCAAAACTCGTAGTGATAAACCTAGCCCCACCCTTTTCTATACCCCCCTTAAAATACGCCCCCACAGGCGCGCAAAACACGATAAAAAGGTATTCATTAGCCGGCTTCACCCCCAAATTATCCCCCACGCCTATGACAAAAGGGCGCAAATACAAACTCGCCCCGCTTTTATAAGGAGCGAGCCATTTTTGATTCGCTTTGACTACTTCAGCACATGCCCTTAAAAACAATTCTTCGCTCACTTTGGGCATGAGCAGTCTTTCGCATGAAGTTTGCAAGCGTTTGGCGTTTTCTAAAGGGCGAAAAAGTAAAGCCTTCCCCTTTTGAGAGCGGTAAGCCTTCAAGCCTTCAAAACAAGCCTGCCCGTAGTGCAAGACCGGCGAGCCTTCGCTGAGTTGCAACGCATTTTCGCTCACCAATCCGCCTTGCGACCAAGAGCCGTTTTTATAAGTAGCGATGAAGCGAAAATCCGTTTTAATGTAATTAAAGCCTAAATTTTCCCAGTCTAAATTTTCTAAATTTGCCATTTCACACCTTTAAATGGATAGTTTTAGGTGCGATTGTATCTAAAAAGGGGTTAAAAATCCCTCAAGTAACTGATCTGAAACGCATAGACTCTGCGCACATTAGCTTGTAAGGTGTATCCTTTTTCGTTGGTAAGAGAGAAAAGCTGGTGCGTGATCGTAGGCACTTTAATCCCTAACTCCAAGCTGTTGTGTTTAGCGATATGGGTGCGGACCCCAAACTTCCATAAAAACTGGAAATTAGCCGGACTATAACTGGAATTGCTGTGGTGTTTTGCATAATGAGCGATCTCTTTACTGATGCTCGTTGCCCAGCTATCCCCAGCTAATTGGATCCCCACCACAAAGCCAAAAACCATGTTTTCTTTATTCACAAAATTCCACAGCGTATCCAGCCCCACACCATAAGTGAACAAATTGACGTAGTATTGCCCTTGATAGGAATCCCTTTCGGTTAAAGTCGTCCCTCCAAAACTAAAACTATTGTAAATAAACCCGCTCTCGCCCACCGCAATGCCCTTTTTCATCACGCCAAAGCGATCATGCGTGTAATCAAAAAACCCATAATAACGCATACCAAACCATTTTTTCTTGCCAAAAAATTGCTTATAGCCCACTTCAAAACCCGCTCCTGCATAAGGCGGAAACTTCATCAAAGGCTTTTGCAAGCCGTTTTCATTCACCATTTTAGTCTGATTTTGTATCATGCTCACCTGGTAATTGACTCCCACAAAAGCCGTGCTCTCTTCAGCACTCGCTAAAACACCCAAAGCCCCTAATAATATTATTCTTTTCAGCATTCAGTCTTTTCCCTTTATTTTTTGATAACCACTTTATATTATATTAGCTTAACATGGTTAAGTATTACTTATAAAGAAATAATAATATATTTTTTCTTAAACTCAATTTAAAAAACTAACCTTTTAATTCATTCCAACGATTCGCCACAAACGCGCTCGTTTCTAGCGGCACCCTTAAAGCATACACCTCATTATTGAGAATGCGTTGGATTTCTTGCTGCAACTCTAGGGCGTTTTTTTCTTCAACCTCAAAAATCAATTCGTCATGCACTTGCAAAAGCAGCCTCACCGAAGGGTCATTTTTGAAACGCTCGCTCACTTTGAGCATGCCTAATTTCAATAAATCGCTGGCACTCCCTTGAAAAATCGCATTCACGCCCTCTCGCAAATAATTGCCCTTAACGTAATCATTCACGCCATTAAAATCAAACACCCGATAACGCCCAAGCAAAGTGAAAGCCTTAGAAGTTTTTAAAATCTCTTCTTTCATGCGGTTTAAATAATCTTTGATGCTAGGGAATCGTTTGAAATACGCTTCTATGTAGCTTTTAGCCTCATTTAAAGGGATGTTTAAAGTTTCGCTCAATTTCTTACTCCCCATGCCATACACCAGCCCAAAATTAATGCTTTTAGCGATGGATCGTTTTTCTTTGGCCAAATCTCCTCCAAACAACGCCCTAGAAGTTTCTAAATGGATGTCTCGCCCCTTTAAAAACGCCTCCATTAAATCCTTATCCTGGCTGAAATGGGCTAACAGGCGCAATTCAATCTGCGAATAATCCACCCCTAGCAAACAATATTCTTTAGAGCTGGCAATAAAACCCTTACGGATGAGTAAGCCCTTAGGCGATCGCACCGGGATATTTTGCAAATTAGGCGAATGCGAGCTTAAACGCCCGGTAGCTGTGCCGGTTTGGATGAAAGTGGTATGGATTTTATCGTCTTTGTCTTTTAAGCGCAATAAGGGGGTGGTATAAGTGTTAAAAAGCTTGTTCAATTCTCTGTATTCTAAAATCAAAGGGATACTTGGGTGCTTGTCTAGGATTTTTAACAAACTTTTTTCATCGGTAGAATGGCTTTTATTTTTAGGAAGCCCTAATTTTTCATACAAGACTTCGCCAAGTTGTTTGGGTGAATTGAGGTTAAAATCCACGCCGATTAGATCCAAAATTTGGCGCTCTAAAACGTTTAATTCATTCTTAAACTCCTGCTCTAAACGCTTGAAATAAGGCGCATCAATCTTAAAGCCTTGAAATTCCATGCTCATTAAAACTTTCACAAACGGCGTTTCAATTTCTTTAGCCAAAGAAAGCAAGTTTTCTTCCAATCCCCCTTTTTCAAAATACTCGCACAAACGCTTCAAAGCGTTTAATTCCATGCTTAAAAGTTCTAATTTTTCCGCCTTGCTTGTTGTTTTAAAATCTTTGATTTTTTCATGCGGGATTAAATCTTCTTTTAAATATTCCTTTAAAACCTCATCAAACCCCACTTTTTCCGGATTCTTTAAAAACGCTAAAATTTGAGTGTCTTGGATGCGGATGTTTTCTAAAGGCACCTGGTATTTGGCTTTTAAAAAGCTCAGTAAGGGCTTTAAATCATGCCCAATGATACACGCATGCTGTAACATTTGAGAAAAAGCGTTTTGCAAAAACTCTAAAGAAAAGGGCGAAAATAACGCCTCTTCTAAAGGTAAAAAATAGCCTTGATCTTCATATAAAAACGCTAGGGCCAAAACTTTTTTTTCTTTATTTGACACCAAACGCATAAAAACCCTAGCGTTAGGATTTTCTAGTTTTTCTAAAAACGCACTAAAAGGCTCAGCGCTTTCCAAAACGATCATGCTTGATTTTGTAGGGGCGTTGTCTGATGTGGGGGCGTTGTCTGATGTGGGCATGCTGTCTAATATGGGGGCGTTTTCTAAAATTAAAGGCGTAGGGGAATTTTCTAAATCCCTTAAAGTAGAAATAAAACCATATTCTTTCAGTTCATCTTTAATTTTCAATAAGGGGTTTTCGCTAGGAAAAGCGCAACTTAAAAAATCAAATTCTTTAATGCATCCTCTTTCTAAAGTGGCTAATTCTTTGCTTAAAAACGCGCTTCCTTTGTCTTGTATCAGGGCTTGATACATTTTAGGGCTGAGTAAATTTTTCGCCAAGTCTAAATTTTCATAGATTTTTTCCAAACTCCCTAACCGCTGTAACAATTCCTTAGCGTTCTTGCTCCCAATGCCTTTAACCCCCTTGTAATTATCGCTACTATCCCCCACAATGCCCTGATAATCCGTGAATTGACTCGGCAAAATCCCGTATTTTTCCACGCAATCTTTCGCCAAAAACTCCGTTTTGCCATCAAAAAGCGCGATTTTATCGCTCAAAAGCTGGTTAAAATCCTTATCTTTAGAATAAATGCGGGTTTTATAAGGGCTTAGCGTGGCTAGAGTGGCGATAACGTCATCGGCTTCAAACCCATTCACTTCCACGCAAGTAAAACCCATTTTTTGCAACCATTCTAAGGCGATAGGGATTTGTAAAAGCATCTCTTTGGGAGCGTCTTTGCGATTTTGTTTGTATTCGCCTAATTTTTCAGCTCTTTTAGTTTTAGTCTGGCTTTCTAGAGCGAACACGATAAAAGGCATGTTTTTTCTGTCTTTATAAAATTTTTTAACCATGCCCACAAGCCCCGTTAAAAGCCCTGTAGGAAAGCCCTTATCGTTCGTTAAAGGCTTATTTTTAGCGCTCATGTAATAGCTTCTAAACAAATACGCAAAGGTATCAATTAACGCTAAAGTCCCCTCTTTAATGACTGGCTGCTCCATTGTTCAACCCTCTTCAATCAAGCAAATTTTAAGTTTATTGTAACACAAGCTGGACCTCATCTCTTTCAAAATAACGAGTCTTTTTGAACGGGTGTTTCTTGGCTGATAACCTCTTTTGCGGCCTGTATTTTAGCACCGCAGTATTGAGCCACGCCTTGAATAATTTGTTTCATCAGGGCGTTGATGAGGGTGTGCATGAAATGGAAATCTATTTTGCCATGTGGGTTGGTGGGTAGTAGGATTTTTTGCTCCCTAAAAGTTTTATCAATATCCCTAACTAATATACTCAATAAAGGGCGTTTTAAGGCGTTTAAAAGCATTGTGAAATAGTGGGCTGTGCGCGAATTAATTTTATTTTTGATTTCAGCTTTTGGCGTGATTTTTCGCATGAATTGTCCCGCATACCATGATTTTTTACGATAGAAAAAATCCATTTGTAAAAGCCCTAAACTCCAAGTAAATGGTGGGTTTAAATTTTCTGCATTGACAAATCCTGTGGTTTGCAAAACGCCTTGATTTTGCGAAGTCCTTGTAATATAATCGTAATCTTCTCCTTGCGTTAAAGCGTCTTTATTAAAGCTTAAGGTTTTTTCAATTTCAAACAAATCCCCTAATCTGAAGCTTTGCCATGTTAAGCTGCATGGGGTATTACCCCCCATAGAATTATTGAAAACATTAAGGGCGTTTTCTTCATCCTTAGAAAGGGTGGTGTTTTCTAGCCCTGTAGCTTTTAAATAAGCCTCAAGTTCGGCGAGCCGACACTGCTCAAGTTCGGCTATGAATTTTTCCATGAAATCAAAATCAATATCTTTAAGGGTTTGAGTTTTAGCGGTGGGTTTTAGGGGTAGAGAAATTAACTCGTTTTTAACTTTATTCCAACTCGCTTTATTTTCATAGCTAAATTTTAGTTTAATAGCTTTATAAATACAAGGCGTAAAAAATAATAGCGTTTCTCTTGTTGGCGTGAATTTTGGTTTTATTAAATAGGCGTTATAAAGAACTCCTGTTTTAAGGGGTTGTGGATAAACATTTGCGGTTGAAACTGCCCCATCATTGACAATAATCATTGACAATATCAATTGTCATTTCTGCACTTTCAAAATCGCTTGACCTACCATAATACATAATTCCATTATCACCATTTTTAGCATTGACAAGAGGTAAATCAAACTCGCTCGTTTGGACTTTTGAAATATCCTTTTGCTTATTAAAGATTTTTTTCTTAAACTTTAAGTCTAATTTTTCAAACAAATCCCCTAATTTGAACTCGCCCCACTTAATAGCGTTGAGTTGGCTACTAAGGGGGCCAATCACTTTGGGGGCGTTTGGTTTTTTAAAATCAAGCCCACTTCATAAGAAAGGTAATCGGCTATCGTTCTTTTAAAATCCTCTAATTCGGGTTTGGTGTCGGTGGGTTTGTTTTGGTTCCAATCGCTTCCGTTTTTGGGGTCTATGGTGTTTTCATAGTAGTCATCTTCGCTTAAAAATTTCAAACATGATTGGCCAATATGGACTAAATCCACGACTTCGTTGTAGCGCTCTTTGGCGTTATGCGTGTCTTTTAAATTGTGGCTGGCTTTGGCTTTTTTGCGATTCGCTCTAGCGTAGCCGTCGTTACTGAAATTAATAAATTTCACCCTTTGCTTAGCGTCATGCTTTTCATTGACTCTAAAAACATAGATGTGGGTTTGAACGCTGCTTTTACCGATGAATAAATCTAATGGCATTTTAATGCTCGCTAAAAGCGTGTGTTTTTCTAAAATCCTTACATTGTATTCTTTGGCTTTGCCACTGCCCGCGCTTGATTGGATGATCACGCTCGCATAACCACTTTGCATTTTTGCTAAAGCCTGCTCCACAAACACCATGCCATTACCGGGAGCGGAATAAGGCGGATTTAAAACAAAAGCGTTAGCTTTAAATTCTTTGTTATTGACTTTGCCATCAAAACCGCTCAAGCTGTTTTGGTTTAAGATTTGACTGCTCCCATCGCCCATTAAAATCATGTTTAACACCGCTAGGATGTGGATATCCGGTAAGATTTCTATGCCTAAAAGTTGCTTGGCTTTAATATGGGCGATTTTTTGTTCCAATTCCTCTGGACTAGTGATACACTTTTTAGCGTCTTCTATCATTAAATTCATGCTTGCGACTAATAACCCAGCGCTTCCGGTAGCAAAATCCCACACAAAACTATCCTTATTGACTTTAGAAAGTCTGGCTAAAAGCGTGGCGGCATAAGGGGGCGTGAGCACCACATCGTTTAATTTGTCTTGCGTGAAACCCAGCCAGCGATACATTTCATTGAACAATTTACCGGTAAAATCCGTGCTAAGACCGATCTTATAATAAATGCCCAAATTATCCACGATTTCACTAAAACAGCGCTTCAAACGGCTTTCGCCATTAATGGCTTTATTGTTGTTTTCATTTCTTAATAAAGGCTCTAATAAAGAAATAATGCTTTGCTCTTTTTCTTCGGGCAAATCCTTATGCTTTAAAAAGGATCGGATTTTTGTAAGTATTTTATCGCCATCTCTTTGAAGGATCTCATCGCTAGATTTTAAATCTTCTTTGTTTAGTGGGTCTACCAAATTGGGGATGCCTAAATTAGCGATAATACTCGCAATCACTAAATATACCCGATTGTGTTCGCTTAAAAAATTCTTTTCTTTGTCATAAATATTGTTATTGAGACAAGTCAAGCAGTCTTCTATTTCTTGGTTTTTCTTTTCTCTAATGCGCTCTAAATCTTTATCGCTTAAAGAAAGGGTGTCTACTCGTTTAATAAAGTCGTTAAAATGCTTACGGCTTAAAAAGGATAGATCACTATAAGCTTTCTCGCCTTTTGAGACATCTATCCCCATACCTAAATTGTTTTTATTCACATAATAGACAGCGATTTGAGAGCATATACCGCCCTTATCGTCTTTATAGCCTGTGATGCCTATGGCGATGCATTCAGTGTAGATCGTGTGGTGTAAAATCGCATTAGCGTAATGTAAAGCCCCATTTAGGGCGTATTCTCTAATGTTTTTATAATGAGGCTCATGGTTTTTAAAGTTTTCTACCAGTTTGTTTTTGTCTAATTTAATGAGCTTGTCTTTTAGCCCTTTGTATTCTATTAAAATAGGGACTCTTCTGTTGGGGTCTTGTGTGTTTAATAAAAGTTTTACATCAGGGCGGTTACCCCCTAAACCCCCTCTTTTAGAAGCGTAATTTTTTAAAGCTTCATCAATTTCTGTATTCAGGCTTTCTTGCTCTAGTTTGTATTCTAGGTTATAACTTCTTAACTCGTTGTTGAACTTATCAGCGATTTGAGGCTCAATGGATTGAACTTTATTCATGGGTATCCTTTTTAAAAAACAAAATTATAACTCATTCATCTGCGCTGCAAAGCGCGATCGCAAAGTGCGCTTTAATGTTTAAAGCTTTAAGGTGTTTTAGGGCTTCTTTTAAGGTGGTGCCGGTGGTGATAATATCATCTAATAAAAAATAATCTAAACTTTCATCGCCTTTGAATTTAAAATTCCGTGGGTTGTTGGCGCGAAATTCCAGGCTTTTCCCGGCATACGAAATGGTATTAGTCGCCCTTAAACGCCCGTAAGTGGCTTTTAAATTGCCTTGACAAAAGCCTTTCAAAAGCGCGGCTGAATGCGAATAAAAGGATTTGATTTTATCATCAATGGCGATGCCATAAAGGGGAATATTCAAGCCTTGTTCTTGTAAGATTTTCACAAATTCCGCGCCGGCTTTTTGAGAAAGCAAGGGCAAAATGCGAGAGCCAATCAACGCGTATTTGCTTTTAATGAGCTCTTCTATTTCGCTATAAGCGTAAAAACTATACACGCTCACGCCCTCTAAAACCCTTACTTTTAAGCTTAAGGGCAAATCGTTCAAGCAATTTGGGCAAAGAGGCTTGAAAGAAAGCTTCAAACAAGTTAAACAACGCATTCAATAAAAGCGGCGATTTTTTCGTGCAAGTTTTTAGCGCTTTCTTTGGCGTCTAATTCCAAAACTTCGCACCCGAATTTTTCTTGTAACGCATAAGCGTGGGTTTTGAGCTTTTGCTGGATTGTGAGTAATTTTTCTGTGCCTTGGTTTTCTATTTTGTCTAAACTTTTAAGGCTTAAGCGCTGTTTTAAGCCCTCTTCATCTATCACTAAAAGAATGATTTTTTCAGGCAAAATGCTTTGAGTGGCAAGCAGGTTTAATTCTAAGCTTGAAAATTGGCTATAAGCTATGCCAGAAATCAAACTCCTGTCGCTAATGACGAGCTTTTTTTCTTTCAATGCCGGTTTTATCACGCTTTCTACATGCTCAGCCCTATCGCTTAAAAATAAAAACGCTCTAGCCAACTCGCTGATATTTTCATTCAAAGCGATACGCCTCAAACTCTCGCCTATTTTTGTCCCCCCTGGCTCTTTGGTAAAAAGGGCGTTTTTAAACCTGTTTTTTAATAATCCTACTTGAGTGCTTTTGCCCGCGCCATCAACGCCTTCTAACACCACATACATTTTAAACCTTTAAAATCAAAGGATAAATTTCTTCAGGCACTAAATGGCTCGCATCGCCCTTATGCGCGATAATGGATCGCACGATAGAAGAGCTTATGAAAGCGTTTTGTAAAGTGGGCATGAAATACAAGGTCTCTAATTCGTGGTTTAAGGATTTGTTCGCATAACCCATTTGCAATTCGTATTCAAAATCGCTCACCACCCTTAAGCCCCTAACTAGCACTTTACAATGGTATTCTTTAGCCAAATTAGCCAATAGCCCTTCAAACGCGATGCATTCTACATTTTTAAAACTTTTAGTGGCCAGTTGCATCATTTTTAAACGCTCTTTTAAACTAAACATGGGGTTTTTAGCGCTTGAATGCGCCACAGCGACAATGAGCTTTTCAAACAATTCGCTAGAGCGGTGGATGATGTCTATATGCCCATTCGTGACCGGATCAAAAGTGCCCGGGTAAATGCCGATTTTTTGCATCAGTTCATTCCCCATCGTGGGTATAAGTCATTTTCTATCCCTAAGCTGTCAAACCACTTCCCCACTAAAAAATCTTGCATCGCTTCTAAAGTCTTGCTCTGGGTGTAATAAGTCATCATCGGTGGCGCGATGATCGCGTTAGAATGGGCGAGTTTGAGCAAATTTTCTAACATGATAGCGCTTAAAGGCATTTCTCTGGGGGCAATGAGTAAGGGGCGTTTTTCTTTAAGCATCACAGAGGCGCTCCTAGAAATCAAATCCCCCCCAAAGCCATGCGCGATTTTAGCCACCATGTCCATGCTCGCTGGAATGATCGCCATCTTATGGATGCCATAACTCCCTGAGGCAATGCTTGCATGAATATCTTGCTCGTTAAAAAAAGTCGCGCCAGGCCGTAAATCCTTCATGGCGTTTTTAAGGTTGATATTAGATTCTTCTAACGCCACGACATGTGCGTTTTTAGACGCCACGACAAACACTTCAATTTCTTGGGGTAATTTTTCTAAAAACCGCAAGGCTAGGGGTATCCCGCTCGCCCCACTGATGCCTAAAACCAATTTCATGAATATCCTTTATAAGATTTGCGCTTTAGAACTGCTCAACACTTTTGCTTTCAGTATTTTATTGCTTTCTAAATTCTTCGCTTGAATGATTTGATGGAGCGCACCATTTTCTAGGGCTTTTAGGCTTATTTCTATGCTGATTCGCCCCTCTTCATACACCCCAGTGATAATGTCGTTTTTACGCACGATGATTAAGGCTTGGGTTTTATCCGCGCTTAAAAGCGTGTCAGGGGGGATAAAATTTTTTGCGCTCACTTTATCGATCGCGCCCTCTAATAAGGGGTTAGAAAGCGCGCCAAACAAAACGCGCTCTTTTTGAGTGTTGTTAGCGGTGATGTTTTCATCTTTTTTAATCGCGCTTATGCTTTTAAAAGCCTGCATGCTGCCTATCACGCTATAACGCACCGGTAAGCGTAAATTAGGCTCATTTTCCAATTTTAAAAACACGACCCCATCTTTTTTAAGCTTGTTAGAAGCGCTCAATTCATAGCTTAAAATGGGAGCGTTAGAAAAGCGCTCTGGGATTTCTAAATTAATGGTTTCAATTTCTAATTTCAAGTCTTTGTATTCTTTGAGATAAGTTTCTTTAATCTCTGTTTTAAGCGTATTGGTATCCATAGCTAGTAGCGTGCGTAAAACCATGAAAAAAAGGATTACAATTTTCAAAACTCGTTATCCACTTTTTCTACAAATTTTTCTGAGATTTTATCATAGACATTCCCTCCGCAATTGATTTTCAAGCACAAACCGCTCAAGCCTTTTTCCACGCCTAAAACCCTACCGGTGCCAAAAATCTTATGCTTGATCAAGTCCCCCACTTTAATGGGCGTATTTTTTTGGTGATTTTGTTTAGGGGTTTGATCGCTTTTGAGCAACTTGGCTTCTTCTAAAAACACAGAGGGCGAGCAAGAAATTTTCCTCCCAAAATACGAACGCTCTTTGACATAAGAAAGTTGCAATTCTTCTTTAGCCCTAGTGATCGCCACGTAAGCCAAGCGCCTTTCTTCTTCTAAATCGCTTTCTTGATTGAACCCCCTATGCGGGAAAAACCCTTCTTCTAACCCGATCACAAACACATGCTTAAACTCTAACCCCTTACTCATATGCACGCTCATGCAGCTCACTTTTTGCGCGCTTTCTGTATTATGGACATCCAACACGCTTTCATTCAAAAAATCCAGCAAAGAATGCGTGGGGTTAGTTTTAAAATGCTCTTTCACTAAACTTAAAAGCTCTTTAACAAAGCCCTCTCTTTCTTCGTAATTGTCCTCTTTTTCATAGCTTTTTAAAAGGTTGGTTTCTTCTAAAAACTGAGCGCAAAACTTCTCTACTGAAATTTCAAAAGCCTCCCTTAAACGCCCTATCATAGCCATGAATTTCTTTAAAGCGTATTCGTTTTTAGGGTTTAATTTGTCTTTAAACGCCCCAAGTTTTAGCGCTTCTTCTAAATTCAAATCCTCTTCATCTAAAAGAGAAAAAATCCATTCTTGAGTGATCTTGCCAAGGCCTCTTGGGGGCTTGTTTAAAACGCGCTTAATGAAAAAGCGATCGTCTTTTTTAGCCACTACATGCATGAACGCTAAAGCGTCTTTAACCTCAGCTCTTTCATAGAAACTCACCGCCCCAATGAGCCTATAAGGGATATTCAAAGCGTTCAAACTCTCTTCAATGCTGCGACTAAGCCCATTTAAGCGGTACAAAATAGCGATATTTTCTAAATTTTCGCCCTTCTTTAAAAGGGCTTTGATTTGATAAGCCACATCCAGGCTCTCTTCTTTTTGCGTGGGGTATTCCTTACAAACCACGCTTTTATGCGAGCCTTTGAAACTTTGAAGCGTTTTAATATGGCGGTGTTGGTTATGGCTAATAAGGGAATTAGCGCACGCTAAAATTTCAGCGCTGGAGCGGTAGTTGGTCTCTAATTTCACCACTTTAGCCCCTTTAAAATGCTTGGAAAAATTTAAAATATTAGAAATATCCGCCCCCCTAAAACCATAAATGCTCTGATCGTCATCGCCCACCACGCACAAATTATGGTGCGTGCAACTCAATTGTTTTAAAAATTCTAATTGTAAGGCGTTCGTGTCTTGATACTCATCTACCATGATGTAATGGTAGCGCTCGCTAGTCTCTTTGGCGAGTTTTTCATTATCTTGTAAAATCTTAAGGCTTAAACAAAGCAAATCGTCAAAATCCACTAAATTGTCTTTTTTGAGCGCGTTTTGATAAAGCTCATACGCTTTATAACATTCGCTATCTTGCGCGCTTAAATCCATCATGCCGTTTTTGATTTGAGAAATATTGGCTCTAAAGTTTGAAATTTTGAGCTGCTTGCACAGCGTTTTGACTTCATCGCTATCTAACACCGAAAAATCGCACGCTCTTTTTAAAAGATTCATGCGTTGCCTTAAAAACAGCAAACCAAAACGATGGAAAGTGCAAAGCAAGGGGGGGATAAGGGCTTGGTTTTTCAACAATCTCAAAGCCCTTTCTTGCATTTCCTTGCTCGCTTTATTGGTGAAAGTGAGCGTTAAAGTGTTCTCGCTAGGCACGCCACAAACGCCAATCAAATACGCTAAACGGCTCGTTAAAGTCTTAGTCTTACCGCTCCCAGCTCCCGCTAAAATGAGCAATGGCCCTTGAATGTGGCTTGCGGCGATTTTTTGCGCTTCGTTTAAATTGCCTAAAATGCTTTTTTCAAAATCCATTATTCTAAAAACTCGCCCTTTTTTTCTTGGTTTAAACGCTCTTTTAAAAGGTTAGCATCAATCTCAAAATCAAAATAAGGCGAAAAAAAATCAGAGGTTTTAATGGCTAAAAAATGGTTTAACGCTGATTTTAAATCCCCTTTTCTTTGATACAACAACCCTAAAGCGTAACGGATATTTTCATTATTCGGATCGTCTAATTTCCCAAGCTCTAGCCATAAAGCGGCGTTATTGTAATTACTTTGCGCGATATAGGTTAAACCCGCTAGGATTTTTAAACGAGTCTCATTGTCCTTAAGATCGCTAATTAAATTTTGATACAACGCGCCCGCTTTTTCATACTGGCCTTGAAACAAACTCACTAGTGCTAAATTGTCTAACCAATCGTTAGGGGCTTCGCCTTCTTCTAAACTGGCGATTTTTTGCTCTAGTAATCTTTCTTGATGATCCAAATCATTGACCATAAACCCCATGTAAGCGTAGAAATGACGCCCCAAAATAGGCCCTTGCATGGTTTGATCCCAACTGATTTTACGCGAATCTAAAAGGGTGTAAATGCTTAAAGTATGCCGGATACTCGCATCGTAATACGAGACGATTTCATAAAAGATATTAGAGATGAGATCTTTAGGGAGCATTTTTTTTAAATTCCCAAAAGATTGCACCATCAATTTTTTATCCTTGCTCTCTTTAGCGAACACCGCTTCTAGCGCGTAATAAAAAGGGAGCTTTTTAGGGGCGTTTTTAAGCCAGTCCATGTCCCAATTCGTGCGGTAATTCAAATAAGCGATGAGCGAAGAGAGTAAAGCTTTTTGCGTGGGGCTAGAAAAATCCTGACTATAAAAACTCTCGGTGATTTCTCTTAAAAACTCCGTGGTGTCTTCATGGGTGAAATGCGAAGCTAGAACCGCAAAAACCGCGCTCAAATAATCCGCAGAGTTCAAATGGAAAGCCCTTAAAAAATGGAAATAAGCTTTGTGGTAATTTTCTAATTGCGCATAAATCAAGCCTACATTATAATGGAGGAGCGCGTTATTGGGGCTATTTTTTAAAGACAAATCAAAAAAAGAAAGGGCTTTTTTTAAGCGCTTGTTTTCTAACGCTTTCAACCCTTTGAGCGCATTTTTATCCGCTATCGCCATCAAACGCCCCCTTTTAAAAGCAAGGCTTGCCCCCTCTAAATCCTTTTTTGCATCAGAGTCCAAAAGAAACAGCCCCTCTTCAATCACACCTAAGGTTTCTTTAGAGTCTAAAACCTTAAAAGGAGCGTAATAAAAGAGCAAGCGGTAGATAAAATCCCTTTTGCCTTCAAAATATTGCGTGTTCCAAAAACGCTCTTTGGCTCTTTCTTTATCCAAAAAAACAGGGTTGATAGTGGGCTTGATGGGGTAAAAAGAGTTGGCTAATAGCGTGTCTTCTTTGGTGTGGCTGGCTAATTTTAAGGCTTCGCTCGCTTTAAGGGTGTCGCCCATTTTCAAACCCACCAATTCCAAAGCCATTAAAGCGTTTAAATCCTTAGGGTAGTTGTGCAAATAATGCTGCAAATGCTCCAAAGCCTGCTTGTAATGGCCCAAACGCGCCTGCAAAAGCCCTAAAGCAAGCTCATCTTGGGCGTTCGCGCTTTTTTGTAATTGCTTGTAAGCGTTCGTTTCATCTTTAAACATCAAAAACAATTTAGACGCTAGGCGCGCGTTAGGCTTTAAAAAAGCGTTGGAATTAGGGTGCATTAAAGGCGAAAGGGCTTCAAAATACTCTCCAGCGTAATAGGATTTGAGCGCGTAAGCGTAGGAATAAAAAGACTTTTTGTAATCTTTATACAAAGTGTCTCTCACAATTTTTAAATAATGATAATACAAATCCTCATCTTGCAAATGATACGCGCTCACTAACGCATCAATCGCGCTCACGCTCGCGTTTTCTTTAGAGGCGATACTGGAATCAAACAAATCCAACGCCCCGTTAAAATCCTTTTCTTTAAATTTAATCACCCCTAAATTATGGCTCGCAATCCCTTGCGAAAAAGAAGCGATTTTATCAAACAAATGCAAGGCCTCATCTTTTTGCCCTTGCTCATACAAAATACTCGCTTTTTGTATCATCGCATCCACTTGATTCTCGTCGCTTCGTTTGAGGGAGTCTTTACCGATTAAATCGGGTAAGTCTAAATTCTCTATTTGCCCCTCGGCTTCTGCGTTATTAGCGTTATTAGGCGTTTCGTTATTGGTGGTGGCGGTATTAGTTTGTAAAGAAGTGGGTTGGCTTTCTTTTTTATGCCCTAGTAACAAGCTCAAAATTACAATGAGCGCAATGAGTGAAACTAACGCTCCAAGTGCGATATAAAGCCT
This sequence comes from Helicobacter pylori, assembly GCF_003636935.1. Classification (GTDB taxonomy): domain Bacteria; phylum Campylobacterota; class Campylobacteria; order Campylobacterales; family Helicobacteraceae; genus Helicobacter; species Helicobacter pylori_CH. Next base: position 29,986 of record NZ_MVVH01000006.1, read on the forward strand.
TTTTTTATCATGTAAAAGTTGTTTGAAAAACTCTTTAGAACTTTTGATTTTGTTAATCGTTTGCTCTAAAGCCTGCTTCAAAGAGGGGATTTTAGAATGAATGCCCTTTAAAGGGGTTTCTTTTTCGTTTTTATTTTCGCCCTCTTTTTCTTCTAATGAATTTTGCTCTTCGTTCAGCACAAACTAGCCTTAAAGGTATTTTTCTAACGCCTTAGGAATATGGATGCTCCCGTCCGCTTGCTGGTGGTTTTCCATTAAAGCGACCATCGTCCTGCCTACCGCTAAAGAAGATCCGTTTAAGGTGTGCGCTAATTGGTTTTTTTGATTTTCTTTGAAGCGGATTTTAGCGCGCCTGGCTTGAAAATCCCTCGTGTTAGACACCGAGCTGATTTCTCGGTAGCAATTTTGCCCAGGCAGCCACACTTCAATGTCTATCGTGTTGCTTGCGCTAAAGCCTAAATCCCCACTGCACAATTGCACGAACCGGTGCGGTAATTCCAAAGCCTTTAAAATCTCGCTCGCGCTCTCTAGCATATATTCTTGCATGGCATCGCTTTCTTTAGGGTGCGTGATAGCCACAAGCTCTACTTTATCAAATTGGTGCTGTCTTATCATCCCCCTTGTGTCCTTGCCCGCACTCCCTGCTTCGCTCCTGAAACAAGGCGTGTGCGCGGTCATTTTAATGGGGAGATTTTCAACGCCAATGATCGTGTCGTTGTATAGATTGGTGAGCGTTACCTCAGCGGTGGGGATCAAATACAAATTTTCATTTTCTATTTTAAAAACGTCTTCTTTGAATTTGGGTAATTGCCCGGTCCCAAAAAGCATTTTTTCATTCACTAACGCCGGCGTGTAGATGATTTCAAAGCCATTTTTTTCATTAAAATCCAACATTAAATAAATGAGCGCGCGATAAATTTTCGCCCCAAAACCTCTGATGACCGAAAAACGGCTTTTGGCGAGTTTCACGCCGCTTTCAAAATCAATCCAGCCATTTTGTTGAGCGAGTTCAAAATGCTCTTTGGGTTTGAAAGTAAAAACCCTGGGGGTTAAGATTTTTTTAATTTCTATGTTGTCTTCTTCATTCGCTCCTAAAGGGGTTTTTTCATCCACTAGATTGGGGATTATGGAAAGCTTCAAATCTATTTGTTGCTCCAATTCGCTCGCGCTTTTGGAAAGCTCATTCAGTCTGATTTTATTGTTTTCTAGCTCTTTTTTGAGATCGCTTGCATCCACTTTTTGAGCCATTTTGATACCAAATTCTTTAGAAACCTTGTTTTGAAAGGCTTGAAAGCCTTCTAATTCAATGAGTTGCTTTTTATAGCGCGTGATGACTTCGCGCAAACGCTCTAATTCATCGTCCATCGCATGGTTACGCTTTTTTAAAGAAAGAGCCACCTTGTCAAAATCTTGCAATAAAAGTTTTCTATCAATCATTCAACCCTCTTTAATCGTTCTAAAATGCCACAATTTAGCCCATTCGTCTATATCGTTTTTATCTATTTGAGCGCTCAAAGCCCCCATTTTACCCTCTAAAGAATCTTCAATAGCGCCATTAGGTAAAGCCACAAAACTATCCCCATAAAATTTCCACAAAAATTCGTTTTTTTGATCTTCTTCTACAATGATTTGGCGATACGCTCCGATCCTATTAGCCCTTACCACCACGCAAGAAGCGCAAAAAGCGCGCATCTGGCACAAAAGCCGCCACCTTTCATTGGATTCAAAAGTGGCCACGCTACTCAAAAGCACCACATCCACGCCCTGATTTTTAGCCTGAACCCATATTTCATCAAAATGCGTTTCAAAGCCAAACAAAGGGGCGATTTTTAAGCCGTCTCTTTCAAAGACTAATAATTCTTTAAAGCCGCTTTTTTCATTGTCAAAAAAGCTCTCTTCATCCCAGTGAGGATAGGGGATTAGGCGTTGCTGCGTGTAATATTGGATATTTTCTTTAGAAATGAGGGCGATTTTTTTATAGATTTTAGAATGTTCTTCTAAAAGCACCGGGGCTGAAATGATTAAATCCAATTCTTCGCATTTTTGAGACAAAAACTCTATCGCTCGCTTGGACTGATCGCTGATTTCATTCACATCCAATTCCATGTTATGGTGGAAAAAGGGGTTGATCACGTATTCAGGCAACACGATTACGCTCCGCTTAGGTATGGAGTTGAATAAGGATTGCATGAGGGTTTCTTTAAAAGATTCTAGTTGCAAAGCAAACACTTGCATGCTTTAAGCCTTTTTGTCTGGCGTTTGGAGTTTTTCATACTTCAAATAAGCGTTTTCTAAAAGCTTTTGCGCCAAAAACAACTCTTGCATGGCTGTTTTATACAAATCCATCCCGTCTTTTAAAGATAAATTAGGATCATTCAAACGATCTATGGCTTGCTCTAGGGAATGAACATGCTCTTCAAAGCTTTTTTTAGGGGCGTTTTTAGTGTTTTTAGTGTTTTTTTGGGGGGCTTTTTCGGTTTCAAATAATTCATTTTGCATGGCATTCCTTTAGCTTTTTTTAACAAGCACGGTCGTTGAAATTTGAGCGATAGAATCTTCAGCCCTTAAAACCTCAAACCCTGCGTTTTTTAATTCATTCTTCAAACCCTCTAAACTCAAAAACCCCTCAATGGATTGCGGCAAATAAGAATAAGCGCCATAATTCTTACTGATAGCCCCTCCCACTAAAGGCAAAACCTTATTCGTGTAAAACCCTGAGATTTTATCCAGCCATGTGGGGTTGTCTTTTTTTAAAAATTCCAAAATCACTAAAACGCCCCTGGGTTTTAACACCCTAAAAAACTCTTTTAAGGCTTCTTGTCTTTCCACGACATTACGCAAGCCATACGCAATAGAGAGGATATCCACGCTGTTGTTTTCAACGCCCTTTAAATCTTTAGCTTGAGCCTGGATAAAAGAAATTTTGTTTTCAAGCTCCTCACATTTTTTGATAGCCAATTCAAGCATGTTATTAGAGGGATCAATCCCCAAACATTCCTTAAACTCTATATTGCAATTCAGAGCGCTTTTTTGCCAAGCAACAAGCATATCCCCCGTCCCGCATGCCACATCCACAAGCCTTAACGCTTTTTTATTCTCCAAAAACAAAAACGCATGCTCGCAAGCTCTTTCTCGCCATTTAACGTCTAATCCAAAACTCATTAAGCGGTTGGCTTGATCGTAAGAGCTGGCTATATCATCAAACATGTTGATGATTTTTTCTTGCTTGAGGTGCTTTTCTTTCTTCATGATTGGTCTTTAAAAAGGCTTGATAACCACTAAAACCACAATGAGGATCATTAAAATCGTGGGTATTTCATTAAACACACGATAGAACCTTGCGTTTCTTCTTGTGGGGTCTTTTTCTAGCTCGCGCATGCATTTTTTGCAATAAAAATGGTAGGCTAAAAGTAAGATCACTAAAGCCAACTTAGCATGCAACCAACCCCCACTTTTAAACATTTCAGGAGCAATCAACAGCATTAAAATCCCTGTGATCAGCGTGAAACCCATCGCCGGCGAAGCGATAAAGGAATAAAGCTTTTTTTCTTGGATTTGAACCACCCCTACAAACTCTTTTTTATGGGCGTTTTCTGCATGATAGACAAAAAGGCGCGGCAAATAAAACAACGCCGCCATCCACGAAATGACCGCTATCACATGGAAAGCCTTAACCCATAAAAAATACCCATTCAAAAATCCCATACCACTCTCCCTAATTTATTTTATTTTGTTGTAAAAACGCTTGCAAATATTCTCTTGCACCGCTGATTTCCACTTCCACGCTTTGGTTTGAAAAATTCTTTTTGCTTAATTGTAAGCTAAATTTCTTAATTTCACGCTGAAGAGCGTCTAATTCTTTGTAAGAATAATGAGCGCTTAAAGTTTCCAACTCCACAAAATCCTTCAAAGCGTTTTCTCTTTGAGCGTTTTCTACGCACAATAACGCGCTAGTGGTATAAGCCTTCATCAAGCCTCCCACCCCTAAAAGCGTGCCTCCAAAATAACGCACGCTCACTAATCCTATATTGATCAAATCCTCTCGCCTCAAAACGCTAAGCACAGGCATCCCTGAACTCCCTTTAGGCTCGCCATCATCGCTAAAACCCTCCGTGATTTTGCCCTCTAAAGAATAGCGGAACGCCGTTACAAAATGCGCGGCTTTAAAATGCTCTTTTTTCAATTGTAAAAGGTTTTTTTCAAAATCATCAAAAGGCATAAGATACCCTAAAAAGCGAGACGCTTTAGTCTGGTGCTTGGAAATGATGAGATTTTTAAGCGTTTTCACAAGCTTTCTTTAAAGAGCTGAGTTTAAAGACACTCCCTATAAAACTCACAATAAAGATCACAATAAGCGCATAAAAATGGATGGACACATCTATAAATTCCGCATGCATTTGATTCAAGCGTCCTAGCAAACTGATCCCATGATAAGCCGGCACGATTTGAACGAAAACTTGCAAATAAGAGGGCAGGGATTCAAAAGGCCACACAAAACCCATCATAAAGATCAAAGGCAAAGAAGAAATCAAAACGATTTGAGTGGTGTAAGCTTCATTTTTGATCCATGCGCCTAAAAACGACCCCAAACTCAAGGTTGCAAGCATGAATATCAAACTATTTAAAAACACCATTAAAGCGCTCGCATGCCGTTCGATGCCATGGAGAGAAAACAGCACCCCAAAATACCATAAAATAAAAACGCTAAACGCTGCTACAAACACCAAGAGTCTTGCACACAGCCTTAAAGCGATTTGCTTTTTGTCTAAAAAGGCTAATTCCAAACGCCTGGAGCTAGTAAACATGCTGCTTGCAATGAGCATCACCTGGTGTAAAATGAAAATAAACACGCTAGAGAGCGCGTAATTCAAATACCCCTCACTAGGGTTATACAAAGCGATAGGCCTGATTTTAATCCCGTCTGTCCCTAATTCAGCTTCTTCTATTTGGGCGTTGCGTTTGAACCTTATCTCATCATTTAAAGCGTTGATGCTCTCCACCACCGCATTCGCTAACGCGCCATAAATCAAAAAGTAATTGGAATTCGCGTAAAAATCTATCGTTACAGGCACTTGTTTATGGATATTGGCTTCAAAATGCGAAGGGATATGCAAGATCCCATAAATTTTTTCTTCTTTTAAAAGCTTTTTGGCTTCCAGCATAGAGGGGCTAAAAAAAGCGATTTCTAACTCGTTGGAGCTTTGCGCCATGAAGGCTAATTGCCTAGAAAGGAAGGAATTGTCTTCATCTACAAGGGCGATTTTTTGCTGCGTTACGATGTCTTTCAAATAAGGCAAAGGGTATAATAAGCCATAGATTAAAGGAGCGCCTATAAGGATTAACAAAACGCCTTTATGAGAAACAATAGCCCTTAATTCCATTAAAAGGATTTTAAAAAAATTCATGCGCTAGCCTTGTCTTTTTTAAAAGAAAAATAAAAAATCAAAAGCCCTAAAGCTAAAAAAATCAAAAAGAACAAAAGCGGCATTAATGAATTTAAAGACTCAGTAAAATCCGTCTTATAATAGGCCTCTTGTAAAAAGAACTTCATAAAATGGCTAATAGGCAAGCAATGGCTCCAAAAATCCCCAAAAATTTCCATGTTATTTTGCGGGTAAGTTACCCCAGCAAACGCAAAGCTTGGAGCGGTATAGACCCCAATCGCTCCCGCAGTCTCAATAACGCTTTTTGAAATGCCATAAACTAGCACCACAAACCCGCTCATAATGAGCGCCATTAAAACTACTGCCAAAAAGACCAACAACAAATGCGCATAATTCCCCTGCATGCCAATGAAATTAAAATAAAACGCCATGCCCATCCCCCAAAAACTAAACACGCACACATTCGCTACAATACTGATCAAAAGCTCGCGCATGTTAGAGGTTTTTTGAATGAAATTGAGCATGCCAATCGCAATGAAAATAAGCCACATGCAAGGCAACATCACGCTTAAAAGGTATTGCGTGTAATTGTTTTCTTCATTGTATAGGGCATGCAATTGAAGAATGATGGGTATTGCTTGGGCTTTAGCCAAAATCAAATTGGAATCTCGCACTAAAGCTTTGGTGGCTAAGGTTTTAGCATCTAAAGTCAAAGCGGTTTGTAAGAAGGCGTTTTTGAGCGTTTTCCCCACTAAAACATACTCAGCGTTATAATAAAAGGGCAAACCCACCTTCCGCCCCATTTTGATTTTTTTCTCTAAATCTCTAGGCAAAACTAACGCCCCATACACTTCAGCGGAGTTTAAAAAGCGTTTGGCTTCTGAAAGGCTAGTTACTTGGTGTTTGATTTGAAGCGCGCTCGTTGCGCCTAATTCAAACGCTACTTGAATACTTGTAGTGGTCTTATCCAAATCCACCACCACGATAGGGAGTTGTCTTGGGATTTCTTGTTTAAAGATTTGCGTGCCTAAAACCCCTAAACAAAAAGGCAATATAAAACACACGACAAACAAGAACTTGTCTTGTAAAACCCATGCGCTTATCAATCTGAACAAAACAATCCTTTTTAAGGTTTAATAGTAACTAACACGCTCATCCCTACCCTAAAATTTTCCAACTTTTCTAAGGGTATGGCCTCCACTTCATAGCTTTTCATGTCGTAAGTGTTGGAATTATTCGTCGCTTTCCAAGTCGCAAAATCGCCCATCACGCTCAAATATTTGACCCTGAATTTCGCGCTTTTTTTCAACGCCGGGATGTAGCCTTCAAATTCCTTGCCCACTTTAAAATCGCTCAAATACTTTTCAGGCACGCTGATTTTTAGCCAACTATCCTTTAAATCTATCATTAAAACCACAGGAAAGCCCTTAGGGCTAAGCTCACCACCGCTTAAAAGCACGTTGCTCACTTCCCCATCAATTGGGGCTGTAGCCTTGACATCTTTTAGATAGGATTCCACTTCATTCACTTGCCCTAACGCCGCACTTTCTTTAGCCTTAGCGGCAATCTTGCTTTCAGAGCTCGCCCCCCCTAAAGCCATTTTATACTTTTGATAAGCCGCGCTCTCGTTGTATTTGGTGCTTTCATAGGCTGCATAAGCTTCATCGCGCTTTTGCAAGCTCGCCACGCCGCTATCATACAAATCTTGAACGCGCTTATAAGTCTCTTTGGCTAAAGTGGCTTGAGATTTGGCCGCTTGCCAAATGTCTCTCGCAGAATTAATCGTTTCGTCTCTTGAGCCTCTTTTGACTTCATCGCTAAGCGCTTTAGCGGCTTTATGCCCGGCCTCAGCTTGAGCGAGCTTGGCTTCTAATTCAGGGCTAGAAATGCTAAAAACCAAATCGCCCTTTTTAATGTGATCGCCTTTTTTAACAAACACCTTTTCAATGCGTCCAGGGACTTTGGAGCTCACGCTGTATTCTCTGGCCTCCAAAAACCCTTGCAACACTTCAGCCTTAGGGCGATAAGCTAAATAAAAAAGCACGATTAATCCTAATAATAAAGCCCCACCCCCTGTAAGAATCGCTTTATTTTTATCCAACATGCTATTTGACATGATTTTTTCCTTTAATAAACAAATTCATAAAATAAATCAATGTGATCGCTCAACGCCATTAAATTCGCTAATGAAACGATATATTTATAAGCCACGCTTTTTTGCTCCACGATGATAGAAGAAAGCGTGTTCCTCGCATCAATGACTTGAGCGTTCGTGCTTAAGCCTTGTAAAAAAGCCTGCTCTTGGAGTTTTAGATTTTCCTTGGCTAATTCCACGCTAGAAAGCAAGCTTTTGTATTCTTTCAAATAAGAAAGCGTCTCTTTATAAGTCTTATTCACTAACAATTCCATGTTTTTTTTAGCTTGGATTTGCTCGCTACTCACTTGCAATTCCGCTAATTTGCTCGCTTGGTATTTTTGGATACGCCCTGTGGGGGAAAGAATAGGCATGCGCCCAGCCACGCCCACAAACCAACTAGGGATCATGTCTTCAAACACCGAATTGTTTTGCTTCATGAGATAAGAGCCAAAAAAACTCACTTGGGGCAAGAATTTAGCGATCTGTAGTTTCGTGTTTTCTTTAGAAATTTGAACCTGGTTTTCTAAAGTCTTTAAAGCCGGGTAGGAATTGAGCGTGGAAGAAACAAAAAAGCTCAAATCGGGCAAATCTTTTTCCGTGCGGATCTCTAATTTATTGGAGGGCGCTAGATCGTCCTTGCTAGACAAAATAGAATTGAACGAGAGCTGCGAAACTTCTAGCACATCTTTAGCCTTAACGCTAGCGATATGGGCCTTATCATAAGCCACTTGAGCGCCTAAGGTTTCCACCCTAGCGATTTGGCCTACTTTTTGCATTTTCAAAGCGTTTTGGAAATGCTTATAATGGCCTTTTTCTACCTCTTCTAAAGTTTCAGCCACTTCTGCGTTTAACACCATGCCATAATACACGCTCACAAGCTCTTGAAAAGTGGAAAGCTTTTTCAAGCGATACACTTCATTAGCGTCTTTTTGCATCAAATCCGCAATGCGCACCATCGTGAATCTTGCCCCACCCATATAAAGGGGGTAAATAATGCTCAAAGCCCCAATCACCACATTTTGCTTAGAAAACAATAAGGGGGCCTCTAAAGTGCTGCTCAAAGCCCCAAAACCTTGCATCACCCCTTGCATGCCCGCTTGGATTTGAGGGGTTAATACTTGAGGGGGGATATTTTGCTGGATGTTTTGCAAGCCTTGATGGATCTGGTTGGTGGCTTTTTGCACGCCCGGTTGTTTTTGGCTGGCGAAATCCATTTTAATAGGGTTAGAGAGGTACACATAAAAAGCGCTCAAATCAATTTGGGGTAAAAAAGAAAGCTTAGCCGCTAATTTCATTTTACTCGCTCTTTTAATGGCGTATTCTTGCGCATGCAAACCTTCATGGTTAGACAACACCCTAGCCCATGCGTTTTTTAAAGAGAGTTTTTGAGCGTTAGGATGGTTCAAAGGCGCGCTGTCTTCAGCCATGCTCAAAGAAGAAGGCTCGGTTTTTTCTTGGACATTTTCAGGGTTTTCATCAACAGCGTTTAAAGAGCTACTGAACAACAAGCTCAATACAAAAAGGGTTGTTTTTTTCATGTTCATTCCTTATATTCTATCCTTATTTTCCTTGCTCGCTTTCAAGCGTTTTATCCTAGCGCCATCCACGCTTAAGACTTCAAAAACATACCCATGCGAAATAATCGTATCCCCTTCCATAGGCATGCGTTCTAACAAGCTGAAAACATAGCCCCCAAGCGTTACTTGCTCGCATTCTTTGTCAAATTGGATATGAAGCACTTCTTCTACGCTCTCTAAATCCAGCATGCCCTCTAATTCAAACACGCCCTCTTCAAGCTTGTTCACGCCCTCTTGTTTCAAGTCGTATTCGTCGCTAATCTCTCCCATGATTTCTTCAATAATATCTTCCATCGTGAGCAACCCGGCCGTGCCGCCGTATTCATCAATCACCAAAGCGGTATGGATTTGCTCTTTTTTCATTTTAATAAGGATTTGAGAAATGGATGCGCTTTCGGGGACGATGATCATTTTCCTGACGATTTGCTTGAAATCATGCATTTTAGGGGTGAAAATAGAGCGAGAGAGCAAGTCTCTGATATGCACCATGCCGATAATGTTATCTTTAGAACCCTTACAATAAGGGTAGCGCGTGAATCGGCTTTTTAAAACAATGTCTATATTTTCTTCATAGCTGTTTTCTTCGTCCAAACACACCATGTCTTTTCGTGGGGTCATGATTTCTTTAGCGCTCGTGTCAGAAAAATCCACCGCGTTTTTAATGATTTCACCCTCCACTGAATCAATAATACCCTCCCTCAAACTCTCGCCCACAATGATTTTTAACTCTTCTTCAGAATGCGTGCCGTCATGCTCTTTAGGGTTGATACCCACTTTTTTTAAAAAGAAATGAGCGATCACATCAAACAAGCGCACCACCGGGTAAAACACCACCCAAAACACATGCAAAGGGCGCGCGGCAAAAAGAGCGGCCTTTTCAGATTTAGCGATCGCTAAAGATTTTGGCACAATCTCGCCTAGCACGACATGCAAAAAAGTGATGCTTAAAAACGCTATAACCACGCTCATTGAATGGATAAAAATAGGATTATCTTTTAAGTCCATAGACTCAAACAGCGCGGCTAACAACTTTGCGATAGCAGGCTCACCCACCCAGCCTAAAGCTAATGAAGAAAGGGTGATGCCTAACTGCGTGGCGCTCAAATAAGTGTCTAGCCTTTGACTCATCTCTAAAGCGAGTTTAGCGTTGGAATTACCGATTTTAACCAGCTCTTCTAAGCGGGTTTTACGCACTTTCACAAGGGCAAACTCTGAAAGCACAAAAAAAGCGTTCAACAGCACCAATAAAAAAGCAACCATCAACATCAAAATCGATTCAGACGGATCCAAATAAGCTCCTTGATTCCTCCCCATGACTTTAAACCTAAAACCTAACGATCAATATAAAATAAAGATAAAATCTTAGAATTTTAACATAAAAGATTAAGCCTAACTTTAAAAAACAAATCCTTAAAAACCCTAGAAATACTTTTCTATAAAACCAAGAGCCACAAACAGAAGCGCCCCCAAAAGCGCAGAAACCGGCACGGTTACCAACCAAGCGGTAACAATCTTTTTTAAAATGGAGCGTTTGATCACTTCTTCTTTATACACTTTTTTAAGCGACTTTTTTTCTTTCTTTTTCAATTCCAAAGCGATGGCGGTGTTCTTGCTTTTTTTCAAGCTCTCTAGCATGAGCGATTTTTCTTTCAAATTGGCTTTATCAAAGCGCTCTAAAAAGCCCTCAATTTCTTCTAAATCTTCCCCAAAGTGCGCCGCTACAATGTTGTCTCTGATCCTAGCAAAACGCCTTCTTGATTGCTCTCTTAAGCGCTCCCTTAAAAAGCCCACCCCAAACACCGCGCCCACCACAATATGCGTAGAGCTTACCGGTAAGCCTAATTGAGAGGCTAAAAGCACGGTAATGACCGCAGAAAGCGCGATGCAAAAAGCTTGCATTTTGTCTAATTCTGTGATTTCTGAGCCCACCGTTTTAATGAGCTTTGGCCCATACAAGCTCAAGCCTAAAGCAATCCCGGCTGCCCCTACTACCATAATCCACAACGGCACAGAGCTTAAAGTATTCCCTATAGGGCTACTCGCTTCTTCTAAAGTTTGACTGATTGCCGCTAGTGGGCCTATAGCGTTAGCCACGTCATTAGCCCCATGCGCAAAGCTTAAAAGCGCAGCAGCAAAAATCAAAGGGACATTAAAAAGCTCATTGATGCTTTCATGGCTGTTTTCTAATTGTGGGGCTTTTTTTGACACAAATCTTTTAAAAAGGATAAAGATTAAAAGTGCAAGGATACAACCGCAAGCCAGCTGGATTTCAAAACCCACCGTATAAAGGCGTTTTAAAACCTTAACGATCAAATACCAGCTGAATGTTAAGCTCATCAACGCTACCAAATAAGGCACGACCTTTAAAGCCGCGCTCTTTTTGTTTTCTTTATAAGCGATAGTCTTTTTAATGAGCATTAAAAAAAACATGGCTATCAAAGCCCCCATTAAAGGCGAAATTACCCAACTGGCCACAATGCCTGACAAAAAATGCCAATTGATCGCTGCCATTCCAGCTGCTGCCATTCCAGCCCCCATAATCCCCCCCACCACAGAGTGTGAAGTGGAAACAGGAGCGCCAATTAAAGTCGCTACATGCAACCACAACGCCCCGCTCAAAAGGCTAGCCAACATGACATTGATGAAAATATGCGCATCATTAATAGATTCAGGCGAAACAATGCGCCCTTTAATCGTAGAAACCACTTCCCCCCCAGCAATGATCGCTCCAAGCATTTCACAAATCCCGGCGATCAAAATCGCCCCACCCATGCTAATGGCTTTAGAGCCTACGGCAGGGCCGACATTATTAGACACGTCATTAGCGCCAATATTCATCGCCATATAGCCCCCAATCACAGCCGCAAAAATAAGCAACAAGCCCTTAGAATTAGCTTGCCCAAAAATGAGAGCGAGCAAAGCAGCGCCAATGAGAAACAAAAGAGCGAGAGCGATCTTTAAAGTGTCTTTTTGGAGTTTTTTGGAGGCTTTTTCAAATTCTTTGATGTTTTTAATTTCCATACCGTCATCAAAACCTTATTCTAATAGTGGTCTTATTCTATCCAATTAGCCCTTGAGCCACTCTTAAAAAGCGTTGTTTGATAAAAATGGCTCATTATATGGTATCTTAAAGTAAAATTTCAAAGAGGGTTTTAAAAAATGATAGAATTTAGCGATGAAGATTTACAAAAACCGGTGCGTATTGTGATAGAAAAAATCCGCCCTTACTTGCTTAAAGATGGCGGTAATATTGAAGTGCTAGGGGTGAAAAGCATGAAAATTTATGTGGCTTTAGAGGGAGCGTGCAAGACTTGCTCTAGCAGTAAAATCACTTTAAAAAACGTCATTGAAAGGCAGTTTAAAATGGATATCCACCCCAATTTAGAAGTGGTGTGCTTAGAAAACGCTAAGGAGTTTGATAAGCTTTAAGGATTATAGGCATGCAAAAGTTTGATTATGAATTTAAAAAGCGCGCGTTGATTAAAGAGGGATTTTTAGCGTTCAAACAAACCCGTTACGCTGAAGCGTTGCACCTTTTTTCTGAAGTGTTGTTTTTGGACAAAGACAACCAAAAGGCCAAAGTGGGAGCGTTATTAAGCGATATCGCTAAAGATTTCCCTAAAGAAGCCCACAGCTTTTATGAATTGTATCAAAGCTTGATCGCTATGCAAAAACGAAGTTTAAAACACCAGGCTGAAGATCAAATCATGACTTTAATCGCTTCTTTTGATGAGGGGTTAAACCAAATGGCTGAAAAGATTGATGCGCAAATTTCTCAAAAAGGCGAGGAATTGAATGGCATTTTGTATGCGGATTTCAAACGCTTGAGCTTGGAGCGCGGCTTTAAGGAGGCGTTTGAAGATTTGATGTTCAGCTCTAGGGTGATTTTTGACAATAAAGAGGATTTTTATGAATTTTTGAAAGAATTGAACCACTATGGCTATTATGAATTAGCGATCAATTACATTGAAAACATGCATGAAGGGTCTTTCATTTATGATGAATTTTTGCGCTCTCTTTTAGAAGACGCCTTAAAATCCCACAAGGCTTGAAAAATGAAACTTAAAAAATCCTTGACTTATCGCAACCACACCTATTCTTTTTTAAGCGATAACACGCATGAAGTTTTAGAAAACCCTGAAGAAATCCTTTTTGTCAAAACGCCTTTAAATGAAAAATACTCTCCCTTAATTGAAGCAAAAAACCTGGCTATTTTAGATTTTAACGAGCTTAAAAACTATTTTGATTTTAAGATTAAAATTGTAGGGGTTACTGGCACTAATGGTAAAACGACCACAGCGAGCTTGATGTATTCCTTGCTCTTAGATTTGAATAAAAAGACCGCTCTTTTAGGCACAAGAGGGTTTTTTATCAACGACACACAAATCAAAGAAAAGGGTTTGACCACGCCCACTCTTTTAGAGCTTTATAGCGATTTAGAAGAAGCGATTCGTTTGGGGTGTGAATATTTCATTATGGAGGTGAGTTCCCATGCGATTGCCCAAAAGCGCATCGCCGGGCTTGATTTTGCCCTTAAAATCTTAACCAATATCACAAGCGATCATTTGGATTTCCACAAAAGCCTAGAAAATTACAGAGGTATTAAAAACAGCTTTTTTAAAGACGAGGGCTTGAAAGTCATCAACAGAGATGAAACAAACGCCCTTTTTAACCCCATTAACGCACACACTTACGCGCTGGATAAAAAAGCGCATTTAAACGTTCAAGCCTTTTCGCTCAACCCCTCCATTAGCGCGTCTTTATGCTACCAGCAAGATTTAAGAGATCCTAATCTTAAAGAAATCGCCCTCATCTATTCCCCCCTTTTAGGGCGTTACAACCTTTATAATATTTTAGCCGGCGTTTTAGGGGTCAAACTACTCACTCAGTTACCGCTAGAAGCGATCACGCCGTTGTTAGAAAACTTTTGTGGGGTTAAGGGGCGTTTGGAAGTGGTGCATTCTAAACCTTTAGTGGTTGTGGATTTTGCCCACACCACAGACGGCATGCAACAAGTCTTTGAAAGCTTTAAAAACCAAAAAATCACCGCTCTTTTTGGAGCAGGGGGCGATAGGGATAAAACCAAGCGCCCTGAAATGGGAGCCATAGCGAGCTGTTATGTGCATAAAATCATCTTAACTTCAGACAATCCTAGAAGCGAGAATGAAGAAGACATTATTAAGGATATTTTAAAAGGCATCAGCGATTCTTCTAAAGTCATTATAGAAAAAGACCGAAAGAAAGCCATTTTAAACGCTTTAGAAAATTTAAAAGACGATGAGGTGTTGTTGATTTTAGGCAAGGGCGATGAAAACACTCAAATCTTTAAAGACAAAACGATTTTTTTTAGCGACCAAGAGGTCGTTAAAAGCTATTACCAACATTTAAAACAAGGATAAAACATGCAAGAATTCAGTTTGTGGTGCGATTTTATAGAAAGGGATTTTTTAGAAAACGACTTTTTAAAGCTCATCAATAAGGGGGCTATTTGCGGGGCGACGAGTAACCCCAGCTTGTTTTGCGAAGCGATCACCAAAAGCGCATTCTATAAAGATGAAATCGCTAAACTCAAAGGCCAAAAAGCTAAAGAAATTTATGAAACTCTGGCGCTAAAGGATATTTTACAGGCTTCTAGCGCGTTAATGCCTTTATATGAAAAAGACCCTAACAACGGCTACATTAGCCTAGAAATTGACCCTTTTTTAGAAGATGATGCCATTAAAAGCATTGATGAAGCCAAGCGGTTATTCAAAACATTAAACCGCCCCAATGTGATGATTAAAGTCCCGGCGAGTGAGAGCGGTCTTGAAGTGATTAGCGCTCTAGCTAAAGCCTCTATTCCTGTTAATGTAACTTTAGTCTTTTCGCCTAAAATTGCCGGTAAAATCGCTCAAATCTTAGCCAAAGAAGCGCGAAAAAGAGCGGTCATTAGCGTGTTTGTCTCACGATTTGACAAAGAAATAGACCCTTTAGTGGCTCAAAACTTGCAAGCTCAAAGCGGGATCATGAACGCCACAGAGTGCTATTACCAAATCAATGAGCATGCCAACAAATTCACAAGCACCCTTTTTGCATCCACAGGCGTTAAGTCTAACTCTTTAGCTAAAGATTATTACATTAAAGCGCTGTGTTTTAAAAACTCTATCAATACAGCCCCATTAGAGGCTTTAAACGCTTATTGGCTTGACCCAAACACAGAATACAAAACCCCTTTAAAAAGCACAGAAATTGAAGCGTTTAAAAAAGAATTGCAAACGCACAACATTGATTTAAAAAACACCGCTCAAAAACTCCTTAAAGAAGGCTTGATAGCGTTCAAACAATCCTTTGAAAAGCTTTTAAAGAGTTTTTGATTTTTAAGGGTTTTTTGGATAGAATAAGCCCCTATTTTATTTTAAAAAGGATTGACATGTTAGAAGGCGTTATTAGAGAGAGTATTACTAAAGCTAACGCTAAAGCTTTAAAAAAAGATGGCTATCTAATCGCAAATGTTTACGGGAAGGGTATTGAAAATGTGAATTGCGCGTTCAAATTAAACCCTTTCATCAAATACCTTAAGGAAAAAAAGCATTTGATTTTTCCGGTGAAATTAGGGGATAAGACTTTTGAAGTTGTGGTTCAAGAATACCAAAAAAACCCAGTTACTAACGAGCTTATCCATGTGGATTTACTCGCTGTTGCTAAAGGCGTGAAGTCCAAGTTTAAAGTCCCTGTTAAATACCAAGGCACTCCAGTGGGCTTGAAAAACAAAGGGATTTTAATGCTCTCTAAAAAGCGTATCAGCGTGGAATGCGCTCCAGAGCATTTGCCCGATCACTATTTAGTGGATGTGACCCCTTTAGACGTGAATGAGTCTATTTTGGTACGCGATTTAGAAAAACACGAGAACGTTAAGATTTTAGATCATGATTCTATCGCTGTGATCGGTGTGATTAAAGCGAAGTGATTTTAGGTTATGACGCTTTTAGTAGGTTTAGGCAACCCTACTTTGCGTTACGCTCACACCAGACACAACGCTGGTTTTGATATTTTAGATTCACTCGTTAGCGAATTGGATCTTTCTTTCACTTTTTCTCCCAAACACAACGCTTATTTGTGCGTTTATAAGGATTTTATCTTACTCAAGCCCCAAACTTACATGAATTTAAGCGGCGAGAGCGTTTTGAGCGCTAAAAATTTTTACAAAATTAAAGAGCTTTTGATTGTCCATGACGACTTGGATTTGCCTTTAGGTGTTGTGAGATTTAAAAATGGCGGAGGGAATGGAGGGCATAACGGCCTAAAATCCATTGATTTATTGTGTTCTGATTCTTATTATCGCTTGAGGGTGGGGATTTCTAAAGGAATTGGTGTGATTGAGCATGTGCTTTCCCAATTTAATGAAAATGAAGAGCCTTTAAAAAACGCTGCGTTTGAACATGCCAAAAACGCCTTAAAATTTTTTATAGAAAGCCATGATTTTAACGCCATGCAAAATCGTTTCACGCTTAAAAAACCTTTAATCATAGAAAGTTAAGGGTTTAAAGTGCGTTTGTTTAGATTTGTAGGGTGGTATTATTTCAAATACTTTTTAATCGTGCTTTTAGCTTTAGAATTGTTTTTTGTAGGCATTGACAGCCTGAAATACGCCGATAAAATGCCTGATTCTGCGAACATGATCATCTTATTTTTCACCTATGATATTTTATTTGCGCTCAATTACACCTTGCCCATTTCCTTGCTTTTAGCGATGGTTTTATTCTATATCGCATTCATTAAATCCAACCAATACACCGCCTTGCTCTCCATTGGCTTTTCTAAACGCCAGATTTTAAAACCCATTTTTTTCATCAGTTTGTTTTTCACGGCGATTTATGTGGGGTTGAACGCCACTCCTTTTGTGTATATGGAAGAAAAAACGCAAAATTTGATCTATAAAGACAATTCTTTGAGCGTCTCAGAGCATTTGTTAGTGAAATATAACGATGATTATGTATATTTTGATAAGATTAATCCCTTATTGCAAAAAGCCCAAAATATCAAGGTTTTTCGCCTGAAAGACAAGACTTTAGAATCTTATGCTGAAGCTAAAGAAGCTTTTTTTGAAGACAAACATTGGATTTTGCATGACGCTACCATTTATAGCCTGCCTTCAAGTTTTGAATTGGGCGCAAACGCTTTAAACGCTATGCGTTTAGAAACCTTTAAAACGCTCAAAAATTTCCGCCCTAAAGTTTTGGACACCATTTATCAAAACAAGCCTGCGGTTTCTATCACAGACGCTCTTTTATCTTTGCATGCTTTAGTGCGCCAAAACGCCGACACGAAAAAAGTGCGCTCGTTTTTATATGTGTTTGCGATTTTGCCCTTTTTTGTGCCGTTTTTAAGCGTTTTAATCGCTTATTTTTCGCCCAGCCTCGCCCGCTATGAAAATTTGGCTCTTTTAGGGCTAAAGTTTATCATTATCACGCTCGTTGTGTGGGGGCTATTCTTTGCTTTAGGGAAGTTCAGCATTTCAGGGATACTCATTCCTGAAATAGGCGTGCTATCGCCCTTTTTTGTATTCTTAGCTCTCAGTCTTTGGTATTTTAAAAAGCTTAATAAGAGATTGTAAGATTTATAAACTTATAGTCAAGATAACTCAAGCTCTCATTAGAGAGCTAAATTAAAAGACTTGCAACGCAACATTAACTTAAGACTTGTAAAGTAGCTTGAAAAATTGTTAAGGTTTTTGGTGAGTTCTGTTCAAATCCTATCTAATCTCAATTATCCCAAAGTGATTACCGAAGGACTAAGAAATTCTTTAGACACTCACATTGCAGTTGCTTTTTTAAAATACAGTGGGGTTGAAGTTATTCAAGATGCTTTGATTGATTCTTTAGAAAAGGGGGCAGAATTTGAGATTATTGTAGGACTTGATTTTAAAACAACCGACTCAAAATCCATACGATTTTTGCTAGACTTAAATAAAACTTATAAAAAATTAAGATTTTATTGCTACGGCGATAAAGAAAATAACAAAACAGATATTGTCTTCCACCCTAAAATTTATATGTTTGACAACGGAAAAGAAAAAACTTCCATTATAGGTAGCACCAACTTAACCAAAGGGGGGTTGGAGAATAATTTTGAAGTCAATACCATTTTTACAGAAAAGAAACCCTTATATTACACGCAGTTAAACGCTATCTATAATTCTATAAAATATGCAGATAGTCTGTTCACTCCTAATGAAGAGTATTTGCAAAACTATGATGAAGTTTTTAGCGCCATTATTAAAAATGAACAAAAAATCTCAAAAGATAAAAGCATTCAAGAAAAGATTAAAGAGATTGAAAAACAAGAAAAATGGCTTCCTGGAACTATCCCCTCTATTAAGGCAATGATAGTGGAATTTATTTTCGCCTGTGAGGAAAAAGGCGTTAAACAAGCAGCATTGCAAGATATTTATCAAGCATTAGAAGAACGAATAAAAAAAGAAGAGTGGGGATACAAATACAAAAGCGATACTTTTAGGAACACTATCAGGGGCGAACTCAACCACCATGTACTGAAAGATAACCCTTCAAAAGATAACTTGGGGCTTTTTGAGAGACCAGAAAAAGGTTTTTATGCTCTAACACCAAAAGGGCGTTCGTATAAAGGACGCTAAAGGTATTTATTTCAGACAATCCAGCCTAGTCTAATTAAACTCTTTGCGAGACTATCTCTATCAATCAAAATAAAGAATTGAAAGAAAAATTTGACTCCAATGAATATATCTTTAACGATGAAGAATTAGAACGCATTATAGAAATATCCCTACAACAGCATAAGGACTCATTAGTGGTAATGATAGATTTATCAAAAAAGTAGAAAATAGTGCAGAATGGTTACAGATCAATGACGATTTGAAAGCTTAGAACATCAAGCTTTCATCTCTAAGCCTTGCCTAAAACCCCTACCAAACTTAAAAAGTATAAACATAGCGCAAATACATAGAATACTGACGGCGTAAGGTTTGGGTTAAGCTGAAATTGGTTTCTGCCCCGGTGATAGTGGTTGGTTGGCCATTCTCTAGTGGGCCTTGTTTTTTCGCTCTTATGGTAGTAGAGCCTTTGAAAAAGTGATTAGGGAGCGTGGGGATTTTGATACCAAACTCAATGCCATGGTGTTCAAAAATATTAGTCCTAATGCCCACATTCACTAAAAATTGGAAAATCGTGTGATTCACCTTAGCGTTTAATTTTCCTGTGGCATAGACGCTATTAGGGTTAATCCCCACATTACAACTCGCCGGCGTCGTGTCCCCGCAAGTGATTGTGCCATCAGCGTTAGTCATGTAAGCGTCAGCGTCGGTATTGACGCCATAAACATACCCGTCCTTAAAATACCCCACACGATTATTAGTCCAAGTGTTACCCGCAAAATTCACGCCCACAAAAAACCCGGCCGTGGCTTTAGGCTTATCTATAATATTAAAAAGCATGTCTGTGCCAAAACCATAAGTATACATGTCGGCTTTTTGATCGCTCAAATAGAAAGGCGAAATAGCGTTAGCGGCCCTGGAGTTAGAGAAATTGGTATGCCCATAATCAAAAAAGCCATAATAGCGCAACCCAAACCACCTTTTTTTACCGATAAAATGCTTATAGCCTGTCATCACGCCTAGCCCATACATCGGCTGGTTACGGCCAGGAATGTTTTTATTGGTGCTAAGCATGGTGCGCGAAGTCCAATTGACCACACAGTTAGCTTTAGTGTAGCCTGGCGTTCCTGGCGTCCCTGAAGCTGGCTGACAGCCACCGGTCTGCCCGTCAGGAACTTTGCCATCATCATTGGCCGAAACATCGCCAAAAGGCACCTGAAACAACTCGCCGTTTTTATAAGCGTTTGTCTTTTGATCAGCCCTACCCACTTCCAAGCTAATCCCCACAAACGCGCCATTCTTTTCATGGGCATTTAAGGGGTTTGTCAGCCATAACGAACTCAAAAGAGCGCCTAAAATTACCGAACCTTTTTTAGAAATATCTAAAGATTGAGCTATCAAAACAGATTCCTTACGATTAAAATTTTTACAAACCATTTTGCAATCTTGCATTCTATTTTTCTTCTTTGTCATAAAATTAAGCATCACTCTCTAGGGTCTCCACTTAAGTGTTACTTTTTTAATTATTTTATTATAGCTAATTACAATCTTAAAAGTCAAATAAAAACCACCCCTAAAATTCCCATAATAGTGGGCTACTTGACAATAAAATCCTTTTATAGTAGATTAAAAACTCTTTAATTTTCCCATGAATAAAGGATTTTAAATGGATGCGATTTATCCTTATGCGTTGGTTGTTCATTTATTGTGCGCCATTATTTTTATTGGCTACTTGTTTTTTGATGGGGTGATTTTCCCCAATGTGAAGAAAATGTTTGGCGAAGAGTTTGCCAATAAAGCAAATACAGGAATCACTCAAAGAGCGGTTAAAATCATGCCCTTATGCGTTTTAGGGCTTGTTTTAACAGGGGGAATAATGCTTAGTCGGTATATGGGGGGCGATAAAGGCTGGTGTGAAACCCCTTTTCAAAAGATACTCATGCTTAAAGTGATCTTAGCGTTAAGCATTTTTCTTTTAGTGCTTTTTTCTTTATCGTGTAAGTTTTTGGGCAAGAAAAACCCTATTGGCAACTATATCCACCCTATCGCTCTAACTTTTGGTTTTTTAATCGCTATTTTAGCCAAAACGATGTGGTTTGTTTAAGAGCGTTTCAACCTCAAAGAATTTAAAACCACTAAAAGCGAGCTAGCGCTCATGCTCAAACTCGCTATTAAAGGGTTGATGTATCCTAGCATAGCGACTGGGATTAAAATAGCGTTATAAATCAAGCTCAAAACAATGTTTTGCAACACCACTTGATAGACTTTTTGAGCGTTATCAAACGCTTTTTCTAACAAGCTCAAATTCTCTTCTAAAAGCAAAATATCGCATGCGCTTTTACTCAAAGCGCTTTTTTCAAACCCTAAAGAAACGCTCGCTTGTTTCAAGGCTAGCGCGTCATTATTGCCATCGCCTATCATCGCGCAAACGCCCTTATAAGAACTGATGATTTGAGCTTTATCTTCAGGGGTCAAATTCGCATGGTATTTAGAAATCCCTAATTTTTTCGCGCACTCCTTAACCGAGCTTTCATTATCCCCGCTTAAAATTTCTAATTCTAATCCCTTGTTTTGTAAGGTTTGAATGACTTCTTTAGCGTTATTTTTCAAGCGCTCTTCTAAAATGAATAACGCGCACAAAGTCTTATTTTTCGCAAAGCCTACCATGATATTAGCGCTCTCTTTCATTGGTATACCCACCCCCATAGATCCCAAGAATTTCAAGCTCCCCACTAACAGGGTTTCGTTTTGATAATTCGCTTTCAGGCCATGAGCGAAAAACTCTATCTTTTCTAAATTAACCTCATCGCTATTTAGAGATTTAAGAATCGCGCTATGGGCTAAATGCTCCCTCACTTTTAAAAGGCTCTTCAAAAGCCTTTCGTCAAATTCTTCGTAAATGATTTTTTCTTTTAAAAGGACTTCTTTTTGCGTGAGCGTGCCGGTTTTGTCTATAAAGATTTTTTTCACTTTAGCCAAGGTTTCTAAAAACAACGCTTCTTTAAACACGATCAAAGGGTTTTTAAACACCCCTATCACTAACGCAATGGGCGTAGCCAGAGCGAACGCGCAAGGGCAGCTGATGACTAACACGCTAATACACACCATTAAGGCTTTTTCAAAATTACCCCCCAAACCAAATTGCCACAATAAAAAGCTTACAAAGGCTAAAAACAACACCGCTTTGGAAAAAATATCCGCAATTTGATTCGCACTGCTCTCAATTAAGGGCTTTTCTAAAAAACTCTTTTTTAAAGTTTCTAACAAACTAGAAAGGCGTGAGTTTTGAAAATCAGCACTCACTTGATAGCTAAAAGGCACGCCCATGTTCACATAACCCCCTAAAATTGGATCATTAACCTCCAATTCCAAAGGCTTAAACTCCCCACTGATCAAAGACGCATCCACGCTCGCGTTATTTAAAAGCACGCCATCTAGCGCGATTTTAGCCCCGCTTGGCACCCAAACAACAGAGCCTATCGCCACATCTTTAGGGTGTTTTTCTATCTGCTTGTCCTTTTCTACAACGATCACGCTATGGATTTCATGCGATTCTAGGGCCAGACATTTTTCATTCGCAAACAGCCTGGCTTTTAATTCCAAAAACTTAGAACCAAAAACAAGCGTTAAAATCGTGCTGCTCGCTTCAAAATAAGTCTCTTGGGACACCAACATGGCATAAACGGAATAAACAAACGCCGATAACGCTCCAAAAGACACGCTCAAATCCATGCCCAAAACGCCATTTTTTAGCCCATAAAACGCCCCCTTAATGAAAAAACGCCCCACAACCACCAACACCAACAAGCTTAAAAAGAGCGACACGAGATCCAAATTCCTTTGCATGAGCTTATCCATGCCAGTGCCATAATTCGCGCTACCATAACCCGCACCACCATAACTTGCATACTTGGCAATGGCAATAAACATCAAATTCATGGTGGCAAAAAACCCCACGCTTAAAGTGAGCAAATAGGAGCGCTGCTCTTTTTGGGCTTTTAGGGCGTAATTTTTTGCGTTATAGATTTTAGCCCCATAGCCCAAACTCTCAATTTTTTGAACGATCTCTTTAGGGTTTAAGGACTTGTCAAACACGATTTGTAAATGGTGGGTGGTGAAATTCACGCTCACTTTTTTAACCCCACTTAAGCGCTCTAAAACCTTTTGATTGAGCCACAAGCAAGCGTTGCAATGCGTTTTTTCTAGCAAAAGATTGAGGATAAATTCGCCCTTATTATTTTCTTCAAGGGCTTGTTCTAATTCCAAAACGCTCATTGAATCTTGGGGCGTTACGGGGGCTAAAGTGGAAGCGCCTAACTTGTCATAAAAGCTCTCTAAATTCAAATCTAACAATAACGCATACACCCTAGCGCACCCTGCGCAACAAAAATGCAATTCTTTATGATTGATCACCTCTTTAAAAAGCTCGCTTTCTTTAAACTCCAACTGGCAATGCGAACATTTCATTTTTTAATCCTCAATCTAAAGGTGCTTTGATAGAATAAGTGTTACAAGTTTGATAGATGCTTAAAACTTCTTTAGTGTTGTCGCTTTGGTTTTTGGAATGATGCGTGATTAAAGGGGGCAAAACTTTTAGAGCGCTTTTGGAATTATTCCTAGCAGCCCCGAGCATCAAATGGGCGTTTTTGTCTTTAAAACTTTGGACAAACCTTAAAGTTTCTAGCGTGAGTTTAACGCTTCTTAAACTCTCTATCACTAAGCAAAGCGACAAGGCTTCATAGCAAAAAATAAAATACCCTTTAGGTTTTAGGCATTTTTTCACTTTAGTCGCTAAAGAAGCGAAGTCTAGTTCGCTCTGGTGCCTCGCATGCCCTTTAATTTTAGATTTGATAGAGCCCAAGGCATAAAAAGGAGGGTTGCACACAATTACATCATACAAAATCGGAGGGTTGAAATCTAAAAAATCGCTCTCAAACACTTGAGCGTTAGGGAATTTAAGGGCGTTTTTTTGGGAGCAAAACGCCATTTTGCTGTCCTTTTCCACCAAATGAACATTCGCTAGCGGGTTGTCTCTGGCGCAGAGCAAGCCTAAGATCCCACACCCTGAGCCTATGTCTAAAATCGCGCCGCTGTTTTTAATCAAAGGGCGTGAAAAATCGTATAAAAAGAGCGAATCGCTATTGTAAGCATAAGCGTTTAAGGGCTGGTATAATCTTAAGAGTTTTCTATCCATAAAAGGGCTTCATTTTCTAAGATTTGCGCATGCAACAACCGCCCCTTAAAAGGGGTTTTTAAAGCGAATGCATTAAACGCTTCGCTAATCATAGACGCATGCGAATGCAAAAGCAGTGCATCAATTTTATCCCTCAAGCTCTCAAACAATCCCCACCCCCCTTCAATGAAATTAAACCCTTTATTTAGGGGTAAATCTTTAGGGTCGCAGAAAGTATTAACCAAACGATTGGGTGCAGAAAAAACTTTTGAATGAGGATTAATTGAGCGCTTGGATAAAATAGCGATATTGGGGTTTTTACCTTGATAAAAATTATCGCAAAAGCGAGCGTCTAACAAGGGGTTATCCGTTCTTATGGTTTTCCCAGAAATGATGAGCGTGTCGCATACCGCTCGTTGGTTGTGCGTGAAAATCACGCTTTTTTGCCCGGTGATCTTGCCATGGTAATAATCCCCATTCATCCTTAAAGCGAGTTTGAACAAATTAAAACGCCCCTTTTGTTCCATTATCCTAAAAGGCAAGAGCAAGTCTTTAGCCTTGTTTTCTAAATTGTGGCAAATTATTGTTTCAATACGAGCCTTTTGTAGCCTTGCTAAACCCCCTTTTTTAGCTTCGTTTTCTTCTGTGGCAATGACCACTCTTTTAGGTTTTAAAATTTCTAACAATTCGCTACACGCTGGGGTTTTGCCATAAGAATTGCATGGCTCTAGGGTGATTAAAAAAACGCAGTCTGTAAAAGCGTTATCGTGGCGCGTTTTTAAAAAATCGCTTAAAATTTTAGGATCTTCTAATTTTTCTAAATCGTTTTTTAAATGGGGGCGTAAAATCTTTAACGCTGATTTGGTGGCCAAGACTTCTGCATGCGGGGTTTTGGCTTTTTTGTGGGTTTCTAAACTCAAGATTTCATGGTTTTTATCTAGCACCATGCAAGCCACGCTCGGGTTTTCTAAGGCTAGGGTTTGATGCTCCCACGCTTTATTCAAGCACATTTCTAACAAACTTTCATAAAGTCTCATGACGGGAAAAGAGGCAAGAGCAAAAAGCCTTTAATCGCTAAAGCGTTAATAATATCAACAAAAAACGCTCCCACTAAAGGCACGACGATAAACGCTACATGTGATGGCCCATAGTGGTTGGTGATGGTTTGCATATTCACCATAGCCGTTGGGGTCGCTCCAAGCCCAAAACCGCAATGCCCCGCGCACAACACCGCCGCATCATAATCCTTCCCGCATATCCTAAAGGTTACAAGCATCACATAAAGGATCATAACCATCACTTGAACGCTCAAAATAACCGCTAACGGCACAGCGAGTTTTAACAATTCCAATAAATTCACGCTCATTAAAGCGTAGGCTAAAAACAGACTCAAACTCACATTCCCTATGACTGAAACCTCTCTGTCAAACACGCTATGGATTTTAAAAAACGATAAGGTGTTTCTTAAAACAACCCCTACAAACAAGCACCACACAAAAGTCGGTAAGGTGAAGCTTTTAGGCATCAAATGCGATAAAAAAGTCCCCACCAATAAAGCGATCGCAATTAGGGCTAAAGTTTCTACAAAACTGGATGCAGTGATTAGGCGCTGCTCTTTAGGGGTTTCAAAACCTTTAGACACCACACCCTCTAAGGTGTCTTTTTCTTTGGTGTCTTTAGGCTCTAGTTTGTATTTTGAGATCAAATATTTAGCGACAGGCCCTCCAATAATCCCCCCACTCACCAAGCCAAAAGTCGCGCACGCCATGCCCACTTCTAAGCTGGAGCTAAAATTATAAGGTGGTTGGGTGAAAAAATTAGCCCATGCCGCGCTAGTGCCATGCCCTCCCACTAAAGCGATAGATCCCCCTAAAAGCCCCATTAAAGGATTGACCCCTAAAAGGCTAGCGATAGAAATCCCCACGACATTTTGACACACCACAAACCCCGCCACAGCCAGCAAAAAGACCGCAAGCATTTTCCCGCCTTTTTGTAAAGATTTGAAATCCGCGCTCAAACCAATGGTGATAAAAAAAGTCAGCATTAAAGGATCTTTTAAAGAAGAATCAAATTGCAAACCAAAATTGTAAAACTGACGCGCTAACATGATAGCAAAAGCGACTAAAACCCCGCCCACAACAGGCTCTGGAATATCATAATCTCGTAAAAACTTGACTTTAGAAATCACATAACGCCCCAAGAGTAACACTAAAACCATGCACACCAAAGTGGCGTAAATATCCAACTTAATTTCTTGCAAGCTTGCATCCTTATTAATCAAATTTATCTTATTATAATATAATACCCCCCTAAAAGAACGAGATCAGTTAGAAAGTAGGTGTTCCTTGCATACAGTATTACAAATTGGAGCTGGTGGCGTAGGCAGTGTGGTAACGCACAAAATGGGCATGAACAGAGATGTGTTTAAGAATATCATTTTAGCGAGCAGGACTTTAGACAAATGCCATGCGATTAAAGAAAGCATGCTCAAAAAGGGTTTGGGGGAAATTAGCGTTGAACAAGTGGATGCAGATGATACGCAAGCCTTAGTCGCTTTAATCCAAAAATACAAGCCTAAAGTCGTTGTTAATGTGGCTCTACCCTATCAGGATTTAACGATCATGCAAGCATGTTTAGAAACTAAAACGCATTACATTGATACCGCCAATTACGAACACCCGGATTTAGCGAAGTTTGAATACAAAGAGCAGTGGGCGTTTGACAAGGCTTACAAAGAAGCGGGGATTTTAGGGATTTTAGGGGCTGGGTTTGATCCGGGGGTTACTAACGCTTATGTCGCTCACGCTCAAAAACACCATTTTGACACCATCCACACTTTAGATATTTTAGATTGCAACGCTGGGGATCACAAACGCCCTTTTGCGACGAATTTTAACCCTGAAATCAATTTGAGAGAAGTCAGTTCTAAAGGGCGTTATTATGAAAACGGCAAATGGATTGAAACCAAGCCTTTAGAAATCAAGCAAGTGTGGGCTTACCCTCAAATTGGCGAAATGGATTCGTATCTTTTATACCATGAAGAATTGGAATCGTTAGTCAAAAACATTAAAGGCTTGAGGAGGGCGAGGTTTTTTATGACTTTCTCCCAAAATTATTTAACCCACATGAAATGCTTAGAAAATGTCGGCATGCTAGGCATTAAAGAAATAGAGCATCAAGGCGTAAAAATCGTGCCGATACAATTTTTAAAAACCTTGCTCCCTGATCCAGCGACTCTAGCCAAAGACACTACCGGTAAAACCAATATTGGGTGCTATATGACCGGCATTAAAAACAACCAGGACAAAACGCTCTACATTTACAACGTGTGCGATCACAAGAAATGCTATGAAGAAGTGGGTTCGCAAGCCATAAGTTACACCACCGGCGTGCCAGCGATGTGCGCGGCTAAAATGATTTGTAATGACACTTGGAGCGTGGAGCATTTTAAAGCTGGGGTGTTTAATATAGAAGAATTAAACACCGATCCCTTTATGGAAGAATTGATCAAACAAGGCTTGCCTTATGAAGTGATTGAGCGCTAGTTTTAGGCTTCAATTCTCACTTGGCGCGATAAACACCGATTCTCTTTCTATCGTGATGTTCTTATCGTCTGTGCTGTAAGCTTGTATCGTGATAGGAGTTAAAGCGTCTTTAGCATGTTTTTGTTCTGCACTTTTTAAAGGTTTTCTTAAAATCACTACCGCTTTGATCTTTTGCCCGGCTTTAATGGCGATAGGATTTAAAGGCTTTTTGATGTGAATGCCTTTTTGCCCTAAAATTTTGAAATAAAACTCATGGTCTTTATTGTCCGTGTTGTGGAATAAAAACACGTAATCGTTATCCACATACCCACTAGAACGCAATTCATATAGATCGCTGTTACGGTTAATGTCTAAGAGCATGCGTTCTTTTTTAAGCGAAGTGATGGCTAAAAGGGCTATCACAATAGCGATAACCCCCATGTAAGCGATCGTTTTTAAACGCACTAGGCGCACTTTTTGGCGCGTATTAATGGCGTTAGTTGAAGACCATTGGATGAGTGAAGGGCGGTTGTATTTAGCCATAGTGATGGTGCATGCATCCACGCATTCTAAGCAATTGATGCATTCTAATTGCAAGCCCTTTCTAATGTCAATATGCGTGGGGCAAACCTGCACGCAATGCAAGCAATTCACGCATTCGTTTTCTGGGTTGCGTTTTTTGGGGGGTAAGGGGAAGAGATGGCCTTGCTTGTCATAAAGCACTCCGCCGCGCTTTTCATCGTAGATAGGGTTTAAGGTGTCATTGTCATATAACACCGATTGCACCCTAGCGTAAGGGCATAAATAAATGCAAAAACGCTCCGCAACCACCACTATATCAAACAGCACCACAGCTGCGCTAAAAAGCCAAAAACCCATAGCAACAGGGTGATCGCTAGGGTTTTTAAGATACATAAAAAAGTCTTCAGGGGCGATGAAATAAAAGAAAAACAACATCATTAGCCCCGCCACAACAGGAGCGAACAATAAAACGCTCAATGCTTTACGGATCTTATAGCTTGGGGTGTTTTTAGGACTTTCTTGTTTGTTGCTGATCTTTTTATGGAGTTTGAAAATCTTCGTTTCAATCACGTCTCTATAAAGCACCCTTAAAAAGGTTTGCGGGCAAGCCCACCCGCACCACACACGCCCAAGGCTAGTGGTGATGAAAAAAATCCCTATAAAAAGCAAAATAACCATAAAAGGCAGAATTTGCAATTCCTCAGCGCTAAAGATCTTACCTAAAAAATGCAATTGCTTATGCTCAAACGAGATTAAAAACAAATGCGCCCCATCAATGCGAACAAAGGGCGTGATTAATAGCGCTAAAGAAATCAATAAAAACCCTATGTAGCGCTTCAAGCGAAACGATTTTAAAAAATGGCTAGAAGATTCAAGCATTCTCAATATCCTAAAATTTTTAAGCCACTATACCCTAACAACTTAACGCTTTCACTTAAAAAAACAACATGTTATAATGATCGCTATTTTATTTGAAAGGGTATTTATGGAAAGCGTTTTAAATTTCCTGACCAATATCAATGTGATTTTCACCCTTTTGGGCTATTTGATTGGGGGGATTCCTTTTGGCTATGCGTTAATGAAAATCTTTTACGGCATGGATATTACTAAAATCGGATCGGGGGGCATTGGCGCGACGAATGTCTTGCGCGCTTTACAAAGTAAGGGCGTGAGTAACGCTAAACAAATGGCGCTATTAGTCTTAATCTTGGATCTCTTCAAAGGCATGTTTGCTGTTTTTTTAAGCAAATTGTTTGGGTTAGATTATAGTTTGCAATGGATGGTCGCTATCGCTAGCATTTTAGGGCATTGTTATTCGCCTTTTTTGAATTTCAATGGAGGTAAGGGCGTTTCTACAATCATGGGTTCTGTGGTGTTGCTCATTCCTATTGAAAGCCTGATCGGTTTAACGGTGTGGTTTTTTGTGGGTAAGGTGCTTAAAATCTCTTCACTCGCTAGCATTTTAGGGGTAGGCACAGCGACTGTTCTTATCTTTTTTGTGCCTTATATGCATATCCCAGATAGCGTCAATATCCTTAAAGAAGTCGGCACGCAAACGCCGATGGTGCTTATTTTTATTTTTACCCTTATCAAACATGCGGGCAATATTTTTAACTTGCTCGCTGGTAAAGAAAAGAAAGTCTTATGAAAACTAAGCAAGGCGTTCATATCCATCATTTGGTGTTTGAAACGATTTTGGGGATTTTAGAATTTGAACGCTTAAAACCCCAAAGAATAAGCGTAAATTTGGATCTTTTCTATACGGAATTACCTAGTAAGGCTTATTTAGACTACATGGAAATCCAAGAAATCATTCAAAACACGATGCAAGAAAAACAATACCTACTCATTGAAGACGCCCTAAAAGATCTAAGCCATATCTTAAAAACGCGCTACAAGGAGATCTCTGAGCTTTATTTGAAAATCAGCAAGTTAGAAATTTCTCCCAATTCTCAAGTGGGAGCGAGCGTGAAAATTCGCTATGAAACCAATCTTTAGCCTCTTTTTCCTCCTTATGGTTTTAAAAGCGCACCCCATAAACCCTTTATTAGAGCCGTTATATTTCCCGAATTACGCGCAATTTTTAAATTTAGAACCTCATTTTGTCGTTAAAAAAAAGCGCGCTTATAGACCCTTTCAATGGGGGAATACCATCATTATCAAACGCCATGACTTAGAAGAACGCCAGAGCAACCAGCCAAGCGATATTTTCCGCCAAAACGCTGAAATCAATGTGTCTTCTCAAACTTTTTTAAGAGGCATTAGCAGTAACTTTTCACGCATAGTGATCGATTCAGTCGCTCAATAAAATGCTAAAACTTTTTTTAATCACATTTTTCTTGGTATTTTCTTAATCCTAAAACAAATTTAAGGTATTATTAAATAGAATAATGTAATAATAACCTTAGGTTTAAAACTTGACTGAATTTTTAGAAAAAAGTAAATAGAAAGGCTGAAAGAAATGCTTAGGAATAAATTTCGTATCGTGTTTGTCTCTTGTATTGTCGCTAGCAATTTGCAAGCTCAAGAAAATACCCACACTTTGGGCAAAGTAACCACTAAGGGTGAAAGGACTTTTGAATACAACAATAAGATGTATATTGACAGAAAAGAGCTCCAGCAACGCCAGAGCAATCAAATCCGTGATATTTTTAGGACTCGGGCGGATGTGAATGTGGCCAGTGGGGGCTTAATGGCACAAAAGATCTATGTTAGGGGGATTGAGAGCCGTCTCTTAAGGGTAACAATAGATGGCGTCGCTCAAAATGGTAACATTTTCCACCATGACGCTAACACCGTAATCGATCCTAACATGATTAAAGAAGTGGAAGTGATTAAGGGAGCGGCGAACGCTTCAGCAGGCCCTGGCGCGGTGGCGGGTAAATTGTCTTTCACCACGATTGACGCTAACGATTTTTTAAGGAAGAATCAAACTTATGGGGCTAAAGCGGAAGCGGCCTTTTACACCAACTTCGGGTATCGCATGAACGCCACTGCAGCCTATAGGGGGAAAAATTGGGACATCCTCGCTTATTACAACCATCAAAATATTTTTTACTATAGAGATGGGAACAACGCTTTTAGGAATGTCTTCCACCCTAACTACGATTTACAAGATCCAAGCAATAGTGAAATGAGCGTAGGAACTCCCAGTGAAACCAATAGCGTTTTGGCTAAAATTAATGGCTATATCAACGAAACCGATAGCATTAGCGTGAGCTACAACCTCACACGAGACAATTCTACAAGGCTTTTACGCCCTAACACCACTTCAGCCCTCTCTAAAGCTAATGACCCAGGAAGCCAGCCAGCCCCCTTTGTGATTGACTTTGGGAAAGAATTAGCCCATACGATCAACTTCAACCACAATTTGAGCCTGAAATACAAGCATGAAGGTGGCCCTAATTTTAACCAGCCGCGCGTTGAATCCACCGCCTTTTTAGGGGTAAGGGGGGGTAATTATAACCCTGTAGTGAATCCTTTCGCTTACAATTCTAACGAGCCAGCCAACCCGGATTATATCCCTGAAGTGAAAGAGTGGTGTAATAACCCGGACAATATCAGCCAATGCACGCAAGGGGCTATCAGACCTTCTAATGGAGGCTATCAAATAGGCTATGGCGCGCCTAACTCTATTAATTGGCAAGGGACTAGCGATTCTAGTGGGGGGGCGCAAGCAGGATACGGGCAGCTTAACGCTACCATGCTTTCTACAAGCGCAAATGTTTATCATGGGCTTGTCCCTAAAAATCCTGATTATGACATGACCCCCCCTAACGCTCAAAACCCTACTGCCAACGATTGGACTTTAGGGAATGCGGACGCTGAGGGGACTTTAGCCAGAAGGATTTTCTTAATCAACTCGGGCGTTAATTTTAAAGTAACCCACCCCATTAGCGAAGATTACGGGAATGTGTTTGAATACGGCATGATTTATCAAAATTTGAGCGTTTTTTCTGGATTAGACAAGGGAAAAAACGGCTATTATAAAAATAATATTGATCCTAACGACCCTAATGGGCCGGGCTTGCCTTACCGCCATTACTACACCGATCAAAGCTCTCAATACCCTCAAAATCTCAACACGCCTAACCCACTCTATCGTAACATGCCCCAAAATTCGCATGCGATCGGGAATATCATCGGAGGGTTTATGCAAGCGAACTACAATATTTTAAGCAATGTAATCGTGGGTGCGGGAACTCGTTATGATATTTACACCTTGCTAGACAAAAACGGCCGCACGCATGTAACTTCTGGTTTTTCCCCTTCTGCGACCGTGCTTTATAACCCCATTGAAAGCATCGGCTTGAAAGTGAGCTATGCGTATGTAACTAAGGGGGCTTTGCCTGGCGATGGCGTTTTGATGCGCGATCCCACGGTGATTTATCAAAGGAACTTGCGCCCTGCGATCGGTCAAAATGTGGAATTCAATGTGGATTACAACAGCAAGTATTTCAATGTGCGCGGGGCAGCGTTCTATCAAGTCATCAATAACTTCATCAACAGCTACGGGCAAGACACTTCTAAAAATGGTGGGGGTAACGCGACCGCAAAAAACATGTCAGGGAATTTACCCGAAACCATTAATATTTATGGTTATGAAGTTTCAGGGAATGTGAGGTATAAGAATTTCTTAGGGACTTTCTCAGTGGCTCGCTCTTGGCCGACGGCTAGGGGGCATTTATTAGCGGACACTTACGCTCTAGCTGCAACGACTGGGAATGTGTTTATCCTAAAAGCCGATTATGAGGTCCGCAGGTGGGGGCTTACTTTAACCTGGCTCTCACGCTTTGTAACCAACATGTATTATGAGGGCTATTCTATCTATTACCCGCAATACGGCTTGATCAAAATCCATAAACCCGGGTATGGCGTGCATAATATCTTTATCAATTGGACTCCGCCTTCTAAAAGGTGGCAGGGTTTGAGAATTTCAGCCGTGTTTAACAATATCTTAAACAAGCAATATGTGGATCAAACTTCTGTGTTTCAAGCGAGCGCGGACGCTCCAGCGAGCGATATGATCCCTAAAGGCAAGCGCATGGCGCTCCCGGCTCCTGGATTTAACGCGCGTTTTGAGGTATCCTATCAGTTCTAAAATGAAAGAAATCCTAGGATTTCTTTTTGAATTTTAAACATGGAAACAAACATGAAAAAGCCCTATAGAAACCGCCAAACTCTATGGAAAAAGTTCCGCTCGCTCAATAAACTCATTAAGACGCTCTTAAGGATTTTAAAAAAGTAGTTTTATCAAAAATTTAGCGAGTTTGGATTAAAATCATGCTTTATTTTAAATTTCAAAAAGGAAAAGCAAACGCGCTTTCATCATGGCTAACATCACGACTAAAGAAACGCCCGAAATAACCCCGGATCTTTTGAAAAGCCCTTATCAAAAAATCATCAATGCGAGTGCGAGTGTTTTTGATGAAAACCATGGGCGATCGTTTTTTAGCCCGCAATTTTATGAAAAAATTGAACCTTATTTAAAAGAAGTTTTAACTCAACCCGTTGATTTAGAATGCGATCTCAACACCGCTAAAAAAAAGAACCGCTTAACCCCTTTAAAACAGCTTTTTAAGGCGTGTTTTAACGCTGAAGAGGTTTTGATTGTCAATAACAACACCAGCGCGATTTTCCTCATCGCTAACGCTTTAGCGCAAGAAAAAGAAATCGTTGTTTCTTATGGCGAATTAGTGGGGGGGGATTTTAATCTTAAAGATATTTTATTGAGTAGTGGGGCTAGGTTGCATTTAGTGGGGAATACCAGCCGCGCTTATTTAAGGGATTACCGCTTAGCCTTGAATGAAAACAGCAAAATGCTCTTTAAAACCCACAACCCCGCTTTTAAAAAAGACACGCCCTTTAAAGATTTACAAGCCCTAGCTAAAGAGCATGGTTTGATAGATTATTACAATTTAGGGGATGTGGATTTATTGGATAAAACGGCTTTAGAAGAGGTTTTAGCCTTAAAACCATCGCTTTTAAGCTTTAGCGCGGATAAATCCTTTAACAGCGTTCAAGCCGGTATTATTATGGGGCAAAAAGAATGGGTTGAAATGTTAAAAAACCACCCCCTTTATAGAGCCTTAAGAGCGGATAAAATCACGCTCACCTTGCTTTTTTGCAGCCTAAACGCATGGGTCAATCATCAAGAAGAAATCACCATTCATGCATTATTGAACCAAACTAAAGACGCATTGTTGCAAAAAGCCTTGAAACTCTACGCTCTTTTAAAGCCTTTAGAATTGAATGTGAGCATAGCCTCTAGCTTTTCTAAAATAGGGGATTTGCCCGATAGGGAATTAGAATCTTTTTGCGTGAAAATCCAGCCCAAAAACACCCGCGCTTTAAATAGTGAGAAGCTTTATTTAAAGCTTTTTCAAAAAGGCGTTATTTCAAGAATTTCATGCGAATTTGTGTGTTTTGAAGTCTTTAGCCTGAATGAAGAAGATTTGGAAAAAATCGCTCTGGTTTTAGAAGAAATTCTTAATAAAGCTTAAAAATTCGCTATAATAAAATTTCTTTTAAACGCACAAAGTCCCCCACAACAGAATGATAGAAAACGACAGAACATCAATTTAAAGGAACTTAAGAATGGAAAAAATCAGCGACCTTATAGAATGCATTGCGTATGAAAAAAATTTGCCTAAAGAGATGATTTCAAAAGTGATTCAAGGCTGTTTGTTAAAAATGGCGCAAAATGAGTTAGACCCCCTAGCGCGCTACTTGGTGGTTGAAGAAAACAAGCAGCTCCAGCTTATCCAGTTGGTGGAAGTTTTAGAAGATGATGATGAAAGGTTAATTAACGATCCTTCTAAATACATCAGCCTGTCTAAAGCCAAAGAAATGGATCCAAGCGTTAAGATTAAGGACGAATTGTCTTACAGCTTGAGTTTGGAGAGCATGAAACAAGGAGCGATCAACCGCCTTTTTAAAGATTTGCAATACCAGTTAGAAAAAGCGTTAGAAGACAGCCACTTTGAAGCGTTTCAAAAGCGTCTTAACAGCGTTTTAATGGGGCAAGTGATTTTAGTGGATAGCAACCAAAACACTTTTATTGAGATTGAGCAGCAATTTCAGGGCGTTCTTTCCATGCGCCATCGCATCAAGGGCGAGAGTTTTAAAATAGGCGATAGCATTAAAGCGGTTTTAACGCAAGTCAAACGCACGAAAAAAGGCTTACTATTAGAGCTGAGCCGCACCACCCCTAAAATGCTT
The DNA here is from genome assembly GCF_003636935.1 of Helicobacter pylori. Lineage (GTDB taxonomy): Bacteria > Campylobacterota > Campylobacteria > Campylobacterales > Helicobacteraceae > Helicobacter > Helicobacter pylori_CH. The sequence continues at coordinate 65,131 of NZ_MVVH01000006.1, forward strand.
GAAGCGTTGTTGGAATTAGAAGTCCCTGAAATTAAAGATAAAGAAATTGAAATCATCCATTGCGTGCGAATCCCAGGCAACAGAGCGAAAGTGAGCTTTTTTTCCCATAACGCTAGGATTGATCCCATAGGCGCGGCTGTGGGGGTTAAGGGCGTGCGCATCAATGCGATCAGTAACGAATTGAATAAAGAAAACATTGATTGCATAGAGTATTCTAATGTGCCTGAAATTTATATCACTTTAGCGCTCGCTCCAGCCAAAATTTTAAGCGTTGAGGTTAAAAAAATCCCCATAGAAGAATTGAGTGCTGAAGAAAAAGAATCCATTCAAGAGCGTTTTATTGTCAATAACCATTTGCAAAAGGCTAAGGTGCGTTTGTTAGATATTGAAAAATCTAAGGCTATCGGTAAAGGCGGGGTGAATGTGTGTTTAGCGTCCATGCTTACAGGCTATCACATAGAGTTTGAAACCATTCCTAGCGTCAAAGAAAACGCAGAAAATGAAAACGAAAAAGAAACGCCAAAAGTAGGGGTAGAAGCTTTAGAGTCTTTGTTTAAGAATTAAAATGATTTCTGTGAAACTTATTGAGTCCTTAATCAAAAGGACTTTAAGAAAATACTATGCAAGATTTACAATATTTTAAGAATAATATTACGCTCATTCTGTCCAAAGACAGATTAGATACTTATAACAGCCTAGAGCAATACAAAGAAAATTTAAAACTCATTTCTTTCATCACGCCTAAAATCTCTAGCTTAGAAATTTATTTACGCAACGCTTTAGACTATTGCTTGACTCAAATGAAAGGGAGCGAATGGGTGTTTAGTGAAAATTCTTTAACAAATTTAATTAACGAGCAAAAAGAAAAGAAAAAAGAAATCACGCATTCTTTAATCTTATCTAAAATGTCTTTAGGGGGCAGTGATCAGGCTTATTTTTTGTTATAAGTTAGAGGGGGTAATATTAGATTTGGGAGCGTATCGTTTTAGAGCTTATTATCACGAAAATAAAGATACTTTGCTTATTAAAAACAGAAAACAAAATCTCTCTAATTATGCCAAAGCCCATATAGCGTTAAACTTGCTATGGACGATTAGAAATCGCGCGTATCATTGGGAAAACTTACTCAAAATCCAACCAAACAACCGCCCACGAATAGCCACATCATTCAGTGGGGAAACAGAAAACATTCCAATAGACAGAATTTTAGTGATTGGTATTGAACCTAACAAAATTACCTTATTTCTAGATGACTTGATTAAAAGCATTGGGAATAAAGATTTTGAAGATTTAAGTAGTTTGTAAAGAAAGTTGGGCTTCGGTCAGCCCTTATAATGTAGAAGCATTATAACTCAAAAATTAGAACAAATCAAGATTTCTTAAAAGCTTACTCGCTTTTTTCATCTTTTAACAATCCTTTTAACACAAGAGCCGTTTTTTATAACCAAAATAAGTCTTTTTTCCACTATATAGATTTAAAAGCAATTTTATGGTATTTTTTAGTTTTTAAGGCGTTTGCTTTAAACATCACGATCCCTACTATTTATGGTTTTAGTCCAAAGCCATGCGTTAGAAAAAGCTTTTTTAATCTTTAAATTGCGTTTGATTGTTCTTGCTTGTTTTAAGGGTTAGGATAAAATAACGCTCACCCCCTAGTTTTTTTGCTAGAGATTAGGGGGTAAATTACCTTCAAAGGATTACTATGTCCAAAAAACATGGTAAAAAACCTTTGGTCGTATTATACTTAAAAATACCTTTTTTTAAGTATAGGGTTAAAATCGTTGTTAAAAAAACCCATTAAGCCAAAGGTTTCCCCTATTTAAGGGGTTTCCTTTAAGGTAAAGCGCTTTTTATTCACTGCCCGTCTTCAATGATCTTAATTTCTTCATCGGTGAGATTATAGAGCTGATAGACTAAGGCGTCAATTTCTTGTTCTAATCCTTGGGTGTTGGCTTTAGGGTCTTTTGCTTTTGCTTGTAGGATTTTATCCACTAAAGCGATGATTTTATCGGCGATTTTTTTATTTTTTGCCGTTATTTTTACCATCGGTAACTCCATAATATTATACTTATAATTTCTATAAGCTCCCATATCGCCTAATGGCGTATTTTTAGCTTTTAACCAAAAAGTTAGCAATTTTGAATTTAAAAGTCCAAGCAAATAATTTTTTGTATTGCCAAATTTACTGACTTCAAAAAAATAATTTGTATCAAGTATCAATAATCCTGGGATCATACAATATTCAACAAATCCCACACTTGCCCACACAATTTTCTCTTTTTCAAAATCCTCTAAATACGTGCAATTCCTTAAGTGATAGGGGGTGTCTCCTTGATCGCATCGTGTTGCAATAGCGTCATAATGAGAGTCTAAATGTGCTTTGAGCGCTGGGTATTTTTCTATATCAATGGGAGGGATTTTAGATTTTAGGGCAGAAGTGTAGCCGTTATGGGTGTTAATCACCCACAAATCCGCCCACTCATAAGAATACCTTTTAATGTCTTTCCCTCTCAAAATGGGCTTGATAAGCTCTTTTGTTCTTTCTCTTTCGCTCATTCCCCTTTCATCTTTTTGCACATCATCGCAGTTTTTTAAGATTTCGTCTCTTTTTTCAGTGGGAATGATAAAGGCTTCGTTACAGCCGGTTTTTATCCCATAATTGATTTGAATGTCCCAGTCTTTAAGCGGGGTGCCGACGCTCTCTATTTTATCCCTTAAAGCTAAAAGCGTGGCGTTGGCAAAAATAAAGCTTTCTGTTGAAAGCGCGTTTTGTTTCATGGATAAGGGGCGGGCGCTTTTCAAATCGTCTTTATCGTTTTCGGTGGGTTCGTAATATTTAAAGCTGTTCTCTTTAGGGGGCGTTTGTTTGATGAAATTCATGATGCTGGTATCCACTGCAGCGCTCTCAAAGACTTTTAAGGCGTTTAATTCCATGTAGCTGGCAATGGTGGTTTTTTTGAGCAGCCATTCCCTCAATTTAGCGCCGTATTTGGCGCGCGCGTATTTGTTGGAAGTGATGAAAGCGCTAAACCCCTTTTCTTTTAAAAGGTTTAAAGCCAGGGCAAAAAAGTAGGTGTAAATGTCGCTTGAGCTGTTATAGAAATCCTGGTATTGCTTTTGCAATAAAGGCTTTAAGTCTTTGATGTGTTCTTGACGGATATAAGGCGGGTTGCCAATGATGCAATCAAAGCCTAAAAAATCCCCCTCATCGTCCAACACTTCAGGGAATTCAAAGCGCCATTCAAGAGCGTTAGCGTAGCGTTCGTTTTCATCTTGTAAATCTTTATAAGATGTTAGGACATAGCGGTTAAAATGTTCTAGCCCCACTACTTTATCCGATTTGTCTAGTTTGGGGTAGGGTGTGTAATCGTGGAAAAGACCTTCATGCGCCATTTTCTTTTCTAATGCTAGGGCTTCCAATTCTAAGCCGTTATCGTTTGCCTCTTCTAAGATACTCTTGCCATAGAGTTCTAAATGCTCTTTTAAAAATTTTTTAAATTTTAATTCTTTTTGAGAGGGGTCTAAAGTGAGTTTAAAAACTTCTTTAACTTTCTCTATCCTATCATTGAGAGCCTTTTTAAAATCTTTGTTAGGGTTTTGTGCTAATTCTTGATAAAGGCGTTCTTTAGCGTATTTTCTAACAGCGTCAGAGTCTTTTATGGGGTGCGTTAGGGTTTCTAAGATTTTAGGGTCTTTGTAGATTTTAACGAGTTCTTTATATTCAGCGATGTAGTATTCTAGGTTTTTATTTTTTTCGGTTTTTAATAAGGCTTTATCTTTGAGTGCAAACCTAGAAATGAGCGAATTACCGCACTTAATGTTAATGTCAATGTTGGGGAGGGTTTCAAGCGCGTTAGTGTTCTTGCCCTTTTCAAAAATATAATAGCTGTATTTTAAAAGCTCTATCCATAGTCTGAGTTTGGTGATTTCGCAAGAATTGGGGTTAATATCCACGCCAAAAAGGCAGTTTTCAATAATGTCTTTTTTAAGCTCAAAAAGTTCTTTTTGGATGTGGTGGTGGGGGTCGTTTTCTCTAGGCGGTATGGTGTATTTAAAGACTTTATCCTCTGGCGTGTGGATGATGATTTCATCGTTTTCTAATTTAAGCTCGTGGCGATACAAGGAAGCAATAAGCCCTAGCTCGTAAGCAACCCGCACCATTTCATTGAGCGCAGAGACTAAAAAATGCCCGCTCCCCACCGCCGGATCGCAAACGCGTAAGGTTAAAAGCGTGTTTAGGTATTCTTTAGCTTTTTCATTTGAAAAATTTCTGTCTATTTTTCCTTTCAACGCTTCTAAATCTTTGCAGTCCCACTGATAAGTGGCGTTGAATTTATCCCGCACGATTTTCGTGATACTCTCTTTGCACATGTAGCTTGTGATGAAGCTTGGGGTATAAAAGCTCCCCTCTTTATAGCCGTTGAGTTTTTCAAAAACAAGCCCCAAAACGCTAGGGTTAATCAAACGGCTTTCGCTGGTATCGGTATTATCTTTAATGTCTTTAGGGGTGGTGGTGAATTTATAAAGACGCAAAAATGCAAAAAGGTATTCCAGCAAGGGCAATTCTTTTTTTTCTTGGTAATTTTCATGTTTTTTGAGAACGGATTTAGGATAAATCTCTAAAGGATAGTTATCGAGCGATTTGATTTCATGCCCCTTTAATTCCAAAGGCGTTTTATCAAACAAACTGGAATTCAAATAAGGGATTTTTTCTAAAATCTTGTTTTCTTTAATGGCTTGGAGGCGCTCGCTGTTTTTCTTGGCTAGGACTTCAAAAAAGAGGGTGTTTAGGGCGTTGAAATCTTTAAAGTTTTCTATGGTTAAGAAAGGTTTTTCAAAATGCTTGAAAGAAATTAAAAGGCTTTCTAAAAGCCGTAAAAACAAGATGCGGTTATTCCAAGCGATGAGTAACGCCATGACTTCTTCATCGTCTAAATTGTTGTATTTCTTTTTTAAAGCATCGCTTAGGGAGTTTTGGGTGCGGCTGGGCTTGATTAAAATTTTCCCTTTGTCATTTTGCTCTTCTAACCCTAAAATGTAAAGCAATTCTTCATAAAAATCTTTGTTAAGCGTGTTAGCGTCAAGGGTTTTCTTTTGTTTTAAAAGGACTTCTTGGCTTAAAACTTGATAAATCAAAGGAAGTTCTTTAAAATCATCGTTTAAATTAAAGTAAGTGTAGGGGAGTTCGCCCTGAAAATCTTCTCGCAAATATTGTTCTAAATCTTTGTAAAATTTTGGTTTTGAAGAGTCTGTACCTTCTTTTTTAGCGTAACTATTATAGAATTTTTTGATGCGTTTATCTTCTTTTAAAAAGAGCAAATCCTTACAATCAAAGAGAAAAAATTCATGCGTGTTGCAAATAATGGCGTGTTTTAGGGAATTGTTTTTTTCTCTCTCTTCCAAAAAATACAAAACCATTTGACAAAAGGCTTTACTGAGAGGGTTTTCTCTGTCTTTAGGGAATTCTGTCTTTTTATTTAGGGCTTTGACTTCAATAAGCACTTGGACTTCCCCATCCACATAGATCGCGCTATCCACTTTTTTATTGGTATTGCAGTCATAGCCATAGGCATTTTTTAAAAACTTATTGATTTCATTTTTTTGAAATTCTTCATCATCTTGTCTTTTTGCGTTTTCTAATAAGCTGTTTATTTCTTTTTCAAAATTTTCTATAGTTTCCTTTTTGGGTTCTTGGGGATTGTATTTTTTAATGAAATCTTTGAGGGGGATGCGAGCGAAACTAATCATAAAACGCCTTTAAAATTGGATAAAAACGATTATAACAAAAGCGCCATGAATTTTAAATAAAACGCTTTTCTTTGAAATTGTTCCATGTGAAACATTAGGGTAATTGATCTATTGATAAGCCTTATTTAATTTAAATTTTTGACTTCCTCCAAACATGTATATAAATGATCAAGGGATATGTCCAAAATGGGTTCAAACATGAAAGAGTTAATGTGAATATTTTCAGGAGTAATCATTAAAACCTTTTGTATAACCCTTTTTTCATCATCAGATAGTTCTTTTTTAGTGGCATCATATAACTCCCTTGTTTGATTTTTCTCCGATTCGAATTCTTGATTTAGTTTATTTAACATCCATTCTTCAGCTTTTAATCTGATCGCCATTGAAAGAATAATCTTATTTTGTAATTCAATACGATTACGATCTTTATCGTTATAAATTTCTTCTGCAATATCATAAATTGCTTGAAAGTATAATTTTGAGTTATCTTTTTCAATTTTTTTCTTTTTTCGCTCTGTGCCAAAAACGCTATCAAAAATTTTTGAAATATCCTGAATTTGAATATCTTTTGTATCTTCTTTCATGTGTAAGCAACTTGTAAGTTTTATATAATTGTCGTTTTTGTCTGCTTGAAAGCTTGTATATTCAATTAAATTTCTCACAAAAGGTATCAGTGCAAAAAAGTCTTTATCTTTTTCTGAGTCTCTAATGCATTTAATAACACTCTTCAAATACCCACCACTTTCAAAAGTTATTTCTCTAGCATCATTTTTGCGGATCATTTTAATCTGTTCTCTAGGAATATTCAAACGGCTTCCCAGGGTGCGGTAAAAATCAAAATTATGCGTCATCACAAGCAATTTAAATTGTCTGCATTCTTGCAAATCATTAAGATATTCAATAATTGCATGCTTATTTCTATAATCAAAAGAGTCTGAAATATCATCAAAAACTAAGAGTTGGGTTTTGTCGCTTCTTTTTCTAGCTTCAATTTCAAACAAGATTTGTAGGATATATAATGCTCTCTTTTCCCCTCCGCTTAAATGTTTTTGCAAATCTTCTTTTTGAACATTCATATCCTGATTGTCATCAGAAAATATAAATCTAAATTGTGCAGCGTCTTTATTCAATAAAATATCTTTTTGATTTTGAAGCTTAACTTTAAAGGGAACAAGAAATCTTTGATTAAAAATTTCAATAACAGATACCCATTCTTTCTGGTCTTTATTAGCTTGTTTTATAATTTCTTCTATTTCAGGCTTTTTCTCTCTATAAAGTTCAACTAAAATTCTAACATTTTGAATAGCTTGTTTAAGATAGCTAAACAACACCTTTTCTCTGAAAGAATCATAATTTAAAAGTTCTGTCAATAATGTATTGTCCCTATTAATAGCATCTTTAAAAGCTTTAAGTTCCTTATTGGCATTTATGGCTTTTTCAATATTAGCAAAGCTATTTTTAAGATTCTCATTATTTAAAATCTTATTTTTTTCTTCTTCAAAGATCTCTGATAATTTGTTATAGTTTTTAATTTCCTCTTCAGCAATCATCAAACTATGGTTAGCTTTAAAAAATCTATCATTTTCTAAAGCTTTTTTAAGATCGTTAGCATGATTTGTTCCAAAATCTCCAACCTCTGTATGTTTAAAAACCTTAGATATAGACAATAATTCTTTATATTTGTTGAAATATTGCTCAATCAAATCACGATTCTTATTGACAAAGTCTTTCACTTTTTCTGATTTATCAAACATATCATGATATTTAAAAGAATAGTGTTCTTCGCTGTTTTCTATTTCGGTCAAATGATTATCTAAAATTTCATAAAAATTTTTATTTTTAATGGTTTCAATTTCTTTTTCATAATTAAAACCGCCTTTAAGACTTTTTAAAAGCGCCTTCTTTTTTTCTTCTAATTCTGAAAGAATATCATCATATCGTTGTTTTAGTTCTGATTTTGCCATAAAAGTTGTAACGCTGTCTTCAGAGTTAAATTTTTCATCATAAGAATGAAAAACAGCAACATTTTCTTTTGATATTCCATGACCATTAAACTCAATCTCTATTTTGCTTTCACGCTTAGGATAAAAATTATCTTTTGGCATTTCATTATTTATTAAATCGGTTAGACTTTTTGCAAATGAAGTTTTAAAAACCCCATTTTGAGCATATAAAAGACAGCTGTTTGCTTTTGAAAAATCTAAAGATTTTTCTTTTATCTTGCCTATTCCGTAGCAATTCTCTATATTGATTTTTAACTCCATTGACTATTCCTTAGTAAATTTAATTAAACTTTATCATATCCATTTCAATAAGACCTTTTTAGAGATTAGATTAAATTGATCTAAATCAAAATTGTTCCATGTGAAACATTAAAATAACTCTAATCTTTACGATTTAAAACTTCATTAATTAACGCGCTTAATTGATCATTATTCAACTTGGTTTTGTATTCAATATTCATGCCTTGCTTTTTTAAAGCTTCAAAAAATTTCTTAGCGGTTGAAATTTTCCGCTCTTCTTCAGGGCGTAATTTGCCTTTTTTATCAACCCCCTTAGTTTCTACCACTAACAACACTTTTTTATCGTTGTTTTCAACCACATACCCAAAATCAGGGCTATAAGTTTGATTCAACCCTATCGGGATTTTAACCCTAGGGAGCTTGCCAAAAACAATGATTTTAGTGTCGTTAGATTCTTCAATCGTGTCTTTTTCAATCTCGCTCTCCACTTGCATGAAATTTTCATACAGGCATTTTTCTTGCACGCTTGCATTTTTAATTTCATATTTATCCACCCCCAAACTCCCGTCTAAAAACTCTCTAATTTCTCCTTTTTCATCATAAAACGCATCGTTTTTTCTGTTTTTAATCGTCGTTTCGCGCATTTGATAGGAGATTTTATCTTTAATATTTTGATAAATGATTTCCAAAAACAGCTCTTCTAACCGCCTTAAGCCCTCTTGTTCGTTTTTCTTAATTAGATCAAATTTGTTTTTATCAATTTTTTCCAACACTTTAGCCACGCTTTTAAAACTCAATTTCACCTTATTAGACAAGGCGCTGATAAATTCATGCAAACTCCACACGCATGCGCTTTCTCGATCAAAAGTCTTTGTAGTAGCGTTATTTCCCATCGTTTCTACTTTTTTATGCATCGTAACCGAAATTCTTTTTGAACTGACATTAAAAGAAGCATTGATCTTTTTGACAATCTCATCAATCAAGCTCTCGCTGTCAATGGCATAAGCGATCCTAGCTTGATGGTTCAAACCCGCCCATAAGGTTTCAAATTTTTTAAAATTTTCTTGATTAATTTTGATTTTTTCAGTTTTTCGCTCGTTTTTGTTCCTAACTCTAGGATTGCCAACTAAGCGATCTTTTAAAAAATCTTTTAATTTTTCAAAATCCAAGTATTTTTCATTTTTTAAATTTTCTAGTTCCGGCTCTTTTTTTAAAAATTCGTTTTGATTGAGAGTGAGTTTAAAGTTTTCATCATCTGTTTTTTCTCCAAAACCCAAACCCTCTAACTTTTCAAATAAAGCCCCGTAATACCCTTTTTTAACCATGCCGCTTTTTTCTAGCTCTTCCCCACTGAATACTTGTTTGATCAAGCTGTGTTCGCTTATCTCTTGCTGGATCGCTCCCACAAAATCCCCCTCCACTTGCGGCACGATCACGACTAATTCATTGACAAAATCAAAATCAGCATGCTCTTTAGTGATGCGTTCGCCCTTATCATTCACAGCGAGTCTTAACCCCCTACCGATTTGTTGCAATTTAGTGATATTAGAAGAGCTAGGGGCTAATTTGCAAATCGTCATCACGTTAGGGTTATCCCACCCCTCTTGCAACGCCCATTGCGAAAAAATAAACCTGAGATCAGAATCAAAACTCAGCAATTTTTCTTTTTCTTTTAAAATGAGCGCGATCACTTGGGCTTCGTCGCTCTCTTTCTTGCTTTTAGCAAAATACCCTCCATGCACTCTTTTAATGTCCTCTTTAGTGCGCTCTAAATACGCTCTGTAATTTTCATCTAAAGGCTTTTTTAAGACTTCTTCAAGCTCTTGTTGGTAAAGTTTTTCAAATAAAAGGGCTAATTTAGCCGGCTGTTCGTTTTCGCTTAAATAGCTATTCACCCCGCTAATAAACACCATGCACAAGGCTTTAATCCCTTTTTTAAAAAGCCCTTCTTCTCTTTCAAAATGGCTTTTTATCGCTTCTTTCAGCATCACTTCTTGTTTGCCCTCTACAAAATAAGAAAAAGGCTCTTTTTGATCCAGCAACAAATTAAAGCCATTGAGAAAACGAATCTCAGTTTTAGTGATTTTTTCTACAATGTAATCTTCTAAAGCGCTGATACGAGTTAGCACGCCTAAATTATCATGCGTTTTGACTTTGACGCTTTTAGTTTTATTGTCTAAATTCGTGTAGTTGATTATCGCTTCATATTCGTTTTGTATTTTTTTAATCTCTTTAAGCTCTAAAAAACACTCATCACTCTCCCCCACGGACGCCACGCTAATGCTTTTCACTAGGGCGCAATCAAACGCTTTTTTGCTGTCTAGCGCGTAAATCAAATTATTGTAATCATCTTTAAAAGTCGCCCCAAACCTGAGCGTGATTAAAGCGTTTAATTGTTCCAAATATTTTTTTGTTTTATCGCCTAAAAATCGGTGCGGTTCGTCCATGATTACGATGGGGTGCATACTCGCTAAAGCTTGCATGTAACTTTTTGCACCATTGAACAGATTCGTGTTTTCTAAGCATGATTGATTGATAGTGTTTTTCTCTTTATTAAAGGCAGAAAAAGTCATCACCAACACACAGCATTTGTGATTACTCGCTAAAATAAATCTTTCTACATCTTCATAGCTTTCTAAATGCGTGTTAGAATACTCGCTTTTAAAAAATTCTCTGGTGATTTCAACACTCTTTAAAACCCCTAATTTAATGGCGTTGCTTGGCACTAAAACGATAAATTTTGACAAATGGTAGTTTTTGTGCAAGGCATAAACGCATTCCAAAAAGCAAAAGGTCTTCCCAGTGCCTGTTTCCATTAAAATATCGCAGTTTAACGACTTTTCAATCCCCACGCTTCCCTGGGTTATTTTTTGCTCGGATCGCAAATTCTCAATATTTTCTAATAAAAGATCTTTGATCGCCCCTATTTCAAAAATAGGGTTAGAAATCCTTTGAACATCCTCTTTTGACTCTTCAAAATAGACCCCCTTAAACACCCCTAAAATTTGATTCAAGCATTTTTCTTGATAATCCAATCGTTTGAATTTGATTTTCACTTCTACCCCCTAATCTTTAAATCGCCGCTCTCTAATTTCAAATCAAACAAATTACTGCCCAATTCCAAACACAGCCTATCGTTACTGATAGCGGGCATATACATGCTAATTTTTTCCACCCCTTTATCTTTCAAGTTTTCTAAAACCTCACTCATTTCTATATCCCCAACAATGAAAGCCGTATTTTGAGCCAGATACAAGGCGTTTTCAATCAAGCAAATTATAGGGGTAGTGAGCTCCAAACCCTCGCAGCCTAAAAGCTTGATTAAAATCGTTTGGGTTCCCATTTTTTCAAGGTTAAAATAAACGAACAAATCCTTTTGATGGGCTTGACTGAGATTTTTATCGTTAGCATGCGTTTCATCATCAATGATTTCAAACGCTTGAAACCCCACATCTAAATCGGGGCAAGCTTCTTGGATTTTAGCCCCAGCTCTTTTAATCCTTTCTTGGGTGATGTCAAAAATGCTTGGGGAGGTGGAATTTAGAGTGTTCAAACAAAAATCATGCGCGCTTTTGTTTTTCTTGGGATCAATTTTTTCATCTAATTGGACGAGAATGAAACGCCTTTCTTTCAATGCGGCGTTCAAGCCATTAAATACCCCCCCCCCTCACTTAATTTTTGATAATCGCTCTTATTACTCTCTAACACGGCATGCGCGGTTGTCCCGCTCCCGGCGAAAAAGTCTAAGATGATGTCGCCCTCATTGGTAGCGATTTGGATTAAATCATAAATAAAATAAATTGATTTAGAATAATTAAAAATAGGTTCACCAAAAAGTTGTTTTAATGTTGCTGAACTTACAGAAGTAGAATATTTAGGTTTATAACAAGTTGTTTTCATTTTTTTACTCGGTAAATCGCCCAATAATGGTCTTTGTTTTTTAATAAAATTATAATTATCACCTACTTTTTTAACAATCAATTCATGCTTATTTGCTTGTAAAAAATCTTTACCCCAATTCCAACACACTTCTTTGCCATTTGTAAGTGGCAACACTTCAATATGGTATTTATTAGATTTTTCTAAAGATATTTCTAAATCATCACTTAAATAGATAGGATAAAACATACTAGGTCGTTTTTCTCTCGGAGCATTTTCTCCTGTCCCTTTAATATTGCGCCCTTCTTTCCAATATCCGTATTCATCAATATTCCACTTCATCAATTCATCTTCATTTTCATCAACTAACATATCCTTAAATATATGTAAATCTTTATTTTTTGCATAAATTAAACAATATTCATGTGTATTTACTATACCATCTGTATTGTTATTACCCTTAAGATTATCTACTACAGACAACAAAGAACAAAAATTCCCCTCCCCAAAAATTTCATCGCATAAAAGTTTGAGTTGGGCGGCTTCGTTATCGTCAATGCTAATGAAAATCACGCCGTCTTGTTTGAGCAAATCTCTAGCGAGCAACAATCTAGGATACATGAAACTAAGCCACCCGCTATGGCATTTTGACCCAAAAAGGTTCTTGATATAATCCAGCTTTTCTTTAGAATAATCCAATGTTTTTAAAACCTCTTCATTGGATTGCGAGAAATCATCGCCATAGATAAAATTCTCGTTTTTCGTGTTATAAGGAGGGTCAATGTAGATCATTTTGATTTTTTCACTATAGCTTTGTTTTAAGATTTTGAGAGCGTCTAAATTATCGCCCTTGATGAGAATGTGCTTGCTCGTGGATTCATTTAAAGGCTTTAAAATCTTATGATTTTTCTTAAAAGCTTGATTCAAGGCGATTTTCTTACCCACAAAATCCAACCCATAGCCCTCTTCTTTTATCTCGCTAAAATCCCCTAGTAACGCTTTTAATTTTTTTGTGTCTAGCGTGAGTTGGTTGTCATTTTCTATACTCAAGCAACCGGGAAAATAACGATTAAAAACCTCTACATTTTTTTCATTAACGCTTTTTTCTCCACCAATTTCTTTATTTTGCATTTCTATCCTTTATTTTAAATGATTTAAATTACCCAATTCCGCCTTAATTTTCAATTTTCAAATGTTCCTTGTGAAACGCTAGCATTTTTTAAAAAATCCCTTTTCACTTCAGCGATAATGCTTTCATCTCTGGCTAAGTCAATGTATTCAAAACTATTCCCGCTCTGCTCTCCGCCCTGGAGTAAATCCCCGCTTTTTCTGTATTCTAAATCCAATTCAGCGATTTTAAAGCCGTCCAATTCATCAGCAAACTTTTCTAATCGTTCGTTTTCTTCTTGGATCGTGCATAAAAAACAATAGCCTTTCAAGCCGTTACGAGACACGCGCCCCCTTAACTGGTGCAAAGTCGCTAAGCCTAACCTTTCGGGCGCTAAAATCACTATCACGCTCAATCGTGGTAAAGAAATACCTACCTCAATGAGCGTGGTCGCTAAAAGAATGTTCCCGGACTCTCTGAATTCTTCAATCACTTCTTCTTTATTTTTATCCTGCCCTGAAGTGGTATAAACCTTTTTAAAGCGTTTTTGCCAAAAACTTGCCCCCTCGCTCAGCGATAAATACGGGATTTTTTCGCTCTCATTCACCAGCGGATAAACGACAATGACTTGGTGGTTTTTAGCGATTTCTTCGCTGATTTTTTCCATCACTATTTTAAAATCTCTTTTATGCAAAACCAGAGTTTCAATCTCCTTAGGATAAGGGATTTCTCTAATCATGGTCGTTTTCACAAACGCGCTTTTGGCTAAAGTCAGAGTGCGAGGAATGGGGGTAGCGGAAAATTGCAAAGAATGGGGTTTATTGCCCTTACTGCTTGCCATTTTTTCTAATTGGTAGCGCTGCTTAGTGCCAAATCGGTGCTGTTCATCAGTGATCACTAAAGCGAATTCATCTAAATCGCGCTTATCAAACAACAACGCTTGCGTGCCGATAATAACATGCGTGATTTTTTCAAACAAATGATTTTTTTTATGGCTCCCGCCGAGTAGCAATTCCACTTCAAAATAAGGGGGTAAAAATTTTAAGGCTTCGTTATAAAGCTGTTTAGCGAGAATGGAAGTGGGCGCCATTAAAAGGGTTTTATTGGGGTAAGCTAATACCATGCTCGCTAAAATCACCATCGTTTTCCCGCACCCCACATCGCCTATAATCAAACGCTTGCACGCTATAGAACTGGTGAGATCGCTTTGGATTTCTTTGATGGCGTTTTGTTGGTCGCGCGTGAGTTTAAAGGGTAAAGAAGCGATAAACGCTTTCAGGCGTTCGCTGTTATTGGGGCATGCGATTTTAGCGCCAAATTGCAATTTCTTGCGCTCTAAATTTTTCATATAAAAAAGCATTTCAATGTATTTTAATGCATTTAAATGTCGCAAAGGAAAATTTTTATCCGTTTCAAAATCCTTGACAAAATGCGGCGTGGGGAAAAAGATTTCCAACAACAAACGCGCGATATTTTCTTTAACGCCTTCCTTTTTTAAATTTTCTAATGAAAGGAGTTTTTGTAAATTTTCTTGTATTTTTTTATGGTTTTTAACTTTTTTAAAAATTAAAGAAATTTTTCCAAATTCAGTAAGGATTTTAGGCGTGTTAATGATATAAGCTTGATTAAAAGAGCTTTGCTCTAATTTACCATAAATAAATAAACTCTCGCCGGTTTTAAACTGGCTGTGATGGAACGCGCTGTAATTGAAAAAAACAAGCTCTAAATTTTTGCAAAATCGTTTGGAATAGGCGAAAATCTTTAAAACTTTGGCGTAGTTTCTTTTCTCTAAAATACCCACTTCTAAAACGCCGCTCAAGCCCGTTTCAAAACGCTCTAATAAATTCAAATCTTTGTAGCCTTTGGGCGTATAAACAAGCAAGGCTTCTAAAAGCGATTTCACGTTCAATGTTTTTAATAAGTCATTTGTTTCTTGCAATTTGTTCTTACCCTAGCCAATCCTTAATCATTTTTATGATAAGATAGCCAAATTATACATTGACTTAAGGAAATTTAATTGATGAAATCTAAAATCACTCATTTTATCGCTATCTCTTTTGTTTTAAGCCTGTTTAGCGCGTGCAAAGACGAGCCTAAAAAATCGTCCCAATCGCACCAAAACAACACTAAAACCACTCAAAACAATCCAATCAATCAAGCGAATAAGGATATAAAAAAAATTGAACATGAAGAAGAAGATGAAAAAGCCACCAAAGCAGTGAATGATTTGATCAATAACGAAAATAAAATTGATGAGATCAATAATGAAGAAAACCTTGATCCTTCGCAAAAAAGAACGAACAACGTTTTGCAACGAGCCACTAACCACCAAGACAATCTCAACTCCCCACTCAACAGGAAGTATTAAAGTGTGAAATTTTTTTCAAAGGATTTATTTAAAAAAGTAACCCCCTTATTTTTAAGCGTTTATTTTTTAAACCCTGTGATTGTGCAAGCCAAAAGCCGTTTTTATGTGGCTTCTCAATATCAGGTAGGGAAAATGATCATGAAAAAATACAACGATCTCAAACGCACGATTGAAGGAGCGAGCTTTTCTTTAGGCTGGGAGATTAACCCCACTCATTACTGGTTTTATTCGCGCTATTATTTTTTTATGGATTACGGGAATGTCATGCTCAATAAAAGAACGGGCGCTCAAGCGAACATGTTCACTTATGGCTTTGGGGGGGATTTGATCGTGGAATACAATAAAAACCCCTTGTATGTATTTTCTCTTTTTTACGGCATGCAGGTTGCTGAAAACACATGGACGATTTCCAAACACAGCGCGAATTTCATCATTGACGATTGGCGCAGCATTCAAGGGTTTTCGCTCAAAACTTCCAATTTTAGGATGTTGGGTTTAGTGGGGTTTAAATTCCAAACCGTGCTATTCAACCATGACGCTAGTATTGAAGTGGGGATCAAATGGCCTTTTGCTTTTGAATACGACTCATCTTTTGTAAGGCTTTTTTCTGTCTTTATTTCGCACACTTTCTACCTTTAAACTAGTTCCAACCCCACCGGGCAATGATCGCTCCCTAAAATATCTTTATAAATTAAAGCGTCTTTTAAGCGCGTTTTTAAAGGGTTAGAGCATAGAAAATAATCAATGCGCCAACCAATGTTTTTATCCCTTGCTTGTTGCATATAACTCCACCAAGTATAAGCCTTTTCTTTATTGGGGTAAAAATAACGGAAAGTGTCAATAAATCCAGCGTTCAAAAGCTCGCTGAATTTCCCTCTCTCTTCATCGCTAAAACCCGCATTTTTTCGGTTGGTTTTGGGGTTTTCTAAATCAATTTCATTGTGAGCCACGTTCAAATCCCCGCACACAATGACCGGTTTTTTCAATTCTAAAGCTTTTAAAAATTTCTTAAATTCCACTTCCCAACTCATGCGATAACTAAGCCTGGATAGGGCTTGTTGGGAATTAGGGGTATAAACGTTCACTAAATAAAACGACTCAAATTCGCAAGTTACCACGCGCCCTTCTTTGTCATGCTCTTCCATATTAATACCATAGCTCACGCTTAAAGGCTCTTTTTTAGTGAAAGTTACCACCCCAGAATAGCCTTTTTTAATCGCGCAATTCCAAAAATCAAAATACCCTTTAAATTCAAAGGTGTTTTGTTCTTGTTGCATTTTAGATTCTTGAATGCAAAAAACATCCGCATCAACGCTATTGAAAAAATCCATAAAGCCCTTAGTCATGCAAGCCCTTAACCCGTTCACATTCCATGAAATTAATTTCATTTTAATCCTTGTTTAATTTTTGAGTAGATTATATCTTTTTAGTCATTTTTTTAAAAAATTAAGCTTTATTTTACCTTTTTTATGTAATAATTGTCTTTCGCTTGGCTTGATAGCTCAGTCGGTAGAGCAGAAGACTGAAAATCTTCGTGTCGGTGGTTCGATTCCGCCTCAAGCCACCATCTCAAACTTCGTTGAATAAATAATTCCCCCTTTTGACACACACAACACGAGAGTTTTCAATACTCAAAGGCGTGCTTTTGGCTCGTGGTTGCTCTTCTATTTCTAAGGCCATGCACACCCCTTCTTTAAAGCGCACATGGTTTTTAACCCATTCTTTATATTCGCTGCTCTCTTTGACTATATCGTTTAAATAATGCCCCTCATACACTTCCACAAATTCCATGAATTTTTCATTCAAATTCAATTCATTGCGCGTTATTTCGCTTTTTCGTGTGGAAGAATAAGCCAATTCGCTGGTTTCATAAAAAGTCGGCTCTGCTTGATCGTCTTGTTTGGGGCGCTCATAAATGGCTTTCACTAATTGCGTAGTGATTTCATATTCACTCTCCCATGCTTGTTTTAAAGGCTCTTCTATCAGATAGCATTGCCTAGTCGTGCCGTCTTTTCTTGCTCTAGCCCTTTTGCATTTTTCTGTAGAGCTTCTGGCTTGAAGAATGGCGAAATTGTTTTTAGCTTCAAAAGTTTGCGGCTCTTCTAAAGGCTCTGTTTTATGAACAGAGATTTTAGTATAAGGGGTAATGATTTTACCGCTTTTATTTTCAGCGGTGCTGTAATCGCAAGGGGTAATGTCTGTCGCAGTCTGTTTGTCTTCATCAACGCGTTTTAAAATGCTTGGGCGATAGGCTTGTAAATTTTCATCGTCATAAACCCACTTCCCGCATGCAAATTCTTTGATATTGGGATCTCTAATGGCTTGTTTTTCCACATTATCTTTATTCTCGTTGCTTTCATTGTTTTCATAAGTATCAGCATGAGAAGTGTTGTTGTTAGGGAGCGTTTTTTCAGTGGGTGGTGCTATAAAGAGGTTATTTTCTCGATCTTCTGAAGAATGCTTTAAAGGGGGTTTGGTGTCGTTTGTTGGCGTTTTAACTTCGTTAGCGGGGTTTATTTTGCTAGGAGTTGCTAAAGGCTGTAAAAGGCTGTTTTTAGAGTTTTTAGAGCCTAGTTTATTCTCTGGGTAAGAAAAGTTTTGAGGAGATTGTTGCGATGAGCTAGGTTTATTTTGTGGTTTTTGCATGGGCGCGTTTAAAGAAGGTATTTGGTGCGCGTGCGGTTCTTTCAGTTCTTTTGAAGAAAAAACAATTTGGGTGTTTCTAGGGATAGTAGGGCGGTTAGGGTTTAAGGTCGTTTCTAAAGAAAGTTTTTCATCAAGGGGTTGATAGACAATTGCAGTGGATATGTGGGTGATAGTGAGCGTGAGTTTTTTGTGTGGGGAAATGTTATAAACGCCTAAAACCTGTCTGGGTTCTTTAGAATCAAGGACTTTAGCCTTAAAAGTGCCTTTATGTGGCGAAGTTTTGATTTCTTCTAAAAGCTCGATCACAAGGGCTTGGAGAGGGTTAGAGAAAGTCAGAAAGAAAGACAAACATAGGGATTTTTTCATGCGTACTCCTTTTTTAATTTGGATTATAGCTTAAAAAAAGGTTTAGTAAAAGTTATCAATAAGTTATAGATAAGTAACACTTTAATTAATAATAATTAGTAACAGTAGTAGGGGCGTGAATGGATGGAATGAAACAATAAAAAGCTTTAGGAATGTGCGTTTTTATTGGGGTTATAGGATGTAAAAAAAAGTGAATGAAACGCTTTGTGATAAGCCTTTTTTCATTCACTCAAATTGAAAGCGGTTTTTTTGTCGTTTAATTCGTTCAAGCGGTTTTTGATTTCTTCTCTAAGGCTTAAGATGAAAGGGCTTTTTTCTTCTTCAAGCATTTTTTTAACTCCAGAATACATTTTAGAAATGCTTGAATGATCCTTTAAATCCAAAAATTGAGCGAGCGAGAGCGTGGGGTTAGGGGTATAAAGCCTGGCGAAATACACGACTAATTTTCTCGCCAAAGCGACATTTTTTTGGCGCGAAGAGACTTTGATTTCGCTGGATTTGAGGTTTAAGCTTTGCGCGACAGCGAGTAAGATATTTTCCAAGCTTGAGCCTTCAGCATGATCTTTTTGCAAATCTTCTAAAACGGTTTTAGCGAGGTTCAAATCAATGGTAGCGTTCATCAAGTTCGCGTTCACGCTGATTTTAATGATCGCGCCTTCCATTTGGCGGATATTGTCGCTGATGTGTTGGGCGATGTATTCCATCACTTCTTCGGGCAAAATGATTTGATTGAGTTGGCATTTTTGTTTGACGATGGAGAGTTTGGTTTCTAAATCAGGGGGCATGACTTTAGCGGTTATCCCCCATTCAAAGCGCGATTTTAAGCGATCTTCTAAGCCGGCGATGTTTTTAGGCGATCTATCTGAAATCAATACGATTTGTTTGCTGTTGGCGTGCAATTCGTTGAAAGTGTGGAAAAATTCTTCTTCTAGTTTGGGTTTTCCTTGCAAAAATTGAGCGTCATCTAATAGGAAAAAGTCGCAATGGCGGTATTTTGCTTTAAAAGAATCCATGGTATTGTTGTCTAAATGCTTTAAAAAGTCTGTCAAAAAATCTTCTGAAGTGACTAACACGACTTTTTTATGCTTTCCTAGAGCATGGTTACCGATAGCGTTTAAAATGTGCGTTTTGCCTAACCCTGTGCCGCCATAAAAAAGTACCGGGTTATAAGGGGGGGTATCGCTTTGGGCGACTTTTTTAGCGATTTCATAAACGGTGTTATTGCATGAGCCTACGACAAAATTTTCAAAAGTGTAAGAGTCTTTGACGCTCGTTTTTACCGCTTTGTAATTGATATTAGATTGGGCGCTAACCTGGATTTTAGGCGCTACTTCAATACGCACATCCACGCTATGGGCTAAATGCATGCCGACTTTATTCTGGCTTAAAATTTCTTTAAGCAACGCACCGTGTTTAGCCATAATCGTGGTGCATAAGACTTGGTTGGGGGCATAAAAAAAGGCAATATCGCTCTTGCTCGCGTTAGGGTTGTATTTGAGCTGGCTCAAGTAATTTTCATACTCTATGGGGCTAACTTTTTGTTTGGCTAGCGCCAAGATTTCTTTTTCAATATTGTTGTTGGTATCCATGGCGTTATTATAGCGTGAATAAGTGGTGAATGAAAAAGGAATAACATGTGAATGAAATGTGAATGAAGCCTTAAAATTAAGGTGTTTCTTTTAAGGGTTTGTCTATAATGCTTGCTCATCATAATCTAATGAATGCAAAAAAAAAGGATTTTCATGCTGCTTTGCGCTGGAAGGAATGAAACTTTAAAAGGGGCGGCACCTATTGGTGTGGGCTTGATAGAGAGTGCGATCAATTTAACGAGAATATGCCTAAAAAACCCTGATACAGAAAGCCTTATTTTTATAGGGAGCGCGGGGAGTTATAGCCCAGAAATTGAGCTTTTAAGCGTGTTTGAAAGCGTTTGTGGCTATCAGGTTGAAGAGAGTTTTAGCCATTTAAACAGCTACACGCCATTAGATAATTTCATTCACATAAAAACTGAAGAGGAAGCTCTTTTTGAAAGGGTGCGCATGAATAGCAGTAACTATATCCACACCGGCGAAATGTTTGCTAAAAAAATGGCTCAAAAGGGCGTTTTATTAGAAAACATGGAGTTTTTTAGCGTTTTGAGCGTGGCTAAGGCGTTTTCTTTAAAGGCTAAAGGGATTTTTTGCGTGAGTAACCATGCAGGACTTAATGCGCATCAGCAATTTAAAGAAAACCACGCCAAAGTCAAACAAATTCTAGAAAACATCATTGATAGTTTAATAGTTTAGCTATCATGGAGCATTCTAAATAAATTAAAGGCGATCACATGTTTGAAAAAATACGCAAGATTTTAGCGGATATTGAAGATTCGCAAAATGAAATTGAAATGCTTTTAAAATTAGCGGATTTGAGTTTGGGGGATTTTATTGAGATTAAAAGAGGGAGCATGGACATGCCAAAGGGCGTGAATGAAGCGTTTTTTACGCAACTAAGCGAAGAAGTGGAGCGCCTAAAGGAGCTTATTAACGCTTTAAATAAAATCAAAAAAGGGTTATTGGTGTTTTAAATGTGCGGGATTGTAGGTTATATAGGGGATAGCGAGAAAAAATCCATCCTTTTAGAGGGCTTAAAGGAATTGGAATACAGAGGTTATGACAGCGCGGGTTTAGCCGTATTGAGCAATGATCGTTTGGAAGTGTTTAAAACTCAAGGGAAATTAGAAAACCTTAAAACAGAACTTAAAAATAAAGAGTTTTTGGATTTTGGCGTGAGTATCGCTCATACTAGATGGGCAACGCATGGCAAGCCAAGCAGCGCGAACGCCCACCCGCATTTTACAGAAAATTTAGCCTTAGTGCATAATGGCATCATTGAAAATTACGCGAGCTTGAAAAAGGAATTAGAAAATAAAGGGCATGCGTTTTTGAGCCAAACAGACACGGAAGTGATTGCGCATTTATTAGAAGAAACGCTTAAAAGCGAGAGCGATTTATTGAAAGCTTTTGAAAAAAGCATCAGCCTTTTAAAAGGGAGTTATGCGATTTTAATGCTCCATAAAAGGGCTAAAGAAAGCTTGTTTTACGCTAAATCTTCTTCGCCTTTAATCGTGGGCAAGGGCAAAGAGGGGGTGTTTTTTGCGTCCAGTTTGAGCGTGTTAGCCCCTAAAGTGGATCAATTTGTCATTTTAGAAGAAAACAGCGTGGGGCAGATTTCTTTAGAAAATTTTAAAGATTTAAAAAATATTGAAAACATGAAAGATTACGCTTTTGAGGATAAGGATTATTCTCAAGGGGATTTTAGGAATTATTTAGAAAAAGAGATTTATGAGCAGCACAGCAGTTTGTTGGAGTGTTTAGAGGGGCGCTTGGAAGCCTTGAGTGTGTATTGCGAGATCGATCCTGAATTTTTAGAAAACGTGAGCGAGATCACGCTGTGTTCTTGCGGGAGCAGTTACCATGCGAGTTTGGCGAGCGTGTATTTGTTTGAAAGATTGGCCAAAATAAGAACGAGGGCCATTTTAGCGAGCGAATACCGCTACGCCCATTTTAAAAGCAACCCTAACGAGCTTTTTATAGCGATTTCTCAAAGTGGGGAAACCGCTGACACTTTGGAGGCGCTAAAATTAGCCAAAGCCCAAGGGCTTAAAACCATTAGCTTGTGTAACGCTCCCTTTAGCATGATGAGCCGCATCAGCGATCACACGCTTTTGATTAGAGCGGGGGTGGAGCGGAGCGTGGCATCCACTAAGGCGTTTTCTTCGCAAGTGATGCTTTTATGGCTTTTGAGCGTGTATGTGGGCAAACAGCTAGGGACTATCTCTAAAGAAGAAGAAAAGATCCAGGCTAAAAACATGCTCAATAGCGTGAATGCGATGAAAGTAGAGCCTAAATTGCATGAAAAAATCAAGCGCCTATCCAAACGCTACTTGCATGGGCATGGCTTTTTTTATATCGGGCGCGATGTGTTTTACCCTCTCGCTTTAGAAGGAGCGTTGAAACTCAAAGAAATCAGCTACTTGCATGCTGAGGGGTATGCGAGTGCGGAAATGAAGCATGGGCCTATTGCGTTAGTGGATTCTAATCTTTTTACCATTGCTCTATTGTCTAAGCATCTGCTATTTGATAAAACCAAAAGCAATATTGAAGAATTGAGCGCTAGAGATTCTACGATTTGCGTGTTAAGCTCTGAAATTTTAGAGATCGCTGATGATTTTATCCAATTAGAAGAGAGCGAAAGCTACATGGAGGAATTTTTCCGCATGAATTTAGCGATGCAGCTTTTAGCCTTAGAAATCGCTATGCGCCTAAATCACAATGTGGATCACCCAAGAAACTTAGCTAAAAGCGTTACCGTGGAATAAAAAGCGATATTAGGAGTCAAATAATGGAAGTGATTTGTAAGCACTATACCCCTTTAGACATTGCGAGCCAAGCGATCCGCACTTGCTGGCAGAGTTTTGAATACAGCGATGATGGAGGCTGTAAGGATAAGGAACTCATCCACAGGGTGGGGAATATTTTCAGGCATTCTTCCACTTTAGAACATCTTTATTACAATTTTGAAATCAAGGGTTTGAGCAGGGGAGCGTTGCAAGAATTGAGCCGGCATCGAATAGCGAGCTTGAGCGTGAAATCAAGCCGCTACACTTTAAGGGAATTGAAAGAAGTGGAGAGCTTTTTACCCCTTAATGAAACGAATTTAGAAAGAGCCAAAGAGTTTTTAGTGTTCGTGGATAATGAAAAAGTGAATGCAATGAGCGTTTTGGCTTTGGAAAATCTAAGGGTTTTATTGAGCGAGCATAACATTAAAAACGATTTAGCCAAATACGCCATGCCTGAAAGCTATAAAACGCATTTAGCCTATAGCATTAACGCCAGGAGTTTGCAAAATTTATTGACTTTAAGAAGCAGTAATAAAGCCCTAAAAGAAATGCAAGATTTAGCCAAAGCCTTATTTGACGCTTTACCTGGCGAGCATCAGTATTTGTTTGAAGATTGTTTGAAGCATTAGATTTAAACAATACCGCTTAATAACGCTCATTCTTTAAATGTTTTAAAAACGCCTTGTGTTTGATTAGATGAGATTTTAAGGGGGTTTGTTGTAAAATCTCATCACGCCCCATAAGTGGCTTTATGGGGCAAATCCTATGTCAAAAGGAGCATGCCATGAAACGCAAAAGTGGCAAACGCTCTTCTCAAAACATTATACTTTGAGTTTGCTTTTTTGGGGCTTAAAGTGATCGTTTCTGTGAAACGCTGATTTTCTAAGAGCGTTCCCTTAAGTTTAAAAGCTTAGGGGTTTCCTTATAAGCGGGTTTGTCCTTGGCTTTGGGGCGTTTTATTTTTTATCTTTTCATTCAATTTTTTAATCTTGTTTTAGCGCTTGTAAAATTAAAAGTTTTAAGGGGTTTGTTGTAAAATCTCATCACGCCCCATAGTTGCATTATGGGGCAAATCACGGTTAAAAGGGTTTATCATGCGAAGAAAACATGGTAAAAACTCTTGGTTAGTATTATACATTAAA
>NZ_MVVH01000007.1:0-64106 GCF_003636935.1 Helicobacter pylori
ACCTGGAAGTCAAGCTCTTCATCGCTGATAATACTGCTCTTTTCAAGAGTGGGAATGTAGGTCGGTGCAGGGATAGGGAAATGTTTTAATCTTGTCTTGCTTTTTTATTTGATTTCATTATTTGATTGCTTGTTTTTGTTTGTTTAAGGGTTTTAGGGGTTTATTCTTTATTCTTTATTCTTTATTCTTTAT
This sequence comes from Helicobacter pylori, assembly GCF_003636935.1. Lineage (GTDB taxonomy): Bacteria > Campylobacterota > Campylobacteria > Campylobacterales > Helicobacteraceae > Helicobacter > Helicobacter pylori_CH. The sequence continues at coordinate 193 of NZ_MVVH01000007.1, forward strand.
TCTTTATTCTTTATTCTTTATTCCGCCGGTATTGCTTTTTTATTTCTTTTGTTTTTAACTTTTTTGGGTTGGGATTTATTGTTTTATTCAAAGGTTTTTAGGGTTTAAGAAAGCGAGTTTGAAAACAAAATAAATTTGAAATCATAAAATAAAATCTGAAGCGATAAAATAAAACTTAAAGTCATAACATAAGATCTAAAATCCAATTTTTTAGAAAGTTTAATTCTTTGAGAAAAAGAAGGGGAGAGTTATAAGCCTTATAAAAGAGATCAAAAAATTAAGATTGCTAACCACATCAATATTGATTTAGAAAGCCCCAACTCCCCTAAATTCTTAAAGAATTACTCAGAGACTTTTAAATACACCATTGTTTTTATACAAAAATCTTATAGAGCGGTATTTGTTGATAGCGTAACGATAAAATCCATTAAAGCCAAGCTAGGGAAAAACCTATAAAGTGAGCGATAGCCATCACGCAGAGGGTGTGCGCAAAGTAATCTCTAGGTTCAACACCCAAAAACCCCTTTTCATTAGACAGTGTGTTAAAAGCCACTCTCTTTGTCGCTAACGCAGGGTTAGGCGTTTGTGAGTGGTGATATAAGGTTAGTTTTAAACATGCTAAAATTAGCTCATATATAAAATAAATTATCTCATCGCTTTTGAGCGATTTTTAAAAGGAAAAATTTATGGATGAAATTAAAACGCTGTTAGTGGATTTTTTTCCGCAGGCAAAGCATTTTGGGATAATCTTAATCAAGGCGGTCATTGTTTTTTGTATAGGTTTTTATTTTTCGTTTTTCTTACGGAACAAAACCATGAAGCTTTTATCCAAAAAGGATGAGATTTTAGCGAATTTTGTCGCGCAAGTTACTTTTATCTTAATCCTTATCATCACTACAATCATCGCGCTCAGCACTTTAGGCGTGCAAACCACCTCTATTATCACTGTTTTAGGAACGGTGGGGATTGCGGTGGCGTTGGCTTTAAAAGATTACCTTTCAAGCATTGCGGGAGGGATAATCCTTATTATCTTGCACCCTTTCAAAAAAGGAGACATCATTGAAATTTCTGGATTAGAGGGCAAAGTAGAAGCGCTCAATTTTTTTAACACCTCTTTACGCTTGCATGATGGACGCTTGGCGGTTTTGCCCAATAGGAGTGTCGCTAATTCCAATATTATCAATAGTAATAATACGGCGTGTCGGCGCATTGAATGGGTTTGTGGGGTAGGGTATGGGAGCGATATTGAACTAGTTCATAAGACTATAAAAGATGTCATTGATACAATGGAAAAAATTGATAAAAACATGCCCACTTTTATTGGAATCACGGATTTTGGACAAAGTTCATTGAATTTCACTATTAGAGTTTGGGCAAAGATTGAAGACGGGATTTTTAATGTGCGCAGCGAACTCATTGAACGCATCAAAAACGCCCTAGACGCTAACCATATTGAAATCCCTTTCAACAAGCTAGATATTTCTATCAAAGACTCTCCCAACCCATAAAACCCAGATTTTAAAAGAGACCCTATATCAAGCGATTTCAAAAAACCTTTTCATCGGTGCGGATAATTCTAAACGCACCCAGTCTAACTTATTGGATAGCGAAAAAAACCCTATCAATTCCCATTCGTTATCATCTATCCTTGATACTAATCTCAAGGAATATTAGGGAAGCTAAAAAGCAGCTACCTCTCTCAAAATCTCTCTCAAAATCCTAACCAATCTTTATTGGCTCAATTAAATGAGTGTGATAGGAAAAAGTCAGCGTTAAAGTATAGTGCAAGTGATAGAGTGGTTAGCTCTAGCAAATTGTTGCTAAACTATGATTTTTTAGAAAGAATTGAAGGTTTTAAAGTCAGAGCCATTGATGAGATAAGTAAAAAAGAAACCATTAAAAGCCAAGACTATGAGAAGCGGAATTTGAGTAAGAGTTATAGATTGAGTGCGAAACAAAACTTTGAAATCATTAAAATCTCTAACGCTCTATCACAAGGTAAGAGCGTGAGCGTTAACCTTATTACGGGCGTGTTAGAAGACTCATAAAGTCAATGAACGAGAGTTTTTCACTGATGCGCGCGATCCTTTGAAAAAGATTATCAAAGCAAGTGATGACTTGTCTGATAAAATCACTACTGCTATCAATTATTTTGATAGGAAAAATATTATCTGTATTTGATGAGATGTGAAGCCCAATCAAATTAAAAATGCATTGACTCCACAAATCTATAACGGAGCTTATGAACTTATGGGTGGCAAGCATGAAAAACAAAGCCCTTGGTTTTTGCCAAATGAGTTTCTAGCGTTTCATTAACTAGGGGGTGTTTGGGATATTCCCCCTTTAAACGCCTTAAAATCCCCTAAAATCTCTAAAGCACACCCATTAAAATCAAAGCTTCTTAATTTTATTCTAAAAAACAATGAGAACAAACCCAACAAACTGCTTTATTATATCCCCTATAAAAATAGGGGAGAAAAGCAAGACCTCAATCTCTCTGAATCCTTATGGCTGTGGGTGTGGATAGCTCTTCTTCGGTAGGGATTCTTAAAAAATCGCCATTACCCACTTTTCTTGTTGGTTTCACTACAGGCTGAGAAGGCGTAGCGATAGACTCCAAACTCGCCCCATTGCTGTTTCTTTCAGCTCCGGTTGCAATGATGGTAACGCGCACATGATCAAGGGGGATGTTCTCACTGGTGTGTTGGCCAAACTTAACATCAACATCTTGATTGGCTCGTTCTTGAATGGACTCGCAAGCTTGAGAATAAGCATACATAGGATAATCAGGGTGGTGTTCAAAAAAGACAATAATGCTCTTAGCCCCATCAATAGAAGTGTCATCAAGAAGAGGCGATTGGATCGCATTTTCCACCGCTAATCTAGCAGAATCTTCGCCAGTGGCTTCACCAATACCCATTAACGCAAACCCTTTAAAACCAAGAGCGCTTTTTAAATCGGAAAAATCAACATTAATATCCCCAGGTTTAGTGATAATCGTAGAAATACCGCTCACAGCCCTAACTAAGACATCATCAACTTCCTTGTAGCATTCCTTAGTGCTAGCGTTTTTTTTCATCGTTAAAAGAACTTTGTCATTAGGGATAACCAAAATAGAATCGCTAGATTGCTCCAACTCCTTTAATCCCTCTTCGGCTTTCTTGCTTTTTTGAGACCCTTCGTATTTGAAAGGCTTGGTAACGATAGCAATCGTGAGCGCTCCCACTTCTTTTGCGATTTTGACAATAGTGGGGGTGGCTCCAGTCCCAGTCCCTCCTCCAAGCCCTGTAGAGACAATGACTAATTTGGCGTCTTTAATCGCTTCTCTAATTTCATTAGCGCTTTCTTCAGCGGCTTTCCTACCAATATCAGGAACTCCCCCAGCGCCTAAACCTCCAGTAGATTCTTTGCCTAAAAGGATTTTAACCGGAGCGGGATTGTTTTTGAGGTGTTGGCCATCAGTGTTCGTTGCAATGGGGGTAACATCTTGATGCACGCCGTATTCAACCAGGTGTTTAATCATGTTAGACCCCCCGCCTCCAACACCGATGACGACAATCTTAGCCCCTTTATAAGCTGGATCGCTTACTTCTTCAATATCCGCTTGACCGATATTATAATTTTCCATCTCTGATTGATGAACCATAACCACTTTCCCCTTGAGATACGATTTTTGCAAATCTAAACTTTGATAGATAGTTGGGGGATTATACCATGTTTTCTAGCTTTTGATAACTATCAAAGCGTTTTATCGCATAAAGAAACCGCTATGCCTTAAAAGATTTTAGAAATCTTATCAAGGAAACTTTTAAAAAAACCTTTTTGCTCGACGGGTTTTATAGGCAGGAAGTCGTCATTTTTAGCGGTGCTTAAAGGAGCGCTAGGGGCTTTTAAATCGCTCAAATTCCTTTCTGTAGGCGATGAATGGATATGGGGGGTAGGGCTTGATTGATGGGCTGTTCTTGTGTAATCATCGCTTTCATGATAGCGGATAATCCCTTTAGAGTCTCGTTCATAATTGGTATGCCCTCCTGCTTTGTATAAAATCAAGCCAACCACGACCGAAAAGCGAGGGTCTTTCAAATCTTCAAACATGCCCATGATATTGTATTTTTCCATAGGGGTCGCCAAACGCACGGGGTAATTAGTGAAATGGGTTCTGGCTAATTCTTTGATCCCTTTCATTAAAGCCATCCCACCGGTTAAAACAACGCCCCCACCCAAATGCTCTTCTAACCCACTATCCTGAATGCTCCTGTGGATGATTTTAAAAGTTTCTAAAGCCCTTTCCCTCATGATAGTTTGGATTTCACTAAGCGGCACGATATGGTTTTCATGGCCATCCGATCCGGTGGTGGGGATTTGGACATTTTGAGAGGGCGTTTCTTCTTCGCTTCCAAAAGAAAGATCGCCGTATTTGATCTTAAGCTCTTCAGCGTAAGGGAATGGGGTGTTGAGCATGTGCGATAAATCCGTGGTTAAATGGTGAGAGCCTACGGGTAAGTATTTGTTGTAGCGTATGGAATTGCCGCTATAAATCGTAAGGTTGCATGTCTCTCCTCCCATATCCACGCAAGCCACGCCCAATTCCCTTTCGTCATTAGACAAGGTGGCAATCGAGGCTGCATAAGAATTGATCACGATGTTTTCAATCTCCACGCCAGATTGGATCATGATTTTTTCTAAATTTTCAATGTTGTTTTTTTCTGTATAGACAATGTGGATAAAGACTTCCAATCGAGTCCCGCTCATCCCTAAGGGGTCATTCACTTCTTGCTTGTCTAAAGTGAAGCGATAAGGGAGGGCATGCAAAATGTGTTTATCGTTATCTAAACCTGCTTTAGCGCATGCGTTATTGATAGCGCGATTGATTTCATCTATAGTAACCACATTGTCTTTGGTGCTAGCCACACCGGTCACATCTCTAATGCTTTCAGTATAAGCCCCAGAAAAAGAGACAATGGCTTTAGTTTTAGGGTAATACGATTCTCTAAAGGAGGAAATGGGGTTATTCTTGTCTTCATCAGCGTTCAAACCCGCCATTTTTTTAGCGCTATTGATCACTTCTTTAATGGCGCTAGAAGCATGGGCAAGGCTATTGATACGCCCTCTTTTAATGGCCTTTGAATTGATTTCTTTAGAATCTTGATGGGCGGTGCCAATGATACGCAAAATCCCGTCTTTAAATTCAGCCACTATCGCGCAAATCTTTCTAGAGCCTATATCAACCCCTATAACGATTTCTTTATGTTCCATTATTTCCCCTTTATTGAATGTATTTGACTATCTTATAGCGTTTTTTCAATTCTTCCATCAAAGCCTTATCAAAAAAATCCGTTTTAGTGTTATTAACCAGACGCTCCATATACTGGCTTTCTTCGGTGCTAAAGGAGTGGTTGAAATTTTGTTCTGTGATTTGGTAGAGCACCACTTTATCGCCTATAGTAACAAACCCTTTTTTTTCTTGGCGGTTAAAAAGAGTGTTGATAAACTTAGCGCTTTCTTCTTGGTTAAGTTCGCTAATAGTGCCTCCAAAATTAGGGCTTACATAGCCCACGCTTTTGCCTTTAAAATCCTTAAGCTTTTCTTTAGCTAAAGTTTGCAACGCCATAAGGGTTTTTTCTTGAGTCAAACGGGTTTTAAGAGCGCTTTTAGCTCCATCAAAATTTTGCAATTCGTCTTTAGTTTGAGAGATGAGTTGCACCACAATAAAACCATCTTTAAAAGGCTCTGGTTTTAGGATTTCAAGGGGCTTGAGAGCGGTGAGTTTTTGCGTGATTTCAGCAGTATAGGGGGAGTTGTTTTCTTCAAAATCTTGCGTGGTGTAGTTTTGCGCGTTCGCTTTTTTTAGAGCGATATAACTCCTTAAGGCTTTTTCATTCGCTTTTTGCATGCTTAAATCATGTTTGACTTGCTCTTGAACGCTTTTAAAATCCTGTAATTTCCCCTCTTTGTCCAAATAAGACACCTTGTTTTTGTGGTAGTATTCTTCTAACTCTTTCAAATCAGTTTTTTCTAAATTAGCGTCAAAATATAAAGATCGTGTTTTAAAGTTTGTGGGCTTTTTAAAATCCTTTTTATGGGATTCATAATACTTTTTCATTTCTTCTTCATTGAGAGAGATTTTAACATCACTAGGCTTTAGGATAAGAATGTCTAATTTGTCTTGCAATTTCGCCCAAAGCGACAAGCTGGATTGCTCCAAAGGGGTAGTGGTTTTGGGGAATAGAGCGCTGATTTTTTGAACGATTAAAAGCTTTTCAACGCTTTCTTCAAAGTGTTTGGGGCGGTAATGGCTTTGTTTTAAGATATTTTTATACAATTCTTCATCAAAAACGCCATCTTTTTGAAAAACACTCGTTTTTCTGATCTCTTTCGCCACTTCTTGCTTTGTAGTGCCAAGCCCTAAATCCAAAGCAAGATTTCTCAATAAAGCTTGATTGATGAGAATATTGAGAGCGCTTTTTTCTAAATGCATGGCTTTGATTTGCTCTTCAGTGAGTTCTTTAAAATCAGGGATAGACTCAGCATATGCGTCTTTAAGGCGGCGGTATTCTTGGGCTAATTCTTCTTGAGAAATCTTAATTTGTCCCACTTTGGCAGCGCTACTACTATCTAAAGAAAAGCTGTATTGCCCCCAGCCTATCATTCCGGCAGCAATAAAAGCGATCGTGCTTATCCATATTGTAACCACTAAATACTTTCTATGATTTTGCATCCATTCAATCATAAGAACTCTAATCCCTTTTTAAAAACACGAAATTTAGGTTTAAACAACCTTATAGTAAAATCAAATAACCTTATTTTAACCAAAGGTTATTAAAATTATCCTTATTATAGAGAGTTTTTAACATGAATTTTCAAGAAAATTTAGCCGCTTTGGATTTGGAGTATCTTTGGCACCCTTGCTCGCAAATGCAAGAGCATCAAAATTTCCCCATTATCCCCATTAAAAAGGCTCAAGGGATTTATCTCTATGATTTCAATGATAACGCTTACATGGATTTAATCAGCTCATGGTGGGTGAATCTTTTTGGGCATAATAACGCCTACATCAGCCAACAGCTCAAAAATCAAATTGATGGTTTAGAGCATGTCCTTTTGGCTTCTTTTAGCCATAAGCCCATCATCACGCTCTCTCAAAGGCTTTGCCAGCTCACCGGTATGGACAAATGCTTTTATGCGGATAACGGCTCATCTTGCATTGAAATCGCTTTGAAAATGAGCTATCATGCCCATTTTTTAAAAAACCAAACGCGCCGCAAAAAGCTTTTTTTATCGCTTTCTAATTCCTATCATGGCGAGACTTTGGGAGCGTTAAGCGTGGGCGATGTGAAACTTTATAAAGACACTTATACCCCCTTATTGCTTAAGAATCTCATCACGCCTGTGCCTAAAAACGACAATGAAATAGAAAATAGTTTGAACGCTTTAAAGCGTTTGTTAGATAAACATCATGAAGAAATTTGCGCCTTTATTGTAGAGCCTCTTTTGCAATGTGCAGGGAATATGCATATTTATAGCACAAAATATTTAAAACAAGCCGTTTTATTGTGCAAGCAAAAAAACATCCACATTATTTTTGATGAAATCGCTACCGGGTTTGGGCGCACAGGGAGCATGTTTGCTTATGAGCAATGTGGGATCGAGCCTGATTTTTTATGCTTGTCTAAAGGGATTAGTGGGGGGTATTTGCCTTTAAGCGCGCTATTAACCCGCAATGAAATTTATAACCGATTTTACGCCCCCTATGAAGACAATAAAGCGTTTTTGCATTCGCACAGCTACACAGGAAACGCCTTAGCTTGTGCATGCGCAAACGCCACGCTAGATATTTTTGAAAAAGAAAATGTCATTGAAAAAAACAAGGCTTTAAGCGAGTTTATTTTTAATACGCTCCAAAACGCGTTAAAACCCTTGATAGAGCAACAAGTGGTGTCTCATTTAAGGCGTTTGGGCATGGTCTTTGCCTTTGAAGTCTTTCTTCAAACTAAAGAGCGTTTGAGTTTGGCGGTTTTTAAAAAAGCTCTAACCAAAGGCCTGTTATTACGCCCTTTAAACAACACCATTTACCTCATGCCTCCTTATATCATCACGCATGAAGAAATCACAAAGGCGGTTGCGGGGTTAGTGGAAGTGATTGATGAGTTAAAAAAAGGCTGAAAAAGCGCTTTTAAAAAATAAAATGTAAAAAAGCTTGATTTTAATCAAGCGATCACTTCTTTTCTGTCTATTTGATTTTAAAATCAAGCTTTTAACTTGATATAAAACCTATTCAATAAAACCTATTCAATGATTTTAGGCACAACGAAATAATGATCCTGGCTGTGTTTGTTTTGGCTTAAAATCTCTTTGGCGATGTTAGGTTGGCTTTTAGGCTCGTCTTCTCTTAAGGGGGTGCATAGTTCTGTATCTGTTTTTAGCGTGCTAGTTTCTAAAGCGAAAATGTTTTCTACAAAGCCTAAAACCTCCGCTAAATGGCCTTTAACGCTCTTTTTATGCTCGTCTTTAATCTCTAACATGCTCAATTTTTCTAAGCGTTGCAATAGTTTATCATCAATTTGCATTCTTTTCCTTTAGTTTAAAATAGGGGTTCGTCCATCGTTGCTGGGGCTTTGATGCCCATGAGTTTTAACACGCTGCTAGCGATATTGTTCAAGGCTCCGTTTTTTATGGATTTGATTCCATTCCCTAAAACAAAACAATACACGCTCCCAGCGGTGTGGTTGGTTAAGGGGTTTTGGTTTTCATCTTTCATGCGCTCGCAATTCCCATGATCGCTTGTTAAAAGCATGGCGTAATCCAATTCTTTAGCCAGTGAAAGGATTTCCCCTAAGCATGCATCCACTGCTTCTACCGCCTTAATACTCGCTTCAAAATTCCCCGTATGCCCCACCATATCGCCATTAGCAAAATTCACAATGATCAAATCCGTGCCTAGTTTCATTTGCTCTAACACCGCAAGGGTTACTTCTTTAGCGCTCATTTCAGGCTTTAAATCATAAGTGGTTACTTTTGGGCTTTGGATAAGCACCCGGTTTTCATTTTTAAAAGGCGTCTCCACTCCGCCATTGATGAAAAAGGTTACATGCGCGTATTTTTCAGTCTCAGCGATATGGCTTTGGGTCAGGTTGTGTTGAGAGACCACTTCAGCGAGCGTGTTTTGAACGCTTTCTTTGGGGAATAAAACAGGGTAGGGGAAAGTGTTATCATAAGGCGTCATGGTAGCGATATGGAGTTTTGTAAAAGCTTGGCGCTCAAAGCCGCTAAATTCCTTTTGACCTAAAGCGCTCACAATCTCTCTAGCCCTATCGTTCCTGAAATTGATAAAAATAAAGCTTTCATCATCTTGCATGCCGCAATAATTTTTAAAGCAAGCGGGCTTAATAAATTCATCGGTGATATTTTTATCGTATTGGTTTTGGATATACTCGCTAGGGCTTAAGGGCGTGGGGTCAGTAAGCCCCATTAGGCTATTATAAGCGAGTTCAATCCTTTCAAAGCGCTTGTCTCTATCCATCGCATAAAAACGGCCGCTCATCGTAGCGATTTGAATGTTTTCATTGCAGATATTTTGCATTTGTTTTAAATAAGTTAAAGCGCTTTTAGGAGCGACATCGCGCCCATCGGTGATTAAATGCAGACAGACCTTTTTACGGGATTTTTCACACTCTAAAGCCAGAGCGATAAAATGCTCAATGTGTGAATGCACGCCTCCATCGCTCATCAAACCCATAACATGCACCACATGGCTTTTTTGGATCGTGTTTAAAAAAGCAGGGTTGTTTTTTAATCCATCGTTTTGAATACTTAAAGAAATTTTGACTAAATCTTGATAGAGCACCCGACCAGCCCCTATGCACATATGCCCCACTTCAGAATTTCCCATTTGCCCTTCAGGTAAGCCCACGCTCAAGCCATGCGTGTCAATCAGGCTATAAGGCAAGGTTTTAAACATCAAGTCATAAGTGGGTTTTTTAGCATGAAAGAATGCGTTATGATCGCTATCTTTATGATACCCAATGCCATCAGTGATAATCAAAAGAGTTTTTTGCGCCATTTTTCAGACTTTTAAAGCTCTTGCATGAGAGTGATGCGGTTAGCTAAAATCGCATTCCTTTGCCCTGGGGAGCAATTTTTGCACACTTCTTGTTTTTTGGAATTTTTGGAAGCGGTTTTGGTGTTATTTTTAATATTATTTTTGGGGGAGCGTTTTGGACTGGCTTTAGTTAGTTTTTCTGGGCTTTTTTTAGCGGGTGCAAAATCAGCGCTATTATTTTGAGCCAAATACATGGGTTTATCTTTTGCTTTTTTTGGATTGTTGGTTATTTGCTCGCTAGTTGCCTCTTTCATTTCTTGGGATTTTTGTGTTTGAGATTTTTCTACTTGAGTTTCCTCTACTTGAGTTTCCTCTATTTGAGTTTTTTTGGCGGCTAAAGTTTGAGGCATGGCGTTGCCGACAGGGTCTAAATCCAGGTTGCCATTAGCGCTTTTTTGCAATTCTTGGTCATTGCTAGACTGCGAATCAAAGATTTTAGATTCTTTCAAACGCCTGATCCTATCTTGTATGTCTTCGTAATATTTTTCAGCATCAGCGTTAGATTTTTCATTCCTTTCCCAACGACTGCCCTTATTGTAAGATTTGATCATGTCTTTTAGATTGTCGTGGTAGCGCGTTTTCCAATACATTAACTCTTTTAAAGCCACTTGAGAAGCGAACGCATCGTCTTTAATGAGCAATTCCCCCATCACGTTACGCAAAAAAGGGCTATCGTTATGCCCATAGCTTTTTAGAACGCTAGGGATATAAGAATGATACACGCCAGCGCTCGGATCCGAAAAATTGATTTTATAAACCCCTGCGCATGACTCTTTCCATGCAATGCCTGCCATTTCATAGCCTAAATTTTCTTTAGAGCCGAATTGATAGGCGGCTTTTAAAACTTCTTTTTGCTTAGCGTTAAAGTCTTTAAGGTTGTCGCAATTGGTCATCATGACTTTAGTAACGGGCGATTTGGGCTTGTTTTTAACCCCCTTAGCGGGCTTAGGCTCTGTTTTAGCGGGGCTTTCTGCTGCAACTAAGCTTAAAGATGCTTTTAAGGCTGTGCCTAGAAATAAGGCTTTAAAGATGGTGTGAGTGAGTGGGGTTAAATGTTTCAAAACGCCTACCTTTTGTATTAAGAAATAAACTAAACTGAGTGTAAATTCAAGTATAATTCTAACACAATTTAGCTGACTTAAAGAGTGATTTTGTTTTTTAGGGAGAATTGAGATTTTGCATTCAGATGAATTATTAGTAGAGATTTTAGTTGAAGAATTGCCTGCGCAAGCGTTATTGAATGAATATAAACAAATGCCTGAAAAACTCCACGCTCTTTTTCAAAAGCGCGCTTTAGAAGTGGGAAATATAGAGATTTTTTACACCCCTAGGCGCTTGTGTTTGTTTATTAAAGACTTTCCCCTTTTAACCCAAGAAACTAAAGAGGAATTTTTTGGGCCTCCGGTTAAAATCGCATGCAATCATCAAGATAAAACGCAAGGGTTGAACGCGCTAGGTTTAGGGTTTTATCAAAAATTAGGACTAAAGGATCACCAGCATTTCCAAACCGCTCTTAAAAACAATAAAGAGGTGCTTTATCACGCTAAAATCCATGAAAAAGAGCCTACAAAAGACTTGATCATGCCCATTGTGTTAGAGTTTTTAGAGGGTTTGAATTTCGGGAAGTCTATGCGTTGGGGCAATGTGGAAAAAAGCTTTATCAGACCCATTCATAATATTTGCGTGTTGTTTAATGGGGAAAATTTTAACGGTATTGAAGTCAAAGAGTATGGTTTTAAAACCAGGCAAGCCACAAAAGCGCACCGACAAGAGGGTTTTGATTTTATTGAAGTGGATAGCCCTAAAGCGTATTTTGAAGTTTTAGAAAAAAACCATGTCATTTTAGACCCTAAAAAGCGCGAAGCGAAAATCTTGCAAGAAATTAAAGAGCTAGAAACAAAGCATGACATTATCGTAGAAATGGATAGGGATTTATTAGATGAGGTTGTAGCGATCACGGAATACCCCAGTGCACTTTTTGGGGAGTTTGACAAGGCGTTTTTAAAATTACCCAATGAAATTATTATCACTTCCATGAAAGAAAACCAACGCTATTTTGCAGCCTTTAGTCAAAAAAGTCAAGAAGAAAGCCCAACATTACACAACGGCTTTATCGTGGTGAGTAACGCTACCAATAAAGACAAGCAAAAAATCATTTTAGGCAACCAAAAGGTTTTAAAAGCCCGCTTGAGCGATGCGGTTTTCTTTTATGAAAACGATCTTAAAAAGCCCCTAGATAACGCCCCTTTAGAGAGCGTGGTTTTTGTGCAAGGTTTAGGGACTTTAAAGGACAAAATGGAGCGCGAATCAATCATCGCCCAATATTTGACTCAAAAATACGCTTTATCATTAAATATGCCTTTAGAAAAAGCCCTTGAATTGGTTAGCCGAGCCGTTAAAATCGCTAAGGCGGATTTACTCAGTGAAGTGGTGTATGAATTTAGCGAGCTTCAAGGGATCATGGGCTATTACTACGCTTTGAAACAAAATGAAAACGAATTGGTCGCCTTGAGTGTGAAAGAGCAGTATTTGCCCGCAAGCGAAAACGCCCCCTTGCCCTCTAGCGTTTTTAGCTCGATCGTGGCTTTGAGCTTGAAATTAGACAGCTTATTTTCTCTTTTTAGTGCAGGTAAAATCCCTAGCGGATCTAAAGATCCTTTTGCTTTAAGGCGCTTGAGTTTTGGATTATTGAAAATCATTGCGCATTATGGGTTAGAATTTGATCTGAAAGCGGATTTAAAAAACCTCTTTGAAAAAGTGGCCGTTTATCAAAGCTTTGATTTAGAAATTTTAGAAAAGTTTTTACTAGAACGCTTTAATAATTTAATAGATTGTAACCCCTCTATTATAAGAAGCGTGTTAAACACCAACGAGCGAGACATTGTTACAATCATCCAGAAAGTCAAAGCCTTAAAACGCTTTTTAGATGAACCCAAGAACGCCCCAAAAAAAGAGTTGCTTTTTAGCGCTTTCAAACGCTTAGCCAATATTAATAAAGACAGAAACCCTAACGAATCAAGCGAGTTTTCCACGAGTCTTTTCAAAGAACCAGAAGAGCATGCCCTTTTTGAAGCGTTCAACGCGATCAAAACAAGCGCTTTTGAGAGTTTGGATAGCAAAATAGAGGCTTATTTTGGTTTGCATGCGCCCTTAGAAGAGTATTTTAAAAGCGTGCTAGTCATGGATAAAGACATAGAAATCCAAAAAAATCGTAAAAATTTCTTATGGGGCGTGTATCAAAGTTTCTTAGAAATTGGGGATATTAAAGAAATTGCGATTTAATTCTTTCAAACACAAAGTCCGGCGTTTTTGTTTGGGGGTAACTTTTTTAATAAGCATGTTTAGTGCGGGTGTGCTTAGCGCGAAAATCTTTACCCTACAAGAATTTTTTAAAGAAGTGGAAACCAACTCAATGGAGTTGATCGGTAAAAAAGCCGATTTTAAAAGCCGTTTGAATGAGCAACGCTCCGTGAATGCTTGGGATTTCCCTTTCATTGAGAATGAAACCTCTATGGTGAAAAACTTCCAAGGCATTATAGAAGCGCAACCCAGAACCCTTTTAATGGTAAGGCCCAAGCTCCCATGGGTGAGCTCGCTTTTATCCAAAAGCCTTTCTATTAAAACCATTCAATACGATAAAAGCTATCAATTGAATAAAAATCTCGCTTTTATTGGCGCTAAACGCCTTTATTTGACTTATGTGATGACTAAAGAAAAGTATCAGGTGTATGCGCAACGAGAAGCGAACTTTTATTCGCAGCTCAAAATCGCTAAAGAAAAAGTCAAAGCCGGTAGCATGAGCGAAAAGGACTATATTAACTTCAATAACTCTTATTTGGAATCCAAACTCGCTAAAACCAATGTGGAAACCAAACTCATAGATTTAGAAAAAATGTTAGACACGATGCTAGCGATTGTGGAGCCGGTCAAAGAGGGGGCGCATTTTGACACTTATTTAGATCATTTGCATGATGTCAAGGTGATCGGTTTGGATTTTGAGTATGTGCATTTAGAACCTGAAGCCTTAAAGTTCAAATTGGATCGCTCGTTGTATGTGGATATTTTGGATCTAACGGCTAAAGATTATCAAGTGAATGCGAAATTGGCTAATAGAGATGTGTTTAATGAATTTGAGTTCGGGATTGGCTCTGAAAGCTATAACTCTTCCACTAACCTTTCTATAGAAGTGCGTATCCCTTTACCGGTAACGCCTAAAAATATCTATCAAAAGCGTAAATTCTTGGATTTGCAAAGCGGGACGCTCGCGCAAAATGAAGTGATGAAACGAAACATTAGGATCAACGCCAATTCCTACTTAAACCAGCTCAAAACCAAAGAAGCATACATTGAAACCCAAAAAGAAGCCATTGCCAATAAGAAGCGTTTGATGGAAATGGGGCGCATCGCTTATGAAGCCCAAAAAATCGGGCTTTTTGAATACTTGATTTATCAAAATTCTTACATGGACGCCCTCATCACTCTAGCGGAAGCGAAGATTGAATACATTGATATTAGTGCGCTTTTAGAAGAGACTTTAGGGGAGAGCTTGACCAGATTAGGAGAATTGCATTGAATCGGGCGTTATGGTGGCTTATGTTAATGGGCGTTTTGGGTGTTTTTTTGGAAGCTAAAGAGTATCCAGAAATTGTTTTAGAAGAAAAAAACTTGCAACCCATGGGGTTAAAGGTGATTAAATTAGATAAAGAGATTTTCAGTAAAGGGCTTCCTTTTAACGCTTATATTGATTTTGATAGTAAAAGTTCTGTGGTGCAGAGTTTGAGTTTTGATGCGTCTGTGGTTGCGGTTTATAAAAGAGAGGGCGAGCAGGTGAAGGCTGGAGATGCGATCTGTGAAGTGAGCTCCATTGATTTGAGCAATTTGTATTTTGAATTACAAAACAACCAAAATAAATTAAAAATCGCTAAAGATATTACTAAAAAAGATTTAGAGCTTTATAGGGCTGGGGTGATCCCTAAAAGAGAATATCAAACGAGCTTTCTAACCAGTGAAGAAATGGGTTTGAAAGTGGAGCAATTAGAATCCACTTTTAAAAGCTTTGGCGTGGATCCCAAAAACCCTAAAGGGCAGTATGGTTTTAGGATTGTGGCTAGAGATGGCGGTCTTTTAGCGTTAGCGCCTAAAAATGTGGGCGAGAAGATTCTGGCTTTCACTAGCTATGTGCGTATTTCAAAAAGCGATGATTTGATCGCTCAAATCAAATTGCCTGTAGGCGTTTCTAAAACCATTAAAAGAGATTCGCCGGTCTATAATGAAGAGGGGGAAAAAATCGGGAAGATCCAAAGCGTTTCGGTGGTGTTAGACAAAGGCTCTAACACGATTTTAGCCACCGCTTTATTAGATGAGGGCAATTACCATGTGGGGGAAATGGTAGAAATGTATATTCAAGGCTCTCAACCTAAAGACTCGGTGTTAATCCCTTCAAAGGCTTTAATAAGGAACGGAAAGGATTACCTGGTGTTTGTGAGGACGCCTAAAGGTTTTAGGCCTGTGGTGGTTCAAGTTTTAGAAGAGCGCAGCAAGATTTTTATCGTGAACGCTCAAAATTTACACCCTAATGACAGCGTGGCAGTGGGGTCATTGATAGGGTTAAAAGGCATGATCAACAATTTAGGAGAAGAATAATGCTCGCTTCCATTATTGAATTTTCCTTACGCCAGCGAGTGATCGTGATTGTTGGCGCGATTCTTATTTTATTTTTTGGGACTTATAGTTTTATCAACACTCCAGTGGACGCTTTTCCGGATATTTCGCCCACTCAAGTTAAAATCATTTTAAAACTCCCTGGCTCTAGCCCTGAAGAAATGGAAAACAACATCGTGCGCCCTTTAGAATTGGAGCTTTTAGGCTTAAAAGGGCAAAAATCTTTAAGAAGTATTTCAAAATATTCTATTTCAGACATTACGATAGATTTTGATGACAGCGTGGATATTTATTTAGCGAGAAACATTGTTAATGAACGCTTGAGCAGCGTGATGAAGGATTTGCCCGTGGGGGTTGAAGGGGGCATGGCGCCCATTGTTACACCGCTATCGGACATCTTTATGTTCACCATTGATGGCAATATCACTGAAATAGAAAAACGACAGCTCTTAGACTTTGTGATCCGCCCGCAATTAAGAATGATTAGCGGCGTGGCGGATGTCAATTCCATTGGAGGCTTTAGCAGGGCGTTTGTGATCGTGCCGGATTTTAATGACATGGCAAGGCTTGGGGTGAGTATTTCTGATTTAGAAGCGGCTGTAAGAGTGAATTTAAGAAACAGCGGAGCGGGGCGCGTGGATAGAGATGGCGAAACCTTTCTAGTCAAAATCCAAACCGCTTCTTTGAGTTTGGAAGACATTGGCAAAATCACCGTTTCCACGAATTTAGGGCATTTGCACATTAAGGATTTTGCGAAAGTCATCAGCCAGTCTCGCACCCGCTTGGGGTTTGTTACTAAAGATGGCGTGGGCGAAACCACAGAAGGATTAGTGCTTTCTTTAAAAGACGCTAACACCAAAGAAATCATCACTCAAGTGTATCAAAAATTAGAGGAATTAAAACCCCTTTTACCGAGCGGCGTTTCCATTAATGTTTTTTATGATCGATCTGAATTCACGCAAAAAGCCATTGCCACCGTTTCTAAAACGCTCATTGAAGCCGTTGTTTTAATCATCATCACGCTCTTTTTATTTTTAGGGAATTTGAGGGCGAGCGTGGCTGTGGGGGTGATTTTACCTTTAAGCTTGTCCGTGGCATTTATTTTTATCAAGTTTAGCGATTTGACTTTAAATTTGATGAGTTTGGGGGGGTTGATTATCGCTATAGGGATGCTCATTGATTCAGCCGTGGTGGTGGTGGAAAACGCTTTTGAAAAATTGAGCGCTAACACTAAAACCACTAAACTCCATGCGATCTATCGCTCATGCAAAGAAATCGCTGTTTCAGTGGTGAGCGGGGTGGTAATTATCATTGTGTTTTTTGTGCCGATTTTGACCTTACAGGGTTTAGAGGGCAAGATGTTTAGGCCTTTAGCGCAAAGCATTGTGTATGCGCTTTTAGGCACTTTAGTTTTATCCATCACTATCATTCCTGTAGTGAGCTCTCTTGTCTTAAAAGCCACGCCCCATAGCGAAACCTTTTTAACGAGGTTTTTAAACAGAATCTACGCCCCTTTATTGGAATTTTTTGTGCGTAACCCTAAAAAAGTGATTTTAGGAGCGTTTGTTTTTTTAATCGCAAGCCTTTCTTTATTCCCTTTTGTGGGGAAGAATTTCATGCCCGCTTTAGATGAGGGCGATGTGGTTTTGAGCGTGGAAACCACCCCTTCTATTTCTTTAGATCAATCTAAAGATCTCATGTTAAATATTGAGAGCGCGATTAAAAAGCATGTCAAGGAAGTTAAAAGCATTGTCGCGCGCACAGGGAGCGATGAATTGGGGCTGGATTTGGGGGGATTGAATCAAACCGATACTTTTATTTCTTTCATCCCTAAAAAAGAATGGAGCGTGAAGAATAAAGATGAATTGTTAGAAAAGATCATGGATTCTTTAAAAGACTTTAAGGGGATTGACTTTTCTTTCACCCAACCCATTGAAATGAGAATTTCTGAAATGCTTACAGGGGTTAGGGGGGATTTAGCGGTTAAGATTTTTGGAGATGATATTAGCGAATTGAATAAATTGAGTTTTCAAATCGCGCAAGTTTTAAAAGGGATTAAAGGCTCTAGTGAGGTTTTAACCACGCTCAATGAGGGCGTGAATTATTTGTATGTAACCCCTAATAAAGAAGCGATGGCGAATGTGGGGATCACTAGCGATGAATTTTCCAAGTTTTTAAAATCCGCTTTAGAGGGTTTGATCGTGGATGTGATCCCTACAGGGATTTCACGAACCCCGGTGATGATCCGCCAAGAGATCGATTTTGCAAGCTCTATCACTAAAATCAAAAGTTTAGCCTTGACTTCCAAATATGGGGTTTTAGTGCCTATCACTTCTATCGCTAAGATTGAAGAAGTGGATGGCCCTGTTTCTATCGTGCGTGAAAATTCAATGCGCATGAGCGTGGTGCGCAGTAATGTGGTGGGGCGCGATTTGAACTCTTTTGTAGAAGAGGCTAAAAAAGTGATCGCTCAAAACATCAAACTCCCTCCTAGCTACTATATCACTTATGGGGGGCAGTTTGAAAACCAGCAACGGGCCAATAAAAGGCTTTCCACCGTTATCCCTTTAAGCATCTTAGCGATTTTTTTCATTCTTTTTTTCACTTTTAAAAGCATTCCTTTAGCTTTGCTCATTCTTTTGAATATCCCTTTTGCGGTTACTGGAGGGCTTATTGCGTTGTTTGCGGTAGGGGAGTATATTTCAGTGCCAGCGAGCGTGGGCTTTATCGCTCTTTTTGGGATTGCGGTTTTAAACGGCGTGGTGATGATAGGCTATTTTAAAGAGCTTCTCTTGCAAGGAAAAAGCGTAGAAGAATGCGTTTTATTGGGCGCTAAAAGGCGTTTGAGGCCGGTTTTAATGACCGCTTGCATTGCCGGTTTGGGTTTGATACCTTTATTATTTTCTCATAGCGTGGGATCAGAAGTCCAAAAACCTTTAGCGATCGTGGTGCTTGGGGGCTTAGTTACCTCAAGCGCTCTAACCTTACTCTTATTGCCGCCCATGTTCATGCTCATTGCTAAAAAGATTAAAATCAATTAAGGGATTTTACATGCTGGCTTTAGAAATTTATATTGATATTTGTTTGAAAGACGCTTTAATAGATTATTTATTTGAAAAAGGCTTTGATGATTTTTTTTATGTGGAGTGCTATAAATACGCCGCTTCTTCGCTGCTTTTAAGCCAAAAAGAGCAGGTGAGCGGGCGTAAAGACTACGCTAAATTCAAGCTTTTTTTAAGCGATGAAGTGGCTTTATCTCTAGCCCAAGCTTTAAAAAACCAGTTCGCTTCTAAAGAAATGAAATTGTTTTATTCTCAAACGCATGGGTTGTAAAACGCATGGGTTATCAAACGAAATTCTAAGTAAAAACATGCTATAACACAAACCAATAAAGGAGTTAAAATGTATGCTGTAACTTTTGATCTTGACACCAATTGCTTGAATGAAAACGCAGTGAATCTGTCAAAAGTTTATTCTGATATTGCTAAATTCATGGAACAACATGGCTTTAAATGGCAACAAGGTAGCGTGTATTTTGGCGATGAGACCATCAACGCTGTTACTTGCGTCGCTACGGTGCAAATTTTAGCCAAGCAAATACCAAGTTTTGCGGTTTGTGTTAAAGATGTGAGAATGTTAAAAATAGAAGAAAACAACGATTTAATGCCGGCTATCAAGATTGTTTTATGAAATCAAGTATAATACCCACCATTAAATGGTGCTAGGAGTTTGTAATGACTATTATTCTTAAAAATCCGCTTTCTCTCTCTCTCTCTCTAGTCAGCCGTTTTATCTTTTCACCCCCATATAAACCCATACCCATATAAACCCTTTTTGGGGATTTTTGCGTCTTGTTTAGATTTTAGTTTTTAATTTTTAATTTTAAAGGATTGATGATGGTTTTATGTGCACAGACGAATTTTGTGGAGTTTTTAGAACAGGTTTTAGAAGTTTTAAAAGAAGTGGAGATCGATAAAACAGAATGCTCTACTCTTTTAGAAAGCATTCAAAAACAACAGCTTGTGATACCCGTTGTGGGGAATTTCAGTGCAGGCAAAAGCACGCTATTAAACCGCTTTTTAGGCAGTAGCGTTTTGCCTACCGGTATCACGCCAGAGACTTCTTTAGCCACTGAGTTGCACTATAGCACTAATGAACGCATAGAAGCTTTTTCAAACAATGATGAAAAAGCAGAGAGTTTTGAACTGAATGAGCAAAGTTTTGAAGCGATTAAAGACAATGCCATGAAGTATTCCTACCTTAAGGTTTATTTGAATAATGAAGCTTTGAAAACAGTGCTTCCTTTAGTGTTTGTGGATATGCCCGGGTTTGATAGCCCCATTTCAAGCCACACCCATGCCATTTTGGAATATTTAGAAAGGGGCGTGCATTTTGTCATCCTCACAAGCGTAGAAGAGGGCAACCTTACTAAACGCATGGTTAGGGAATTGAAAAACCTTTTAGAGTTTGACAAAGGCCTTAGCTTTATTTTGAGTAAAACGGATTTAAGAACGGCTTCGCAAGTGGGAGAAATCTCTCACTACATTCAAGATCAAATCCAGGATCACCTTGATTTGACAACGCATCTTATTTATTCCAATAAAGACAATAACGCTCTTTTAGAGGTAGCGGATAAAATAGACGCTGAAAAGCTTTTTAGCGCTTTGTATTTGAAACGATTGAAGTTTTTAAATTCCCAGTTACAAAACAGCCTAAAAAGCGTGATTAAAAGCTTTGATTATTCTAAAGAAAAGGCGTTAGAAGAAATACAAGCTTTGGATTTGAGCGTTAAAGACATTGAAAAAACCTATGAAAAATTAAGGGCTAATTTAGAAGAAGAATATTCTAGCGTGGCTGTGGGATCGGTGGTTAAAAAAGTAGTAGAAGAGGTCAGGGAGCAAAAATCCTATTTAGCCTCTTTAACCAACAAGCCTAACGAGTTCAATAGCGAAATAGAAAGCATCATGCAGCAAAGCTTGATCAAAAACGCTAAATTAGAGATTGAAAAGATCAACCTTTCTTTTTCAAAAGATTTTTGTGCGGAATTTGCAAGCTTGAACAACACGCAGCTTTCTAGCGGTTTTTCTGTGAATTTAGAGCATAGCCTTGAATTAGGGATCAACGCCTTAAGCGTGATTTTATCCAAGAACCCGGTTACAAGACCCTTCGCGCTGATCTTACAAGGGTTAAAACCTCTTTTAAAAGAATTATTGATCCTATTGCCCAATATCATCGCTTCATTCTTTAGAAACGAGGAAAAAGAGAGGGCGAAATTAGAAAATCTGATTGAAGTTAAAGTGATACCAGAGGTTCAATACAATCTTAAAAAAGTTTTACCGGGCTTGTTTAATGAATGCTTGGAAAATTCCCTAAAAGGTTTAAAAGATCGGTGCGAATTAGAAATCACGCATAAAAAACAAGAAATCGCGCTCGCTCAAAAGGAAAAAGAAAAACACCTTAACGATTTAGAAAATCAAAAACAAATCTTAGAAAACAAGATCAACGCTTTAAGCGATTTAGAACAACAATATTTAAAGGATTAAAATGAACGCGCAAGAACTCATCAAAAAAAGCGCTTTAGTTGAAAAAACGCTACAAGAACAAGGCTTGCAAGAAAGAGCTAGGCCTTTTATCAGCGAAAACGCTGTGATCAAAACCGAAGAGTTAGAGAAAACGCTAAAAGAAATACAGGCTGAAGATAGGGATCTTAAAGTCGGTATCATCGGACGCGTGAAAGCGGGCAAAAGCTCGCTTCTAAACGCTTTGATTTTTGAGGGTGTAGAGGTTTTACCCAAAGCGGCAACGCCCATGACGGCTAGCCTTACCATTTTAAAATACGCCGAGACCCTGAGCGCTGAAGTGGAGTTTTATAGCCCAAAGGATATTGCAGAGCTTGAAAACGAATATGAACGGTATGTAAGGGAGTTTAACAGGATTGTTGGAGAAGAAGTCAACAAACAAAAAGAAAAACAGAGTCTTTCAAACAGGGCTAAAGAGGGATTTAAGAGTTTGGGCAACAAGTTTAGCGGAAACAAAAGCCATGAAGAAGCGCCCAAAGAGAGGGTTTTAAGCGATGAAGAAATCAACAAAAGGGCCGAAAGGATCGCTAAAAACGAGTTAGAAAAGGATGCGAGACTCGTTTCATCACACGATCAATGCGAAAGAATGAAAAAAAGCGGATCGCCCAACACGGAAAAATTGGATCCGCGCATTCAAGCCAATAATTTAGAAGAGCTGAATCAAAAATTGCTCCAATTCGTGGGCGCGGACGGGAAGTATATGCCCTACACTAAAGCGGTGCAAATTTCTTTGAATAACCCCAATCTTAAAGATTTGGAAGTGATTGACACCCCAGGAGTGAATGATCCGATCGCTTCTAGGGAAGAACGCACCAAAGCCTTATTGAAAGATTGCGATGTGGTGTTTATTGTAAGCCCTTCTGGTCAGTTTTTAACGGATAGCGATATGGATTTGTTTGATAGGGTTTCTAATAAAGAAGGCCTTCAAGAAATTTATTTTGTGGCAAGCCAAGCCGACGGTGCTGTTCTTTCTATGAGTGAAGTGGAAAAATCCAACCAACACCTCCCTACAGCCTTAGAAAACGCGCAAAAAGTCCTTTCATCTCAATTAAATAGCATTATGGGAGCGTTGATTCAAAACTACCCTAACCAACGAGGGATTTTTGAAAAAGCGATCAAAAATGGCGTCATTCTGGCTTCAGGGGTTTGCTTTAGCATGTATAAGGATTTCAACAACCAAGCTTCTTGGGAAAGCAACCAAAAAACAGAAGAGTATCACAATGCCTTACGGAATTTAAAAGATTTTTACCCTGACGCTTTTAATAGCGATGATAAGTCTAAAGAAAGCTTATTGTTTTTAAGCAATATGGGCGCGATTGAAGAGCGTTTAGAAAAAGCCGCTCAAAGGAAAGAAGAGATCATTTCTCAAAAATTGCAAGATTATGCACAAAAACAAGCGAACAACCTCCATAAATTGATAGCGCAGCTGTTGCAAGATTTGGAAGATGAAAAAAAGAGGGTTAAAAACGCTGATATGGGCGTGATTAAAAAGCAAATAAAGGCTTATGAAAACCTCTCTGGTAAAATTGAAACGGATTTTAGGGAGGCGTATGAAGAATTTATTGTGCATTTCATCAAAAACATTAGAGATGGCTTGAATGAAACCTTAACGAAAGCTATCCAAACGGCTAAGGTGGGCGCTCAAAAAGAAGAGGAAGAAGAGCGTTATATTGAAAGAGTGAAGCAAGGCGGTACTTGGGGGAGCTTTAAAAGGAATTTTTTATTTTGGGCTGATGATGATGCGGGCTATGATGAAGTGATTCGCACAAGAGCAGTCATTAAAGCCGGAGCAGTGCTTGATTATTTAATAGAGATGCATGAACGCTGCGAAAATGCTTTGAATGACAGCGTTAAATCTTTTAAAATCAATTTTAAAAAAGAACTCTACGCTAAAGTCTTTCCTGTCTTGCGTCAAATAATCGGTGATGATGATTTGATTGATGAGATGGCTTTCAAAAAAAGCGTGATGGCTGTTTTAGATTCCATTGAATTTAAAGAGTTTGATTACACTGATAAGCTTCCTAGCGAGATAGGGGGGAAAACGGGTGAGTTAAAAGGCGATGGAGCCGTTCAATTCATAAAAAGTGTGGGAACGCATGTGAGAGGTTTTGGGACTGAGACTAAAAACGATGTGAAAAAATACTGTGCTTATTTAGAAGAGAATCTAAAAAAACAAGATTTTGCTAATGGGGTGCTTTCAAAGCTTAAAAAAGACATGCAAAACTTGCACAATCAAGTGCAAAACAAAGAACAATCCATCGCTCAATTAGACGCGCAAATCAAGGCTTTAAAAGGGATTCAATGAGCGTTAATTTTTTTAATGACAAATTTAGCAGGGCTGAAAACCACCACAATACAGAGGGTTTAAAAGAACGCTACGATTTAATCGCTCGTATTTTAAACGCCAAAACAAACAATGAAAGGCTAG
The DNA here is from genome assembly GCF_003636935.1 of Helicobacter pylori. Taxonomy (GTDB): domain Bacteria; phylum Campylobacterota; class Campylobacteria; order Campylobacterales; family Helicobacteraceae; genus Helicobacter; species Helicobacter pylori_CH. Next base: position 23,960 of record NZ_MVVH01000007.1, read on the forward strand.
AAGAATACCAGAGCGTCTTGGATAACGAGTTTTTAGAGTTCGCTAGCGGCGTGGATTCGCTCAAAGAAAAGGAAATAGCGTTACTGATGCTCCAAGAAATCCAAAAAGAATTGCAATTGGTAGCGAGCTACCCTAGTTTGTTCCAAAAAACCATCGTTGCGGTGGGGGGAGGGTTTAGCGCGGGCAAATCCACTTTTTTAAACAACTTGTTGGGTTTGAAATTAAAACTCCCTGAAGACATGAATCCCACCACAGCCATCCCCACTTATTGCTTAAAAGGTAAAAAAGAAGTTTTAATGGGGTTTTCTCAAAATGGAGGCATGGTGGAATTGCCCCATCTCACTTTTGACCATCAGTTTTTAGAATCCCTTGGTTTTAATTTAAAAGAAATCATGCCTTCCATGCTTTTGAGCGCTCCTAGCGTGCCTTTTGAATTTTTATGTTTCATAGACACGCCTGGCTATAACCCCGGCAATCAAGGCTATACGGGTGGGGACAAAGAAGCCTCTAAAGAATCCCTAAAGCACGCTAAACACATTTTATGGCTTGTTAGTTGCGAGCGTGGGGGTATTGAAAGCGATGATTTAGAGTTTTTGCAAGAATTATACGAAGAAGAGGGCAAGCAGGTTTTTATCGTATTGAGTAGGGCTGATAGGCGTACCAAAAGCCAATTAGAAGAAGTCGCTAAACAAATTAGAGAAACTTTAAAAGATCATGGCATTGAGTTTTTAGGGATTTGCGCTTACAGCGCTACAAGGTATCAAGAATATAAAGAATTCAGCGAAAAAAGCAAAGTTTTTGACTCGCTTGAGGAATTTCTAATGAAGTTGAATCAAAGGAGCGAGAAACAAAACGAAATTTTAGGGTATTTATACGAGGTGCATTCCATGTATGAAAAGGCTATTGAGCAAGACGCTAACCGATTCAAACGCTACCAAAAGGCTTTGCATTCTGTCAAATTGGATTTATTGCAAAAGGGCTTTGATGATTTCAACGATGACACTTTTAATAAAATGGAATCGCTCAAAAAAGAATTTTCCGAGCAAGAGCAATCTAAAAGAGAGAATTTAGCGCAACTCAACGGAGTGATTGACTTGTTTAAAGAAAGTATTGATAAGGTTTTTGATCGTGTGAGCGCTTTCACTTTTGAAAAATACAAAGAACAAAACGACGACGAAGAGGACGACGAAGCAAACTACAGAGAGTTTGAAGAAATCAAAGAAATGGCGCTATATTTTAGGGATCGCTTTAAACGATGAGGAGCTTCAAAACGATTTGCGAAAGTGGAGGAGAACAAAACGGCGGTGATCTAGATCGGAGCGTGAAAGAGATTTCTGATTTAAACTACCTTATTTTTAATCAAAGACAGCGTTTTGATTGTAAGGGCTATTTTAAACTTATTATTGTAAAATGGTGAGTTTTATAATCAATGAGATTAGGAATTTAATGGAAATTGCAGTATTTGGTGGCGGGGCATGGGGGAGGGCTTTGGCCTTTGCTTTTGGAGAAAAGAATGAAGTCAAAATCATTTCAAGGCGCGATTTAAACGAGCCGTTAAAAAAGCTCAATGACGCTTTGATTTCTAAAGGTTCTGCCCCCATAGAGCAAGTGGATTTACAAAGAGGCTTAAAAGCCGCACTCTATGTGATCGCTATCAGCGTGCAGCATCTAAGGGAATGGTTTCAAAACGCTTCTTTACCCAAAAACGCTAAGGTTTTAATCGCTTCTAAAGGGATAGAGGTTTTAAACAGGGCGTTTGTGAGCGAGATTGCAAAGGATTTTATCGATCCTAATTCTTTGTGTTTTTTAGCGGGCCCGAGTTTTGCGGCTGAAATCATTCAAGGCCTGCCTTGCGCGCTCGTCATTCATTCCAATAATCAGGCTTTAGCGCTAGAATTTGCCAATAAAACCCCCTCTTTTATCAGAGCCTACGCCCAACAAGACATCATAGGGGGTGAAATCGCTGGGGCGTATAAAAACGTGATAGCCATTGCGGGGGGGGTTTGTGATGGCTTGAAATTAGGCAATAGCGCTAAAGCGAGTTTATTGTCTCGTGGTTTAGTGGAAATGCAACGCTTTGGGGCGTTCTTTGGGGGCAAGACAGAGACTTTTTTAGGGCTTTCTGGGGCTGGGGATTTGTTTTTAACCGCTAATTCTATTTTATCTAGGAATTATCGTGTGGGTTTGGGGCTAGCCCAAAACAAGCCTTTAGAGGTGGTTTTAGAAGAATTGGGCGAAGTGGCTGAAGGGGTGAAAACGACCAACGCCATTGTGGAAATCGCTAGAAAATACGGCATTTATACGCCCATTGCGAGCGAATTAGCCTTGCTTTTAAAGGGTAAGAGTGTGCTAGAGAGCATGAACGATTTGATCAGACGCGCTTAAAAGGAAAGAGAGCATGCAAGATTTTTCAAGTTTATTATTAAAATTACAAGAGTATTGGAAAGATCAAGGCTGTTTGGTGATCCAGCCTTATGATATTCCTGCAGGAGCGGGGACATTCCATCCGGCCACGCTTTTAAGGAGTTTGGATAAAAAGCCGTGGAATGTCGCGTATGTCGCGCCCTCTAGAAGGCCTACTGATGGGCGCTATGGGGAAAACCCTAACCGCTTGGGGAGTTATTACCAATTCCAAGTAGTCATCAAGCCAAGCCCTTCTAATATCCAAGAATTGTATTTAAAAAGCTTAGAAGTGTTAGGGATAAACCTTAATGAGCATGATATACGATTTGTAGAAGACAATTGGGAGAGTCCGACTTTAGGGGCGTGGGGGCTTGGCTGGGAAGTGTGGCTTGATGGCATGGAAGTTACGCAATTCACTTATTTCCAGCAAGTGGGGGGCATTCCTTGCAGCCCTATCCCTGTGGAAATCACTTACGGCTTGGAAAGATTAGCCATGTATGTCCAAAAAGTGGAAAATATTTTAGAGATTGAATGGGCTAAAAAGGATAATGAAAGCGTGCGTTATGCGCAAGTGCATTTGGAAAGCGAATACCAATTCAGCAAGTATCATTTTGAAGTGGCGAGCGTAACAAGGCTATTAGAAATGTTTAAAAACGCCCAAGTCGAAGCCTTGCATTGCTTAAAAAACAAGCTCCCCTTACCGGCTTATGATTTGGTGATGCTATGCTCGCATTTTTTCAATATTTTAGACGCCAGAAAAGCGATTTCGGTGGCTGAAAGGCAAAATTATATTTTACAAATCAGGGATTTAGCCAAAGGGTGTGCCATTCTTTATAAAGAGCAAGAAGAAGAGAGGGAAGAGCGTTTAAAAAACGCTCTCTCAAAGGCTTAAAATGGCGTTAGTCAAGGAAGTGTTGGAAGTTTTAGGGCGTGTTTCGCCTTTTGAACTCCAAGAATCGTGGGATAATAGTGGGTTGAATGTGGGGAGTGAAAACCATGAGTTTAGCGAGATTGTCGCATGCTTAGAAATCACGCTTCAAATCGCTCTAAACGCTCCCAAAAACGCCCTAATCATCACGCACCACCCTTTAATTTTCAAGCCCTTAAAAACGCTTAATGATGAGGCTTATCCGGGGAATATTTTAAAAATCCTAATCCAAAAAAACATTTCAGTCATTAGCATGCACACGAATTTTGACAAAACGCATTTAAACAAGCATTTCGCGCACGCGCTTTTAGGGTTTGATGGCTTGATGGAAAAAGGCCTTATGTTAGTGAAAGAAAACGCTAATACAGAATTTGATACGCTTGTAGAAAGGATTAAATCTTCTTTAGGGGTGGGATCCTTGGCGTGTGTCAAAAGTTCTCCAATCATTAAAGATGTAGCGTTTGTGTGCGGATCGGGGGCGTCCATGTTCTCTTCTTTAAAAGCGCAAAGCTGTTTGGTTACAGGCGATGTGAAATACCATGACGCCATGATCGCTCAATCTTTAGGGATAAGCTTGATTGACGCCACGCATTATTATAGCGAAAGGGGTTTTGCACTCATTGTGGCTGAAATTTTGCATTCTTTTAATTATTTGGTTACAATAGAGAATTTTAAAAACCCCTTGCAAATCATTTAAAGGAAAGCGATGAACACCCATCTCAAACAATTGATTGAAATTTCGCATTTGGATAAAGAAATTGACTCCTTAGAGCCGTTGATCAGAGAAAAACGAAAAGACTTGGATAAAGCCTTGAATGATAAAGAAGCTAAAAATAAAGCGATTTTGAATTTAGAAGAGGAAAAATTAGCCCTAAAATTACAGGTTTCTAAAAACGAGCAAACCCTACAAGACACGAACGCTAAAATCGCCAGTATCCAAAAGAAAATGAGCGAGATCAAATCCGAAAGGGAATTGCGCTCTTTAAACATTGAAGAAGATATTGCTAAAGAGCGATCCAACCAAGCCAACAGAGAAATTGAAAACCTGCAAAATGAAATCAAACATAAAAGCGAAAAACAAGAGGATTTGAAAAAAGAAATGCTAGAGCTTGAAAAATTAGCGCTGGAATTGGAAAATTTGGTGGAAAACGAAGTCAAAAACATCAAAGAAACCCAACAGATCATCTTTAAAAAGAAAGAAGAACTTGTGGAAAAAACCGAGCCTAAAATCTATAGCTTTTATGAAAGGATTAGAAGATGGGCGAAAAACACGAGCATTGTAACGATCAAAAAACAGGCTTGTGGGGGTTGTTTTATTAGATTGAACGATAAGATTTATACTGAAGTGCTAACGAGTGGGGATATGATCACTTGCCCGTATTGCGGGCGTATTTTATACGCTGAGGGCGCGTATGAAAGTAACGCTCAACCTCCAAAAGAAAGCCAACAAAAAGAAAGCCAAGAATCCGTTTGATTGTTTAAGTTTTTCTACCTTTTATTGTTAACTTTGGGGCATCTTTTTTGTGTGCCTTTCATCTTGCTTTTGAGTTTTAAGGAAAAATACCGCCATTCTTTAAAGGCTCGTTTTTTTCTCAAAGACAATCTTTTAAAAAGCGAGCCGATTTTTTGGTTCCATGCATGCTCTTATGGGGAGGTCAAATCCTTAGAGCCGATCATTCAAGCTTTAAAAGAGCCGATTTTAATCAGCGTTACCACTAATACCGGGTTTGAATTAGCCGCTCAAACTTATCAGCATTCTCAACACATAGAAGTACGTTACCTGCCTTTTGAAACCCTATTATTTGCATGGAAAAAAAACTTAAAACGCTTAAAAACTTTGGTGGTTACAGAAGCGGAATTGTGGTTTAATGTGTTTGATACGGCTCAAAAATTAGGGGCAAAAACCATGCTCATTAACGCTCGCATCAGCGTCCGTTCTTACCCTAAGTACCAGCGTTTTTCTTTCTTTTATGCGCTTTTATTCAAACGCATTGATTTGATTTTGACGCAAAGCAAGGACGATAAAAAGCGCTTATTGAATCTAGGGGCTAAAAAAGTGGTGGATTTTTTGAATATCAAGCGTTTTTCAAAGCCTGTGATCACTTCGTTTTACCCTAAAAACCCAAGCGCTTTAAACATTGTTTTAGCCAGCACGCATGAGGGCGAGGAGGAATTAGGGTTAAAAGCGTTTTTAGAATTGAAAAAGACTTTTAAAAATGCAAGACTGATTGTCGTGCCGCGCCACCCTGAGCGTTTTAAAAGCGTGCAGAATTTGTTGCAAGATGCTTTAAAAACGACTCGTTTTAGTTTAGAGTGTTTTTCTTCAAAGGGTTTTGTGGAATGCGATATTTTGCTAGTGGATAGCTTGGGGGAATTGAATAACTTCTATGCGATCGCTGATATTGTCATTTTAGGGGGTTCGTTTGTCAAAATGGGGGGGCATAACCCTTTAGAGCCGGCGTTTTTTAATGCGCGCCTAATCACAGGGGAGCATCTTTTCAACCAGGTAGCGTTGTTTGAATTAATCAAGCCTTATAAAATCGTTCAAAAAGAGGATTTGTTAGACGCTCTTTTAGATTACAAAAATTTAGGCGTGGCGCGTTTTTTAGAAAACGGGCATGATTTAAACGAATTGCTCGCCTTCATCAAACATTAAAAAGGATAAACATGGAAAAAGCTTATAAAATATTGAGCGTTCAAGAAAACGTTTCGCATAAAAAAGCCAAAGCTTTGATTGATTTGGGGTTAGTGAGTATAGGAGGGAAGAAATTGATGGTCGCCAGAAAAGAACTCCCTAAAAACACGCGCTTTAGCGTCCAAAAAATTGAAAAACCCAGCGTGATTTTTGAAGATGAAAACGTTCTAGCCCTTTTTAAACCCCCCTTTATAGAGAGCTATGATTTGGTTTCTTTTTTCAAAGGTTGGGTTTTGTTGCACCGCTTGGATAAAGAAACAAGCGGGGTGGTTTTATTGGTGAAAGAAAATTCAGAATTCCACTTAAAAGCTAAAAAGGCTTTTAAAGACAGGGCGGTTAAAAAAGAATATTTAGCGCTCACTCAAGGCATTATAGAAGAAGAGCGAGAAATCAACGCCCCCATTCTTACCATTAAAACCACTAAAGCTTTCAGTAAAATCTCTAAAAAAGGGCAAGAAGCGGTTACAATCATCACGCCCTTAAAAATCATCAACAAAAAAACCCTTTTAAAAGTGGGAATTAAAACCGGAAGAACCCACCAAATCAGAGTCCATTTAAAGCATATCAACCACCCCATTATAGGCGATACAATCTATGGCGATAGCCAACACTCCGCCAAACGCTTGATGCTCCATGCACATAAAATCGCGCTACTAGGGTATGAATTTGAAGCGATCCCCCCTAAAGAATTTGAATTTTAAGGATTGATCATGAACGCTTGGAATACGATTTATGATCAATTTAACCCTATCGCTTTTAGTCTTGGCAGTATTGAAGTGCATTGGTATGGTTTGGCGTATGCGTGCGCGATTGTTATCGCATTTTACATGGCGTTAAGAATGATCCAAAAAGACCCCAAACGATTCCCCATTGAAAGGAAGGAATTTGAGAGCTATTTTCTATGGGCGGAGCTTGGCATTGTGCTAGGGGCAAGGATAGGATACATTCTTATTTATGAGCCTAATTCCAGCTATTATTTGACGCATTTTTGGCAAATCTTTAACCCTTTTGATAGCCATGGGAATTTTATAGGCATTCGTGGGATGAGCTATCATGGGGGGCTAGTAGGGTTTTTGATCGCTTCGTATCTTTATAGCCGTAAGGATTTGAAAAAGCTTTTGATTTATTTGGATTTGATTGCGATCAGCCTGCCTTTAGGGTATGTTTTTGGGAGGATTGGGAATTTTTTAAATCAGGAGCTTGTGGGGAGGGTTGTCCCCAAAGACAGCCATTTAGGGCAAATCATAGGCATTATGGTGGATAATCAATTGCGTTATCCCAGCCAATTGATTGAAGCGTTTTTAGAAGGGGTTATTGTGTTTTTAATGGTAATGTGGGCTAAGAAACACACCAAAACGCATGGGTTGCTCATTGTGGTTTATGGCTTAGGGTATTCTTTGATGCGCTTTATTGCGGAATTTTACAGAGAGCCGGACAGCCAAATGGGGGTTTATTTTTTGGATTTGAGCATGGGGCAGATTTTAAGCTTACTTATGGTAATTGTTTCGTTAGGGATTTTATTGTATGCTACGAAAAATTCTAAAAAAATAAAGGAAAATCAATGAAATTTTTGGATCAAGAAAAAAGAAGACAATTATTGAATGAGCGCCATTCTTGTAAGATGTTTGATAGCCATTATGAGTTTTCTAGCACAGAATTAGAAGAAATCGCTGAAATCGCCAGACTATCGCCAAGCTCTTACAACACACAGCCATGGCATTTTGTGATGGTTACCAATAAGGATTTAAAAAAACAAATTGCAGCGCACAGATATTTCAATGAAGAAATGATTAAAAGCGCTTCAGCGTTAATGGTGGTATGCTCTTTAAAACCCAGCGAGTTGTTACCACACAGCCACTACATGCAAAACCTTTATCCGGAGTCTTATAAAGTTAGAGTGATCCCCTCTTTTGCTCAAATGCTTGGCGTGAGATTCAACCACAGCATGCAAAAATTAGAAAGCTATATTTTAGAGCAGTGCTATATCGCTGTGGGGCAAATTTGCATGGGCGTGAGCTTAATGGGATTGGATAGTTGCATTATTGGAGGCTTTGATCCTTTAAAAGTGGGCGAGATTTTAGAACAGCGTATCAATAAGCCTAAAATCGCATGCTTGATCGCTTTGGGTAAGAGGGTGGCAGAAGCGAGCCAAAAATCAAGAAAATCAAAGATTGATGCAATTACTTGGTTGTGATTAAACAAAATCAAAAACTTTTTAACTATAATCAAACCTAAATTAAAGTTTAAGGAGTGGCATTTTGTTTAAAAGAATGGTTTTAATCGCTCTTTTAGGGGTGTTTTCAAGCGTTTCATTAAGCGCTAAGAGTCTTTTAAGAGATGATGGGATTTTAGTCTCTGATTTAAAGGGCATGAAATCAGAACTGTCTGATGCTCCTGCTTGGGTTTTTGAAGACCCTAAAGTCCCCTACGAAGAAATGGGCGTGGCGTATATCCCTGTTAATAACAAATATTTAGGGATTGAGCAAGCGACTTTAAACGCTAAATTGAGCTTGATCGTGGTTTTTCATGAAATCATGATGAAGTATAAAAAACGCTTCATGGAGCAATTCCATGAGTCCGAGCAAACGGCTACAAATATCAGCTACGCTGTCTATAATTACCTATCGACTAAGATCCAGGTATCCGACACCTATACGAATTTAAAATCGGAGGTGGCTGTGGTGAAAATCAAGTTAGTGGGTTGCCAGATTGAGCAAATCAAAAGGTATTTAAAAGCGAGCGTTGAAAACCTTAACGATAATGAAATCGCTTATATCGCTAAGGTCGCTCAAAAAGAATTTGGTAGCGTTTGCGCGTTAAGGTAGTTTTATAGCATTCTAGCGAGCATGTTTAAGGCATGCTCTACGCTTTTATTTTGAATGCTTTCTCTGTTCCCTTCAAAAAAGCAGCGATCGATTAGAGCTTGAGATCCTAACTTTTGTGCACCAATATAAATCGTGCCTACAGGATTGGCCTTATTCCCCCCATTAGGGCCAGCCACCCCACTGATCGCCAACGCTAAATCCACTTTAAAATTGAAAAACACGCCTGATAGCATTTCTTTCACGCATTCTTCGCTATAAACCCCAAAGACTTTTAAAGTCGTGGCATTGACTTTCAATAATTCGCGCTTAACCTCTTCATTGTAACACACAACACCCCCCATAAAAACCGCTGAAGCCCCGCTAATGGAAGTGAATGCATGCGATAATAACCCCCCAGAGCAGCTTTCAGCCACCGCCATTTTTAAGCCTAAAGATTTCAAGCGCTCTATTAAAGCGTTTGCGCTTTTTTTGTTGTCGTCTAATTCCACCATATTGGAGTTAAAAAGCGTTTGAAGATAAATTCTCGCTTGTTTGATATTCTCGCCTTTTAATTCAATGCAATCTTCTTTGACTTGAGCGGTAATTTTCAATCGTTTCAATTCTTTTTCAATCAAAATAAAACCGCTCTCATTATCCATATTTAAAAATTTAAATTTCATCTTTAACCTTTCAAAACCCTAAATTCAGCGTGCGCCATAATTCTTCCACTTCTTCTAATTCTAAATCAATCGTGCTTTGAGTGCGAAAAAAGGCTTGGATTTTTTCTAAATCCAGGCTTTTAGCTTTCAAACAAGAGGGGTGCGCTAAAATAAACCCTTGCGCTAGAGCGACAGAATTTTCTAATTTTTTATCGCATAAAAAACAAGAATGGTAACTTTGCAAGCGCCCTTCAAAATTCAAAAGCGTTGCATACATTTCTAAAACCACTCTTAAGGGGTGCTGTTTGGAGAGTTTGCTAGCCCCATCATCTAAAGTGTCAAAATAGATGCTATCCAAAGAATGCACGCCCTCTAAATGTTTGAATAAAAGAGTGCAAAAGCGTTGCCAAAAAAACAAGCGTTCCATTTCTCTTTCCCAAATATAGCCTAAATGCAAAATATTCCTTAACTTGGGTAAAAATTTATCATCGTTTTCTTCTTCAAAATCAATTTTACGCCCCACATTCAGCACGCTATGGCGTTTGCCATAGAAACGATAGAGAGTTTTGAGCTGGTTTTTGGTTAAAACGCGCACGATCAAATCTTCATCTCTTATGCCTTGTGTTTGTAAAAGAAACCCTTGCATCACTACTCTTAAGCTAATTTTGTCTATTATAAGCAAAACTTGGATACAATCCTAATAAAACTGCAAAATTAAGGAAAAACATGGGATTTGCAGATTTCTTTAAAAATTTTAAGATCAATAAATTGCGGACAGCACCAAGTAAGGAAGAACAACCAAGCCATTGGGTGAAATGCCCTAAATGTTATGCATTAATGTATCATAAAGAAGTGTTTAGTAAATACAGCGTGTGTTTGAAATGCCATTACCATTTCCGCATGAAAGCGGCTGAAAGGATTGAATTTTTATGCGATGTGGGGAGTTTTGAAGAGTTTGACAAACACTTACGGCCTAATGACCCTTTAAATTTCGTGGATAAAGAGAGCTACAAACAACGCATTAAAAAATACGAAAAAAGGACTAACCGCCCAAGCTCAGTGATCAGCGGTGAGGCTAAAATCAACCGCATGCCTTTGCAGATCGTGGTGTTTGATTTTAGCTTTATGGGGGGGAGTTTAGGCTCTGTGGAAGGCGAAAAGATCGTAAGAGCGATCAATCGCGCGGTCGCTAAAAAAGAAGCGTTATTGATTGTTTCAGCGAGTGGGGGGGCTAGGATGCAAGAATCCACTTATTCGCTCATGCAAATGGCTAAAACGAGTGCGGCTTTGAATCGATTGAGTGAGGCTAAACTCCCTTTCATTTCGCTTTTAAGCGATCCCACTTATGGGGGCGTTAGTGCATCTTTTGCGTTTTTAGGGGATCTCATTATCGCAGAGCCTGGGGCGATGATAGGTTTTGCAGGGCCTAGGGTCATTAAACAAACTATAGGGGCGGATTTGCCTGAGGGCTTTCAAACAGCGGAATTTTTATTAGAACATGGCTTGATTGATATGATTGTGCACAGGAAGGATTTGAAAAAAACTTTGAGTGATCTCATCGCTATGATGACGCATAAGACTTCAAAGATTTTTTAAAGTTTCAACGTTGATGCGTTGCGTGGTGTATTCTATCGCTAAAAATTCGCCTTTAGAGTTATTAAAAAGCTATCAAAAGCAATGCAAGCAATTTGATTGCGAGCTGGAATTAGTGGATTTATTCCCTAAAAATACCGCCAACGCTCAAAAAGTTTCTAGAGAACTCGCTCAAAAAAGCTACTCTCTAGCCTTTGAGCCGTATTTAAACCCTAAGGCAAAAAATATTGCTTTACACCCTAAAGCTCAAAGGGGCGATAGCTTTGCGTTTAGTAAAATGTTAGAAAATCATCTTAATATTAATTTTTTTATCGCTGGAGCGTATGGGTTTGAAGAAAATTTTTTAAAGGATTGTCAAGCTTGGAGTTTGAGCGAGATGACTTTTAGCCATGAAGTGGCTAAAATTGTTTTGTGCGAGCAAATTTATAGGGCTTTAAGCATTATTTTTAAGCATCCATACCATAAATAGGAGGTACGCATGCGTTTTTACATTATCTTTACATTTTTGTTCATTGTGGGTTTTGGTGTGTTTGTTTATAGTATTGATCCGCAAGCTTACGCCTTCAATTTAGGGAGCTACAGCTTTAATCTTCCCATTGCGGTATGGCTTATGGGCGTTTTGGGCATGTTCGCTTTTTTTTCATGGGTTTTTTTATTCAAGCACAACCTTAGCCATAAAATCCGCTTATACCACGAAAAAAGGGATTTTGACAAATTGCTCAAACAAATCCTGTCCCAAGACACCCAAAAGACTTTTTTAAAAACGAAATTTAAAAGCGATCTCGCTAAAAATCTCTCCCAAATCTTAGCCCGCTATGATTTAAAGGCTGATTTAAACACGCCAAGCAGTGGGTGCGAAAAAGTGGATAACCTTTTTAAGCATTACCACAATATAGAAAATAACACCCTTGAGCCCAAAGATCACGCTAAGCACTCTCTGGCTTATGAGCATGCTTATTTTTCTAAACGCTTGAAGGCTTTCATCCATAACGATTTGAAAAACGCCTTTGAAGTTCTAACAAACGCGCAAATCCCTTTGGAATTACGCCGCTACGCTTTTATAGAAATCGCCCAAAAAGGCAACAAAAAAGAGGTTTTAAAGGCTTTGAATGCGATGCAAGAGAACTTGGATAAAGAATGCGTGAAGTCTTTTTTAAAAGCCTTTTTTGAAAAATCTTTAAACACGGATACTTTAAAGATTTCAGAGCTTTGCAAAAGGGTGGGTTATGACAAGAACGATTATTTAAAGCTCGCGCAAAAAGCGCAAAAATTTCTTGTCCCCGATCAATGGTTCCAGTTTTTTGAGGTTTTAAGCCAAGAAGACGATAAGGCGCAAAAAGCCTTTTTATTCGTGTTGTTAGAATTAGAAATGAACGATCTCGCTAAGGAGCATCTAGCGGTTTTATCCTTTGAAGAATACATGCTTTTAAACGCTTACATGGATTTGAAACAAGAGCATAAAAAAGCCTATAAATTAGAAGCGTTTTTGTAGGGGGTTTGTTTGCCCCACATTTTTAAGGCGGATAAAAACAGATGATTACAAAAAATTCAAGGAATGGGCTAATTGGATCGCTTTTAGCACCAAATGATAAGAGGAAAGACGCTAATGCTTTAAACCTTGATGAAACTAACCCTAAAAGAAACAATTAAAGCCAAAAATACGCTTTAACCCACCATAAAAAGTTTTAGTAACCCGTATTTGATGGAAACAGAGCCTTTTTATTTTTCTTCTATGAATTTTTATCCATATCTTGAAAACACTCCACTCAATCAATATAAAGAGTCCTAAGAAGATTTAAAAAAAGGCTAAAAAATAAATTTGTGTTTTTAAAGATAAGGGTATTAAGAATACCCCAAATAAAACTTTAAAAACGCACCACCATAGTGGCCATGTATGAACCTGATTTGAAGTTGCTAGGAGCGCCTTCAGGCAATTTGATATGGAAATACTTTTGACAACCATTAACCGCTTTTTCATAATTTTTAGCGAAAGAATGATGATGGCGGTTTTCTAAAGGCCCTTTCATGTGTTTGCTCGTCAACGCAGAATGCTTTAATTTGACAAACAAAAGCAAGTTTTCACCGAACAACGATTTCATCGTGAAAGCGAACGCTCGCTTATAAAATGTCCGTTTGTCAATATCAATCCCAATAATCCCACTTCCAGCCGAATAGACTAAAGGTTTTGAATACAATCTCAGATCATCGCCACTCAAAACGCTTAACAAAATCCCTAAACTTATTAGTGTCCTAACCCCATTTTCTTTCCTTAAGATATAACATTACCCATATGTTTAACAGATAAGGAAATTTAACTTAAAACACCTTAATAGTTGATTAAAAAATTAAAAAAAACGTATTTTTTTTAAAAGCGTTACGATTTAGAGGTTTGTGAAGATTTTTACAATTGGTGGTTATTTTTGAATAATTTTTTTAAATTGATTGATAATGGAATAAGACTCTTTTTAATCCAATAGGGATCGCTAAAACCTTATTTTAATTTTAAAAAATGGGATTTTTAAGCTTCACTTCAGTCAATATTCAAGTTTTTAGATTTTCACCATACAACCTTTTTAAAAGATAAAACACCCCCACAAGCAAAGCTATACCGATTACAAGCGCGAGCGAGTGCGAATGCATAAAACTTGCCACCCCTAAACTCACCGCGCTGCAAAGCATCGCAATAGTCGCATAAGGGAGTTGCGTGATGAAATGGCTTTGAACCGAACACCCTGCCCCAGTAGCTGATAGTATAGTCGTGTCAGAAATGGGGCTTGTGTGATCCCCATAAACCGCCCCAGAAAGGATCGCTGAAACAATCAAAATAATATCGCTTTCATTAGCCATGCTTGCTCCAATGGGCAGCATGATCGCAAACGCTCCCCAACTTGTGCCGGTAGAAAAAGCGATAAACCCAGAGATTAAAAAAAAGATTAAGGGCATATACACGCCTCCTCCATTATTTAAAAACTCCTTGCTCATGTGGGCCAAGTAAAGCCCCGTTTGAGCGTCATCTCTAATCACAGGCCCGATAGCCCAAGCGAGCGTTAAGACTAGTATCGCTGGCCCCACACTCTTAAAGCCATCCAACATGAGTTTAAAAAAGCTCCCTTTTTCTAAAAACTTATAAGCTAAAAGATAAGTAACAATGAGCGAAAACAACCCCCCATAAAAGAGCGAAAAACTCGCATCGGTGTTTTTTAAGATCACTCCTGTATAAAAAATCAATGAGGAAATTGACACAATCAATAATAAAATAGAAAGGGGTAACAAACTTAAGGGGGCTAGTTTTGAAGAGCTTTCTTCTTGTTCGCTATAAAAATCCTTCACGCCTATGTTTTGATATTTTCTCATGCTAGGGAGGTTGATTTGCCATAAAATGGTGAGAAAGACTGCAATGAGCGCAAAAATCGCATAATAATTACTGCTTAAGCTTTGCACAAGCACCGAAAAACTATCTTTTAATAAGGGCGAGCTGTCGTTATTCATGATCCCCATGATATATGCCCCCCAGCTAGAAATAGGGACTAGTAAGCACACCGGCGCTGAAGTGGAGTCTATGATATAAGCCAAGCGCTCTCGTGTGGAGTTATGAGCGTCGTTTAAAGACTTTGAGATTTGCCCCACGGTCAGGGCGTTAAAATAATCATCTACAAAAATAATGATGCCTGAAAAAAAGGCGATAAATTCGGGGGTTTTGGCGTTTTTAGAGTATTTTTTAGCTTTTTTGACAAAGTTCTGCACGCTACCGGATTTCAAAATCACTTGACTCAAAACGCCTAAAAAGATTAAAAACCCAAAAACATAGAGGTTGGAAAGATTGAAATGAAGCCCATTTTCTGGCTCATAAGTGTAAAAAACGGAAGTGATTTTATGATAAATGTATTCTACAAGTTGAGAAAGGTGTAACGAATGCATTAAAACAGCGCTCACTAAAATGCCTGCAAACAACGAGAGCGCAACTCTTTTAGTGAAAACCACCATTAAGATAACGCTAAAAGGAACAATAAGGCTTAACGCTGACAACCCCACTGAATAAAATCCTTTAAACTAATCCTTAAATTTCAATTAAAAGAGACAATCAATATTCACAAAATTCTTTGTCAAAAGAAGAGATGAATTTGCCAAAACCAATCGCTTAAAAGATTTTAATCAAGTGGCCGGGAGAGAGGGATTCGAACCCCCGGAGGTATGACCCTCAACGGTTTTCAAGACCGCCGCTTTCAACCACTCAGCCATCTCCCGCTATTTTCATAAAAGTCCCTTGCAAAAGCCCCTGAATGACTACAACAATGGAGGCGACACCCGGATTCGAACCGGGGAATCAAGGTTTTGCAGACCCATGCCTTACCACTTGGCTATGTCGCCTTAAACTTTAACACTAGCATGTTTAAAAAATAAAATCAAATCGCACTCAAAAATGGTGCCCAAAGCCGGACTTGAACCGGCACGGTATTGCTACCGAGGGATTTTAAGTCCCTTGTGTCTACCAATTCCACCACCTGGGCAAACTAAATAGAAACCATGCTCTAGAAGTTAAATCAAAATATGGAGCGGGAAACGGGGATCGAACCCGCGGCCCCGACCTTGGCAAGGTCGTGCTCTACCACTGAGCTATTCCCGCACTCTTTATTCAAAAAGACGATTGTTATTGTATCTAAACTCAATAATAAAAGTCAAGGGCTTATGAAAAATTTCAAAACTGATTTTAAAACCAATCAAAAACAGCCAAAACCCCTTTTATTTAAAAAATGAACAATAATGTTTTGAGTTTCCATTCAAACAAAACCCGTTTAAGAATTTCTAAATATGGGTAAAAAATATACAATACCTTATAATAAGATGAAAATTCATGGCGTTTTGCACTCATTTTTTATTTCTTTTTAATTTGATTGCATAATAATAGCTGACATAACACATCATTATAGGAGTTTCAATCATGAAAGAAGTCATCCATTCAACGCTAGCCCCAAAGGCTATAGGCCCTTACTCTCAAGCTATCGCTACTAACGATCTTGTTTTTGTCTCTGGGCAATTAGGCATTGATGCGAGCACCGGCGAATTTAAAGGCGCAGACATTCATTCTCAAACCACGCAGTCCATGGAAAATATCAAAGCGATTTTAAAGGAAGCAGGGCTAGGGATGGATAGCGTGGTTAAAACGACTATCTTATTGAAAAGTTTAGACGATTTTTCGGTGGTGAATGGAATCTATGGGAGTTATTTTACAGAGCCTTATCCGGCCAGAGCGACCTTTCAAGTGGCTAAACTGCCTAAAGACGCTTTAGTAGAAATTGAAGCGATAGCCATTAAGTGATATTGATTAAAAGGGGCTTGCAAGCATGAAAAAAGAAGTCGTGGTCATAGGTGGTGGGATTGTGGGGCTTTCTTGCGCGTATTCTATGCATAAATTAGGGCATAAGGTCTGCGTGATTGAAAAAAGCGATGGCGCAAACGGCACTTCTTTTGGGAATGCCGGGCTGATTTCTGCGTTTAAAAAAGCCCCGCTTTCATGCCCAGGTGTGGTGTTAGACACCCTAAAGCTCATGCTCAAAAACCAAGCCCCTTTAAAATTCCATTTTGGGCTTAATTTAAAGCTCTATCAATGGATTTTAAAGTTTGTAAAAAGCGCGAACGCTAAAACCACGCACCGCACCATGGCGTTGTTTGAACGCTACGGGTGGCTGAGTGTTGATGTGTATCATCAAATGTTAAAAGACGGCATGGACTTTTGGTATAAAGAAGACGGGCTTTTAATGATCTACACTTTAGAAGAAAGTTTTGAAAAAAAGATTAAGACTTGCGATGACAGCGGTGCTTATAAAATCCTTAGCGCTAAAGAGACCAAAGAATACATGCCTATTGTTAATGATAATATCTGCGGGAGCGTGCTTTTGACCGAAAACGCGCATGTGGATTCGGGCGAAGTGATGCGCTCTTTGCAACAATATTTACAAAATGCGGGCGTGGAGTTTCTTTATAATGAAGAGGTTGTTGATTTTGAGTTTAAAAATAATCTCATTGATGGCGTTATCACGCATAAAGAAAAAATCCAAGCAGAAACAATCATTCTAGCCACTGGGGCTAACCCCACTCTCATTAAAAAAACCAAAAACGATTTTTTAATGATGGGGGCTAAAGGCTATAGCATCACTTTTAAAATGCCTGAAGAATTAAAACCCAAAACCTCTTCCTTATTTGCGGATATTTTCATGGCAATGACCCCACGAAGAGACACCGTTAGGATCACTTCTAAACTGGAATTAAACACTAATAACGCTCTCATTGATAAAGAGCAAATCGCTAACATGAAAAAGAATTTAGCCGCTTTCACGCAGCCTTTTGAAATGAAAGACGCCACAGAATGGTGCGGTTTCAGACCCTTAACCCCTAATGATATTCCTTATTTGGGCTATGACAAACGCTATAAAAACTTAATCCATGCGACAGGACTGGGGTGGCTTGGCATCACTTTTGGCCCGGCCATTGGTAAAATCATCGCCAATTTAAGCCAAGACGGAGCGAATGAAAAAAATGCCGATATTATGCTTTTTTCTGCATTTTTTAGGGATTAAGGAATTTCTTTTTTAAACCCTAGTTTGTTAAGGAGTTTTTATGGAAACGATTGATTCGGTGGTGCGTTATTTATCTAATTTGGTGTGGGGGATTCCCATGCAAATTTTATTAGTAGGCACCGGCTTGTTTTTGACCTTTTATCTTAGGGGTTTGCAATTCAGTAAAATCTTTTATGCAATCAAGATCCTTTTTGACAAAGAGTCCCAATCTAAGGGAGATATTTCGCAATTCTCCGCTCTCATGCTCTCTTTAGGGGCGACTGTAGGCATTGGGAGTATCGTGGGCGTAGCGACCGCTATCAGCATTGCAGGGCCAGGAGCGGTGTTTTGGATGTGGGTTACTGGGCTTGTTGGCATGGCGACTAAGTATTCTGAGGGGATTTTAGCGGTGAAATACCGGGAAAAGGGGGCGTTTGGATACAACGGAGGGCCTATGTATTACATCAAAAACGGCCTCAACATGCCCAAACTCGCCATGGCGTTTGCGATTTTTACGATTATTGCGAGCATTGGCACCGGTAACATGACGCAATCTAATGCGGTTTCTTCCATTTTGAGCGAACAAGCGAACTTGCCCACTTGGGTTTCAGGCTTATTGCTCACTCTTTTAACCGCTGTTATTGTCATAGGGGGGATTAAATCCATTGGTAAATTCACTTCTTACTTAGCTCCTATTATGGTGCTTTTATATTTGATCGCTATTATTTATATTATTGTCAGCCATTTTGATTTAGCCATTCAAGCCATCAAACTCATTTTTGAAGAAGCCTTTAACCCTAAACCCGTTGTGGGTGGAGCGAGTGGCGCGTTGATAGCGACAATGATAAAAACGGGCGTGGCTAGGGGGTTGTATTCTAATGAAGCGGGGTTAGGGAGTTCAGCCATTATTGCCGCAAGCGCTCAAACGCGCCACCCGGTGCGCCAAGCCTTAGTGTCCATGCTCCAAACTTTTATTGTAACCTTAGTGGTGTGTTCGGCAACAGCGAGCGTGATTTTAATGGCGCCAGAATACAACACCTTGCTCCCTAATGGGGAAAAATTAAGCGCTAATTTGCTCACTCTAAAAAGCACGGAGTATTTTCTAGGCTCATTAGGGACGGTGGTGATTTTTTTGACCATGATCTTTTTTGCCTACTCTACGATCATTGGTTGGGCTTATTATGGGGAAAAATGCACGGAATACGCCTTTGGTGAAAAAAAAGTGAAATATTACCGCTTGATCTTTTTAGCGAGCGTGATGGTGGGGGCTATGGCTAAAATTGATTTTGTGTGGAATTTAGCGGATCTTTCTAACGGGCTTATGGCTATCCCTAATTTGATCGCTTTGATTTTATTGCATAAAGTGGTGTATTCTGAAACTCGTTGGTATTTTAGCAAGCACTCCAACAAATAAAATAACATGTTAAAAAGGGCGAGTTTTGTAGAAGTGAATACCGCTTCTTTAAGGCATAATTTTAGTGCAGTCAAAAGCATTGTCCCTAAAGACGCCCATATCATGGCGGTTGTCAAGGCGAACGCTTATGGGGCAGGAGCGATTAAAGCGAGCGAAATTTTTTTACAAGAGGGGGCTAATTATTTAGGGGTAGCGGCCTTAGATGAAGCTTTAGAGTTGCACTCTCATTTCCCTAAAACCCCCATTTTGATTTTAGGCTATAGCCCTAATGCTAACGCTTCCATGTTAATTGATAACAATTTGAGCGCTATGGTTTTTAGCCTTGAACAAGCGGAGGTTTTTTCCCAAGCGGCTTTAAAATCCAAAAAACGCTTAAAAATTCATCTCAAAATTGATACCGGCATGCACCGCTTGGGCTTAGAGCCTAATTTTAAAAGCATAGAAACCATTAAAAAAATCCGCGCTTTAAAAGGCTTGGAAATAGAGGGGATATTCACGCATTTGAGCAACGCTGACGCTAAGATCAAAACCCATGCTAAAAACCAAATGAAAGCCTTTAACGCTTTTTTAGAGCAGCTTTTGGATCAAAAAATAGAGTTCCAATACCGCCATGCTTACAATTCCGCCGGCATCCTTTCTTTGTGTAACGGGAATGAAAACCGCTTTTTAAACCTCTACCGCCCAGGCATCATGCTCTATGGCTTCTACCCCTCTAATGGAATGAAAGAATCATGCCCAACAATCTTAAAAAATGTTATCAGCCTAAAAGCTCAAATCGTTCAAATCAAAAGCGTCAAAAAAGGCGAGTTTATTGGCTATGGCAAGCATTTTTACACGAATGAAGAGACTTTAGTGGGTGTTTTAGCGCTAGGGTATGCGGACGGGTTAATACGCGCTTTGGGCAATCGCATTCAAGTAGCGATCAATAACCAATTAGCCCCCCTTATTGGCAAGGTGTGCATGGATCAGTGCTTTGTCAAACTCAATAATATTCAAGCCAAAGAGGGCGATGAAGTCATCTTGTTTGGGGATAAAAGCGCTAAGGCTAATGACGCAAGCGAGATTGCTGCGCTTTTAAACACCATTCCTTATGAAACTATCAGCACTTTATCCAAACGCTTGGAGCGTGTTTATATTTAAAATCAAACCATGCAAAATTTTTATTTTGTGTTAGAATGCTTGAAAAATTTAGGATTAAGATATAAAATGAAAAAAGTTTTATTTTTGTTAGTAATAAGTTTTTTGGGGAGTTTTTTGAACGCTTCTGGCTTGTATGAAAAACTTGTCAATAAAGAGACTATCAGTGTTGGCACAGAGGGCATTTACCCCCCTTTCACTTACCACAATAAAGAGGGCAAGCTCACCGGCTATGATGTGGAGGTGGCTAGGGAGCTGGCTAAAGAGCTTGGCGTGAAAATCAAATTCCATGAAACTTCATGGGATATTATGCTGACAGGTTTGAAATCGGGGCGTTTTGATATGGTCGCTAACCAAGTGAGTTTGACGACTAAAAAACGCCAAGCGGCTTTTGATAAAAGCTTGCCTTATAGCTATTCAGGCACGATCATGTTAGTTAGAAAAGATGAAAACCGCATTAAAGATATTAAAGACATTAAGGGCTTAAAGGCGGCTAACACTTTAAGCTCCACTTATGGAGAAATCGCTTTTAAATACGACGCTCAAATCGTTTCGGTGGATTCTATGGCGCAAGCTTTGTTGTTAGTGGCGCAAAAACGAGCCGATTTGACCTTAAATAGTTCTTTAGCGATCTTAAACTACCTAAACACCCACAAAGATAACCCCTTTAAAATCGCATGGGAATCCAAAGAAAAAGATGGGGGCGCTTCCTTTGTTATTAACAAGCACCAAGAAAAAGCCTTAGAGCTTATCAACCAAGCGATGCAAAGATTGATCAATAAAGGGGTTTTAAAACGCTTAGGCGAACAATTTTTTGGAAAAGATGTCAGCCAGCCCTAATTTGTCTTTGTTTTTTGAATCTTTAGATTTGAGCAAGGAGCGTTTGGAATTACTATTAGAGGCTTTCTACCCCATGCTAAAAGCCGCTTTTTGCATTTCTTTGCCTTTAGCGGTTATCTCTTTTATTTTGGGCTTATTGATTGCTATTGTGGTGGCTCTCATTAAAATCGCACCCCCTAAACATTTCATGCATAAGGCTTTATTAGCGGGCGTGAATTTCTATGTCTCGCTCATTAGAGGCACGCCTTTATTGGTCCAAATCGTGGTGGTGTTTTATGGTTTGCCCGCCCTTGGGGTTTATATGGATCCAATCCCGGCAGGCATTATTGCGTTTTCCTTTAATGTGGGGGCATACGCTTCAGAGACTTTAAGGGCGAGCTTTCTTTCTGTCCCTAAAGATCAGTGGGATTCAAGCTTGAGTTTGGGTTTGAATTACTTGCAAACTTTTTGGCATGTCATCTTTTTTCAAGCGCTCAAAGTCGCCACGCCAAGCCTGAGTAACACCTTCATCAGCCTTTTTAAAGAAACTTCTTTAGCTTCTGTGGTAACTATCGCAGAGGTTTTTAGAATCGCGCAGCAAAAAGCGAACGCCAGCTATGATTTTTTGCCTATTTATTTGGAAGCCGCTTTGATTTATTGGCTTTTTTGCTTGGTTTTAGAAGCGGTCCAAAAGCGCGTGGAGAAAATCTTAAATTAAAGTTGGCTCATTCTAATATTTGATTATAATACAGCCTAAATAATACAAGATAAGGAAATTCCCATGGGTGTGTTTTTGGATAAGAGCATTAAAGAAGTGGTAGATGGATTGAATGTTCGTTATTTTTTGCCTGACATTCAGCGTGAATACGTGTGGCTCCAAAAAGCCGATGAAAAAAAGATAGAGCAACTTTTTGACTCCATTCTTAGGGGCTATCCTATCGGCTCTTTTTTATTTTGGAAATTACAAAGAGAGGATATAGCCAAGAGCGACGAACAAGATAGCGATAAACTCAATTTCCAACTTTATAAATTTATTGAGAATTACGATGAGCGAAAGCCCCACAATGAAAAAATCCGTATTGAACAAATCATGCGTGATGATTTGTCTATTGTCCTAGATGGTCAACAACGCTTAACCTCGCTTTATATCGGGCTTAAAGGCACTAGAACGCTTAAGAAAAAGAACGCTAAAACCAACAACCCTAACGCTTATGAAGAAAAGCGTTTGTATTTGAATTTGAAACACCAGCCAAACATGGACAACCCCGAAGACAATTACCAGTTTGAATTTCATGCCAAAACGCCTGAAAACGATAAGAAACATTGGTGGTTTAAGGTGGGGGATATTTTAGAGTTGAAAGATGTTTGGAATTATGTGCAAGAACATGATTTATAAAAGGTGATAAATTGAAGTTATTAGAAAAGCTAAACAAAGCTTTTCACGACAAACAACTCATTTCATTTTTTGAAGAAACAGAAAAAAATCTTGATGAAGTTTTAAATATTTTTATCCGTGTCAATAGCGGTGGGGTCAAGTTGAGCTATTCTGATTTATTGATGTCTATTTTGACAGCAAGCTTTTCAAGCGATATTAGAGAAAAAATGAATGAGCTAATGGATGCTTTAAAAGAAAAAGGTTTTTCAAACATGGGGCAAGACCAGGTGCTAAAAACCTGCTTGCTTCTCATTGGTAAAGACACTACTTTTGAATTAAAAAATTTTAATAAAAAGAATATCAAAGAGATTGAAGACAATTGGGAGAAAATTACAGATAGCATTTATAACGCTGCGGAGCTATTAGAAAATTTTGGTTATGCCAGCTATCTGGGTTCAGCTTATATCCTATCCAGTTTAGCTTATTTTTATTTTTTAAATTCAAAAATGAATGAGAGCGATAAAAAACAAGCCCTAAAATTTGTCCGTAACGCTCAAATCACAAGTTATTTTAGCAACTCGACAGATACAAAATTAAGCATCATAGCCAATAGCATGAAGGATGCGCAAACCTTTGAATCATTCAACCACAATTTAGCCAAACATGAAACAAATCCTTTAAAAATCACTAACGATATGATAGAAGAGATGGTGTTGTATCCTCAATACGGCAATCCTCAAGTCTTTCCTATCTTGCAAATCTTATACCCAAACCTGAAGTATAAAACCACCACTTTTCATATAGACCATATTTATCCAAAGTCCAAGTTTAATGAGAAAAATAAAAAATTAAATAAAGATTTCTATAAGTGGAGGGATTATTTATTCAACCTCCAGCTTTTAGAAGGTGCAGAGAATATTGTTAAAAAGGATAAAGACCCTGAAGTGTGGCTCAAAGAAGAATATAAAAGTGAGCGAGCCATAAAAGAGTATAAAGAAAAAAATTATATTGACCCTACCCTAGAATTAGAATGGGAAAATATAAAGGCATTTCGTGAAAAAAGAGAAGAAGTTATCATTAAAACATTAAAAGAAGTGTTATTGCCTAAGTCTTCATAGGAGTGTTTTCGTGGCTGATATAATCGGGTAAAGCGTTTTGACAAAACGGGTAAAACAAAATTTAAACTCGTTTAAGTGATGCTTAATAATAAAAAAGATAGAATGATTCACTTTTTGAACGCTAATCAAATTTCATTTAATGCTTGTTATCTAAAAAATGCCCTTAAGGTGTGAGATAGTTATATAAAATCAATCTTATCCATCTTAGTTTCAAAATGACAAATTTAAAACAGGGCGATAGCCTTAGTGAAAGGATAATCAATAAAACATTTAGGCAGAAAAGAGATAAAAACCTTAGGGTTATCTTCGCTTGGCGGGACTTTAGAATTTTACGATTTTATTATCTTTGTATTTTTTACAAGCATCATTGCCAAGCACTTTTTCCCAAACACGCTCAGCCCTATTTGGTCTGAAATCAACACTTATGGTATCTTTGCTGCAGGTTATCTGGCGCGCCCGCTTGGTGGCATAGTGATGGCCCACTTTGGGGATAGATTCGGTCGTAAAAACATGTTCATGCTCTCTATTTTATTGATGGTAATCCCAACCTTTGCACTCGCTTTGATGCCAACTTTTGATCATTTGGTGGGTTTTGGCGTTGATAGCATGGGACTTAGCCTAAAAAACGCTCATTATCTTGGTTATATAGCTCCTGTTTTTTTGGTGTTTGTTAGGATTTGTCAAGGCGTTGCTGTGGGTGGTGAATTGCCTGGCGCTTGGGTTTTTGTCCATGAACATGCTCCGCAAGGCCAAAAAAACACTTATATCGGTTTTTTAACCGCTTCTGTAGTTTCCGGGATTTTGCTTGGGAGTTTGGTTTATATTGGGATTTATATGGTTTTTGATAAGGCTGTTGTTGAAGATTGGGCTTGGAGGGTTGCCTTTGGACTTGGAGGGGTTTTTGGTATCATTTCTGTTTATTTGAGGCGCTTTTTAGAAGAAACTCCTGTTTTTCAGCAAATGAAGCAGGACGATGCCTTGGTTAAATTCCCGCTTAAAGAGGTGTTTAAAAACTCTCGCTTTGGCATATCAATCTCCATGCTTATCACTTGGGTTTTAACCGCTTGTATTTTGATTTTTATCCTTTTTGTTCCCAATTTTACCCTCATGTATCCCAATTTTAATTTCACTCCTTTTGAAAAAACCTATTTTCAAATTTTAGGGCTTGTCGGTATTGTAAGTTCTATTATTTTAACCGGGTTTTTGGCCGATAAAATCAAACCGCACAAAGTTTGCATGGCTTTTAGTGTGGCCTTTGGCTTTTTTGGCTTTTTATTCTTCAAAGAATTTTATTCTAACGCGCCAAGTTTAGTAAATACCATAGTTTTATACTTTTTAGCTTGTTTTTGCGCAGGCATTATGAATTTTTGCCCTATTTTTATGAGCGATGTGTTTAGCGCTAGAATCCGTTTTAGCGGGATTTCCTTCGCTTATAACATAGCCTATGCCATAACCGCTGGCTTTACCCCTCAACTTTCAAGCTGGTTAAACGCAAAAGCTATAGCAGCGCCTGAAAGTTTGCAAAGTTATGGTTTAAGCTTTTATATTTTTGTGGTTGCTTTAATTGCTTTTATCGTATCGCTTTTAATGGCTCCAATTTATAACAAATCTATCCCCCCACCATAGCTCAATTGTTGGACTTTTTGGTTAATAGCTTTAGCGTAATTGTATTTGATGATGCCATAATAAGCTAATCCTATGAAATCATTAAAGTAGTTTTGATAGCCTATTTTAGCGTTAACCCCTAAAATAGGGCTTCTAAAACTTTGCGAAGCGCTTGAAGAATAGTGGTTGGTAACGCTAGAAGTGACAAAGGTTTTTTGAATGGTGCTGAGCATGGAATTGGCTAAATCTTGCGTGTTCAAACTAGCGTTTAGATTGTAGTTTGTTTGACTCCCTAAGTTAGCGTAGTTGATCGGCAAGGCGTTTTGATTGATGAGCTGTTGCCAAACCGCTGAATAATAAAAATGGAATGAATAGTTTTTTCATGTCTATCTCTTTTTAGTTTATAGTGTCTTTATTATACAATTCAAGGGGATTGTTTGTTTATTTTTACAAGGGCTTTAGAATTTCATATTGAAACAAAATTTTAAAAACAAGCGTTTGTTTTAGGGTTTATTTAGCGTTAATTGGGTTGTGTTAATGAAAGTTCGATAGTTTGAATGTCGCTTGGGCGTGTGTCAAATGGATGCACTAATTAAGACAGAATCTTTTCCATAAAAATCGTAGGGAAAATCAGAGTCTCTTCGCCCAATTTTACCACGCAATCCTCTTCTTTGACTTGCAAAAAACCCAGCTTTTGATAGAGGTTGCATGCTTTGATCTGGCTCTTGCTCACATGCAGAGAGATCTTAGTATAGCCTTTAATGAAAGCGTATCGCTCCACGCTCTCATAGAGTTTTTGACCCAGCCCTTGGGATTGATAAGCGGTATTAATGTGGAATTTACACAGCTCTGCTTCTGTTTTATTGATAGGATTAAGCCCGCAGATCCCAATGAGCTTCCCATTATCCCTCATTCCAAAAAATTCCCCGCCATGCTCGTGCAATTTTTGAACGAAACCGCTAATACTAGGCAAAAGATCCAAGCGTTGGATAAACCCTAAAGGGTTATCAGCGATGCGATTAGCATAAAATTCTTCTAATTCAGTGGGGTATTTGGGCGAAAAAACTCTGATGGTCATGATTTTCTAACTTCCAAAGATAAAATGATCCCTTAATGAATGTAATGATAACAATTTTTAGCTTAAAATAATAACGCTTTGTATGATATGATGGATTTTAAAACCCTTTTTGATTATCCCACAAACGGATATGGAGCCTATCGCTCAGCCTGAAACCATGCTCTATGGCTAGGGGGGCTAGGGTTTTGAGATTTTTGTCTAGCTCGTCGTTGGTTGTGCCTAAGGGCATTAAAAAGATTTCATTATTTTTTAAGGAGAGTTGTTTCAAAAGGCTTTGAATTTCTATAATAGATTGAGCGGCGTTTTGGCTGTCCAAAACAAATTTAAAATGCGCGCTTTTAGCATTATTTAAGATATTTTGCAAGGCTTTAAGATGGATCCGCTTGCTTTCTTCCTCTAAAGACAAAGAGAGTTTGACGCTTAAAGTGAAATGCAATTCTTTTAAAATAGGGCTAAATTCAAAAAAAATAGAGCCATTACTCTCTACAAATAAAGGGATTTTTTGGCGATAAAAATGCTCTAAAACGCTGATTAAAATAGGGTTATTAAAATGCAAGCTTGGCTCCCCGCCTGTGAGAATGAAATCAAAATGTTTATAATTAGGGGCTAAATCCTCTAATCGTTCAATCAAGGGTTTAGGATCGTTGTAATAATCCCAAGTTTCTTTGAATTTAGGATGCACCGCATACAAACTATCGCAACCTGTTAGAATTTCATCATCCAATATGGTTTTACAATTAAAGCCCTTGCAAGAAAGGTTGCACCCCCCTAAGCGTAAAAAAAGACTGGGCTTGCCTATCCTTTTTCCTTCACCTTGTAAGGAAAAAAAGCTCTCAACGACCGGGAGTTTCATGGGATCTGGTGTAAGGGCTTAGCATGAAAAAAGCATTGTTTTTCATCGCTGATGATTTTATTGAAAAAATCCTTATCTTGCCACAAATTTTGAATGCCTTGCGAGAAAGAGACGCAGTTTGGATGCACTAAAGTTTTAAAATGGGGGTTTTCTAAATCTTTTAAAGAGCTTTCAGCGTAGCCGTTTTTAGTCTCATGCACGCGCACGCTAGAGACTTTTAACTCCCCTTCATCATTAGAAAAAACGCTTTTTTGTAAAATCCTTGTCAGGTAGTATAAAAACATGAGGGCGTAACTTTCTGCGCTCAAATTAAACGAGCATTTCACGTAACGAACGCAATGATTTTCTATAAAACGCTGGAACTCATCGCTTTCTTTATCCCAAAAATGATGGGCATGATCAAACGACTCAATGAAAACCTGCATTTCTTGTTGCATCAACCCAAAATCTAATGCCATGTTCGCGCTATCTAAGCGGTTGGTTTCAATAAAGACTTCCACTTCATAATTATGCCCATGGATATTTTGAGCGCATTTTAAAGAGGAGCAATTGCGCACCACATGGCTAGCGCAAAATTTATACAACCGCCTGATAACCATTTTATTGCCTATAACATGGCTGATAAAGGGGCAGTCTTAAATTATAGTAGTAGCGTTCAGGGCGGTTAAAATCAATGCGCTTGATTGTGCTTTTAATCAAATCCCTATAAAGCATTTGATAGCCGCAAGTCCTCCCGCTCACGCTCCCATCCACGTATAAAACCCGTTTTTGCAACACCACATCATACCAATCCAAAATAAAATGCGAATTAGCGCTCATTAAAATTTGCTCGCTAAAGCCATTGATAGCGTAGTAATCGGTAGGGGTTTGGGAACAATAAAACTGCCCCCCAAGAAAATAACAAGGCTTATTGACTTGATCAATCAATTGGTAATTGTATTGATAAAACGGCACAGCTGAGATGTTACGGACAATGCGCGCATAGATCACATTTTTGGCTTTATCTAGTGGGAATTCCGCTTGCGTGAAGACATTATAAAAGCCTAATTTTTGCAATTCATAAACAATCACGTTGATATAATAAGAAGTCATCGCATCGCTTCTGTCATAAGCCACCACGATAGTGGAATTATAGTTGAACAAATAATCCCCTGTAACTTCTGAATAATACCCCATGTGCAAGCGGTGTTGGCATGCATTAAAGAAAAAAAACACCCCAACAATTAGCCCTAAAAAAGCCAAGCGGTGCTTTTTACTCACTTTAACATTCCCTCATGCCAAGATTCCAAGTTTTTCAAATCATCATAACTGGTTAAGTCTAAATTTAAAGGCGTGATAGAGGCATGGTTTGAAGCGATAGCGTCAAAATCAGAGAGTCTGTCTTCATTTTCACGCTTTTGCCACTCCAAGGGGTGTAACCCTAGCCAAAAATAGCTTTCATTTTTGGGGTCTGTGCGCCTGTGTACTTCTTTTTTATACACCCTATAGCCTTTAGGGGTGATGCATTCGCCTTGATATTCTTGTAAGGAGCAATTAGGGACATTCACGTTTAAGAGTTTGCGCCCTTTTAAAGGGTAGCCGTTTTTGAAAATGTTTTGGACTAAATCCTGGATGATCTTTTGAGCCAGATCAAAATTTAGGGGAGTGTTTTTATTTTTGTTAGAAAGGATTTGAGAAATCGCAATGGAAGGCACGCCCTGGATGGTGCCTTCAATCGCTCCGGCCACCGTTCCCGAATAAATCGTGTCTTCGCCCATGTTAGATCCAAGATTGATCCCTGAAATCACTAAATCAAAAGAGACATGTTTGAACAGCTCATTGATAGCCAGATACACGCAATCGCTCGGCGTGCCATCATTAATCCTGTAATGCCTGCCTTCTTTGCCCTTAATTTTCTCCGCTCTTAAAGGCGCGCTGATGGTGATGCATTGCGAGCATGCGCTTTTTTCATGCTTAGGGGCGACCACATAAATTTCTGCCATTTCTTCTAAAGCTTGTTCTAAAGCTTTAATGCCTTTTGCATGGTAGCCATCATCATTGGTGAGTAGAATTTTTTTCATGTCTTGCCTTTAAATAGAGTGTTCAATAATGCGTTTAAATTTTCTTGCAATAAAGGATAAGCGGGTTTTAGTAGATTTAAATCGTTTAAAACCTCTGTTTTTAAAGTTTGGGCGTAATCGCTTGCCTTTTTTAGCCCCAATAAATTCACAAAGCTGTTTTTAGCGCTGTCTAAATGAGTGGTTTTACCGCTTTCTTCTTCATCTTGTGTAACATCTATAATATCATCTAGCACTTGAAAGCAAAGACCCGTTTTTAACCCAAAAGCCTGAAGCCATTTAAAAAGCTCTTCATCTTTAACACCGCTTGCAACAAGCCCCATCATCAAGCTCGCGCTAATCAATTTAGCGGTTTTATGCTCGTGTAAGAAAGTGAGCTGCTCTAAATTTAAGGGCGTGTTTTCAAAATAGCAATCCAAAGCCTGCCCTAAGATCATGCCTTTAATCCCCCCATTAGCGCTTAAGATTTTGACTAATTCCACAATGATATGGCTTTCTAACAAAGCGTTTGAGAGCAATTCAAAAGAGTAAGTGTTGAGCGCATCGCCGATTAAAACGGCTGTGGTTTCATCGTATTTAGCGTGTAAAGTGGGGTGGTTTCTCCTTAAAGCGGCATTATCCATGCAAGGTAAATCGTCATGGATGAGCGAATAAGTGTGCAAGCATTCAATGCTTAAAGCGATTTTAAAATATTCTGTTTGTTGGTTAGAATAATCTTTTTTACCCACTAAAGAACAAAGCACGGCTAAAAAAAGCTTGGGGCGGAACCTTTTGCCTCCATTAAGCACCATTTCAAAAAAGGCTTTTTCCAAATAAGGGTGGAAGCTTTCAAGGTGTAGATGATGGTGGTTTAAAAAGCTTTCAAAACGCTCGCACTCATTATAATAAAAGGATAAATTAGGGCTATTCATGCATAGAATTATAACCTAAGATTTTAAGAGTTGCATAAATTCAGCTCTGGTTTTAGGGTCTTTTTTGAATAGGCCTCTCAACACGCTTGTTTTAATGATCGCGTTTTGCTTTTGCACCCCTTGCATGCTCATGCACAAATGTTTGGCCTCGCAAATCACGATCACGCCTCTTGGCTCTATGATTTCATCAAAGGTTTCTGCAATTTGAGTGGTCAGCCTTTCTTGGATTTGCAAGCGTTTGCTATAAATTTCAATGAGTTTAGCGATCGCGCTAATGCCTACAATCTTTTCTTTAGGGATATATCCTAAACTGATATTCCCCAAAAAAGGGAGCAAATGGTGCTCGCAAGTGGAGTAAAATTCAATGTTTTGAGCCACTATCATTTCATCGCAAACGCCTTGAAAATACGCGCTTTTTAAAGCCACTCTAGGATCTTCTTTATAGCCTTTATACAAGAATTTCCATAATTCTTGAACCCTTTTAGGCGTCTCTTTCAAGCCTTCTCTGTTCTTGTCTTCGCCGATATTTTCAAAAAATTGGTTGAAAAAATTTTCCATTTAGATCACACGCTTGGATAAAGATTGGATACGATTTTTAATGCTAGGGTGGGTGCTAAACATTTCAGCACTAAAAAGATAAGCCGCTGATCGGGTGCTATTTTTATCTATTTCTTTATAATCGTTATTGGTGTAATCGTTAGAAATTTTTTGTAAGGCTCTGATCATGGGCTTATTGTCATGCATTAAAAACGCCGCCCCGCTATCGGCCATGTATTCTCGTGTGCGGCTCAAATACATTTGTAAAATAAGCGTTAAAAAAGGCAAGATGATCTGTAAAGCCAATAAAATCATTCGGGCCAAATTCGCCCCACTATTCTTGCGATTCCCCATGAAAAAATACACGCTGAAATTAGCCACCAACAGCATGATATTGCTTAAAATCCCCACGCACATGGTCAAGCGGATGTCATTGTGCCGTATATGGCTGAGCTCATGAGCGATCACGGCTTTTAATTCATCTTTATCCAATCTCTCTATTAAAGCGCTTGTAAGAGCGATAAGAGAATTAGATTCATTCCAACCGCTCGCAAAAGCGTTCATGTAAGGGGCGTTAATGATATAAAGCTTAGGCTCAAAATGAAGTTTGGCCTCTTCTAAAAGCTCTAACAAAAGGCGATGGATTTGATTTTCTTTAGAGCTTAAAACCTTGCTTGTGTCAATAAGCTTGTATTCATCACCGCTTAACATGATAGAGCTAAAATTTTGGATACAAACAACAATAACGACAAAAGCCGCTAAAAACATGATAATGGTGATTGCAGGAAAAATTTGAAAAGTGATGAGTTTAAAAAGAGCTATGCCCAAATCATTAGCATTAATTCTAATAACATCCACCAACAACCCGATAAAAGCAAAGATCGCACAATAAGTGGCTAAAACCGCGTTCGTTTTGAGTCTGTTTTGCGCGATAATCTTTTCAAAATTCGTCATTATTTTCTCCTTTCTCATGCTTGATTTCTTTGAGCAATGCGCTCGCATAACTCCCTTTAGGCAAGTAAAATCCCAATTCAAATTGCGCTTTTTCTTTGATATATTGAGAGGTTACATTTTCTAAAAACACCCAAAAAAACCGCCTAGAACCTAGCGTTTTAGCGTGGCTATTTAAAAGATTATGCTGGAATTCTTTTTCAATTTCTAAACTCAAATTTTTTGCATAAAGAGCTTTTTTGCCGTCTAGTAACCCTGTAGGCGCAGCTTCTTTTTTCAAAAACCTTTCGCTTTCTTTTTCTAATTCTAAAGCGTCAAAAAACTTCCCATAAGGGTAATGGCACATCACATCGCCTTCTAGGATTTTAAAGGGGTGATTTTGGTTTTTAAGGGTTTTTAGAGTGTTTGAATCAACGCTTAAATTGTTTTGTTTAAAAAATTCTAAATTTTCTTTTAAACTAAAATCGCTAATGATTTTACTGATTTCTAGTCGTTTGCTTAAAAGCGAATTAAACAAATAACTTTGATAGCTTGAAATTAAAAAAGCGTTTAATTTTTGATGAGCGGATTTCGTTTTATTTTGCAAGATTTTTAAACCCTCTTTATGGTTGTCATTGAACTTCCCAAAGCGTTGCGAGCCAAAATAATTAGGCATGCCAAACTGCGCGATTTGTTCTAAAACCTGTTCCGTTTTTTGAGCGTTTAGGGGGGTCATTTTTTTAAAACGCATAAAAAAGCGATTCCCTTTCAAATGCCCTAATTTAATTTTATTATGATGGTAATTCAAAGACAGGATTTTAAGGTTTCTTTCTTGAAAGTTGCTCGTGTTTTTTTCTAGTAAGGGGGCGTATTTTTTAGGGAGTGAGATGAATTGAGTCGTCAGCGCGTTTTTATCTTTCAAGCCCGCATAACCCAATTCAGCGATTTTTACCCCTAAAATTTGAGAAAAAATGCGAAGCATTTCTAAAGTGCTTAAACCGCTTTTCCTCACTTGAATAACGGCATGTTCGCCTGTGTTGCTAAATTCATACAAAGGCACTTCATGCACGCAAAAATCCCTAGCGCTAGAATTGAAATGAAAATCAATGCTCGCATGGTTATAAGCATGCAATAAGGGCATAAAATTTAAATTCATGCTTTGATCCTTGAATTGAACGCCCTTGAGAGCGAAACGGAGTCAATGTTTTCAAAATTCACTCCAGTAGGCACGCCTTGAGCGATTTTAGTGAAAGTGAGGCGGCAATGCTGTAATTTGTCTTCAATATAAAGCATTAAAGAATCATTAGCCAAAGTGGGAGGGAAAGCGAAAATGATTTCTTTAATGTTTTCTTCAATCAGGCGTTTTTCTAGGGCGTTAAAATCCACTTCTTCTATAGAATTTAACACATAATAGCGCCCTAAAAAGTCCTTTAAATCTTCTAAAATAAACACATCTCTTGGGTGTAAAACCATGCAAAGTTGGGAATTTTGTCGGCTTTCATCAGAGCAAATCTCACAAACCTCACTCTCACTGAGCGCGTTACAAGATGTGCATGTTTTAAGGTTTTCTAGGGCGTTCTCTAAGGCGTGCGTGATCTTGAGTGCCAAATAGGGGTTTTCCAAACCCAAATGATACGCCATTTTAAAGGCGGACTTTTTACCCACATTGGGGATTTTTTCTAAACAATCCACTAAATTTAAAAAGTGGTTCAAGCTGTTTTTATAAGTATTCATTCTGTTAGTATATCCAACTTGACTTGAAAGAGATAAAAGGGTTTTTTATTGTTTTTAAAAGAGGGTTTAAGATGAAAAAACGCTATAATGCGTTATCTCAATTTTAAGGAATAACATGCCGTTTATCAATATCAAACTTGTGCCAGAAAATGGAGGGCCAACAAACGAGCAAAAACAACAATTGATTGAAGGGGTTTCAGATTTGATGGTTAAGGTGTTAAACAAAAATAAGGCTTCTGTCGTGGTCATTATAGATGAGGTGGATTCTAATAATTATGGTCTTGGGGGCGAGAGCGTCCATCATTTGAGGCAAAAAAACTAAATCTAGTTTTTAAAATTCAAAGATTGCGATACGCCAATATTTAAGGGGTGTCTGTTTCCCTACCCCCCTAAAAACTATAAACATAACTCACATTAAACACCACAAGGCGTTTGAAAAAGAGAGAGGTATTTAACCCTTTGCCATGCGTTTCATAAAAGGAATTGACCGCTAAAGGGATCTTTAATCCCATTTCAAAGCCATTGTGCCTATTGACATTCACACGAACCCCAAAATTCAAAGGGATCTGGAAAAAACTCGTGTGCATTTTAGCCTGATAATTTGTCAAGTAATTGTTGATAAAATCCGTTTCGCTCACCCACATGCTCAAACCACTCCCTACCCACGAACTCCCCGCTAAAGCAAAGCCCACATAAAAACCCACGCTAGAATGTTTTTTTGCATTATCAATGAAATTAAAAAGATAGTCTATCCCAAGCCCATAGAGGTGGTTATTCATTTTGCCTAAACCATCAAAGCCATTGCCCACAAAACCAAAATTAGTGTAACCATAGTCATAAAACAAGTAATAGCGCAACCCTTGATTTTTTTTCTTGGTGAAGAAATGCTTATAACCCACATTCAAAGTTACCCCATACATGCTTGAAATGTTTTTAGAATAAGAGTTGGGATCAAGCGCGTTCAAAGAATTTGAAATTGCAGCGATTTGAGAAGATAAAGAAGAAAGCATGCGGTTTTGAGATTGGCTGAATTGTAATTCTAAATTTTTTAAGTTTTCTATTAATTCTAAAGGGTTAGTAATGGGTTCTTGCATTTTTTCTAACGCTTGGGCTAATTTAGGGTTAGATGCAATTCCCCCACTGAGCATGACTATTTTTTCAATCCCTTCAAGGGTGGATTGGAGGTAGTATTGCTCGGCTTGGATTTCAGTAGGGGTTAATTTGGAGTTGTTTTTTAAAGCGTTGTTGATGTAGTTAAAGGTATTGGGCATGCTTATGATTTCATTTTTGACTT
Source organism: Helicobacter pylori (assembly GCF_003636935.1). GTDB lineage: Bacteria > Campylobacterota > Campylobacteria > Campylobacterales > Helicobacteraceae > Helicobacter > Helicobacter pylori_CH. Next base: position 58,458 of record NZ_MVVH01000007.1, read on the forward strand.
GATTGAGTTTATAAATTTTATTTTGAGCGTTAGAAATGATTTGGATGCGTTCTTGATTCAAAAAAGGGTCATTGTGTTGGATTGCATGACTGATAGAATATTCAAACCCCACGCTCGCATACGCCCCATTTTCTTCAGCGATACAAAAAGATAAAAATAATAAAGGCAAAGATAAAGAAAATAAGGTTTTTGGCATGGGTGATCCTGCTATGAATTGGGTTTGTTAAAAATGGGTTTAATGATACCATTAAAAAGCATAGCGCATACCAATGTTTCCGGTAATATTAATATCTTTATAATCAAGCCCAAACCTAGCCCCTATGCCGGCATTCACATAAAAGGTTTTGAATAACCTTATCTCCCCGCCTGTGATAATGCTAGCAAAAGTGTTGTATCTGCCGCCATCTCTATAGCTTAGGGTGTTATTACCGATGAAACGCACCATTTTATCCCCCATAGAATTAATGAATAAGTCTCTGCCCACATCCGCAATCACAAAATAATAAGAGTTTTTATTGAAGTAGTGCCGACTTTCTAGGGCAAAATTGATCGTTAAAACGGATTTTTTATTAGGGTCAGCATTGGCTCTGAATTGATTGTAAATAGGATCATCCATAATGCCTCTTAAACCGGATAAGCCAATGTAATAATAGGCTAAGCCTACTTGGGGTTTAAAAATAACGCTTTTATCTTTAAACATGAAGTCATAGCCATAATTGATTTTAGCGTCAGTCGTCCAAGTGTCGTATTTGTAAGACTGATTGATGATTGAGAGTAGGGGGTCATAAGAGTTGATGAAAGTCTTATTGTATCCCCAAGTCTCATTCAAGCTCATCGTCAATTCGCTTCTTTTGATAAACGCTCGGCTATAAACGCCTATATTGACATTGCTAGAGCCTGATTGAGTGATATTTCCATGAAACCCACTATACCCATAAGCGGCATAACCCCCCACAATCACGCCTTTAATGAATCGGTCATACCCTACATTGATACCATATAAAGTTCCAGTGCCTCCATTAATGAAACTAGCCCCTCCAACTCCTGTCGCCCACACATTGTTTTTAACTCTGTTTCTTTGAGAATATTTTAAAATCACATCCATAGCGTTAGGGATCGCATCAGCGAAACGCTTGTTTTTAAGGGCTTCTAAGCGCTCGTGAAAATCAGAACGAGCGAAAGTTGAAGTGTCAGAGAGCTTGGCTAAACGGCTCATTTGCTGCGTGTAGGTGTTGATCTGTAAAATATTAGTGGCATCATTTTTAAAATCAGGGTTAGCGATGACTTCTAAAGTGTTGGCAATGTCTCCAGCGATCGTGGTTAAATCTTTTGTGGAATGGCTTTCTAAATAATAGGGAGCGAATAAAGGGCTTCCCTTAGTTTCAAAGATTTTATTGAGCCAATTAATCGCTTGGTTGCCTCCAGCTTGATCAATGCTATCCACGCTTTGAACGCCCTGAATTTGAGCGATATATTGTTTTAAAGTGGGGGCTTGTAGGTTATTGATAGGATCATTAGAAACAGCGATTTTCACTTTATTATAAAGAATGGAAGTGTAAATATACTGATTTTGAGAGTCTTTAAAGCCTACAACTAAACCGCCATCTTTAATATTCACGGCTTGCCCGTTATAAGTTAAGCCGTTGCCAGTCATCACCATATGCTTGCCATTAATATCAATGAGCGTGTAAAGCTTAAGGTAATTATCTAAGCTGCTGCCTCCTGTGATTTGGTTGTTATACCCGTAATAAATGGCTTTAGCGCTATCAATAAGCGTATAAGTGCCGGCTTCTTTTGAAGAAGTGTTGAACTGGATTAAAGGGTTATTGCTATTAGCCATAAGCGTGGCTGTGCCTTGAGCGTTGATAATGGCATGGCTAGCTGAATGGCTAAGGTTAAACACCAAATCGCCATAGCTATTAAAATCCCCCATGACATTCAAACCACTAGCGTTAGTGCTTAAAGTCGCTTGTTGGTTTAAGGTGAAATTACCATTAATATTGGCCGTAGAGTTAGAGGCGTTGTTCAAAGCGTTAGTGATCGTTAAATTATTGGCTTGCAAGGCCGCATTTTCATTAAGATTGAGCGTGCCTATAACGCTATTATTCTTTACTTGAGACAAATCAATAGCCCCATTAGAGGTGATTGCGCCTAAGAAAGTGAAATTGTTAGCGCGCACGCTTAAAGACTCATTAGTGGGGGTTACGCTAGAACTAGTAGAGCTGTTTTTGGTTGTGGGGCAATTGGCTAAATTGACACAAATTTCCCCTTTTTGAACGCTCACGTTATTCAAACCCGCATTAAGGCTTAAGCCATTTGTAGCGTTTAGGGTGGTGATATTGATGTTAGAAACATCATTAGAAGCAAAAATCAATGCGCCTTGATACTTGCTAAAGTCAATCGTATTATCGCCATTAAAAATAATAGACTTGTTGGCGACAAAATTCAAACTGCCCCCTGTAGCGTTGCTAAAAGAGCTATTATTGACAAAAACATAGCCATCACTTAAAAAGTTAAAATACCCTTTTTGCCAAAAATCATGCAAGCCTCTAGGCGATAAAAGAGCGCCTAAATCGTTTTCTTTGAGCGCGTTTTGTAAAGAGGGCGGCAACACGCTCTCTAAACCTTGATTATAAACGCCACTTAACCCGCCTTGAGAAATGATATTATTAATAATATTACTCACTAAGCCTTGACTTTCTAGCTTTTTAATGACATCTTGTCCTAAAAATTCGTTCAACAAGTCGTTCGCTACCACACCAATGTCTTTTTGCAAGCTTGCAGGAGGGTTAGTAATATCTTTTAAAATCACGCTTAAAATAGAGCTTAATTCAGAAGCGTCTATATACCCACCGATAAAATTCAAAAGCCCTTTATCGTCCAACATGCTTTTTAAAGACTGCTTAGCAAGGTAGTTTTCTATGATGGATGGGGTAACAAAATTACCAAAAATGCTTAGTTTTTTACTGATAATGTTTTGGATTGCATTCATGACTCCACTGTTATTCAATAAATCATCTAAATTATTTTGACCTATAAGTTGACCCAAGGTTTCATTTTGCAAGCTAGCGGGTAATTCCTTACTCAAAGGGCTTAAAGCGTTTTCTATAAAGTTTCCTAAACCGCCGGCTTGCTTGATTTTTTCCATAGCCATTTGACTGAGGACATTCGCTAAATTCCCTTGATTAAAGATTTTATCAATCCCTTCTTGGCCCAAAAGATTAAAGATATTGTCTGTAGCTTGAGCTTCTATGTTGGCTTTGTTCAACACTAAGTTATTAGTGCTTTGAAAGGTTACATCCGCACTCCCTCCGCTTTCAAAGGCGTTACCGCTTCCCACTGTTCCAGTGATATAAATGCTTTTAGCTTTAAAATCAGCGTTAATGTAGCCTAAATAAGGGGAAGTTGAGCCTAATAATTGCCCCAAGTAAGTGTTTCTAAAAGAAGAACAAGTGGCGCTATCTAGCGTGCAAGGACTGCTATAGCCATTGCCCCCAAACCATATAGAGCTAGTAGAGTTTGTAACATTATCTTGAGTAGCGCCTATAACGAGATTCCCGTTACTAAAGGTTTGATTGATGTCGTTAGTCAAATGGTTGATCGTTTCTAGGAACGCTTGCTTTTGCGCTTGGGTGATTTTAATCTTATCTAAGAGTTGCAACACTTCATTAATATTAGTGATATTGTCTAGTTGGTTGGATTCAATCATTTCTTTTAAGGCAGCGGAATTTTGAGAAAGGATCCCTAAAAGCGTTTTTAAATTCTCGCTAGAAAAACCCTTATTGTAGATATTTAAACTATTCAAAGGCTGGTTGAACGGGCTATAAGTGCCTGGGGCTTGAGGAGTTTGAGAGCCTTTAGGGGTGAAAAGGCCTTTAATGTTGCTTGTCAAGTAATAAGTGCCTGCTTGATTGCTACTATAATCATAACTATAGCCGGTAGGATTTTGCTTAGAAGCTTGGTAATTATAAAGCTCAGGGGCGATATTAAAAATAGTGTTAGAAGCCGAGTTAGGGTTGTTTAAAACTTCTATGGTTAAATCCCCATTTTTAATGCTCTCTTGAATGATTTGAGAAGAATTGAGAGGGTTTATAAACGACCAAGTTTGAATGTTGTTATTGTCGCTATAGGTAGCGTTTTGGATTTTCATGCCATAAAAAAGGATTTTTTCATAGCCATTAGCCCCACTAATGCCAGTGATCCCTTTTTGAGCGTTTAGGATGTTGTAAGTTACAGATTTTGTAATGTTGTCAAAAATATTGATGTCAGATAAATTAATATCCCCATTATTCCCTAAAACAAACTGCCCGCTAACGCTCATTAAAGCTTTAGTCAAAGAAAGCGCATAACCATTAAAATTCAACGCTCCATTAGCTGTAAGGTTGTTAAAATTCAATGAACTTGTGCTGTCAAAATTAAAGCTTGCTGTATCAATAGTCGTGTTCCCTCCAAAATCAGCTTGGCTTGCGCCTTGAAAATTGATATTAGCGTTTAATGAGCTTGTGTTATTGGCTGATAAAACGCTATCGTCTAAATTAATAGTGGTGTTGTTTGAAAAACTAGCGTTAGAAGCGTTGAGCTTACTGCTAGCGTTAAGACTGAGTGTCCCGCCATTAAAAAAGAGACTATTAAAGGTTGCTTGACTCCCGTTATAAATATTGAGACTCGCTTGATTGTTAAAAGTGCTTGCGCCATTCGCATTCAAAACGCTTTGATTGTCTAAACTTAAATTAGAATTGTTATCAAGCGTTAAAGAATTTTTAAAAGTGGCTTGACTTTTATTACCAAGCGTGATATTGGCGTTGTCTTGCAAGGTTGTGTTGCCATTAAAGTTCAGTAAACTTTGAGAACTAAGCGTGAAATTCGTGTTACCTAAAAGCTGTGTAGTAGCGTTAAAGTTGCTTGTCCCCCTAGAATACAAGACATTAAAAACCGCTTGCGTGTTATTGAAAATAAGGCTACTAGCCTGCAAATTATAAACCGCCCCACCATTCAAACGAGAATTGATAAAGCTTAAAGAATTAGTAGCGTTAGCACTAATAACGCTTGATCCTCCAGGGTTTGTAAAGCCGCTAAACGAAGCGTTAGAAAAGGAAATATTCTTAGCGCTAAAACTGAATTTCCCCCAAGTCATATCGCTAAAACTAGAATTGGTTACGCTGATATTATTTAGAGCGTCGAAAGCGGCATAGGAATGCTGGCTAGCCCCCGTTTGAATCATCTTGGTAACGGTTTCAGCGTCATTGTAATTCAAGCCATCCATAGTGATGTTATCGCTTGCTTTAAAGGTGATATTCGCTCCCCCACCATCTGAATTTGAAACGCCTTCACCGGTTTTAAAATTATTGGTCAAGTAAATGTTAGCCGCACTAAAAGTTCCCGTAATATAGCCAAAACCTCCATGCCCTATCCAAATCAAGCCGTTATCATTCACGCTCTCTGCATTATTCCCTATGATCAAAGTGCCATTTTGGATATTCACGCCAAAACTTCTTCCGAACAAATTGGCTGTATAAGTGCTGAGCGTGTTGCCGCTTTGACCGCTCTGTCCTGAAAGATTAGGATCAATATAATAAATACCTTTTTGTGAGTAAGTTTGATTTTGGAGGTTATAGACCCCATTCCACACATTCGTTGTGGGTAAATTTT
>NZ_MVVH01000008.1:0-63606 GCF_003636935.1 Helicobacter pylori
TGAGGGTTAATTATGATGATTTGAGAGCCAATTATGACCGGCTTTTACAAAACGCCTCGCCTTTATTGGAACTCTCTCAAAACACCACTTTTAAAATCTATCGCAAAGCTTATCAAAAATCCTTACCTTTGTTGCGCACCATAAGGAGATGGGTTAAAAAATAAGGCACATTTTAAGACTGATTAAGAAACTGGAGCGCTATTTTAAAATGCGCTAACGCTTCTTTTTTGAGCGTAGGGTTTTTGAGCATGTCCTCTAAAGCATGGGTGCTTAAAAAATGTTTGGTTTTTAAAGACACGATGCGCCCAAAGGATTCTTCTTTAGAAAGGTTTAAAAGGCGTTTGGGCAAAATCTCGCCAAATACGATAATGACTTTTGAAGCGCTGTTGTCTAATTGCCATGTTAAATGAGGCAGGCATGCGTTGATTTCTTCTTCTAGATTAAGGCTGTTAGAGTCGCATTTAAGGAGCGATAAAATACTGCAATCTTTTAAGGGGTAGTTAAAAACCTTTTGGATAATGCTCTCTAACATGGCCGCTTTTAAATTGTTTAAGAAATGTAATTGGCTATCCAGCATGGGGGTGAGCGTGATAAAAGTGATCTTAGATTGAGCGTTAAAAAGCCCAACCACCGGTTTTGAATTTTGATGGCGTTTGCACAGATTGCAATTTTCTATGCCCTCATAAACTTGTTTGTTAAGGGGTTTGTTTTGGGGTTTTGTAAGATTAATATTCGTGTAAGTTTCGCCCAAAAGACGCTCCATATAAAGGGAGCGCAAAGTTTGAAAGCGTGAATGTTGCAAAGCGTTCAGTCTTTATGCTTTTTGAAAGCATGAGGGCTTAGCATGTTTTCTGGCTTGAAAATATCGTCCAGTTGCTCTTTAGTTAAGATTTTCTTTTCTAAAGCGATATCATAGATAGAGCGATCGCTTTTTAAAGCTTCTTTAGCGATCATAGCGGATTTTTCATAGCCGATATGCGGGTTGAGTGCGGTAACGATACCAATGCTGTTGAAGACATAATCATGGCAAATCTTTTCATTAGCCGTGATGCCTTCCACGCATTTAGTCGTCAAGGTTTCAATCGCACGCCCTAAAATCACAAAGGAATGGAAGAGCTTGTAAGCGATAACCGGCTCAAACACATTGAGCTGCAATTGCCCTCCTTCTGCGGCTAACGCCACGCTCAAATCATTCCCGATCACCGCAAAGCACACTTGATTGACCACTTCAGGGATCACCGGATTGACTTTACCGGGCATAATAGAGCTACCCGGTTGCATTTTAGGCAAATTGATTTCATTCAACCCGGCTCTAGGGCCTGAGCTGAGCAGTCTGAGATCGTTACAAACCTTAGAAAGTTTCACTGCAATACGCTTTAACACCCCACTCACTTGCACATACGCCCCCGTGCTTTGAGTGGCTTCTATCAAGTTGTTAGCCATGACAAAGGGGCGACCCGTTACTTCTTGGATTTTCTTTTCAATCAAACTGCGATAATCCGGATGCGAATTGATCCCTGTGCCAATCGCTGTGCCGCCTAAATTAAGCTCTCTTACCCAATTCCTAGCGTCTAAAACCTGCTCAATATCCCTATCAACCATCAAGGCATAAGTTTCAAATTCTTGCCCTAAAGTCATAGGCACAGCGTCTTGAAGCTGGGTGCGCCCCATTTTAATCACATGAGCGAATTCCTTAGCTTTTTGAGCGAAAGCGTCCCTTAAAGCCTTCATGGGAGCGACTAAATTACTCAAGCGCTCATAAATCGCAATTTTTAACGCGCTAGGATAAGCGTCATTGGTGGATTGAGAGCGGTTGACATGGTCGTTTGGATGGCAAAATTGATACTCGCCCTTTTGATGCCCCATGTATTCTAAAGCCAAATTAGCAATGACTTCGTTCATGTTCATGTTCGTGCTTGTGCCAGCCCCCCCTTGAATCATATCCACAATGAATTGATCGTGGTATTTACCATCAACCAACAAATCGCATGCATGGCAAATGGCAATTTTAAGCTTTTCATCAATCAAGCCTAATTGCGCGTTCGCTAGAGCAGCCGCTTTTTTGACTTGAGCGAAAGATTTGATAAAAACAGGATAACTGCAAAGCTTGTCGTTGGTGATGAAAAAATTTTCACTCGCTCTTAAAGTCTGAATCCCATAATAAACCTCGTCGCTAATTTCCATTTGCCCAATGAAATCATGCTCAATACGCATAAAAGCTCCTTATGTAATAATTGAAAAATATTCTAGCTATTGTAACCAAATCTTGGATTATTTTTCTTTTAAGCGCGCAACTTTTGCCCCTAAGGCGTTGATTTTATCCTCCAATCTCTCATAACCCCTATCCAAGTGGTAAATCCTATGCACCCTACTCACACCCTTAGCCACTAAGGCGGCTAAAATGAGAGCCGAAGAAGCCCTTAAATCGGTCGCCATCACATCGCTTCCGGTAAGCTCTGTGGATCCGCTAATGGTAGCCACATTCGTTTTTAGGCTGATATTAGCCCCCAAGCGTTGCAATTCGCTTGCATGCATGAAGCGGTTTTCAAAAAGCGTTTCTTCAATCACGCTCGTCCCCAAACACTGCGTGGCTAACGCCATGAATTGCGCTTGCATGTCTGTGGGAAAGCCCGGGTATTCTTTCGTGGTGATTTCAAAGGCTTGGCGTTTTTTGGCCGGATAAATTTCTATAGAATTTTCTTGAATGTTTAGCGAAAAACCAATTTCTATGAGCTTGTCCGTAATCGCTTGAAGATGGTTAGGGATGATATGATTGACTTTAAGCTGGCTGTTAGTGATAGCCCCCACGCATAAATAAGTGCCTGCTTCAATCCTATCGGGTATGATTTGAATATCTTTTAAATTCAAAGCGTCATTTTCTACCCCCCTAATCTTTAACTCACTACTGCCAACGCCCTCAATTTCTACCCCCCCACTCTGTAAAAACGCGCACAATTGAGCGATTTCTGGCTCTTTAGCGGCGTTAATGATGCGCGTGATCCCTTTGGCAAGACTGGCTGCCATGAGAGCGTTTTCTGTGCCTGTAACGCTGATTTTATCAAATAAAATATCATTGCCTTTCAAGCCTTTAGGGGCTTTTGCATGGATATAGCCTTGCTCAATTTTGATTTCAGCCCCTAATTGTTGCATCGCTTTTAGGTGTAAATCCACTGGCCTTGCTCCTATAGCGCACCCACCGGGCAAACTCACTAAGCATTCTTTAAAGCGCGCTAATAAAGGGCCTAAAACCAAAATGGAAGCGCGCATTTTACGCACCAAATCGTAAGTGGCTTCGGTGTGGCTCAGGGATTTGGCACTGATTTGAAGCGTGTGAGGATTGAGCCATTCTAGTTCTGCGCCTAAATTTTGCAACAATAACGCCATCGCTTTTATATCCACCACTTGGGGCAAAGATTTGATTTTGACTTCTTGTTGGCTTAAAAGCGTGGCGGCTAAAATGGGGAGCGCGGAGTTTTTCGCCCCTGAAATTTCTACCCCCCCTTTTAAAGGGACTTGTCCTACAATCTCTAAAAAATCCAATTCTATCCTTTTTCTTTTTTATTCTTAAGGGCTAAGCCGGTAGCGTTAGCGATTTTTTGCGCATGACTAGGGTTAGCGTTTTCTAATTCTTGTCCAAAATTAATAGCGTCTTCTAATTCAAAAAATTCTGAAGCGACTAAATTTTGGATCGTTTCTAGCCACAGAGTTTCTTTATCTTTGGGGCAAATTTTAAAACGCTCATTGAAGCTGTTTTTAAGTTTTTCTAAAGCTGGCGCGCTTTTAAGGTTTTTGATTTGTTCGCTCAAATTTTCTAAAGAGAGGCTTTTATTGGGCATTTCTTGCTTTAAGGGAGGGCGAGTAAGCCTCCAAACAAGCCCCACCAATAACACAGGGAGCAAGCACACAAAGAGAATCAAATACATGTAAGCGTAATAAGTCAAATTGCCCATGTTGATAAGATTTATAAGCGTTTTTTATAATAGGCGTTACTCGCTTCAATATAGCCTTCCACGCTCCCGCAGTCGTATCGTTTGCCTTTGAACTGGTAAGCGATGATGCGCTTTCTTTTGGCTTGAGCGCGTAAGGCGTCTGTGATTTGGATTTCATTGTTTTTGCCCGGTTGCGTCTCGCTTAAAATTTCAAAAATATCCGGGGTTAGAATGTAGCGCCCTATCACGGCTAGATTGCTTGGGGCGTCTTCTTGGCTTGGTTTTTCCACCATGTCTTTGATCTCATACACCCCTTCTTCTAACCATTCGCCCCTAATCACGCCGTATTTTGAAACTTCTTCTAGCGCCACTTCTTCAATGGCGACAATAGAGCATTGGTATTTTTGATACAATGAAATCATTTGCTTTAACACGCTGGGATACTCATGGCTTATACATAAGTCATCGGCTAAAATCACCGCAAAAGGCTCATTGCCTATGAGGGCTTCTCCGGTTAAAATCGCATGCCCTAAGCCTTTCATTTGCTTTTGGCGCACATAGGAAAAACAGCATTTTTCTATAATGTTACGAATGCTTTTTAGGGCGTTTTCTTTGTTGGTGCCTTGGATTTGATGCTCTATTTCATAGCTGGTGTCAAAATAATCTTCTAAGCTTCGTTTATTCCTGCCTGTAACGATCGCCATCACTTCACAGCCCGCTTCCATCGCTTCTTCTACAGCGTATTGGATTAAAGGCTTATCCACAATGGGCAGCATTTCTTTAGGAATGGTTTTAGTGATCGGCAAAAAGCGCGTGCCATAGCCAGCGGCAGGAAAAAGGCATTTTTTAATCATGGTTTGTCCTTTGTAAGAGTTTGTTCTAAAAACGCATCAATAGGGATGAAATTCCCAAAAATTTCTTGATAAATCAAGTAATTGAGCATGACCCTAAAGCCATACATGCGAGTCTCGCTATAAGGCATAAGCTCCATGCTAAGCCATGGCTCAAAATGATTTTTTTCTTTAAATCGTTTGGAGCTTTCTAGCCACCTCCTTAAAAACCCAGGCCCAGCGTTATAAGCGTAGGCGACAAAAAGGGGGTGGTTGAATTCTTTTTTCAAATGGTTCAAGTAATAATTACCAAATTTGAGGGCGATATTGGGGTTAAACATGTCGTTTAGATCAACATTATCCATGCCAAGGCTTTTAGCGAAAGGCCCTACATTAAAGGGCATGATTTGCATAAGCCCTAGAGCAAAGGAGCGAGAGATTAAAGCCGGGAGCAAGAAACTTTCTTGCCTAGCGATCGCATACGCCATCGCCCTTTCATCAACATTTTGCCACTCAATAATGCCCTCATAAGGGGATAAGTAATAATAAGTATTGTCTTTATTGCGTTGGCTTAAAAGATAGGTCAATTCAGGAGCGCTTTTTTCATAATACAAGCTTTTTAGCATCGCATTAAACGCGCCCTCATCTTTCAAACTCAAGGTTTTTTCCTTAAAAATTTGCCACGAAAAAGGATCGTAAGTGTTAAAAGGAGGATCTTCTTGGCTTAAATTTTGAATGTGAGAAATGATGCGATAACTGGGCGTGGTTTGGAGTTTGCGGTTTGCATAAAGACTATAGAGGTTTAGGGCAGGGCTTTGTGAAAGGCGTTCTAAAGTTTTTTTCTTTTTAGAGACTAAATACTGCCAAAAAACCGCTCTGTTTTTTGAAAAATCATCGTCTTTGACAACCTCTTCAGATCGTTCAAAATACTTGAGCGCTTTAGAGGGTTTTTTGCACAAGATTTCATTGATCCCTAGGATAAAAAAGGTTTGCGCATTGCTGTGGGTGGCGTTACTTTTAGCCAGAGCGTCTTTAAAATGATCCAATTTAGGATCTAAAATAACCTGATAGATCAAGCGGTTAAACGCCGGGTAATCTTCATCTAAAAGGCGGTTTAACTCTTTAATAGGGATATGCTTTTCAAAAATTTGGAGCTTTTTTTCATAACTCAAATGATTGAAAAGCGCGCTAAACACTTGCGCGTTAGCCTTAAACAAAGAAGCGCTCACATGCTTACTTTGCAAAATTTCTAATTCTTCATAGAGAACGGGGTAAGCCTCTTTGATTTTAATTTGTAAGGGCTTAAGGGTTTGAAGGGGGATTTTATCAAAATCTCTGATTTTTGATTTTAAAGCGATAGCGATACAGCTATTTTGGAAAGTGTCTGTTTCTTCTAGAATGCTTTCTAAAGTGATTTGCTTGCAATAAATATCTTCAGGCAATTTCACATCAGGGCTTTTTTCTGAATCGTCTGAGCCTTTTTCTTGCATGGCCTTTTGTAGGGCGTTGTTTTTATTTTGAGTCAATTCATAGGCTTTTTTAGCGTTTTCTAAAGTGGTTTTTTTATCGCTAATATAACGCCATAAATAATAATCCCTAACGATCCCGGCGGGCTTTTTTTCTAAATCTTTTAAACTCAACTCAGTTTGAGAAAAACCAACGCCAAGCGCACCGATAAAAAATAAAATAAAAAAACGCATGCGGTTATTTTCTTTAAAGGCTTTTGGCGAGCATGAAAAGCCACTGAATGAGGGTCAAATCTAAAAATTTCAAAACAATGACCACCACTAAAGGAGCGAAATCCAACCCGTTAAACACCAGCTTGAATTTAGAGCGTAAAAAATAAAACACCGGCTCACACAAGCGAGCGAGAATTTGCATGATGGGGTTATTGGGGTTAGGCTGCACAAAACTGATAAGCGAATAAATGATCACCACCCACATATAAATCGTAAGGAGCGAGCTTAAAATCACCGCTATCGCATTAATAAGGGTAGAAAAGATCATGCTTTGAGCCTTAAAACTTCTTGATAATGGCTTTGGATATAGGGGAAAATCAAAGGCAATTCAACGCCATGCGAGTTCCCGGTCAAAAGGATGCGCAAAGGTTTGAAAAAATCCTTACCCTTAAGCTGGCTTAATCGCATGGCTTCTTTTTTAAAACTTTCAAAATCCTTATACGCTTGAAAATCCATGCTTTTTAGAGCGTTAAAAAGCGCTAAACAACGCTCTTTAAAATCTTCATTTTCATAAGTTTTAGCAATATCTTTTGGCTCTAAAAACAACGAAATTTTTTCTTTCAATTCTAAAAGCGTGCCACATTCTTCTATAAACAATCTTAAAAGCCCTAGGAGGTTTTTATCTTTTATTGAAGTGAGTTCTAATAATTTTTCATCGTCTAAAAGCTTTAAATGCTCGTGGTTTAAGTGTTTTAAATATTTCAAATTAAAATGAGCCGGGGAACTGGAAAGATTTTCTAAACTAAACCATTCTATCGCTTCATCAAGGCTAAAAACTTCCTTAGGCACTTTATTACCGATAGTGATGAGGTAATTCACAATCGCAACCGGCAAAAACCCTTGATTCAAAAGCCATTTCACGCTGGACGCTTCGTCTCTTTTGCTCATCTTTTTACCGCTTACTTCATCTAGAATAATGGGCAAATGCGCATAAACAATCGGATCGTTTGAGCCTAAAGCTTCTTGGATTAAGATTTGTTTAGGAGTGTTGCTCACATGATCTTCGCCTCTAATGATCAGACTGATTTTATAAAGCAAATCATCGCATGCGCAAGCGAAATTATAAGTCGGGCTTTTATCTTTTCTCAAAAGCACAAAAGAATCCAATTCATAAGGCTCAAATCTCACTTCTTTTTTAATCGCATCATTGAAAGACACCGCATGATTTGGGGCTTTCAAACGCACCACAGGGGCATGGTTCTTGTCTTTTTCTAAAGTGGCCCACTCGTCTAAATACCTGAAAGGGCGTTTTTCATTTTTGGCTTTTTCTTTTTCTCTTTCTAAAAACTCCGCGCTCGCATAACAATAAAACGCTTTATGTTCTTTCAGTAATTTTTCTGCCATTTCTCTGTGATAATCTATGTTATGGCTTTGATACACGAGCTTGTCCCAGCTTATCCCCATAAGCTTTAAAATCTCTAAAATTTCTCGGTCTTTGCCTTCAATGTTACGCTCCTTGTCCGTGTCTTCAATGCGGATGAGAAAGGGTTTATGTTGCTGTTTAGCCACAATGTAGTTAAAAATGGCTGCCCTTAAATTCCCTATGTGCATATCCCCTGTAGGCGAAGGCGCAAAACGAAGCATAAAAACCCTTTATTTAAAAATAGTTTTTGATTATACCTAAAGAATACTTAATTATATTGTGGTAGTTCTGTTTTATCAAACATGAATAGGCATTATTCAAGAGATTAGCGCTTGGCTAACGCCAAGCTCTTTATGATTGATTATCAAAAAGCTAAAAGCGTTTTTTATTCAATCACTTCATAAATAACTTCTGTCTTCCAGCGGGTTTTAGGGGTGATTTCTTGGTTACGATAACCAAAACTAGCCATTACCGACACGCCAAATTCTGCCGTGTTCAGATAGCCTTTTTCCTCTAAATAAGCCTCCACTTTTTCTTGATCATACCCTTCAATCGGGCAAGAATCAATCCCTAACATGGCCGCTGCCATCATCATGTTTGCCATTTGGATATAAGTCTGCTTGCTAGCCCAATCAAACAAAGATCGTTCGCTATTGAGTTTAAAATCGTTCTCTTGGAAATTTTTGATGATTTGAGCGAACCTTGAATTAGAATCATAATCCCTTTTTTTAACCTCATGCATCACTTTCTTAACATAATCGCTGTCATAAGTAACGCCTTTTCGCGCAAGATAAATGACAAAATGGCTCGCTCCCTCCAAGCTAGAAAGCCCCCCCCAGGCCATCGGTTTTAAATCTTCTTTCATGCGTTCATTTTTTAATAAAAGCATTTTCCATGGCTCAAGCCCGATTGAAGAAGGGGCTAACCTCCCCACTTCAACCAAAGCTTCCCAATCCTTTTGTGAAATACGACGATTAGGATCGTATTTTTTTGTAGCAAATCGTTGGTGCTGTAAAGCAATCACTTGTTCTCTGTCCATTTTAATGTTCTCCTTTTTCTAAATAATGATAAACGGCTGCCATATCCATTTCGCCTAAACCGGATTTTTCCGCTTGAGAATAAAGTTCTTGCGCCTTGAATAAGAATGGCAATTCAATCGCCTCTCCTGCTTCATTGTTAGCTAAACGAATGTCTTTGAGCATGAGTTTCAAACTGAAAGCGGCCGGATAATTGTCTTGTAGCCACATGCCTTTTTTAGCTTGAAAGAGAGGCGAATTCATGCCAGATTGGCCAATAATTTGTAAAAACAACTCTGCATCAACCCCTAAATGTTTGACTAATAGCAAAGCTTCTGAATAAGCAACCCCCATTTGAGCCAAAAGGCTATTAATGGATAATTTAGCCCCTGCCCCTTGACCAATCTTACCCAAATAAAAGGTTTGACTCCCCAAATGCGCCAAAACAGGTTTGAGTTGAGTGATCACTTCTTCATTACCGGCTGCTAAAATCAATAACGCCCCAGCTTTAGCCGTGCCAACCGATCCTGAAACGGGTGCTTCAAGGTAAGTTACTTGATGCTTTTGAGCGATTTTTTCCAAAGCCAAGCTTTCCAAAGGAGCGATGGTGCTCATATTGACTACGATTTTTTCAGACATCTGTTCCCAAAATTTTGGCACTAAAACAGCATCAATCGCCGTTTTATCCGAAAGCATGATAAAAATCAGATCAACTTTAGCGGCTAAATCTATAGGGTTAGTATAAACCGCTACGCCCTTTTCTTTTAAGGAGGCTGCTTTGCTCTCTGTTCGGTTATAAACCGACACTTCTAAATTTGCATCATGCAAACGAGTTGCCATAGGAGTCCCCATAGCCCCTAGTCCAATCCATCCGATTTTCATTTAATCCTCACTTATTAGCGTGAATACGCCACTAAACCATCTAACCAAGCTTGATGGCCGTTTAGCATCACATTAGGCACAGATTCCGCTAAAGCTTTAGCAGGGACTCCTAACTGAGTTTCTTGGGTTAGAATACGCACACGATCATTATCTAATTTTTCAACTAGCCATGCGTGATAGGCTTCAAGATATTCATCGCCTTTAGCTTCATTCCAACCTCTCCAAGCCAAACGCAGTATGGTGTCTTTCAATTCAAACTCTTCCACTTGCGCTTCAATGAGAAAGCCAAAAGTTTCAAAGCGGAAACGAGTCTTGTCTTTAAGAATGGCATTGTCTTGATGATACACATGGAAATTCCCTGAATTTTTGTAATACTTTTCCCAACAAGACGCATCTCTTAAATGCTGCACCACTTTATTAAAATCCAAACCTTTGACAATGACTTCATTAGACACAAAATTATCAGTCTCTCCTGGAATCCATTTCTTAGGCCATTGAATCGCATTCATCGTTATCATGTTTTCTCTGTTTTTAATTTTTTCTGCCTATTGGCGAAAGGTTTATAGCATCATTAGGTAAATAATGACCCTTAACCCATTCAATCAGCCATTCTAAAGCGTTATTTTTAGGGTTAGCGATGACTAAATCTAAGCATGCGTTTAAAATTTCGCTGATTTTTTGGTGTTGGTAGCCCAAGCTTTGAAGCGCGCCGCCCTTAAGGGCTAGGTGTTCTTTTTTAAAAGGCTCGTTAGAATCAAAGATTTCTTTTAACAAGCCTTTAATTTTTAAAGCGTGTTTGGGGTTTTCTAGCGCATAAAAATCTAAAGCCAAATTAAAAGGCTCTAAATCGTGGTTTTTCAATAAAAATTTTAACTCTGTTTTGTTATGAATATTTAAAAAAGCTTTGTGGCATTCTTTAGCTTTTGAAAATAAAACACAAGTTTTTTTAGGGTAGCGTAAATTTTCCAAACTTTTTTGATGCTTAAAAAACCCCAATAATCTTAATTCCAGATTGAAAGGCGCGTTTTTTAAAAACCCTAAATTTTCTATTTTTTCTTGAGTAACCAACTCCAAAATTTCTTGATATTCTTTGGCCACTTCATAGGCGTTTTTCCCCATAAGAAGCTTATTCAATTCGCTTTGTAAGCGCTCTTTAGAAAGGTGTTTTAACAAATCCTTACACGCAAAAACCGCTTCTTTAGTGCTTGGCGCTATCTTAAAGCCTAAAGTCGCGCTAAATCGTAACGCTCTTAAAATCCTTAAAGCGTCTTCAAAAAACCTTAATCGCGCTTCCCCCACGCATTCAATCACTTGATTTCTAATCGCATTCTGCCCTTTAAAAGGATCAATAATCCCTTTTGTAGGGCTATAAGCGATCGCGTTCATGCTAAAATCGCGCCGCTTTAAATCGTCTGTTAAATGAGCGCTAAAAACCAATTCTTTAGGCTTTCGGTGCTTGATATGCCCTTTTTCAATTCTAAAAGTTGTGATTTCATAGCTCTGATGGTTTTTAAGAGCCGTGATCGTGCCATGTTTGATGCCGGTTTCTAGCACCCTAAAATGGCGCTTTAAAAGAAGCTCTTTACTTTCATTCACTAAAGCGTTTGAGGTTAAATCGTAATCTTTTGGGGTAATGCCCATCAAACAATCGCGCACGCACCCCCCTACCAAGTAAAGCTCATAAGGGGATTTTTCATAAATATCAAACAATTCTTTTAATTCTGTATTTAACTCAAACACGCTTTTTGCTCTTAAAATTTCTTTGTGTTATTATATCTTTTTAGAATTTTTAAGGAATGTTGATGGGACAAGAAATTTGCGTGATCAGTTTTAGCGGTGGGCAAGACAGCACCACTTTAGCCGTATGGGCGAAAAAGCGTTTTAAAAAAGTCTATTTAGTGGGGTTTGATTACGCGCAAAAACACTCCGTGGAATTAGAATGCGCTCAAAAAATCGCTTCTCTTTTACAACTCCCTTATGAAATCATCTCATTAGATTTTTTAGAAAATATCACCCGCTCCGCGCTTTTTAAAAACTCTAACGATTTAATGGGGCATTCGCATGCGCAAAATAAAGATTTACCCAACTCTTTTGTGCCTAATCGTAACGCCATTTTTATCACCCTTTTGCATTCTTACGCGCAAAAAATAGGGGCTAGTAACATCGCTTTAGGGGTTTCGCAAGCGGATTTTAGCGGCTATCCGGATTGTAAAGAAGATTTTATTAAAAGCATTGAATATGCCCTAAATTTAGGATCAAACACGGCGATTAAAATCCTAACGCCTTTAATGTTTTTGAATAAAGCGCAAGAATTTCAAATGGCTAAAGATTTAGGGGCTTTGGATTTGATTATCAAAGAAACGCACACCTGCTATCAAGGAGAGCGAAAAATTTTGCATGCTTATGGCTATGGCTGCGGTGAATGCCCGGCATGCCAACTGAGAAAAAAAGGCTATGAAGAGTTTCAAACTAAGGCTTTGTTTCAATAAAGCTAAAAATGCTCAAAAGCATGGCTTAAGATAAGTAATCAAAGAGCGGTAAAAAGCATGTTTTTAATGCCCTTTAAATGTATATGTATAATTGAGATAACCACTCACCACTCTTCTAATAGTATTATCATAGACACCAAAAGCTGGCACTTTAACCCCTAATTCCACGCTAGAACCCCCAAGATACCTTCCAGCATGATATTTATCACGATTCCAACGAACGCCAAATTTCCCTTGAAATTGAAAAATAGCCGTAGTAGCAGGAGAAAGCCAAGTGCTAGCCCCTATGTTCACGCCAATAACAAACCCAGAAGAGCGTTTGACGATATAGTCTGTTGAGGAATGTCGCTTATCTAGATCATCGTTTTTCCACAAATTAATGAGCAAATCGGTATCAAAACCATAGGGTAAAAAAGCAATTAAACCACCCATATAACCAACTTGGTAACCGAAAAAGAGAGAGTGCCTAAACCCTATAATCTTTTTTTTACCCAAAAAATATTTATACCCAAAGCTGAGTTCATTGAAAAGACCGCCCGATCCGCCATTTCCTGCGAATCGGCTAGCGATTTTGTTTGAATCTTTCACTGCATTTAAGGCGTTTTGCACATCTCTTATGGCTTTTGTGTTTTGTTCGGGGAATAATGAATTTTTTGCGTTATTGATCACTTCATTTAAGGCGTTTTCTGCTGAAGCTTTTTTGCCGATGCTGCCTTGTCCTTTAATATAGCTTCCTTCTAGAAAATTTAAACCTAAATAAAACCCGTTCCTTTCAGCGTGGAGCCAAAGAGAGAGAGAGAGTTAGTAAGAGAGCTTTTTTCATGGTTTTTCTTTATTTTTCTTTGGTTTAAGATTTGATATTATGATTAGGTATTTTATCATAAAAATGAGATTTTAGCGATTGGGTTTTAATGAAAAGCGCAATTAAAATAATGAAATAGCCACAAAACCACCGCTTAATGAATATTAAATTAAAAACATGTTAATCTTTGGTTATTTTTAAAATTTAGGAAATCCCATGCATCAAAACAATAAAACTTTTTTACCCCACCAATCCGCTCACCTCTCTAAAATCATTCTTTTTTTAAACACCGGCTTTTTAGCCTATCTGTTAAGCGCTTGTGGGGCGAATGTGCCTATAGAAGAAGTGTTGGTTAAAGATCCCAAAGAGACCAAAGCCCAAGAAGTCGCTAGAGAAGAAAGCGCCATCCAGCAAGAAAACGCCACTATTGATGCGCGCACCACGCCTTTAATCAATCGTTTCACTAATTATAACGCTTATGGCTCTTTAAACGGCTTTTACAATTCAGTGGATAATCTCAATTCGCCCATGCAAAACGGGATGTATGGAGGCTATTACATGCCCTATTATTACATGCCCTATGGTTTCATGCCTTATGGGTCAGGTCTTATGCCTTATGGGCCTTATGGGTATGGAGCGCCTGGATACTTCCCTTACGCTTTTTATTGATTAGTTTATTCTAACATGCTATGGTGGCGTGATAAAGGAAGGCTATATCAGAGGAGATCTTATGCGTATAATTAAAAGTTTATTTCTTGTATCGTTTGTGGCTTATAGTAGCACGTTCGCAGCGGATTTAGAAACCGAAACTAAAAGCGAAAAAAAAAGCAGTAAAAATTTTTACAAATTCCATAAAAACCATGGATCAGAAACCGAGGCTAAAAACGACAAAAAGCTTTATGATTTCACTAAAAATAGCGCTTTAGAAGGCATAGATTTAGAAAAAAACCCTAACCTTAAAAGCCATAAAAAAAGCGACAAAAAGTTTTACAAACAACTCGCTAAAAACAATATCGCTGAAGGGGTGAGCGTGCCGATTGTTAATTTCAATAAAGCTCTGTCTTTTGGACCTTATTTTGAAAGGACTAAAAGCAAAAAAACCCAATACATGGACGGCGGGTTGATGATGCACATCCGCTTTTAAGCCCTTATTCATAATCCAAAAACGCATGCACTTTAAGAGCAAGGGTTTTGGGGAAATATTGCACAAACAAATCCAAAAACACTTTTTCGCCAAAGAAATCCCCAACGATCGTTACTTCTTGGACGCTAAAATTTTGCGCGTTATCCCAAATGAAATTCCCTAAAAACTCCGCTAAAGAATCCAAAATCCCCAAACTCAAAATTTCATTTTCCACGCCTGCGAGCCTGAAACTCATCGCGCTGTGCATGATCTTTGAAAAGTTTAAAGCCATTTTCAAAGAATCGTCTTTAAGGATTTTATAATCAATCCTAGGGCCTTTAGGGCGTAAGCATTCTTTAGCCAAAGAAATAACGCTCTGCGCGCAAAAATCCTCGCTATAACCCAAAACAAACCCTAAAATGCAAAAAAAATCCAATAAATTCGCGCCCCCTAGATTGTATTTAGAAAGCTCTACAATGCGCGCGTAAAAATCAGGGAATTTAGTAGCGTAGTTTTGTAGCATTCTGGAGGCTTTTTCATCTTGTTTGAGGGTGTTAAATATTTGATTGAAATCAAAACTGACGCTTAAAAGCGTTTTTAAAGAACCATTAGCATGCAATAACAACCTTGTAGGGCGCTTGAAACTGAGATACAAAACGATAGAATTTTGGGTTGTGCTTAAAAACTCTAATTCATCTTTAAAGGGAATGGCAGAAAGGTTGTTTTCTAACACGAATTTTTTAGTGGGTGTGATCAAGCGTTTAGGGGTTCTAAAAAGCGTTTCATAATATAAAAGCGCTTCTTGTGGATCATTTGCATGCATAAAAACAAATTCTATACCCTCATCTTGTAAAATACGGCACAATAAATTCAATATGGGGTCAAAGGGTAGTTGGGCTATGATTTCATCGTTTTTAAAAGTGTCCTTAAACACGCTTTTTAATGGGGCTTTGATAGAGGGTTTTTCCAAACTGGCTAAATATTTAGCGTCCTCTAAAGGCAATTTAGTGCAGCTCAAAACGCTAGAAAGATCGCTAAAAATAACGCTTGAAGAGGGATTTTTTAAAGAAAGGGATAATGCCCCCCTAGAAGTGTGAACAGGGATACAATCTTGCGTTTTAAGCGCCTCTTTTAATTGGGTTAAACAACCTATAAGCTCTTTAGGGCTATGGATTATAGCCCCCTTAAAAGCGGTGTTTTTGACAAAACCCAACGCATTGGCATACAAAGATGCGTTTTTATCTAAAAAATCTTGATGCTCTTTAGCGTTCATAAAAAGGGGCTTTGAAAGGCTTGTTGTTTGGAAAAGATTTTCATCTAAAGGCTCTGTGATTTCCTTTAAAGACAAAAAGCTAAAATCTAAAGAAAAGGGCAAGATCTCGCTTAATTTTTGCGCGAACCCTAAAGTAATCTCAGCACTCGCTTGGAGGTAGAAAGAAGCCGTATTATCCTTATAAACGCTATAAAAACGCGCTTGCAAATTGCATGCCATTTGCTCTAAAAGGGGCGTAAAAATGAGATTCGTCTCTTCATTAACACATTTAAAAAGAAAGACAAACGCCAATTCAAAAACCCTTATAAGAGAGTTCAGCGATACAATCTAGGGCGATATGATCAATGCGTTGCATTTTAACTCCCCATGCGTTGAGTTGGGTTTCTATGGCTTTTAAGGCTGTTTCTAAAGCGTTTAACATTTCGCTTGAAAGCTTGAAAGTGGTCTCGCTCCCTATCACAAAAGGCACAAGCCCCACGATAAAAGTTTTAGGTAAATCCCCTAAAAACTCCGTGAGCCTTAAAGTGTGCAGCATCTCCACTTCATGCGCGCTCCCAGCCCATGTGATTTCTTTAGGAGCGTCCTTAAAATCAAAGGCATAGACTGATCCTATCTCAACGCCTTTAGCGCTCACGCAATCCAAAATCAAAACCTTTTCATACGAAGTGATTAAAGGAATGAGTTGCTGAGCCATAGTCCCCCCATCCACAATATCCACGCTAGGGAAAAAAGAAAAATTCTTTTTAAGGTAGTGGGCTAGATGCACCCCAATCCCTTCATCGCCAAAAAGGATATTGCCAATGCCTAGAATTAAAATTTTTTGACTCATTCTTTGGTATAACCATAACCATTAATCATAGAATCCGCCCCTGAACTATCATACCGGATAGAATGGAAAAACACCATATAAACATGCACAGGGACAAACAAAATAAACCCCCAAGTCGCTAAGTGGTGGATAAAACGAACATTCGCTAACCCCCCACAAAGCGCTTCAAACCACTTAAAAGCGCTCCCTAAAAACGCCCCAAGCCCCGCATGATAGACATTATAATACAGCACTATCCCGCTCAAACTCATCAATACGATCAAAACAACCAAAGTGAAATAAGCCACGAGTTGGATAGGGTTATACGCTCCTTTAGTGTGGGGTTTGCCGCTGATAAGAAAATACGCTTTCATCTGATCTATCCAGGCTTTTGGGCTTAAAAGTTGGCTGAAACTCCTGCGTTCCATTAAGCTTTCTTTAGTGAAAAAAAGATAAGTTCTAAAGATTAATGCGCTAATGAGCAAAAACCCAAACATGACATGAAAAGAGCGCACATAAGCTTGTAAAAGATACACCCCTTTATAAAAACTAGAATTAGGCTGCAAAAAAGGGTAAGCGATGTAAAACCCTGTAGCGATTAAAGCGAAAATACTCAAAGCCCTAACCCAATGGAAAAAGCGCACAAAACCTGAATATTCTTTGTGTAAAACGACCTTATTCATTTTATCCATGCGTAACCCTTTTTAGAATTTAGCGAAATTAGGCTCTACTTTAAACTCGTTTAAAGACTGCCCTTTAAAATCCATCACATGCACGGAGCATGCGATGCATGGGTCAAAAGAATGGATAGTCCTAATGATTTCTAAAGGCTGGGTTAAATCAGCGATTTTAGTGCCAATCAAGCTCATTTCATAAGCCCCCCTTTGATTTTGAGAATCTCTAGGCCCCGCATTCCAAGTAGATGGCACCACCGCTTGGTAATTTTCCACCACGCCGTTTTTAATACGCACCCAATGGCTTAGCATGCCCCTTGGCACTTGACCAATGTAGCGCCCTTTATATTCTTGATTTTTATCAATGTGATAAGGAGCGCAAGTGCTTTGATCGCTCTTTAGATTTTCCACTAACGCATCAAACGCCAAAAGGCCATTATCAGCAATCGTTTTAGCTTCAATACACCTTGCAGCTGTTCGCCCAAGCGTTGAAAACAACGCCTCTAAAGGCAGTTTAGTGTCTTTTAAAAACTTCGTAGCCACTTCAGTAACATAAGGGTTTTTCGCCGCTAAACCCACCACTACGGAACTTAAAGGGCCTACCTCCATGGGCTTACTGTCGTATCTGGGCGATTTGATCCAAGAATATTTATTTTTAGTGTCAAGCACTTTAGCAGGGATTATTTTATTTTCAATCCCCACGCTCTCGCCGTCTTTTAAACCGGTATAATGCGGATTCGTTTGCCCGTCATAAGGGTGGAGTTGCACCTCTTTAGTGTCTTCATATTGGTACCAAGAATGCGTAACCTCTTCTTTAATCAAACTCTCATCAATGGGGTGCAGTTTAGAAATATCCCCATCAAGCACCACCCCACTGCTCAAAAGGTATTTATCCTTCCCGAGCAACACTTCTTCATAAGCGATAAAATTCCTTAAGCCACAGCCTTTAATAACGGATTGCTCGTTAGCGAACATTTCGCCTGCCATCACCAAATCAGGGTAGTAAGCATGGTTGATGAAATTGGCCACCACTTCAAACTTGCTCTTCCACTCCGCCAATCTCGTCGGATCCAATATATCCATAACACTCGTAACACCCCCCACCGTTAGGCTTTGTGGGTGAGGTTGTTTAGCCCCAAAAATAGCGGTCATTTTCGCCGCTTCCCTTTGGATTTCTAAAAGCTTGAGGTAGTGGCTTAAGACGATTAAATTTTGCTCTGGGCTTAAACGATAGGTTTTATGCCCGTAATAGCCGTTACTGAAAGGCCCTAAAGATCCGCCTTTAGCGAAATCATTCAAGCGTTTTTGAACCGCTTTTAATTCGCCCGCACCAGTATTAATGGGATAAGGGCTGTATTTGAAAGAAAGTTTTGCCGCTTGAATGGGATCAGCTTTTAAAGCGCTCATAATATCGCACCAATCAAGCCCATGCAAAGTATAGAAATGCACCACATGGTCATGAAAAAGCAACGCCATGTTCATCAAAGATCGCACCAATTGTGCGTTTAATGGGGGGGTGATGCCTAGAGCGTTTTCTACTGCTGTGATACCGGCCTTATAATGCGAATAAGTGCATACCCCACAAATCCTTTGAGCGATAAAGCCTGCATCTCGTGGGTCTCTGCCTTTAATAATGGTCTCTAGTCCCCTAAAAAGCGTCGAAGAAGAAAACGCATCGGTGATCACATTATCATCATCTACAATCACTTCAATCCTTAAATGCCCCTCAATCCTAGTGATAGGATCGACTACGATTTTTTTTGACATGTTAATCCCTTACTCTTTGTTTTTGATCGCTTTAGAAAGGAGCGCATGCGCGACAATGCCAATAGCGGTTGCGCTGAGTAGAGTCGTGCCTACTTTATCCGCTACTTTATCAGCCCCTAAGCCGTCAAAGGCGGTTTTAATGGAGCGGTTCGCTAAAGGCTCTTCAAAAGGACTCATCGTATCCCAAAAATTAGGCTCAGAACACCCTATGCACCCATGCCCTGCACCTATGGGCCAAGAAGTGTGTGAATTGAAGCGGAGTTTGGAGCAATTGTTAAAAGTGTAAGGCCCTTTACAGCCCATTTTATACAAACAAAAGCCCCTTTTAGCGTTTTCATCGCCAAAATGCTCCACAAATTCGCCCGCATCAAAATGCCCTCTCCTTTCGCACAAATCATGGATCCTGTTCCCATAAGCCCAAGAGGGGCGGTTATACGCATCTAATTTAGGAAGAGCCCCAAACATCAAGTAATAAAGCACATTGCCCACGATATTTTTTTCACTAGGTGGGCAACCGGGAACGTTGATCACGGGTTTATCAATGATTTTATGCAAGGGTTGCGCGTTAGAGGGGTTAGGGTAAGCCGCTTGCACGCCCCCAAAACTGGAGCATGTGCCTATGGCAAAAATAGCCGCTGCGTATTGAGCGGCTTTTCTGCACTCTTCAGCCCCTGTTTCAGCGTTCGGGCCTTGAGTGAGGAAGTATTCGGTGCCTTGGGGAATACCGCCTTCTACCATTAAAATGTAATTGTTTTTATGCTTTTCTATGGCGTCATGCAAGCTTTTTTCAGCTTGAAAACCGCTCGCTACCATGATGGTCTCATGGTATTCTAGGTTGATGTAATCAAAAATGATGCTATCAATGGTGGGGTCTGCACTCCTTAACAAGCTCTCGCTACAACCGGTGCATTCTGCCATGTGCAACCAAATCACAGGCAATCTGTTAGCCACCTCCACCGCTTTCAAAGTCAAGGGAGCAAAACTAGCCGGCAAAGCTAAAGTCGCGCTCATCATGCCCGCCCACTTCAACAAATCGCGCCTGGAAATGCCCGCACCCTTAAACTCGTCTTGCAAGTTTTTATGCTCGTTGTGAGCGTTAAACGAGCTGACTATCTCAAGGCGTTCTTCAATCTTTTGATAGGTCTTTTTTTCATCGTAGAACATGACCACTCCTTAATTGGAAATTTTCATTATCTTAACATAATAAAAATAATGTAGTGGCAATTGATTATTTTTTAACTTTTATTTTAGATGAAAGGAATTTCTTTAACATTAAGTTTCATTTGGATAGAATTTCCCCCTATTTTATTAAAAAAGGAACAAAATGAAAAAAGTACTCATCATTAACGGAGGCAAAGCGTTCGGGCATTCTGGAGGGAAACTCAATGAAACCTTGACTGACCATGCAAAAAAGACTTTAGAATCTTTAGGGCTAGAAGTGGATACAACGATCGTGGATAAAGGCTATGAAAAGAGCCAAGAAGTGGAGAAATTCTTTAGCGCTGATGCGACGATTTGGCAAATGCCTGGCTGGTGGATGGGCGAGCCTTGGATTGTGAAAAAATACATTGATGAAGTCTTCACTTCAGGGCATGGGAAGCTTTACGCTAGCGATGGCAGGAGTTCGCAAAACCCCACTAAAAACTACGGGAAAGGGGGCTTGATGCAAGGCAAAAAATACATGTTGAGCTTGACCTGGAACGCTCCCATTGAAGCCTTTAATGATCCTAGTGAATTTTTTGAAGGGGTGGGCGTGGATGTTGTGTATTTGCATTTGCATAAAGCGTTCCAATTTTTAGGGCTTTCAGCGTTGCCCACTTTTATTTGCAACGATGTGATGAAAAACCCCCAAGTAGAGCAGTATCTTAACTCCCTCACCACGCATTTGTGCCAAGCTTTTGGCAAGTGATTTTAAAATTTTTTTAACCCCCCATTTCTTTGGGGGCTTGTTTGTTACACAATAAAGTCTCTGGGATTGAGCTCACAGCCTAAGATGAGATCTTTAAGATTACTGCCCACATTTTGCAAATTCGCACCGCTTACAAAGTAAAATCCGTATTCTTCAAAAGGCACAACAAGAGTGCCATCTCTATCCCTTAATTGCGCTTTTGCTTTATCCAAATAAATATAGCTTGGATACACATCGCCTATGTAGCTTTCAAAGGCTTCTCTGGCATTTTCTAGCAAGTAGTCTATGACAGCGCTAGTTAATTCCTTAGCGTTTTTTACCGAACGCTTCTCATTATTGGGGAGTCTGACGCTTTGAAACTTATAACAAGTTAAGTTATCATCAAGGGTTTTATGAAGCTCTCTTGTGCGGTATTCTTTAGGCAAATCTTTAAACAATCCCACTTGACAAAATTGATTCGCTAAATATTCGCTCCTGGCTCTCACTTCCTCTATCCCCCAAGAATGGGTGTTATTGATGAAATAGTCGTTTAAATGCAAGGAGCTGTATTTTTCCATAAGCTCTATTTTTGCCTCGTAAGATTTGTTGCCAAGCCTTTGATTTTTCTCCTTCAAAGTTAGATTCCCAAAATTATGGAGGTAATCTTGCTCAAAAGTGAGATAATCCCCCACCCCATCGCGCCATTCTTGTGTGGGGGTTTGGGGGTAGAAATGCTCCACTTCTAAATTTTCTTCTCTTGGCGGTTCGGCGTTGCTTAGCTTTTCTATCTCAAGCAAGATGAATTTGTACACATAATTTGTTGAATAATCGTTACGCACAAGAAACGCCGCTTTAATTTGATCGTCATTAGGAAATACCATTTGACCAATGCTCTTGCCCAGATAGCGCTTGAGCGTATCGGCTGAAACATTTTCTGGCTTTCTGTATAATTCTAGCTGTTTGTATAAAGGATAAAGAACTGTATTGAGCGCATTGTTAGAATTTCCGCACACGCTTCGGCGCACGAAGTAGCTGGTAAGGATTTGCAAAATTTCATGGAAGTTTTCATAATCCAATTTGCCTTCTTCAAAGTCTCTGGCGCAACGCAAAATAAAAGGCTTTGCCACGCCAAATTGGATTTTCACAAGATCCTTAATACGCAAGCGTAAATTCGCTAACTGCTGCGGGTCTCCACGATGCAAAAAATAATGATCTCTGTCTAAAAAGATTTGATAGATTCTGCCATATTCACGCATATCGCTCATAAGGGCTTCTACATCAGAGATATTTTTTCTATGATGGGTTTTTAGCGTGTTATACACTTCACGCTCTTCTTTTTTTAATTTATCTTCAAAATAGATTCTTAAATAGGTTAGAATAAATTCATTCAAATCCTTTTCGCCAAGCCAATTTTCTAAAGGAACCCAATAAGTGTCATAAAGATGTTTCTGCCTGTCAGAATTTTCCCCCATCATCAGATAGTTGCGGATGAGATCCAGCCCTTTTAATTGCACGCCGGTAGCGTTAATGCTTTCAAACACCACTTGCGGATCGTCTTCGCCTAGCTCTAAGCCTATGGCTACGATTTTAAGCCGCAAAAACGCGCCATAAATCTCTTCTATGCGATACCCTTTGCTGATATAATTTTTAAGCTCTTTGATGAAAAATTTATAATTTTTCCCAATGTGCGATTCTCCTTGTATCTCATGCGATCGATTTTGCATGACAAGATCAAAGGCTTCTTTGTCGCTTTTAATGGGCTTTAGGCGCAGCCTTTATCCTGTAAGATTGAGTAATCCGTCAATCTCTTTTTTTATCCCTTCATTTTGTATCTTTGTCTCTATGGCTTTAAGCAAAAGCATGATAGTGGTAATCCTTTGCTGCCCATCAATGATGACAAATTCTTGCAGTTGTCTTAAGCTCTTTTCATCATCAATCAAATGCAAAATATAAGTGATAGAACCCATGAAATGCGTTTTCTTGTTTTGAGAAATACTGACAATATCTTGCAGTAATTTTTCGCAATTTTCTTCTTCCCAAGTGTAGTTTCTCTGGTATACAGGGATGGAAAATATCGTGCCTGGTAGGGCAAAAAATTCGTTAACGGTGCTTTGTGTTACTCTCATCGCTTTTCCTTTTGAATCAAATTATCATTGCACCGAGTATTAAATCAAAAAAAAAAAAAAAGAGCTTAAATTTTTGAAAAAGTCGCAATTTGAGGCCGAATTTATCTAAAAAAGATAAAAGAGCTTGCACAAAGCAAGCACTAACCTCTTAAAAATGCGATCTTTAGGGGGGTTTTAGTTATGGGGCGAGAATGATTTCAAAATACCCTCTATCCCCTTAAGAAAGAGTTTGGCTATTACTAGGGTATCTCATAAGAATTGTATGGCATGAACAAGCGCCCGTAATTAGGATTCACGCGCAATAAATGCTCTTTGAAATTCCCATAATTACGACAGCTTGACTCAAAACCATTATCGCATGCATACGAGAATAAATCCAAAGCCCTTTGATCGTCTTGAGGCACGCCCAAGCCCTTTTGATACAGCACGCCTAAATTGTTACAGCTCCCCAAAATCCCCCCATCGCATGCCATTTGGAAATATTTCGCCGCGTAGTGGTTATTCAAAGGAGCCCCTAAATCCCCATTCGCATAAATCCAGCCCAAATTCGCGCACCCCATCATATCCCCCGCGTTACAAGCCAAATAATTCAAATCCACTTGACTGAGCTGCGCCTTATCAATGCCATAAATATTATTCACATTAGACATCAAACCCAGATTATAGCACCCCATATCATTCCCATTTTCGCATGAAAATTTATAATAACTTATCGCTTTGTAATAATCTTTTGGGACCCCACTCCCGTTAGCAAACATCCACCCCAAATTATTGCATGCGAGCATATCCCCCCCTTGACAAGCCACCGCATACAATTGCAAAGCGTTTTCTTTATCGTTCGTATCCGCATTCTTCTTGTTTTCATACATTTGAGCCAGATTCGCACAAGCGGTCGCATCGCCCCCACTGCAACCCATTTCATAATAGCGAGCGGCCTTTAGTCTGTTGGTTTGGATCCCTACCCCATTAGCATACATCGCCCCTACCGCAAAACACCCGGCCGCATTGCCGTTATCACACGATTGGGAAAAAAGCTTAAAAGCCCCTTGATAATCGCCCTTTTTAGCCAAATCAATACCGGCAGAAAGCTCGGTTTGAGCGTTTTCAGGCGATCCTAATTTGTCTAATAGATTGGAGTTATCGTTTTTAGGGGTGATCTGGGTGTTAGGGTTTGGCGCGCCCTTAGCGTTAGCGGGGTTTAATTCAGGGGGCGTGTTTTTTGGGGCTTGATTGTTTTCTTCAGCGCCGCTAAGCTGTAAGATTAAAAAAACAAGCCATAACAAACTTTGTTTGAGCATTCTTTTAATCCTTAATGCAGGTTTTGATTCAACTCAATTTTTTTCACGCTCCTAAAAGCGATCAGCTTGCCATTTTGACTATTGGAACGAAAATGCACGCCATTTTTTCCGGAAAGCTCTTTGCCTTTGTAAAGATTGTTCGCATGCTTTTCTAAATTGTTATTCACTTCTAAAAGTTTTTTAAACTCATTTTCTTCAATTTCTATCACGCTCCCGGCTAGTATCGCAACGCCTGCATCCACAATACAGCCATCGCCTAGACTGATTCCGGTAACGCTATTAGCCCCTAGCAGACAATTTTTCCCGATGCTAATGGGGTTGTTATTCCCTCCACTTAAAACGCCTAAAACGCTCGCGCCTCCACCAATATCAGTGCCTGCTCCCACCACCACTGACGAAGAAATGCGCCCCTCATTCATGCACACTCCCATAGCCCCTGCGTTAAAATTCACATAACTAGCCCCGGGCATTTGAGTGTAACCTCCGGTCCCTAAATACGCCCCAAAGCGCGTTTTTGAGCTATCCAATAAGCGGATATTATCAAACTCAGGGATCAATTGCATCAAATAGCGCGGGAATTTATCTACAAAATCAATGCTAGGGAAATGGCCTCGCATTTTTAAAGCCACTTCGTTCATTCTGAGCCATTCTAATTCATAAGGCTTGTTACCGCTCCAGGCCGCATTAGAAAGCTGGTTAAAAATACCCTCTAAATTCAAACTCCTCAAAGGGGCTTTCCCTAAAGAAAGCGCTAAAAGTTTCATATACGCGCTCTCCACGCTCTCGCAAGGCTTATCTTCAAACAAGATCACCAAGCGATAAAGAGACTCCCCATCGCTATTTTTCAAACGATTTTCCTCTAAAGCCTTTAAAAGCTCTAAAACCACTTGGATATTTTTATGAGCCATTTTATTAGAGTAGGCTTCATTCAAAAAGGGCGTATAAAACTCTAGCGCTTTTAACACAAAACTTTCATCAATCTCAACGACGCGCTCGCTCGCACTCTCTTTTAGGATTTTGTCTTTAGAAAGCGAATTACAAAACACCGCATAAGAGCCTAGATTTTCCTCTTTCCAATTCAAAATGGGGTAAGTGGCGCATAAAATCTTTTTGGAAATAGGGGCAATATCCACCCTAGCAATGCCAAAACCTAAAGGCTCTTTATAGCTATTAGATTGCTGGTAGTTGCTCACAAAATTTTTAAATTTATTCATCATGCCTAATCCTTTAAACTTTTTTCTCTTTCTTTAGCTAAATTTTCCACTTCTATCACAAAAGTTTCAAACAAATCCTTTTCAGCCAATTTGTGAATGACTTTACCCTCTTTAATGATCAAACCGCTGCGATTCCCAAAAGCGATCGCCATGTCTGCATGCTTGGCTTCACCCAAAGCGTTCACCACGCAACCCATCACGCTAATGTCTAAAGGGGTTTTAATGTGGCTTAGGCGTTTTTCTACCTTGCTCGCCATATCCACTAAATTGGCTTCAATCCTCCCGCAAGTGGGGCAAGAAATCCAATTAATCCCCTCTTTCAAACGCCCGCTATGGCGTAAAATCGCTCGAGCCACTTTGATTTCATTTTCTAATTCCCCTGTAATGGATACGCGCATCGTATCCCCAATGCCTTCCATTAAAAGCCCCCCTAAAGCCATAGCGGATTTGATGCTGGAGCTAAAAAGATTACCCGCTTCAGTAACCCCCAAATGGAAAGGATAGATCACAAGAGGGCGTAGCATTCTATAAGCTTCTGTGGTGCGCATCACATCGCTCGCTTTTAAAGAAATCTTAAAATTGGTAAAATCCAAATCTTCTAAAAGTTTGGCGTTATACAAAGCGCTTTCTACCATGCCTTTTG
This sequence comes from Helicobacter pylori, assembly GCF_003636935.1. GTDB lineage: Bacteria > Campylobacterota > Campylobacteria > Campylobacterales > Helicobacteraceae > Helicobacter > Helicobacter pylori_CH. The sequence continues at coordinate 25,865 of NZ_MVVH01000008.1, forward strand.
GGGTGGGTCCGTATTTTTGATCAAACTGCTTTTCTAAACTCCCGGCATTCACGCCAATTCTTATAGGAATGTTTTTTTCCTTACAAGCATCAACCACCGCTTTGATTTTGTCTTTAGAGCCGATGTTTCCGGGGTTAATCCTTATCGCATCCACGCTTTGAGCGGCAATGAGAGCGAATTTATAATGGAAATGAATATCAGCGATTAAAGGCAAAGGAGACACTTTTTTCAATTCTTTTAAGGCTAGAGCGTCCTTTTCATTACTCACCGCCACCCTCACCAAATCAGCCCCAGCGAGTTTGAGTCGGTCAATTTGATTTTTAGTGCTTTCAATATCAGCGGTTTTACTAAAGGTCATGCTTTGCGTGCTAATAGGAGCATCACCCCCTATAGCGACGCCACCGATAAAAATTTGCTTGGTCTTAACTCTATTTTCTAGCATCAAACCTCTTCATCAGTTAAATTCTTATGCGCTATTATACTCTTTTATGCGCTCTCTTTTATGTTCTCTTTCGCTCTTTTTTAACGCTTTCAATGATAAACGCTTAAATTTTAGGTAAGATTAACCATTCCATTTTAAATTAAAGTAGCCCTATGACTTTTGAGCCTTATCCTTTTGAACGATTAAGAGCCTTGTTTAAAGAGATCACCCCTAAAAAAAGGGGGCTAGATTTAGGCATCGGCGAGCCGCGATTTGAAACGCCCAAATTCATTCAAGACGCTCTTAAAAACCACACCCATTCGCTCAATATCTACCCTAAAAGCGCGTTTGAAGAGGGTTTGAGGGCGGCTCAAAAGGGTTTTTTTAAACGCCGTTTTAAGATAGAATTGAAAGAAAACGAATTAGTTTCCACGCTAGGATCTAGGGAAGTGTTATTCAATTTCCCTAGTTTTGTTTTATTTGACTATCCAAACCCCACTATCGCCTACCCTAACCCCTTTTATCAAATCTATGAAGGATCAGCCCAATTCGCTAGAGCTAAAAGCCTTTTAATGCCCTTAACTAAAGAAAATGGTTTCACGCCAAGCTTGAATGAAAAAGAGTTGCAAGAAGTGGATTTAGTGATCCTAAATTCCCCTAACAACCCCACCGGAAGAACCCTTTCTTTAGAAGAATTGATCGCTTGGGTCAAACTCGCCTTAAAACATGATTTTATTTTAATCAATGATGAATGTTATAGTGAAATTTATGAAAATACGCCTCCCCCTTCGCTTTTAGAAGCTTGCATGCTGGCTGGTAATGAAGCGTTTAAAAATGTTTTAGTGATCCATTCGCTCTCCAAACGCTCTAGCGCTCCAGGGCTAAGGAGTGGTTTTATCGCTGGGGACAGCAGCCTTTTAGAAAAATACAAAGCGTTTCGCACCTATTTAGGCTATACGAGTGCTAATGCGATCCAAAAGGCCAGTGAAGCGGCTTGGCTAGATGATAAACATGCAGAATTTTTCCGCAATATTTATGCGAATAATTTGAAACTAGCGCGAAAAATCTTTAAAGACACGCTCATTTATCCTTATAGTTTTTATGTGTATCTGCCCGTTAAAGATGGCGAAAATTTTGCTAAAACGCTTTATCAAAACGAAGGCATTACTACTTTACCGGCTTTGTATTTAGGGCGTAATCATATCGGTGCTGACTATGCGCGTTTAGCCCTTGTCTATGACACCCCCCTTTTAGAAAAGCCTTTAGAAATCATAGAAGCTTACCGAGAAAATCATGCTTGAAACCCCAAAAGTTTTACTCAAAAACTTGCAAGATTGCAAGATCCATTTTATCGGTATAGGGGGGATTGGCATTTCAGGCTTAGCCAAATACCTTAAAGCTCAAGGGGCTACAATCAGCGGATCTGATATTGCCATAAGCCCTAGCGTTAAATATTTGAAAGCTTTAGGCGTAGAGGTTAATATCCCGCATGATCCAAAGGCGATTAACCATCAAGATGTCATTATCCATTCAGCCATTATTAAAGAAGACAATACCGAAATACAAAGGGCTAAGGAACTAGAAATCCCTATTTTGTCTCGTAAAGACGCTTTGTATTCTATCCTTAAAGACAAGCGCGTTTTTAGCGTGTGTGGGGCTCATGGAAAGAGCAGTATCACGGCCATGTTGAGCGCGATTTGCCCCGCTTTTGGAGCGATTATTGGGGCGCATTCTAAAGAGTTTGATTCCAATGTGCGAGAGAGCGCGGATATGAGCTTGGTTTTTGAAGCCGATGAGAGCGATTCAAGTTTTTTATTTTCCAACCCTTTTTGCGCGATTGTGCCTAACACAGAGCCAGAACATTTGGAGCATTATGACCACGACTTGGAGCGCTTTTTCTTTGCTTATAAATATTTTTTAGATCATGCTCAAAAAAGAGTGATCTATAAAGAAGATCCTTTTTTAAAAAACTATTCTAAAGACGCCATTGTTTTAGAAAAAAAAGACATTCATAATATCCAATACATTTTAAAAGACGGCGAGCCTTACACTTCATTTGAATTGAAAGATTTGGGGGCTTTTTTGGTGTGGGGGTTAGGTGAACATAACGCTACGAATGCGAGTTTGGCGATTTTAAGCGCTTTAGATGAATTGCATTTAGAAGAAATTAGAAATAATTTATTGAATTTCAAAGGCATTAAAAAACGCTTTGATATTTTGCAAAAAAACGCGCTCATTCTCATTGACGATTACGCCCACCACCCCACTGAAATCAGCACCACTTTAAAAAGCGCTAGGATTTATGCTGATTTATTAAACACGCAAGAAAAGATTGTAGTGATCTGGCAAGCGCACAAATATTCTCGATTAATGGATAATTTAGAAGAGTTTAAAAAATGTTTTTTAGAGCATTGCGACCGGTTGATCATTTTGCCTGTTTATAGCGCGAGTGAAGTCAAAAGAGACATTGATTTGAAAGCCCATTTTAAGCATTATAACCCCACCTTTATAGACAGGGTGCGTAAAAAAGGTGATTTTTTAGAACTGTTAGTCAATGATAAGGTAATAGAAACGATTGAAAAAGGGTTTGTGATAGGCTTTGGAGCGGGGGATATTACCTACCAATTGAGAGGCGAAATGTAATGGGCGTAGCGGTTGTTTTATTTTTAACGCTAGTTTTATTGTTTTTAGTTTTAAGGGATTTTGGTTTAGCAAGCCCCAAACAAAAACTTGTAGCTTTTGTAATCGTAGGGATTATAGGGGCAAGTATCAGCGTTTATACTTATCAACAAAACCAGCAAAACCAACAAGAAATCGCTTTGCAAAGAGCGTTTTTAAGGGGGGAAACCCTGTTGTGTAAAGGCATTAAAGTCAATAATCAAACCTTTAATTTAGTGAGCGGGACTTTGAGCTTTTTAGGCAAAAAACAAACCCCTATGAAAGATGTTCTTGTGGATTTGGATTCTTGTCAGACGCTTCAAAAAGATCCCTTAATCCAACCTTAATGATGAATAATAATAATACCCCACCCAAACCCCTAGAAGAAAGCCTGGATTTAAAAGAGTTTATCGCTCTTTTTAAAACCTTTTTTGCCAAAGAAAGAGATACTGTTGCTTTAGAAAACGATCTCAAGCAAACTTTCACTTATTTAACTGAAGTGGATGCAATCGGTTTACCCACACCAAAAAGCATGAAAGAAAGCGATCTTATTCTTATCAAGCTCACCAAATTAGGGACGCTCCATTTAGATGAAATTTTTGAGATTGTCAAACGATTGCGCTACATTGTCATTTTACAAAACGCTTTTAAAACTTTCACGCATTTAAAATTTCATGAACGCCTTAACACTATTGTCCTGCCCCCTTTTTTTAATGATCTACTCGCTTTATTGGATGATGAAGGCAAAATCAAACAAGGGGCTAACGCCACTTTAGACGCTTTGAATGAAAGTTTGAACCGCCTTAAAAAAGAGAGCGTAAAAATCATTCACCATTACGCCCACTCTAAAGAGCTTGCTCCTTATTTAGTGGATACGCAAAGCCACCTTAAGCATGGTCATGAATGCCTTTTATTAAAAAGCGGGTTTTCTAGCGCGATCAAAGGCGTTGTGCTAGAAAGGAGCGCTAATGGCTATTTCTATCTTTTGCCTGAGAGCGCGCAAAAAATCGCCCAAAAAATCGCACAAATTGGTAATGAAATAGATTGCTGTATTGTTGAAATGTGTCAAACTCTAAGCCGTAGCTTACAAAAACACCTTTTATTTTTAAAATTCCTTTTTAAAGAATTTGATTTTTTAGACAGCTTGCAAGCCAGACTTAATTTCGCTAAAGCCTACAATTTAGAATTCGTCATGCCAAGCTTTACGCAAAAAAAAATGGTTTTAGAAAACTTTTCGCACCCCATTTTAAAAGAACCAAAGCCCTTAAATTTGAAGTTTGAAAAATCCATGCTCGCTGTTACTGGCGTGAATGCGGGCGGGAAAACCATGCTCTTAAAATCGCTTTTAAGCGCAGCGTTTTTGAGTAAGCATCTCATTCCTATGAAAATCAACGCTCATCATTCCATTATCCCCTATTTCAAAGAAATCCACGCCATTATCAACGACCCCCAAAACAGCGCGAACAATATCTCTACTTTTGCAGGCAGAATGAAGCAATTTAGCGCTCTTTTATCCAAAGAAAACATGCTTTTAGGCGTTGATGAAATTGAGCTAGGGACTGACGCTGATGAAGCGAGCAGCTTGTATAAAACCCTGTTAGAAAAATTGCTTAAGCAAAACAACCAAATCGTTATCACCACGCACCACAAACGCTTGAGCGTGTTAATGGCAGAAAACCAAGAAGTGGAATTACTAGCCGCTCTTTATGATGAGGAAAAAGAACGGCCCACTTACACTTTTTTAAAAGGGGTTATTGGCAAAAGCTATGCGTTTGAAACCGCTTTACGCTATGGCGTGCCGCATTTTTTGATTGAAAAAGCGAAAGCCTTCTATGGCGAAGATAAGGAAAAATTGAACGTTTTGATTGAAAATTCCAGCGCGCTAGAAAGGGAATTGAAGCAAAAAAATGAACGTTTAGAGAACGCTTTAAAAGAGCAAGAAGATTTAAAAAACGCATGGCTTTTAGAAATGGAAAAACAAAAAGAAATCTTTCACCATAAAAAATTGGAATTGGAAAAATCCTACCAGCAAGCCCTAAACATCTTAAAAAGCGAAGTTGCTTCAAAAGATACCAGCTCCATGCATAAAGAAATCCATAAAGCGAGCGAGATTTTAAACAAGCATAAAACAGACCAAGAGATCCCACAAACAATAACAAGCTTTCAAATTAACGAAAAAGCGCGCTATAAAAATGAAAGCGTGCTGGTTATGCAAATTTTAGACAAGGGCTATTATTGGATAGAAACCGATCTTGGCATGCGCTTGAAAGCGCATGGGAGTTTGTTGAAAAAAATCCAAAAACCCCCTAAAAACAAATTCAAACCCCCTAAAACCATCATTCCTAAACCTAAAGAAGCGAGCTTGCGCCTTGATTTAAGGGGGCAACGCAGCGAAGAAGCCCTGGATTTATTAGACGCTTTTTTAAACGATGCGCTTTTAGGGGGCTTTGAAGAGGTGCTGATTTGCCACGGCAAAGGGAGCGGGATTTTAGAAAAGTTTGTGAAAGAATTTCTAAAAAACCACCCCAAAGTGGTAAGTTTTAGCGACGCTCCCATTAATTTAGGTGGCAGTGGGGTTAAAATCGTTAAATTATAGGTTTTAACGCTTGTTTGATTGGAATTGATACAAAAATCCGCTTTAAACTACCCTAAAGCCATTTTATACCAACGCTCAATGAGAACAAAGCCTTTTTAAAAGAGCGTTAAAAAGGGTTTTTATCGCTTAATTGAGCCAAAACCCTTTAAAATCTTTAGCCTTGATAGGCTTTTATCGCTTTTTCTAAAACCTTAATCGCGCTCTCTTTGTTTTCAAACCCCTTGACTTTCACCCATTTATTAGGCTCTAAATCCTTGTAAGTTTCAAAAAAATGTTTGATTTTATCTAAGGTGTGTTTGGATAAATCATCAATATCTTTGACATAGGAATGCGTGGGATCGATCTTATCTATGGGCAGAGCGAGTAATTTTTCATCCATCCCGCTTTCATCTTCCATGTTCAAAACCCCAACCAAGCGCGCTTTTACCACGCTTCCGGCTTGAAAAGCCACATCGCTTAAAACAAGTGCATCTACAGGGTCGCCATCAGATCCTAAAGTGTTAGGTACAAAGCCATAATTTGCGGGGTAATTTTGCGCCCCATAAAGCACCCTATCCACCATTAAAGCCCCGCTTTCTTTATCCAATTCATATTTGATATTAGAATGCTTGGATATTTCAATCACCACGCACAAAGAATCAGCGTCATGGCTCACTTCTAATTGGTCTAAATTCATTGCAAACTCCTTTAAAATAAAAAGACTTATTCTAACATAAAGCCCGCTCTTTTTAAACCTCTTTAGGGGTTTTTAAATGATTGTATCGTCTGCTGTATTTGTGAAACGCCCTCAAGCACTTTCTAGTGTTTAATTGATCATAAAAAAGATTATCAAAATAAGATTTTTTAGGGCCAATCAATGAAATGTCGGATTTTTTTAGATTTTGGATGGTGCTGATTTTGCAATGCTTGTTCAAAGAAACAGGCAAAGGCAAGTAAGTAAGAGTAGCGACATCATGGTAAGTGGGGTTGTTTATGAACATATCTACCGGCTCTATGATTTTGAAACGCTCTGTGGCGTCTATAAAAGTTTTAGCGCCCTTAGGCGTAATATAGTATCCTGCCGTAGAAGCCACATACACGCTAGTGAGGTAAAAATGCTCTAAAAATAGCGCTTCTTTTTCACTATCAGCACGCCTTTCCCAAAAGGTCTCTTTAATGTTTACCTCTTTTGCCAATAAAGATTCGTATTTTCCTGTGAGATCATCGTATTTTCCTGTGAGATCATCGTATTTTCCTGTGAGATCATCGTATTTTCCTGTGAGATCATCGTATTTTCCTGTGAGATCATCGTATTTTCCTGTGAGATCATCGTATTTTCCTGTGAGATCATCGTATTTTCCTGTGAGATCATCGTATTTTCCTGTGAGATCATCGTATTTTCCTGTGAGATCATCGTATTTTGCTACGAGTTTCTTATACACTTCCGTCCGAGCTAAAATGCTTCCAATGAAGCGGTTGAGCTTTCTTTTAATTTTTCTAAAAATCACTGGATTAAAAGAGATTTTTTGGGACGCTATTTTGCAAGACTTAGATAATTCTTCTTGTTGCGTTTCAATAATAGAGTCTTGTTGCGTATCTTGTGCGGGATTGGGGGGGGGGGGGGTAACTTCATGATTTTCAATAGGCGTTTCAGCTTCTTCAGTCTTTTCATGATCTTCAATGGGTGTCTCTCCCACAGATTCTACAGCATCTCTCTCTAGGGGGAGCGTGCACAAATTGGTCTTATGAAAATTCCAATACCACCCAAAAAGCTTGACAAAATCAAAAGGGCTTTTCAAGCAATCTTCTAAGGCTTGCATAAAATTAGACTCTAGCGCTACATCATCTTCTAAAATAACGACCGGTTGGTTTGTTTTAACGCATTCTTTCCACAAAAAATAATGACTCAAATAGCACCCAAATTCTTGGGGCAATAATTCTCCACAACACCAATCAGAATGGAACCAATCGGATTTTAACATGCTTTGCGCATCATAAAGCTCTTGAACGAGTTTTTCAAAATCTTGATGTTTAGGGCTAATAGCGTCAAAGATTTGAAAAACGCAACGGCCTTTAAATTTTTCATTGGATTCTAAAACAAGTTTTTCAGTATCCAAACGCCTTTGACTTTCTTTTAAAGAAATGATATAGACAGAGATCACAGGTCGCATTTAATTCCCAAAAGACAAAATATATTCTTGCATTTCATGCACGATTTCTTCAATGCTTCTTTCACCATTGATGGTTTTATGCAAGCGTTTAGCCTTGTAGAAGTTTTGGATTTCCACTAAGGGGTCTAAAAACACCCGCATGCGGTTATGAAACACCCTTTCATTATCATCAGCCCCCCTAGAGCGCCCTAAAACCCTTTCTTTAGCGGTGTTTTCACTCACTTCAACTTCAATCACACTTTTTAAGATCACTTCGTTTTGAGCGTTCAATTCCTTATCCAAAGCCTGCATTTGTTCCACGCTCCTGGGATAGCCATCAATTAAAATGATCCCTTTACTAGAGCTTTTAATCGCTGCAAGGATCGTTTCTACCACAATTTCTAAAGGTACTAATTCGCCTTGAGAAGTGAATTTCTCAATCAATAAACCTCGCTCGGTCTTTTTAGCGCTCTCAGCCCTGAGTAAATCCCCAGTAGAAAAATGAGCGATTGTTTCGCTGTTATTCTTAGCGATAAGCTCTGCATCAGTGGTTTTACCACTCCCTGGGGCTCCAATAATCAAAAATAGTTGTTTCATATCATATCCTTTTAAATTATTTTCTCAAGCGAATGTGCAATTCTCTTAGTTGCTCTTCATTAATGGGGCTAGGAGCGTCAGTCAATAAGCATGAAGCTTTTTGCGTTTTAGGGAAAGCGATCACATCTCTAATGCTATGAGATTTAGTCATTAGCATGATCAAGCGATCAAATCCTATCGCAAAGCCCCCATGAGGAGGAGCGCCAAATTTTAGCGCTTCTAGTAAAAAGCCAAATTTCTTTTGCGCTTCCTCTTCGTGGATATTGATTTTTTCAAAGACTTTTTTTTGCATTTCTTCTTTATGAATCCTTATGCTCCCCCCACCAAGCTCCACGCCATTAAGTACCACATCATACGCATGCGCTTCAACCTCTTCTATGTCTTCGCATTCTATATTTTTAGGCATCGTAAAAGGGTGGTGCGCGGCATGATAGCCGTTTTCGGTTTTTTCAAACATGGGGAAATTGACTACCCATAAGAAATTCAAAGCGTCTTTATCAATCAAATCAAGCGTTTCAGCTACCTTCAAGCGCAAGCGCCCCATGTAATCTAACACGATTTTTTTATCCCCGGCTCCAAAAAAGACAATATCCCCAGTTTTTGCACCAGTTTTTTCTAAAATATTCTTAAGCCCCTTTTCGCTTAAAAATTTAACTAAAGGCCCTTTAATCCCATCTTCTTTAATCTGTAAATACGCTAAGCCTTTAGCCCCAAACTGGCGCACAAATTCTTCTAATTCTTTTAAAACGCTGCGGCTAAAAAGCGCATCAGCCCCTTTAACGTTCAAAGCTTTGATGCGTTGGTTTTTAGGATCTTTTGCGATATTAGAAAAAATAGCGTTTGAGCTGTCCCTAAAACAATCCCCCACTTCTATTAAAGGCAATTCAAAGCGTAAATCCGGCTTGTCGCTCCCATAACTTTCCATCGCTTCCTTATAAGGCATGCGTTTAAAAGGTGTAGAAATAGTATGCCCAATCGCTTTAAAAATCTCTTGCAACAAATATTCCACCACGCCCATCACGTCATTTTCATCGCAAAAACTCATTTCCGCATCAATTTGCGTGAATTCCGGCTGCCTGTCCGCCCTTAAATCTTCATCTCTAAAGCAACGAGCGATTTGAAAATACCTGTCCATTCCCCCCACCATTAAAAGCTGTTTGAATAATTGCGGGCTTTGAGGGAGCGCAAAAAATTCGCCCTCATGCACCCTGCTTGGCACTAAATAATCCCTAGCCCCCTCAGGCGTGGTTTTAGATAAAATGGGGGTTTCAATCTCTAAAAAACCCTTTTGGGCTAGAGTGTTACGAGTAATTAAAGCCACTTCACTGCGCAATTTAAAGATTTCATAAGAATTAGGAGAGCGCAAATCCAAATAGCGGTATTTCAAGCGCAAATCTTCATTCACGCTTTTATTGCCAATTTCAATCGGTGGGGTAGCGCTTTTATTTTCAATGACTAATTCTTCTAAAACGATTTCAATTTTACCCGTTTTTAGTTTAGGGTTTTCTAACCCAGGTCCTCTTAAACGCGCTTTCCCTTTAGCCACTAGCACAAATTCGCTCCTGACTTCTAAAGCCTTTTCATAAGCCTTAGAGCTAGGATCACAGACTAGTTGCACTAAACCGCTTTTATCCCTTAAATCAATAAAAACCACGCCTCCATGGTCTCTATAAGTGTTACACCACCCGGCCACTTTGATGATTTTACCCACATCTTTTTCACTAATTTCTGTGCAAAAATGACTTCGCATGTTTTATCCCTTTAATTAAAACAAAAATTAAATTTATGAAAGCGTTTTTTTAAGCATTTCATGGATTTCAAGAATGTTAGATTTTACCACAAAACCATCCGCTTCTAAAGATTGGGCTAACTGGCGGTTAGAATCGCTGCTCATGGACGAATTGATGATCACAGGAAGATGTTCGGTTCTGCTATCAGCTTTAATGGTTTTTAACACTTCAAACCCTGAAATAACAGGCATTTCTAAATCCGTAATGACCACGCCAACTTGTTGGTAATGTTCTTTTTCATACAAATAATCCAACAATTCCCTCCCGTTTGGAAAGGCTAAATAACGCAATTCTAAAGTTTGAACGATTTTTTCTAGGGTTTTAAGAGCGCTTAAGGAGTCTTCAGCGATTAAAATGAGTTTTTGGCTTTGAATGGCTTTGATGCAACGCAAAGTCAAATCGTCTAAATCCTTCAAACTAGGGAAAACATCGCTAATCATCTTTTCCACATCTAAGATCTGCACCACTCGTTCTTCATCAAAACGGGTGATAGCGCTAAGCTTACCTTCTTCATTAATGCCTTGTTTGTCCCCAGCGCTAATCTCAGTCCAATTTTTATGAATAATCCTTTCAATTTTTAAAACCTTTAGAGCGATGGAGTGGTTAGAAAAATGGCACACGATCACCAAATTATGGTCATCTTTAACGCTGCATTCTTTCAGATCACGAATCGGATCACTAGCGTTATAATGCAACCACCTTTTCACATCCACTAAAGGGATAGACTCGCCCCTAACGCTAAGAAACCCAAGCATCACGCCATCGCTCCCCCCAAGAATCTCTGTAACCTCTCCGTCATAATGGATAATTTCTCGGATCTTAAAAATATTTAAGCCATAAAGTTGGGCGTCTTTTTCTGCATCTAATCTAAAGCATAGAAATTGCACTTCGTTGTTTAAGTGCAATGAAGTCGTTTTGTCAATGTCTCTTACCACCTAATTTCCCCTAAAGCCCTATCAAAGATTAAATGTTATAATACTACCCTAATTTAGTTTAAAAGGTTTTTACAAACATGATAAAAAGCCAAAAAGAATATTTAGAAAGAATTGAATATTTAAACACCCTATCGCACCATTATTACAACCTTGATGAGCCGATCGTAAGCGATGCAGTCTATGATGAACTTTACCAAGAATTAAAAGCTTATGAAGAAGAAAACCCTAATGATATTCAAGCGAATTCCCCTACCCAAAAAGTGGGGGCTACTACCACTAATCCGTTCAATAAAAACCCCCATTTAATGCGGATGTGGAGCTTAGATGATGTGTTCAATCAAAACGAATTGCAAGCGTGGTTGCAACGCATTTTAAAAACCTACCCTAGCGCTTCGTTCGTGTGTTCACCCAAACTTGATGGGGTTTCGCTCAATCTTTTGTATCAACATGGCAAGCTAGTGAAGGCGACCACTAGGGGTAACGGATTAGAAGGAGAACTCGTTACTACAAACGCCAAACACATCGCTAATATCCCTCACGCTATCGCTTATGATGGAGAAATAGAAATCAGGGGCGAAGTGATCATTTCTAAAAAGGATTTTGACGCTTTAAATAAAGAACGCCTAGACGCTAACGAACCCCTATTCGCTAACCCTAGAAATGCCGCATCAGGGAGTTTGAGACAGCTTGATAGCAAAATCACTAAAAAGCGTAAATTGCAATTCATTCCTTGGGGCGTGGGCAAGCATTCTTTAAATTTCCTGAGCTTTAAGGAGTGTTTGGATTTTATTGTCTCGCTAGGTTTTAATTCTATTCAATACTTAAGCCTAAACAAAAACCACCAAGAAATAGAAGACAATTACCACACCCTGATTAGAGAAAGGGAGGGCTTTTTTGCCCTTTTAGACGGCATGGTGATCGTTGTGAATGAATTGGATATTCAAAAGGAGCTAGGCTACACGCAAAAATCCCCTAAATTCGCTTGCGCTTATAAATTCCCGGCTTTAGAAAAACACACCAAAATCGTAGGAGTCATCAACCAAGTGGGGCGCAGCGGGGCAATCACACCGGTCGCTCTCTTAGAGCCTGTAGAAATCGCTGGAGCTATAATTACGAAAGCGACCTTACACAATTATTCTGAAATTGAAAAAAAGAATATCATGCTCAATGATAGGGTCGTCATTATTAGAAGCGGCGATGTGATCCCTAAAATCATCAAACCTTTAGAATCTTACAGAGACGGCTCGCAACACAAAATTGAACGCCCCAAAGTTTGCCCCATATGTTCGCATGAGCTTTTGTGCGAAGAGATTTTTACTTATTGCCAAAACCTTAATTGCCCAGCAAGGTTGAAAGAAAGCTTGATTCATTTCGCTTCTAAAGACGCTTTAAACATTCAAGGCTTGGGCGATAAAGTCATAGAGCAACTTTTTGAAGAAAAACTCATTGTTAACGCTTTGGATTTGTATGCTTTAAAATTGGAGGATTTAATGCGGCTAAACAAATTCAAAAGCAAAAAAGCTCAAAATCTATTAGACGCTATCCAAAAAAGCAAAAACCCTCCTTTATGGCGTTTGATCAACGCTTTAGGGATTGAGCATATTGGTAAGGGAGCGAGTAAAACGCTAGCCAAATACGGCTTAAATGTGTTAGAAAAAAGCGAAGCCGAGTTTTTAGAAATGGAAGGCTTTGGGGTGGAAATGGCGCGCTCTTTAGTCAATTTTTATGCGAGCAATCAGGAATTTATCCGATCGTTATTTGATTTGTTGAACCCTAAAAACAGCGATATGGCTGAAGAAAAGCAAAAGAGCTCTTCTGTTTTCAATAATAAAACGATTGTTTTAACCGGCACGCTTTCTAAACCACGGCAAGAATACGCTCAAACATTGGAAAATTTAGGGGCAAAAATTTCTTCAAGCGTGAGCGCTAAAACCGATTTTTTAATCGCTGGAGAAAACCCCGGCTCAAAACTCGCTCTGGCGCAAAAACATGGCGTGAGCGTTTTGAATGAAGAAGAATTATTAAAGCGCCTTAAAGAATTGGATTGAAATTAAACTCTTTTATAGTTTGTTTTAAAATTTGATGTTTAACACTCGGTTAAATTCTAAAGAAAAATTCCAATTTTCATTCTTACTAGAATGTTAGTTTCTGTCTTTAAGTCTCATAGAAAGGGACTTGAAAACTATGGCAAAGACATTAAAACCTAATTTAGATAAAGATGAGTTAAACACACTTTATAAGGCAAATCTTGCTTATGCTAAAAACACGCATGAGCATTATTTCAAATTTAAAAAAGATTTAGACTACAAACTCTTTAATCCTAGCATTATGCATGAGCAAGGTTCTATAAGCTTTGTAGGCGGACAAGGAGCTAAAAGATTATTAGACATACTCTACAAGCTCGCATTTAATGCTAAGTCTAATAAGATTGCCCTAGATAGACATTACGCCAAAATGTTTTTGCAAGTTGTAGCAAGAACTCTAAGAAAGAATGTCAATATATTAGAAGAGCAAGGTTTTATTGAAGTCATTAAAGGAAAACAAAGATACTTGTATGTGTATCTTAAAGATTACAGAGAATTAGAGGGCTATAACTACGTAGGAGCTAATCAAAAGAACAATATCCCATCGCCTTTTTTCTTACAGATTATGCGTTTCTTAGAAAAGTTTGCCAAAGAAATTGAGAGAGTAAAAATTAACAACAAAGAATGTGTTATGCATATTCCTAGCCAAGAGCTTATGCAAATAGTTAATAATGTTGTTTTAAAATTCACGCCTATTTCTAATCCTAATACCACTTACACTTTATCCTACAAGGATTTAACAAACAAAGACATTCCTTCTAATCTTTGTTTCTATCAAACAGCCATTGTGAAGAAAAATCTCTTAAAGGCTTTAAAAGACAAAGAATGTGTAGGCGAACCTATTAACAACTCACCCAAAGTTTCAAACTACTTTCAAGAGAGTGCTTAAGAATGACACCAAGCACAACTTTAAATATTTGTTTCAATAAGAAAAACAGCAAACTGATTTTACAAATTGATTTTTCGCAAATGGATACCGAAACACAAGAAAAGTTTTTAGCGGATTTGTTTGAAAAAGCTTTACAAAAAAATCTACAAGCTTATTGGATAACAACAGGAAAACAATGATTGAACTAATCTTACACAAGAAGTCCATACAAATTGATGAAACATTGCTGAATGTAAAAGAGCATTTAGAAAAGTTTTATTCAAACAAAGAACAAGAGACAATCGCAAAAACCTTAGAGAGCCAAACAGAGCTTACTTGCAGTTATTTATGGGATAAAGATTTTTCATTGCTAGAAAAGCATTTAGAAAATAGCTTAGGGCATTTTACTTTTGAGAGTGAGTTTGCCCTACTAAAAGACAAAGAGCCTTTGAATTTAGCTCAAATCAAACAAATCAGTGTTTTAAAGGTTATTACCTATGAAATGACACAAGCCTTAAAAAATCAAATCATTCATTTAACGCAAGTTGTCAATGAAGAAAATTTAGAGTTTGATGAAGAACTTGTTATTTATCACTTAGATTTTAAGCTCAATCAAAATACTTACAAAGTGTTAGCAAAATTTTGCGTGATTAAAAAAGAAAGGAACATTACATGAAAAAATTAAAGCATTTTAGAAAGCTTATCGCCTTTTTAGGTTTTTCACCTCTTTTATTACAAGCGGATATGACTACCTTTTTTAATTCCATTGAACAACAGCTCACTAGCCCTACGGCTAAAGGCATTTTAATGGTTATTTTTTTAGGACTTGCTATTTTTATATGGAAAAATTTAGATAGATGGAAAGAAATTTTAATGACCGTGCTTGCTATTGCAATTGGTGCTGCAATCTTTTTTAAAGCCCCAGCCTTAGCTAACTGGTTTATGAGTATTTTTTAAAAGAAGTCCCCATGCAATTAGTTGGTATTTCAGTTTCTAATCTCAAAGAAATCAGCTCCAAAGAAAAATTTCTTTGGCTCAATGCTAAGAGTTTTTTACTCTCAGGATTTGTGCCTTTTATTATGATACCTTGGCTAGATATATTGAACTCTTTTGTGCTTTATGTGTGCTTTCTCTTAATTTTTAGCATAGCGGAGTTCTTTGATGAAGATATAAGTGACATTTTAATCGCTCATTCCAAAATTAAAACCAAAGCTAATTCATTTTACGCTTAAAAGGAAAAAATATGCAAAAAGAAGTCTTAGTAGAAAAACCTAATCCATTAACCATTTCTTACAACTTAGAACAAGCTATCTCTAGCTTAAAATCAAGTGTGAATGCGTTAATGAAAAAAGAAGCTTATTTAGATGCCTATATTCTTGTTACTAATATTAGAAATATTGTAGATGAGTTGCATAAAGAAGTTGTTTTAGCTAATCAAAGCAATAAAAACACCCCTAAAAGAAAAAGAAAGTCTTCTTAATGTTAGAAAGCGCCCTTAAATATTGCAAGGAAAAAGCCATAGACCTTTTAGCAGGGTTTGTGCCAAAAACCTATTCTATGGCACAGGAGTGCAATATTTTAGGTTTGTATGATGATACTTTCATTATTACCAAACAAGAAAATCTAGTAGGCATTATATCCTTACAAGGACTAAGCTATTCTAATTTAATGCAAAAAGACTTAGAGGGCTATTTTGATACTAGACAAAATGTTCTCAACACCATTAGTAAAGATATTCAATTAAGAATTGTGGCTAAAAGGCGTAAGGAATTTATCAATCAAAGTCCAAATATTGACAATATTTATGCCAAAGCTATTATCACACAATTTGAAAGCAAGGAAATCTATAAAACAGAGTATTTTTTAGTGTTTGAAACTATCACTTCTAATGTCAAGTCTTTCTTTGAAAAAAAGAAATTGGAAATGACTACTTCAATTAATGAAGAGTTAGAAGAAAGCTCTAAAGAAGATAAACAAGAGAATGAAAATAGCTCCAATGAAACTCATTCAAACACAAGCTCTAAAAAAGACAAGAAAAACAAGTTCAAAAAAAAGATAACCTTTAGCGCCACAAGTAAAAGAGCCTTACTCATTCAAACCATAGAAAGAGTAAAAAACGCTCTTAAAGAATTTAAACCCACTTTACTAAATTCTAAAGAAGTATTAAATTTCTACGCAGAATACATCAATGGCAAATACATCGCCTTTAATCCTAAATTAAAGCGATTAAGCGATAGCTATATTGCATCTAATGTGCATTTTAAGAAAGATTACTTTGTCATTGAATTTCAAAATCAAAACACCTTTTGTGCGTGTGTGGGGATTAAGGCTTATGAGAGCGAAGAAATTTCTTCGCTCCCTATATCTACTCTTTTACACACCCAAATTGAACTAGATTTAATCTTTCATATCCGCTCTTTAGGGCAATTTGAAAGCCTGAATTTTTTAAAAACTAAGAAAAAGCTCACGCTTTCTAAAATAGTAAAAGCTGATATTGATAATTATATAGAATTAGTGCAAGCCAATCGTTTGAGCATGCAAGAGTGTGCTTTAAACTTAGTTATAAGGGCTAAAAGTAAAGCTAAATTAGACAAGTCTTTAAAAGAGATTTTATCCTTGCTTAATAATGCTGGACTAGGCAGTGTTACAGAAACTATAGGGCTAAAACCATCTTATTTTTCATTCTTCCCAAATAACGCCAATATCAACCCTAGAATGAGACATCAAACTTCCCAAGTCATAGCATCTTTGATTTTGTTTGAGAAAAATAATACAGGTTTTAGAGCAAATTCTTGGGGGGATATGCCCTTATCTGTGTTTAAGAACCTAGACCATAGCCCTTATTTGTTTAATTTTCATAATCAAGAAGTCAAACATAAGGGCGTGTTAGCCCATAATGTCGCACGAGTAGTGGGACATACCATGATTATAGGAGCAACAGGTGCTGGTAAAACCACACTCATTAGCTATTTGATGATGAGTGCCTTAAAATATTCTAACATTGATATTTTAGCTCTTGATAGACTAAATGGGTTGTATTCCTTTACCAAGTATTTTGATGGGATTTATAATCAAGGCGAAAACTTTCATATTAACCCTTTTTCATTAGAAGATAGCGCAACTAATAGAGCCTTTTTATTGCATTTTTATGCCCAAATGGCAAAAGTGGATAGTTATGATGACCATAAGGATAAAGTAGAAGATAGAACAGCCCTTTTAAATGCTATTGATACGATGTATAGAAATTATAACGATGAAGTCAAACAAGCCAAATTTAGCAACCAAGAATTACCCCTTCCTTTTGATTTAAAAGAGTTTATCAATGCCATTGTTAAAACCAATACAGACATTTTAGATAGTAGTTTTGAAGACTATTTAAAATCTTCCTTATTTTCTAGCCGAATGGATAGTCTAGATTTTAAAACTCGTATTAGCACCATAAATACCGATAGCATTTTACATAATGATGATGACGCTGGGCTTTTAGCCTACTATGTCTTTCATAAGATGATTGACAGAGCCTTAAAAATCAATCGTGGGTTTTTATGTTTTATTGATGAGTTTAAGTCTTACGCTCAAAATGAAATGATGAATAAAAAAATCAATGAAATCATTACTCAAGCTAGAAAGGCTAATGGGGTGATTGTTCTAGCCTTACAAGACATTAACCAACTAAGCGAAGTGAGAAACGCTCAAAGCTTTATAAAAAATATGGGGCAATTGATTTTGTATCCCCAAAGAAATATTGATACCAAAGATTTAAACGATAAATTTGGCATTAGACTAAGCGATACAGAAAAACATTTTTTAGAAAACACCGCCGTTAATGAATACAAAGTCTTACTCAAAAACATGAATGATGGCTCATCTAACATTATAGATGTGAGCCTAAGTTCTTTGGGTAATTACCTACAAATCTTTAGCTCTAATTCTAACATGGTAGAACACATTGATAATCTCATTAAGCATTACCCTAAAACTTGGCGAGAAGTCTTTGTGAGTAACAAACACGAAAATTTTGATGACAAAAAACACTTAGAAAAGGTGCTTAAATGAAAAACATCATGCGTTTAGTTTTTGTGATAGTGGCTATGTTTCTATGTGCATGCTCATATAAATTCATAGAAATGAAAAAATCCCCTTGTGCGTTAAAGGACTTAAACAACTCTTTTTTAAGGGGGACACATGTCTAATTTGCAAGAACTTAGAGAGCATTTAAAAGAATTAGAAAATTCCTTTGAAATAGGCTCTTTTACTAAAGAAAATATTAAAGAATACGCTAAATGCTTTTTTATGAGTTTAAGCATGTTTTTAGAAGAACAAGAAAAAAACCAACAAGAAGAGTTTTTAGAACAAGATACCAAAGAAAATCAAGAAGAGCTCATTAAAAGCATTCAAACAAGCATTGCTAAAAACCAAGAGTTAGAAAAAATCTCTTTTGAAAAATGGGAGAATAAAATTCAAGAAAGGGTTTTGCCTAAGTTAAAACGCATTGTTACGCATAAGTTGCAAGAAAGTATCACATCTAGCATAAACACGCAATTAGAGAGTTTTAAAAAAGATGAGTTAGATTCATCTAGCGTGTTTGAAATCCAAAGAAAGAACACTCAAATAGCGTATAGATTAGCTATAGGGGGGCTTATAGGTATCATTGCTTTAAGTATAGCCATTTTTATTATGATGCCCTTAAAAGAAAACACGCCTTATTTTATAGACTTTGCTAATAGCGATAAGCATTTTGCTGTGGTGCAAAGAGCGGATACCAAAGTAGATTATGGCGAGGCATTTTTAAGAAATCTAGTCGGCTCTTACATTACAGCTAGAGAAACTATCAATCATATTGATGACAAAATCCGCTTGAATGAAACCATAAGAGAGCAAAGCTCTGAAGAAGTGTGGAAAACTTTAGAGCAGTTAGTATCAGGCAAGGGCAGTATCTATTCTAACTCTAATATGGATAGAGAAATTAAAATCATCAATATTTCTATCTATAAGCAAGGCAAACAACAAAATATCGCTGTAGCAGATATTGTAGCTAAGGTCTTTGATAAAGGCTATTTAATCTCTGAAAAACGCTACAGAGTATCTTTAATCTATCACTTCAAACACCTTATTCAATTTGATTATAGTTCTATGCCTAAAAACCCTACAGGCTTTATCGTAGATAAATATTCCTTGAGTGAAATCGCAAGCATTAAAGCCCTAGATAAGACTTATAAAAAAGTGGAAAGACCCCATTCTAAAATTGAATACAAAAAACAAAATCCAACTAACCCCCAAAACAACCCAGCTAATATGCCTAATAATAAGGAAGAACAATGATTAGGGCATTTAGGGGAATTAGTTTTACTTTATCGCTCTTAGCTCCCTTATTAGCAGAAAATAACATTCAAAATTATAATGAGCCTATGGATTATTCAAAAGGCGATGTTTCCTTACAACCCTTTAATAACCAGACTAACCAAGAAACACAACCTAGCACTAACTACAACACACAGCCTAATTCTATGCAAACACCTATGCCAAATCAAAACCCTTATTCACAACCCACTACACCTATACAAAATAACCAACCAAATAACACACAAACTCAAACAATGCTAAATAACGCCAAGCAATTCACTAATAACGCTCTTAATAACACCAAGCAAACTATCACTAACGCCACTAATTATGTTAATGATAAACTCACCCCAAAACCTAATGATGTACCTATTAGTGCGTTTAGTGCTAATAGCCCTTATGCAAATAAAGAAAACTCCAAACAAACTCAAAAGAGCGATGAAGTTTTAAGCGATGATAATAGCGATGAAGATAATTCTTTAAAACCTATGACAAACTTCAATGCCATCCAAGCCAATTTTTTTGCTAAAAATCGCTCTATCAAAGATAACGCCCACTTTATCCACTACACCATAGGCGATACTTTCAATATTCGCCTAAGATATGCTATGACAACCACTTTTATTTTTGATGAGCCAATCGCACAAGTGGTTCTAGGCGATGATATAGGCTTTTCTACTAAAATGCTTGGCGAAGATAAAGAGCATTTAATTTCTAATATCTTACTCATTAAGCCCTTGCAAATTGGCGTAGATAGCAATTTAACTATCATTGGAAAAAGCGGTAAGGTCTATAGCTTTTATATGTTTTCAACCACATATACTAGCTCTAAAAACCCAGCCTTAATAGTGTATATTTCTTCTAAAGAGTATTTTAAAAATTTCACTACCACTAAGAAAGAAATCAACAAAGAAAATAAACCCACTCATAGCACCCAAAACAAAGACATTAAAACAAGCCATAATGTCCCTAAAAAGATAACTAAAAAATCACCAAATATTAAAGAGCAAAACCCACTTACAAAATCTAAAAACACTACTACCACTAAAATAGCGTTAGCAAATGCTCCCATTTCTTTAAATCGTTTCAAATCCCCTAGCTATCCACCTAGTAACGCTTTAGCTAATTCTAGAAAGGCTTCAGAAAATTTTAAAGTGATTAGCAATCAAACTAAAACTTTCAAAGAGCATAGACACAGCCAAGATGAAATGAAATATGTGGATTACTCCGCCAAAATCAAAGATGATGGCAAATTCATTAAAATTGGGGACAATGTCAATCACATCTATATCAACAAGAAAAAAATGGAATATGGCTATGTCATTATAGACAAGAAAAAACGCAAATGGTATTGCTTATGGATGTGCAAAAAGGTTGTCAAATCCAAATACAAAGATGATTTACCCACTCAAATCTTTAATGATGAGCAATTTACCTATTTTAAATTTAACCGCTCTAATGCTAGAAGTAAATTCCCTGTAGTTTATAAAGTTAATCCTGTTAATAGCAGAGTAGTAGGCGATTACTTAATCGCTGAAGATGTCTCAAATCAATGGAATTTAAAGCTTGGTAAAGCCTATCTTTGTATAGAAAAGATAGCAAAGAGGGCAAAATGAAACAATCCTTGCTTAAAAAGATAGGCTTAGGTGTTGGGGGCTTTGTTGTTTTAATGGCATTAGGATTGCTTGCTAATAAAGGCTCAAACAATAACAATAAAGAAGAAATCTTTCAAGTAAGTGAGAGTAAATTCCCTTTAAGTGATTATTTCTTTGAAGAAGTCAAAGAAGAGCCAAAAGAAAAAGCCAAAGAAACACCAGAAGTAACTACCCAAGAGCCTACAACACAAACTAGCCCCAATCCTAGTGTTTCAGCTAATCCTAACATTAAAGATTATAGTCATCTTAACAACAATCTTAATCAGCAAAATAATACTATCACGCATTTACAACAAGTTTTACAAAGCCCCTCTAAAATAAAGCCTAAACCAAAGCATACTAAAGAGCAATTAGAATTTTTAAACACACGCCTTAAACCTTTAGAACCAACTAAACCAGCCACTAAGCCTGAGACGGAATACGGCGTGGATAGTTTTACTAATTTAAAATATAAAGACATCGGCACTAATGAGCATAAGCTTTTAAGAACCATAACCGCTGATAGAATGATACCAGCCTTTTTAATCACGCCTATTAGCTCTCAAATTGCTGGAAAAGTAACCGCCCAAGTAGAGAGCGATATATTTGCTTCTATGGGTAGAGCGGTGCTAATTCCTAAAGGCTCTAAGGTTATAGGCTATTACAATAATAACAATCAAATTGGACAATACCGCCTTAACATTGCTTGGACTAGAATTATCACGCCTCAAGGCATAAACATCATGCTCACTAACGCAAGGGGGGCTGATGTGAAGGGTTATAATGGCTTAGTAGGCAAATACATTAGCCGAAACTTTCAACGCTATGGTATCCCCTTACTCACCAACACGCTCTCTAATGGTCTTTTAATAGGAATTACTTCAGCCTTAGCTAATAGGCAAAATAGAAAGGGTGATGGCAACCCTTTTTTTGGGGATTACTTGCTTATGCAACTCACTAGAAATACAGGCATGGGCATCAATCAAGTTATCAATCAAATGCTAAGGCAATATGGAGCGCAAAACCCCATTATCATCATTAGAGAGGGGAGCAGAGTGTTTATTAGCCCTAATTTAGACATCTTTATCCCTAAACCAAAAGATGGGGAGGTTTTAGCGGAGTTCTTTAAAGAGAAAAAACCCCCAATCAAAACAAAAGAGGAAATTAACAATGAAGAAGAAATCTAATGTGTTTAAAATTTTAATGAGTTTATGTGTAGCACTTTCAAATAGCCATGCTCTTGTCATTCAGACTATGCAAGATTGGAATTTAAGAAAAAATAGCGAATTTAAGGCTTTAGTTGTTGTGGGTAATAAGGTGCAAGAAAATACCATTGCTATGGGTAATTACAAGGTTTCTAAAAAAAGAGCTAATCTTTCTATTAGTGTAACTCATATTAAAAAGGGCAATGATTATAAGACCTTACAAAGCCCCCCAAACGCCATTAAAGAAATTAAAAGCAAACTGGTTCTTAAAAAAGGCACAAGGATTGTCTTAGGCGGTGAAAACGATAGTGAGATGTCTAATGCCATAGGGGTGAGTAAAAGTGCGTATGTCTCTAGTAAAAATGGCAAAGGTTTTAGTGGGAGTGGGGCAAGTGGCATGGGATATGCAAGTGGTTATGGAGGCACAAGCAATAACACTGGCTCTAATGGCACAAGTGCAAATGGAGTAAATGGCACTTCTGGTAATAATGGGGCTAAAGGGGAAAATGGAAGTAGTGGAGCAAATGGAGCTAATGGCACAAGTGGTTATCAAGGCGTAGGCTCTAACCCATTCCCCCCAATTGCTGGGAGTGGAAATGGCTCTAGTGGGAGTTCTAATAGTGGCTATACCCCCTTTATAAGTGGAGGCGGAGGTATAGGAGGCATGGGAGGGGGCTTTATTCCTTTCCCTTATTCCCCCGGACTTCAAAATGGTAGTGGTGCTAATGGAATTAATGGCACTAATGGAATTGATGGCACAAGCGGAGCTAATGGGAGTAATAGTGCTAATGGAGGCACTGCTAGTGCAGATAGCCATTATACCAATGAATTTTGCACCGCTCCTATTAGAAATGGCAATACGATGAATATAGACATTGTGGATAGAAATGGCTCTTGCTTTAAAATGCAAGCTTTTAGAAATGACAATGTCTGTCAATACAACTACGACTTTGAAAATATGAAAGCCATTAAGCAAACACAATTTTATTTTATCAACAGAGAAAACAAAAGTATTAACATTGGGGGTTGTGTGGATTTATATGGGGAGCAATTTGAATTTCCTATGTATGAAGATGCCAATAAATGCAAGCTAGATACCACCACTAATAAAGGCTATGGAAGTGGCATGGCAAGTTTTTTTCAAACAGAAATTTTATTTCGTGGGCTTGATAACTTAATCCATGTAGCTAAACCTTGCACTGATTTTGCAAATGTGCAAGAACAATTAGTTAAATACGATAATGACCCAAGCACTCGCACTGTTCAAAGAGTGATTAATCAATACTATATTAACCCCATTACTAAAGAAAAAGTCTTTATCAGTCATAATGTGGTTAGTCCTTTAAAATTTAGCTACCAAACTTATGCGTGCGGTAAATGGCAGTTTGATAACGCTAAATTAGAGGCTTATCGCCCCACTCAAATTCGTATCTTTGATACGGTGTCTAACCAATACTACAATGTAACAGGCTGTGATTACACTTCTGATATGGGTAAAGTGCCTAAAATTATCCAACCTTATACCAAAATCAATGTAGAAAGTAGCGTTAAAGGCGAAGATGTAGGCGATTTAGACACTATTAGTGGCTCAAATTATGATTTGCCACAATATACCACTTTTGAAATTCAAGAAATGTCTTTAAATAGCAGTCAATGGATAACCACTTCTTATTGTGATGATGGATGGGGGTCTTGGACTAAAACACACAGCTATACAGGCTATTCTCAAGGTAATTTACGCACCCTAGCTAAGTGGGTTACACGATATCAGACTATCAATCAAGGCACTACGATTGGATATATCCGACCTAGAAATGAGGGCGATAGTGATGCTGTGTATGACACCTATAAGTATTACTATGTCTCACAAGCTCAAAAAACACTCAAACGCTTTCCATCCACTATCTATGTGAATACCCCTAATTTAAGCGATGAGTATCGCAAAAATTTTGAACTCACTGTATTAAGCCAAAAGCTTAATCTCAATAATGGTGTTAAACAACTCATTAACACACAAGAATTTACCAATTGGCAAGCGACTTATTATCGCCCTAATGGGAATGGCAATCTTTGTATGAGTTATAACTTTAGCTCTGGAAATGCTTGGAAATCTAACACTAAGGGTAAATATTGCTCATGGGCGCAGACGCCTAATGCTAATTACTCATGCGCTTCGCACAACAATTGGGTTGTCCCAAACAATTAAGAAAGGAAAAAAATGAACACTAATTTAAAGAAAGCCTTGTTTTTAACTACTCTTGGTTATTTGCAAGCTAATGAGGGCTTTTTAGCCATTATGCCTGATGAAAATAAACAAGAAGACATTTCTCAAGAACAGAAATTAGAACACAAAATGGAGCAAAAAATTGCTCCACAAAATACCCTTAAAAAGCAACAATCAGATCCTTTACAAAGTGCTGAGTTGTTACAAAGTCAAGCTAAAAGAGAAGTTAAAGAGCAAAAAAAAGTCTCAAAAACACCTAGTAGCTATGCAAACTAAAAATGGCTTTTTCTTAGGCTCAGAAATTGCTATTACAGGCACAAGTTTAAAACAAAGTTTAAGCTTTATTTCTAATGCTACAAATGATTTACTCACTTATAGCAAGACTTCTAAAAACGCTAATTTTAATATGGGACTATTAATAGGTTATCAGCATTATTTTGGAGCTAGTAAAAGGCATGGGATTAAAATCTCAAGCCATTTGTATGGAGGCACACCTAGTGATGTAAGCACAGACATAAAAATTTACAAATCTAAAGTTAGCGCTAATTACACGCCTTTAAATTTTGGCATAGATGTGAAGTATTTGTTTGATTTTTTAAATGTCATTAAAAAGAACCGCCATACACTAGGATTAAGTGTGGGCTTTGGCTGGCGTATGCAATATTATTTTGCAAAAATAGACCCCATAAAAACCAGCCATAGTGAGTTTATCACTAATAAACCTAAAGATATTTTTAATCATGGTTTTTATCCCACTATTGGACTACATTATTACTTAAACCATCATCAATTTGAAGTGAATTATCGCTTTGGAGGAGCAATTAACTATCAGTCAGTTGTGCCTAGCAAAATTGTCGTTCAAAATGGGAATTTTAAGGGCGAGGTCTTGTTTTCTAATTTTCTTACCAAAGCGACTAATTCTAGCTACATAGCGTTCAACTACGCTTATTTATTTTAATTTTAAGGAGCCAATGATGTCAGATGAAATCACGCAAGAAAACGAGTTAGAAATTAACTCCAATAATCAAAACCAAGAGCCAAAGGAAGTAGAAAAAATGCCATTGAATAATATTCAAAAAGCTAAGGAATTAAAAAACAACGCCAATTTAATTGTTCGACGCACTGATGAGTTAGATAAGGCTATCAATAAGCGTGAAAGCTTGCAAAGAGAGTTTGAAAGACGCATTAAGCACTTGGATAACAAGATTGAAACGCTTAGTAACAATATTGAAGAATTAAAAAGAAAGTAATTCTATGGACTTAGACAAACTCAAAGATTATAGGGCTTTAAGAAACGCTATTTTAAGGCTATTGCCTTATTTAGATAGCGGTATTACAGAGCTAATTATGAATAAAGAAAAAGAAATTTGGCTCTATAAGCTTAATGGAGTAAGAGAAAAAGTCTTTGATGAAAATTTAGACAAAGCCTTTATTCTGGGGTTTGGGGAACAATTAGCGAGTTTTAGAGATTTGTTTTTTAATGCTAATTACCCCACCCTTAATACTTCCATTCCTACTTCTAGATACAGAGTGAGCATGAACCACTTTGCTATTAGTGCGGATAATGAATTGAGTTTGAATATTAGAGTGCCAAGTGATAAAAAGTTTGATTTAAAAGCTTTCAAGCTTTCTAGTATCTGTCAATACGATTATGAGTATTTACAAAACTTAATGATTGAGGGCAAAAACTTACTCATTAGTGGAGGCACAGGCAGTGGAAAAACGAGTTTTTTAAACGCTCTAATTGAGTTTATCCCCAAACACACACGAATAGTAAGCGTTGAAGATAGCGAAGAATTAGATTTAAGAGCGTTTGAAAATCATAAATCCTTGTTAGTGGATAAAACTGAAAGCTCTAAATTTACCTATGAAAACGCCTTGAATATGGCAATGAGAATGTCTCCTGATAGGCTTATGGTAGGCGAGATTGACACACGAAATTCCATGCTCTTTTTAAGATTTGGAAACACTGGGCATAAAGGCATGGTTTCTACTTTACATGCAGATAGTGTGCATGGGGTTATAGAGGCGATTGCTTTAAATTTACAAATGAATAAAAGTGGTTTAGATGTCAATGTAGCAAAAAAATTCTTTAAAAGCAGTGTGGATATTGTCGTTCAAATTGTATTAGATAAAGCCACTAACACTAGATACATTCAAGAAATCTTACCAGCAAAAGATTTAAGAGATAGCCTATGAAAAAATATCAAAACAAACGAAAGCTGGGTAAGCGTATCAATTGCTTTATTTCAAATGAGTGTAAAGATATTTTAGAAAACTATTTAAAGGTCAAAAAGATTAGTGTTACGCAGTGTGTAGAAAATCTTGTATTAGGGCTAGACCCTAGCAAAGAAACGCTAAAAACAAAAGAATTTTATGAAAGCTTGTTTAAAGTCATTAGTATCAATCAGCATGTCTATAGAGAACTCATTGCTAATAGTAATAATCTCAATCAATTAACTAAAAACACTAACATTGCCATTAAGTATAACAAACCCTTTTATTTGCAGAATTTAGCATTCTTAGAAGAGATTTTTAAGGTTATGGATACACTTAATAAAAATGTAGAAGAGTGTAAAAAAATCTCTTTGGAATTACTACTTCAAATTTACAAAGAACAAAAAAGACAAACAGAATTTAACGCCATTTCAAAAATTCTCAACGCTCTTAATGAAAAACAATCTACTACTGAGCCAAAAAAGGACAACGCATGAAAATGCAATTTGTGAAGGCTTTTTGCGTGCTTTTCAGCATTTTACTTATCCCCTTATTTTTTATCTTGGCAAATTATTACACTTTTGATGCCTTAAAGTCGTTGAGACAGGCTTATTTCTTTTCTCAAAGCGTGTTTGTAGGGCTTTATCATGGGGCAAGCATCTTTGATTTAAAATTTGAAGTCTATCTTACTATGCTAATCTCTTTAATGCCCTTTGTGGCTACGATTTATATCAATTTCCCAAAAACCACAGAAACTTCGCATGGCTATGCGAGATGGGCTAATGTTAAAGATATAGAATGCTTTAAAATTTTTAGCAAAGAGGGCTTTTGTAAAGTGGTGCATAGATTAGGGGTGCAATTTGATAATGGCTTTATTCTAGGTAAATTTGGTTTTCCAAAGCTTAGAAATGTGTGCTATGACAAGCCTTTAGGAGCGATGATTGTTGCACCCCCTGGTGCTGGAAAAACTGCATGTGTGGCTTTGCCAAATTTATTGACTTTGCCTAATAGCTGTATTATCACTGATATTAAAGGCGAACTAAGAGATAAGACCGCAGGTTATAGACAAAAATTCTTAAATAATAGAATTTTAATTTTTAATCCTTATGGTGATGATAACACTTGCTATTTCAATCCTTTTGATAAAAGGATTGTTGAAAAGATGACCTTTGCGGAGCAATTAAGGCATGTTAAAGCAGTAGGCGATGGTATTTTTGTAGATGAAGAAGACCATTGGGTATCTAAAGCTAAAGAGCTTTTTGTCTTTTTTGCTCTTTTACAAGTAGTAACCAAAGGGCATAGCTCTTTTTATGATGTCTCTATCGCACCAGCTAATGATTATGCCCCCTTAATACACCCTAAAAGCCCTTATTACAAGCAACTTTACCAACACGATAAAAAGACAGGCGAAGTTATCTTAGACCCACAAACTAACGCCCCTATGAAAAATCCCCAAGCTAATGTTTTAAAACTCTTTTTAAATCAAGTGGCTGACCAAAAATACATAGATATGAATGATGAAAAAAACTATGACCCAAGAGAACCTGAACCCCCTTATGGAACAAAAGGGGCGTTAGATGAGATTATAAGGACAGATGCTAGGAGTTGGGCAAACACTCCTGATGATGAATTTGGGAGCATTATGTCTTCTTTTAAGCGTTTTATGTATGTCTATAAAGACCCAAAAGTGCGTGAAGCTACTTCTAAAATGAGCTTTGATTATGAAGAATTAAGAACGGGCAATATCAGTATTTACATTGTAATCGCTCAAATTGATATAGGCACACTTTCTTCTTTAGTAAGAGCCTTTTTAGAGAGCATTGCTAAAAACCTTATGGTCAAAGAAAGCTCTAAACCTGAAGAGCGTATTTTTATCATTGCTGATGAATTTGTTAGATTTGGTAAGTTGCCTTTCTTGTTAGAAATGCCAGCACTTTGTCGCTCTTATAATGTTGTCCCCTTATTCATCACGCAAGATTATGCGATGATTAGAAAATACTATAGCGATGATGATTTGAAAATCTTAAAAGGCGTGGTGCATTATAACATTGTCTTTAAGATGAATAGTGCTGAAGATGCTGAGATTGTCTCTAAGGAAGTGGGCGAATTTACAAGACAATCTAAAAATTATTCTACCGAAAAAGGTCAATTGGTCTTTGGAGGTAGCTCTTCTTATAGCCATGAGGGTAGAAACTTACTCACAGCCCAAGATATTATGAATATCAATTCAGATGAAGTCATTGTTATTGTTACAGGGGCTAAAGCTACCCCCTTAAAACTCAAAGCTAATTATTGGTTCAAAGATAAAGAGCTTTTAAAAAGAGCTAATTTGCCTATTGATTTAGAAGTAGAGAGACAAAGAGTTGAAGAGCCTATACAACCCACTACAGAGATTGAAACAACCCCTAATCAAAACAAAGCTGACTTAGAACCAAGTAATAAGGGGGAAAAAGTAGAGAATGAGAGCAATGAGAGAAACACTAACGAGAATAATTCCACTACACCACAAGAGTTTGAAAATTCAAACTTAAAAGAAAGCGAGAAAGACAATGAAAGTCCCATTACCTTAGAAAATGCTAATGAAAATATAGAGCAAGGAAATCACAATGAAATTGATGAGATTTTAAAAAAGCCACTGAGTGAAATCAGTATGGAAGAGAAAAGAGCCTTGTTTAAGAAAATGCAACAAGGCAATGAAGAAAGCGAACAAGAAGTTACACAAAGCACCCAAAGTTAAATTTTAAAAGGAGCAACAAATGGCTTACAAACCTAACAAAAAGAAGTTAAAAGAATTAAGAGAGCAACCCAACTTATTCAGTATCTTAGATAATGGCAATATTACAACAAACAACCCTACTAAAGAATCAGACAAGATCAATGAAATACAAGATCCACTCCCTTATGTCGTGAAAACGCAAATCAATAAAGCAAGCATGATTTCTAGAAATCCTATTGAATGGGCGAGGTATTTAAGTTTTGAAAAACGAGTATATAAGGATAATAGTAAAGAAGATGTCAATTTCTTTGCTAATGGTGGGATAAAAGAAAGTTCTCGTGTTTATGAAGCGAATAAGGAAGGGTTTGAAAGGCGCATCACTAAAAGATACGATCTGATTGATACTATAAACAACAAAGAGTTTTTTCCAAGAGAAATTGAAATTCTAACCCACACAAACAGCTTAGAAGAATTGAAAGAGCAAGGTTTAGAAATCCAATTGACCCACCATAATGAAACGCATAAGAAAACCTTAGAAAATGGCAATGAAATCGTTAAAGAATACGACTACCTTAAAGATATTTACCAAGAAGTAGAAAGAACACAAGATGGTAAACTAATAAGAGAAATAATCCCCAGTATTTCTAGCGCTGAGTATTTTAAGCTCTATGACAAACTGCCTTTTGAATCAATAAACAATGAAAATACCAAATTGAACACCAACGCCAATGAAGAAGTTAAAAAACTAGAATTTGAATTAGCCAAAGAAGCGCATGCTTTAATCCTAGAGCAACAATTGCTTTCAGCAACAGATTATTATCCTTGGATAGACAAAGATGATAATGCGAATTTTGCTTGGAAAATGCATAGGCTTATCAATGAAAATAAACTCAAAGAAAACCATCTCAGCGCAGATAACGCTAATAAGATTAAACAATTTTTCTTTAATAATGGTTTTATTTTAGGCTGGACTAAAGAAGAGATAAGCGCTATGCAAGAAAACAGAGATTACTCTTTAAAAAGCGCTCTTTTAAGTTTAGAAGAAATCGCTCAAGCAAAAATTGAATTGCAAAAATACTATGAAAGCGTTTATCTTAATGGCGATGGGAATCAAAGAGAAATCAAGCCTTTTAAAGAAATCTTAAGAGACATCAACAATTTTGAAAAAGCTTATCAACAGCGTTATAACAAATTGGTAAACTTGAATGCAGCAATCATTCAAGCTAAAGAGAGCAGTAATGAGCGGCAAAATTCTAACGCAAATAACAATAACACTATTAAAAATACAATAGAGACTAATACTTCTAACAATATTATTAAAAATAATGATAATAATCATCCAAATTTAAGCATGGCTGATTTAGAATTAGAGCAACAAAATTCAGGAGAACCAAATGGAAAAGAAAGAACAAATCGCGCAGATGAGCCGAGCAGAGCTAGAGCAGGAATTCCGCAAGAAATTCACCGCAGAAGCGAACATAGAAGACAGCAAGAGGGAGTGGAGCGATCGAGTGATGGAGAACTTTCACACCAAGACCCTAGTTTATTTATTGAGCCTAGAGAGCAGGGAGGAACAAGAGGAATTTATAGATCTAGCGACCAACAGGCAGTTTCAGAAAAACCCCATAGAGAGCGAGATAGAATACATGAACATGTATCTAGAGGAGATGGAGTATCAGCAAGAGCGGATGCAAGAGCAAATAGCAATGGAGCATCAAGTCCAGCAAGCCGAATGGAAAATGGAGCAAGAAGCGAAGAAAAGGGGGATAATCCCAGCGATGAGAGAGGAATATCACTCCCACCGCAAACCCGATCTCATCAACAAAATAGCTCCAGAGATTTGGGGCTTTCTCTCTCTAGAGAACAGCCAGGACAGACTGGACGCTTACGCCTTTTTGATCATGGACAGATGGGCTCATTATTTCCCACAGACCATGAAAACCAAAGATCACAGAACGATAATGAGCTTGATAAAAGCAGTGATAGAGCAAACGAAAATGGAGACAAAAGCCCTAGACAGAATGGGAGCGCAAATCAAAAGGGCGCAAGGGGTGAGCGACATGGAATTGCTCCAGGAAGCTCAAATCAATCAGTATTATTACCTGCTCAAAGCCGATTACATCATGCAGGACTCAGCGCACCAAATGGACTTAGAGACCTTGAAGAAAACAGGGATCAAGAGGGAAGACTTCTATCAAATTTAGATAATTTAGAAAGCTTGCTTAACGCTATTAGAAACAACACCATAGCGAGTGAGCCTGACTTTAGATCCAGGCTCTTAGAAGCTATTTACCACAACGAGCCTTTAAAGGATAGTATTGTGGGGGCACAACTCCTTAAAGACCCTACGACTAAAATCTTTTATGACAAATTCCAATTAAAAATCAGCCCTAAAAAAGTCTTAGAGATTTTAGAAAATCGCATTCAAAAATCCATTGAAACAACAAATGAAGCCTTAAACGCATTCAACGCGCTAGATAGTCAAGCCATGGATAAAAACGCTATCTCTAATAGCGTAGGATTAAATCCCACACAAGAGAGCAAAATAACAGATAATAGCGTAGAGTTGAATAACGCGCAAGAACAAACCGCGCAAGAGCGAGACACTCAAGAAACCGCGCAAACCGCGCTAAAACAAGAAACACAAGAGCGAGAAACACCAGAGCAAGAAACACCAACCACGCCAACCATCGCCCTTAACCCTAAAATAGATTTTAAACCGAGCGAAGAAGTTTTAATTAAAGGGGCTAAAACCCGCTATAAGGCTAACATTAAAGCCATTAGGCTTTTAAAAGAACTGCAAGCCAAACAAGAGATCTTAAAAGATCATTATTACGCCACTTTAGAAGAGCAAGAAATCCTAGCGCAATTTAGCGGATGGGGCGGGTTAGACAGCTACTTTAAAAAGGATCAACACCCTGAAGAATTTAAAGAATTAAACGCCTTGCTCACTAAAGATGAATTCAGAAGAGCTTATTTGAGCGCAAGAGACGCTTACTACACCCCTAAATTGGTTATTGATAGCATTTATCAGGCTTTAGATCAATTAGGGTTTAATAACGACAACCATCAAAAAGAAATCTTTGAACCCAGTTTAGGCACAGGCAAATTCATCGCTCATGCGCCAAGCGATAAGAATTACCGCTTTATCGGCACAGAATTAGATCCTATTAGCGCTAGTATTTCTCAATTCCTTTACCCTAATCAAGTCATCCAAAACACCGCTTTAGAAAACCACCATTTTTATCAAGAATACGATGCGTTTGTGGGCAATCCTCCTTATGGCAATCATAAAATCTATAGCTCTAATGACAAAGAATTGAGTAACGAGAGCGTTCATAATTACTTTTTGGGGAAAGCGATTAAGGAATTGAAAGATGATGGCATAGGGGCGTTTGTG
Source organism: Helicobacter pylori (assembly GCF_003636935.1). GTDB lineage: Bacteria > Campylobacterota > Campylobacteria > Campylobacterales > Helicobacteraceae > Helicobacter > Helicobacter pylori_CH. The sequence continues at coordinate 58,682 of NZ_MVVH01000008.1, forward strand.
GTGAGTTCTTGGTTTATGGATGCTAAAAACCCTAAAATGAGAGAACACATCGCAAAAAACGCCACTTTTTTAGGAGCGGTAAGATTGCCTAATAGCGTGTTTAAAGGCACAGGAGCAGAAGTAACTAGCGACATCGTGTTTTTTAAAAAAGGCGTTGAAAAAGCAACCCATCAAAGCTTCACTAAAGCTATGCCTTATTATGACAAGATCATTGATAGCTTGGATGATGACACCCTTTTTGCCTTACAAAACAACCGCTTTGATAGTTTTATCCCTAGCGATCAACTTAAGATTGTCAATGCGATTGCAAACCATTTTGGTTTCAAACAAGAAAAATTGCAACGCTGGTATGAAAAAATAGACACCGCTAACTTTGGTTACAGCGAACAAGACTATAAAATCATCAAAGACTTCATGGATAAAGTTGGCGAGAATAATATCCATCTCAACGAACAAACCCTAAATGAATACTTTATCAACCACCCTGAAAACATTCTAGGGCATTTGAGTTTGGAAAAAACCCGCTATAGCTCTGAAATCAATGGCGAACAAATTTATAAATACGAGTTGCAAGCCTTAGAAGATAAAAGCTTAGATTTATCCCAAGCGCTTCAACAAGCGATAGAAAAATTGCCTAAAGATGTCTATCAATACCATAAGACTACCCTTAAAACAGACGCTCTTATTATTGATCCAAGTAACGAACGCTATCAAGAAGTTCAAAAACTTATCAAAAATTTAGAAAGGGGGGAATTAGTCAAGTGGGATAATCTTTATTTCCAGCTAGAACAAAATAATAAAATGGGCATCTTTTTAAAACCCACTAAAATCAACTCTAAAGCCCAAGATTCACGACTAAAAGCCTATTTTAAAATTAAAGACGCTTTGAATGATTTAACGAGCGCGGAATTAAACCCCTTAAGCTCTGATTTAGAGCTAGAAAACAAGAGGGCTAAACTCAATCTTGTTTATGATGAATTTGTCAAGAAATTTGGCTATCTCAATGAAAACAAAAATCGTAAGGACATCAAACAAGATTTGTATGGCGCTAAAGTCTTAGGATTAGAAAAAGACTTTGAAAAAGAAATCACCCCTAGAAGCGCTAAAATGCAAAACATAGAGTCAAGGCAAGCTCAAGTCAAAAAAGCTCAAATCTTTTTTGAAAGGACTTTAAACCCTAAAAAAGAACTCATCATCACTAACGCTAAAGAGGCATTAATCGCAAGCATCAATCAAAAAGGGTGTTTGGATTTGCATTTCATTAGGGATCATTTCACAACCCAAAGCTTAGAAACCACGATTAAAGAACTTTTAGAGCAAAAACTGATTTATAAAGACCACAAGGATAATGGCGGCTATATTTTAGCGAACGATTATTTGAGCGGCAATGTGAAAAGAAAACTCAAAGAAGTTAAAGAAGCCATCAATCAAGGCGTGGAAGACTTAGAGATTAATTTGAAAGATTTGGAGCTGATTATCCCTAAAGATTTGAAAGCCACTGAAATCATGGCTAATATCAACAGCCCTTGGATACCCACTCAGTATTTAGAAGAGTTTTTAATGGAATTGAGCGCTAACCATTATGAAAAGCAATACGGCGATAAAATGACAGATTACCAACTAAGCAATCTCAAAGAAGACATCAAAGTAGAACACCCAAACGGCGCTTATGAAGTTTCTATTAGAAACAATGAATTAAACGAGCTTTATGGCATCAGGCATAAAGACAGAGCGCATTCTTATAAAGCGCCTTTTGAAAGTCTTTTAAACAAAGTCTTAAACAACAAGGATTTGAGCGTTAAATACGCCCAAGTTGATCCTAATGACCCTAAAAAAGAAATCTTTATCACTGATGAAGAGCAAAGCAATCTCGCCAGACAAAAAGCAGAAGAATTGAAAGAAGCTTTTAAAGATTGGATTTATAAGGATTATACAAGAAGAACCCATTTGGAGCAAATCTATAATGACACTTTCAATAACTCCGTTTTAAAAACCTATGATGGCTCGCAATTAGAACTAGAGGGCTTTAATCAGTATATCAGCTTGCGACCCCACCAAAAGAACGCTATTTTTAGAGCGATCCAAGACAGAGCGGTGTGTTTAGACCATCAGGTTGGAGCAGGCAAGACTTTGTGCGCTATAGCCAGTTGCATGGAACAAAAACGCATGGGATTAGTGAATAAAACCCTCATTGCCGTGCCTAACCATTTGACCAAGCAATGGGGCGATGAATTTTACAAGGCTTACCCTAACGCTAATGTGTTGGTTGTTGATAGCAAGGACATCAATGAAAAAGAAAGAGAACTTTTATTTAATCAAATCGCTAACAACAATTATGATGCTGTGATTATCGCTCATACCCATTTGGAATTGTTGTCTAACCCTAGAGAAATCATAGAAGAATTGAAAGAAGAAGAGCTATTGAATGCTGAAAAAAACTTTGAAAGGCAAGAACTGGCTTATAAAACTAACCCCAGAGAAAATAAAAAACCCAATGAAAGAGCCTTTAAAAACAAGTTAGATAAAATCCGCGCTAAATACGATGCGATTTTAGAAAAACAAGGCTCTCATATTGATATTAGTCAAATGGGGATTGACAATTTGATTGTGGATGAAGCCCACTTATTCAAAAATCTAGCCTTTGAAACTTCTATGGAAAAAATTGCAGGGCTTGGTAACCAACAAGGCTCTAATCGCGCTAGAGATTTGTTTATTAAAACGCGCTACTTGCACCAAAACGATAAGAAAATCATGTTTTTAACCGGCACGCCTATAGCTAATTCCTTAAGTGAAATGTATCACTTGCAACGCTATTTAACCCCTGAAGTGTTAAAAGAAAGAGGGTTAGAATTCTTTGATGATTGGGCTAAGACTTATGGGGAAGTGGTGAATGATTTTGAATTAGACACTTCCGCTCAAAGTTATAAAATGGTTAATCGCTTTTCTAAATTTAGCGATGTGCAAGGCTTAAGCACCATGTATAGAGCCTTTGCGGATATTGTCTCTAATGATGACATTTTAAAGCATAACCCTCACTTTGTGCCTAAAGTGTATGGGGATAAACCTATCAATGTGGTGGTGAAAAGAAGCGAAGAAGTGGCTCAATTCATTGGCGTGGCGGATGAAAATGGCAAATATAATGAAGGCTCTATCATTGACAGGATGCAAAAATGCGAGGGCAAGAAAAATAAAAAAGGGCAAGACAATATCCTTTCTTGCACCACAGACGCTAGAAAAGTGGCTTTGGATTACCGCTTGATTGACCCTAACGCTAAAGTAGAAAAAGAATTTTCTAAAAGCTATGCTATGGCAGAAAATATCTATGAGAATTATTTAGAAACTAATGCCACTAAAGGCACACAACTTGGTTTCATAGGACTATCCACGCCCAAAACCCATAGCCAAAAAGTGAGTTTAGAAGTGTTAGATAACGCTCATGAGATAGAAAACAAAAATCCCCTAGATGAAGCTCAAGAGCTTTTAGAGAGCTTGTCTAGCTATGATGAAAAGGGCAATCTCATCGCTCCTAGCAAGAAAGAATTAGAGAACGAACTCAAAGAGAAAAAGGCTAAAAGCGTCAATTTAGATGAAGAGCTAGCTAAAGGCTGTAAGTTTGATGTTTATAGCGATGTTTTAAGGCATTTAGTCCAAATGGGTATCCCACAAAATGAAATCGCTTTCATCCATGACGCTAAAACCGAAGAGCAAAAGCAGGATTTGTTTAAAAAGCTCAATCGTGGCAAAGTCAGGGTCTTATTGGGCAGTCCTGCTAAAATGGGCGTAGGCACTAATGTGCAAGAAAGATTAGTCGCTATGCATGAATTAGATTGCCCATGGAGGCCTGATGAATTGTTGCAAATGGAGGGGCGTGGGATAAGACAAGGCAATATTTTGCACCAAAACGATCCTGAAAATTTTAGAATGAAAATCTATCGCTACGCCACTGAAAAAACTTATGATAGCCGTATGTGGCAAATCATAGAGACTAAATCTAAAGGCATAGAGCAATTTAGAAACGCGCACAAATTAGGCTTGAATGAATTAGAAGACTTTAATATGGGGAGTTCTAATGCGAGCGAGATGAAAGCAGAAGCCACAGGCAATCCCTTGATTATTGAAGAAGTCAAATTGAGGGCTGAAATCAAAAACGAAGAAGCAAAATACAAAGCTTTCAATAAAGAAAATTATTTCAATGAAGAGAATTTGAAAAACAACGCTTCTCAATGGGATTATCTCAAACAGGAATTGAAAGATTTAGAAACGCTTCAAAGCTCTGTAATGATCCCCACTCACACAGAGATCAAGCTTTATGATTTGAAAAATGAAGAGAGTAAGGATTATGAGCTTATCAAAGTTAAAGAAGTAGAGCCTTTAAAAGAAAACGCCTCTATGAGTGAAGAATTAGCGCACAAGAAACTCAAAGAACAAAACAAGCAAATAGCCGAACAAAATAAAGAAAAACTAGACGCTATTAAAAAGCAATTTGCAAGCAATTTGAACGACTTGTTTTTCAATGAAGAAAGAGATTGTAAGTTTTTAGAATACAAGGGCTTTGTGGTGAATGCTTATAAAACTAAGTATCAAGTGGAGTTTAGTTTAAGCCCTAAAGACAATCCCAATATTGCCTATAGCCCTAGCAATATGGTTTATAAAAACGATACGGGAAACATGTTTATCTCTTATAATTTCTGCGGTGAGATCAAATTTGATGGGTTTTTAAAGAGACTGGATAACGCTATCACTAAACTCCCTGAAAAAATCAAGGAATTAGAAAACTCCATTGAAACCACTAAAGAAAATATCGCTAAATACACCAGATTAGTGGAGCAAAAACCTCCTTACCCACGACTAGAATACCTGCAAGCTTTAAAATTGGATCATAAAATTCTAATAGATGATTTAGCTAAAATGAGCAAAGACAGAGA
>NZ_MVVH01000009.1:0-59379 GCF_003636935.1 Helicobacter pylori
AGATGTGTATAAGAGTGTATAAGAGACAGCCGCCAACACCGCCAAAACCTATAGAAAAGCCTAAGCCTGAGCCTAAACCTAAGCCAAAACCTGAACCCAAAAAGCCCAATCACAAACATAAGGCTCTTAAAAAAGTGGAAAAAGTGGAAGAGAAAAAAATAGTAGAGGAGAAAAAAGAAGAGAAAAAAATCGTAGAGCAGAAAGTAGAACAAAAAGTAGAGCATAAAAAAGTGGAAGAGAAAAAACCTGTCAAAAAAGAATTTGATCCTAACCAGCTTTCTTTCTTGCCTAAAGAAGTTGCGCCACCCAGAAAAGAAAACAATAAAGGCTTGGATAACCAAACCAGAAGGGATATTGATGAATTGTATGGCGAAGAATTTGGGGATTTAGGCACAGCCGAAAAAGATTTCATCAGGAATAATTTAAGGGATATTGGGCGCATCACGCAAAAATATTTAGAATACCCTCAAGTAGCGGCTTATTTAGGGCAGGACGGGACGAATGCGGTAGAGTTTTACTTGCACCCTAACGGCGATATTACCGATCTTAAAATCATCATTGGCTCTGAATATAAAATGCTTGATGACAACACTTTAAAGACCATTCAAATCGCTTATAAAGATTACCCACGCCCTAAAACTAAAACCCTTATTCGCATTAGAGTGCGTTATTACTTAGGAGGCAATTAAAAAATGGAAATCACGCTTTTTGACCCCATAGACGCCCACTTACATGTGCGAGAAAACGCGCTTTTAAAAGCGGTGTTAAGATACTCTAGCGAGCCTTTTAGTGCTGCAGTGATCATGCCAAACCTCAGTAAGCCCTTGATTGACACTCCAACCACCCTTGAATATGAAGAAGACATTTTAAACCATTCTTCAAACTTCAAACCTTTAATGAGTTTGTATTTTAATGATGGTTTGACTTTAGAAGAATTGCAACGTGCCCAAGAAAAAGGCATCAGATTTTTAAAACTCTACCCCAAAGGCATGACCACAAACGCGCAAAACGGCACTTCGGATTTGTTGGGTGAAAAGACTTTAGAGGTTTTAGAAAACGCCCAAAAATTAGGCTTTATTTTATGCATCCATGCAGAACAAGCCGGGTTTTGCTTGGATAAAGAATTTTTATGCCATAGCGTTTTAGAAACTTTTGTGCTTTCATTCCCTAAACTCAAAATCATTATAGAGCATTTGAGCGATTGGCGCAGTATCGCTTTAATTGAAAAGCATGACAACCTCTATGCGACTTTGACTTTACACCATATCAGCATGACTTTAGATGATTTATTAGGGGGGAGTTTGAACCCGCATTGTTTTTGCAAACCTTTAATCAAAACCCAAAAAGACCAAGAAAGGCTTTTATCCCTTGCTTTAAAAGCCCACCCTAAAATCTCTTTTGGCTCTGATAGCGCCCCGCATTTTATCTCTAAAAAGCATAGCGCTAACATCCCGGCAGGCATCTTTTCTGCCCCTATTTTGTTGCCTGCGTTGTGCGAACTTTTTGAAAAACACAACGCTTTAGAAAACTTGCAAGCCTTTATCAGCGATAACGCTAAAACAATCTATGCGCTAGAAAATTTGCCTAGTAAAAAAGCGCGTTTGTCTAAAAAACCCTTTATAGTCCCTACACACACGCTTTGTTTGAATGAAAAAATCGCTATCTTAAGAGGGGGCGAAACGCTATCTTGGAACCTTCAAGAAATCGCCTAAAACATGCCGCCTTTTTCGTGGGGCTTTTTATCGTTTTATTTTTAATTATAATGACGCATCAAACCCCCCCCTATGCTTTCATGCGCAATCAAGCCCTTTCAACCCAAAATCCCCCCTATTTCACTCAGCTCACTATCCCTAAACCAAATGACGCTTTAAGCGTGCATGCGAGCGCTTTAATCAACTTGCCTAATGATAACCTCTTGAGCGCTTATTTTAGCGGCACTAAAGAAGGGGCAAAAGATGTGAAAATCAGCGCAAATCTTTTTGATGGCAAGGCTAATCGCTGGAGCGAAGCCTTCATTATTTTAACCAAAGAAGAGCTTTCCAAAAACGCGCATGAATACATTAAAAAACTAGGTAACCCCTTACTCTTTTTGCATGACGATAAAATTTTGTTGTTTGTCGTAGGGGTGAGCATGGGCGGGTGGGCGACTTCTAAAATCTATCAACTTGAAAGCGCTTTAGAGCCGATTCGTTTTAAGTTTGTGCGAAAACTCTCCTTAAGCCCTTTTTTAAACTTAAGCCATTTGATAAAAAATAAACCTTTAAGCACCACCGATGGCGGGTTTATGCTACCACTCTATCACGAATTAGCCACCCAATACCCCTTGTTGTTGAAATTTGACAAACAAAATAACCCAAGAGAGCTTTTAAGGCCTAATGCCCTAAACCACCAGCTCCAGCCAAGCTTAACCCCCTTTAAAGACTGCGCTGTCATGGCGTTTAGAAACTATTCTTTTAAAGATTATCTTATGCTAGAAACCTGTAAAACCCCCACCGCTTGGCAAAAAGTCATTGCAACGAATTTGAAAAACTTGAATGACGCTTTGAACTTAATCAATTTAAACAAAGAATTGTATTTGATCCACAACCCTAGCGATTTATCACTGCGCCGTAAAGAACTCTGGCTTTCTAAATTAGAAAACTCAAACTCGTTTAAAACCTTAAAAGTTTTAGACAAAGCCAATGAAGTGAGTTACCCAAGCTATAGCCTTAATCCTCATTTTATAGATATTGTCTATACTTATAACCGCTCTCATATCAAACACATCCGTTTTAATATGGCTTATTTAAAATCCCTTCTCAAGTGATTAGTCATGTTTATATCTTCTTCTTACACGCTGAGTTTTGCATGGCTTTTTTTAATTTTCTTTTTTTTCAAAAATAAGCCATTGGGTTTGAGGTTTTCGCTCTCTTTTTTAAGCGTGATTTTAAGCAATATCGCTTTAAAAGACTCCCTATCGCTCAATGAATTTTTAAGCAGTTTTACAGCCCCCTTAAGCCCTTTTAGCTGTCTTTTAATCCTTGCTTATGTGAGCTTTTCTTGCCGTCTCCTCCAAAAGCCTCCTTTAGAAACCTTGCAATCTTATAGCGTCATGCTATTTTTTAGTTTGTTGCTCCTTATAGACATTTTAGGGTTCTTGCCTTTTTCAATCTATCATCATTTCATGGCTTCTCTTATTTTTAGCGTGCTTTTTTGCAGCAGTTTGTTTTTGAGCAGCCCCTTACTGGGCGTGATCGCTTTAATGGCGTTATCCAGTTCGCTTTTAATGCGTTCTCATTTTCAAATCTTGGATTCTTTATTGGATTTCCCCTTGTTTCTTTTTGTCTTTTTTAAGACTTTATATCTTGTTCAAAAAAGGTTGTATTAACGCTTATGAAATCCTTATCTTATGCCCTTTTTTCGCTCTTTTTAAAAGGTTTTTATTTCACCTTTTTTATGAGCTTATTGTTTGTGTTTAATCGTATCGGCTTTATCCTTTATACTGGCTATTATAAGCATGCTTTAAAAAACCCTGTTTTTGATGAAATCATCAAAACCCTACTCAACGGGGCAAGATACGATAATCGTGTGGTCTCAAGCTTAGCGATTCTTTTTATCATCATTGGGTTATTAGGGTTATTTGCCCCTAAACACCAAACCAAAATGCTTAATATTATGGCGTATTTTTCTATCGCTATTATCCTGTTTTTAAACATTGCAAACATCGTTTATTATGGCATTTATGGGAATGTGTTTGATGAAAATTTATTGGAATTTTTGCATGAAGACACGCTCACGATTTTAAAAATGAGCAAGGAATACCCTATTTTTTCTAGTTTTTCACTCTTTGTAATCCTTAGCGTTTTAACCTCTTTTATCTATTTCAAACTCCAAAACGCCCTTTTTAAACCCAAAAATGTTTATCAAGCCACCAAACCCCTTAAAACTTTCATTTTATTCATTCTTTTTTCGCTCACGCAAATGTTTTACATTAACGCGCAATTGAGCTTTGTGGGTGCGTCTTTAGATCTCAGCATAGAGCCAGCTAAAGATCCTTTTTTAATGAAAATTACCCCCGGAGCCTTTCGCAACCTTTATCTTTTAGCGCGCAATTACAGACAAAGCCATAACCTTAAATTCAGCGATTTTGCTAAAGAAACGCCTTTAGAAGTGGCGAAAAATTATTTCCATCTTAAAGAGAACCCCCAAAACAATCTTTATGAGTTGCTTTCCCAAACAAGCCACAACAATTCCGATCAAACCATTCAACATGTTTTTTATATTATCTCAGAGTCCCTGAGTTCATGGCATTTTGATCCAAAATTTGATTCTATAGGGCTAACGAGCGCTTTACAAGATTTGGTTAAAAAAGAGCATGCCTGCATGCTTTCTGCTTTTATTGAAGGCGCCCCACGGACCGTTAAGAGCCTGGATGTCCAGATCACAGGCTTACCCTACATCAATGATAATAACTTGATCAATTCTGGAGTGATCCTCCCTAGCTTTCCTATGGCGATTGGCAATATCACAAAAACTCTGGGTTATAAAAACAACTTTTATTATGGGGGTAGCGGGATTTGGAACAAACTAACGAGTTTCACCAAAAAACAAGGTTTCCACGCCCTTTATTTCAATAACCACCTCTTAGAATTTGCCAAAAACAAGCCCTACCCTAAACCCATAGAGAGCAACTGGGGAGTGCATGATAATATTTTATTTGACTATATTTTAGAAAACACCAACCCCAATGAAAAAACTTTCAGCATGGTCATGACTTTAAGCAATCATGCGATCAAAAACGTGAATCTCAAAGCCTTTGGCGTGCCTTTAGAAAAAATCCAACAATTTGTGGAAAAAACCCCCAAATCAGAAAATCTACCGGACGCTAATTCTTTAGGGCATATTTACTGGTATGACAAAGTAATCGTTAATTTTATCAAAAAAGCCAGCCAAAAATTCCCTAACTCGCTTTTTATCATCACAGGAGATCATTTTGACAGGAGCTATGAATACGCTAAAAACGATTTATATACCATTAAATCCGTGCCGCTTATTGTGTTCGCTCCTACTTTAAAGCCTAAAATAATCAGTCAAGTCGGATCGCATTTAGACATCGCCCCTACGATTATTGAATTAATCGCTCCTAAAGGTTTTCAATTTGTGAGTTTTGGGAAGCCTTTATTTTCTAACAATACAACAAACCCTCCAAGCCACCCCAATTACGCGCTAGGTTATGAAGCGATCGCTACCAAAGATTATTTTTATAACCCGAGTTTGGGGTTAAGGTATTTGAACAAAAACCCTAAAGAGCCAAAGGATAAACAAAACGACAAAACAGAAGCTTCTAAATTTTACCAGCAATTAGAATTTTTAAAAGCCCTTAGTTTTTACTTGCTCTATCATGGGGCTAATCTTAAAGATTGACAAACTGAGTTTTTAATCCCCTTAAACGCATGATTTTTGCTACAATAATAGGATTTTAATGGATAAAGGACAAATAGGCATGCCAAATAGGGGCGTTGTTTTATTAGACGGGCAAGTGCTAGCTTATGATATAGAAAAAGATTTGAAACATAAAATCCAAACAATAACCGCACAAACGCATAAACGCCCCAAACTAGCCGTGATTTTAGTAGGGAAAGATCCCGCTAGTATCACTTATGTCAATATGAAGATCAAAGCATGCCAAAGGGTGGGCATGGATTTTGACTTAAAAACCCTCCAGGAGAATATTACTGAAGCTGAATTATTGTCCTTGATTAAAGATTACAATACCGATCAAAACATTTCAGGCGTTTTAGTCCAGCTCCCTTTGCCCAGACACATTGATTCTAAAATGATTTTAGAAGCCATTGACCCCAGTAAAGATGTGGATGGTTTCCACCCCCTTAATATCGGCAAGCTCTGCACTCAAAAAGAATCGTTTCTGCCAGCCACCCCTATGGGCGTGATGCGTCTTTTAAAGCATTATCATATTGGAATCAAGGGCAAGGATGTGGCGGTTATTGGGGCGAGCAATATCATTGGAAAACCTTTGAGCATGCTCATGTTAAACGCCGGGGCTAGCGTGAGCGTGTGCCATATTTTGACTAAAGACATTAGTTTTTACACCCAAAACGCTGATATTGTTTGCGTGGGCGTGGGTAAGCCTGATTTGATTAAAGCGAGCATGTTAAAAAAAGGGGCTGTAGTGGTGGATATTGGGATCAATCATTTGAATGATGGGCGTATCGTGGGCGATGTGGATTTTACAAATGCACAAAAAGTCGCCGGTTTTATCACCCCTGTGCCTAAAGGCGTGGGGCCTATGACAATTGTCTCGCTTTTAGAAAACACTCTAACCGCTTTTGAAAAACAACAAAGGAAGGGATTTTAAATGAAATTTTTACGCTCTGTTTATGCATTTTGCTCCAGTTGGGTAGGGACGATTGTTATTGTGCTGTTGGTTATCTTTTTTGTTGCACAAGCCTTCATCATTCCCTCTCGCTCTATGGTAGGCACGCTCTATGAGGGCGACATGCTCTTTGTCAAAAAATTTTCTTACGGCATACCCATTCCCAAAATCCCATGGATTGAGCTTCCTGTCATGCCTGATTTTAAAAATAACGGCCATTTGATAGAGGGGGATCGCCCTAAGCGCGGCGAAGTGGTGGTGTTTATCCCCCCCCATGAAAAAAAATCTTACTATGTCAAAAGGAATTTTGCCATTGGAGGCGATGAGGTATTATTCACTAATGAGGGGTTTTATTTGCACCCTTTTGAGAGCGGCACAGACAGCGACTATATTTCTAAACATTACCCTAACGCCATGACTAAAGAATTTATGGGTAAAATTTTTGTTTTAAACCCTTATAAAAGTGAGCATCCGGGTATCCATTACCAAAAAGACAATGAAACCTTCCACCTAATGGAGCAGTTAGCCACTCAAGGCGCAGAAGCTAATATCAGCATGCAACTCATTCAAATGGAGGGCGAAAAGGTGTTTTATAAAAAAATCAATAACGATGAATTTTTCATGATCGGCGATAACAGGGATAATTCTAGCGACTCGCGCTTTTGGGGGAGTGTGGCTTATAAAAACATCGTGGGTTCGCCATGGTTTGTTTATTTCAGTTTGAGTTTAAAAAATAGCCTGGAAATGGATGCAGAAAATAACCCCAAAAAACGCTATTTGGTGCGTTGGGAACGCATGTTTAAAAGCGTTGAAGGTTTAGAAAAAATCATTAAAAAAGAAAAAGCAACGCGTTAAGGTTTTTTGTGCAATTTTTTGATTTCTCTTTAGAAAGTTTTATTACCACCTTAATGAAGATCCTAGCCCTTTTAATCGCTATTATAGGGCATGAAATCATGCATGGCTTGAGCGCGTTTTTATTTGGGGACAGGAGCGCTAAAGACGCTAATCGTTTGAGTTTGAACCCTATCAGGCATTTAGACATGATGGGTTCAGTGCTTTTACCGGCTTTATTACTCATCTTTCAAGCCCCTTTTTTGTTTGGGTGGGCTAAACCCGTGCCTGTGGATATGCGCTATATTGTCTCTCAAAAAGGCTCTCTAGCATGCGTAGTGGTGAGTTTAGCCGGGGTGGCTTATAATTTCACCCTAGCCGTTCTGCTCGCTTCCATCACGCATTTGAGCTTCCAAAAACTAGGGATCAACGCTTTAAGCATTAATGAATTAAACCTTTATCAGCTCGCTTTAGTAACCTTTCTCATTCAAGGCATTCTTTATAATCTTGTCCTAGGCGTTTTCAATAGCCTCCCTATCCCACCCTTAGACGGCTCCAAAGCGTTAGGCTTTTTGGCGTTGCATTTCAAAAGCGCGTTTTTATTGGAATGGTTTTCTAAAATGGAACGCTACGGCATGTTGGTCGTGTTTATCTTTTTGTTTATCCCCCCTTTATCGGAGTTTTTTATCCATGCGCCCACAAGATTTTTATTTTCTTTACTCCTTTCTTAATCTTTCATCAAGGAGAGCTTATGAATAGACCCTTAAAGTTTTCTCAAGTTTTTATAGGCAGCGATCATGCAGGGGTGCATCTTGCAGAGTTTGTCCAACATTTTTTAGAAGACAAGGATTTTAAGATCCAAGCTTTTTTACCCACTATGAGAGTGGATTACCCTGATTACGCTAAATTAGTGTGCCAAAAGGTCTTAGAAAATGCGCAAAGCTATGGTATTTTAGTGTGCGCTACAGGGATAGGCATGAGCATGGGCGCTAATCGTTTTAAGGGTATTAGAGCCGCTTTGTGTCTTGATGCTTACATGGCTAAAATGACTCGCTTGCACAATAACGCTAATGTCTTGTGTTTGGGCGAAAAGATTAGCGGTATTGGCGTGGTGGAAAGCATTTTAGAAGCGTTTTTCTCTACAGAATTTGAACAAGGTCGTCATGTGTTGCGCATCCAAAAACTAGATGAATCGCTGAAATCATCAACCTAGTGTAGTATAATTACACCGTTTCGCTAAAAAGGATATTTTAATAGGCATGTTTACCCAATGGTTTATCATCACTATCGCTATTGTTTTTATCCTTTATATGGGTGTGCGTACTTTCTTTTTTAAAACCGTGGCTAAACGGCAAGAACGCACCAACGCATCCATGAAGCTCACCTTACAAGAAGCTGAAATTTTGATCCAAAAACACCAGTTGCAACTCCAAAGAGCTTTAGGTAATATTGATATTCTTACCCAAGAAATGAGCTCGTTAAAAACGGAATTAAAAGCCCTTAAACAACGCAACTCTGAATACAAAGGCGAATCGGATAAATATAAAAATCGTATTAAAGAATTGGAGCAAAAAATAGAAGCTCTCCTTTAAAAACGCTATAATGAATCAAAATTCTACAACCAATCAGTTATATTAAAGGAAATCAAAATGAATGAAACGCTCAAAGAAGAACTTTTACAAAGCATCAGAGAAGTGAAAGACTACCCTAAAAAAGGGATTTTATTCAAAGATATTACCACGCTACTCAACTACCCTAAACTCTTTAACAAACTCATTGACGCGCTCAAAAAACGCTATCTCGCTCTCAATATAGACTTTATCGTGGGCATTGAAGCGAGAGGGTTTATTTTAGGCTCTGCTTTAGCTTATGCGCTTGGGGTGGGTTTTGTGCCTGTGAGGAAAAAGGGCAAGCTCCCCGCGCACACCCTGTCTCAAAGCTACAGCCTAGAATACGGGAGCGATAACATAGAAATCCACTCCGACGCTTTTAGGGGAATTAAGGGGGTAAGGGTGGTGTTAATTGATGACTTATTAGCCACTGGAGGCACAGCTTTGGCGAGCCTTGAGCTTATCAAAGCCCTACAAGCCGAATGCATAGAAGCATGCTTTTTGATAGGGTTAAAAGAATTACCGGGTATCCAACTTTTAGAAGAACGAGTGAAAACCTTTTGTTTGTTAGAGTGCTAGGATAAGGGTGAGTTTTGGAAGAATACATCATTGACTTATGGAATCAGCATGCAGCGACTTGGGGGTATCTCATTTTATTCGGGTGGAGCATTTTAGAAGGAGAAATTGGGTTAATTTTAGCAGGGATTGCCAGCTATACCGGTCATATGCATTTAGGGTTAGCCATTTTAGTCGCAGGGATTGGGGGTTTTGTGGGGGATCAGATCTATTTTTACATCGGCCGCACCAATAAAGCTTACATCCAAAAAAAGCTAGAAAAACAACGCCGAAAACTCGCCCTAGCCCATTTATTGTTGCAAAAACACGGCTGGTTTATCATTTTTATCCAACGCTACATGTATGGCATGCGCACCATCATTCCCATTAGCATAGGTCTCACGCGTTATAGTGCTTTAAAATTCGCTATCATCAATCTCATTAGCGCGATGGTGTGGGCGAGCATTACCATTATTCTAGCGTGGTATTTAGGAGAAGAGTTATTGCATGCGTTAGGGTGGCTTAAAAAACACCCTTATGCGCTAATATTACTATTAGTATCTTTCTTGGCGTTGGTTCTATGGTATTTCCAATACTATAGTAAGAAAAACCACTAGAACGCAATACAATTCTTGAAAGATATGAAATTAAAAAAGGAGAATTTATGTTAAAAATCAAATTAGAAAAAACCACTTTTGAAAACGCAAAAGCTGAATGTGGCTTAGTTTTTATTGTCAATAAGGATTTTAGCCACGCTTGGGTCAAAAATAAAGAATTGCTAGAAACCTTTAAATACGAAGGCGAAGGCGTATTTTTAGACCAAGAAAATAAAATCTTGTATGTGGGCGTTAAAGAAGACGATGTGCATTTATTGAGAGAGAGCGCGTGTTTAGCCGTTCGCACCCTTAAAAAACTCGCTTTTAAAAGCGTTAAAGTGGGGGTTTATACTTGCGGGACGCATTCTAAAGATAACGCG
Organism: Helicobacter pylori; assembly: GCF_003636935.1. Taxonomy (GTDB): domain Bacteria; phylum Campylobacterota; class Campylobacteria; order Campylobacterales; family Helicobacteraceae; genus Helicobacter; species Helicobacter pylori_CH. The sequence continues at coordinate 10,346 of NZ_MVVH01000009.1, forward strand.
CTTTTAGAAAACTTGAAAGCGTTGTTTTTGGGCTTGAAATTAGGCTTGTATGAATACGACACTTTTAAATCCAACAAAAAAGAAAGCGTTTTAGAAGAAGCGGTTGTCGCTTTAGAATTGCACAAACCTTGCGAAAAAACTTGCGCGAATTCTTTAGAAAAGAGCGCTAAAGAAGCGTTAAAATACGCTGAAATCATGACAGAAAGCTTGAATATCGTTAGAGATCTAGTCAATACCCCCCCTATGATTGCTACTCCGGTTTATATGGCTGAAGTGGCGCAAAAAGTGGCTAAAGAAAACCATTTAGAAATCCATGTCTATGATGAAAAATTTTTAGAAGAAAAGAAAATGAACGCCTTTTTAGCGGTTAATAAAGCCTCTCTTGGCGTCAATCCTCCCCGCTTGATCCATTTAGTCTATAAGCCCAAAAAAGCGAAGAAAAAAATCGCTTTAGTGGGCAAGGGCTTGACTTATGATTGTGGGGGTTTGAGCTTGAAACCGGCCGATTACATGGTTACCATGAAAGCGGATAAAGGCGGTGGCTCTGCGGTGATTGGGCTTTTAAACGCATTAGCCAAACTAGGCGTGGAAGCTGAAGTGCATGGCATTATTGGGGCTACAGAAAACATGATAGGCCCAGCTGCCTATAAACCAGATGATATTTTGATCTCCAAAGAAGGCAAAAGCATTGAAGTGCGTAATACCGACGCTGAAGGGCGTTTGGTTTTAGCGGATTGTTTGAGCTACGCTCAAGATTTAAGCCCTGATGTGATCGTGGATTTTGCGACCCTTACTGGGGCATGCGTTGTAGGCTTAGGCGAATTCACTTCAGCGATCATGGGGCATAATGAAGAGTTAAAAAACCTCTTTGAAACTTCAGGGTTAGAATCCGGTGAATTGTTAGCCAAACTCCCCTTTAACCGCCATTTAAAGAAATTGATTGAATCTAAAATCGCTGATGTGTGTAATATTTCTTCTTCACGCTATGGCGGTGCGATCACAGCGGGCTTGTTTTTGAATGAATTTATTAGAGATGAGTTTAAGGATAAGTGGCTGCACATTGACATTGCAGGCCCTGCTTATGTGGAAAAAGAATGGGATGTGAATAGCTTTGGAGCGAGTGGGGCTGGCGTGAGAGCTTGCACAGCTTTTGTGGAAGAGTTTTTGAAAAAGGCTTGAAATGGGCTTGTCTGTAGGCATTGTGGGTTTGCCTAATGTGGGCAAATCCAGCACCTTTAATGCGCTCACTAAAACCCAAAACGCCCAAAGTGCGAACTACCCTTTTTGCACCATTGAACCCAATAAAGCCATTGTGAATGTGCCTGATAGGCGGCTTGATGCGTTGGCTCAAATCGTAAAGCCTGAACGCATTTTGCATTCTGTGGTGGAATTTGTGGATATTGCCGGATTGATTAAGGGAGCGAGCAAAGGGGAGGGTTTAGGCAATCAATTTTTAGCCAATATCAAGGAATGCGAAGTGATCTTGCAAGTGGTGCGCTGTTTTGAAGATGACAATATCACGCATGTGAACGATAAAATTGACCCTTTGAATGATATAGAAACCATTGAATTGGAGTTGATTTTAGCGGATATTGCCACTTTAGACAAAAGGATCGAACGCTTGCAAAAAGCCCTAAAAAGCTCAAAAGACGCTAAAAATCTTTTAGAATGCGCTTTGAGTTTAAAAACGCATTTAGAAGAATTAAAGCCGGCGAAAACTTTTGCCTTAAATACAAGCGAGGCTTTTTTAGAGTTGGACAAGGAATTGCGTTTTTTATCCCATAAAAAAATGATCTATATCGCTAATGTGGGCGAAGAAGATTTAAACGCTCTCAATGAGCATGCTAAAAAAGTCCAAAACCATGCGAAAGAGCAAAATAGCGAGTTTGTCGCCTTGTGTGCTAAATTAGAAGAAGAAATGGTTTCTATGAGTGGAGATGAAGTCAAAGAATTTTTGCAAAGTTTGGGCGTAGAAGAAAGCGGGTTAGAAAAGACCATTCGTTTGAGTTTTAAGGAATTAGGTTTGATCAATTACTTTACCGCTGGAGTCAAGGAAGTGCGATCATGGACGATTAAAAAAGGCTCTAGCGCACCTGTGGCTGCTGGGGTGATCCATAAGGATTTTGAAAAAGGCTTCATTAGAGCTGAAACCATCAGTTATGATGACTTTATCGCTTATAAGGGCGAAGCCGGAGCGAAAGAAAAGGGAGTGTTACGCATTGAAGGTAAGGATTATATCGTTCAAGATGGTGATGTGTTGCATTTTCGCTTCAATGTCTAGTCTGTCTTATTGCTAGTTTCTCATAAGAATTGACACCCAACAAGAAACTTTTTAAAAAAATCTATATAGAGTTAAGCGATATTTGCGGGTTGCAATGCAGTTTTTGCCCTAACCCTAAAAATATCAGAGGCGTGATGCCTTTAGAATTGTTTGAAAAAGTTTGTAAAGAAGCCGCCCCCTTAACCCAAATGATTACTTTGCATGTCTTAGGCGATCCTTGCAAGCTCAAAAATTTAAACCACTATTTAAGCACCGCTAGACGCTTTTCTTTGAAAGTGGATTTGGTTACTAGCGGGGTGTATTTGCACGACTTTGAGACGTTTTTACAAGATATAATCTATCAAATCTCTATTTCTTTAGACGCAGGGCTAGACCATCATAACAAAATCAACCAGCACCGCTACATCCAAAAAATTTTAGAATTTTGCCGCTACAAATGTGAAAAAAATAGCGAAGTGTTTTTGAATTTACGCATTCAAGATGGCACCCTTGACAAACACCAGAATTTAATCAAGCCTTTTTTAGAAAGCTTTGAATGCGTTTCTTTAGAGGGTTTAAAATCGCAAGGCCGCGCTCGTTTGTTTAAAAAAAGTTTTTTGAATATCCAAAAAACCTTTAAATGGCCGAATTTGAACGCCCAAAATCCTTTAAAGCAAGAATCAAAAATCCCCTATTGCTACGGCCTAATCAAGCAAATCGCTATTTTATCTAATGGCGTTGTCGTGCCATGCTGCATGGACACGCAAGCTCATATCAACCTTGGCGATTTAAACCATACGCCCCTAAAAGATGTTTTAAAGAGCCAAAAAGCTATGGCTATCAAAACCCATTTTTTAAAGGGCGAAGCGTTAGAACTTTTATGCAAAAACTGCTCCTACCCTTTGATCCGCTATAAAAAATAAAATTTGTATCTATTAAGATATGGGTTTAAATTTGCGTTCGCATTGAATGAGGTGTTTGAAAATTCTTCATAAGAATGGTTATTTCTATAACTCACTCTTATATATCATTTTTAAAAATTTCGTTGTGAGCCCTTATATCATTCGCATGCTTTTTGATCGTTTTGGATAAAGTAATTTTCATACAACCGCAGCAACGCAATAAAAAACGCCGTGATAGTAGGCCCTACAATAATCCCCCAAAAACCAAATTGTGAAATCCCAGCAATCATGGAAAAGAAAATCAGCATTTCATTGATTTTAAGGGTGGTTTTAAAGATTCTCTTTTTAATAAAGACAATTAAAAACGGCTTGATCACGCTATCAATCAACCCGCCAATCAACAAAAGAGAATACAAAACGATAAATATCGTCTCATTCACATGCCCATGATAAAGCTCATAAATCGCTATAGGGATCCAAATCAAAGCTCCCCCAACAGCCGGCACCAAAGACGCCAGGCCGTATAAAATCCCTAAAGACCAGCCGTCATGCCCAAACCATACAATCATCACCCCAAACGCCACGCCCTCTAAAATAACCGTGATGAGAGAAGTTAAAAGCACGATGCGTAAAATCCCAGCCACTTCTTCAAAAATCTTTTTGCTTTGATTGATTCCAAGAGGCAAAACCCCTAAAAAATAACGATAAAATCTCTCCCCATAATAAAAAAAGAAAAACAACAGCCCCAAGATAAACAAAGCGTCTGTAATGAGTTTCAAGCTGTATTTTCCCACATAACTGCTTATTTTCAACAAATAGCCCGTGATGGAAGCGGCACTAAAATTTTCTAAAAACTTGCTCACTCCATCATGAATGGCAGGAAAATGCGATAAATTTTCGGTGATTGCCCCTTTAAGCCATTTAATCAGAGCTGAAAATTTTTCAAAGTTGATTTCAAAAATGATATTAGAACTTTTATAAACAATAAAATACAACGGCACGATCAAGACGCTCGCTAAAACTAAAACGCATAAAAACGAGCTGATAACATTAGAAAAGCGCTTACTCAAAAAAACTTTCACTTGAAAAAGCCCCACACACAAAAGCCCAGCGATCAGCGCATCCATTAAAAAATCTTGATATAAATAGATCATCCAATAAAAACCAATCAAAAAAAGAATCCAAAAGAAATACTGAGCTTTCATGAAATTATCCCCATTAAACTGAACCAAAAGTTATCAAATGTTAGCTAAAAAACGCTCTTTTAAGGATAAAAAATTTCTTTTAACCTATAATTAAAATCAAAAAGGCTTTCATTGATGGTGTTTTACAAATATTCAGGGAGCGGGAATGATTTTTTAATCGTTCAAAGCTTCAAAAAAAAAGATTTTTCCAATTTAGCTCAACAGGTGTGCCATAGGCATGAGGGTTTTGGGGCTGATGGGCTTGTAGTTATCTTACCGAGTAAGGATTATGACTACGAATGGGATTTTTACAATTCAGACGGCTCTAAAGCTGGCATGTGCGGGAATGCGAGCCGTTGCGTGGGGTTATTTGCTTACCAACATGCTATAGCCCCTAAAAACCATGTTTTTTTAGCCGGAAAAAGAGAGATTTCTATTTGCATAGAAGAACCCAATATCATAGAGAGCAATCTCGGTAACTACAAAATCCTAGATACCATACCCGCCTTAAGATGCAAAAAATTTTTTACTAGCGACAGCGTTTTAGAACATATCCCTACTTTCTATCTCATAGATACAGGAGTGCCGCATTTAGTGGGATTTGTCAAAAATAAAGAATGGTTAAATTCCCTTAATGCGCTGGAATTAAGGGCTTTAAGGCATGAATTTAACGCTAATATTAACATCGCTTTTATAGAAAATGAAGAGACGATTTTTTTACAAACTTATGAAAGAGGGGTTGAAGATTTCACGCTAGCTTGCGGGACAGGCATGGCGGCGGTTTTTATCGCCGCGCGCATTTTTTATAACACGCCTAAAAAGACCACTCTCATCCCTAAAAGCAACGAATCTTTAGAGCTTTCTTTAAAAAATGATGAAATTTTTTATAAAGGCGCGGTGCGTTATATTGGCATGAGTGTTTTGGGCATGAGGGTTTTTGAAAATGGGTGTTTTTGATCATTATTTCTTGTAATGGTAATCAAAATAATTTTGTCGTAATTAAACATAATGCGCTATCATTTGCGAGTTGTTTTTAGCAATATAAAAAATATCCTAAAGGAATAAAACCATGCAAGCGTTAAAATCATTGCTTGAAGTGATTACAAAACTCCAGAATCTAGGCGGCTATTTGATGCATATAGCTATTTTTATCATTTTTATTTGGATCGGAGGGCTTAAGTTTGTGCCGTATGAAGCCGAAGGAATCGCTCCTTTTGTGGCTAACTCCCCTTTCTTTTCTTTCATGTATAAATTTGAAAAACCCGCATACAAACAACACAAAATGTCTGAATCCCAATCCATGCAAGAAGAAATGCAAGATGACCCTAAAATCGTTGAAAACAAAGAATGGCATAAAGAAAACCGCACTTATTTAGTGGCTGAAGCTCTAGGGATCACAATTATGATCTTAGGTATTTTGGTGCTTTTAGGGCTTTGGATGCCTTTAATGGGCGTGATTGGGGGCTTGCTTGTCGCTGGAATGACGATCACGACTCTATCTTTTTTATTCACAACGCCAGAAGTGTTTGTCAATCAGCATTTCCCATGGCTTTCTGGGGCTGGAAGGTTAGTGGTTAAAGACTTGGCGTTATTTGCTGGAGGCTTGTTTGTGGCCGGGTTTGATGCGAAACGCTATTTAGAGGGGAAAGGGTTTTGCTTGATGGATCGCTCATCGGTTGGGATTAAAACTAAATGCTCTAGTGGGTGTTGCTCTTAAGAGCTGATGCCTTAAAGTAGGCTTAAAGCCTACTAGAAGAATCATAATTGATAGAAGAATCTTGATTAGTGCCTTTTTTGTAAATGATTGTTTTTAAAATGTGGCGTTTGACAAAGGAATTGACGCTTTCCACTTCTTCATCAGCTAATCGTCTTAAAACATCATGCTCTTCTTTAGAGAGATAAAAAGTAACTGAAAAATTGCGTTTCAACTCATCTACAGCGACACGCTTGCGACCGGGTTTTATATTTTTATTTCCTAATTCCATTAAAATTTCCTTTTTTAGTTAGTGTGTAATGTAACATCATAACGGCTATTCTAACATGAAATAAACGCCATTTTATATTAAATCTAAAGAAAAATATTTTTAGATGTGCTAGAATACCCATTTGTTACAAGATAAGCTTTTTTATCAAAATAATGATGACATAGGGGTAACAAGTGTCCATAAACACCTTTTTAAAACATTCTTTTTTAGTCTGTTTGTTAGCGGTTAATTCTTACGCTTTTGATTGGAATATTTTTAAATACAATCTGGGTTTCAATATGTTTATCATGGACCATGAAGGCTCAACGCCTTATTGGGTCAATACTAACACCAATCTTAAAACCCGTTTGACTCCAAATTTTGGGATCCAATTTTATACAAAAGGTGTGGAGCAAAGCTTGACTGTAGGGGCGTATTTTTTTCAAAATTTCCATAACTACAGCACTAATTTTCCCTACCGTTGGGGGCCTACTATGTATTATAAGGCTAGGGGAAAACGTTTTACTTTTTATGGCGGCATCTTTCCTAGAAAAAACCTCTTAGGGAGGTATGGTTTGAATATTTTTGCCCCTTATTATTGGTTTATAGATCCCAACGCTAGAGGGTTTTTATTGCAGTTTCAAAACCATTATTCGCCTTCAAAACCCTATTATGGGCATGCGGAGTTCATGCTAGATTGGTTTGGAGGCAATTGTTATAACACTTGTAAATTCGGGAGAAACCCTTATGGGAACGCAATGGACAGGTTTCAAATGAACGGCTCTGTCGCTTATAATTTCTTTAAGGATTTATTGGGTATTGGAGGGTATTTTGTCTTGTTCCATAACGAAGACAAATACCTTTTGAATGGGGCTGATGGCATGAAATTTAATGAAAAAAAGGCGATTGATAGCAATAATATTTATCTCATGGATCGCCTTTATTTTAACGCTTACATAGGGACAAGCCTTTTAGACATCGCCCCCTTTATGGAAAAGCTCAACGCCAGTTTTGGCATGGTTTCTGAATCAAGCCGATTAAGGCAAATCCACAACAATGTGCCTTTTATCAATAGCGTGGGCGGGCAATTTGATGTGGAGATTCAATACAAAGGCTTTGGCATCCACAATTTATTTTTCTTCGCCAAGACCCCAGAGATGCCCTTTTATAACCAATACCAATATGTTGAAATGTATTGCACGCCCTCTTATTGCCCCACGCCCATTTATCGTGGCGTGCCATTCTTTCAAGCTAATTTATACAATCGTTTTGATTTTTATTACAATTGGAAAAACGACTTTGCGTCTGTTCGGATCAACTTCGTGCTTAATGCGATGCGTGGAGGCTTTGATAGGAGCTTGCCTTGGTCAGAATCTTACCAAGTGTATATGACGGTCGCCTTTGATCCTTATAACCTTATTAACAAAATCGCTAGAAAAAAGTGAAAATTCTTGACAACCAGTTAATTCGTCTTATATAATGCTATTTCGTTTGTAGCCATTGTTAAGCAATGATTTTAAGCTATGGAAAAGAGGTGATAGCAGTATGCCAGGGATTAAGGTTAGAGAAGGCGATGCGTTTGATGAAGCTTACCGAAGGTTTAAAAAGCAAACCGATCGCAATCTGGTGGTAACAGAATGCCGTGCAAGAAGGTTCTTTGAGTCTAAAACGGAAAAGCGTAAAAAACAAAAAATCAGCGCTAAAAAGAAAGTTTTAAAGCGTCTTTATATGTTAAGGCGTTATGAATCAAGACTATAAGAACTTGAACGAATTTAAAAGTTAAGGATTATTAAAGAATGCAATTCACAGGGAAAAATGTTCTTATTACGGGAGCTTCTAAAGGCATTGGGGCTGAAATCGCCAAAACTCTCGCTTCTATGGGGCTGAAAGTTTGGATCAATTACCGCAGCAATGCTGAAGTGGCTGACGCTTTGAAAAATAAGCTTGAAGAAAAAGGCTATAAGGTAGCTGTCATTAAATTTGATGCGACTTCTGAAAGCGATTTTATTGAAGCGATACAAACCATTGTCCAAAGCGATGGGGGTTTGTCTTACTTGGTGAATAACGCTGGTATCGTGCGCGATAAATTAGCAATCAAAATGAAAACAGAAGATTTTCACCATGTCATAGAAAATAACCTCACTTCAGCGTTTATAGGTTGCAGAGAAGCCCTAAAAATTATGAGCAAAAGCCGTTTTGGGAGCGTGGTTAATGTCGCTTCTATCATTGGTGAAAGAGGCAATATGGGGCAAACAAACTACTCAGCGAGTAAGGGGGGAATGATTGCGATGAGCAAGTCCTTTGCTTATGAGGGAGCTTTAAGGAATATCCGTTTTAACTGTGTAACGCCAGGCTTTATAGAAACCGACATGAACGCCACTTTAAAAGATGAAGTCAAAGCGGATTATATTAAAAATATTCCCTTAAACAGGCTAGGGTCTGCTAAAGAAGTGGCAGAAGCGGTAGCGTTTCTTTTGAGCGATCACTCTAGTTACATCACTGGGGAGACTCTCAAAGTCAATGGCGGGCTTTATATGTAGTCCTAAACAAAGGGTTCTTTTAGCGATAAAAGTTTGTAAGTAGCAAAAATCATGCTAACATTATGAGGTTATTCTAAAACAAAGAGGTTATTGTCAAATGGGGATTATTTACTTAATATTATTTCTCATTGTAATTTATTTGTTGTATAGAATTTTAGATGTTTTGGAGCAAAAATAAACGCTCCAATAATGGTTGATTTAATTTTTACAAGACAAGGGAGTTTTAATCATGGCTTTATTTGAAGATATTCAGGCAGTTATTGCTGAGCAGTTGAATGTGGATGTGGCACAAGTTACGCCAGAAGCGGAATTTGTGAAGGATTTGGGTGCGGACTCTTTAGATGTCGTGGAGTTAATCATGGCGTTAGAAGAAAAGTTTGGTATTGAAATTCCTGATGAACAAGCGGAAAAAATCGTCAATGTGGGCGATGTGGTGAAGTATATTGAGGATAATAAACTAGCTTAATCTTTTTAACTTGGAGCGTTTGTCTCCAGGTTTAGTAAAAATTTAGCTTTAGCTAAAATCTAGTTTTATTGAGTGAAAGTTTTTGAAATGAGGAGCTATTGGTGCGTCGGATTGTAGTAACTGGAATGGGAATGATCAATTCGCTAGGTTTAAATAAAGAAGATTCTTTTTTGGCGATCGCTAAAGGGGAATGCGGTATCAAAAACATAGAAAGTTTTGATGCGAGTGCGTTTCCTGTGCGTATTGCTGGGGAAATCACTGACTTTGACCCTACAGAGGTGATGAATCCCAAAGATGTTAAAAAGGCAGGTCGTTTCATTCAATTAGCCTTGAAAGCCACAAGAGAGGCGATGAAAGATAGTGGGATTTTAGACGCTCACAATAGATGCCCTGAAGAATTGGCAAACCGCATGGGCGTAAGCTCTGGCTCTGGAATTGGCGGGTTAGGCAATATTGAAGCGAATTCCATTTTTTGTTTTGAAAAAGGCCCTAGAAAAGTCAATCCCTTTTTTATCACTTCTGCGTTAGTGAATATGATTGGAGGTTTCACTTCCATTGAGTTTGGCATTAAAGGGCCTAACCTCTCTAGCGTAACGGCTTGTGCAGCTGGCACTCATGCCATTATTGAAGCTGTTAAAACCATTTTGCTTAATGGGGCTGATAAAATGCTAGTCGTGGGAGCGGAATCTACCATTTGTCCTGTAGGGATTGGGGGGTTTGCGAGCATTAAAGCCCTTTCTACAAGGAATGATGAGCCTAAAAAAGCTTCAAGACCTTTTGATAAGGATCGCAATGGTTTTGTGATGGGCGAAGGTGCTGGGGCTTTGGTGCTTGAAGAATACGAGAGCGCGAAAAAAAGAGGGGCGAAAATTTATGCAGAATTTGCCGGATATGGCGAGAGCGGCGATGCTAACCACATCACAGCCCCAGCCCCTGAGGGCGAAGGGGCTTTTAGAGCCATGAAAATGGCTTTAGAAATGGCGAAAGTGGAAGTAGGCTATGTGAACGCTCATGGAACTAGCACGCATTATAACGATTGGTATGAAAGCATCGCTCTAAAAAATGTGTTTGGCTCTAAAGAAAAAGTCCCTCCCGTCAGCTCCACTAAAGGGCAGATTGGGCATTGTTTAGGCGCTGCGGGCGCATTAGAAGCCGTTATTTCTATCATGGCCATGAATCAAGGGATCTTACCTCCTACTATCAATCAAGAAACGCCTGACCCAGAATGCGATTTGGATTATATCCCTAATACGGCCAGAGAAAAACAAGTAAATGCAGTGATGAGCAACTCATTTGGTTTTGGTGGCACTAATGGTGTTGTGATTTTCAAAAAAGCCTAGTTTTACAAAGTTAGGATTTTGAATGGCCATTTATTTAGATTTTGAAAATCATATTAAAGAGATTCAAAATGAAATTGAATTAGCCCTTATTAGAGGCGATGAGGACGCTAAAGAAATCTTAGAAAAAAGATTGGATAAGGAAGTTAAAAGCATTTACTCCAATCTCACTGATTTTCAAAAACTCCAATTAGCGAGACACCCTGACAGACCCTACGCTATGGATTACATTGATCTCATCTTAAAGGATAAGTATGAAGTCTTTGGGGATAGGCACTATAACGATGATAAAGCGATCGTATGTTTTATAGGGAAAATTGATAATGTTCCGGTTGTGGTGATCGGAGAAGAAAAAGGCAGAGGGACTAAAAACAAGCTCTTAAGAAATTTTGGCATGCCCAATCCTTGCGGCTATCGTAAAGCTTTGAAAATGGCAAAGTTTGCTGAAAAGTTTAATTTGCCTATTTTAATGCTTGTGGATACAGCCGGGGCGTATCCGGGAATTGGTGCAGAGGAAAGAGGCCAGAGTGAAGCGATCGCTAAAAACCTCCAAGAGTTCGCTTCCTTAAAAGTCCCTACTATTTCTGTAATTATCGGTGAAGGGGGTAGTGGTGGTGCGTTAGCGATTGCGGTAGCTGACAAATTGGCTATGATGGAATATTCCATTTTTAGCGTTATATCCCCAGAAGGCTGCGCAGCGATTCTTTGGGATGACCCTAGCAAGACTGAAGTGGCTATTAAAGCGATGAAAATCACGCCTAGAGACTTAAAGGAGGCGGGGCTTATTGATGATATTATTTTAGAGCCTAGCAAAGGGGCTCATAGAGACAAATTTTCAGCCGCCAATACGATCAAAGAGTATTTTTTAGACGCTCTAAGGACTATCCAACAAGACCCTCATTTCCTTGACAACCGCTATCAAAAATTGATGTCGCTTGGTTCGTTTGTGGAGGGCATGAATTAAAAAGCATAAATTTTAAAATATAATAAAGAAGTTCTATAAAAAACTTTGCGTTAATGAGATATTGATAATTAGTTCTTTAACTTTTAAAATTGTGTGTTTAAACTTTATTTTAAACTCATTCACTTAAAGAAATAAGGGGTATTTTGAAATAATTCCCCAACTAAAATCCCCCTAAAGACCGCTTTTAAAAATACCGCTTGATAAAATCAATCTCTTTACTATCCAATCTTAAAAAATGCAATATTTTTTTATAACCAACGCTCAATAAAAACAAAGCCAAATTTTTCACCACTTGCTATCATTTTAGAAAAAGGCGAATATTTTACATAGTTTGTAAAAAATATAAAAAACATCATTATGTTACCAATCTGCTATCTCTCTCCTTTTGTTTGAATATAAAAAAACAATCATCATGATCAGCGTATTGGATGAAAGCATTCTTATTTTACAATACAAAAGTTAGGTCTAATGGTATTTTAAAAAAGAAAGAAATCCCATGGTTACATATGAAAAAATCAAAAGCCGCTTTTCTAGGAATTGGTCTTTAAGGGATAGGGGCAGGCATTTTGCATCTGCAAGCGTGTATTTTTTCTCACTTCTTGTCATTACAGCGGTTAATAGAAGTAGTGCAGTTGCTTGGTTATTGATGCCTGAACATTTGATTTGGTGGTTTTTGATTTCTTTTAGTGGGGAATTTGTAGCGGACATGGCGTTTGGCAAAAAAAGTAAAATCCTTAAAACCCGCTTTGGAATTTCTATTGTGAGCGGCGTTTCACTATTGCTTGGCGCTTTACCAGCGCATTTATTTTTTGTATGGTTTGGCTTTATTAATTGGTGGGCTGTCCTTTTTATAGAAGCGGGAGCTGATCTATTGGTGGGCTGTGTGATACAAAAGATTTTTTTTGGTAAATATTGGGTGGATCGCTATTATTAAGGTCCTCTTTTTTTAAGTCTAAAAGCGTATTTTCTTATATTCCAATCAATTGGATAAGGGTTACCCCTGCTTTAAGGCGTCGCATCAAAAACCACGCTAATCCCATTTTTTAAAATGATAGGGTTTTTCGCATCAGTGATATGGATAAAACGCACGCCATCAAGCAAGTTAAGAGCGATTTCTTGTTGTTTGTTTTCTTTCGCAATGATTTGAACGATCTTTAAGTTTTCATCATAAAAAATGATTTTGGGTTGCCACAAAGGGTTATTAGAGCTTATTTTTAAATACGCGTTTTGATTCACGCTCAGCCAGTATTTCCCGCTCGCTTCCTTAAACTCCACAGGATCGCTGCTCAAAACTAAAGCTCTCGCATTAGGGAGCTTGACTTCTTGTAAAGAAAAATCGTATTCCCACTCTTTCAAGGATATGCGCCTAATATCCACAAAATCAAAACCATGCCTTTTCATCGTCTCTATCAAAATGTTAGGGTCTAAAACATATTCCGTTTTAAGCTCGTATGAAAAAACATTCTCGCCTGAAGAGCTTTGCATTTTAATAGGCAAAACATACGAATACCCCATCATGTTCAAAGAATTATTGATGCTTTTAGCAAACGCTAGGGGATTGCTTGAAGCCTTGAAAGTGATTTTCAACATGCTTGGCTTGTCAAAATTAAAAGACAAAAGCCCGTTTTCTTTGAGAGTGTTGAGCAATTTTAAGGAATCCAAACGCCCCATTGTATAGAAATCCTTACGATTTTTAAACAAACGCTCTAAAAAAAGCTTGTTCGTATGATAAGCCCGCTCCCCCATTAAATTCTCAATCTTATCGTTTAAAGCATCAGCGTTTAATAGCGTTCCCCCAACAATAAAAGCTAAAAAAAGATTTTTCATTGCTGAAGTTCTTTGTATTGAGACTCATTGATGGGTGTCAAACCTTTATTTGGCTCGTATAAAAATCGTTTGGTTTTGCCGTCGTTATAATCTTGTTCTTGATGGTTGTTTTTAAGACTAAGATGCCCATGCCCAAAACGCAACAACAAGCGGTGGTTTTTGGCCTCTAAAGGGTAATTTTTTTTTAAAACTCTTTGAAAGGAGTTTTTCTTCTCATCTAAGTCAATCACTTCTACCCAAATATCTCGTTTAGGCATAATATAAATGGTATTAGGATCTTCTTTGATCGCTTCTTTTTCTTGCTTGTCTTGTTCTGTTTGTTTTTCTTCTAGTTTAGGCGTTATCTCTGGCTTGTTTTCTTCTGTGGGATTAGCTTTATTGAAAAAACTCTTTTTAGTGCCGGATTTAATAGCATTTTCTCGCTCTCTTTCTTCTTTTAAAGAAGAAATGTTTTGAATGATAACGACCGCCAAAACAATGACAACCGCCCCTAAAACCAAAACAAAGGGTTTCCATTTGGACAATCCTTTAGATAATTTGATATTAGCTTGATTGATGCTGTAATCTATTTCAACTTTCAAAGGGTTTTTGGTTGCTTCTTTGGGGTTTGTTTCTTTATCTGGCTCTTCGCTCACGCTCTCTTTAAGCGTGCACACCCTGTCAAACTCTTTCATCCATGCACTCAAATCAATTTTATACTCGCGCTCTAAAATCTGTATAAAACCCCTAGCATGCACCCTTGATAAAGACTCATAGCGCTTTTCCAAGATAGAATGGATATTTTTAGAAGCGATTTTAGTCGCCTTGCAAATTTCTTGTATGCCAATTTCTCTTAAAATTTGCAAATTTTTATTCAAAGTCTTAAGCGATAATTCTTCTAAAGCCGCACCAGAAATGTCTTTAGAAATGTTTTGAACATCAGAAAGATCTAAATTTTCCAAACTTTTTTTATTCTGTTCCATTCAATTGACCACCTAGTTGATTTTATCCATTAAGATCCCTGCTGCCACACTCACATTGAGCGAATCAAAATCTCTTCGCATTTTTACGCTTAATATCATATCCATTTTAGCAAGGATTTTTTTAGACAACCCCTCATGCTCGCTCCCCAAAAAAAGAGCGCATTTTTTTAAGGATAGATTTTCTACTTGGCTAGAGCCTTGCATGCTCGCGCCCAAACACAAAAACCCGCTCGTTTTCAATTCATTGATTAAATCCAATGTGTTAGGCATAACGCTAAAAGGCAAATCATACATAAGCCCCAAGCTGGATCGCACAATCCCCTCATAAGCCAATTCTTTAGCAAAATCTAAAATAACGCCATCCATTCCTAAGCAATACGCGCTCCTAAAAATACCCCCAATATTCCCCACATCCGTAATCCCGCAAAGCACCAAAAGTTTTTGAGCTTTTTTAATTTCTTTTAAAGAAACGGCTAAAGGCAGTTCCACCTTAGCTAAAACCCCTTGATGGTTCCCTCCCTTAGCCAAGCTTTGCGCTTTTTTATTATCCACTTTGATGATATTAGGGCATGCTTTTTTGAGCGCGAAAAAAAGTTTCTTGTCTATTTCTTTAGAAAGATAGATTTCTTGCAATTTTTCTTTGTGAGAGTTTAGAAGGTGCGTAATCACCTGCTTGCCATAAACCACTGCTTGCATGCTAAACCCCTTTTATTGATTTTTTTCTTCTAACAAACGCTGGAAATAAAGCTCTTTAGCGTTTTTTTGCGTCATAGCGGCTTCAATTTTAGCCTTAATTTTAGGAGGCAAATCCAACTCCAATAACGCTGATAGCCCCATGCAAGGCTCTATTTTCTTTTCATTCAAAAGCACTAAAACCCACTCCCCTTGGATATTGCTCTTTTGCAACCGCTCTGTGATTTGAGAAATTTCTCCCAAATAATACTGCTGGTGGAGTTTGGTAAGCTCCTTAGCCGCAAACAAATGCATGCCTTGAGCCACATCGTTTAAATCCTTTAAAGTCTCTAACAATCGGTGCGGGCTTTCATAAAAAACCACCGGGGTTTTTTCTTCTAAATACGCCAAAGCGTTTAAAATTTTAGCAATTTTTAAGCGCCTTTCCTTACTCTTATGAGGTAAAAAGCCAGCATAAAAAAACCGCCCTTCTAAAAACCCGCTCGCGCAAAACGCCGTAGTGAGCGCATTAGCCCCAGGCAAAACATCGTATTGAATGTTGTGTTTTAAAGCGTAAGCGGCTAAACTCATGCCTGGATCGCTCAAACTTGGCATGCCCGCATCGCTCATCACAGCGATTTCTTTATCAAAAAAAGAAGGCTCTATTTGGTTTAAAAATTCCTGGTCATTGTGCGAATGGAAAGCGATAAATTCCCTTTTTTTAGTAGCGATATTAGGGAAAGAATGGCTGATAATAGGGTTTTGCGCGAGCAAGTGCAACAACCTCTTACTCACCCTTGTATCCTCGCATAAAAAAACCTCGCAACGCTCTAAAACTTCTAGAGTGCGTAGCGTAATGTCAGCGAGATTACCTATAGGAGTGGGCAAAAAATACAGCACAAAAAGCCACGCTTTTTAAAAGAGTTACTTCAAGTTGTAGCGTTGCTTGAATTTCTCTACTCTCCCTGCAGTGTCAGCGATCTTATCGCTACCGGTATAGAAAGGGTGGCAAAAGCTAGAAATATCAATACGCATTTCAGGTTTGGTGCTTAAAACCTCAATTTCTTTCCCGCTCGTTACACAAGTAACTTTGCATGGGATATATTCGGGGTGAATGCCTTTTTTCATCAAGTATCCTTTATTTTTAAATTTAAACTTAAAATTATAGCATAAGTAACAATAAATTAAAACCACTCTAAAGTTAAAATAAAATTTGACTTTGTTAAAAAAATTATGATAGCATAGCAAAGCATTACGAAATTCAACACTTGTGGCATCCACCATTTTAACTTTTAAGTATCTTGTTGGTTACACCATTTTTTGCCTTATTTGCTTTTTGTATTTATCTTAATTGCAACAAACTAGAAATCTCTTTTTGTTAAAAGGAAATTTAATGAACGAAAATGCGCCTACGCACAAGAATCCGCATAAAGTCAAAACACACACGCCAGTGAGCGGTTATCACATTGAAGATTTACGCACCTACCCTACTGAAAAGCTTTTAGAAATCGCTAACAAGCTCAAAGTGGAAAACCCTCAAGAATTCAAGCGCCAAGACTTGATATTTGAAATTTTAAAAACCCAAGTTACGCAAGGCGGATACATTCTTTTTACCGGGATTTTAGAAATCATGCCTGATGGCTATGGCTTTTTAAGAGGGTTTGATGGGAGTTTTTCAGACGGGCATAACGACACTTATGTCAGCCCTTCTCAAATCAGGCGTTTTGCTTTAAGGAATGGCGATATTGTTACCGGTCAAGTGCGATCCCCCAAAGACCAGGAAAAATATTACGCCCTTTTAAAAATAGAAGCCATCAATTATTTGCCTTCAGATGAAATCAGAAACCGCCCTTTGTTTGACAATCTAACCCCCCTATTCCCTGATGAACAAATCAAATTAGAATACGAACCCACTAAAGTTACCGGCAGAATGCTGGATTTATTCAGCCCTGTGGGGAAAGGTCAAAGGGCTTTGATTGTCGCACCCCCAAGAACCGGGAAAACAGAGCTGATGAAAGAACTCGCCCAAGGCATCACTTCTAACCACCCTGAAGTGGAATTGATTATCCTTTTAGTGGATGAGCGCCCTGAAGAAGTTACGGATATGCAACGAAGCGTTAAAGGTCAAGTTTTTAGCTCCACTTTTGATTTGCCCGCAAACAACCATATAAGAATCGCTGAATTAGTCCTAGAAAGGGCTAAAAGGCGAGTGGAAATGGGAAAAGATGTGGTGGTTTTATTAGATTCTATCACCCGTTTAGCCAGAGCGTATAACGCTGTAACGCCCTCAAGCGGTAAGGTTTTAAGTGGGGGCGTAGATGCGAACGCCTTGCACAGGCCCAAGCGCTTTTTTGGAGCCGCAAGGAATATTGAAGAAGGCGGGAGTTTGACGATTATCGCTACGGCGTTGATTGAAACGGGATCTAGAATGGATGAGGTGATTTTTGAAGAATTTAAAGGCACTGGGAATAGCGAAATCGTTTTAGCGAGGAATATTGCGGACAGGCGCATTTACCCAGCCTTTGATATTTTAAAATCCGGCACACGAAAAGATAATATCCTGCTTGGCAAAGACCGCTTGACTAAAGTGTGGGTTTTAAGGAATGTGATGCAACAAATGGACGATATAGAAGCCTTAAGCTTTGTGTATTCTAAAATGCAACAAACTAAGGACAATGAAGAATTTTTAAATTTAATGAATGAAAAATAAAATCCCTAATTAATCCCATTAAATTAAAAAAAGTGTCATGAAAATAGGCGTTTTTGATAGCGGTGTGGGAGGGTTTAGCGTTTTAAAAAGCCTTTTAAAAGCGCAATTATTTGATGAAATCATCTACTATGGCGATAGCGCTAGAGTGCCTTATGGCACTAAAGACCCCACCACGATCAAGCAATTTGGATTAGAGGCTTTGGATTTTTTCAAACCGCACCAGATTAAATTATTGATTGTGGCATGCAACACAGCGAGCGCTCTGGCTTTAGAAGAGATGCAAAAGCATTCCAAAATCCCTATTGTGGGCGTGATTGAACCAAGCATTTTAGCGATCAAACAACAAGTAAAAGATAAAAACGCCCCTATTTTAGTGCTAGGGACAAAAGCGACGATTCAATCCAACGCTTATGACAACGCCCTGAAACAACAAGGCTATTTGAACGTTTCGCATTTAGCCACTTCTCTTTTTGTGCCTTTGATTGAAGAAAGTATTTTAGAGGGCGAATTGCTAGAAACTTGCATGCGTTATTATTTCACTCCTTTAAAGATCTTACCTGAAGTGATTATTTTAGGTTGTACGCATTTTCCCTTAATCGCTCAAAAAATTGAGGGCTATTTTATGGGGCATTTTGCCCTTTCAACGCCCCCCCTACTCATCCATTCGGGCGATGCTATTGTGGAATATTTGCAGCAAAAATACACCCTTAAGAAAAATACACACGCATTCCCTAAAGTGGAATTTCATGCGAGCGGCGATGTGATCTGGCTAGAAAAACAGGCTAAAGAATGGCTCAAATTGTAAAAGGATCTAACATGTTTAAAGATTTTCACCGCACCACTCTCTCTTTTTTAAAGCCTTTATTGCTTTTATTGGGTTTATTGTTGCCGTTTTCACTTTGTATAGCTGATGAATATATTAGCATAAGTGATGATTGGGATGAAAGGGCGCGAAATCAATGGGATGAAATTGCGCGAAATCATAAGACATATTATTTTGAAAATGGTTTAGACCATTTTAATCAAGGCCAATACCAGCAAGCCTTTAAGGATTTTAAATTGGCGCAAGAATACAGCATTGGGCTTGGCAGCGTTTATTTAGCCAAAATGTATTTGGAGGGAAAGGGCGTGAAAGTGGATTACAAAAAAGCGCAATTCTATGCACAAAACGCTATCAAAGGGTATGGGAGCGGGTTGTTAGGGGGCGCTCTTATTTTAGGACGCATGCAAGCAGAAGGCTTAGGGATGAAAAAGGATTTGAAACAAGCGCTCAAGACTTACAGGCATGTGGTTCGCATGTTTTCTAATAAAAGCACAAATTATTTTGCTAACAATTTTAGATTACCAAACCTTGCGTTCACTAGTATGCTTATTGGATCGCGATTCATTGATCTTTCAGGTTTGAGCGCGAATCCTATAAAATTTGGAAAGAAATTTGGAATACTTGTTAAGAAATCCACTCAAATCAAAGATAAGACACTTCTTTGGGAAGATATTGCTGAAATTTCAAGCAATATTATTTTACTCAAACAACAAATGGGGGAAATCCTTTATAGAATTGGGATCGCTTATAAAGAAGGGCTTGGCACCAGAAAACAAAAAAGTAGGGCTAAAAAATTCTTGCAAAAATCCGCAGAATTTGGCTATGAAAAAGCTATGGAAGCTCTGTAGTTTGTAATCAAACTTTGTATTAGGCGACTGAATGGGTTAAAAAATCCGTTTAGACTGCTCCCATTAAAACAAAGTCTTATTTTTCCATTATAATAGACACTTGATTGTTTTCAATCTCTATATAGAGTTCTTTTTGAGAATTGGAGCTATAAGAGAGCTTGTTTTGCTGGTAGGCTTTATAATCTTGGTCAAACACCACATAAAACAAGCGTTTGTTTTGAGAATTGGGGTAGGGGATCACATTGATAGAAGAAAAAGCGATATTCTTTTTTTCATTTTTTGCAAACACTCTTTTTTTATACTCTTTAAAAGCGTTGAATTTCATGCCGTCATAGCGAGTGAAATTGGGGTTATAAAAACGCATGTAGCGTTCAAAATCGCCCCTAGCCCAGGCTTCTTTCCATTGAAAAAGGGAGCTTAAAATCATGCTCAATTCTTCTTTGGTGCTTGGGAAAAACTTGTCTTCATAGGTGATGAGGAACGCTTTTTCGCCTTTTAACACTTTGTCATAAGAGCTTAAAAGCGGGTTTTCAATCGCAATACAGCCCTTAGTGTTCAATTCATTCCGATCGCCATTTAAAGGCATTCCATGCACCCAAATGCCATGCCCGGTGCGTTTTTTCAAGGTATCATATAAATTAGGGTAATTCGTTACAAAAGCCAAAACGCCATAATATTGATCCAAGCGCTCTAATTTCTGCGTGATACGATACACTCCAATAGGCGTGGCCAAATCGCCTTCTAAAGTTTTATCGCCCTTTTTAGAGCCTACAAGGGCTTTAGAGCTGTTGATTTTTTTAAGCATGTTGTTGTCTATCTCATAAAACTCCAAACTGGGCTTGGATTTATCCGCTACAAATAAAAACTGCTTGTTTTGATAATAGCCAAAATCCGTGTCCTTGTTTTGAAGCTCTTCTGCCCAAAAAGATTTATCCGCTAAATAAGAATCCAGCTTTTGACCCACCACTTCCAAGCCTTGTTTTTGATAAAGGTGCATGATTTCTAACAAACGATCATTAGCGCTCAATCCCACAAACCCCATTAACAGAGCCGGTAATACCTTTTTCAATCCCTATTCCTTTGATGGATATAACCCAATTTTTGCAAGCTCTTTTCTTCCTTGCTCCATGATTTTTGAGCGATCACTTGCAAGTTTAAAAAAACCTTTTTTTCGCCCACTTCTTGCATTTTCAATCGCGCGTTAGTCCCAATGCGTTTGATATTCACCCCGTTTTTGCCTATCACGATTTTTTTTTGGCTTTCTTTTTCTACGATAATGCGTGCATACACCTTATCTATGCGTTCTTCTTCTATAAATTGATCAATCATCACATCGCTTTCATAAGGGATTTCATCGCTCAAAAAATCAAACAAACTCTCCCTAATGATTTCCTTATAAATATCGCGCATTTTTTCATCGCTCATCAAATCCTTTTCAAAAAGCCATGCACTAGGGCTTAAATATTCGCTGATGCATTCTAAAAGCGCGTTTAAATTTTGAGATTTTTTCGCGCTCAAAGGCACTAGGGCTAAAAATTGCGAAGCGTATTGTTGATACTCCTGTAATTTTTGCAAAACCTGCTTATGCGTGGCGGTGTCAATCTTACTCAAAGCCAAGATATGGGGTTTTTGGCACAAACTCAAAAACTCTTCATAGCCTTTTAAATCGTCATGCACAGAAGCTAAAAAAACGCACAATTCAGCATCGCCCATCGCTTTTAAAGCCTGTGAGAGCATGCACTGGTTGAGTAATTTTTCTTGATGATGGAGCCCTGGTGTGTCTAAAAAAATGATTTGGCTCTCATACCCTTCTTTATCTTTAAAAGGCACGATGCATTTCATTAATTTTCTAGTCGCGTTAGCCTTATGCGAAACGAGAGCTAAATGAGCGTTTAATAAAGTGTTTAAGAGAGTGCTTTTTCCAGCGTTTGGTTTGCCTATAAGAGCTACAAAGCCCGCCTTAGTTTTCATTATAAAATATACTTCACTAAATTTTCATCAGCCACTAAATCCTCTAGCTTTGATTGAACCAATTCCTTAGTGATAGTAATATTTTGCCCAGAATAATCCTCCGCTTCAAAACTAATGTCTTCTAGCACTTTTTCAATGGTGGTGTGCAACCTTCTAGCGCCTATATCTTCGCTTTTTTGATTGGCGTTATAAGAAAGTTTGGCTAACTCCTTGATCGCATCGTCTTCAAACGCAATTTCTACGCCTTCCACTTTTAAAAGGGCTTGGTATTGCTTGATGATAGAGGTTTTAGTTTGGGTTAAAATCATATACATGATTTCTTCGGTTAAATTCTCCAACTCCACCCTTAAAGGGAAACGCCCTTGCAATTCAGGGATGAGATCGCTTGGCTTAGAAAGATGGAAAGCCCCGGCCGCAATGAATAAAATATGCTCTGTTTTAATAGAACCATACTTCGTATTCACCACACTCCCCTCTACAATCGGCAACAAATCCCTTTGAACCCCCTCTTTACTGGGATCTTGACGGCTTCCTTCTTTAGAGCTGACAGCGATCTTATCAATTTCATCAATAAAAATCACCCCTGAACTTTCTGCGCGCTTCAAACCCTCCACTTTAATGGCTTCGCTGTCTAAAAGCGTGTCGCTAATTTCCGTTTTTAGGGCTTCTTTAGCCTCTTTAACGCTTAAAGTTTTTTTGACTTTATCCTGTTCTTTATGGAAAACCTTAATCAAGTTTTCTTGAACCCTTAAAATTTCAGGCGGCACATTAGAATCAATCTCTATGCTTTTTTTACGCACTTCAATTTCAATTTCTTTACTATCCAACTCGCCTTGCGCAATTCTTTGTTGCATTTTTAAAAGGCTGTTAGCGTATTCTTGTTTTTTTTCTTCACTCACGCCATTAGGCAAGGGGGGTAGGAGTTTTTTAGCGATTTTTTCTATAACCGCCTCTTCAATCTTATCTTTTAATTTTTCTTTATGCTCATTTTCCACTAAAAGCACGCTGTTATTGACTAAATCCCTCACCATAGACTCCACATCGCGCCCCACAAAACCCACTTCTGTGTATTTGCTCGCTTCCACTTTCACAAAGGGGAGTTTCATGATTTTTGCCATTCTTCTTGCGATTTCAGTCTTACCCACGCCAGTAGAGCCAATCATTAAAATGTTTTTAGGCGTGATTTCTTCTTGTAAGGATTTTTCCAGTTGCAAACGCCTGTAACGATTCCTTAAAGCGATAGCGATAAACTTTTTAGCTTCCTTTTGTTCAATGATGTATTCATCTAAATAAGCGACAATTTCTCGTGGGGTCATATTCAATTTAGACATTAAAGCTCCAAAATTTTAATATTCGTGTTGGTATAGATACAAAGATCCCCTGCGATTTTTAAGGACTCTTCTACAAGTTTTCTAGGCTCTAAATGAGCGAAGTGATCTAAAGCCCTAGCCGCACTTAAAGCGTAATTCCCCCCACTCCCAATAGCAGCGATCTTATTGTCTTCAGCTTCTAAAACATCGCCTGTGCCGCTCAAAATAAAAATGTGATCGAAGTTTAAAACGATCATCATCGCTTCCAATCGGCGTAAATACTTATCCTTGCGCCATTCTTTGCTGAAATCCACCACGCTTTTAAACAAATCCCCTTTTTTGCTCTCCAATATGCGTTCAAACATATCAAACAAGCTAAAAGCGTCCGCCGTGCTCCCGGCAAACCCGCTTAAAACCTGGTTGTGGTACAAGCTTCTGATTTTTGTCGCATTGGCTTTGACTACGCAATTACCCAAAGTTACCTGTCCATCGCCTCCAATGAGCGCAAACTTCTTGCCCCCCATCTCCCCTCTATAGCCTAGAATCGTCGTCGCTTCAAACATTTTCTACTCAGCCACCACATCAATTTTAAACGCGCCCACAATCCCCGATCCAAGCTTGACTTCAATCTCATAAATCCCTGTGCTTTTAATCGGGTGTTTGAGTTCAATGTCTTTTTTATCTAAATCTAAATTCGCATGCTGTTCTTTCAAACGCTCCGTGATCTCTTCTTTAGTGATCGCTCCAAATAAAGAGCCGTTCGCGCCGACTTTTTTGTGGATAGTCAGCGTGATGGTTTGTAAGGTTTCTACCATTTGCAATTTTTGCGCCTTTTCTAGGGCTTCTTTTTCCGCTTTCTTTTTAACTTCGGCTTTGTATTTGTTGATCACTTCGTTAGTGGCGAGTTTGGCTTTTTGGTTAGCGATTAAAAAGTTATTCCCATAGCCATCTTTAACCTCACACACTTCACCCGCTTTGCCTAAATTTTTCACATCTTCTAGTAATAGAACCTTCATGATATCCCCTTTAAGTTGTAAGTAATTTGTAATTATACTCTTTATTTTAATAAGTTGGGTTTTTATTGCCTGTTCCTACCACCCATCTGTTTTTCTAAAGCCTGTTTGATCAATCCCAAACAATAAGGGATATTTTCTTTTGTTTCTAGCTCTACTTCCATGTTTCCAACGCATGGACGACCGATATTAGAAACATCTCTGATCTTTAGTTTTTCCTTTATTTCATCTTGCAATTCATTCAAGTTCATTTTTAAATACAATTTTAAGCCTTTTTCTTGCACAACAATATCCACAAAACTTATTTTACAAAACTTATAAGCTATATATTTTTGATTAAATTTTTCAGTTATCCTTTCATCAAGAGCTTTAATCCCTTTTCTTAAAATATCAAATAGCTCCCTTGAATGAGAACCAAACTTATAAGAGCTTAAATCATAAGCCTTTTTTTCTTTCTTGTCTTTCTTGGGTTTATATTTCTCTAATGTTTCTGCATCTAGCTTGGGGTAAGTCCAAATCTTTAAAGCCCAATCTGCTAAATCATTAGCTCTTTTTTCAATCTCTTTTTCGCCAAAAGATTCCAAATCTTTTAAACCTTGATTGAGCTTTAATGAGCTTTGTTTGAAGCCGTTTTCCATATCTCTTTTTTCTTGGAAAGAATTGTTACTATACTCTTGGTTATAACCGGTTAGAGTGAGATTCCCTATTGTGTGGAGATATTTCTCGTGTATTGCTTGAAAATTTTCACCCAAATCCCTTTTCCATTCTTCTGTGAGTGTTTGAGGCATGATGTGTTCTGTAGTGCATTCCTTAGTATTGACCGGCTCCTTTGTGTCAAAATTTTCTAACCTTTCAAGAAAGTATTTATTTTTTTTTAACTTATAAAAATCTATCGTAATAAAAGAATCTTTAAATTCAAAATCGTTTGGAAATTTTTGCATCCCTGTTAGCGACCCAAAATGCTCCTCCACGCTTTTAAGGTATTGCTTTTTATCAATCTTTTTTGTAAAAGAGGGAAAGACTTTATTGAGACTATTTGCGCCAAGCCCACACACCGCCCTTCTGCAAATATAGCTCTCTGTTAAAGCGATAATAGGGGTAAAATCCTGCTTGGATAAAACGCCATCCTTATAATCGCTATAAAGCTCCAATAATAGCGGATACACCACATCCATCTCTAAATCCACCAAAAAACCTAAAGCCTTGTTTAAATCTTTATCGGCTTCTTTTTTGAATGCAATCTGGCAAAAATACCCGCAATATTTTTGTAAATCTTGGAGCAATACCTCTATTTCTATCTCCTCTTTTTGCTGATAATCCTTAAAAGCTTGATAAACTCTTTTCTCTTTGGGAATCTTTCCTGTTTTGATCGTGAGGTAATGCCGGACAAACCGATCAAACAAATCTTTATTTTGTTTAGACGATTTTTTATTTTGTTTAAACAATTTTTCATTTTGTTTAAAATCCTCCTCCATAGCCCTCCAATATTGATTATAAAAGTCTTCCTGTTTTTCAATCTCTGTTTCCATTACGATATAGTTTCTAATCAAATCCGTTTGCGTGAGTTCGATACCTTTTGAGTTCATGCTCTCAAAAATAAGTTGAGGATCATCTTTTTCTTTTTTTAAAGCAATCCAAACTATCATGAGTTTTTCTAATCCTTTAAAAATCGTTTCTAGTTTGTCGGTGTTTTCACCAATCCATTTTTCAAATAATTTAAAATTTTCCATTATTTTTAACGAAGGCTCGCTCGGTTTTCTTCTGTCTTTATCAATCAAAGACAGCAAGGTGTCTTTATCAGACTCTGATAAGATGAGCCTGAATTTCTTATCGCCATCCTTATCGCTGTTAATAAGATAGCTCTCTATTTCTTTACGCTTGACTTCATCGCTTAAGTGATTCCTTAAAGCGATGAGTAAAAGCGTGATAGTGGTGAGCCTTTGTTGGCCATCAATAATGAGTAATGGGCTAGAGTGCGTATTACCATCTAGTACATACAAAATAGAACCGATAAAATGCCCATTCATCTTATCATTCCCACCAATTTTTATAATATCATCCCATAATTGTTCGCATTGTTCCTTTTCCCAACTATACAACCTCTGATAGATGGGAATGACAAATTGATTGTTTTGATTTTCTTCAAAAAATCCTAATAGTGTGGTTGCGTCTGCTTCCATAATACACTCCTTAATTTAGCGAATTTTACCGCATGTATCTTAATCAAACTTGATACAGATTTTACTTTTTTACCCCATAAATGCTATAATCACCCCTATCAATCAAACTCAATTCATAATAATTAAAGGTGGTTAATGATAGTAAGAACTCAAAATAGTGAAAGCAAGATCAAAGAGTTTTTTGAATTTTGCAAAGAAAATGAAGTGGAATTTGTGGATTTTAGATTCAGCGATATTAAAGGCACTTGGAACCATATCGCTTATTCTTTTGGGGCTTTGACGCATGGCATGCTTAAAGAGGGGATTCCTTTTGATGCGAGTTGTTTTAAAGGCTGGCAAGGCATTGAACACTCTGATATGATTTTAACCCCCGATTTGGTGCGTTATTTCATTGACCCTTTTAGCGCGGATGTGAGCGTGGTCGTGTTTTGCGATGTGTATGATGTGTATAAAAACCAGCCTTACGAAAAATGCCCTAGAAGTATCGCTAAAAAAGCCTTACAGCATTTAAAAGATTCAGGTTTGGGCGATGTGGCTTATTTTGGTGCGGAGAGCGAATTTTTCATCTTTGATTCCATTAAGATTAAAGACGCTTCCAATTCCCAATACTACGAAGTGGATAGTGAAGAGGGCGAATGGAATCGGGATAAGAGCTTTGAAAATGGCGTGAATTTTGGGCATAGACCGGGCAAGCAAGGGGGCTATATGCCTGTGCCGCCAACGGATACGATGATGGATATTCGCACTGAAATTGTGAAAGTCTTAAACCAAGTAGGGCTAGAAACTTTTGTCGTCCATCATGAAGTCGCGCAAGCGCAAGGCGAAGTGGGCGTGAAATTTGGGGATTTGGTGGAAGCCGCTGACAATGTCCAAAAACTCAAATATGTGGTTAAAATGGTCGCTCATTTAAACGGGAAAACCGCCACTTTCATGCCAAAACCTTTATATGGGGATAACGGGAGCGGGATGCACACCCATGTGAGCGTTTGGAAAAACAACGAAAACCTTTTTAGCGGCGAAACTTACAAGGGCTTGAGTGAGTTGGCGTTGCATTTTTTAGGGGGTGTGTTGCACCACGCTAGAGGGTTAGCCGCTTTCACTAACGCTTCCACTAATTCTTATAAACGCCTGATTCCAGGCTATGAAGCCCCATCTATTTTAACCTATTCAGCTAATAACAGGAGCGCGAGCGTGCGTATCCCTTATGGGATTTCTAAAAATAGTGCTAGGTTTGAATTCAGGTTCCCGGACAGCTCATCAAACCCTTACTTGGCTTTTGGGGCTATTTTAATGGCGGGCATGGATGGCGTTAAAAATAAGATTGATCCCGGCGAAGCGATGGATATTAACCTTTTCAAATTGACTTTAGATGAAATCCGAGAAAAGGGTATCAAACAAATGCCCCACACTTTAAGAAGATCGCTAGAAGAAATGTTGGCCGATAAGCAGTATTTAAAAGAGGGTCAGGTCTTTAGCGAAGAATTTATCCAAGCCTATCAGTCGCTTAAATTCAACGCTGAAGTGTTCCCATGGGAGAGCAAACCCCATCCTTTTGAATTTATCACCACTTATTCATGCTAGAATTGAGAATGAGTGGGTCAATAATCCCACTCTAAAAATTTAGAATAAGGCAAAAATACCTTGTTCTTAAAAAAGTGGTTTTTTGCTTTTTGGATAAGTCTTACTCAACGCTCTTTAATTTTTTAAAGGTGGGGTTTTTAGCTTTATTTTTTATGCAAAACTCATTTTTTAAGGGGATAGAAAGCACTGAAATAACACCTCTAAAGCCCAGTGTCGGTTTAGTCAGTGTGGTAAGGGCTACCAAAGTCCTTAGGCGTGTAATACGATTCTTTTTCTATAGAAGCGTCTTTAATGCAAGCAACACGCAAAGCGTCAAAGCGAGTCTCAACGCTAGCACAACCGCCAAGTAAAGACATGCCAACCACCACGCCGTTTCTAATCGTTTTCATTTTATATCCTTTTGTTTTAAAATTTTTTAATAATTAAATACTTTGAATTATATAGTTAGAATACTATGATTTATTATTAAACAAAAAGTAAATGAAACTCAAAACAATTGAAATGATATTCTAAAAGCTTAGGTAAAATAAGAAACGCTTTAAACCGCCATTTCAAAAAGAATTAAAACATTCAACCAAACATTTCGCTGATTTCATATTTTTTAGCGGCTTTATCCTTAAGCCACAGGGCCACTTCTAAAGCCCCTTTAGCAAAAATAGATCGGTTAGTCGCCGTATGACTAAGCTCTATGTATTCGCCCTCTAAATAAAACCCTATCGTGTGCTTCCCAGCGACATCGCCCCCCCTTAAAGCAGCTATACCAATGCTTTCTTTAGAGCGCAAACCTTCTCTGTGAGTGATTAGGGCGTTTTTTTCATCATACCCCCTAGCCTTGGCACAAGTCTCATACAAACTCAACGCCGTGCCGCTCGGGGCGTCTTTTTTGAGATTGTGGTGCGTTTCTATAATTTCAATATCCGCATCTTTTAATTTCAAAGAAACTAAAAAGGCTAATTGGTTGAGCATCATAATCCCTAAAGACATGTTGTGTGCATGCAAAAGCGGCGCTTTTAAGGCTAATTGTTGCATTTTTTCTAGCGTTTCTTTTTCTAAACCGGTTGTGCCAGAAACTAAAATTTTAGGGCATTCTAAAAGAGCCTCTAGCAAATGATCCACGCCTTTAGGTAAAGAAAAATCAATCACGCATTCGCATGCCCTCACAAACGCTTTTAAATCATTGGTTACTAAAGGGGCGTGCGAAAAAGAGCTGAAATCCGTTTCGCATTTTTGCCTGACAAACACGCTAGACAGCTCTAATCCCTTATACCCCCCTTTTAATTCTTCTAAAAGCAGTTTCCCTATGCGACCGCTCGCTCCATAAACACCGATTTTCATGCGCTTTCCTTACTTTTAAATTTTATAGCCCCATTTTAAAAGGGTTTAAAATATTATTAGGATCAAGGGCTTTTTTAATGTTCCTAAAAAGCTCCATTTCACTATGATTAAACGCTAAAGGCATGAATTTAGCTTTAGACAAGCCTATGCCATGCTCCCCGCTTAAAGTCCCCTCCAAACTGATAGCGGACTGAAAAATCTCTTCCATAGCCTGATGCCCTTTTTCCAAATCCCTTTTAGGATCTTCTAGCATGATATTCACATGCACATTGCCATCACCCGTATGCCCAAAGCAAGGGATTTTAAAGCCGTATTTTTGGCTGATTTTGGCGACTTCTTGTAACAAACTCGGCAAACTCGCCCTAGGAACGGTCACATCTTCATTCAATTTCTTTTTACCATAAACGCTAATACTTTGAGAAGCGTTACGCCTTGAAAACCATAAATCTTGCTCTTCTTGTTCGTTTTGAGCGATCTTAAAATCCACGCACCCATTGGCTTTGAAATGCTTTTCTATCTCATTGAGTTGCCATGCAATCTGCTCTTTAACCACGCCATCCACTTGAGTGATGAGTATCGCTCCAGCGTCTTTGGGTAAGCCTTTAGAAAATCTTTCTTCAACCGCTTTGATGCTCAAATTATCCAAAAATTCCATCGCCACAGGCGTAACGCCGCTGCTCATTGTCTTATAAACAGCGTTCATGGCGTCTTCAATACGATTAAAAACCCCCATCGCGCTTTGTTTTAGAGGCGGTTTGGCTAAAAGCTTTAAAGTGATTTCAGAAATCACGCCCAAACACCCCTCACTAGCAATCATCAGCCCTGCAACATTAAAACCGGCGACATCTTTGATCGTTTTTTTGCCGGCCCTTATGATTTCACCATTCGCTAAAACCACCCTTAAAGCCATGACATAATCTTTAGTGATGCCGTATTTAGCCGCATGCATGCCACCGGCATTTTCAGCGACATTCCCCCCCAAAGTACTTTGACTCTCACTCGCTGGATCTGGGGGGTAGAAGAGATTCAATTTTTCCACTTCGTTTTGGAAATGCTTGTTAATCACGCCCGGCTCTACTCTAGCGATTAAATTTTTAGTGTCAATCTCTAAAATCTTATCCAAATGCTTTTCTACGCTTAAAACTAGCCCCCCGCTCACGCTCAACGCCCCCCCTGTAAAACCGCTCCCAGCCCCCCTAGGCACAACGATAAGGCGGTACTCGTTGCAATATTTTAAAATCTGGCTGATTTCTCGCTCGTTTTTAGGGAAAATCACGCCGCTAGGCAAATGCCTTTCTTTAGTAGCGTCATAGCAATAAGCGTTCAAATGCGCTAAATCAGTGAAAAAATCCTCTCCCCCTACTAGGTTTTTAAAATATTTAATGTGTTGTTGGTCTAACATGTTATTTTTTACCCGCTTCTAGCGCCTTTCTTCGCTCTTCAAGCTCTTTTTCATCTCTTTCTTGATGCTCTTTCGCTCTTTGTTCAAATTCCCTCGCTCTTTGTTCGGCTTTGGCTTTTTTCTTTTCTTCTTTCAAGCGGCGTTTTTCTTCTTTAGGACTGAGTTTTGGCACTTCTTTTAGAGCGTTATTCTCTTTAGGAGCGTTTTTGTTTTCGCCTTGCTGGGTGGCATTACTTTCATTACTTGGCTCTTTAATGGCTTCTTGCTTGATTTCTTGCTCATTTTCTTTAGGTTTGACTTTTTCTCCTCCTTTATTTCCTTCCATTCCTAAAGCTTCTCTTCTTCCTTCAGTCTCTTTTTCGTCTCTTTCATCATGCTCTTTTTCTCTTTCTTCAAATTCCATAGCCTTTTTGGTGGCTTTAGTTTTTTTCCTTTCATCTCTTAAGCGGCGTCTTTCTTCTTTAGCGTCAAGTTTTTGCTCTGCTTTTTGGTAGTTTTTCTCTTCTAAAGTAGGAGCGTTTTCTGTGCCTTGATTGGCTTTTTTAGACTCTTTAATGGCTTCTTGCTTGATTTCTCGTTTATTTTCTCTAGCGTCAATTTTTCCTTCTTGCTTTTTAATCCTCACTTCTTTGCGTTTTTCTTTCTTCACTAAAGCGTCATAGTAAGCGAAGTAGTTTTTAGATTGGCTTCCTGAAAAGAGTTTCCCCAGCGTGCCTGCATCAATGCCTTCAACCCTAGAAAAAAACGGCGTAGAAGTTTTAGTCACACCGCTTGTATCCAGCTCTCTTTTTTCTAAAATTTCAAAACTCTCACAGCTTAAAATATTGAGCGTGTTGGTGGTTACAATATAAATCACCCCCACGCTATAAGCATTGCACGCTTTTCTTAAATTAGCGATTTTTGGGTCAAACCCATTCAAAAAGGTAACCAACAAATCAGAGCTAATAAAATTAATATCGGTATTCGTCGCCTTGATTTGTTCATAGATTTCATCATTAGGAGCGATTAAAAACGCTTGGTTGTTGAATTGCCTAAAATAGACTAAATCCCCCTTTTTAGCGACCATTCTTGGAGTGGGTAAATGGCTTTGTTTCATAGACTCAAACGCTCTGAATTTAGCCGTTGCGACACCATTTTCAACGGCAATAATGACCACTTCAGAATTAACGATTTCATAATCTGAAAGTTTAGTAACGACAAAACCAAACTCCCCCACTTGCAAATCATGAGCTGGAAAACGAATGATTTTTTTAGGCAAATCCACAAATTCTATACTCACTCTTAAGGGTTCTTGCCAAGAGGCTGATTGCAAGCTTATCAAGCCAACTAAAAGAAGTCCTATCAAAAGCCTTAACATACAATTCCTTTTAAACATTTTTAGTATTTTTAAATTTTTTTAAATGCCATAAAATGGCTAAAGACAATCCGGTGGTTTTAGCGTATTGAAGATCCATTATAAAATCAAGAGCTTTTGATCGCTCTAAAAACAGCACTTCAATCTTTTCAGCATCAATCCCCCCACCCTTTGAAACTTTCAAATCCGCGCACACTTCAGCGTAATAGAGCGTTTGCAAACTCCCGCTCAACCCAGTCGCGCTATAAAATTGGCCTATGGTTTCTAAATTTTTAGGGCTAATTTGATAACCGCATTCTTCTAGCGCTTCTTCGCAAGCGATTTCTTCTAAACTCTTATTGGCTTTATCCACAAGTCCTGCGCACAATTCATAAGTGTATCCATCAATTTCATGTTTAAAATGAAAATGGCGCGCATAAATGGCTGGGCGGAATTGTTTCACAATCACAAAACAATCGGATTCTTTTTCATAGAGTAAAACCGCCACGCTGTCTAAAGATCTAATAATATCCCATGTTTTCTTAGTATTCTCTTCATGATAATGCATGCGTTTTAATTCTATGAAATTAGAGCTAGAACAAGGCTCTAAATACACACTAGAATCATCTATTAAAGATTTTTGATTGAAAGCATTCTTAAAATAAGACATTAAAAACCCTCCAAAAGATAAAATGAATTTTTTTCAAAGGAATGGGTTTTCAAAAGTTCTTCTAATTTTTGCTTAGAATGCTGAGCTTTTTCTAAAAAAACCTCTCTTTGCTTGCCGTGTAATTTGCTTTTAGCGGTGCGGATATAGCCTAAAGGATTAATGGGGCGGGAGTTTTTATACACGCCAAAATGCAAATGCGGCCCAGTGCTTAAACCGGTGCTTCCCACTCTTCCTATAATTTGCCCTTTTTTAACGAACGAGCCTTTTTTCAACCCCTTAGCAAACGCACTCATGTGAGCATACACCAAGCGCAATTCATTCAAATGGATTTCAACCACATTCCCATACCCCACCTTAACCCCTATAAAACCCACACGGCCATCTGATGCAGAGTGGATCAAACTGCCATGTTTAGCCGCATAATCCACGCCGTAATGAGGCCGTCTGACTTTTAAGACAGGATGGAACCTCCCATACGAAAAAGGCGAAGAAATGCGGGTGTATTTCACCGGGGTTTCTAATAAAAACCCTGCCACTTCTTGTGCTTTTGAGTCATAATAGCGCCCGTTTGAATGGGAAAAAAGATAGTATTGGTGCAAACGAGAGCTAATCATGGCTATTTTAATGGTCGGTTGGCCAAACACTTGCCCCACACGATAATCTCTTGTATAGACGATAGCGATTTTATCGTTTTTTGCTAGGCGTTTAAAAGGCACGCTTTTTTTATACGCGTTCATCAATTGGTTGGCTAAAAGGGGGTCATTGGTGGCTTTGACAATATCTTGATAGGGCGAAGTTTGTAAAGAAAGAAGGAGAGTTTTTTCTTTACGAGTGAAGATAATGGGGATGAAGTCTAAAAAATAATCCTCCCCTTTTTTGTAAATATGGATTTGCAAATCCTGGCTTATAGGGATAAGGGCTTGAATGAGCGTGTTATTTTCATCTCTTAAAGTGTAATAGGTAACATTGCTTTGGATTTCAGCGCTCAATTCTTTATCTTGAGAGCTCAGGTTGTAGTAGAGTTTTTGAGGGATATGGTTTTTTTCCAAAAACCCTAACAGCGTGAGTTTATCCCACACAAGCCTTTCACCCACTAAAGAGTTAAAAGTTTGCTTTTTAACTATTTCATCGGCTTTTAAAAGAACCCCATGGGATAAAAAAGCAACCATTAAAGAATAGATAAAATTTAAAATAATTTTCTTATGAAAAAATACCATGCAGTTGTTTAATGCCTTCAATTGGATCTGTATTTCATTAGTATAACATAAGCCATTAAAGAAAAACGACAAGTTTAAAGCCTAGCCTTGTTTTTATAGCTTTATGAAGCGCGTTTTATTGGTGCATGGTGGTTTCTCATAAATGGTTTTATCCCGCCTAGATTTTATAGCGTTGGATATTCCCTTTTTAACAATTCGTATCATTGTTAATTTTGAAGTATTTTTTCTAAAATCTTTAACACATCGTTATGGTGCGCTTGGCTTAAAAGTCCAAAAATTTTAAGCATTTCTAAAAACACAAGAGCGTTGGTTTTATGGATGGTTAAAAAAGCATGTTCTTTGAGTGCAGCGGTTCTGTTTAATAAGGGGGTAGTGGTTTTTAATTCCAAAACAGAAAAGCAAAAATACAGCATGGCTTGGGTTTTAGAGCCGTATTGTTGTTCTCTAATAACGATTTCACTCAATTGATTATCGTTAAAAGAATGAATGAGTAAAGGGTAAGAGATGCGTGAAAGTTCAAAATCCATGCCATCAAATTGATGCGATCTAAATCTTTCTCTTGTAATCATAAAATTATCTTCTATAAATTGTTTTTGTTTTTCTAAATATTTTAAAGTATTTTCTAAATTTTCTAAACTGATTAAACCTAATTGCTTAGCGTAATAAATCATTTCGCTCAATTCATAAAGAGTTTTTACTTTATTATTAGCCCCTAAAAAATGATATTTTTCATCTTTTAAAGTAGTGAGCTCCAATTTTTCTTTATCTTTAATGGGGACATCATAACCGATTTGCCACTCTACATAATGCTTTAAACTAAAAGGGATTTTTCTGGTCGCTGTTGAAATACCATAATCGCTAAAGGCATGTCTGATTTTCACACGCACTTTGCCTGAAATTGAAGTTAAAGGAATAGAAACCTCAATTACTTTTTTATCATCATCAATCTCAATCAAACTCACAAGGGTGTCCTTGAAACAATTTTTTAAAATATTCTAAACGCGCTCGTTTATCTTTTAAAAAAGCGTCTTTAATTTCTAAAAAAGCGAAATGATCAATGATAATATCCAAATTACCAAAATAATAAGGGATTTTAGGGGCGATTTCCTTAAAATAATGGATATATTGGTAATAAATCAATTTATCTTGACTGATATACACCGCATTAGCACTTGGTGCGTTTAAAAAAGTTTTGTTGCGTTTAAGAGCGTTAATGTCTCGCATAGGGAAAAAATAGCCCACGCATGCCCCAACCTTTTTAGCGTTAGGGTATTTATCCACATAATTGGCTATATAGTCAAAATCGTTTAAACATAGCGTCGTATCGCAATCAGTTGGAAAAATAAAACGCCTAATATCTGCATAGTCCATTCGCCCTCGCTCATATAAAGCTATCACAATAGGAAATTCGTTGCTTTTAGTGAAAGATTTAGAAGAAACAACCAAAGCGTCTAAAAGCCTGTAATGATCCTTAAATAGCTTTAATTGCTTAAAATTAGCTTCTTTGATGAGATAAGATAAAGGGTGTAACACGCAAATAAACGCCGGCTTTAAAATTGCAAAAGATTTTAAAAAACTTATCCCTAAATCCCTAGATTTCAAATCGTTGTCTATCTCAAAAATGAAATCTTTATTTTTAATATCTTGTTTGATAAAGGAGGTTCTATCGTTATAGGGGGGATTGCCCACGATGATTAAAGGCTCATCTTGGCTAATGCCATAATTTTCTCTTTTAGGATTGGCTAGAGCGTTTATCATTAAAGCATCACACTCATGGTCAATATCCGCTCCTATTTTTTTAGGGTGGTGGAGTTTTAAAAACTCTTTATTGCCACATGCGGTGTCTAAAAGCGTGTAGTTTTCAATACCAACATGCTTTTTTAAAAGCTTGTAAGCACAATCTACTAAATAAGGGGGCGTGTAGTAAGCCCCTAAATTCACGCTCTCTTGTTTGGTTAAATGTTTAGGGGTTCTAATCAAAATCCCTTACACATCTAGCTGTTTCACATCTTTAGCATGCGCTTGGATAAAGGCTCTTCTAGGCTCTACTTCATCGCCCATGCAAAGCGAAAAAACTGCATCGGTTTTTTCCAAATCTTCAATTTTGAGTTTGATGAGACTGCGGTTTTCTTTATGCATGGTCGTTTCCCATAAATCATTAGGGTTCATCTCGCCCAGTCCCTTATAGCGCTGGATATTCGCTCCCTTTTTAGCGTGATTTTCCACTTCTTCTAAGAACGCCAAAATATCCTTATTTTCCAAGAAATCTAAATTATACTCCATAAGCTTTTGGTAAGTGTAATGTGCTTCTTCAAACAACACTTCTTTAAAGAGGTTGTCATCTAAATTAAATTCCACCAAGCCTTTAGGGGTTTGCGCATGCAAATGCAAGCTTTCTTCAGTAGCAAAAGAGCGTAAGATCTGATAATTCAAGCCCTCTAATTTTTCTAAAATGCTTTTTTCTAAAACTTTCATATCAAGGCTTAAGGCGTCCTTAGTTTCAATGAGAAAGCGTAAAATTTCTAGCAAGTTGTAGCGTTTTTCTAATTCCAAAAGCGCGTAGCGGTAATGGCGCACCACTTTTAACAAATTCATCAAATCGTTCTTGCCAATCCCTTCAATATCCACCGAATTGATGCCATGCTCAATTAAAAAATGATCCAAAGCGACGCTGTCTTTAAGATAAATTTCTGTCTTGCCTTTCTTGTATTTGTAAAGAGGGGCTTGAGCGATATAAACATGCCCTTGTTCAATCAGTGGGCGCAAATAACGATAGAAAAAAGTCATCAGCAAGGTTTGGATATGACTCCCATCCACATCAGCATCGGTCATGATAATGATTTTATGATAGCGCAATCTTTCTATATCAAAACTCTCTTGAATGCCGCACCCAAAAGCCGTGATCATGTTTTTAATTTCTTCTGATTTTAGGATTTTTGACAAATGGCTTTTTTCCACATTTAAAATCTTACCCTTTAAAGGCAAGATCGCTTGAAAAACCCTATCGCGCCCTTGTTTAGCGCTCCCGCCCGCGCTATCGCCCTCCACTAAAAAGATCTCACTCTCTAAGGGGTCTTTACTCTGGCAATCGGCTAATTTTCCAGGCAAAGTGCCGACACTCAAATTATCTTTTTTCCTGGTAAGCTCTCTGGCTTTCTTACTGGCTTCTCTGGCTTTTGCAGCTAGTAGGGCTTTATTAGCAATGATTTTGGCTTCGTTAGGGTTTTCTTCTAAAAACTGATGGATTTTATCATAGACTAATTTTGAAACCAACGCGCGCGCATACGAACTGCCGAGTTTGGATTTAGTCTGCCCTTCAAATAAAGGCTCGCTCATTTTCAAGCTCACAACAGCGATCAAGCCCTCTTTAATGTCTTCAGAGATGGGGCGCGACTCTTTGGTTTTAATATTATTGTCAATGTATTGTAAAATCGCCTTAGACAAGCCCATTTTAAAGCCCGCCTCATGCGTGCCACCCTCAGAAGTTTTAATGTTGTTTACAAAGCTTAAAGTGTTTTCATTATAATCATCAGCATACGCTAAAGCGACCTCTATAGAAGTGCGCGTTTCTTCATCCATGCTTTTAAACGAAATAATGGGGGTGAGCAATTCTTTTTTAGCGCTGTCTTTAACGAATTGTTTCAAGCCGTCTTCATAGAAATAAGTCTCTTGCAGTTGGGTTTTTTCTTCTTTGAAAGAAATTTTTAAGCCGTCGTTAAGATACGCCATTTCTTTGAAGCGCTTTTGCAAAATACCCGCTTGAAATTCAACGACTTCCATCACGCTTTCATCAGGAAAAAATTCAATAGTCGTGCCGCTTTCTTTAGTGCTTTTGGTTTTGCCAATGATTTCAAGCTCGCTAATGGGGATACCCTTTTCAAACTCTTGACGATAGATTTGACCCTCTTTTTTAATGGTCATAATCAAGCGTTTGCTTAAAGCGTTCACAACCGAAACGCCCACGCCATGCAAACCGCCTGAAACTTTATAAGTATCATTATCAAACTTGCCCCCCGCATGCAATATCGTTAAAACCACGGTGCAAGCGGGGATTTTTTCCGTGGGGTGGATATCTACAGGAATGCCTCGCCCGTTATCTTCTACAATGCATGACCCCTCCTCAGTCAAAGTGATATTAATCGCATCACAAAAGCCCGCCATGCTCTCATCCACAGCGTTATCCACGACTTCATACACCATGTGGTGCAACCCACCCACATTGGTATCGCCAATATACATTCCAGGGCGTTTCCTAACCCCCTCTAAGCCTTTTAAAACCTTAATACTATGGCTCTGGTAATTTTGCATTCAATCAAGCCTTTATAATGTGATTGGCATCATCAAAGTGGAAATTTTAGCGCTCAAGTGGCTTTGCTTTTCATCAAGAGGCTCTTGGATCAAAAAAGGCGAAGAAGGTTCATTGCATTGTAAAACGAATTGCGTTGTCCCTAAGGCGTTCAAGGCTTCAAGGAAAAATTTAGCGTTCACGCCCAAATGAAAGGCTTTTTCAATATCCAAACCTCTTTCAATCTCAACAGAGGTTTTAGCCGTTTCGCTATGCTCAGAATCCAAAGATTCGAACAAAGCGTTGTTTTTTTCTAAAGTGAGTTTAATGGTGGAGCTTAAAGAACTGCACAACTTAATGCTCTCTTTAAATTCTTCCTTGCCTAAAGTGAAAGAAGAAATGTATTCTTTGGGGAGGATTTTTTGATAATCGGGGTAATTCCCATCAATGAGCTTGGTGAAAAAAGTGTGCGTTTCGTTTTCAACCACCGCTAGCATGCCATCGCTTTTAAAACTGAAATTTTCATAAAAAAGCTTAAGGATTTCTAATAAAGCCCTTTTAGGTAAAATGCAAGAAATATCTTCTTCAGTGGAATGGATAGAGACTTTTTCTAACTGCGTGTAAGAGAGCCGCTTGGTATCCGTGCCTACCACCGAAAGGGTTTGATGTTTTTGATCAAATTGCATTAAAATACCGGCTAATTCCCTTTTGTGGCTGGTTTGCTCAATCACAGGAGCGATCTTTTTAAACGCATCTACCAAAAAAGGGGTATTGACTTCTATACTCACTTTGGGATCAATAACAGGGAATTCAGGGAACTCATCAGCGTCAAACATGGGGAGTTTGAAAGAGCTTTTATTTTGTTTGATCACCAAGCTATCATCTTTAGTTTCTAAAATAATATTAGAGTCTTTTAAGCATGAGATAATATCCAAAAACTTTTTCCCGTTGATCGTGCCAACGCCCTCTTTATCGCTAGATTGCGTAAAAATATAGCTTTTTAGCCCAATATCGGAATCGCTAGCCTTTAAAAAAAGCTTTTCTTTAATGACTTCCAAATGGATGTGTGAAGCGATAGAAGAAGCGTCCTTTTTATCCAAAAAAGCTTGCAAATAGCGCAAAGCATTTTCTAAATCGTTTTTACTAACACTGATTTTCATAGCTGAATAATCCCCTTGAATTTTTAGTCTTATTATAGCATAAAAGAACGCTTTTTTAAGGGTTCAAGCGTATTCCTACCCCTATACGATTGGAAAAAACATCGTATTCATACAAGCCATCGCCATAGCCGTTAAACCACTGCGCATAAATCCCCACAAAAGGGTTAATGCGATAGGTATAGCCTAAGCGGAAAGCTCCATGCCAGCGATCATAACGCCAGTATTGCGTGAAAATATCATAAAGTTGCAATTCAAAATGATGGCGCCCTCTCCTGTAATCAACTTTAGCGTTACCATACCCCATATAATCAATCAAATTAGGGTTGGATTGATCATAAGGGATATAGGGCCAATAAGCGACCATGATTTTTAGGCCTCCCTTTTCCCAAACCAAACGAAACACAGGGCGTTGCCCCGCGCTCACCGAGCGGCACCCCCCCCAGCGCACATCTT
Source organism: Helicobacter pylori (assembly GCF_003636935.1). Taxonomy (GTDB): domain Bacteria; phylum Campylobacterota; class Campylobacteria; order Campylobacterales; family Helicobacteraceae; genus Helicobacter; species Helicobacter pylori_CH. The sequence goes on from NZ_MVVH01000009.1 coordinate 49,715, forward strand.
TTTGCCCGTTATAATCTTTAACGATTACAGGCTCTCCTGGGAATTGGTTTTCAGGATTACCCTCTTTATTAAAAGGCTGGTAACATTGCGCACCCCCCACGCCATTAGAAATGTGCTGCCAACCTATCCAAATTTCAGAAAAATTCCCTATCTTACCCCCAAAAGGTTTAAAATTGATAGGATAAACGTAAATGAGTTCAGGCATGAAATTCATCATTCGCATGGGAGCGGATTGGGGGTCATTGTAAATTTGAAACCAGTTAGTTTGGGTATAAGCTAAATAAAGCGTGCCTTTAGTCCAAAGAATATGCCTAAATACAGGCACTCTAAAACTGATTTGGAACTTAAACTCATTGCGTTGATACGGGTTGATATTGGGGTGGTACCATTGAAAAATGGGGGTGAAACTATGATAAAAAGGCAGAAAATAAGTGCCTAGATAATCCATCATGTTTAAATATTTTTTAGCAAAATCCACCCAAGAATGTTCTTTGGGAGCTTTTTGTGGAGGGAGATACCAGGCATTGGACAAATCGTTTTGCGTTTTAATGATGTGCAAATCCTGTTTGCGCAAATAGTAGTTATAATCCACCTTGAAATTATCTTGTGAAAATTTTTTGCCTTCTAACTGACAAACTACAAAAATCATAAAGAGCCAAATGCTTTTCATCAAGCATCCTTATTTTCACTTAAATTGCAAGATGAAAATCGCTAAAATCACTACAGGCGCGATAAAACGAACGCTAAAATGCCACGCTTTAAAAGCGTTTGCGTTAAAGAAATACTTCGTGGCTAAAAAAGAGCGCTTTTTATTTAAAATCCATCCCACAAACAAGACTGAAAACAAGCCTCCCAAAGGCATTAAAAATGAAGAAGTGATGAAATCCAGCCACCCAAACACGCTCTTATGGGCAAAGCTCAAAAACTTAGCGTATCGTTCATTCATAGAAAGAATGACTAAAACGCCTAAAACATACACAACAACCCCTATCCATAGCGACGCTTGAGTGCGCGAAAAATTAAAACGATTAATAAGATAAAGCACTAAAGGCTCTATCAAAGAAACCGTGGAAGTGATCCCGGCAAAAACAAGCGCTATAAAGAAAAAAAGCGATACAATCTGCCCACTGATTCCCATTTTAGCGAAAGTCAAAGGTAAGGAAATAAAAACAAGCCCTGGCCCTTGAGACACATCTGCATGGTATTCAAACACAAAGGTGAAAATCATCACCCCAGCAATCAAAGAGATTAAAATACCGGGCAAGACAATAAATAAAGAGCTTTTGAATAGATTTTCTTTTTTGGGCGTAAAAGCTGAATAAGTAATAATCGTGCCTACCCCCAAACTCAAAGAAAAGAACATCTGCCCTAAAGCGTCCATAACAACCTTAAAATCAATCTTTTGAATCTCAAAATTAAATAAAAAGCGCAAAGCTTTAGGCATGCTTTCTAAAGTCATCGCATAGATTAAAAGCCCTATGAAAATCACAAACAATAACGGCATAAGCACGACATTTAATTTTTCAATCCCTTCTTCAATCCCCCTAGAAACAAACCATATTGTCGGCAATAAGCATGCACTAAAGCCAATAACAGGCCAGATTAAACTGCCATTTTGGAGCATGCTAAATTGCATTTTAGCTTGCTCTAAATCTTTAGGCAAATCAAAAGTTACTACAAAAAGATAGTAAAGCACCCAGCCTAACACCACCGCATAAAAGGATAAAATGAGAGGGCCGCCTAAAATAAAAAAAGAAGTGAAAGGGTAATATTTTTTCCTTTTAGGATCTAGTATTTGATAATTAGAAACAACGTCTTTTCTACCCAAATTCCCGATCAGCATTTCTACTAAAAGCATAGCAATGCCTAAACTCAAGGTTAGCGCCAGATATAAAAGCACAAACGCGCTCCCCCCATTATGACCTACCATATAAGGAAAGCGCCAAATATGCCCTAAACCGATAGAGCTACCCAAAGTGGCTAAAATAAAGCCTAATTTAGAAAATTTTCCCATGCCAAATATTTTAATAAATCTTGCTCAACCAAATGGAAAACACAATTAAAGGGGTGATATATTTAAGCAAGAAATACCAAAATGCAAACAATTTAGGGCCTAAAAAGTGCGTGCTCAAAAGACGCAATTTTTCTTTTTTCAAAACCCAGCCCATAAAAATAAAGGTTGCCATCCCGCCTAAAGGCATGATAATGGTGCTTGATGCAAAATCCAACCAATCAAAAAGACTTTTTTCAAAAAAAGTGAGTGAGTCTTTATAATCTTTATGAAGCGAAAAAATCAACACCACGCCTACGATAAAAATTAGCGCTACAAGACCCCAAGTAACCTTAAAACGAGAGTATTGATACCTTTCGGTAAGATACATCACGCTTGGCTCTAATAAAGCTACCGTAGAAGTGATGCCAGCAAAAGCGAGTGCGAGCAAGAAAAGAACTGAAACAAGAATACCTATCGCTCCCATTTGGCCAAAAACCACCGGTAAAGAAGTGAAGATTAACCCTGTGCCTTGTGAGACATTCGCCCCATATTCAAACACAAAAGTGAAAATCATAAGCCCTGCCACAAGAGAAATCAAAATCCCTGATAAAACCACCCAAATAGTGCTTTTAAGCAAATTCTGCGTTTTATCAGTAACCGCAGCATAAGTGATATTGATCCCTAAACCTATGCTTAAAGAAAAGAAAACCTGCCCCAAGGAATAAGTAAACACTTGAGAAGTCAAATCTTTCGGTTTGAAATCAAACATGAAATGAAAAGCTTTAGAAAAAGAATCCATGCTCATCGCATAAAAAAGCAAACCAAAAAAAGTAGCAAAGAGTAAGGGCATTAAAACCAAATTGAGTTTTTCAATGCCTTCTTTAATCCCCCTAGAAACAATCCATCCGGTTATCAATAAAACGCTAAAAAGCCCTATGGATTGTAACCTAATGGATTGTAAGGTATCATTAAAGATTTGTTCAGATTCTTGGATACTGTTAGGCAAATTAAAACTAATACTCACCAAATAATAAAGCACCCAACCTAAAATAGTGCCATAAAAAGTCAGTATTAAAGGCCCAGAAATAAGCAAAAGCCCTGCGTATTTCCAGCGTTTTTTAGGGTTAAGGTCAAGCTCTTTAAAAGCTTCTGTTACATTTTTTTGCGTGCTTTGCCCGAGTAACATTTCAGCGATAAACATCGCCGCGCCAACGCTTAAAGATAAAAATAAAAACAATAAGACAAAAGCACCCCCACCACTCACCCCAGTCATATAGGGGAAACGCCAAATATGCCCTAAACCTATCGCGCTTCCTAATGCCGCTAAAACAAATCCTATTTTAGAAAAATGATTACCCATTTTTAAACTACCAAACTCCTTGTCAATGATTAAAATTAAAGAGCTATGTCTTCAATCGTCCAACTATTGCTGTATTAGTTTTTTAAAATCTTTAAAGATCTTAAGATTTAAGAAAAAACCCACTTTAAAAATACCTAAAAATATAGAGCAACGCCCCTAGATTATACTATAGTTAAGTTACATATTGTATAATTTTAAGAAAATTTCATTATTTAAGTAAGGGGAATTAATGCACTGTAGGGTATATTACGAAGATACCGACTCTGAAGGCGTGGTCTATCATGCGAATTATTTGAAATATTGCGAAAGGGCTAGGAGCGAGTTCTTTTTTAAAAAAAATGTCTTGCCAGAAAATGAAGAAGGCGTGTTTGTTATCCGCTCTATCAAAGCGGATTTTTTCACCCCCGCAAGCCTTGGGCAGGTCTTAGAAATAAGAACGCAAATTAAAGAATTAAGAAAGGTTTTTGTGGTGCTTTTTCAAGAAATTTATTGCATCCAGAACGCTTCTTTAGAGCCTATGAAGCCTTTTAAAGTGTTTGCTTCAGAAATCAAGTTTGGCTTTGTCAATCGTTCCACATACAGCCCTATTGCCATTCCTAAATTGTTTAAGGAGCTACTCAATGCCGTCTGATTCAGGAAAACCCACCATTATTTACCCTTGTGCTTGGGATTATAGGGTGATTATGACCACTAAAGATACAAGCGTGTTAAAAGAGCTTTTAGAAACCTACCAACGCCCCTTTAAATTGGAATTGAAAAACACTTCTAAAAACGCTAAATTTTATAGCTTTAACGTTTCTATGGAAGTTTCAAACGAAGCAGAACGGAACGAGATTTTTCAAAAAATTTCACAATTAGACGCTGTAGTGCATACGCTTTAATTTTTTAATTTTTTAAAACAAACGCCTTGAATTTTTCACCCCTTTCTTTATATGAAGAAAATTGATCCAAACTGGCCGCGCTGGGTGAAAGCAAAGCGACCTCATTTTGCGATAAAACGCTTTTAATTTCTTGAACCGCTTTTTCTAACTCCAAACAAACCTGACAAGAAACATTAAATTCTAACGCTAAGGCTTGGATGATGAAAGCGCTTGAGCCTATGGCATAAAGGCTTACTTCATGGTTTTTAAATTCTTCAAAAAGGGGGGTTAAATTGACCCCTTTAATATCGCCCCCTAAAATCAAATGGATTTTTTGGTTTTTAAAGGTTTTTAGGGCTTGTAAGGTGGCATCAATATTCGTGGCTTTGCTGTCATCTACCCACAAACGCCCTTGTTTATCCCTAAATTCTTCCATTTTATGCGATCCGATTTTAAAAGCGTTCAGTCTTTTAAGGGCGTTTTCTCTATAATCTTGCCATTTTAAATTCTTTATTTTTAAAAATTGCTCATAAACTAAAAGGGCTAAGGCAGCGTCTAGTAAAAACGCTCCCTTAAAAAAAAGAGTGTTAGAAGGGATTTCTAAATATTTTAAAATCTCTTCGCTTGTGTCAAAAAAGATTTTTTGCACTTGCGAGTTTTGAACGCTTGAATGCTCTTTGAATTTTAAAGGGAGGATAGCGAGCGAAGTTTTAGGCATCAATGTTAAAACCTTGAGTTTAGCGTTCAAATAATTTTCAAAATTGCAATGCCAAGTCAAATGATCGGCTTCTACATTGATGAGCAAGTAGATTAAAGGGTAAGCCTTATTAGTGTAATGCAAAGAAAAGGAGCTTGTTTCTAACACCCACAAGGGCGATTGTTTTTCAAACAATTCAATCAAGGGCGTGCCGATATTCCCCCCACTCACAGCCTTAAAATCTTCTAAAAGCATGGTGAGCATTTCTGTCGTGGTGGTTTTACCATTAGTGCCGCTAACACTTATTATAGTGGGCGTGAAAACAGAATCAAACAAGCTGTCAATATAATCGTATTCGCTCATTAAATGCTTGGCTTTTATAACTAAAGGGTGCGTGAAACTAATGCCAGGGCTGACTATCTCTAGTTGGGAATCATTAGGGTTAAAATCCTTACTGGGATAGCAAAGAAAACCCTCGCTATCTTTAAAAGATGAAGGGAATTTATCATCAAAAAATGTGACTTCGTTATGGTTTTTTTTAAAAAAACGCCCTAAGGCTAGAGTGGTTTTGCCATGCCCAAATAAAGAGATTTTCATTTTAACGCACCTTCAAGCTTAAAAGAGCGACTAAATTACTCAGCATAGAAATGATCCAAAAACGCACGATCACCTTATTTTCTGCCCAACCTTTTTGTTCAAAATGATGATGGATGGGCGCCATTAAAAAAAGGCGTTTTTTACGGGTTTTATAGCTCCCTACTTGCAAGATCACAGACAAAGTTTCTATTACAAAAATAGATCCCATTAAAACGAGTAAGATTTCATTGTGCGAAACAATAGCGTTATAAGCGATAAACCCTCCTAAAGCCAAACTCCCGCTATCGCCCATAAACACGCTTGCCGGGTTGCAGTTATACCACAAAAAGCCAAAGAGCGATCCCACTAACGCCAGCGAGACAACAAACAATTCCCCCACATCTATGACTTTAGGATAGAGCAAGTATTTAGAAAATTCCGCATTCCCTGCCACATACACAAAGACAGAAAGGCTTAAGAGGGTGAAAATGCTAGGCACGCTCGCTAAGCCGTCTAAGCCGTCGGTTAAATTCACCGCATTGCTCGTGGATAAAAAAACCAACACCCAAAAACCAACCGCTAACATCGTGGGCATTTCAAACAAAGGGTTTTTCAAAAACGGCGCATATAAAAAAGTGTCCAACCCTTTAAGGCTCAATAAAACAGACACCACAAGCGAAAGGACAAAAAGCATGCCAAATTTCATTTTCGCGCTCATTCCGGCGTTATTTTGTTGGTTGATTTTAGTGTAATCGTCTCTAAAACCCACAAAACTAAAGCCCACTAACACGATTATCCCTAACAACACATAAAGATTACCCAAAGACGCGCACAACACGCTCGCAACAATGGTTGCAAAAACAAACACAATCCCCCCCATCGTAGGGGTATCTTTTTTATTCTGGTGGCTTGGCACGAAGCTAGAAATGGGCTGGTTAGCCTTTTTAGCCTTGGCCCATAGAATGAATTTAGGCATTAAAAAAAGCGTGAGGAAAAAGGCTATGAAAAACCCTAACCCTGCTCTAAAGGTCAAATACTGGAAAAGATTGATATTGAAATAGCCATATAGTAAAGAATAGAGCATAAAATCCCCTAAAATCGCCATGCTTGAAATTTAGAAAAAAAGAAAATTGTAGCGCAAATTGGTTTACTTAAAAATAGCATGAATAGGATATGATGAGAGTTCATCTTAATTTTTAGGAGTCTTTTATGGAGCGTTCGTTTATCTTTAAAAAAGTTAGAATTTATTCTAAAATGTTGGTGGCTTTAGGGCTTTCAAGCGTGTTGATTGGTTGTGCGATGAATCCAAGCGCTGAAACAAAGACACCAAATAACGCCAAAAATCAACAACCAGCTCAAACTCATGAAAGAATGCAAACAAGCTCTGAACATGTTACGCCACTAGATTTTAATTATCCGATACATATTGTTCAAGCCCCACAAAACCATCATGTTGTAGGTATTTTAGCGCCGCACATTCAAGTGAGCGATAATCTAAAACCCTATATTGATAAGTTTCAAGACGCTTTAGTCAATCAAATCCAAACTATTTTTGAAAAAAGAGGCTATCAAGTGTTGCGTTTTCAAGATGAAAAAGCTTTAAGCGCGCAAGATAAGAGAAAGATTTTTTCCGTTTTGGATTTGAAAGGGTGGGTAGGAATCTTAGAAGATTTGAAAATGAATTTAAAAGATCCCAATAATCCTAATTTGGACACGCTAGTGGATCAAAGCTCAGGCTCTGTATGGTTTAATTTTTATGAGCCAGAAAGCAATCGTGTAATCCATGATTTTGCTGTGGAAGTAGGGACTTTTCAGGCAATGACCTATACTTATAAACACAGTAATTCTGGAGGGTTTGATTCTTCTAACAGCATTATCCATGAAGATTTGGAAAAGAATAAAGAAGATGCGACACATAAGATCTTAAACAGGATGTATGCCGTTGTCATGAAAAAAGCTGTAACAGAACTTACAGAAGAAAATATTGCCAAATACCGAGACACTATTGATAGAATGAAAGGCTTTAAAAGTTCTATGTCTCAAAAAAAGTAGTTCTTAAACGAACCATTTAAAAATTAGCCTTAAAATCAGTCTTTTTAAAGGCTATTTTGAGTATAATGCAAAGTTTATTTCAATAATTAAGGATACACAATGGCAAAAAGATGTGCTTTAACTTTTAAAGGGCCTATGGTAGGCAATCATGTCAGTCATGCGAACAACAAAAACAAACGCCGCTTACTCCCTAACTTGCGATCGATTAAAATCCAATTAGACGACGGCACGACTAAACGCATTAAAGTGGCTGCTTCCACTTTAAGAACCATGCGTAAAGGGGCTTAGCCGTTTAGGGTTTTTATAACATCTTTAAAAACCCTTAAAACTAAACTTCTTTATTAAATATCAATTTGGTGCGATTGGGCTTGATATTTTAAGGGAGTTTAAAAATGAAACGCTTTCAAAAGAATTTATTTTGATCTAGGAATTGGTTTTGTTTGAAAAGTTGAAATTTTTTAAAATCAAAAAAGACGATGAAATTCAGCCAGAAGTCAATTTAAATTCTGAAATCTATGAGCAATTTAAGGTCTTTAGACTCCCGCTTATTTTAATCCAATTGCTTGTGCTTTTAGGCACTCTGGGATACTTCGCCCTAGAAAATTATAGCCTTATGCAAGCTTTCTTTCAAACGACTTACACCATGACAGCTACAGGGTTTGGTGCTTTAAATGAAAGCCAGTTTGGGCCTATAAGTATTTTTTTAACTTCCATTTTAATGTTTTTTGGGGCAGGAATTATTGCCTTTAGCGTGGCTATTTTAGTTAGCGTAGTCAATAAAGGCACGCTTACCAGATTGATTAAGGAGAAAGGTATGATTTATAAAATCGCGCGCCTTAAGGATCATTATGTGATTTGTTACCACAATGAATACACCATTGAATTGAGCAAGCAGTTCCGCTCTGCTCAAATCCCTTTTGTGGTCGTGGATAATGACCCTAGTTTTGAAGAAGAAGCCATTAAACACAAATACCCCTACTATATCATAGGCGATCCGCACACCAATTTAGCCATGCTAAAAACCCACTTAAGCAGCGCTAGGGGTGTTGTGGCTTTGTCTAAGATTTTACCGGTGAATGTGGCGTTAATGGTGAGCGTGCGCTTGTTTGAAAAGGAATTGAAGCGCAAACCTTACTACATCATTGCGAGCGCGCATAGCGATGAAGGCTTAGAAAAATTAAAAAAATTAGGGGCTGATATGGTGGTTTCCCCTACAAAGCTTATGGCGCAGAGAGTGAGCGCGATGGCGGTGCGCCCGGATATGGAAAATATCTTAGAGCGTTTTATCAATAAAAAAGACACGCTTTTAGACTTAGAAGAAGTGATTGTCCCTAAAACCAGTTGGCTTGTGTTAAGGAAATTAAAAGAAGCCCATTTTAGAGAGATCGCTAAAGCGTTTGTGATTGGTATCACTCAAAAAGATGGCAAATACATCCCCATGCCCGATGGAGAAACGATCATTGCAAGCGAATCCAAGCTATTAATGGTTGGCACTTCAGAAGGCGTTGCGACCTGTAAGCAACTCATTGCTAACCATCAAAGACCCAAAGAAGTGGATTACATTTCATTGTGATTGATACAGCCCTTTTTATAAAATAAAAAGGCTTAGCTCTCATCAAATATGGATAATGAAATCTAAAAAATGCTAAAAACATTTTTTATAATCCATAGCAAAGAGCTTGGCGTTAGTCAAAAAGCTTTAGCCATTCATGTTTGATGAGAACAGATCCAAGATTTAAACGGATTTGAGGCTTATTTTTCTCACACCCATACGCTAAATAAGAGTTAATGTCATAACCCTTTTAAAGCCCTCTTTATTGAAAGGATTTTTGGAATTATTTGCGTTGTTAGCGTTTTCTTTAGCTTCGTTAATGTTATTGATCGCTTGCGTTTTATTCGTGTTGATTTCGTTGTTAGCGCTTGTTTTAGCTTGTGTGATTGCTTCAAGGCTTGCGGTCTTGTTCGTGTTGATTTCGTTGTTAGCGCTCGTTTTAGCTTGTGTGATCGCTTCAAGGCTTTGGGTTTTGTTTTCTGTGATTTGGTTATTAGCGTTATCTCGTGCTTGGTTTAAAAAGATTTGATAGCTCGTTAAAAGCCTTGTAGTGGCTTCTATTATTTGATTTTCTA